>NZ_LT594324.1:0-1322391 GCF_900089605.1 Micromonospora narathiwatensis | reverse complement strand
CCCAGGCGCTGCGCCCGCTGGCGTCGCTGCCCCCGGCCACCGCGCACCGGCTCGCCGAGACGCTGCGGTCCTGGCTGCTGCACCAGGGCCGCCGCGACGACGTGGCGGCCGACCTGTTCGTGCACCCGCAGACCGTCCGCTACCGGATGGGCAAGCTGCGCGAGCTGTACGGCGACCGGCTGCACGACCCGGCCACCGTCCTCGACCTCATCCTCGCCCTGGCCGTACCGCCCGCCCCGCCGGAGGCCGCCACGGCGGACCCGCAGGTCACCGTCCCGCCGGCGCTCTCCCCCACCGTCCGCCCCCGGCCGGGCCAACGGGGGACGAGCCACCCGGAGGCGCGACCGTGACCGGGCTGGCCGTCGCCGACATGAACCGGCACGGCCGCCCGGAGGAACGCGGGACGCCGCCGACCGCCTACCCTCGGTCCCGATGAGCATCCCGCCGCGCCGCGCCCCGGCCGACCTGCTGGTCCACCTGCGCCGGGCCCGGGACCACATGGACCGGCACTACGCCGAGCCGCTGGACCTGGCCGCCGTCGCCACGGTGGCCGGGGTCAGCAAGTACCACTTCCAGCGGCTCTTCACCGTCACGTACGGTCTGTCCCCCGCCGCGTACCTGTCCCGCCGGCGGATCGAGCGGGCGCAGGACCTGCTGCGCGCCACCAACCTCACCGTCACCGAGATCTGCCACGCCGTCGGATACGCCAGCCTCGGTTCGTTCAGCAGCCGGTTCCGTGATCTGGTCGGGGAGACACCGAGCGAGTTCCAGCGCCGCTGGTCCGCGACCGGGGCGCCGCGGATCCCGGGATGCTTCCTGCTGATGTGGGGGCTCACCGAGCGACGCCGCTCCGCAAGCGAAGAGAAGGCGGCCTGACCAGCCATTTCCTAGCCTGGTCGCATGATTACCAACATCTCGATCATCAGCCTGCTGGTCAAGGACATCGACGCGGCCAAGGCGTTCTACCTCGACGTGCTCGGGTTCGTCGAGCAGACCGACATCACCGTCGGCGGCGGCGCCTACCGCTGGTGCACGATCACCCACCCGACCCAGCCGGAACTGCAGGTGCAACTGACCCTGCCCGGCCCGCCGTACTCGCCGGAGGTGGCGGCCACCCTGCGGCGCGCCCAGGACGAGGGCAGCCTGTTCGGCCTCGGGCTGGACGTGGACGACTGCCGCAAGACCTACGAGGAACTGCGCGCCAAGGGCGTCGAGTTCATCCAGGAGCCGGCCGAGCGGCCGTACGGGGTGGAGGCGGTCGCCCGCGACAACTCGGGCAACTGGCTGGTCCTGGTCGAGCGTCGCGGGTTCGACCCCGCCGCCATGGGTTGACCCCGACCGGCCGGCGACGCACCGCGCCGCCGTTCGGTCCGGGGCGGGCTCGCGGTGAGGTCAGGAGCCGATCCCCTGGGGATAGCTGAAGAAGTCGGTCGGGTCGTACTTCCGCTTCACCCGGACCAGCCGGTCGTAGTTCGCGCCGTAGTAGGCCCGCCGCCAGTCCTTCAACGTCGGATCCGGGAAATTCTGGTACGAGTCCCGGGGAGGCGTGTCGCCGTAGATGTCGTGGTAGAACTCGCGGAGCCAGTGCAGGTTCGCCGTGGCGACGCAGGGCGGGTCATAGTCCGCCCAGGAGGTCTCGGCAGCGAGGATGAACACACCGTTCCGGTGCACGAACGCCGTCGCGCCCGACGGCACCTGGTTGATCTCGCCGCCGAGGGCGAACATCGCGAACCCGGCCCCGTCCGGGTTGTCGCTGCCCGGCCAGTCCAGCAGCCGCTCGGCGGCGGCACCGACCTGCTCGTCGGTCAGGAGCGTCCGGGAGTGCAGAACCGCCGACTTGGCGGCGAACTTCTCCACCGGGGTGGTGGCGCTCAACAGCACGCTCGCCTGCCCCGGAGTGACCTCACGGACGGACGCGCTGTTGCCGGCGCGCTCCTCGGCCGTGCCGATGGCGAGCAGCGGAGCCAGGATGGCGAGCAGCCCGTCGAGGGGGCCGTAGTACTGGCCGATGGCGTTGACGTTGGCGTTGGCGTGGATCTGGTCCCGGGTGGTCCCGTGGGTTCCGATACCGACGCGGAGGTGGAACCGCTTGTCGTGCAGGGTGTTCACGGCGATCCGCTGCGCGGTGGCGAGCACCGGCAGGACGGAGTCCAGACTCCAGCGCAACTGGTAGAAGCCGACGTTGCCCTGGAACTGCTCGTACTGGAACGTGAAGGAGGTGTGGACACCGAAGTTGTTCCCCGCGCCGCCACGGCAGCCCCAGAACAGGTCGGGATGCGCGTCCTGACTGGCCTCCACCACGCGGCCGTCGGCGAGCACCACGGTCGTCGAGACCAGCCGGTCGCAGGTCAGGCCGAACATCTTGTCGCTGAAGCCGATGCCACCGCCGAGCACCAGCCCGGCCACCCCGACCGTGGGGCAGCGGCCGGTCGGCACGAACCTGCCCAGGTCCTCCAGCAACGGGTGCAGGTCGGCGTTGGTGACCCCGGCTCCCACGGTGACGGTACCCGCGCCATGGGTGACCTTGATCGGTCCGTAGCTCCGGGTCCGGGAGCGGGCGCCCGGCAGCGGGGCGGAGACGATCCTCTTCATCCGAGCCATGTTGAGCAGCAGGCCGGTGGTGGCGGAGTAGCCGGCGTAGTTGTGGCCCAGCCCGGAGCGGGGTACGGCGGGCAACCCCACCGAGCGGGCCCAGCGGATCGCCTCCCGGGCGTCCCCGGTGGTGGCGCAGGCCACGATTCCGGCAGGACGGATCCCGGCGTACCGATGGTTGAACGGAAGCGCCAGCGGCGGGTAGCCGGAGTCCACCGGCAGGTAGAGGGTGGAACGCGGCGACAGTGCGTCAGCCAGCCGCGCCCAGTCCCGCCGGCTGACCCGCTCCACCGCCTCGGCCGGCGGCGCGGCGGCGGCGGGCGGTGACAGCAGGCCCACCATCCCGGTACCCAGGGCCCCCACGGTGCCGGCCCGCAGTACGCCACGCCTGTTGATCATCGCAGTGCCTCCCACCAGAGACGCCCCGGAGAAGGCGATCATCTCCCCCGCTGATCCTCCGACCCGGAGTCGTCACCTTCGTAGCGATCTGGCGCGTTTCACCTGTTGTGACGACGCCCTGACCTGCGGTTCAACCCGTCGAGGATCCAGATCGGCGAGCGGGCGGCTCAGCGGGGCAGCGCCGGGACGGACTCCGCGGGCCCGACGGCCGGCGGTGCCGCCTGGTCGTACCGGGTGGCCACGTACGACAGCGCGGTGAGCAGGCCGTCGCTGGTCATCTCCGCCGGCCGTCCCCCGGCCGCCCGGTCGACCCGGACCGGCATCCGGCCGGCCCGCGCCCACGCCAGCCGCCCCCGGGCGGTGATGTAGCCGCGCGCCTGGCCCGCGTTGTCCGGATGCAGGCAGTACGGAATGTCGAGGTGGCCGCGTTCGAAGGCCCGCACCAGGCCCACCCCGACGTCCGAACCGAGGTCCAGCACCGCCTCGATCAGCGCCCGCGCCTCGGCGTAGATCCCGGTGTCCTCGACGCCGGTCGTGGCCGGCGGCTCGGCGGCGGCGACCCGGGCCGCGTGCTCCAGCGCCGCCACGTTCTCCTCGATCGTCGGGATGCGGTGCGCCTCGGCCGGGGTCTTCACGATCAGCCGGGCCGCTCCCCCGCGTACGGCGAGCCGGGCGGCGGCGCCGAGCAGCCCGAGCGCCCCCTCGCTGGTACGCGGATACACCCCCATGTAGGTGTAGAGCACGATGTGGCTGTCCAGCTCGGGCAGCAGCTCGTCGACCAGCCGGCGCAGCGCGGCCAGCGCCTCCTCGTCCTGCTCCGGGCAGGTCTGCTGGGCGTAGCTCAACGACACGCTGCGCAGCCCGTGCTGCCGGAAGAACATCCCCTCCAGCACGGTCACCGCGACCAGCAGGCTGGGCGGGCAGAGCTGCCCGAGCAGGCAGCCGCCGAAGCTCTCCAGATGCGGCTCGACGCCGACGTCGCGCAGCCGGGTGTAGGCGGCGCAGCAGCGCGCCCAACTGTCGACCGCGTCGCGCAGCGGCACCCGGCTGTACGGCAGGCAGTACGACACGGGGCCGCCCTCGGTGGCGTCCACCCCGGTACGCAGCAGCGCGGCGAAGATCTCCTCGGGCAGCGCCGAACCGTGTCGTACCTGCACCGGCATGCCGTACCGCTGCGCGGCGGCGAGCACCCAGCGGGTCACCTCCACCGGATGCGCGACGATCGGATAGCCGTTCAGGGGTGACCCGTCGGCCAGCGCGCGTACCGCCGCCGCCTGGTCCCCGACCCGGGTGTAGCTGTCCAGCGTGACGGTGCCCGCGGTCGTCGCCCGGGCCCGGGCCACCGCGGTCAGCCCGGCCCGCATCGCGGCCGGGTCGCCGAAGCCCATCCGGGGCTGCACGACCAGCTCGCCCCGGGCCCGGGCGGCGGCGACGGCCGCGGCGAACGGTCCGCGCGGCACGCCGGCTCCCCCGGCGCTCACGCCGCCCGTCCGGCCACGGGAAGTTCGAGGCGGCCGAGGTACTCCAGGAACCGGTCCCGGTCGGCGCCGTCGTCGAAGACGGCGGTGTAGCCGGCCGCGAACAGCTCGTCGACCTGCGTACCGGTCAACCGGCCGGCGACGCCGAGCTTGCCGCCGATGACGATCGGCACGTCGGCCAGCGCCGGGTCGGCACGCAGCACGGCGGCCAGCCGCTTGCCGTCGGTGCAGCCGTGCCCGTTGACGCTGGAGACCACCACCAGGTCCGGGTCGTGTCGGTGGCACTCGGCGGCGAACAGCTCCTCCGGCACGCAGGCGCCGAGGTTGATCACCCGGTGCCCGGCCTCCTCCAGCAGCAGTTGCAGGTACACCAGATTCCAGGTGTGCGCGTCGGAGGAGACCGTGCCGAGCAGCACGGTACGGCCACCGCCGGCCGGGGCCGGGCGGGCCGGTGCCGGCACGGTCACCGGCGTACCCCGGCGGTGGCCAGGGCGTCGAGGAACCCGTCGAGGCGCTCCAGGCCCCAGAACCGGTGCCGGCCGGCCATGAAGTACGGCACGGCGAAGATGTCGTCGTCGTACGCGCTGGCGAGGGCCCGCACGGCCGCCTCGCGCAGGACCGGGTCGGCCACGGCGGCGTTCGCCGCGTCCGGGTCGATCCCCGCCTCGGCCGCGATGCCGGCCAGCACCACCGGGTCGCTGATGTTCTCGCCACGTTCCCAGCGGGCGCGCACCGCCGCCTGGTAGAACGGCCAGCCGCGCCCCTGCTGCTGGGCGTACAGCCAGGCCAGGTGCGGCACCGCCCAGTCGACGTCCATGTCCGCCGGCCACACCATCCGGTAGCCGAACCGCTCCACCAGCCGGTTGGTGTCGGCCAGCAGGTACTCGTGCTTGGCCCGGCTGATCGGCGTGTCCAGGAAGTCCGAGTTCGCCTCGGCCAGCGCGGCGCGCAGCCCGTCATCCGGTACCCAGTGCGGCACGAAGGTGATGGCGTCCGGCGCTTCCGGCCAGCGTTCCGTGAGCTGGCGTACGGCGAGCCAGCTGCGCGGGCTGCGGAACGAGAAGTAGAGCCGGGGCGGCTTACGCATTGTCGGGGGTCTCCTCGGGTTCAGGCGACGGTCGGTACGGGCACCGCGAGAAAGCGCCGGATCTCGGCGGTCACGGCGGCGGCCTGCTCCAGGTGGCAGAAGTGCCCGCCGTCGGACCTGGTGTGCACGGTCGCCACCGGCATCGCCCGGCGGAACGCGTCGGTGCGGGCGCCGGCGAGCGCGGCGTCGGTGGCACCACTGATCACCAGGGTCGGCACCGTGACGGTGTCGAGCGGCAGGTCGGTGGTGGTGATGAACTGGCGGAGCAGGGCGACGAAGCCGAGCGGGCCGACCCGGTCGAGGGCCTTGGCGACCATGGTGTCGGCCAGTTCCGGGTCCAGCGTGCGCCGCCGCTCGCCCAGCTTGAGCCGGATCCCCTCCCCGATCACCGCGCGGAACCGGGCGAGTTCCCGGTCGTAGAGCCGCCAGTCGACCGGGTCGTCGGGAGGTCGGAAGTACGGGGCGAGGAGCACCGCTGCCTCTGGTGTCGGGCGGTCCGCCTCGGCGAGGAGTTCCAGCAGCGCGTTCGCCCCGAACGAGTGGCCGACCAGCAGGGCGGGCGGCTCCGGGAGCAGCGCGAGGGCGTGCCGCAGCAGGGCCGCCGGGACGGTGCGGTGCACCCAGGCGTACGCGGCGCCGGCCCGCCAGGGCAGGTCGAGGGCGTACGGGGTGAAGGGGACGTCACCGCGCAGCGCGTCGACGAACGGCTGCCAGGTGTGCCAGGAGTCCTCCAGGCCGTGGACGAGCACCAGCGGCGGGCCGCTGCCCGGGCCACGGTGCACGGCGAGGGTTTCGCCGTCGCGCTCCACCTCGACGACGGGATACCAGGTCACGGCGTACCTCCGAGCCTCGCCCGCCGCGGGGTCGCCAGCTCGTGGCGGCTCCCCGCGGCGGGACCGGGGCGGTCATGTGTGGGTCAGTCCTGCCAGCCGGCGTACTGCTTGACGACGTCGTGGACGGCGCGCAGGTTCTCCATCTTGGGCAGCTCGGTCTGCGGGATCTCGATCTTGTACATCTTCTCCAGCCGGGCCAGGATCTCGATGGCCCGCAGCGAGTCCGCGTCGTGGTCGTCGACGAAGTGGCTGGTCTCGGTGATCTCCTCGGGCTCGACCTCGAGCACCTCGGCGACGACCTCGCGCAACTCGTTCATCCGGTTGCTCATGACCTGGGTCATCGTGCTGCTTCCCTTCTCTGGGTGTGGTTGCTGGCTCAGCCGGTAGGCCCGGCGGCCAGTTCGGTGTCCGGCCGGGCGACCGCGAGCATCGAGCCGACGACGGCGATCCGCCGCTCACCGACCCAGGTCTCGCCGCGCATGACCGCGCTGTTGGGCTTGAGCGACTCCACGACCACCTCGTGGCGCATGACGTCGCCCGGGTACGCGGCGCCGAGGAACTCGAAGTCCCGGGCCGCGCCGAACACGAGGGTGCCCTCCGTGGTCTCGCCGGTGGCCCGGGCGGAGAGCATCCACAGCACCGCCCCGGCCTGCCCGAGCGACTCCACGATCAGCGACGCCGGATAGGCGTACGCGGCCGTCGGCAGGCCGTCGGCGAGCCCGGCGAAGCACGGCTCGCTGCCGCTGACCGCCTTGATCGCCACGATGCGGCGGCCGGGCTCCACCTCGAGCACCCGGTCGACCTGGAGGATCGGGTGCCGGTGCGGCAGGATCGCGGTGAGGTCGGCGTACTCAAGCATCGGCCGACCCCGCCCCCACCCGCAGCTCCAGGGTGACCTTCGCGGTGGCCGCGCCGTCGCGGCGGCGGCAGTCGGCGACCGCCCGGACCCGCCCCGGGTCGTCCGGGTCGTCGCTCAGCCGGCAGGAGACGGTGAGCACGTCACCGGGGAGCAGCGGCGCCTTGAACCGCACCGACCGCACGGCGGCCACCGACACCCCGACGTCCGGGCCGCGCTCGGCCTCGACCGCCCGCCGGGCCGCCTGGAAGACCGACTCCAGCGTGAACACCCCCGGGTAGATGGGGAAGCCGGGGTAGTGCCCCTCCAGGTACGGGTCGGTGGCCACGATCCGCTTGGTCGCGGTGACCCCGTCCGTGCCGGGCTCCACCTCGTCGACCGCGTCCAGTGGCGCGGCGAAACTGCGGCTCATGGCCCTCCTCCTCTGGTCCGCTGGCGGTATTGCACCGGGGTCGGCTCGAGGCCGGCTCAGGGTCGGCTCGGGTCGTCAGAGCACGATCCCGCCGTCGACCTGCAACACCTGCCCGGTGATGTACGCGGCCCGGTCGGAGGCCAGGAAGGAGACCAGCTCCGCGACGTCGGTCGGCTGGCCGAGCCGGCGCAGCGGGACCATCCCGACGGCCTTCGCGCGGGCCTTCTCGGGCAGGGCGGCGGTCATGTCCGTCTCGATGAACCCGGGCGCCACCACGTTCACCCGGATCCCGTACGGGCCGAGTTCCTTGGCCAGCGAGCGGCTCATCGCGTTGATCCCGCCCTTGCTGGCCGAGTAGTTGGCCTGGGTGGCGTTGCCGTACACCCCGGCGACCGAGGACATGTTGATCACCGTGCCGCGCTTGCGCTTCATGAAGCCGAACACCACCGACCGGCAGAAGTTGTAGGTGCCGGTGAGGTTGGTGTCCACCACCGCCGCCCAGTCGGCGAACGGCATCAGCACCAGCGGCTTGTCCCGGACGATGCCGGCGCTGTTGACCAGCACCTCCACCGGGCCGAGGTCCGCCTCGGCGGCGGCGACGAACTCCGTCACCGCCTCCGGGTCGGCCACGTCGCAGGGGGCGTGGAAGCAGCGGACACCCCGCTGCTTGATCGCGTCGGCCGTCTCCGCCGCCGCCTCGCCACCGCTGCGGTAGCAGAACGCCACGTCGTACCCGTCGTCGGCCAGCCGCAGCGCCACCGCGCGGCCGATGCCGCGCGAGCCGCCGGTGACCAGCGCGGTGCGCTGCTCCATCCCGTCCTCCTAGCGGTCCGCGGCGGTGCCGTCGGCGGCCATCGCGGCGATCAGGCTCTTCGGGCGCATGTCGGTCCACTCGCGCTCGACGTGGTCGAGGCAGGCCTGCCGGCTGTCCTCGCCAAAGGCGGTCCGCCAGCCGTCGGGCACCGGCACGAACGACGGCCACAGCGAGTGCTGCCCCTCGTCGTTGACCAGCACCACGTACCGGCCCTCCTCGTTCTCGAACGGGTTGCTGCTCATCGCGGTTCTTCCTCTCGCTCGGAATCGGTGTCGATCGCGCGCAGGCGCTCGGCCAGTACCCGGCCGATGGCGGCCAGCGGTTCCGGCTGGGTCATGTCGTTGTGCTGGCAGTCGACGTCGTGCACCCGTACCGCGCCGGACAGGTGCGGCCGCCAGGCCGCCACCGGGTCCGTACCGGGCGCCCGGTCGCGGGTGGCGACGAAGAGCAGCGCGTCGAGGTCGACGTGCCCCGGCCGGTGCTCCCGGGCCAGCCGGGAGTTGTTGGCGAACACCTCGTACAGGGCGGTGACGTGCCGGGCCTCCAGCCGGCCGAGCACCCCCTCGTTGCGGCTGAGCAGCTCGGCGACCCGCTCCTCGTCGACCGGCTGGGCGTCGGCGGCGTCGGCCGGGTAGCCGGCCAGTTGCAGCATCCCGGCCAGGAACTCGGTCCGGTTCAGGATCGCCGGTTCGGCCCGCTCCGCCTCGGTCTTCGGGAACGAGTCCAGCAGCGCCAGCAGCGCCACCCGCTCGCCGTCGGCCCGCAGCCGGGCGGCGATCTCGTGGGCGATCAGCCCGCCGAACGACCAGCCCAGCAGGTGGTACGGGCCGGTCGGCTGGATCTCGCGGATCCGGGCCAGGTAGTCCTCGGCGATCCGCCCGACGTCGGCCGGCAGCTCCTCGCGTTCGGCCAGGCCCCGCGACTGGAGGCCGTAGATGGGCCGGTCGGTGAGGTGCCCCATCAGACCCGAGTACGACCAGCTGAAACCGCTGGCCGGGTGGACGCAGAACAGCGGCGGCCGGGCCCCGTGCCGGCGCAGCGGCAGCAGCACGTCGAACGCGCCCCGGCCGTCGTCGGCGGTGTCGAGCCGGTCGGCCAGCTCGGCCACCGTCGGCGCCTCGAACAGCGTCCGGATCGCCAGGTCCACCGCGAAGGTGGCGCGTACCCGGCTGATCAGGCGGGTGGCCAGCAGCGAGTGGCCGCCCAGGTCGAAGAAGCCGTCGTCGATGCCCACCTCGGGTACACCGAGCACCTCGGCGAAGAGGCCGCACAGCACCCGCTCCCGGTGGCTGCGCGGGGCGCGTCGCTCGGCGCCGGCCCCGGTGTCGGCGGCGTCCGGCACCGGCAGGGCACCCCGGTTCAGCTTGCCGTTCGGGGTCAGCGGCAGCTCGTCCAGGACCACCACGGCCGCCGGCACCATGTACTCCGGCATCGCCTCGGCCACGGCCGCGCGCAGCAGCGCCGGGTGCGGGGCCCGGCCGGGTGCCGGTACGACGTACCCGACCAGCCGCTGGTCGCCGGGGCGGTCCTCGCGGACGATCACCGCGCAGCGGGCCACGTCCTCGTGGCCGGCCAGCACCGCCTCGATCTCGCCCAGCTCGATCCGGAACCCGCGCAGCTTGACCTGGTCGTCGACCCGACGCAGGAACATCAGTTCCCCGGTGTCGGTCCACCGCACGATGTCGCCGGTGCGGTACATCCGGGTACCGGACGCGCCGAACGGGTCGGCGACGAACTTCCCGGCGGTCTGCCCCGGTCGGGACAGGTAGCCGCGGGCCAGGCCGCCACCGGCGACGTACAGCTCACCGGGCACGCCGGGCGGCACCGGCCGCAGCCGGGCGTCGAGCACGTACAGCCGGGTGTTGGCCAGCGGGCCGCCGATCGGCAGCGGACCGGGCGGGACCACGGCACCCGGCTCGATCCGGTACTCCGTGCAGTTGACGGTGGTCTCGGTCGGTCCGTACATGTTGTAGACCGCCACGCCCGGATGCTCGCGGCGCCACTCGTCGACCACCTCGCCGAGCAGCAGCTCCCCGCCGAGCAGCAGTTCGGCGGTCGGGGCGTAGTCGTCCGGCAGGGCGGCCAGCAGCGGCAGGTGGCTGGGGGTGGCCTTCAGGAAGGTGCAGGCGTGCCGGCGCAGCCGCTCCCGGGTGGCCGGGTCGTCGTCCAGGCCGGCCACGTGCACCGTGCCGCCCACGGTCAGCGGCACCCACATGCCGGTGACGCTCAGGTCGAACGACACCGACGAGTGCAGCAGCGCGCTGCCGCGTACGCCCCGGTAGTCGCCGCCGGCGAAGGTGAGGTAGTCGGTGAGCGAGCGGTGCTCGACCACCACGCCCTTCGGCCGGCCGGTGGAGCCGGAGGTGTAGATGACGTACGCCGGGTTGTTGAGCCGCGGCGCGACCCGGTCGGCGTCGGCGAGCGCCTCGGCGGGGAAGACGTCCGGGTCGCAGTCGTCCACCAGCAGTCGGGGCACCCCGTCCGCCGGCAGCTCGGCGACGGTGGCCGCGTCGGTGAGTAGCAGCGCCGGCGCGGTGTCGGCGAGCATGAAGGCGATCCGGTCGGCCGGGTAGCCCGGGTCGACCGGCACGTACGCGCCGCCGGCCTTGAGCACCGCCAGCAGCCAGCAGACCAGCCGGGCCGAGCGGGGCAGCGCCACCGCGACGAACCGCTCCGGGCCGACGCCGCGCTCGACGAGCAGCCGGGCCAGCCGGTTGGTGTACGCGTCCAGTTCGGCGTAGGTCAGCTCGGTGTCCGCGTCGACCAGGGCCGGCGCGTCCGGGGTACGGGCGACCTGCGCGGCGAACAGCTCCGGCAGGGTGGCCGCCGGCACCGGGGCGGCGGTGTCGTTCCAGGTCACCAGCACCTGCTCGCGTTCCGCCCCGGTGAGCAGGTCGACCGCGCCGATCGCCTGGTCCGGGTCGGCGGCGAGAGCGGCGAGCACGGTGAGCAGCCGGTCGGCGATCCGTTCGACGGTGTGGTGGTCGAACAGGTCGGCGCTGTACTCGATCCGGCCGGCCAGCCCGGCCGGGGCGCCCGCGTCGTCCTGCCGCTCGGCGAGGCTGACGTTCAGGTCGAACTTGGCCCCGCCGGTGCCCGCCGGCAGCCCGGACACGGTCAGGCCGGGCAACTCCACGTCGAGACGGGCGTGGTTGTGCACCGCCAGCACGACCTGGAACAGCGGGTGCCGGGCCACCGACCGGGTCGGGTTGAGCACCTCGACCAGCCGCTCGAACGGCACGTCCGCGTGGGCGTACGCGGCCAGGTCGGTGGCGCGGACCCGGTCCAGCAGCTCGCCGAAGGTCGGGTCGCCGGCGGTGTCGGTGCGCAGCACCAGCGTGTTGACGAAGAATCCGATCAGGCCGTCGACGGCCTCGTCGACCCGGCCGGCGATCGGCGTGCCCAGCGGGATGTCCTCGCCGGCGCCGAGCCGGGTGAGCAGGGCGCCCAGGGCGGCCTGGGCCACCATGAACAGGCTCGCCTGCCGCTCGCGGGCCAGGCCGGCCAGCCGGGCGTGCAGGTCGGCCGGCACCTCGAAGGTCACGCTGCCGCCGCGCCGGCTGGACACCGCCGGGCGGGGCCGGTCGACCGGCAGCTCCAGCTGCTCGGGCAGCCCGGCGAGGGTCTGCGCCCAGTAGCCGGTCTGCCGGCTGACCAGGCTGCCCGGGTCGGCCTCGTCGCCGAGCACCGCGCGCTGCCAGAGCGCGAAGTCGGCGTACTGGACCGGCAGCGCGGGCAGGTCCGGCGCCCGGCCGGCCCGCCGGGCTGTGTACGCGGCGGCCAGGTCGGCCGAGAGCGGCCCGGCCGACTGCCCGTCGCTGGCGATGTGGTGCATGAGCAGCAGTAGGACGTGCTCGTCGGCGGCGAGGCGGAACAGGTCGGCGCGCAGCGGCGGCTCGCCGGCCAGGTCGAACCGGTGCCCGATCACGGCGGCCAGCGCGGCCGGCAGCTCCGCCTCGGTGACGTCGTGCTCGGCCAGCGCCGGCGCGGCCGCCGCCGGGTCGAGGACCCGCTGGTACGGCTCGCCGTCGACCTCGACGAAGACGGTACGCAGCGTCTCGTGCCGGGCCGTCACGTCGGCCAGCGCGGCGCGCAGCGCGGCCCGGTCCACCTCGCCGGTGAGCCGAAGCGCCAGCGGCACGTTGTAGCTGACGTCGGAGTCGTCGAAGCGGTTGAGGAACCACAGTCGACGCTGGGCGTACGACACCGGCACCAGCTCGGGGCGCGGGCCGGGGCGCAGCGGCGGGCGGGCCTCCCCGCCGGCCAACAGCCGCGCGGCGAGGCCGGCCACGGTCGGGGTCTCGAAGACCGCCCGGATCGGCAGCTCCACGCCGAAGACCGCGCGGATCCGGTTGACGATCCGGGTGGCCAGCAGCGAGTGGCCGCCGAGGGCGAAGAAGTCGTCGTCCACGCCGACCCGCTCGACGCCGAGCACCTCGGCGAAGACGCCGCGGAGCAGTTCCTCCTGCGGGGTACGGGCGGCCCGACCGCCGCCGGAGCCGAAGTCCACCGCGGGCAGCGCCTTGCGGTCGACCTTGCCGTTGGCGCTCAGCGGCAGCGCGTCCAGCCGGACCACCACCGACGGCACCATGGCGTCCGGCAGCCGGGCGGCGACGTGGTCGCGTACCGCCTCCGGGTCGGTGTCGCCGACGACGTACCCGACGAGCCGGTTGGTGCCGGCCGGGTCGGTGTTCACCGCCACCGCGGCGGCGGTCACCCCGGACGCCGCGCGCAGCGCCGCCTCGACCTCGCCCAGTTCGATCCGCTGGCCGCGGATCTTGACCTGGTCGTCGTTGCGGCCGAGGAACTCCAGTTGCCCGTCGGGGCGGTACCGGACCCGGTCGCCGGTGCGGTAGAGGCGCGCGCCGGGCCGGTCGGCGAACGGGTCGGCGACGAAGACCGTGGCGGTGCGGCGCGGGTCGCCCAGGTAGCCGAAGCCGACCCCGACCCCGCCGACACACAGCTCCCCCGGCACCCCGGGCGGCACCGGTTGCAGGTTGGCGTCGAGGACGTACAGCTGGGTGTTGCGGATGGCCCGGCCGATCGGCACCCGGTCCGCGTCGGCGTCGGCCGGGGTGGCGATGACCGCGTGCGTGACGTCGTCGGAGCACTCGGTCGGACCGTACGCGTTCATCAGCGGGATCTGCGGGAACCGGGCCAGCCAGCGGTGGCACAGCTGCGGCGGCAGCGCCTCGCCGGTGACCATGAGCCAGCGCAGCGTCGCCAGCTCGGGCAGCGGGGCGCCGGCGTCCCAGGCGTCCAGCGCGGTACGCAGCAGCGACGGCACCACCTCGAGGATGGTCACCCCGTGCCGGTCCACCCGGCCGAACAGGGCACCCGGGTCCAGCGCGGTGTCGTCGTCGACCACGTCGACGCTGCCGCCGGTGACCAGCGAGGAGAGCATCTGCCAGACCGAGACGTCGAAGGTGAGCGCCGCGTTCTGCACCACCACGTCGGCGTCGGTGAGGTCCAGGTCCTCCACCTTGGCCAGCAGGTGGTTGAGCATCCCCCGCCGGTGCACCATCGCGCCCTTGGGCCGGCCGGTGGAGCCGGAGGTGAAGATGACGTACGCCAGGTCGGCCAGGCCGGCGGCCAGCGGGGCGGAACCGGCCGGCGGGCCGGCCTGGGCCAGCGGCAGCACGGTGACCGGCACCCCGGCGGCGGCGACCACCTCGGCGGCCAGCGCCTCGTGGGCCCGGTCGACCAGCAGCCAGCGGGTGCCGCTGTCGACCAGCAGGTCGGCGTTGCGGGCCACCGGCGAGCGCGGGTCCAGCGGCAGGTAGGCGCCGTCGGCGGTGAGCGCGGCCAGCACCCCGGTGATCGCGTCGGCGCCCCGGTCGGTCAGCAGCGCGGCCAGCGAACCGCGCCCGAACCCGGCGGCCCGCAGCCGGGCGGCCAACTCGTCGGCCCGGGCGAGCAGCCCGGCGTAGGTGAGCGTCTCCCGGGGGTCGGTCACCGCGACCGCGTCGGGCCGCCCGGCGGCCACCGCGCGGATCAGGGTGACCGGGTCGTCGTCCGGCAGCGGTCGGCCGGTGTCGTTCCAGTCGTGCAGCAGCCGCCGCCGTTCGGCCGGGCCGACCACGTCGACGGCACCGATCGGGGCGTCCGGGGTGGCCACGGCGGCCTCCAGCATCCGGACGAATCCGGCGAGGATCCGCTCGGCGGTGCTCTCGTCGAACAGGTCCCGGCTGTAGTCCAGCCGGCCGTCGATTCCGCCGCCGGCCGCCGGACGTTCGGTGAGGTCGATCGACAGGTCGAACTGGGCCGCGTGCGCCCCGACGTTGTCCACGGCGACCCGCAGGCCCGGCAGGTCCAGATCCACCGTGGCGTTGTTCTGCAACACCAGCATGACCTGGAACAGCGGGTTGCGGGCCATCGACCGGGGCGGGTTGAGCACCTCGACCAGCCGCTCGAACGGGGTGTCCTGGTGCGAGTACGCGGTCAGGTCGGCCTCGCGGACCCGGTCCAGCAGCTGCCGGAAGGTGGGGTTGCCGGCGGTGTCGGTACGCAGCACCAGCGTGTTGACGAACATGCCGACCAGGTCGTCGAGCGCGTCGTCGGTACGGCCGGCGATCGGGCTGCCGATCGGCACGTCGGTGCCGGCGCCGAGCCGGGTGAGCAGGGCGGCCAGGGCCGCCTGGCACACCATGAACAGGCTGGCCCCGGTGGCGTGCACCAGCGCGTTGAGCCGCTCGTGCAGGGCCGGCTCGATGACGAAGTTCAGCATCCCGCCCTGGTGGCTGGCGACCGGCGGGCGGGGCCGGTCGGCCGGCAGGGTCAGCTCGTCCGGCGCGCCGGCCAGCGCGTCCCGCCAGAACCGCACCTGCTGCGCGATCTCGCTGTCCGGGTCGGACTCGTCGCCGAGCACCTCGCGTTGCCACAGGGCGTAGTCGGCGTACTGGACGGGCAGCGGGGTGAACTCCGGGGCCCGCCCGGCGACCCGGGCGGCGTACGCGGCGGTGAAGTCGCGGCCCAGCGGGGCCATCGACCAGCCGTCACCGGCGATGTGGTGCAGCACCAGCAGCAGGAGGTACTCGCCGGCCGGCTGGTCGTCGCCGCCGAGAGCGAACAGCCGGGCCCGCAGCGGCGGGTCGACGGCCAGGTCGAACCCGCGCCGGGTCTCGGCGAGCATCAGCTCCCGGACCTCGGCCGGGTCGGCGGCCGCCACGGTGATCTCCGGGCAGGCCGCCTCGGCGGTCAGGATCACCTGGTACGGGTCGCCGTCGGCGTCCGGGTAGACGGTACGCAGGCTCTCGTGCCGCCCGATCACGTCGCGCAGCGCGGCCCGCAGCGCGGCCACATCCAGCTCGCCGGTCAGCCGCAGCAGGATCGGGATCTTGTACGGCGAGTCGGCGCCGGAGAGCCGGTTGATGAACCAGAGCCGGTTCTGCGCGTACGACAGCGGGATCCGCTCCGGGCGGGGCATCGGCTCCAGCGCCCGCCGGGCCTGCCGGGCACCGCCGAGCCGGGCGGCGAGCCCCGACACGGTCGGCGACTCGAACAGGTCCCGGATGGCCAGTTCCACGTTCAACGCGGTGCGGATCCGGCTGACCAGGCGGGTGGCCAGCAGGGAGTGGCCGCCGAGGGCGAAGAAGCTGTCCTCGATGCCGACCTCGGGCAGGCCGAGCACGTCGGCGAAGAGCGCGCAGAGCGCCTCCTCGGTCGGGGTGCGCGGCGCCCGGCGGGTGGAGCCGGCCGCGTAGTCGGGGGCCGGCAGGGCGCGCCGGTCGACCTTGCCGTTGCCGGTCAGCGGCAGGGTGTCCAGCACCACCACCGCGGCCGGGACCATGTACTCCGGCAGCACCTCGGCGGCGTACCCGCGCAGCGCGGCCGGGTCGGGCGCCGCCGCGTCGGCGGCCGGTACGACGTACGCGACCAGCCGCTTGTCGCCGGGCCGGTCCTCGCGGACCACCACGGCGACCTGGCCCAGTCCGGGGTCGCGGGCCAGCACCGCCTCGATCTCGCCGAGTTCGATGCGGAACCCGCGGATCTTCACCTGCTCGTCGGCGCGGCCGACGAACTCCAGGGTGCCGTCGGGCCGCCAGCGCACCACGTCGCCGGTGCGGTACATCCGACCGCCGTCGGTGCCGGTGGTCCCGGTGCCGGCGGCGCCGGCGCTGCCGAACGGGTCCGCCACGAACCGCTCCGCGGTCAGCCGGGGCCGGTTCAGGTAGCCGCGGGACAGCCCGGCGCCGGCGATGTACAGCTCACCGGCCACCCCGGGCGGGGTGGGACGCAGGTAGTCGTCCAGCACGTACAGCCGCATGTTGTCCAGCGGCCGGCCGATCGGCACCGAGTCGGGCACCTCGGCCACGGCGTGCATCAGGTGGTGCGAGGCGAACGTGGTGGTCTCGGTCGGGCCGTAGCCGTCGCCGACCACGAGGTCCGGGCAGGCGGCCAGCACCCGGCGCACCATCGGCGCGGGCACCACGTCGCCGCCGGTCCAGACCTCCCGGACCCGGGCGAACGCCTCCGGGGTCTCCTCGGCCAGCAGCCGGAACAGGCCGGCGGTCAGCCAGAGCGCGGTGACCCCGCCGCCGGTGAGGACGGCCCGCAGGTCGTCCATGCTCAGCTCGCCGGCCGGCGCGACGACGAGTTCGCCGCCGTTCAGCAGCGGCACCCACAGCTCGTACGTGGAGGCGTCGAAGGCCAGCGGCGAGTGCAGCAGCACCCGACGCTGCCGGTCGGTACGCCAGGCCCGGTCGGCGGCGAGGCTGAGCACGTCGTAGTGGGTGACCATGACGCCCTTGGGGGTGCCGGTCGACCCGGAGGTGTACATGACGTAGGCGAGCTGCCGGGGGTGGGCGGGCCGGGCCGGGTCGACGTCCGGCCGGGCGGCGATCGCGGCGGCGTCGTCGCCGTCGACCGTCACCGCCGTCATCCCGTGGTCGAACCGCAGGCCGGCCATGGCCCGGTCGGTGAGCAGCACCGAGCTGGCGGTGTCGGCGGCGATGTGGGTCAACCGGTGGGCCGGGTAACGCGGGTCCAGCGGCACGTACGCGGCACCGGCCTTGAGGATCGCCAGCACCGACACCACCTGGTCGACCGAGCGTTCCTGGAGCAGGGCGACCCGGTCCTCGACGGCGACGCCGAGCGCCACCAGGTGCTGGGCCAGCCGGTTGGCCCGGGCGTCGAGTTCCCGGTAGGTCAGCGTCGTGCCGTCGGCGGCGCGTACGGCGACCTGGTCGGGGGTGCGGGCGGCCTGCGCGGCGAACCGGGCGGCCACCCCGCCGGCCAGGGTCGGCTCGGGCTGGGCGGTGGCGTTCCAGTCGGCCAGCACCAGCCGACGTTCGGCCTCGTCGAGGACGTCCAGCCGCCCGACCGGGGTGTCCAGGTCGGCGGCGACGCCGCCGAGCAGCCGCAGCAGCCGGTCGGCGAGGCGCCGGGCCGCCTCGGCCGGGAAGAGGTCGACGCGGTGGTCCAGTTGCAGCCGCAGCCGCTCGCCGGGGATCGCGGTGACGGTGAGCGGGTAGTGGGTGGCGTCCCGCCCGGACACCCCGGTCAGCCGCAGGCCGCTGCCGGGCAGGCTGAGCAGCTTCGGGTCGAGGGGGTAGTTCTCGAACACCACCAGGGTGTCGAAGAGGTCGCCGTGCCCGGCCAGCCGCCGTACCTCGGTCAGCGGCAGGTGCTGGTGGGCCATCAGCGCGGACTGCTGGTCCTGCAGGCGCAGCAGCAGTCGGGCGATCGGCTCGGCCGGGTCCAGGCGCAGCCGTACCGGCAGGGTGTTGATGAACAACCCGACCATGGTCTCCACCCCGGCCAGCTCCGGCGGGCGGCCGGAGACCGTACCGCCGAAGACGACGTCACCGCGACCGGTCAGCGCGCCGAGCAGCACGCCCCAGGCGCCCTGCAGGATGGTGTTGAGGGTGACGCCGTACCGGCGGGCCTGCGCCTGGAGGGCGGCGGTCAGCTCGGCCGGCAGGTCGACGGTGATCCGGTCGGGCAGTTCCGGGGCCCGGCCCGGGTCGGCCGGGGCGAGCAGGGTCGGCTCGGCCAGGCCGGCGAGGGCGTCGGCCCAGGCCCGCTCGGCGGTCGCCCGGTCCTGGGCGCCGAGCCAGGCCAGGTAGTCGCGGTAGGGCGCCACCCGGGGCAGCTGCCGGTCGTCGCCGTCCGCGGCGTACAGGGCGAGCAGCTCCCGCATCAGCGTCGGCACCGACCAGCCGTCGAGCAGGATGTGGTGGTTGGTGAGCACCAGCCGGTACGCGGTGTCGCCCAGTCGCAGCAGGGTGAACCGCAGCAGCGGCGGGCGGCTGAGGTCGAAGCCCTCGGCCCGGTCGGCGGCGAGCAGCTCGCGAACCCGGTCGGCCTGCCCGTCGCCGGCCAGCTCCCGCAGGTCGTGTTCCCGCCAGCCGGCACGGATCCCGTCCACCACCACCTGCACCGACTCGCCGGAGGAACGCTGGCGGAACGCGGCCCGCAGGTTGGCGTGCCGGGCCAGCAGGGCGTCGGCGGCGTCGCGCAGGCCCACCGCGTCCAGCTCACCGGCCAGGTCGAAACAGAGCTGCACGGTGTAGACGTCGCGGTCCGGGCCGTCGTACAGGGCGTGGAACAGCAGCCCCTCCTGCAAGGCGGAGAGCGGCAGCAGGTCGCTCGCGGCCGGCTGGGCGGCCTCGATCGCCTCGATCTCCTCCTGCGACAGGGCCAGCAGCAGGTCGGACGGGGTGTGCCCACCGGCGCCGGGGGCGGCGGCGTGCTCCACCAGGGCGTCCAGCGCGGCCAACCAGTCGTCGGCCAGCTCGCGTACCTCGGCCTCGCCGAGCAGGCTCTGCGGCCAGGAGAACGTCGCCGACAGCCGGGGGCCGTCGGCGTGGTCCCGGGTGACCGCGTTGACCTCGACGGCGTGCGGCACCGGCAGCGCGCCGTCCGCTCCGCCCCCGAGGGCCTGGGTGTCGGCGGCGACCGCCCAGTCGGTGTCCCCGCCGTCGGCGGTGGCGAACCGGCCGAGGTAGTTGAAGCCGATCTGCGCGGCCGGCAGGTCGGCCAGCCGGCGGGCGGTGTCGGCGTTGAGGTGCCGCAGCAGGCCGTACCCGATGCCGTTGTCCGGCACCGCGCGCAGCTGCTCCTTGACCCGCTTGACCGCGCGGCCGGCGGCGGCGCCGCCGGCGAACGCCTCGGCCAGGTCGAGCCGGCCGAGGTCGAGCCGGACCGGATACATGGTGGTGAACCAGCCGACGGTGCGGGACAGGTCCAGGCCGGCCGCGAGTTCCTCCCGGCCGTGCCCCTCCAGGTCGACGAGCAGACCGGCCGCGTCCGGCTCGCCGCGCCGGTGCCGCCACCGGCCGACCGCGAGGGCGAGCGCGGTGAGCAGCACGTCGTTGACCCGGCCGTGGAAGGCCGCCGGCACCCGGGTCAGCAGCGGCGCGGTGCGCTCCGCGGGCAGGGTGACGGTCAGCAGCCGGCCGGTGTCCACGGTGTCCCGGGACGGGTCGAGCGGCCGCCCGGCGAGCGGGGTCTCGGCCGCGCCGAGCCGGTCCAGCCAACCGTCCAGTTCGGCGGTCCGCTCCGGACGCGCGGCCTCGGCGACCAGTTGTTCCGCGAAGCGGCGCAGCGACGTCCGCACGGGTTCCAGTTCAGGGGTACGCCCAGCGGCGACCGCCTGCGCGGCGGCGGCCAGGTCGGGCAGCAGGATCCGCCACGACACCCCGTCGACGACCAGGTGGTGCAGGGCCAGCAGGAGCCGGCCGGGGCGGTCGGGGCCGGCGTCGAACCACATCGCCCGCAGGACCCGCCCGGCGCCCGGGGCCAGCCGGGCCTGCACGCCCTTGGCCTGCTCCTCGATCAGCGCCCGCAGCTCGTCGGCGTCCAGGCCGGCCGCGTCGACCCGGGTCACCAACTCGGCGGCGGCCACGCTGCCCCGCGCGCCGATCACCTGCCGCCAGCCGCCCGGCTCGTCGCGGACCAGCCGCAGCCGCAGCGCGTCGTGGTGGTCGACCAGCGCCTGCACGGCCGCGACCAGATGCTCCGACCGCAGCCCGGCCGGGCTGTTGACCAGCATCGACTGGTGGAAGCCGTCGATCGGGCCGCCCCGCTCGCGCAGCCAGTGCACGATCGGGGCCAGCGGCACCTCACCCGTACCGTCCTCGACGGGTGCCGGCGCGGCGTCGTCCGCCGCCGCGGCGGTGGCGAGGGCGGCCACGGTGCGGTGCACGAAGACGTCCCGGGGGCTGAACGACAGCCCCGCCTTGCGGGCCCGGCTGACCAGTTGGATCGACACGATGCTGTCGCCGCCGAGGTCGAAGAAGCTCTCGTCGACGCCCACCGCGTCCAACCCGAGCACCTCGGCGAAGAGCCCGGCGAGCAGCGCCTCGCGCTCGTTGGCCGGGGCCCGGCCACCACCCGCGCCGGTGAATCCGGGGGCCGGCAACGCCCGCCGGTCCAGCTTCCCGCTCGGGGTCAGCGGCAGCGCCCGCAGGCCGACGACGGCCGCCGGCACCATGTACTCGGGCAGGCTCGCGCCGACGTGCGCCCGCAGCGCGGCCGGGTCGACCAGCGCGCCGGCGACCGGCACCACGTACCCGACCAGGCGCTTCACGCCCGGCTGGTCCTCCCGCGCGATGACCGCGACCTGCGCGACGGCCGGGTGGCGGGACAGCACCGACTCGATCTCGCCCGGCTCGACCCGGAAGCCACGGATCTTCACCTGGGCGTCGGCCCGGCCGACGAACTCCAGCGTCCCGTCGGCGCGCCAGCGCACCAGGTCGCCGGTGCGGTACATCCGCCCGCCGGGCTCGGCGCCGTACGGGTCCGCCACGAACCGCTCGGCGGTCAGCGCCGGCCGGTCCAGGTAGCCGCGGGCCAGCCCGGTCCCGGCGATGTACAGCTCACCCGGCACACCGGGCGGCACCGGGCGCAGGAACCGGTCGAGGACGTACGCCCGGGCACCCACGACCGGGCCGCCGATCGGCGGGGCCCCGGCACCGGGCACCAGCGGCGCGCTGAGCGTCGCGGCGACGGTGATCTCGGTCGGCCCGTACGCGTTGACCATGCGCCGGCCCGGCGCGAACCGGGCGACGAGGTCCTCGCCGCAGGCGTCGCCGCCGACGACCAGGGTGCGCAGCACCGGCGGCGCCACGTCGGGCAGGCCGGCGAGCGCGGCCGGCGGGATGAGCGCGTGGGTCACCTGCTGGCCGATCAGCACGGCGGCCAGGTCGTCGCCCACCAGCGGCCCGGACGGCGGTACGACCAGCGCCGCCCCGGCGCCGAAGGCGGCGCAGAGTTCCAGCACCGACGCGTCGAAGCTGGGCGAGGAGAACTGGAGCACCCGGCTGGTGGCGTCGACGTCGAAGCCGGTCACGATCGCGGCGGTGAAGCCGGGCAGCCCGGCGTGGGTGACCAGCACGCCCTTCGGCCGGCCGGTCGAACCGGAGGTGTAGATGAGGTACGCGGGGTGCTCGGGCCGCAACGGGGCGGCGCGTTCGGCGTCGGTGACCGGGCCGGCGGGCCGGGCCGACCAGGCGGCCACGGTGGACGGCTCGTCGAGCGGCAGCCGGGGCACGTCGACGTCGGGCAGCTCGATCCCGGTCAGGGTGGCCACCAGCACCGGCCGGGCGTCGGTGAGCATGAACGCGATCCGGTCCGCCGGGTAGTCCGGGTCGACCGGCAGCCAGGCGCCGCCGGCCTTGCTGACCGCGAGCGCGGCGGTGACCAGTTCCGGGCTGCGCGGCAGGGCGAGGGCGACCACCCGCTCGGGGCCGACGCCGTGCTCGATGAGCAGCCGGGCCAGCCGGTCGGCGGCCTCGTCCACCTCGGCGTACGACATGGTGTCGTCTTCGCCGATCAGGGCCGGGGCCTGCGGTCGGGCCGCGACCTGGGCGGCGAACAGCTCGGGGAAGGTACGCGCCGGCACGGCCGGCGGCCCGGCGGCCCAGGTGCCGAGGACGGTCGCGCGCTCGGCGTCGTCGAGCGCGTCGAGTGTGCCGACCGGGGTCTGCGGCGCGTCGACGACGGCGGTGAGCAGGCGGACCAGGCGGTCGGCGACACGCCGGGCGGCCGCTCCGTCCAGCAGGTCCGGCCGGTGGTCCAGCCGCAGGGTGAGCCGCTCACCCGGCAGCACGGCCAGGGTCAGCGGGTAGTGGGTGGCGTCGTGGCCGGCGACGGCGGTAACCCGCAGCCCGGTGCCGGGCAGGTCCAGCGCGGCCGGGTCGAGGGGGTAGTTCTCGAACACGGTCAGCGTGTCGAACAGGTCGCCGTCGCCGGTGCCGGCCAGCCGGCGGATCTCGGCGAGGCCGACGTGCTGGTGCGCCATCAGCGCCGACTGCTCGTCCTGCACCCGGGCCAGCAGCGCGGCCAGGGGCTCGGCCGGGTCGAGCCGGATCCGCACCGGCACGGTGTTGATGAACAGCCCGAGCATCGACTCGACACCGGGCAGCTCCGGCGGCCGGCCGGCGACGGTGGCGCCGAAGACCAGGTCGTCGTCGCCGGTGAGCGTGCCGAGCAGCAGCGCCCAGGCACCCTGGACGACGGTGTTGAGGGTGACGCCGAGCCGGCGGGCGGCGGCGGTGAGCCCGGCGGTGAGGTCGGCGGGCAGGGGCACGGTGAGCTGTTCGGGTGCGGCCGGGGGCCGCGCCGGGTCGGCCGGTACGAGCAGGGTCGGCCCGGCCAGCCCGCGCAGCGCGTCCCGCCAGGCCCGCTCGGCGGCGGCCCGGTCCTGCCGGTCGAGCCAGCCGAGGTAGTCGCGGTACGGGGTGACCGGTGGCAGCGTACGGTCCTGCCCGCCGGCGGCGTAGTGCGCGAACAGCTCCTTCGCCAGCAGCGGCATCGACCAGCCGTCGAGCAGCACGTGGTGGTTGGTGAGCACCAGCTTCGCCCGCTCCGGCCCGGTCCGGATCAGCGCGGCGCGCAGCAGCGGCGGGCGGGCCAGGTCGAACCCGGCGGTGCGGTCGGCGGCGAGCAGCCGGGCCACCTCGTCGTCGCGGTCCACCGTGTCGTGGCCGGTCAGGTCGTGCTCCTGCCACGCCGGGGCGACCTCGCGGGGCACCACCGCGACCGACTCCCCGGTCTTGCGCTGCCGGATGCCGACCCGCAGGTTGGCGTGCCGGGCCAGGATCGCGCCGAGGGCGCGGCGCATCCGGTCGCCGTCGACCGGGCCGGTCAGGTCCAACGCGAACTGCACGGTGTAGAGGTCCGACGCCGAGCCGTCGTACAGCGCGTGGAACAGCAACCCCTGCTGCAACGGTGACAGCGGCAGGATGTCCTCGACGCGTGACTGCTTCACCATTGTCACTCCCACTCCGCTTCCAGCTCGTCCTCGAACTCGTCGATCTCGTCCTGGGACAGCGAGGCCAGCGTCAGGTCGGACGGGGTGTGCCCGCCGGTCCCGCCGGCCGCCGCGTACGCCACGATCCCGACCAGGGCCGTCCGCCAGTCGTCGGCGAGTTGCCGGACGTCGCTGTCGTCGAGCAGCCCGGCCGGCCACCGCCACACCGCGGTGAGCCGCGGGCCGTCGGCGGTGTCGGCGGTCCAGGCCGCGACCTCGATCGGGTACGCCACCGGCTGCGCCGGGTCCGCGCCGCCGCCGATCCGCCCGGCGAAGCCGCGCCCGTCGGCGCCGCCCAGCCGGCCGAGGTAGTTGAACATGATCTGCGGCTCGGCCAGTTCGGCCAGCACCCCGGCGGTCTCGCTGTTCAGGTGTCGAAGCAGGCCGTGGCCGAGCCCGTCGTCGGGCGCGGCGCGCAGTTGTTCCTTGACCCGCTTGAGTACGGTTCCGACGGTCGTCCCGCCGTCGCGCACCTGGTCCCACTCCACCGCCCCCGGATCGAGGCGGACTGGAGCCAGGCTCGTGAACCAGCCGACGGTCCGGGACAGGTCCACCCCGGGTACGTCGTCGGCGCGGCCGTGCCGCTCCAGGTCCACCAGCACCGCCGGATCGGCGCCCAGGCCACGTCGCTGCCGCCGGTGCGCCACCGCGAGGGCCAGCGCCGCCAGCAGCGCGTCGTCGACCCGGGCGTGGAACAGCGCCGGTACGGCGGTCAGCAACGGTTCGGTGTGCGCGGCGGGCAGCTCGACGTGCAACTCCGCGAGGGTGGCGACGGTGTCCCGGGCCGGGTCCAGCGGGCGGGCGGCCAGGGGCGGCTCCGCCTGGTCGAGCAGCTTGGTCCAGAGCGGCAGCTCGGCCAGCCGGGTCGGGCTGTGCGCGTCGCGTACCAGGTGTTCCGCCCATTCCCGCAGCGAGGTGCCGACCGGGGTGAGTAGCGGCGGCGTGCCGGGCGCGGCGTCGAGGGCTGCGGTCAGGTCGGGCAGCAGGATCCGCCACGAGACGCCGTCGACGACCAGGTGGTGGGCCAGGATCAGGAGCTGTTCCGACGGTTCGCACCAGACGACGCGCAGCATCCGGCCGGCGACCGGGTCCAGGGTGGCCCGGGCCGCCTCGGCCAGCCCGGCCAGGTCGGGGCCCTCGGCGCCACCCGTCGCGGGCACGTGCGTGATCAGGTCGGCGGCGGGCACGCTGCCGCGCGGGCCGATCACCAGCCCGCGTCGTCCGGGCGGGCCGGTCAGCCGCATCCGCAGCGCGTCGTGGTGGTCGAGCAACGCCCGCACCGCGTCGCGCAGCCGCTCGGCGGTCAGCCCGGCCGGCGCGGGCACCACCACCGACTGGTGGAACCCGCCCACCGGGCCGGCCCGGTCCAGCCACCAGCGGGCGATGGGGGTCAACGGCAGCTCGCCGATGCCGGCGTCGGGATCGGTTGCGGCGCTGCCGGCCGCCTCCCGGGCCACCGCGGCCAGCGCGGCCACCGTCTTGTGGGTGAACACCTCGCGCGGGGTGAGTTCCAGCCCGGCCTGGCGGGCCCGGCTGACCAGTTGGATGGAGACGATGCTGTCGCCGCCGAGGTCGAAGAAGCTGTCGTCGACGGCCACCCGGGGCAGCCCGAGCACCTCGGCGACGAGCCCGGCGAGCAGTTCCTCACGCGGGGTCGACGGCGCCCGCCCGCCGGTGCCGACGCCGGCGAAGTCGGGGGCCGGCAACGCCGCCCGGTCGAGCTTGCCGTTGGCGGTCACCGGCAGGGCGTCGAGGGCCAGCACCGCCGTCGGGACCATGTACTCGGGCAGCCGCGCGGCGACGTGCTCGCGCAGCACGGCCGCGTCGACCCGCTGCCCGGCGGCCGGTACGGCGTACGCGACGAGCCGCTTCACCCCCGGCTGGTCCTCCCGGGCGAGGACCACGCACTGCCCCACCGACGGGTGCTCGGCGAGGGTCGCCTCGATCTCGCCCAGCTCGATCCGGAAGCCACGGATCTTGACCTGGTGGTCGGTCCGGCCCACGTACTCCAGCACCCCGTCGGGACGCCAGCGCACCACGTCCCCGGTCCGGTACATCCGCTCCCCCGGCGTGACGGACGGGTCCGTGGCGGCCAGCGTGGCGGCGAACGGGTCGGCGACGAACCGCTGCGCGGTGAGCCCGGCCCGGCCCCGGTAGCCACGGGCCAGTTGCACCCCGGCCAGGTACAACTCGCCGGCCACGCCGGGCGGCACCGGCCGGAGGAACCCGTCCAGCACGTACAGCCGGGTGTTCCAGACCGGCACGCCGATCGGCACGGTCCGCTCCCCCGGCCGGCACGGCCAGTACGTCACGTCGACCGACGCCTCGGTGGGTCCGTACAGGTTGTGCAGGCCGATGCCGTGCGCGCCGGCCGGGTCGAGGGTGGCGTGGAACCGTTCGGCCAGGTCGGCGGGGAGCGCCTCGCCGCTGCAGATCACCCGGCGCAGGCCGGTGCAGCCGGCGGCGGCCGGTTCGGCCAGGAACGCGGCCAGCATGGACGGCACGAAGTGCAGCGTGGTGACCCGCTCGGCGCGGATCAGCCCGGCCAGGTACGCCGGGTCCTTGTGGCCCTCGGGTCGGGCCACCACCAGGGTCGCGCCGACGATGGTGGCCCAGAAGAACTCCCAGACCGACACGTCGAAGCCGGACGGGGTCTTCTGCAACACGCGATCCGTCGGGGTGAGCCGGTACTCGTGCTGCATCCAGGCCAGCCGGTTGACGATGCCCGCGTGCGGCACCACCACGCCCTTCGGGCGGCCGGTCGAGCCGGAGGTGTAGATCATGTACGCCGGGTTGGCCGGGCGCAGCGGCCCGTACCGCTCGGCGTCGGTCAGCCCGGCCGGGGAGTGGTCCGCCACCGCCCGCCGTACCTCGTCGCTGTCGAGAACCAGGCCGGCGCCCAGCCCGGCGGTGGCCCGGGTGGTGAGCAGCAGCGCCGGACGCGCGTCGTCGAGCAGGTACGCGATCCGGTCGGCCGGGTAGTCCGGGTCGACCGGCAGGTACGCCGCACCGGCCTTCAGCACCGCCCACAGCGCGACGACCAGTTCCAGCGAGCGGGGCACCGCCACGGCGACGAACCGCTCCGGGCCGGCGCCGTGGCCGATCAGCAGCCGGGCCAGCCGGTTGCTCGCCTCGTCCAGCTCGCGGAAGCTCAGGCCGGTCCCCTCGAAGACCACCGCGACGGCGTCCGGGGTCTCGGCCGCCTGCCGGGCCAGCAGGTCGGGCAGGGTCGCCGCCTCGACCGGGTGCCGGGTGGCGTTCCAGCCGACGAGCACCCGGTGGCGTTCGTCCGGGGTGGTCGGGTCGAGCCGGCCCACCGGCGTGGACGGCTCGGCGGCGATGTCGGCCAGCAGCCGGTGCGTCCGCTCCAGCAGGGCCCCGGCGGTGGTCTCGTCGATCAGGTCCGGCCGGTACTCCAGGCGCAGCCCGAGCCGGTCGCCGGGGACCAGCACCAGGGTCAGCGGGTAGTGGGTGGCGTCGAGCCCGTGCACCCCGCGTACGGTCAGCCCGGTGCCGGCCAGGTCGAGCACGGACGGGTCGACCGGGTAGTTCTCGAAGACCACGAGGGTGTCGAAGAGTTCGCCGTGCCCGGCCAGCCGCTGGATGTCCGGCAGGCCGAGGTGCTGGTGCGGTTGCAGCGCGGTCTGCCGCTCCTGCAACCCGGCCAGCACGGCGCTGACCGGTTCGGCCGGGTCCAGGCGGACCCGTACCGGCAGGGTGTTGATGAAGAGGCCGACCATGGTCTCCACCCCGGCCAGCTCGGCGGGCCGGCCGGCGACGGTGGCCCCGAAGACCACGTCGTCGCGGCCGGTGAGGCCGCCGACGAGCACCGCCCAGGCGCCCTGCACAACGGTGTTGAGGGTGACCCCCGCCGCCCGGGCCGTGGCGGTCAGCGCGTCGGTGAGCGCCGCCGGCAGCTCGCGCAGCAGCTTGGCCGGCGGCACCGGGCCACGCTCGGCCGCGGCCGGCGCCACCAGGGTCGGCTCGGTCAGGCCGGCGAGGGCGTCGCGCCACGCCGCCTCGGCCGCCGGCACGTCCTGCCGGGCCCGCCAGGCGGGGTACGCCCGCGCGTCGGTGACCGGCGGCAGCGCGTCGGTACGGCCGGCCGAACGGTACAGCGCGAAGAGTTCCCCGGCGAGCACCGGCATCGACCAGCCGTCGAGCAGGATGTGGTGGTTGGTCAGCACCAGCCGGTACCGCGCGTCCGGCAGCCGGATCAGGGTGAACCGCAGCAGCGGCGGGCGGGTCAGGTCGAAGCGTTCCGCCCGGTCGGCGGCGAGCAGCCCGGTGAGCCGGGCGTCCATTTCGGCCGGTGCGATCCCGGTCAGGTCCGGTTCGCGCCAGTCCACCTCGACCCTCTCCGGCAGCACCTGCACCGGCCGGCGCAGGTCGCGGTGGGTGAAGCCGGCACGCAGTCCGGGGTGCCGGTCGAGCAGCGCCTGCGCGGCGGCGCGCAGCCGTACGCCGTCCAGCTCGCCGTCGAGGTCGAAGACGAACTGGACGGTGTAGATGTCGGGGGCCTGCTCGTCGTACGCGGACAGGAAGAGCAGCCCCTCCTGGAGCGGACCGAGCGGCAGCACGTCGGCCAGCGCCGGGTAGCGCTGCTCCAGCCGTTCGACCTCGTCCTGGTCCAGCTCGACCAGGGGCAGGTCGGACGGGGTACGGCCGCCGACGCCGGGTCGGGTCGCGTACTCGGTGACCGCCTCGATCGCGGCGAGCCAGCCGTCGGCGAGGTCCCGCACGTCGCCATCGGTGAGCACCCCGTCCGGCCAGCTCCACTCGGCGGTGAGCCGGGGCCCGTCCGGCCCGTCCACCACCACCGCGTTGATGTCGAGGGGATGGGCCGCCGGCAGCGCGCTCGCCCCACCGGTGGCGACTTCGCCCTCGACGGTCAACGGCGACCAGTCGGCGCCGTCGTCGGCGGTGAGCCGGCCGAGGTAGTTGAAGCCGATCTGCGCGGCCGGCCCCGATGCGGGGGTGTCGGGCCGGTCGGCCGGACCGGCCACGGCCGGGGCCGCCGGCGCGGCGGCCCGCAGCTGTTCCTTGATCCGTTTCACCGCCCGGTCGGCGGCCGGCCCACCGGCAAGGGCCTCGGCCGGGTCGAGGTCGCCGAGGTCGAGCCGCGCCGGGGTCAGCCGGGTGAACCAGCCGACCGTCCGGGACAGGTCCAGCCCGTCCACGCCGTCCCGGCCGTGCCCCTCGACGTCGACCAGCAGGCCCCCGGCGGCGGCCGGGTCGAGGCGACGCCGCCAGTCCGCCACGCTGACCGCCAGCGCGGCCAGCAGCAGGTCGTCGACGCCGGCGTGCCACCGGGGCGCGGCGGTACGCAGCAGCGCCTCGGTACGGGCCACCGGCAGCGTCACCGTCCGGCGGCGGGCGGCCGCCTCGGTGTCGTCCGGGCCGACCGGTCGCCGCCCGAGCGGCGGGTCCACGACGGACGCGGCCGGCTCGGTCGTGCCGGTTTGCTCCGTGACCCGGCGGGCCCAGGTGCGGTACGAGGTGGGCACCGGGGCCAACCGGGGTAGCGTGCCGGCCGCCGCCGCGGCCACGGCGGTGGCCAGGTCGTCGAGCAGGATCCGCCAGGACACACCGTCCACGGCGAGGTGGTGCACGGCGAGCACCAGCCAGCCGGGTAGGTCCGTGCCGGCGTCGCCCCACACCGCGCGCAGCAGCCGCCCGTCTTCCGGGCGCAGCCCCGCCAGCGCCTCCGCGCGAGCGGCGCCGATCGCCGGGTCCGACCGAGTGGCGTCCGGCCCACCGGAGACCGTGGCGGATACCGTGGCCTCCGGCCCACCGGAGACCGTGGCGGTCGGCGCGGCGGAGACCCGACGCAGGCAGTCGGCGGCGGACACGGTGCCCCGGGGCGGGACGGCCAGCCGCCACGCCGCGCCGTCGCGGTGCAGGGTCATCCGCAGGGCGTCGTGGTGGTCGAGCAACGCCTGCAACCCGGCCGCCAGGTCCGCCCCACGCAGCCCGGCGGGGGTACGCACGACGACGCTCTGCGCGACGCCGTCGACCGGGTGGGCGGTGCCCGCCCTGCCGCGCAGCCACTCGACGATCGGCGGCAGGGGCACGTCGCCGAGCGCGGCGTCCGGGTCCTCGGCCTCGGCCGGGCCGAGTTCGCCGGCCACCCCGGCCAGGGCCGCCACCGTACGGTGGGTGAACACGTCGCGCGGGGTGAGGCGCAGCCCGGCCTGCCGGGCCCGGCTGACCAGTTGGATGGAGACGATGCTGTCCCCGCCCAGGTCGAAGAAGCTGTCCTCGACGCCGACCGCTGGCAGCCCCAGCACCTCGGCGAAGAGCCGGACCAGCAGTTCCTCACGCGGGGTGGCCGCGGCCCGGCCGGCGCCGGCCGCCGCGGCGAAGTCCGGTGCGGGCAGGGCGAGGCGGTCCAGCTTGCCGGTGGGGTTCAACGGCAGGGCGTCCAGCAGCACGAACGCCGCCGGCACCATGTACTCCGGCAGCGCCGCGGCGACATGCTCGCGGAGCTGGGCCGGGGTCGGTGCGGACGCGGCGGCGGCCGGGACCAGGTATCCGACGAGTTGGGCGGTGACCCCGCCGTCGGCGCGGGCGACCACGGCGGCCTGGGCCACGTCCGGGTGGGCCAGCAGCACCGACTCGATCTCGCCCAGCTCGATCCGGTAGCCGCGCACCTTGACCTGGTGGTCGATCCGGCCGAGGTAGTCGAGGTGGCCGTCCGCCCGCCAGCGGACCAGGTCACCGGTGCGGTACATCCGGGCGCCGGGCGGCCCGTACGGGTCGGCGACGAAGCGTTCGGCGGAGAGCCGGGGCCGGTTGAGGTAGCCGCGCGCCAGGCCGGCGCCGGCCAGGTACAGCTCGCCGACGGTGCCGGGCGGCACCGGACGCAGCGCGCTGTCCAGCGCGTACACCCGGGTGTTGGTGGTGGGCCGGCCGATCGGCGGGGCGGCGTCGCCGGCGAGGTCGCCGCCGTACCAGGCGGTGGAGTAGACGGTGGCCTCGGTCGGGCCGTAGATGTTGGCCACCCGGGCACCGGGCAGCGCCCCGTTGATGTCCCGCACCGCCTGGGCGGACAATGCCTCACCGGCGAGCACCACCACGTCGGCGTGGGCGTCGACCGCGCCGCCGGCCAGCAACTGCGCGAACGCCGAGGGCACCGCGCTGATCAGGCTGCCGGACCAGCCGTCGGCCCGCTCGGCGAGGGCGAGCAGGTCGTCGACCACCTCGATCTCGCCACCGCAGGCGAGCGGACCGAACATCTCGAAGACCGAGACGTCGAAGTTGAGCGAGGTGCTGGCGAGCACCCGGGACAGCGCGGCCGGGCCGATCTCGGCGACCGCCCAGCAGGCCAGGTCGACCGCGTTGTCGTGGCTGACCAGCACGCCCTTGGGCCGGCCGGTGGAGCCGGAGGTGTAGATGACGTACGCCGGGTGGCCGCCGTGCAGCGGGCGGAGCCGGTCGGCGTCGGTCAGGTCGCTGTCGTCCTGCGCGGCGAGCAGGGCGGCGACGGCGGGCTCGTCGAGCCGCAACAGCCGGTCCGGGTCGTGTACCGGCAGGCCGTCGCCGGCGCCGCCGACGGTGAGCACCAGCCGGGGGTCCGCGTCGGCCAGCATGAACTCGATCCGGTCCGGCGGGTAGCGCAGGTCGACCGGCAGGTAGCCGGCGCCGGCCTTGAGGACGGCGAGCAGGGCGACCATCATCTCCGCCGACCGGGGCAGCGCCAGCGCGACCAGCCGCTCGGGGCCGGCGCCACGGGCGACCAGCAGCCGGGCCAGCCGGTTGGCGGCGGCGTTGAGCTGGGCGTAGGTCAGCGTGGTCGGGCCGCAGGTCACCGCCGGGCGGCCGGGGGTACGCGCCACCTGCTGCTCGATCAGCGCGGGCAGCCGTACGTCCGGCACCGGCCGGCCGGTGTCGTTCCAGTCGCGCAGCACCAGCCGCCGCTCGGCCGCGCCGGCCAGGTCGAGCCGGCCGACCGGGCTGTCCGGCGTTTCCGCCGTGGCGCGGGCGAAGGTGTCGAGGAACGCGGCGAGGCGCTCGGCGTGCCGGCCGACCTGCTCGTCGGCGTACAGGTCGGGGTTGGCGTCCAGGTCCAGCCGGACGTCGGTGTCGCCGCGCCGGGCGTCGAGCACGACGGCCAGGTCGTCGACCGGCCCGCCGGCGAGGTTGTGGTCGGTGCCGGTGGCGGCGCCGAACGTGGTGCCGGCCCCGCCGGCGTCGAGCAGGAGGTTGACGTGCGGGCCGAGCAGCGACGCGCCGCCGGTCAGGCCCAGGTCGCGGTGCAGGTCCTCGAAGCGGTAACGCTGGTGGCGCAGCACGTCGTGCAGTTCCCGGGAGACGCCGGCGACCAGCGCGCCGAGGGTGCCGTCGGCGCGTACCGCGAGGCGCAGGGGCGCGATCGCGGAGACCATGCCGGGGGTGGTCCGGGCCGCGGCGTTCCGCCGGGCGGTCAGCGGCAGCGCGAGCACCACGTCCTCGTTGCCGGTCAGCCCGTGGAAGTACGCCGCCACCGCGGCCACCACGACCGCCGGTACGGCGACGCCGTGCTCCCGGGCCGCCGCCCGCAGCCGGCCCATCGTCGCCGGTCCGAGCGCGGCGGTACGCCGGACCAGCCGGCGCGGGGTGGTCGGCCGCCGGTCGGCGAGGCTGGCCGGGGTGGGCCGGTCGGCGTACCGCTCGGTCCAGTACCCACGGTCGCGGTCGAACCGCTCGCCGGACCGGTAGGCGGCCTCCCCGTCGGCCAGCGCCCGCAGCGGCCCGAAGGGTGCCGGGCCGGGCTCGTCGCCGCCGCTGAGTGCGGTGTGGACCTCGGCCACCCGCCGGGCCACCAGCACCATGCCGTACCCGTCGAGGGCCAGGTGGTGGTAGCACTGGTACCACAGGGTCCGGTCGTCGGCGAGGCGCAGCAGCGCGTACCGGAACAGCGGCGCCTGGCCCGGGTCGACCGGCCGGGCGGCGTCGGCGCGCATCCAGTCCAGGGCGGCGGCGTACGGGTCGGCCGCCGCACGCAGGTCGAGCACGGGCAGCGTCCAGTCGACGGCCGGTGCCACCGACAGCACCGGCTGCCCCTCGACGGGCTCCTCGACCCGGATCCGCAGCGCCTCGGTGTCGGCGACGGTCCGCCGCAGCGCCGCCTCGAACACCGCGTGGTCGAGCGGGCCGGCCAGGTCGGCGTACTCGGCGAGGTTGTAGATCGGGTTGTCCGGGTCGAGCCGCTGGGCCAGCCAGACCCCGAACTGCGCGGTGGTCAGCGGGCAGCGCACATCCTCGTGGTCGGGCACAGCAGTCCTCCGGAGCTACGGACGTGTTCGCGGGTGGCTGGATGCTCGGTGGGGTGACCGTCCGGCCGCCCGGCCCTCTGGGGGAGTGGGCGGGCGGCCGGCGGGTCTCCGGGGGTCAGCGCCCCCGGGCGGCCGCCCGGTAGGCGTGGGTGGCCAGCGTCGCGCTGATCACCAGCAGCGCGCAGATCAGCAGCAGCGAGGCGGCGACCGGGTGCCGCATCGGCAGGGCGTCGCCGGCCGAGCCCGGGTTGCCGAACAGGTCCCGGCAGGCGGCGACGACGGCCGACAGCGGGTTCCACTCGCACACCGCGCGCAGCCAGTCCGGCAGCCCGCGCAGCGGGATGAACGCGTTGGACAGGAACGTCATCGGCATGACGACGAGGAAGGCCACCGCGCTGACCGCCTCGGCGGAACGCAGCCGCAGCCCGAGGAGGACGCCGAGCCAGGAGGCGGCGAAGCCGAGCAGCAGCAACAGCCCGAAGCCGGCGAGCACCTGCGGCGCCGCGGCGTGCGTCCGCCAGCCCATCGCGAAGCCCACCACCGCCATGGCGACGCAGGCGACCACCACCCGGGTGAGGTCGGCCACGGTCCGGGCCAGCGGTACGGCGAGCCCGGCGATGGGCAGCGACCGGAACCGGTCGTCGATCCCGTTGCCCAGGTCGTCGACGACGCCGAGCGCGGTGTGTTGCAGGTTGGTGAGCATCATCTGGGCGAAGATGCCGGCCATCAGGAACTCCCGGTAGCCGCCGCCCTGAACGTCGATGACGCTGCCGAAGAGGTAACCGAAGATCACCACGTACGCGACCGGCATCACGGTCACGCCGAGCAGCCGCATCGGCACCCGGGAGAGGTGGCGCAGGTGCCGGCCGACCAGGGCCGACGTCTCGACGGCGAGAGTGCTCATGCCGCCACCTCGCTACGCTCGGCGTCGGCATGAGCCACCACAGCGCTGTACCGATGATTCGCTCGCTGACGCTCGCTCATGCCGTTGCCTCCGGCTTCTCGGCGGTGCTCCGCCCGGTGAGGGAGAGGAAGACGTCGTCCAGGGTCGGCGCGCAGCTGGCGAACGACTCGACGTCGATCTTGGCGGCGTCGAGCGCCGTCGCCACGGCCGCGATGCCGGACAGCCCGTCGGTCAACGGCAGCCGCAGGCTCGCGCCGTCGTCGTCGAGGACCGGTTGGTGCGCCGAGACGGTGGCGAGGGCGGCGACGGCCTCGGACCGCTGCCCGCCGTCGCGCAGCCGGATCTGCACCTGCTCGTCGCCGACCTTGCGCTTCAGCTCGTCGGGCGTGCCCTCGGCGATCACCTTGCCGCCGTCGAGGACCAGGATCCGGTCGGCGAGCTGGTCGGCCTCCTCCAGGTACTGCGTGGTGAGCAGCACCGTGGTGCCGCCCGCCACCTGCTCACGGACCATCGTCCACAGGGTCCGGCGGTTGGTGATGTCCAGCCCGGTGGTGGGTTCGTCGAGCACCAGGACCGGCGGGTCGGCGACCAGGCTCGCGGCCAGGTCGAGCCGGCGCCGCATGCCGCCGGAGTAGGTACGGGCGGCCCGGCCGGCGGCGTCGGTGAGCTGGAACCGCTCCAGCAGCTCGTCGGCCCGGGCGCGGGCGGCCCGCCTGCCGAGGTGGTGCAGGACGCCGATCAGGACCAGGTTCTCCCGGCCGGTCAGCAGCTCGTCGACGGCCGCGTACTGGCCGGTGAGGCCGACCCGTCGGCGTACCTCGCGCGGTTCCCGGACCACGTCGTGGCCGCAGATCCGGGCGGTGCCCCCGTCCGGCGTGAGCAGCGTCGACAGGATCCGCACCATGGTCGTCTTGCCGGCGCCGTTGGGTCCGAGCAGGCCGAGCACGGTGCCGGCCGGCACGGCGAGGTCCACCCCGGCCAGCGCGGTGTGGCTGCCGTAGCTCTTGCGAAGCCCCTCGGCCTCGATCGTCAGGTCCACTGCCGCCCCCTCGCTCAGTTCGCCGGCGGGAAGAAGTCGGCGACGGTCCGGCCGCCGCCGGCGGCGCGTACCCGGTCGAAGGCCCACGCCCCGACGGCGAGGTCGAGCACCCCGAGGCCGAACGGCGCGAAGACCGCGGCCCGGTCCGGGTCCCGACGGACCCGGCCGCGCAGCACGTCGGCGATGGTGCCGTCGACGAAGTCCCGGTGGCCGACCCGCTGTTCGGCCAGGTGCAGCGAGGTCCGCTCGCGGACCGCGTGGTCGACGTCGTCGGTGATGTTCTGCGCGGCGAGCACGATCTCCGGCGACAGGTCGCGCAGGGACAGGTGCAGCACCACCGGGCGGTGGGCGAGCAGCGCCGGGTCGTGCAGGTGCGGCTCGCCGGCCACGGTGGCGAGCACCACGAGGTCGGCGGCGAAGGCGTCGGCGGCCTCGGGCACCACCTTGACCGCGCCCACCCCGTCGGCCTGCACGGTGGCGGCGAACCGCTCGGCCGCCGCCGGGTCCAGGTCGAAGAGCCGGTACTCGCCGATCTCCCAGTCGAGGTCGCGCAGGAAGCGGCGGACGTGCTCGGCGATCAGGCCGGTGCCGATGAAGCCGACGCTGGCCACCCGCCGGCCGCCGACCAGTTCCTCGGCGCCGAGCACCGCGGACGCCGCGGTCCGGGTCGCGGAGATCAGCGAGGACTCCAGGCAGGCGTACGGGTAGCCGGTGGCCAGGTCGTTGAGGAGCAGCACCGCCGAGGCCCGCGGGATGCCGTGCGCGGTGTTGCCGGGGAAGCTGGCGATCCACTTGATGCCGGCCACGTCGAACTCGCCGCCGAGGTAGGCGGGCAGGGCGATGATCCGGTCCCGGGGCAGTTGCGGGAAGCGCAGGAAGCTGCTGTGCGGCAACGCCGTGGCCGCCTCGTCGTGGGTGAGGTAGGCGCGGCGTACCGCGTCCAGGCACGCGGGCCGGTCGGCCTCGATGGCCGCCGCCACCTCGGCCGCGGTCACCACCGTGAACGGCTGGACGCTCGGTGGGTGGGTCTCGGTCATGCTGAGGTTCCTCTCAGACCAGCGCCACGGACTGACCGCGGTCGCGTTGGGCGACGAACCGGGCGACCCACTCCGGGTCGTACACGGTGTCGGCGTAACCGGTGCCTCGGTCGGCACACAGGAAGGCGACGGTCGGGCGCGGTCCCCGATGGTCGGCGAAGTACCGCTCGATCGCGCTGTAGACGCTGCCGGTGGAGCCGCCCGCGTACAGTCCGTGCCGCTCGAACAGCTCGTGGCAGCCCCGTACGGCGTCCACCTCGGACACGATCATCACGTCGTCGATGCTGGCCTTGCCGACCAGGGGCGGCACGATGCTGGAGCCCAGCCCGGGCAGGCGCCGCTTGGCCGGCGGGCTGCCGAAGATGACCGACCCCTCGGCGTCGACGGCGACCACCCAGGCGTCCGGGCGGAGCCGCTTGAGCCGGGTGGACAGTCCGGCGATGGTGCCGCCGGTGCTGACCCCGACGAAGAGGTAGTCGATGCGGGGCAGGTCCATGCAGAGTTCGGCACCGGTCAGCAGGTCGTGCGCCGCCAGGGCGTCCGGGTTGGCGTACTGGTTGGGCCAGTAGACCGAGGACAGCTCCGCCCGCAGTTCCTCCACCCGGCGCAACCGGGTGGACAGGTACCCTCCCGTAGCGTCCGGCTCGGTGACCTTCTCCACCCGGTCGCACAACCGGCGCAGGAACGCCTCGGTGCTGGCGTTGACGTTCGGGTCGATCACCGGGACGAAGGGCAGCCCGATCCAGCGGCAGAACGAGGCGAGCGAGATGGCGAAGTTGCCCGAGGACGACTCCACGATGGTGGTCCGCTCGGTGACGTCGCCGCGCTCGACCGCCCGCTTCAGGATCCAGTACGCCGAGCGGTCCTTGGAGCTGCCGTTCGGGTTGACGTACTCCAACTTGGCGTACAGGTCCAGCCGGTCGTGACGCAGCTGCACCAGCGGGGTACGTGGCATCGCCCGCCCGACCATGGCCAGGCGGCCCAGCAGGGCCTCACGGCTCACGGCTATCACTTCCGCACTGGAACATCACTCGTACTCCCGGTCCGGCTCGAAGGAGGCCCGGCGGCTCACGTCAGGTGACGCGGCGGGGCATGGGACGCCCGCCCACGGTCGGTCACCCGCCTCGGGGTGGGCTCGGATCGGGATCGGGGACGACTAGCAGGCGGCTCGAGCCGCCGGTCGGGTCGACTGCCGGCGGTCAGGCCGCGTCCCCGTCGGGCGGCGGTCCGGTCGCCGTCGAGCCACGGTCGATCCTGGTTCGAGGGCGGCCTGACAGGCTGGTTCCCGTGCGACACCGGCGGCCGCCACGAGAGGCCGCCCAGATTCGCACCGCAGCAGGGCGTGGCCCGCGGACCAGGGCCCGACGACCTCGGCCCAGCGACCCACCAACACCCGGGGCACACCCCGGCGTGTTGCCGCGCCCCGCCCTGCTGCCCCCACCCCCACCGCCTCCCGCGATCTTGCAGTTACGGCCACCGTGAATCGGCTGAAAGCTCGCATCTCGGCGACCGGAAGTGCAAGATCGCGGGAGGTCCAGGGGATCTCAGGGGCAGCGGATGACCTGGCCGGCGTAGGTTAGGCCGCCGCCGAAGCCGAGCAGCAGCACCGGGGCGCCGCTGGGCACCTCCCGCCGCTCCACCAGCTTGGCCAGGGCGATCGGCGTGCTCGCCGACGAGGTGTTGCCGGACGAGACGATGTCCCGGGCGATGACGGCCTGCTCGACCCCGAGATCCCGGGCGACCGAGTTGATGATGCGTAGGTTCGCCTGGTGCGGCACGAACCCGGCCAGCTCCGCCGGCTTGATGCCGGCCCGCAGGCAGGCCTCCTCCGCGATCGGCGCGAGCGCGGTGGTGGCCCAGTGGAACACGGTCTGGCCGTCCTGCGCGATCCGCGCCTCGCGGCCCTCGATCCGGATCGCCGGCCCGCGTTGGGCGGACCCGCCCCACACCACCGGGCCGACGCCCGGCTCGTCGGCGCCGACCAGGACCGCCGCCCCCGCACCGTCGCCGAAGAGGATGCAGGTGCTGCGGTCCTGCCAGTCGATGAAATCGGTCAGCCGTTCCGCCCCGACCACCAGCGCGGTGCCGGCGGCGCCGGCACGGATGGCGTGGTCGGCGGTGGCGAGCGCGTAGGAGAAGCCGGAGCAGGCGGTGTTGATGTCGTAGGCGGCCTGCCCCGCCATGTCCAGGCTCGCGGCGACCCGGCTCGCCACGTTGGGCACCCGGTCGATGGACGTACAGGTGGCGACCACCACCAGGTCCACCTCCCCGGGCTGTACGCCGGCCGCGCCGAGCGCCTTGCCGGCGGCGGCGGTCGCCATGTCCGCCACCGACTGCTCCTCCGCGACGTGCCGCTGCTGGATGCCGACCCGGCTGCGGATCCACGCGTCGTCGGTGTCGACCAGTTGGGAGAGTTGCTCGTTGGTGAGTACCCGCGGCGGTTGGTAGTACCCGAGCCCGGCGATGCGGGATCCCTGCCAGGTGCGCACTGTGGTCTCCTTCCCTGCCCGGTCAGCCGCAGCCGCCGGGCTCGTCATGGTCGAACGAGCCGACCGTCGCCAGCGCGGCCACCGGAAGGCTGTTCAGCAGGTCGGTCGACGCGGCCGGGCCGGCGTCGCGCAGCCCCCGCACCGCCGCCTCGACCTCGGCGATCCGGTCCACGCCCCAGTAGCGCTGGCGGTCGACGATGAACAGCGGGATGCCGAACACCTCGTCGTGGTGCGCGCTGACCAGCGCCGCCACGCCCAGTTCCCGGATCCGGTCGTCGTCGACGGCGGCCATCAGCTCGGCGCCGGGCAGCCCCGCCGCGTCGCAGGCGGCCCGCAGCACCGCCGGATCGCTGATGTTGTCGCCCCGGTCCCAGCGGGCCTCGGTGACGACCCGGTAGAACCGCCGTTCGCAGCCCAGTTCGCGGGCACGCAGCCAGCCCAGCGCGGACGGCTCCCACCAGGGCGCGACGTCCACCGGCCAGACCAGGCGGTAGTCGAAGCCGGCGGCGAGCCGCTTGGTGTCGTGCAGGATGTACAGGTGCTTGGCCTTGCTCATCACCGTGTAGTGGAAGTCCGCGCCGTGCGCGTCGAGGCCGGCCCGGGTACGGGCGTCGGGGTCCCAGAAGGGCACGTACTCGAACAGGTCCGCGAAATCGGGTACGCGCTCCTCCAACTGGCGTAGCGCCATCCAGCTGAACGGGCTCTGGAACGAGAAGTACACCCTGGGTCGGCCGGTCACGACGCGCTCCACAGCAGCGCGGCCTGCGTCTGCGGGTCCATCACGGCGACCTGGCCGGCGTCCGGGCCGCTGGCCACCCCGTACCCGTGGGTGATCGAGCCGGTGGCCGTGTGCACGATCCGGTCGTCCCGGACGACGTAGCAGTCCATCCGGCCGGTGAACATGACGTCCTTGACGATGTCGTCGACGGTGAAGACGGTGTGCAGCTCCTCCTCCAGGTACGCGTCGGCGAGCAGCCGCACCTGGGACCGGGTCACCGCCGGGATCCAGTTGCGTTCGGTGAGCATCCGTCGGATCGAGATACCGCGATCGGCGAGGTACCGGTGCACCACCTCCTCCAGGTCGCGCACGTACCCGGAGTGCTGCATCCGGTCGGAGAACTGGCAGTGCGGGTACGGGATCGTCTCGCGCCAGAGGAAGCCCGGTCGGAACGCGGCGGGCTGCTCGGCCGGGGGCCGCAGGGCGGCCAGGTCGGCCACCACCCGGTCGGCGAACTCCGCGGGTGGCTCGCCGAGGGTCCCGTCGGGCGCGACGAACGCGACCCGGACCTTCCCCTTCAGCACCGGCACCTGCTGCCCGTGCCGCCGCACGGTCAGCGTGACCGTGAAGGTGTCCTCCGCGCCGTTGCCGCCCGGCGCGGGCGTCGCCTCGGCGTACACCTCGTCGTCGACGAAGACCGGGCCGGGCAGCCGCACCGAATGCTCCACGATGGACAGCTGGACGCCGGAGCCGTGGAACAGGTCGCCGGGTCCGGTCCCCCGGTCGCGGTAGTACTGCAGCACCGCGTCCTCGGCCAGGTACACGAACTGCTTGAAGCCGACCCAGGTGCCGATGTTGGCACCCTCGTACCGGGGCCGGCCGCGGTACGTGGTCGGGTGCGCGTCGAGCGCGACGGTCATACGTAAACCTCCATGATCGGACCGGTCGGCGCCGGCGCCGGCACGACTCGGTCGAGGAACTCGGCACACTCGGCGGCCACCTCGGTCGCCTGCGTGATGTGACAGAAGTGGCCGTAGTGCCGGTGGATGCGGACGTCGACCGCCGGCATCACCGCCAGTGAGCTGGCCCGTACCCCGGCCAGCCGCTGGTCACCCCGGCCGGCCAGGACGAGGGTCGGGGTGCCGACCTGGCCCAGCGCGGGCCGCGGCGTCGCGAGGAGCCGGTCGAGCACCACCTCGGCGGCGCCGTCGGGAACCCGTTGCAGGGCCTTGTCCGCCATCGCGGCGAGCACGTCGTCGGCCACCTGGGCGGCGCGCGGGCCGAGCCGGGCGCGCAGCCCGTCGGACACCACCTGCCGGATCGCCGCCCGGGTGCGGGCGATCAGCACCGGGTGCGGGGCCCGCTCGGCGGGGCGGACCAGCGGCGCGAGCAGCACGGCGGCGCGGACCGCGGGCTCCGGCCGGGTGGCCAGGTGGTCCAGTACGGCGTTGGCGCCGAAGGAGTGGCCGACGAGGATGTCGACGGGTTCGGGCAGGGCCGCGAGGGTCTGCCGCAGCCACCGGGCCGGTCCCTCCGACGGGTTCGCCCGGTCCACCAACGACCGGCCCGAGTCGGCGCTCCACGGGGCGTCCACGACGTACCACCGGTAGCCGGCGCCGAGCGCCGCGGCCAGGTCGTGCCAGGTGGTGCCGTTGTCGGCCAGGCCGTGCACCGCCGCCACCACCCGCCCGCGCCCGGGAGCCGGGTCGGCCCCGGGCGTGGTGAGCAGGCGCCAGGTCATGTCCCGTCCCCGTCGCGGTACAGCCGTGCGGTGGCGTATCCGTCGCCGGCCGAGCCGCAGGTCAGCACCGCCTCGGATCCGTCGTCGACGCCGGCCGGGCGGGTGGCCGGGTCGGTCAGCCACCGGGTGGCGAGCGCGGTCTGGAGCACCCCGGTCGCGCCGTATCCGGCGTCGAGCAGGACGCCCAGGTCGTCGTCGGGGCCGGTGCCGCTGGCCAGCCGGATGGTCGGCGGCCCGCCCGCCGGGGCCACCTCCGGTGCGCGGTGCCGGCGTACCGAGTCCAACCGCACCCCACCGGGCCGCTCGGCCGGGGCGAGCACCACGCAGGCGGCGGTCCCCTGTGGCGGGCCCGGCGGCAGGTCGGCGGCGGCGCGCAGCGCGGTGGCGATCTCGTCGGCCGGTTCGGCGCCCACCACGATCACGCGGGACGCCCGGCCGCCGCGCACCAGCAGGGCGCCGAGGCGCAGCGCGTCGAGTCCGCCGGTCGCGCCGGAGCAGACCATCAGGTTGGGGCCGGTGAAGCCGTACCGAATGGCGATGCTGCTGGCGATGATGTTGCTGGACGCGTTCGGGGCCTGCATCGGGCTCACCCCGCGCAGGCCACCCGCCCGTACCTGGTCGACGATGTCGCAGACGGTGGCGACGTTGCCGAGGTTGGAACTGACCACCACGGCGGTGCCGGCGGCGCCCGGCACCGGCGCGGTCGGCCGGCCCGGCGGCAGGCCCAGGGCCTTGTGTACGGCGCACATCGCGATCCGCACCGCCGGCTCCTTGAACAGCAGCCCCTTGCGGCCGAGCAGGGTGTGCGCCTCGTCGGGGCCGCAGTCCGGCTCGGTGGCCGTGGCGATCAGCCGATCCGGGGCGATCCCGGGCACGTGTACCGCCGTGGCCTCGATAGCCACCCGGTCACCGCTCACGCCGCACCTCCACCAGGCAGACGGCGTTCACGCCGCCGAATCCGAACGCGTTGACCTGGGCCACCCGGGCGTCGGTGGCGGCCGGTTCGCCGACCACCAGGTTCAGCGGGGCCGCCTCGGCGATCGGCGTCCGCAGCCCGACCACCGGCGGCACCCGGCCGTGGCGCAGCGCCTCCACGGCGACGAGCAGGCTCATCAACCCGGCGCTGCCGGAGGTGTGCCCGATCGCGCCCTTGATCCCGGTGACCAGCGGTCCGGGGCCGGCGTCGGCGAAGATCCCGGCCAGCACGCCGGCCTCGGTGGGGTCGTTCAACGCGGTGCCGGTGCCGTGGGCCAGCACCAGGCCGACGTCGGCCGGGCGCAGTCCGGCCCGCCGGTAGGCGTCGGTCATCGCGGCGCGCAGTCCGTCCGGGTCGGGCGCGGTCTCGTGGTACGCGTCGCACGACATGCCCACCCCGCGCAGCAGCACCGCCGTGTCGGTGTCCGGGGCCCGCTGGACCACGACGGCCACCGCGCCGTCGCCGAGCAGCACCCCCTTGCGGTCGGCGTCGAACGGGCGTACCGCGTCGCTGGACTCGTCGCCGACCCGCCCGATCATGGCGAGCATGCTCTCGGTCATCGCGTCCGCGCCGCAGGCCAGCACCGCGTCCGCCTCGTCGAGTTCGATCAGGTCGGCGGCGAGGGCGAGCGCGTGCGACGAGGCCGAGCAGGCGTTGGAGACGGTGACGACGTCCTCGACGCCGGGCAGCGCACCGCGTACGGCGGCGCCGAAGTGCAGCGCGTCCGGCTCGACCGGCTGCCCGTCGGCCCGCCACCGTTCCACGGCCCGCAGCTCGCGCAGCCCGGTGCCGACGATGGCCACGACGCGCTGCCGGGCGCAGTCGAGGCCGGCTTCCCGGGCCGCCGCCGCCACGCACCCGGCCAGCCAGGCGCTGGCCCGGTACGGCCGCTCCGGGCCGCTCGCGTCGACGTGGTAGCCGTGGCGGACGTTGACCCGCTCGGGGGCGACGTACCCCAGCGGTCGCCGGCCGGATTCCCCGGCCAGCAACGCCTGGTAGGTCTCGGCGGTGTCGCCGAGGCTGGTGCGCATGGCGCTACCGGTGATCGCGAGCGGCACGCCCGTTCCCCCTCAACACGGCGGCGCCGACGGAACCGTCGGCGGTGCTGGCCACGATCAGCGAGAGGCAGCCGTCGTGTTCCGGCGCGCCCCGATGGTGGGCCAGCACGGCGGCGACCTGGAGCGCTCCGGCGGCGGTCGGGCAGTTGCCGGCGAGATCGGTGATCGCCACGCGGACCGCGTCGGGGCCGACGGTCACGTCGAGCGCGTCCTCCTCGGCGGCGGCCCCGGAGGTGACCACGGTGGCGAGTTCCTCGCCGGTGACGCCGGCCTGGTGCAGCACCTTGCGTACCCGCTCGGCGAGCTCCGTGGCGCGGTCGGTGCGCCCACCGGTGTGGCCGAGGTCGATCGCGAGGATCTCCGCGGCCGGCTCCCGGCCGGCGGCCCGCATGGCGGCGGCGTCCTCGATGAGGAAGACCGCGCCGCCTTCGCCGCCGACGGTGGTCGGCGCGGCGCCGGCCCGGTGGTCGGCCCACGCCATGTGCGGGGTGTACTCCTCCATCGCCCCGACCAGCAGCGCCTCCGCGCGACCGCGCCCCAGCATCGTCATCGCGTAGCGGAGTGCGGCGAGGGTCGCCATCGCGCCGCCGGCCAGGGTGGCGTTGATCCCGCGCAGCCCGTGCCAGATCGCCGCCTGCCCGGCCGCGCAGTTGAGCACGGTGTTGGGAAACAGGATCGGGTTGACCAGGTACGGCTTCTCCAGGACCAGGGTGTCGCGGCTGTAGTCGCTGGTCGACTGGAGGCTGCCGACTCCGGTGCCGAGCACCACGCCGACCCGGTCCCGGTTGTCGTCGCCGACGACGAGGTCGCTGTCGGCCAGCGCCTGGCCGCAGCCCAGCACCGCGAAGGCGGTCCGCCGGTCGAGGAAGCTGGTGCCCTTGCGGCCCAGGTGGTCGCGGGCCCGGAACCCGGCCAGGGCGTACGCCCGCGGGTCCGGAACCGGCTCGGCGGTCAACTCCGCCGCGTCGACCGTGGCGTCCCGCCCGGTACGCAGTCCGGCGGTGAACTCGTCGGCGCCCAGCCCGTACGGGGACAGCACCCCCCAGCCGGAGACGCCGAGCACGAGGGTCGAGGTACGCGAATCGGTGGTCACGGTCATGCGAGCCGTCCAAGGATCGTGATGGCGTTGTTGCCGCCGAAGGCGAACCCGTTGACCTGGACGATGCGGGGCCGCTCGACGCGCGCCTCGTTCGGCACCACGTCCAGGCCGGGCATCGCCGGGTCGGTGGTCACGTGGTTGATGGTCGGCGCGAGGAAGCCGGACGAGATGGCCAGCGCCCCGGCGACGGCGCTGAACCCGCTCGCCGCGCCCATCGTGTGGCCGAGCATCGACTTGACCGAGCTCATCGGGGGCAGCCGGTCGCCGAAGACCTCGCGTACCGCCTCGTACTCGGCGGAGTCGTTGGCGGGGGTGGCGGTGCCGTGGGCGCAGATGAAGCCGACCTCGTCGGGCTTGACTCCGGCGTCCCGGTGGGCCAGCCGCATGCAGCGGGCCACGCTCGCCGCGTCCGGCGCGGTCGGGTGTTTGGCGTCGCAGGTGAGCCCGTAGCCGAGCACCTCGCAGTAGACGCGGGCGCCGCGTTCCCGGGCCGAGTCCAGGCTCTCCAGGAACAGCGCGACGCCGCCCTCGGCGGTGATCACCCCGGCGCGGTCCCGGTCGAACGGCGCGCACCGCTCGGCGGCGAGCGCGCCAAGCCGGTAGAAGCCGGCGTGTGCCCACCGGCACACCGAGTCGGCCCCGCCGACCATCATGTAGTCCTGTTCGCCGGTGGCGATGGCGTCGAAGGCGTACCCGAGGGCGTAGTTGCTCGCCGAGCACGCGGTCGAGACGGTCAGCGTCGTGCCCTTCAGGCCGAGTTCGCGGCTGACCGCCTCGGCGACCCGTCCCGCGGGCAGTTGGCGGGCCAGCGCCGGGGTCGTGTGCGGGTAACCGTGGGCCAGCCACTGTTCGGTGAGCCGCTCCACCACCTGGGATTCGCCGCTGGTCGTACCCATGCAGACGCCGAACCGGTCGGACCGGTCCGGTACGTCGGTGGCCTGCGCGTCGCTGAGCGCGAGCCGGGCCGCCGCGGCGGCGAAGAGGCTGCTGCGGCCCCAGTCCTCCGGGTCGAGCCGGGTGACCATGCGACGCGGCTCGAACCCGTGCACCTCGCCGGCCCGTTCGGTGCGGAAGCCGGTGGTGTCGAAGCTGGCGATCGGCGTGATTCCGCTGCGCCCGGCGCGCAGTGCCGTCGTGAAGGCTTCGATGCCTGTGCCGATGCTCGACACCGGCCCGAGCCCGGTTACCACAACCCGTCGGTTCATCACCCAGGAGTCCTTCGTGAGTCCTTGGGCCGCGCCCGGCGGCGAGCGCCGCGCGCCGCCCCGTCAGCCGCAGCGTGGTCGGGTTCTCACCGTCGAGCCACCGCCTTGTGGCGGCCTCGCGGCGGCCTCGACGTCGCCTCGAACGCGCCGACGCCGGAGTCGAGCGAGGGTAGAGGCCGTTTCGAGGGCGACCGCCGAGCCTCGCGGAGACGGCGGACGCGACCGGACCGACGTGCACCGATACGATCCCGCTGGACCGACGAACCCGACCAAACGGGAGGACCGTTGACCCGCAGTAACGCAGCGAGCACCGACGGCCGGCGCGGCGGCGGCACGGCTGCCCCGGTGGGGCGGGAGGGCGTGCGGCCGGGTACCTGGGCCGGACACGGCGCCTGCCTCTGGTCGCTGCTGTTCGCCGCGCTGAGCTTCTACTGGGCGGCCGGCGGGCTGGTCGGCGCCGGCACCATCGGCCCGGCGGTCGAGGGCCCGGCGCTGGCCCGGGAGCCGTCCTTCGTGGCCCTGCTGTGGGCCACCGCGGTGCTCAAGCTGATCGCCGCGGCACTGGCCCTCGCGTTGGTCCGCCAACGGCCGCGCTGGGTGCCACGGTGGCTGCTGCTGCTCGCCGGCTGGGGCGCCGCCGCACTGCTCTCGCTGTACGCCCTGGCCAATCTGGCGCAGCACCTGCTGATCGTGGCCGGGGTGATCGAGGTTCCGGCCGGGCTGGGCAGGGCGGCACTGCCGTGGCACCTGCTGCTCTGGGATCCGATCTGGCTCGCCGGTGGCCTGTTGTTCACCTTCACGACAATCCGATACTCGCGGCTCACCTCACGAACAACACAGCACAAATTGGTGAACTAGCTAGATCGGATGGCAGCGGATCTTGCAGACTTGCCAGGACGCAATGGAAACTTGCCTCTCGCGGGGACGGTTCGGCGAAGGGTAAGAGACCAATGGATCCAAGCGCGCTCGCCACCGGATTCGCTATCGCGAGCGCGTTCGAGGCCCGACACGACACCGTTGTGGACACTTTCCGTAAGCGTCTCATCGGGGTCTGCGGTCCGTTGGGACTGGAAGAAGCGCTCCTCAACCAGGCAATCGCCCAAGCCAGACAGGTGCTGGCTGATGTGACCGAGAGTATCCGAACTGGACAAACCCAGGTCAACGAGACGGCGATCGCCCTCGTCTGGCAGAGCGGAGCGGCCGGGGCGCACAGCCTGCACCCGGTCGAGTCGCTGCGGGCCGCGACCGAACTGTTCGAGCCGGTGCTCGACGCGGTCATCGAGACCGCGGCCGGCCACCCGGACGCCACCTGCATCATCCGCACCGCCACCCACGCCCTCCAGCGCAGCGTCATGACGCGGATCCGCTGGGCCTCCGAGTCGTACATGGCGTTCCTGCTCGACGGCGTCCACCAGGCCCAGCTCGCCGAGCGGCGCCGGATCGCCCGCGAGCTGCACGACCGGGTCGGCGGGTCGGCCAGCGTGGTGAACCGCAACCTGGAACTGGCCCAGACGTACGCGGAGACCGACCCCGACCGGTGCCAGGACAAGGTGGACGTGGCCTACCAGGCCAGCGTGCACACCCTGGAGGCGGTCCGGGGCGTGGCCACCGACCTGCGGCTGGAGTCACGGTTCGACAACCTGGCGAAGGCGCTGCGCGGCTTCCTCGACGCCATGGCCGAGGGCAACGCGACGGTCGACCTGAAAGTCAGCGGGGACGAGTCCTGGGCACCCCCCGAGGTGCTGGCCGAGGTCTTCCTGGTGGTCCGCGAGGCGCTGCGCAACGCCTTCCGCCACTCGTTCGCGACCACTGTGCTGAGCCACGTGGACATCGCGCCGCACGAGGTTCGCGCCTGGGTCAGCGACGACGGCGTAGGCTTCGATCCGGACAGCGGCGCGCGCGGCGGCGGAAGCGGGCTGGCCTCGATGCGGGAACGGATCGAACTGCTCGGCGGAAAGCTCGCCCTGCACAGCGTGCCCGGGCACGGTACCCGGATCGAGGCGCTCATCCCCCTGACCAGGACGGTGAAATGACACCGAGTCCCGCACCGGCCGCGTCCACCCGGATTCTGCTCGTCGACGACCACGCGCTGTTCCGGCACGGCCTTCGCGAGTTGCTGTCGATGGAACCGGACCTGTCCGTGATCGGCGAGGCCAGCAACGGCGCCGAGGCCGTGGCGTTCGTCACCGCGCACCGGCCGGACATCATGCTGCTCGACGTGGGCATCCCCGGCGACCACGCCGCCACCACCATCACCCGGACCCTCACGGCGGCACCGGCCACCCGCATCATCATCCTGAGCATGTTCGACGAGCCGGCCGTGGTGAAGGAGCTGCTCGGTGCCGGCGCCCGGGCGTACCTGCTGAAGAGCGTGACCCGCGACGATCTCGTCGCGGCGCTGCGCAGCGTGCGGACCGACCCCGACCGGATCATGTTGTCGATCTCGCGGGAGAGCTTCGAGCAGGTCAGCGACAGCACCGCCAAGGTCCTGTCCGATCGTGAGGTGGAGATCGTCGGCCTGGTGGCGCAGGCGTACAGCAACTCGCAGATCGCCCGCCGGCTGGACATCACCGAGAGCACGGTCAAGCGGCACCTGCGCAACGTGTTCACGAAGCTGGGCGCGGTGTCCCGGATCGACGCGGTGAACAAGGCCATCGCGATGAACCTGGTCAGCCCGGAGAAGCCGTCGGCTCCGCGACTGCGCGCCTGAACACCCTCGGCACCGGCCCGTCGGGGGGGGCCGACCTCGCCGAGCGGTCGGGCCGATGCCCCCGCCCATGACGTCCGGACGCGCCGGGCGGGGGGTCGGGGGCATCGGCGTACGGGTCAGCCGGCGGCCACGAGCAGTCGCGCCGGGGTGCCGTTCAGCACCTGCCGCTGCAGCTCCTGCAGCTCCGGAGTCGGTTCCAGGCCCAGTTCGTCGGAGAGGGTCTGCCGGAGGTTCCGGTACGCGTGCAGCGCCTCCGCCCGCCGGCCGCACCGGTTCAGCGCGGTGATCAGCTGGGCGTGGAACCATTCGTTGAACGGGTGGGCCGCGACCAGGCCGCGCAGTTCGGTGACGAGTTCCCGGTAGCGGCCCAGCCGGGCGTCCGCCTCGATGCGCAGCTCCAGCGCCCGCATCCGCAGTTCGCCGAGGTGCGCGACGTCGGCGGCCATGGAGTCCTCGACATGGACGTCGGCGAGCACCGGCCCCCGCCACAGGGACAGCGCCTGGCGCAGTCGCTGGGCGGCCTCGGCGGCCCGCCCGCCGTCCAGCAGGGCGCCGCCCTCCTCGCAGAGGCGGGCGAACACGGTGGTGTCGAGCTGCTCCTCGCCGAGCGACAGCAGGTAGCCGGTCGGCCGGGTGATCAGGAGCTGGTCCGCGGACCCGGCGACGCCCACCCGCTCGAACAACGCCCGGAGCTGGTAGACGTAGGTCTGGGTGGTGGTGGCGGCGCTCCGGGGTGGCCGGTCGCCCCACAGCCAGTCGAAAATGGCGTCCTGGCTCACCGTCTGGTTGGCACGGAGCAGCAGCAGCGCGAGGACGGCACGAACCTTGGGTGCGGTCGGTGTGCAGTCAACGCCGTGCTGGCGTACTTCCAGGCTGCCGAGGATGTTGAAGCGGAGCATTTTGTGACCCTCTTCTCTCTGCATCTGGCATAGACGCTAACCGCCTCCCAGCCAGCCTCAAGGGCTTTGCGTCCAAGGAGATCGCCCACCCAGACCCATCGGGTCTCATCGATACCACTTTAGAGGTATCCCACCGTGTCCGACGGTACGCACATTTGACACGTCAAATATGTCGGAGTGAATTTCCAACCCGCCGCGGACTGCGGCAGGCGCGCGCCACGCGGCTTACTCCGTACGCGCGCCGGCCTCGGCCAGTTCCTTGATGGTGAGCAGTTGCTTGCGGCCCATGAGCGCGTCACCGACCGCCAGCGCGGCCCGCCGAGCCTGCTCGAAGGCGGTGGTGGCGCCGACGTCGAGCCGCCCGACCAGGCGGGTGCCGGTCGCGGCCGGGGTCACCCGGTAGGTCACCGCCACCTCGCCGTAGCTGCGCCGGTGCCGCTGGGCGATCAGCCCGGTGAGATGCTCGTCGCGAACGAACTCGACCACCTCGAAGATGAGGAACTTCTGGCCGATCGCCAGGTCCTCGGCGCCGGGGGTGAGGGTCCGGGGACTACGCCGCCCGAGATTGTCGACCAGGTCGTAGCTGTACGGCGCGACCTTGAGCTGACACAGCCACCGGTACACCACCGGGACCGGCGCCGCCACGTCGACGGCCCGGACGAACGAACGGAACGGCACGGTCAGGTGACGATCGCACGGATACTCCGCCGCCACCTCCTCCGGCGTGGCGTTCCACACCCGGGGATCCCACTGTCGCAGTCTCTCTCGCAGCACCGCTGACCGCCTCCGCCTCCGCCGGCCCGGCCCCACCAGGGCCGGGCGTTGATCCGTACGCACGAGTTCTGCCCGGCATCGACGTGACCACGGACGGGTCGAGCCGGCGTCGACGACCGGTCGAGGTCGGCCGTCGCCGGCTACCGGTCGGGCTGACCGCCCGTCGTCGGCGGCAGACGGGTGTCCACCAGGTGCGGGTCGTGGCCGGGCACCGTGCCCGCCACCGGTCGCGGTGACCCGGGCCGAACCAGGGCCGCGTACGGGTCCGCAAGCAGAAAATTGACCGTCGCCTCGTTCCGCTCGCCCCCTGAGGGTCGATCGACGTGCCTAGGATTGGTCCGCCGGCACGCACGAGGATCGATGGCGCGACGGCCGGCACCCCTTTGACCGACGCCGGCCCTGGCGACGCGGCGGAAGGCGGAACATGGCCCAACTGGACGGCGGCACCGACTACTTCAGCGACCCGCTCGGCGGCCTGGACGACCAGCAGTGGGACGAGATGGCCGGCAACCGGTTCTACTCGTCGGCGTTCTGGCTGCGGCTGTGCGCGCTGGAGGGCGGCGGCACCTCCGGCGGCGTCCACGTATCCCTGCCGGACGGCGGCCGGGCCGCCGTGCCGGTGATCGCGGTCGGCGAGGACGCACACCCCAACTGCCGGTGGGGCACGATCCTCGCCGCTCACGGCCTGCCGAGCCCGCCGCAGCACGGCATCTACGTCGGACAGCGTCGCGGCTACCTGGCCAACCTGTTGACGTCGCCGGGCGTCGACCCGGTGACGGCCGCCGGGCGGATCCTCGAGGAGGTCCGGTCGGCGCGGCCGCCGGTGCCACCCGCGGCGGCGTCCGCGCAGGTCGCCGTCCACCTGACGACGCCGGACGTGCTCGCCTTCCGGGAGGCTGGGGTGAAGGCGGAACCGGTGCTGCTCGCCGCCGACGCGTGGATCGGCATCCCGTCGGGCGGATGGGAGGAGTGGCTGGAGTCGCTCGGCTCCCGGCACCGGATCCGCCGGGTCCGCAGCGAGGTCCGGAAGTTCGAGCAGGCCGGATACCAGGTGGAGCGGCGTACCCTGGCCGAGGCGTGGGCCGACGTGGCCCGGCTGGCGATCCACACCGAGCGGCGTTACGGCCGGGCGGGTGACCCGTCCATCTACTACGACGGCTTCCGCAAGCAGGGCGAGCTGGCCGGGCCGCGGGCCGAGGTGCTGCTCTGCGCCTACGACGACGGCCCCCCGGTGGGCTGCTGCCTCTACTACCGCGACGGCGACACGATCTACCTCCGTGCGGTGGGCTTCGACTACGAACGACTCCGTGGGGCGGCCGAGTACTTCAACCTGGCCTACCACCTTCCGGCACGGTTGCCCGGTGTGCGGTGGCTGCACGCCGGCATCGCGACCCCGGACGGCAAGGCCCTGCGCGGCGCCGAACTTCGCCCGCTGTGGCTGCTGGACCTCTCCGCGACCAGCGTGCTCGACGATCACCGCGACGAGCTCCGGGCCCACAACTCGGCGCAGCGGGCCGAGCTGGCAGGGCGGTCGCCGGCGGTCGCGGCGGCTCTGCGTACCGATCTGTGGGAGACCTTCTTCTGAGCGGTGACCGGACCATGCGTCGGTGCGGCCGGACGGCGGCGGGCGACCAGAAGGATGAGGAGAGCGCGGCATGGATGGTGCGATGACGACACGGCACCTGTTCACGATCCACGCCATGCTGCACGAGGCGGCCGGGACGTTCGGCGACGACCTGGCGGTACGGGACGGCAAGCGTTCACTGTCCTTCGCCGAGCTGCGGGACGCCGCACTCGCCACGGCGGCCGTCCTGATCAGCCACGGCATCGGCCGGGGCGATCGGGTAGGCATCTGCATGGCGAAGTCGATCGACCAGGTCGTGGCGATTCTCGCCGTGCTGACGGCAGACGCGGTGATCGTGCCGATCCTGCCCACCCTCAAGGGCGACAACATCCGGCACATCGTCCGGGACTCCGGCATGCGGACCGCGATCACGGACGACGTACGCGCCGACGAGTTGCGCACCTCCGCCCCCGCGCTCCCGCTGCTGCTCGCCCGCGACATCTGCGTCGATCCCGGAAACGCGGCGGAACCGGCCGGTGGCGCGGTGCCGCAGCGGTCCATCGGCGACGACCTGGCCGGCGTCATCTACTCGTCCGGTTCCACCGGCCGACCCAAGGGCATCATGGTGACGCACCGCAACCTCTGCGATGGCGCCCGAATCACCGCCCGGTACCTCGGCACCCGACGCGACGACCGCATCGGGAGCGTTCTGTCCCTGAACTTCGACTACGGTCTCAACCAGCTCTGGCAGGCGCTGCACACCGGCGCCCAGCTCCACCTGCACGAGCTGGTGTTCCCCGCCGACCTGTTCCGCTTCCTGGCCGCCGAGCGCATCACCGTCCTGCCCGTCATGCCGGTCATCGTCACCCGGATGTTCGACGCGCGGCTGCTCCGCGATTGGCCGACCGAGGACCTGTCCGCCGTCCGCTACGTCTCGTCCTCCGGCGGAGCCGTCTCCCGCCGCATGATCGAGAACCTCACCCGGGCCTTCCCGGCGGCGGAGAAATTCCTCATGTACGGGCTGACCGAGGCGTTCCGCTCGACCTGCCTGGAGCCGGACCAGTTGGCCCGCCGTCCCACGTCGATCGGTCGGGCGATCCCGGACGTGGAGATCCTCGTCCTGGACGAGCAGGGCCACGAGGTCGGCCCGAACGAGCCCGGCGAGCTGGTCCACCGGGGCGGCTGCATCGCCAAGGGATACTGGGGCGCCCCGGAGGAGACCGCGAAGCGGTTCCGGACGCTGCCGCGATACCCGGGCGAAACGGTGGTCTTCAGCGGCGACATGGTGACCCGGGACGAGGAGGGCTACCTCTACTTCGTCGGGCGCCGGGACTCGATGATCAAGACATCGGGGTTCCGCGTCAGCCCGACCGAGGTCGAGGAGATCGCCACCCGGTTTCCCGGCGTCGACGCGTGCGTCGCGGTCGGCGTGCCGAACGTCGACATCGGCGAGGACATCGCCCTGGTCTACACCGTCAGCACGCGGGTCGACGCGGCGGAGTTCCGACGCTTCCTCCGCGACCAGCTACCGACCCACATGGTGCCGCACCGCCTGGTGCCGCGCCCGTCCCTGCCGGCCACCGGCAACCAGGGCAAGATCGACCGGCAACTGGTACGGGACTCGCTGCTCGGCGCCGCCCCCGCCACCGACAGCAGCCGATCCTGAGCCCCGGTCAGGCCGGCCGCGTCCGGATGACGAACCTCCGGCGGGCCAGGTCGAGCCCGTCGTCGATCGCGGCCGGGTCGTCGGCCGAGAGGAGGACGTAGGCGCGCCGCTGCTGTGACGACACCACCGGCGCCAGGACGTCACCGACCCGCGCCAGCACACCGGCCCGCTCCACCGCCGGGTGGGCCCGCACCACGTCGAGCCCGTCGATGCCGGCAATTACGCCGGGCTCCGCGAGGGGGAAGTGCGCCGCGGCATGGGCCACCCGCTGCGGCGGCCGCTCGGGCAGCGGCATCGACATCGCCAGCCGGACGACCATCTCGAACCAGTCGATGCCGTACGTGAGGCCGAGCAGGTCCATCAGGTAGTCGCCCGGCATCCGGACAGCCACCTCCATCAGCGTGGGCCCGGCGTCGGCCAGCCGAAACTCCAGATGCACGATGCCGCTGCCCATGCCGAGCGCGGCCAGGACGGAGCGGCCGAAGTCGTCGACGGACGCGGCCGTCGCGGCGTCGACCGGCGCGGCCGTGCGGTGGCCGGTCTCGACGAAGTACGGGGGACCGGTCGTCTCCTTGGCCGTGATGCTGGAGAACCAGACGCTGCCCTCGTGGACCAGCGCCTCCCAGCTGTACTCCGGCCCCTCGACGGCCCGCTCCACCAGCAGCGGTGCCTCACCGGCCCGACGCCGCACCGCGTCGGCCCACTCGCGCTCGTCCGCCACCAGTTCGACGCCGACGCTGCCCGCCGATGACAACGACTTCAGCACCACCGGGAACCGCCCGGCCGCCCACTGCCCCGCGGCGTGGAGATCGGCGGCGATGAGGTACTCGGGCTGCCGGATCCCCGCAGCCGCGAAGCGCCCCCGTTGCAGCGCCTTGTTACGCGACAGGACCGCCGCGCCGAGCGACGGGCCGGGCAACGAGAGGGTGTCCGCCACGAGGGCCGCCGCGAGCACCTGCGGCTCGGTGAAGGCCACGACTCCGTCCGGCTTCCGCGCGGCGACCGCGGCAGCGGCCACCTCGGCCCATGCCTCGTCGCTGTCGCCGCTGGTCAGCGTGGTGTGGTCGGGCTGGTCCGGCAGCGCGGCCGCGGCGGCGGCCGTCTCCACGACGTGGACGCGCACCCCCAGTCGACGTGCCGCCGCCAGATAGGGCCGACCCATCAGGCCGACTCCGACCAGAAGCAACTCCCGCACCGTTCCTCCTCCGTCCGTGCCTGTCGGATACGTCGTCGCCGCCCTGCCCGGCCCGCCGTCACACCGGTTGGGTCGTCTCCGCCGCCGGCAGGCGACGGAACCGCACGACGACCGGTACGAGCGCTCCGGCGGCGGCGAGCACCGCCGCGAGACCCAGCCAACCGAACAGCCCGGCGGGCATGACGACGGAGGTGAGCAGCGCCGGGCCCACGATCATCGCCCCGGTGGAGCCCAGGCTGTAGAGGGACAGGTGGTAGCCGCGGCTGGCGTCGGGCGCGTACCCGTAGGACACCCCCCAGGCTCCGACGGACTGGTAGATCTCGCCCACCGTCAGTGCCGCGGTCCCCGCCAGAATGAGGGCCGCCGCCACGGCGGGCGCGGCCGGCCCGGTCAGCGACACCAGCGCGCAGCACGCGGCCAGGATGAACCCGGCGCGGCGCTGCCGCGACGCGGCGGGACGCAGGCCGTCGACGCCCCGACTCAGCCGCATCTGCAGCGAGATGGCCAACACCGTGTTGAGCACCACGACCGCGCCCACCAGTTCCACCGGCGCGTCCGTCCTGGTCGTGATCCAGAGCGGCAGGCCGACGCTGAGGATCACGGCGTGCAGGTAGAGCACGCCGTTGAGGAAGACGAGCGTGAGGAACCGGAGGCTGGGCCGCGTACGCCGCTCGGCCTGCTCCGGCTCGGGCGCGGTGGCCGGTGGCCGGGCGACGGCCAGGCGACCGCGCAACCGCAGCAGGAGGGCGCCGGAGACGAGGAAGGACACGGCGTCGAGGAGGACCAGCACCCGGTAGATGTTGCCGCCGCCCAGCGCGATGACGATCGTGGCGGAGGTCGCGCCGAGCACGAAGCCGATGTTGCGGACGAGCATCACGGCCGCCATGGCGCGCACCCGCGCCGCCGGGGCGACGAGGGAGCCCAACAGGCTCTGGACGACCGGGCCGGCCGCCCACTCGCCGGCCCCGGCGAGGCAGCACACCACGAGGAACCAGGGCAGGTCGGCCACGAACGGGTACGCGAAGAACCAGGCCGCCCGCCAGAACTGGAGGGCCACGAGGAGCGGCAGGGCGCCGAACCGGTCCGAGAGGCGGCCGACCGGCACCGAGCACAGGAAGCCGGCGACGGCGGCCAGGGACAGGCCCAGGCCCACCTGCGCCGCGGTGAGCCCGATGTCCCGGGTGAAGAACAGCGCCGACCCGGTCAGGAACATCCCCGTACCCAGGGAGTCGATGAAGGACACGGTCAGCATGCGCCGGACCGGAGTCCCGTCCGGCAGCCAGCCGACGGCGAGGCGGACCATGCGACTCCGCACGCCGGTCGGTGCCGCGGGTTGGTCGTCGGTCCGCCGGGCGGAGTCGGTCGCCACCGCGCCGACCGTCTCGTGGGACGGGTCGGGAGCAGGGGCGTCGGGCGACCCGTCGTCGGCCATCCGCAGGATCCTCTCGCGCGAGTCGAAACGGATTGGTCCTCGACGATGTTCCTATCACAGCGCGACCCGGGGCGGGCGCCCGCACCGGTACGGAGCGCGACCGTCCGCACGCCGGGCGTGCCGGCCGTCGATCAACCGTGGTCACTGTTACCCTGCTCGGGTGAGCACCGCTTCGGCACTCCGCGTCAACTCCCGCTATCTCCTGGTACTCGGTGCCACGATGGCGTTGCGCGAGCGCGCGATCGTGGCGGCCGTCCGCAGCTTCCCCGGGCCGATCGTCACGATCGCCCCGGCCCCGGCCACCCGGGCGGGCAAGTTCTTCGACCACGTCATCCGCGGCGTCAGCAGTGATCCGGCAGGGGCGCTGGAGGCGGTGCGGGGCTTCGAGAAGGAGACCGGCTGCGCCCCGGCCGCCGTGGTGCCGTTCATCGACGGCGTGCTCGTCGCCGGCCTGACCGTCGCCGAGCACTACGGCGTGCCGTACCTGAGCCGCGACGCGGTCGTCACCTCCTCGATCAACAAGGACCTGATGAAGGACCGGCTCGTGGCCGCCGGCCTTGCGACGCCTCGCTACCGCCGCGTGGACAGCGTGGACGCCGTCCACGCGGCGATCGCGGAGTTCGGCCTGCCGTGCGTCATCAAGCCGTCCGCCTTCGGCGGCAGCCTCGGGGTCCGGTTGATCCGCGCGGCCGCCGAGGCGCCCGCGGCGTACGAGTACGTCCGGGCGATCATCGAGCAGACCGCCGCGACGTTCACCGTCAAGAACCGGTCGATCCAGGTGGAGGAGTTCTGCGATCTCACCGACGAGGTCTCGGTCGAGGTGCTCAACCATCGTGATCGCCGGTTCGTGCTCGCCGTCGTCGACAAGTCGCTCGGGCCCGAGCCCTACTTCGCCGAGATCGGGCACCGCCTGCCCAGTCGCTACTCGGACCGCTCGGACGTGCGGGAGCTGGCGCTCGCCTCGTGCGCGGCGATCGGCCTCGACCGGGGTCTCGCCCACGTCGAGATCCGGCTGGAGGACGGTCGGGATCCGCAGATCATCGAGGTGGGGGCCCGCACTGCGGGCGACGGCATCCTCGACCTCGTCGAACGCGCGCTCGGGGTCTCACCGTACGAGTTGCACGTACGCTCCTATCTGGACCAGCTCGACGAGCCGGAGCTGCCCGGGCCGGCCGCCGGGGTCGCGGCCATCGCCACCCTGAAGGCGCGTCCCGGGCGGATCACGCGCATCGGTACGCCGACGGCTGTCCATCCGGCGGTGTCGAGCTACGAGGTCTTCGCGACCCCCGGGCACGTCTCCGCCGCCGTCTCGGCGAACTACCTGACCCGAGAGGGATACGTGGAGTGCTTCTGGCCGGACGGTACCCCCGCGTCGGTGCCACCCCGCGCCCACCTGGACATCGCCGACCAGTTGGCCGCCCAGATCTTCGAGGTGACGGCGGACGACACCGAGGACTGACGAGCCCGGCATCAGCAGGTCAGCACGACAGCGGGCTCACCGGGCTCCGGGCCGGCACGTCCTGGATGCCGTACGCCCACAGCAGGTAGTGGTGGTCGACGACCACCTCGCGCGGCTGCTCCGACCCGCCGGCGGCGGCGTCGACGACGCGGTGGATCTGGGCTGTCGAGGCACCTGACCGGGCACCGCCGGTGACGACGATGCTCGCCGCCCGACCGACGTCGATCTGGTGCGGACCGTCCGGTGCGGTGAGCCGCCGCAGGGCCAGGAACAGGCAGCACAGGAAGCCCACGGGAGCGGTGAGCGCGGTCGCGTGGCCGGCGCTGAGGTCGTGGTGGAGACCGCGCGACCGCTCCGGCGCCACCGCCCGCACGAGTTCGAACAGGCCCGGATCGGCGGCGAGCCGGCCCAGCAGCGCGGGTGCGGAGACCGCGACACCGAGGTCGGTGAAGACGTGCCGGACGACGGAGGGGTCGGGCGGGCCGCCGCGCGGCGGGTGCCCGCGGCGCAGCTCCGCGCAGACGAAGGCGTCGGTGGTGGCACCTCCCACGTCCAGCAGGACGAACGGCGCGGCCACGTCGGGGAGGAGGCGATGTCGGCTGAGCCGTTCCGCCGCCAGACCGACGACCGCCGGTGTGGGCCAGATCGGCGCCTCGGTGACGTCGGCCAGCGCACCCAGGCCCTTGCGGCCGACGAGGTCGCTCGTGTAGATGTCCCGGACCAGGTCGGTGAGCCCGCCGGGACACGGCCGGAGATGACGGTCGAGGACGTTGGTCGCCCTGCGGTGCGGCGGCAGCAGGGCCGTGACCTCGGCGGCGTCCGCCCCGGCCCAGACGAGGATCTCGTGCGGGTGGTCCGCCAGCCGGGTCCCGGCGAGCGCGTCGCGCAGCCGGTGGTGGTCGGCGCCGTCGACCCCACCGGTCAGGACCAGGACGTCCACCGGCGGGGCGGGCATGTTGGACGGGCCGGTGAGCAGGCGCTCGTACCGGACGTTGCCGCCGGCCGCCACCGCGGCCCTGGCCGCCGCGGCCACGCTGTGCCGCCCGGAGAGTCCGAGGATGCCGACGGGCACTCCCCCGTTGGCCGAGCTGCACACCCGGACGGCGGTCACCCCGCTCGTCCGCCGCCGCTCGGCCACGAGTTCGCCGACCTGGTCGCCGGGGCTGACACCGGCGATGCGACCGATCCGCTCCACCGCCGAGAAGCGGTCGGCCCGCAGCCTGGTGCACACCTTCACGACGGTGCTGCCCACGTCGACGAGCAGCGTGCCGCCGGACGTCACGCGAGGATCCGCACGTCGCGCAGCAGGCGTTCCCACAGCAGGCTCCGGTCGTCGGGGCGCGCGCCGAGCAGCTCGCGCTCCCGCCGGAGGTGGGCCGTCGACAGCGGCACGGCACCGGGTGACAGGATCCGGATCCTCCGCCCCGGTCCACGGTCGGTGATGAGCCGACCGGCGTTCTGCTGGTGGGGAGCGAACGGCACGTCGATGGCCCCGGAGACGACGCACCGGTGGACCGCCGCGAGCAGGGAGCCGGTCGCCTGGTGGAGTACGTGGTCCATCACCTCGGTGACCTCGCCGTCGATCAGGTCGTCCTCCTCCTCGATCACCTCGCTGGACAGGGGAGCCGCGTCGGGGAACATGTCGAGCACGTAGCGGACGGCGCGTACCGCGGCGACGTTGCTCTCGATCCGGGGGACGCCGATCGCCTCCTCCGGCGTCTTGACCACCACCTTGTCGGCGCCGACGAGCCGGCTCAGCGCGGCCGAGACGGCGATGAGCTGCCAGGCCAGGGACGGCTCGGCGGGGAAGGCACCCATCCACTGGTGGTAGACGACGCCGACCCGCACGTCCGGCTGGCCGACGCGGGCGAGCAGCCGGGCGGCCTGCCGACGCAACACCCTCGCGATGGCGACGTCCTGTTCGAAGCTGCCGGTCTGGCCGAAGCTGACCGCGAACGACCGGACGCCCTGTTCCGCGGCGAGAAGCAGCTCGCAGAGCCCGACGACGACGGTCGTCACCGGCGGCACCAGGGTCGCTGTCAGGGGGCCGAACGACTCCCGGTGAACCGGGGCGTCCGCGGGCCCGACCAGGGCGCAGAGGCGGTCCACGTACTGCCAGTGCACGAGTGCCCGGTCGACCGGGTAGCTCTTGGCGTAGGGCAGCGTGTAACACAGCGCGCCGCCTTCGATCTCGGTGATCCCGGAGGCCAGGGCGACCTCGGCGAGCAGGCGGGCGTCCGGGGTGCCGTGCCGCAGGCTCACCGGGGCGTCGACCCCCTCGTAGAGGGCGCGGGTACGGGCGGGGCCGTGACTCACGAGCGGATACCCGTTCAGCAGGTCATGCCCCTCGCTGTGGCCGGCCGCGAGCAGCTTGGCGGCGGTGCGGTAGTCATTGTGACGGGTGTAGCTGTCGATGGTCAGCGGGATGAAGTCCGCGCCCGCCTCCCGCAGCGCCAGGGTCAGCGCGCGCTGCTGGTCCCAGCCGGGGAAACCGCCCCGGGGCTGGATGTACGGGCGTTCCCGCTCGCGCCCGTAGGCCACCGACGCGAAGCGGCTGCGCGGCAGCGAGTCCAGGTATCGGCGGGCGGTCGAGAGGTCGAGCTCGGTCGAGCCGCCGGCGCGGATGACCTGTTCCCGCTCGTTCTCGATGTCGCCGAGGCAGGGGTCGTCAGCGCCGAACATCGCCGAGATCCCGCTTCAGCGCGTCGAACACCTGCCGGAAGCTCGGGGGCCGGTGGAAGACCCGGTGGAAGCCGTAGCCGGTGAAGAGCTGTTCCACCTCGCTGGAGGGCCGGTCCCCCACCACGAGGTTCCCGCCGGCGTACAGGAGGACGTCGGCGAGACCGGCGGCGGCGAAGTGGGCGCCGAAACCCGCACACGCGCCCTCGCCCTCACCGTTGATCGAGGCGACCAGCACCGCGCGGGCGCTGGTCTCCCACGCCGCGTCGGCGAAGTCCACGATGTCGTTGCTGGTGCCGAGGTTGTACGGGCGGAAGCCCTCCTCGGCGAGGCCGATGGTCAGGATGCGGTTGGCCACGACATGGATGTCGTGGCCAACCACGCCGATCACGACGCCCGGCCCGGACGCGCCGTCCAGGATGTCCGGGCCGGGCACCGGCCCCGGTGGCGCGTCCACTACTCCGACGCGGGTTTGGCGACGCGCGTCGGCATTCCGAGTAGTGCCACCCCGCCCGGGTTGGCCACCTTCTGCCCCGGCTTGTCGAAGTGCCGGAAGCAGGAGAAGGTCTGGTCCTCGTGCTTGCTCTGCACGAACGCCTTGAGCCTCGGGCTCTCCTCGTACATGGTCAGCATGTCCGTCTCGAAGACGTTGCCGATCACGTCCGGGTTGCCCAGCTCGCAGATCATGACGTCGCCGTTGGAGTGCAGGTGCAGCTGGGCCTTGCCCTCGATGCAGCTGGCATAGATCACGCCGGGGTCGCGGAAGAGCGGTTGCAGCCGCTTCCACCCGTCACTGCCCGGCCGCAGGTACGCCGACAGGCAGCTGAAGAACAGGGTGGTGCGGGGGTCGCGGTGTTCGACGAGATCGGCGATCGCGGAGCAGATCCGATCGGAATCGAGGGTGTTCTCGTACCCCTGGTGGACGCTCGGGATCTCCATCTGGATCTCGTGCTTCCGGACGCCCAGGTCCGCGGCGAAGCGGTGCACCTGAGCCATTCGCGACTCGGTCTCGTCGAACAGGATCGTCTCGATCACGGTGTCGATGGAGGACGAGGCGACCGACCTGCTGATCGCCGCGACGATCTTGGGGAACATCTTCTCGTGAACCCGGTAGAAGGCCGAGTGGCCGGCCGCGTCCGTGTGGTTCAGCGAGAAGTGCAGGACGCCGAGCCCGGCCGCCTCGAGACGCTCGAACTTCGCCTCGTCGAGCACCGTGCCATTCGAATTGATCTGGGTCTCGATGCCCTTGCTGGTGCAGTACTCGACGATCCCCTCGCAGATGTCGAACTCCAGCAGCACCTCGCCGCCCGACAGCTTGACCCGCTGAAGGTCTGGCAGCGTGTCGATCACGTTGGCCACGTCCTCGACCGACAGGATCTTGCGCTCCAACAGATCGTACGCGCCGCAGTAGTCACAGCGGAAATTGCAGCGCGAGGTGACGCCGATCTCGATTGCGCGCAGGGCACCCCCGCCGACGCGACTCATTTCCAGAGATTTGAAGGTCACCTTCGCTCCCCCCTGCAGCGAGATATCCGCGACAGTTTTCCACCGCCGCGATCGGACGAATGCGCATCGGTGCGAGCAGGCCGGAACGAGTCGGACGACATTGTCCCCCATTCAACCTCGACGGATATTAACCCCCGTCACTCGAACCGGGCAAGGTGCTGTCGGAATCCCGTCGAACGTCCCGCATCGATGATCCAAGAACAACAACTCAGGCTCCCGAGACGAAGACATCGGCGATGTGTCCGAATTCAGCGGGATCCGGAGGTAGGTCGACAATGACGTCGGTAACGCCGAGATCGCGACACGACCGCAACCAGGCGGAAACCTGCGCCACCGATCCGACCAGTTTCGGCGCGTCGATGCCCCGCATCGGCGCGCCGTACCACAGCCGCTCGTCGTGAATCTCCCGCGCCTCGGCGAGCGCATAGCTCGCGGTGTGCTCGCTGGAGACGACCTGCGACATGAACAGCCTGCCGGCCACCTCCTGGCGGCGGTCCGGGGCGTACAGCCGCGTGGTTGCCTCCCAGGCCCGCTCCTCGGTCTCCCGCACCACGAGGCCGACGAGCATGGCGACGCGGTCCACGCCCTGCTCCGCCCGTACGCGGGCGACGTCCTCGGCGAGGGTCGCCCGGGGCCGAGCCATCATCAGGACACAGTCGACCGGCACCACCCCCGGGGTCGAGGACGAGGGCGTCACCAGCAGGGGGGCGCACTCCCCGGCGGCGTACCGCCGGCGGTCGAGGTCGGTCCGGAGTTCCTCGGCGAACTCCGCCAGCCGACGCCGAGCCGCGACCTTGTCGATGTCGGCGGCGCGGGACGTCCGGGTCGCCCCGGCCACGATGTTGACGTGCGTCGGCCGCCCGAACCGGAACTCCAGGTCGGCCACCCGGCGCGCGACCGACTCGGCGGCCTCCTGGTGCGGTCGGACCGCCACCACCGGCTGCAACGTCGGCGAACAGGCCAGCAGGTCGAAGGCGACCAGCCACGGGTCCATCGCGGCCGGGAAGTCGTAGACAAAGGCGCCGACCACGCCGGCGCGCTCGGCGGCGCGCGCGTACGCGACCAGCCGGTCCAGGTAGGACTGGGTGGACAGCTTCTGCCCGAGCCCGAAGCTCTCGGAGTGCGGTGGGACGATGAAGCTCAGCGACATCGGCCAGTCAGCCACTCGGCATCCTTCCCCGTGCTCGGGACCATCGCCGGCGGGACGCGGGCGGGACGCGCCGCACGGCGCGGGCGCGGCATCCGGTCCGTCCCCGGACGAGCCTGACGCGGCGACGTGGTCTACCCGACGGAGCAGCGTGATTACCCCCCGCCACACGGCCGAGTGTGGCGGACCCGGCGGGCTCCGACAAGGCCGCTGTCCACCATTTGGCACGCCGGTGCGCGCCGGCCCGACCGGCGTCGATCTGGACCGACCGGCACGAGCAGGCACGATCGGCCCGCCGCTGCCGGTGGGGATGACTCCCTGACGCCGCGGCGGGCTCCTCCGGGCGCGTTGCCTATCGATGCCGGTCGGCGCTACGGTCCTTGTGGTAGCGCCGTGATTCCGTCCGACCCGTCCAGAGCGGACGGCTCCACGACCGAGGTGCGAGCATGCTCACCGAACTGCGGAACTTCTCGATGATCGCCTTCCCCGCGCGGCGACTGGTGGTCGGTTCGTCCGACCTGACCGCGCGGGAGCAGCCGCCGCACGAGGTCCACCTCGACGCGTACGACCTGGGCGACCGGTGCGTGAGCGCGGCCGACTTCCACGCCTTCCTGCGCGACCGCCCCGGCGACGTCGGCCATCTGGACATCGACTGCATCGATCCGTGCTTCGTCGTGCACCGCAGCGGCGGCTTCGAGCTCCGACCCGGCTGCGGCGACTTTCCCATGATCCAGATCAGCTACTGGGGCGCGGCGGCCTACTGCAACTGGCTGTCCCGGTCAGCGGGTCTGCGCCCGATCTACGACCTGCGCGCCCGCGAGGCCGATCTCGACGCGGACGGTTACCGGCTGCCCACCGAGGCGGAGTGGGAGGCCGCCTGCCGCGACGGCCACCCGGACGAGACCGTGGCGCCGGGCGACGCCGCCAACACCGCGGACGCGGGCCCCGCCTGCCGACGGCTTCGGGCGGGCGAGACCCTCGCGGGCAACTTCCTGCCGGGGCAGCCCGCGCCGACACCGGTGGCGAGCCTGCCGGCCGACGCGGCGGGCCTGTACGGGATGCTCGGCAACGTCCGGGAATGGTGCCACGACCGCTACGGCCCCTACGGCCCCGAGCCCAGCCGCAACCCGACCGGGGTCGCGAAGGGGGCGTTCCGCGTGGTACGCGGCGGTTCGTTCGTCGACCCGGCGGCGGACGTCGGCCCGGCGAGCCGGATGGCCGCGTACGAGGACACGAAGTGCGAGGTCTACGGCTTCCGGGTGGCCCGGTCGCGATGACGGTCGACGGGTCCACCACCGCAACGCCGACCTTCGTCGACGTGCCACCCGCTCCGCCGACGCCGCACGACGGGGGTGGCCCCACGGCCGGTTTTCGCCTGGCCGCGACCCTCACGACCGTCCGGCAGTACTGGCACTACCTCGTCGACCAGGGGCTGGACCGCGCTCCCGCCCCGCTCCTGCACGGCCTCCCGACGACCGCCGGCACCGGCCTGCGGACGACACCGGCCGGCACCGTCGAGATCGATCGGGCCCTGGACGACCTGCCGGTCGTCTGGGTCACCTGGCACGGTGCGATCGCCTACTGCACCTGGCTGGCGGCCCGCACCGGCGTGCCGTGCCGGCTGCCCAGCGCCGCCGAGTGGCGGCACGCCGCGGCCGGGCCGGCCCGCTTCCGCTGGGCGCTCGGCAACGACTTCGACCGACCCGTGTACGCGCCGGCGGCCACCGGTCCGCGGCCGGTCGGCCACACTCCCGCCAACGGTTTCGGTCTGCACGACATGACCGGGAACGTCTTCGAGTGGTGCCAGGATCCGCTGACCGCACCCGGCGGTGCGGAGGCGGAGAGCCTCGGCTCGCGCGTGATCAAGGGCGGGGCCTACACCGTCCGGAACCCGGAGAGCTTCGACAACGCCACGATCTTCACGGCGGACGAGCTGAGCGCCGTGCCGTACATCGGCTTCCGGGTGCTCAGCCTGCCCGTACCGGCTCGGCGACCCTGAGCGGCGCGGAGAGCGCGACCGGCACGTGGCCGGTGGCCAGCGACCACGCCTCGACCACCTCGTCACCGTCGACCACCACCTCGACCGCGGGTGGCCGGGAGAGGAACGCCGACAGCGCGGCGGTCGTCGCGTACGCGCCGACGTTCTCCACGCAGAGCAGGTCTCCGACGCTCGGGGCGGCGACCGTCGAGTTGACGGCGAGCCGGTCGAGCGGAGTGCACAGCGGCCCGACGACGTCCACGGTGGTCCGCGGCCCGTCGGGGTTCGACAGGTTGCGCAACTGGGTGCTCGGGCGCAGCACCCGCCCGAGCCCGGACATGCCGCCCAGCACATTGACCCCGGCGTCGACCACCACGACGGTGGTGCCGGCCCGATGCTTGACGTCCCGCACGGTGGTGAGCAGCCGCCCGGCCGCGGCGACCAGACCACGCCCGGATTCGAACCAGACCTCGGCGCCGGCCGCCGCCAGCGGGGCCAGCACCTGTGGCAGGCCGGCGGCCAGCGACGTCAGGTCCGGCCCCTGGCCGGGTGTCGCGTAGGGCCAGGGGAAGCCGCCGCCGACGTCGACGATGCGGGGCGGTACGCCGGACTCCGCCGCGATGTTCCCCACCACGTCGACGACGTGCGCGAACGCGGCGAGAAGGTCGTCGGGGGTGGGCAGCTGCGAGCCGAGGTAGCAGTGGACGCCGAGCACCTCGACACCCGCTCCGGGGCGTCGGCAGAACTCGATCGCCTCGTCCACCAGGAAGCCGAACTGCCGGCCGTCCGACATGGAAAGGCCGGCCGCCGGACGGCTCGGTGGCTGAACGCGGACCACGACTCGCAGGGGAGCGGTCGGGCCGGGTCGCACGGCTTCCCGGACCCGGGCCACCTCCACCGCCGACTCGCAGGACAGGATGGCGCCGGCGTCCACCGCGGCCCGCAGCTCGGCGACCGACTTGCCGGGGCCGGTGTAGAGGATCGGGCCGGGTGGGGCCCCGGTGCCCAGCGCCACGGCGAGTTCGCCGAGCGAGGAGACCTCGCTGCCGCAGCCCGCGGCCTGGAGGGCGGCGACGACCGGTGGGAGCGGGTTCGCCTTGAGCGAGTAGAGCAGGACCGCGTCGGCCGGCAGCACCCGCCGCAGTTCCCCGGCGCGTCGGCGCAGCACGGCCCGGTCGTGCACGAGGAGCGGCGTCGACAGTTCGGTCGCGAGGTGCCGCAAAGTCGACTCCGGTGAATGGTCGGTCGCCGGTCGCGGGTCTTCCAGAGGCTCGCTCACGTGCGTTACTGTAGCCGCGAGTTCGTGAGCCGGGACAGCAGAGATCAGGCAGCGCGGCCGATTTCCCGACCGGCGACCGATATGAAAACGGGGACTCATGAGCGACGTGCAGGCGACGGCGGAGGCAATCCACGACAGGCTGCGCGCCGTGATCGTCAACCATTTGCGCAAGGTCCCCGACGATGTGGACTGGACGACGCTCCCGTTGCCCGACCTGGGGCTCGACTCGCTGTCCGCGATCGATCTGGTGATCGACATCGAGGAGACGTTCGGCGCGCAGTTTCCCGCCGATCTTCTCGTGCGGGAAACATTTGCCACTTTCGCTTCGCTTGAAGCGGTCGTCACCTCGATGGTCCGGTCGGCGTAGCGGGAACAGGCGGGTAACGCAGAGGGGGGCATGACGCGTGACCGGGTCGACCGAGCACCGGCGGCGACGTCTTCCGGGGCCGACCGGGCCGGGGCATCTGCGGTACGTCCGCGGCCTGCTGGGGCGTCCCTACGACGCCCTGCTCGACCTGCACTCCCGCTATGGGCCGGTGTGCGCGTTCGGCTTCGGGTCGCAGCGCTACGTGATGCTCTTCGGCCCCGAGGCCAACCAGTTGCTGCTGACCGACTCCCCGGCCCGTCCACGGTTCCTCTCCCGGGACGTGCTCAGCCTGCTGATCCCGGTGGTCGGCGCGCGGGCCATGGTGGTGAGCGACGGGGAGGACCACCGGCGACGGCGCGCCCTGGTGCGGCCCGCGTTCGTCCGGCGACGGATCGAGGGCTACGTACCGGTCATGGTCGGCGAGATCCATCGCATGATCGAGAGCTGGCCGGCGGCCGGGACGGTCGACGCCTTCGACGCGGTGCGGTCGTGCATCCGACGGATCGCGATCCGGTCGCTCTTCGGTGACCGGCTCCAGGCCCACACCGACCAGATCGGCCGGGAACTGGAGACGGCGCTGCGGTACATCAACCGTTCGCCGTTTCTCCGCTTCGACCACGACCTGCCCGGCACCGCCTACCGTCGGGCCATGGCGGCCCGGGGTCGGGTCGACCAGCTCGTCCGGGCGGAGATCGCCAAGCGGCGCGCGGAGCCGGAGGACCGGGGCGACGTCCTCGACGCCCTGCTCGCCGCCTGTGCCGACGACGGGGACCAGCTCGCCGACCTGGAGATCCGTGACCAGGTGATCAGCTTGATCGCCTCCGGGTACGACTCGAGCAGCTCCGCCGCCGGCTGGGCGGTCTACGCGCTGCTCAGCCATCCCGAGGTGTACGACCGGATCCGCGCCGAGGTGGCCCGGGTCGCCGGGGACGAGCCGCTGACCGCCGACCTGCTGGGTGAGATGACCTACGTGGGCTGGACGGTGTCGGAGATCCTGCGTCTCTACACGCCCGGCGTGCTGACCGGGCGCACCGCGGTCGAGGACTTCGAGTTCGCCGGGGAGCTGATCACCGCCGGCAGCAAGGTCCTCTACTCCCAGTACGTGACCCACCGGCTTCCCCAGCACTGGCCCGACCCGCTGGCATTCCGTCCGGAAAGGTGGGACAGCACCGCTCCCGACTACCGGGAGCCAGCGCCGTTCAGCTTCGTGCCGTTCGGTGGCGGCTACCGCAAATGCATCGGCTGGGCATTCGCCGAACTGGAGCTACGGGCGCTGATCGCGGAACTTGCCCGCCGCACGGACCTGTCGCTGGTCGGGCCGCCGGTCCAGCCCACCGGCGTGGCCACCATGTGGCCCCGGGGCGGGGTACCGGTGACGGTGCGGAGCGTACGACCACGCGCCGCCGGTTGACCCCACCGGAGGCGCCGGGTCAGCCGGTACGCGCCCGCCCCTCAGCGAGCTGATCTCCACCTATCCCTCGGCGCGGTACTTCACCATCGGCCGAATCGACCGCAGCCAGGTCTACGACCCGTAGTGAATCGCGGCGCGGCGAGATCGAAAATGACGTCGATGATTGTCGAGAATCCGACTACACCCCGAGCATGATTGATCGTCGGACCACTGTGTACACCCACGGCCGGGGTGCCTGCGCTTAGACTGGGCATCCGGCTGCATGGATCCCTACCACGTCAGCCGCCGCCTCCCGTATGGAAGGAATTGTCGTGTCCGTCGACGCGCTCGACTCGTTCCCTCACCTCCGCGTCCTGTTCGAAAAGGAGATCGCCGACGGCGTCGAGACCGGCGTCCAACTGTCGATCTCGCACGCGGGCGTCCATCACGAGATCGCCGTCGGCGACAACGGGTTGGGTTCGCCGATCACCCCCGAGACTTCGGTGCCCTGGACGTGTTCGTCGAAGCCGCTGGGCGCACTGGCGTTCGCCCGTGCCTGGGAGAACGGCCGACTCGACCTCGACGATCGGGTCGCCGAGCACCTGCCCGAGTACGGCGAGGGCGGCAAGGAGGCCGTGCGGGTCCGGGATCTGCTGAGCCACACCACCGGTGTGCCGGACCCCCTCGTCACCCTCGACACCGACGGCCAGGACATGCCGGACTGGGATCAGGCGCAGGCTCTGATCTGGATGGTCATCTGCGCCGCCGAGGTCCAGCAGCGACCCGGCAGCTCGATGAGCTACAACCCGATCACGAACTGGTTCGTCCTGGACCGGCTGCTCACCACCATTGACGGGACCACCCCGGGAGACAGCTACCGGTCCATGTTCTCGCTGCTCGGCATCTCGGCGACCCTCGGGCTCGTCCGGGACGGCGACGCCGCGCTGCCGGTCGCGCCGACAGCGCCGCCCGAGGAGGCCGTCGGACTGGAGAAGATGGTCATGGCAGCTCAGCTCCCCCTGCCCGGGACCGGCGTCTGGGGCAGCATGCGCGACCTGCGGGAGGTCGGCGAGGCGCTGCTGACCGGCCGCGCCGCCGACGGCACCGAGGTCGCCCGGCGGGCGACCATCGAGGCGCTGACGGCGACACACTGGCCCGGCACGGCGCGCAGCGTCCTGTCGGACACCGATTTCGCATACGGGCTGGGGTTCATGACCCTGCCGCAGCTACTCGGTCGCTCCTGCTCGTTCCGCGCCTACGGCCACGCCGGCGGCAACACCTCCAGCCTCGTGGTGGACCCGGACGCCGAGGTCGTGATGGCCATGTACTGGAACGGCCGTCTGGCCGACGTGCCAACCGTCACCCGCCGGCACGCCCTTGTCGAGGCCGTGTACGCCGACCTGGAGGTCAGCCGGCCTCCGCTCCGGGTGCCGCAGGCCGGCTGAGTCGACAGACCATCGCACCCACCTGTCCCGCTGTCGGCGCACCGCCCGGCCGGGGGGGCGATGGTTCAGCAGGCGGCGAGCACGTTCTCCCGCGCCGCCTGGGCGAGCTTCTCGTCGTACGGCCGGCCCAGCTCACGCGCGAGCGCGATGGTCCGGTCGAGCAGCGCCAGCGCCTCGTCATGGCGGCCCGTCGCGCGGCACGTCTCGGCGTAGGTGTGCAGGCAGTCGATCTCCAACTGCACCTCGGCCAGCGGTTCCAGCAGCTCGAAGGCGCGCCGGTGGTGTTCGAGCGCCTTCTCGGGTGAACCCATGATCCGCAGCGCGACACCGAGATAGTTGTGGCACCACGCCTGGTTGTGTTGAAGATTGTTCCGTTCGGAGAGCCGCAACGCGTCATGCAGCGCTCGCAGCGACTCCGCCGGGTCGTGCGATGCCAGCGCGAGACCGAGGGTGACCAGCCCGGTGATCCGTGCCGGCCCGTCGGTCAGGGCGACGGAGGCCCGGGCTAGTTCGACGGCTTCGCCGTGCCGCCCGAGGTGAAGTGTCACCCATCCGTCGAAGGCCAGCGCCTGTGCCTGCCCGGCGTGGTTTCCGATCCTCTCGAACAGCTCGCGGGCGCGCCGGAACCGCGCCTGCGCCGCTTCCAGGTCGCCGAGATCCCGGCGCGCGAAACCGACGCGCAGGGCCAGCCCGGCCGCGAGGTCGTCGTCCGGCCCGGACCGCTCGGCCAGTTCGTAGGCGGAGAGCGCCTCGGCGAGGCGTCCGGCGGCGGCACGGGCGTAGCCGAGGTCCGCGAGCAGCGCGGCCCGCTGCTGGTCGCGGCCGAGACGTGCCGCGGCGGCCGCGGCGGCTTCGAGCAGGCGTACCTGGTCGTCGGTTCCGCGATGCCGGAAGAACCAGACCCGCATGGCCTGCGGTAGTTCGGCCACCACCTCGTCCACGCCGAGCCGTACGGCGGCGTCGAAGCAGGCCACCAGGTTGACGTACTCGAGGTCGAACCAGGCCATGGCCTTCGCCGGATCTCCCGGCGAGGGGTACGGGCGGTGCGGCGCGGGCAGTGTCCGATCGTGGGCGACGGCCTGCGCCAGACAGTGGCTCAGGACCCGACGCAGGGCGGGTTCGGCCTGTGGCTCCTCGTCGGCGGCGATGTCCGCCGCGTACTGCCGGATCAGATCGTGCATCCGGTACCGCCCGGGCGAGGGCTCCTGGAGCAGGTGCGCGTCGACCAACTCCTCCAGCGCCGCGCCGACCCGGTCGGGTGGCAGGTCGGTGAGCGCGCCCGCGACCGCCACGTCGAAGTCGGCCCCCGGCAGGACGCCCAGCAGCCGGAACACGCGGCGCTGCACCGCGTCGAGCTGCCGGAGCGACATGCCGAACGCGGAGTCGAAGCGGCCGGGGGTGGCGCACAACCGCTCGGCCAGCACCGCCACCGTCCAGCCTGGGCGGTGACGAAGCCGCGCGCCCGCCATCCGGAGCGCCAGCGGGAGCCCACCGCACTGCCGTAGCACCTGGCCGACCGCATTCTCGTCGGTGAGCGCGAGCCCGGCCGCCCGGCCGAACAGGTACGCCGCGTCGGCGTCGGCCAGTGGCACCAGGGACACCGGTGGCACCCCGTCCAGGCTGACCAGCCGGTGCCGGCTGGTGACCAGGACCGCGGACCTTCCCGCGCCGGGAAGCAGCGGGCGCACCTGATCCGCGTCGACCGCGTTGTCGAGCACGACGAGCGCCCGCCGGCGGGACAGCTCGGACCGCCAGAGCGCCGCGCGGTCGGCGGTGCCGGCCGGGGGGTGCGTGACGTCCAACGCGCCCAGCAGCCGGCCCAGCGCGGTATGCGGCTCCAGCGGCTCCTGACCCGGGGTGAAGCCGTGCAGGTCGAGGTAGAGCCCGCCGTCCGGATATGTCGGGGCGAGCCGATGGGCGACGCGCACGGCGAGGCTGGTCTTGCCCACGCCCGCCATGCCGTCGACCGCGGCCGCGCCGGCCGTGCGCAGCAGCTCTTCGACCAGCGCAGACTCCGCATCCCGGCCGGTGAAGTCGAACAGGTCGGCCGGCAGGTCGTTGCGGCGCGGGGCGGGCGCCGCGCCGGCCCTGGCCGCCTCGGCCCACACCGCCCGCAGTGGCCGGGGGTCCCGGCCAACGGCCCGGCACAGCGCCGCGACGGCCTCCCATGGCGGTACGAGCTGACCGGTGAGGTACCGCGACAGCGACGAGCTGCTCAGACCCGCCTGACGGGCAAGGGCTCGCAGGCTGAGCCCGCTCAGTTCCTTGATCCGGGCGAGCTGAGCCACCAGTCGTTCCTGGGGGCTGGACACGTGCGACACCGTACCCGTCCCGCTCCGCCGAAACGGATCGGCACCGCGTCTGCGCTGCCAGACCGGGTTCCTGGTGTCCCACGGTGTCCCACGGACCGCGCGGCCCCCGGCACGCCGGTGGTCGGATGACTCCTGTCAGAGACACCGGCGACGAAGGAGAAGCGATGTCTACCGAGCGCATGCCGAACCCGGCGGTGCTGATCCCCGAGGCGATGGCGGCCCTGACGGCAGTCAACAGGGCCATCGCGGGCGCCGGGGTGGACGGCAGGCTGCTGGCGCTGAGCCACCTGCGGGCCAGCCAGATCAACGGCTGCGGCCCGTGCGTGGCCGGGGGCGCGCACCAGGCCCGCCAGCACGGCGCCACCGCGGACCAGGTGGACGCCCTCGCCGCGTGGCGGGAGACGCCGTGGTTCAGCGACGAGGAGCGCGCCGCGCTGGCCCTGACCGAGGCCGTGACTCGGCTCGCCGACCGACCGGACCCGGTGCCGGACGAGGTGTGGGACGTGGCCGCCACCCACTTCGACCAGCAGGAGTTGGCCGCGCTGTTGCTCAACATCGCGATCACCAACGCCTTCAACCGGCTGAACGCGCCGACCCGCCAGCAGGCGGGCAAGTGGTGACCAGTACCGCCCGTAGCCGCACGTCACAGAGAGAGAAGGTTGTCATGTCGACCACGACGAAGAGCACCGCCACGAACCGCGACGGGTTCACCGACGAGGAGCGCGACGCGATGAGGGAGCGCGCCAAGGAGCTGAAGACGGGCGCCCGGCGGGGCGCCAAGACCGACCCGGAGAGCGACGTGCTCGCGAAGATCGCCGAGATGTCGGAGTCCGACCGGGTGATCGCCGAGCGGTTGCACGCCGTGATCAAGGCCAACGCGCCGGTCCTCACGTCCAAGCTGTGGTACGGGATGCCCGCGTACGCCCGCAACGGCAAGGTGGTCTGCTTCTTCCAGAGCGCGGCCAAGTTCAAGACGCGGTACGCCACGCTCGGCTTCAGTGACGGGGCCAACCTCGACGAGGGCGCCGTCTGGCCGACCTCGTTCGCCCTGACCGAGCTGACCGCCGACGACGAGGCGAGGATCGGCGCGCTCGTTCGGCGGGCGGTGAGCTGAGGACCCCGGTCGGTGGCGCTCGATCACGCCGGCCCGATGTGGTCGAGCGCCGCCAGCCGGGTGCCGAGCCAGTCGGCCTCGTCGTCGTCCAGCCGCCACAGCCGTACGATGTCCCCGCGGTTGGACCCGATGCCGCGCGCCGTGTCCGCGGTGCTGGTGAGAAACCAACTGGCGGGGCGCAGCAGGCGCGAAACCACCGCCTCCCGGTGCTCCGTCGTCAGGTTCCCGATCCCGGTGAGCACACCGATCAGGGCGAGGGTCAGCCCCGTCGTGGGCGAGGCGGCGGCGGCCAGCGTACCGGCCGCGGCGAGGGTGACCGGCCCGGCGAGGGTACGGACGAGCCCGTCGGAGTCGCCGGCGACCGCCTTGCGCAGCCGGCCGAGCAGCTTGTTGTCGCCGTCGCGCAGGGCCCGCTCGTACTCGGCGCGGTGCCGACGCAGCGCGGTCGACCGGGCCCGCAACTGGGCGATCTGGGACAGGATGTCCGCCGGGGTGGACGCCTGCCGCAGGGCGATCGAGGCGAGCACCGGCATCGGTAGGTCGAGCCGTTCGGGCACGTGGAACCTGCCGCGGTCGGCGAGGCGTTCGGCCTCGGCGAGCAGCAGAAGCCGATGGTGGGCGAACGCCGCGTGCTGGTAGAGGTGGCTGCGGAACGGCAACCGGGAGGCACTGCCCAGGTACGGCAGCCTGAGCAGGTACGACAGCCGTAGGTGGAAGTAGGCACGGTGGTTGCACTCGCTGAGCAGGGTGGTCAGCTCCTCGGAACCGTAGAGACGCCGGGCCAGCCGTGGGTGTCGCGAAAACAGCTCCACCGCGTCGTGGTGGCCGCCGCCACCCGACCCCTCGGCCGCGACCAGCCGGAGAAGCAGCCCGGGGCCGTTGCTGTCCCAGTGGTGCCACTCCGCCATCTCGTCCAGCAGCACCTCCGCCCTGGACACCCGCCTGCCCAGGAGCACGCCCCAGCCCTCGGCCAGTGCCCGCAGGTCGGCGGCGAGCGCGGTGCTGGGCAGGGCGGACCGTACCGCGGACAGCTCCATCCGGGCGCTTTCGAACAGGTTGCCCAGCACCGCGCCGAGGCCGTACAGGGCGTCGTTCTCATCGAGTTCGTACGTCACGGTCAGTGGCACGACGACCGGTTCCCCGAGCGCGGCGTTGATCGCCTCGGCGGCCGCGCGGGCGCCGGGCAGGACGAACACCCGGTCGTAGAAGACCACGGCGCGCGCGAAGGTGGCCAGGTCGAGCAGTGTCGGCGCGGTGAGGCTCCGCTCCGGCCGCTCGCCGAGGGTCAGCGCGGCGACGGTCGCGATCAGCGTCGTGTCGACCAGTACGGCGTTGTCCGCCGAACGGTCCGCCGCCCAGTCGATCCAGTCCCGCACGCGGGCCAGCTTCTCCCGCAACTCGTCCGCGGCGACGCCGCCGATCCGGTGGTCGGTGACACCGCCCTCCACCAGCAGGTCGATCGCCGCGCTCGCCGATGGCGCGTGGCCGCCGGAGCGCATGATCTGGGCGAGAGCGGCAGCCATGGACGGCTGATAGCGGATCCTGAACTTGTCGGATCGAGTCATGTCTCACCTTTGTAGAGGAACTGCCTGTCCGACGTGGATGGCGAGCCGGTCAGGATCTCCTCGTACGCCGAGCGGGTCCCGTAAGCCCACCGGCAGGAATCTGTCACGTTCGGTGACCTCCGTCGACTGATCGGTGTCGAGAAGGGACTGGAGGGACAGTGTCCGGCGCTCCGGCGTCTGCTCGACGATGTGCACAGCAAGCCCATACGCACCGTGATGGGCTGCCCTGTCCAGCATCCGCCGCAGCCATCGCGGTCGCGGGAGGCCATGTGTCCGAGAATGTGCACGAAGTCGTTGACGAGGGTGGCGCGGAACGCGGGGACGCCTCGTCCCACGTCGGCCGGCTCACCGCGCTGAACCTGGCCCTGCTGCGGTTCTCCGGCGCGTTGACGGTGCTCGGCGAGGACGGCGAGGAGGCCAAGGCGACCTGCCGCGGCGTCCTGCGGCGGACCCTGATCGCGGAGCTGCTCGCCCGGCGACACATGATCGCGGTCGCCGGCACCCAGGGCACCGGCAAGACGACGCTCGTACGGGCCCTCTACGGGCTCGACAGCCAGTGGCTACGGGGCACCCGCGGTCAGGGCGAGCGGATGCCGATCTTCCTGGTCGAGGACGACGTCGACGCCCCGGAGGGCTACCTGACCTCCCTGGTCACCGATGCCGCCGGTGCCCGGTGGGAGGAGACGCCGGTCGGCCCGGACCAGTGGGCCGCGGCGATGCGCCAGGACGACGGCGACGTACTCGTCCTGGAACTGCGGGTGCCCCGGCTACTGTTCCCGCAGGCACCGCCCCGGTCGAGCGGGCTGCTGTTGCTGCCCGGCTACGAGCCACAGGACGAGATGAACCAGCTCTGGCAGGAGCTGATGCGGCAGGCCCTGGTCGGTGCGGCCCGTACCCTGTTGGTCACCCACCAGCAGGACCTGGCCACGGACGCGCCGAGCGCGGCGCTGGTCGACCTTCGCGACCGCTACCTGGCCGGGACGCTGCCGTTGGTCGCCATCACCCACTGCGACCCGATCGCCGGTGACCCCACCGCGCAAGAGAAGCTGCGGGCCACCGCGGCGGGCCGCTACCGGCGGCCGGCCGAGGGCATCTTCTGCGTCTGGCCGGGAGACCCCGGGGCACCGTGTTACGCGGAGCTGCGTGCGGCGCTCGTCGACCTCGGCTACACCGCCGGTGCCGGTGACGTGCGAATCCGGGAACTGGAGCGGGTGGTCGCGGGCGACCTCGGGAACCTGGTCCATCGGGTCGAGCGGTCCTTCGAGACGTACCTGGACACCACCGGCTCCGACAGCGAGCGCGAGATGCGCAACCTGCTGCGTAGCTTCGACACCGCGGTCGCGACCATGCGCGACCGGTTCGAGCACGGGCTGCGAGAGGAACTGGTCAAGGTCAGGGATACGGCACTGCGGCGGGCGTTGAAGCTGCACCAGGACCGCAACGAGAAATGGGGGCGGTTCTGGGGGCGCACCGTGCGACGGATCTCGCTCCGCCCGACGACGATCCACAGCGCGCAGGAGGCACTGATACTCGAGGCATGGACGGGCGGTGGCGACGACTCTCCGGTGGCCGAGGTGCTGCCGCGTGTCCTGGCCGCGGTGGTTCAGCGGCAGTACAAGGCGGCCGGGCTGGAAACGGAGCTGACCTGGAGTCTTCCGGACGCGCCCGCCGGCGAGCATGGCGACCGGACCGAGGGAGCCGTGATTCCGCTGACCGCCCTGCAACGCCGGGCGGTGGACGCGCTCGCGGAGGTGGAGCGGCTGACCCAGCCCGCCCCGGTCGAGGACGTGGACCGGCGGCCGGGTCCGGAACTGGAGACGGCGGTGCGCCTGCTGCCCGCGTTGGCCCTCGACTGGGCCCGGATGGGCAGCGTCGTGCCGGAATTCGTCGGCCTGGTCCCGGGAACCCTGGCACCCGCCTCCGACGACGCCGTCACCAGGACGATGGAGGACCTGGCCGGCCGGTTGCGCGAGTGGGATCGCGCCCAGCAGGGCATCGTCCGGGCATGGGCCAGCATCGCCGGGCTGACGCGGCCGGTCGCGGGCCAGTCCGCCGCGGCTGCGGGCAGCGCGGGGCTGGCCGACATCTCCACCATCCGCGCCCTGGCGACCGCCGCCCGCGGCGGTGCTGGGGCCGCGGTCGGGCGGGCCGTGACGTCCGTCGTGGTCGGCAGCGTCGCCGCGGCGACGGCGGTGGTCACCATCGACATGATCAACCGGGGTCTTCGGGCGAAGCTCAGCGCGGCCGAGACGGCGATCAGCGAGATCTATCGGATGGAGCTCGACAACCGGGTCGCCGCGTACGACGAGCTGATGGGTCTGGCCCGGGAGATCCTGGCGGGCAAGCTGCGCCGCACGTACGGCCTGGACGAGGCGCTGGCCCGCCGGGAGTGGCTGCGTGCCACTCTCCAGTCGGTCCAGGCCCGGCGGCTCGACCTGCTGGAGGCGTTTCATGGACACCTCGGCACGCTGGGCTGAGATCGCCACCGAGCTGTACCAGAACCGCCTGCGCTGGGCCACCGAGACGTACGACCGCTTCCTGGCCGACCTCGCCCCCGCGATCCGACGGGAGCTGCCGTCGGCACGGCCCCGGGTGACGGCGTCGCTCTACGGTGAGACCCAGGTCGGCAAGACGACCCTGCTGCTCACCCTGCTCGGTGTGGATCCGGACCGGATGGAGGAGATCGGCGACACCCTGCGGGCGGGCCGCCCCGCCGGCATGTCCGCCACCCCCACGGCCACCCGCTACCGAGCCGCGGCGACCGACCGTTGGACCTGGCGGGTGGACCCCGAGGAGGCGCAGGAGCTGACCGAGGACGAGATGCGAAAGCGGATCGCCGAGGTACGCGACGCGGTCGAGCGCGGCCGGTGGCCGTTGGACCGGGTGGTGGAGATCGGTCTACCGATCTCCTGCTTCCGGGACCGCGACGGGACCGCCATCGACGTGCTTGACCTGCCAGGGGTGAACGCGGTCAACGCGCAGGAGGACCGGCACGCCCGTCTGCTGCTGGACACCTGGGTCACCGCCTCGGACGTCGTGATCCTGGTCGCGCTGGTCAACCACCTGCCGCCGCTTCGTCCGGCGGCCCTCGGCATCGAGGCGCTGCGCCACTGGCCACGCCAGCTCAGCAAGTTCCGGGTCGTGTTGACCTACGCGTACTCGAACCTTGACACGAGTGAGTGGCTGGACACGGTTCCTCCCGAGGAGCGCACGCTGCCGGCCCTGCGCAGCGATATCCGGGCCGCCTTCGACGTGGCCAACTGGCCAAAGCTGGAACGGTCCGACCTGTCTTGGCTCTATCCGCTGGAGTTCGGCAAGAGCTGGTCCACACTCGTCGCGGACGACGCCGGGCACCCCGCCATCGAGCTGCGCGACGAGGCGCTGCACCAGTTGCGGCAGGACCTCGCCCAGTCCGTACGACCGATCAACCGGCTGCGGCGAGCGTTCGAGGCGAAGGCGGTGGCCGAGTCCGTGCGGGCGACGCGCAGCCGGGAGCTGGATCAGGCCGTCGAGTCCGCCGATCTCGACGTGCGGCGGCAGAAGAAGCGCCGGCAACGGCTGGTCGCGATCCTCGAACAGGTGACCGCCGAGCTGGCCGACCTGGCCGAGGCCGAGCACCGGGTGGCGGCCGTCGGGCCGGTGGCGTTCACGGCGCCGCCGCTGCCCGACACCGGTTCCCGCCGCGAGCCACCCGACATCACCAAGGCGGAGCGGGACCTCAACGACGCGTTTCGCCGCCACTGGTCAGCCTGGCGGCAGGAGGAGCGACGGCTCCGGGACTCGCTGCCCGCCACCGTCCTCGCCAGCGCGACCGGACCGATCCGGGACACCGTACCGGCCCGGATCGGTCCGATCATCGAAACGCGCTTCGCCGCGATCCGTGACCGGGCCTCCGCCAAACGCGCAGGCCTCTTCGGGCGCATGTCCGGCAGGTACCACCGTCGGCTGACGGCTGATCTCGTCACGGCGTACCGGAACGCCTCGGGCGAGATCGCCGGCGTGTTCGACCGTGGCGTGTGGGAGCGGATCTCGGCGATCCGACGGGAGATCGCCGAGACGACGTCCGGCTACGAGGTCCGGCGACGTCGGCTCGAAACCTCGCTCACCGACACCGAGCAGGCCATCGTCGCCGCCACCGACACCGGCCGGCGGAGGCGGAAGCGGCGGGACCGGGAACGCGACGCACTGGACGAGCATGTCCGGGTGGCCGGCGAGTTCCCGGCCCGCCTCGATGCGCGCTACCGGGAGCGGCGGGCCGAACTGATCCGGGCCGTGGCCGCCGCCACCGACCCGCTGGAGGCGTTCGGCGCCAGCCTCGCGGTGCTCGACTGCGCCCGGGCATACGACACGATCAGACACGGCAGGTAGGGGACCATGGCCACTTCCATGAACAACGACGCGGTCGACGGCGTGTCGGAGTTTCACGCGATCTTGCAGCAGGCCATCACCGAACCGTTGGAGCAGTCGTACAAGCAGGTGCGGAGCATCATCAACGACGGCGTCGTCACCGCCGTCACCGAACTGCGCGCCGAGCTCGAACGGTCGAGGAACGAGGACCTGAGCTGGCGTCGGCGCACCGACCTCGCCGTGGAGCGGCGTGACGAGCAGGCGGACACCGCGGCCACCGAACTGGACGCCCGACTGCGGCAGCTCACCACCACGGTCGAGGCGATGGCCGGCAACGTCGCCCAGGCCGTCTGTGACGAGCAGCGGCGGCAGACCGAGGCGCTCTTGGCCGCGTACGAGGCGACCGGGCGCTGGGTCCGACAGCGCAGCGCCACCCTCGTCACGGTGCTGCTGGCCCAGACCGTGTTGATCGGGCTGGCCCTGGCCGGGCTGACCGCCTACCTGGTGACCCGGTAGCCGGGAGAACGGCCGGATTGACCCCACTGACCGCGTGCCGTCAGGTCCGGGTGCGAGTTCTCGCCAGCGCCCCGCCCGATCAGGACGGCGCCGAGCGTCGGGGTGCTGAGCAGGTCGTGCGGTACGTTGATGGGCGACGCTTGGCACCGGGCACGCTAAGGAATCGGTATGAGGCTGCCGCTTCAGGGCGGGCTGCCACCGACGGATACGGTGGCCGGCGCCGTCGTGGAGATCGCGTGTGACGAGTCCGGTTTCTCCGGCACCAACCTGCTCCATCGCGCCACCCCGGTGATCACCCACGCGAGTGTCGACCTGCGCATCGGCGAGGCGGTCCAGCTGATCACGGCGCTGCGGTCCGGGTTCCGATTCTCGCCGAACGAGTTCAAGTCCGGGCAGTTCCTCCGCAACCCGGCAGCGGGCGAGGCCCTGGAGTGGTTCCTGGCGGAACTGCGCGGCCGGGCGCATGTCCATCTGGTCGACAAGGAGTACTTCCTCGTCACCCGAATCGTCGACCTGCTGCTGGCCGAGCCGTCGTACGCGGCCGGTACCCGCCTGACCCAGGACCAGCGTCCGGCCGCCCTCACCCTGTACCGGACCAGGCACCTGGCCGATCGCGACTGGCGCGTCTTTCTCTCCGCCTTTGTCGAGCTGGTCCGGACCAAACGGCGGCATCGGCCGGATCCCCTGGCCCTGGAACGGTTCTTCCAGGTGCGGGATGCGCTGCTACGAGCCGGGCTCGACGCGCCCGCCACCGACATCCTCGACGGGCTCAGCCGCACCCGGGTGCAGGCCGTACTGGCCAGGCTGTTCGCCGACGACCGGTCGATCCCGCCACCGCTGGAGCCGATGCTGCCGGCGCTGGCCGAGACCGTGTTGTTCTGGAGCGGCGGCGGAAGGCGCCAGGTGCTGGTGACCCACGACGAGCAGAGTGCCCTCACGGCCGGCCGGTTGAGCCGCCTCCAGCAGGTACTCACCGACCACGCCAGCTCCTCGCCGCCGGACGAGACCGACCCGTCGCCGGCCGGGATCTCACCCCTGGTCGGGCTGGTGATGGTCGACTCCCGGGACGATCCGCGAGTCCAGGTCGCCGACCTCCTCGCCGGGGTGGCCCGCCGGTTGCCGGAGATCGTCGACGACCGCCCATTCCAGCCGTTCCTCTCCCCAACCTCACTACGCGATCCCCAGCCGCGACGCACGGCCGACGCACCGTCCTGAGGATCCAGCACCCAGCCGGTATCGGGGCGGCCCGCGCCCGGCGACTTTCGGCGGCCTCGATCACCGCCGTTCGACAGCGGCAGCAGCTCGATCTCGGCCGCGACCACGACCACGAAGTTGCTCCTGCCACCCCGCACCGCCCAGGACAGGTCGGGCTCCCGGGTAGGCGAGACGGTGCGGAGCACGCCATCGGCCGTGACAACGTCGAGAGGCCCGGACGTAGTCGGCGGCGAAGCCGTACGTGCGGCAGGCCAGCGGGAGGCCGCCGCCGGTCAGGTAGCCCATCACCCCGACGTGGCCGGAGGAGCCGCACAGCGGTGCGAGTCCGTGCTCCGGCTGCTGCGGTGAGCACCTCACCCCACCGCAGCCCGGCTCCGATCCGCGCAGTGCCGGCACGTGGGTCCACCGACAGCTCGCGCAGCTCCCCGGCGGCGATGAACACGGCCCCATCCGCAGGAACCGACTTGCCGTACCCGGTCGACTGCGCCGCGAGCAGTGGCGCCGGCCAGCGTGGGCGGGCGAGGATTGCCAGGTACCCGTCCGAGGGAGAGCAGTGGTCGACGTCGCTCCGATGGATCTTGTCGTTCTCGCTGACGATGAGGGGAACAGCGTACGCATCAAGGTCCTTGGCCCGGAACCGACGTGGTCGGCCGGCCTTGCTGCAGAGATCGTCGTTGAGACTCCCTTTGTGAGTGGCCGCACAAAGCTGATCCTGAGCGCCTCGAAGTTGCAGGCCTGGGGCAACGCGCTCGACAGCCTCGACGCGGGTCAGGACATCGCATGGATGGCGATGGACAGAGGGCCTTCCGTCTTCATCCGGCTCACCGGCGATCGGGACTGCCCGGAAGTGGTCGTGGAAGACGAGTCGTACTCCATGGTCACGGTGCGCGTTCCCATCGTCCTGCCCGGGGACTGGATTGCGAGCCACCGGCGACGCCTCCGCGCCCTGACTGATTCCTGGAAGCCGCCACAGTGGGGGTAGACGGTCAACGCACTTCTTCTGCCAGGACTGGTGACCTGGCGGTTCCGCTAGGGGCGAAGACAGCGGACCTCCTCGTCAGGCAGACGTAAACCTTCCAGCGTCCCGGCCGGGGCCAAGGTGGAACGCCCTACCGGACGCCATCCTCCCCGCACACCACGACGTCGTTGCTCCAGACCCACTCGCTCTGCCGGACCCAGACGCCGTCGGCCACCTGATTCAGCATTGGTTCACCTTGTCCGGTGTCTCCGTCCGGTGCGAGTCGCGACCCCTTCGGGTCCGGATTCGGGGCCGGCCGGCGTCCCCCGACACGCACTCACATGCCGTTGCGACACGATGTCGCACTTTGCGAGTGGACTCGCAGTTAGGAGGACCGGCGTGATGTCGGTTGTGTAGTCCCAGGCGCGTGCTTGCTGCCTGGCCCTGCCCTTGGCGTGCGCTGCTGGTAACGGCGGGGTGCGAAGCCCGAGGGGAAAGCCGAAGGGTCCTCGTCCCATCGAGGGGGCCACGGGTGAGGGGCAGACCGGACGGGTGAATCGCGTGAACCTTCGTTGATGCCTCGTGAATAGTGGCCCTGCGCGGTGGGATGTTCGGGCGGGGTGTTGGGACGGGCCGTCGTGAGGCGGCAGGCGCTGGCCGGGCACGGCATCTGGTCAGGGAAGCACCGCCGGTCCCCGGGGTAGAGAGGGCACCCAACCCGGTCGTATCTCGTGAGTGTGGAACGTGGAAACCCCGACGGGGTCCGCCGCCGGTGACGGCGGGCGGTAAGCCGACCGTGAGGAAGGCCCAGCTCCCCGGGCGGGAACAGGATGACCTGAGAAGCGAACGCCGGTGGCCGAAAGGCGGCAGGAAACCGCGACGACGTGGCCGTCTCCTTCTGGGCGGTGTCGTGGATAACTGGCCGGATACCGGGCCGGGTGCCCGGCTGCGAAAGCAGGCTGACGCGGGTCAGGTGAGCCCGTGAAAGAGACGATGACGACGAGGCTGGAACCGAAGGGCAAGTTGGGTGCCACTCCTGTGGGGGTGGTGAACGGACCGGAGGACGTCCTCGACTGGCACGCGGTGGATTGGCGTGCCTGCGAGGATCGCGTACGGCGTCTGCGCCAACGGATCTTCACGGCATCGCAGGCGGGGGACCACAAGCGGGTCCGGAACCTGCAGAAGTTGATGCTGCGTTCCCGGTCGAACACGTTGTTGAGTGTTCGCCGGGTGACGGAGATCAACGCTGGACGTTTGACAGCGGGCGTGGACGGCAGGACCGTCCTTCACAGCCAGGACAAGGCCGCACTGGCGGACGGTATTCACCGCCGGCTACGGCCCTGGCAGGCCCGCCCCGTCAAACGGGTGTATATCCCGAAAGCGGACGGCCGCCGCCGACCGCTCGGTATCCCCGTGCTCGTCGACCGGGTGCTGCAAGCCCGGGTCGCGGCCGCGTTGGAGCCAGAATGGGAAGCCCGGTTCGAGCCGAGGTCCTACGGATTTCGGCCCGGACGCAGCTGTCAGGACGCCATCCAGGCCATCTTCAACACCGTCAAGGGCAAGAACCCGGCCCGGCGTTGGGTGCTGGACGCGGACCTGAAAGCGGCGTTCGACCGCATCGACCACCACCATCTGCTCACCCAGCTCGGCGGGTTCCCCGCCAGGGAACAGGTCAAGGACTGGCTGAGCGCCGGGGTAGTTGAACAGGGCCGGTTCACCCCGACCGAGGAGGGAACTCCTCAAGGCGGGGTGGTCAGCCCACTGCTGTTGAACGTCGCGCTGCACGGGATGGAACACGCCGCCGGGGTTCGCTACCGCACCATCGGATCCGACGGTGCGGCCAGCGTCCCGGACAGCCCGGTGCTGATCAGATACGCCGATGATTTCGTCGCGATGTGCCGCACCAAGGACGAAGCGATGCAGGTCAAAGCGCGGCTGGCCGCATGGCTGACGCCCCGAGGACTGGCCTTCAACGAGGACAAGACCCGCGTGGTCGACCTCGATGAGGGCTACGACTTCCTCGGGTTCACCGTCCGCCGCCACCACGGCCTACTGCTGATCAAACCGAGCAAAACGGCGATCAGACGGATCCGGAAACGGCTACGCACCGAAGTGCGTGCACTGCGCGGCAGCAACGCCGCCGCGGTGATCGCCCGCCTCAACCCGATCATCCGGGGCTGGGCGGCCTACTACCGGACGGTGGTGTCCAGCGAAATCTTCAACTCGCTGGACCACTACCTGTGGAAACTGGTCTACAAATGGGCCAGGCACACCCACCCGAACAAGCCGACAAGCTGGGTCATCGCCCGCTACTTCGGCATGTTCAACAAGTCCCGGCGAGATCGGTGGGTCTTCGGTGACCGCGACAGCGGCGCCTACCTGCAGAAATTCGCCTGGACCAGGATCGTGCGGCACCAGATGGTCCCCGGCACCGCGTCACCCGATGACTCGGCGCTGACCGACTACTGGACCAGCCGACGGCGACGCCCGACGCTGCAACCCCCAGTCGACCGCACCACCCAACGGCTGCTCGACAGCCAGCAGGGCCGGTGCACCTACTGCGGGCAACTCCTCCTGCACGCCGACCGCCCACCACAAACCCCACGAGAATGGGAACAATGGTATAGCGGCCTGCGAAAAGCTATGGATCACAACACCATCAGCCTACGACAGGACAACACCCCGCACGATCCGCAACTCCGTCTGCTCCACACCCACTGCCACCGCCGGAACACCGGCAAAACGGCAGGCCAGCCAACTGCACGCCAGCGAGCCACAGGGCTTGCTTGAGCCGGATGCATGGAAATCGTGCACGTCCGGTTCTAAGGGGGCGGCGGCGCAGCAATGCGCCGCCGCTACCCGGCCTGTCAGCGCGAGCGTCGGGCGGCGCCGCTGTCGGCGGGAGTCAAGGTTGGGTGCGCCTGAACTTGGCGGCCATAGGTGACGGCTTCCCGGACGAGCCGAGGCGCCTTCTCGGCAAGCTGCGGATCGGGCCGTGCCCCCAGCGCGTCGTTGATGGTGGAGAACGCCAGCCTAAACGCGATCCAGGTCGTCGCCTCGAAGATCTCCTGGTCATTGAGACCCGCGTCGCGTAGGCGCTCCACGTCGGCCTCGGTCGTGGCATTCGGATCCTGGACGACCTGACGAGACCAACCGGCCAGCGCGGCCTCCCGTTCGGACAGGTCGCTGTCAACGCGTTGCAGCACCCTTGCGGCGGTCGCCTCGTCACTGAGTTCGGCCAGCCGGGAGCCCCAGGCGAGTGCACAGTAAGCATCGCTGCGGGCAGCGGCGGTGGCGGCGACCATCACGGCTACTTCCCTCGGCGACAGGCCTGAATCGGCCAGGAGATCAGCACGCAGGGCCTGGAAGGATGCCAGCACGTGGGACGCCAGCACCAGACACGAGTGAGGTTGTTGACATAGCCGTCGGAGGCGAGATCGCCCTCATACGCGGCAGTCACCGCCGGGCTTTGCGGCGGATCGGCGAGGAACGTAGCAGGACGGTTCATGGAGTCAGTGTGCTGCACCCCGCGACCGCCGAAAGACCGATCACCGACAGATCGGAAGTCACATTCTCCCGCGGGTCGTGGTCTCTGCCCGGCGCAGCCAGACGGCGAGTGTCCCTCGCACCACCCACGCGTGAGCCACCGCTGCCACGAGCGTGGCTGCGAAGATATACATCAGCGCCCGCGTGATGCGGTCGACGGCCTTGCGCAACACCGGCACCGCGAGATCCGCCCGCCCCACCGCGACCAATCGATCACACTCCTCGGCCACCTGGCGGGCGGCCTGCGAGTACTCACGTCGCCCCCGGTAGGGATCGCGCCGGCGATCCCAGCGCAGTCGGTCCACCAACACCGTCAGCCCATCACCGGTCACCGGTCCATCTCAGCAGACCGCTGCCCGGACCTCGGGAACCCACCGCCCTAACCTGTGGGGCGTGCCGGATGACCTGGACCTGGACAACGCAATCGAGACGATCGTCGTCGACGCCTACGGCGCCGACGAACACCACAGCGCGTTCCTCACCGTGATCGAGGACGAGACCCATCTGCCCACCACGGCGGCCCTGCTGGGCACCCCGGTCACCGTCACGTCCATCGACTACACGACCGAGGCACGCGGCATCGTCGCCACCTGCCACGGCCCGCACGGCGCGGGCGAGGTCGCCTTCGCCGACCCGGCGTTCCCGCCGGACACGGTCACCGCTTGGATCCATGCCGCCTACCGGCGCTACCCCGTCCTCACGCCGTTCCCAGCGCGGCCGAGACCCGAATGGACCTGGCCCAGCACCTGACGGTGCCTCAGCGCCGACGGGCGTAAGCGGCCAGCCGCTCGCTGACCGGGCTGACCCGCGGCCGCGGCGCCCGCCGGAAATGCTCCGGCTTGTACGCGCGCAGAAGCTCCTCGCCGTCGCGGGCCCAGTCGAAACGCGGTTTCTTCAACAGCCGCCGGAATACCACACTGGCCCGCTCGGGATCAAGCTCGGCCAGCCGCCGCAGCACCAGCGGGGCGACGCTGTCATCCTGCAGGTACGCCATCGTGTGCTCCCGGTAGCGGCGGCGCCGCAACAGGTCCGGATCCGCGAACGCCGCCTCCACCAGCCCGAACTCGGCGTAGAAGCCCAACCCGTCGACCTCGTCGTAGATCATCGCCACCGTCTCCGCATCCACGACATCCGGCGGCAACTCCAACACCGGCCCGTCAACGGCCGAGATTGAGGACGGAGTGCCAGGCACCTCGGCACGGCAGAAAGCATGGTAATCGGCCATCCGATCCGCTACCTGATCGCCGGCCACCACCACCAGATCGCTGCCGAAGAACCGCACGAACCGGTCCCGGTCCTGACGTTGCAGCTCCCATGCCTGGGCCAGCTTCTCCGGGTTCCGGTACACCGCCTCCGGCGCGCGCAGCGACATCTCCAACGCCATCTCGTACGCGACGTCCCGCTCCTGCGCCCGCCACACGTTCATCGGGCCACTGATCATCCACTCCTCGCCCACCGCCACCAGCCGAGCGAGCAGAAACGACCGACGCGGCGTACGCCGGAACACCGACGGACCCATGTTCGAACGCACGCAATAGGTCAGCTCATCAACGAGGTTCACCACCACCAGCGCTGCCCCGTCGCGCCCCTGCACCTCGAACGGCCCCTGCACCACATCCCGCCACCCGAGCAGCATCTGGCGCTCCGGCTCAGGCAACTCCGGGTGCGCGGCGACGAACTGCTCCACTACCGTCCGGCCGTTACGCAGCCGATGCTCCAGGACGAAGTAATCCCACAAGATCATCATGGTGTGCTCATCGAGCGCAACCCGACCGTCATACCGGCTCGCGAGCACGTCGTCGAACGCCCGGTCGTAACGTGGCTGCTGCGAAAACGACACCAGCTGCCGCTTCAACTCACCCGCACGATTCAACAGATCATCATCAACGGTGATCGACACGCCTGTTCATACCACGACCCGACACCCGCGAGATTTGGAACCTACCCGGCCGTCACCTCACCCCGCCCACGACGCCGGGCCGGCCAACGAACCTGCCACAGCAGAAGCGCCGTCGAGCTACCCGAGCCATAGCCTCCGGCACCCGCAGCACTTGAGGCAAAATCAAGGAAGCAACATGCCGGCCCATCCGCCAGCAGCGCGAAGCCGCAGGCCAGAGCCGGTGAACGCGAGGGGAACGACGGCCAATCCGCGGCACGGTTACCGCAGTCGAAGATCATCCGTTACCGGATGCTACCGCCGTTACCTGGGAAGATCTTCATCTCCCCAGGTCAACCGGTCGGGACGGCCGGATTTGAACCGACGACCCCTTGACCCCAGTAGTCCGGTGGCCCAGCGGCATGCTCGACGACGTTTGCCCAGGTCACTGGAAGCATAAACCAGCCGAGTAAAGGAGTCGTCGCAGCGCTTCGTGCTTCGCATCGCCTTCCGCCTTGCCGCTGTAGCCAGTCGGAGTGGCTGACCGGCAATTCAGGGCAGCAGTAGCAGTTGCCGGTTTGCCTTGATGATGGTGAAGTGCCGCCGGTCAACGGTGGCAACCTCATCGATGCCGAGCCGCTCTGCGCAGGCGACCACCGATGCATCGACAGCACCGAGGGGGAGATCGGCGTATCGTTCGACAAGATCAGCTATGCGGAGCCAGTCAGTCGGATGCACAGGCTCGATGTCGAACGCGCCTGAGGCCAGGTCACCGAGAAATCGCAGTTCAGCCTGAGCCCCAAGGCGAGTTGCCAGGAGGTAGACGACCTCCGTGATCACCAACGTAGGAACGATCAACGGGCCGGGATGGGTTTCCAGCAGGTCCGCGCACGCCTCATGATGCTGGTCATCGGCATCGACATAGGCATACAGCGGGCCGGCATCGACGACGAGTGCTATCGTCCCACCTCACTACGAAGGATCTCTTCGATCCGTTCGGAGATGTCACGCTGCCCGCTTCGACCGGCCCCGCGAGCGCCTAACACTCGCCGGCCGCCGGCCACACCGCCGCGTTCCAGCAGCGCCGCCAGACGGGCCGGGACGATAGCCGCCAACCGCTCACCACGATCGGTCAGATAGACAACCTGCCCCGAACGCGCGGCGTCCCGAGCCACCTCAGCGAGCCGCTCACCCTCGGGAATCGGCATCTCAGTCACCCCTACAGCGTACCGTCACCAAACCGCGACGGGTACAACCTTCACACTCGGTCACGCGGACTCCGCAGTCCCAATGCTCACGCTGCGCCAGCCAGGCGTCACCGCCCGGTTTAAGGCCTGTCGACCTCAGCCGCCCCGCCGGCCTCGTTCTGGCGCCACTGCCACATCGACGCGGTCATGGCTCGCTACCGGCATGCCTCCGCCACATCCGCCGCAGGCGGTCTCACACTCAGCATGACCCCCGGGAAGCTCTACGAAGCGTGGGTCCTCAGCGTGATCCTGGAGAACCTACGGACTCACGAGCGATACGAGGTCATCCTCGTCGGCTCAGACAAAATGCGACTTCGCTCATCAGGCGGACCCATCGATCGTTCGTTCGCGCACTTTGAGCTGCGTCAACGGGGCCAGCCGCTGTTGGAGGTCTGGACCGACATCGAGATTCTGACGTTGAGCCACCACCTCCGCCGAGGTGAGTTGCCCCCGCAGCGGGGCGACTGCCATGAACTCGACATCGTGATCCTCCCGGCTGGCATCAAGTCGGGCTACCCTCCCCACGACCTTGTCCGGATGGCCGTAGAGTGCAAGAACACTGCATTCCAGAAGCACATGATGCGGGCGGCACTCGGAGTCCGGCGCGAACTCAGCTACCTGAAGACACCTAGACCGCCCGGTCCACCCCGGCCGGGTACGCGCCCACCGACATCGTTCTCCATCTGGCCGCGTAGGGACGTCGCGGCCGATCCGGCTTCCGTGCTCGCTGTCTACTCAACGGACCCGACCGTCTCCGAGTATGACAAGGCAGGGCAGGTGTTCGGGGTCGACTTCATCCACGAGCCGATGTAGTGCGCAGCTTGTGAGACCGTCGTCATCTTCGCTGGAACCTCACCGGTCCGGATCAAAGGAGTCAGCTGAGTGCGCCCGGCAGGCGGTACGGCAGGCGTCCGCGCAGCCCCGCGAGGCGCCCAGGCTCCAGACCCTCGTCTCGCTCCTCCACTACGTACCGGCCAGCGTAACGGCGCGGTAGTTGCCGAGGCAGTCGTGGTGGCGAAGGAGGGGATTTGAATCCAGAAAAGCCTCTTGTCGACCCCTCGTCAGCGCTTGTCATTGGTCGTCAAAACCCCTTGTTACCGACGGTAGCCACCCCAGCCTTGTCGTTGGCTGTCAAAAATGGGCACTGAGCTGCACTGGCAGCGACCCAGCGATGACCGCCTTTCGTCACTGTTTGTCAACCGCAGTCTAGGGTTTTCCGGGGGTAAACGGGGGGCCGGACCACGGACGGCGTTAGGGTCCCACCCCGTCCCGCTACCCACGCCATCACCAGCAATCGAGGCCCTCCTCAACAGGCATCACCTGGCCGGACCCATACTCACCGCCCGGTTCATCTCTTCTCACCGCGTGACCGGACGGATACATTGAAGCGCCGTGGCCTGAAGTGGGGGTCCTCATTGGTCGTCAACATCGCCGCCGGCATTTTCCTGGCACTGTGCTTGGTGGGCTTCTGGTGGGCGACACGCCCGTCCGCCACCGGCATCCGGCACACCCTCTTCGTCTTCGTCTGGCTCTGCGCCGCCCTGACCGCCACTCTCGTCACCTTCTCGGCGTTCCCGGCGACCACGTCGGACGGCACCTTGTTCGGTGTGACACTCGGCGGCGCCGGCGCGTTTGTGATCTTGGTGTGGACTGCCGCCCTGCGCGCTGGTAACCGCGCGGCGGAACGCGATCAGCGCGAGGCCGCGGCAGCCCGAAAGGCCGGAAAGACCGAAAAGGCCGCGGCGAAGCCGGTCCCACTGGAGCGCCAGGAGACCCACTGGTACCGGGTGCGGAACAGCGCTGGGCAGGGCAGACGTTTGATCGGGATCGTGACCGGCGATATCCGGCGCGTCCACGATATCGACGCCTGGGTCAACTCGGAGAACACCGACATGATGATGGCCCGCATCCACGACTTCTCGACCTCTGGCATCATCCGCTACGAAGGGGCCGCCCGGGACAGCACCGGCCGGGTCTTGGCCGACCTGGTCGCGGATGATCTGGCGCTGGCGGTGAGAGACCGCCGGCCGGTCACCCCCGGTATCGCCATTGTCACTTCCGCGGGTGAGCTCACTCGTAGTCACGGCGTCAAGTTTGTGATCCACATGGCTGCGGTCGAAGGTGAGCCGGGCGAGGGTTATCGGCCGATCCGCGACCTCGACGGAGCGGTGGTCCGGGGGTTGACCGCGGCAGCAAACCCGGTGCGGCACGACGGCACCCGACTCGAGCCGGCGGCCAGCGTCCTGTTTCCGCTGATCGGTGCGGGCAGCGCGGGCGGCGATCTGGAAGCCATCGCCCGTACGCTGCTACTGGCTGCGGTCGACTACCTTGCCCGATCGGCGGGGCCGGCACCCGAGCGGGTGCTGTTCCTGGCATACACGGACCGGGAGTTGGCCGTCTGCCGCACCACGCTGGACTCCTGCCCGGGTCTGAACCCTCAGGGACGAGGATGACTGAGCAGCAGCCCGTACCCCGGCAGAGCATCGCGGCGGTCGCTGGAGCGGCGTACGGCGTGATCGGCGCCGACCTGCACATCTTCGGTGACGGCACCCCGGTCTACCTGCTGCAGCGCTGGCCCTCGGAAACCGCGGTGGCCGACCCGGCCTGGCTACGGCAGTCACCGAGCCGGATGCTGAACGCCCGGCACGAGGTGGTGCCGTTCTGCGGACGCGCCGCTGAGCGGGAGACGCTGCACCGGTGGCGCCGCTCCCCCACCCGGTTGTCCGCCCATTGGCTGTACGGCCCGGGCGGACAGGGCAAGACCCGACTCGCGGCTCGCTTCGCCGAGGAGGCCCGGACGGACGGTTGGCTGGTGGTGCAGGCCCTGCACGGCTTGGGCACGGTCCTGCCCGCTCCCAGCCGCGAGGACCTCGACCCGGCCCAGCACGCCGGCGTGCTGCTCGTGGTCGACTACGCCGACCGCTGGCCGCTGAGCCACCTCACCTGGCTGTTCAGCAACTCCCTGCTGCACCGGCGGGACGTGCCCGCCCGGATCCTGCTGATCGCGCGCAGCGCCGAGCAGTGGCCGGCGATTCGGGCAACCCTGGCCAACCACATGGCAGACCACGCCAGCACCGCGCTGTCTCCCCTGCCGGACGAGCCGAGCGGCCGGACGTTCATCTTCGAGACGGCCCGCGACAGCTTCGCCGCCCGCTACGAGGTCACCGACGCCGAAACCATCACGCCCCCAGGACCGCTCACCGGCCCGAAGATGGGACTTACCCTCGCAGTGCACATGGCAGCGCTGGTCGCGGTGGACGCGGCGGTCAGCGGGCGAACCGCGCCCACCGACCTAGCCGGGATGACCGTCTACCTCATCGACCGCGAGCAGCTCAACTGGCACCAACTCCACGAGCACAAGCGCGGTACGCCGACGATCGGCACGGCACCGGAAACGATGCGCCGTATGGTCTTTCTCGCCGCGCTCAGCGGCGCCGTGCCACCGGAGGTCGGTAAGGATCTCGTTACCCGGCTCAAGCTGTCCGCCGGCGCCGACGGCCTGCTCGCCGACCACGCCGTCTGCTACCCGGCACCAGACGCTCAGACCTTCCTCGAACCGCTGTATCCAGACCGGCTCGCCGAGGACTTCATCGCCCTCACCCTGCCCGGCCATACCTCGGACTACCCCGCAGCCTCGTGGAGCGCTGACTTCACCGGGGAGATCCTCAACGCGCTCGGTTCCGTACCCGGGTTGAGTCCGGCCCGAGCGGTCACGTTCATGGCGGCCGCCGCTGAACGCTGGCCGCACGTCGGTGTGGGACATCTCTACCCGAACTTGCGCCGCAATCCCCGGTTGCTGGTCACTGCGGGTAGCGCGGCCATGACCGCAGTCAGCGAGCTTCCGGACGTCGATATGAACGCGTTGAGGGCAGCCGAGCAGTTTTTGCCCGCCGAACGGCATGTTGACTTCGATATCGGCGCGGCGGCGGTGAACACCAGGTTGACGGTCCACCGGCTGGCCGCCACCGACGATCCCGGCCGCCGGGGCCAATACCACGGACTGCACGGATGGCGCTTGGCAAACGCCGGCCGGCACCTGGAGGCGCTCGAGGCGACCATGGCGGCAGCTGGCGAATATCGGCGGGCCGCCGAGGCCGGGGACGCCGACAGGTGGCTGCCGTTGCTCGCCGCCGCTTTGAACAACATCTGTGTGACGCAGTCCGAGCTCGGGCGCCAGCACCTTGCCCGCGAGGCCGCCGAGGAGGCAGTGGCGCTACGGCGCCGCTTCGCCGAGGCCGACCCGGGTCAGCGGGCGAAGCTGGCGCTCGCGCTGAACACATACGGTTTGCTGCTCAGCGAACTGGGTGAGCACGAGGCCGCCACGGGGCCTGCCAGCGAGTCTCTTGGCATCCGGCGGGAGCTGGCCGAAGGCGATCGGCGGCTGCTTCCGGACGTCGCCTCGTCATTGACCAACCTTGGTCTGCTGCGGGTGCATCTCGGCGACCTCGACGGCGCGCTGGCCGCCGTCGAGGAAGCCGCAGTGATCTATCGGGACCTGGCGGCGGTCGACCCGGCACGGCACCTGCCCGATTTGGCGACCGCCTTGAACAACCTCGGCAGCCGGCTCGCCGAAGTCGACCGCGTGGCGGACGCCTGCGCCGCCCTCGAGGAAGCGGTCTCGCTGCGGCGCAGGCTTGTGCAGCGCAATGAGACCGCGTTTCTGCCGAGCCTCGCCGGGGTGCTGAACAACCACGGCAACGTGCTCGCCCGGCTGGGCCGCCACACCGAAGCGCTGGCGTCGACCGAGGAATCCGCGGCGATCTACCGCCGCCTCGGCCAGGACCGGCACATCGCCCGGGTGTTACTGAACCTCGGCAACCGGCTGGCCGATGCGGGACGAGGTGACGAGGCCCAGCACGCATACGAAGAATCGGTCCGTATCCGCCGACGCCTGGCAGTCGCCAATCCAGCCGCTCACGCCCAGGAGCTGGCCCAATCTCTGATCGCCGCCGCGGGCTCCGGTGTCGTGGCCGAGGCTCAGGACCTGGCAGACGAGGCGATCGACATCCTGGCCGGCCTGCCGGCCACCGCGACCACCGAACGGGACCTCGCGGAAGCCCGCAAGGTCCGGCACCGGCTCGACCAGACGTAGAACGGCACAGCCCGATCGTTTCTTCGCTTCCACGCGAGTGAGGTCCGCCCTTACCACTAGCTAACATTGCGGCTGCTGCAGGCGCGGCCGCCCCGCCGGGAGTCCGGTTGCACTGTCCGCCAGGACCCTGCAGCAGCGCGCCGCCACGGGGATCGGCACTGTCGCACCAGCCTTGCCAGTCGTCAACCTCAGCGCCCGGCCGGTGAACGGCAGGCCCCGCGCCGGGCGTTCATAGAAGGCTGGGCGACTCGCGGAGCTACTCGTCCCACGACATCTGCGCTCGCCGCCAAGCGGAGAGCAACATACCGGTACGCTCCCGCCGAAGAGGTGCAACTCAGCCCCGATGACTCCGCGGGCGAGCCCGTTCTCGGCGCCTACTCCTTGATCCAGCACACGTCATCCCACTCGCCTCACGGGGTTGGTGCCATCCCGCCGCCGTACGCTTGATCCCGCCATCTACTCGTACGATCGGAGCGTTCATACATGAGCTTGCCGGACGCGGAGGTGCGGGTCGTTATCCTGACGGCCCTCGACGTGGAGTACAAGGCGGTCGTCGCGCACCTGACCGACGTCACCGAGGCACCGCACCCGGCCGGCACCTTGTTCGAGGTTGGCCGGCTACGGCAATCGTCCTGCCGGGTAGCTGTCGGCCTCACCGGCGCCGGCAACACCAACGCCGCGGTGGTGGCCGAGCGGGCGATCGCGACGTTCCATCCGCAGGCGCTGTTCTTCGTCGGCATCGCCGGGGCACTACACGACGATCTCGCGCTAGGCGATGTCATCTTCGGCCGCAAGGTGTACGCCTACCACGGCGGACGCGCCGACAACCAAGGCTTCCACGCCACTCCCGAGGCATGGTTCCCCCCGCACGCGCTTGAGCAGATCGCCCACCAACTGGACCGAACCGGCATGTGGCGGACCAGCCTGCCCGCTGCAGCGGATCCCAAGTTGTACTTCCGCCCTATCGCCGCCGGTGAGGTGGTACTCAACTCGGCAACGCATCCTCTCCGTGAGCAGCTGGACCGCCACTACGCCGACTCGGCCGCCATCGAGATGGAGAGTGCGGGCGCCGCGCGGGCTGGCCAGATGAACCGCTCGTTGCCGACGCTCACTATCCGCGGCATCAGTGACCGGGCGGACGGCAACAAGTACGTCACCGACGCCGGCGGCCACCAAGCGAACGCCATGGTCGGCGCCGCCGCATTCGCCGCTGCACTCGCCGATCGGGTACCGGCCGGATCGACGTCGACCGGCGCACCCTCGCCAGCGCCTAAGCAGCAGAACATCGTCTCCTACGGCGGGCTGGCAGCCGGCGCCATGGACGGAAACGTCTACCTCCACCCGGGCCTGCCCACTGCTGCGGTGGCTGAGCAGCCGACGGACGGTCCCGCCTGGCGTCCCCTGCCGCAGACGGTCGACATCGTATGGCGCACCGACCGCAGCGGCCACAGTGGTGCGATCGAGCGCAGCGCCCTAGAGCTGCATCTCATGCCGATCGGCGACGCTGCCCGTGTGCCCGTCCGCCGGATCACCGCCCTCGGCGTTGAGTTAGCCGCCGCCGGCCGCCGTTCGGGCCTCTTCACCGCCGGCCAGGAGCTGCGGATCGACTCCGACGACCGGGCCGCCTGGGCCACCGCGGTCCGGTACGCCGACGGGCCAGCCGGCCTTGTCGTGGACCGGCTCGGGCAGCGCTCCGCGTGGCGTCCCCTGCCCCATGACTCCTTGGGGGCTGTGCTCGATGACGACGACCTCGTTGAGCGGCTGACCGGCATGCTGGCGACCCTGATGGCCTTGAATGTGCCGGACGTAGGTCAGTATGCGCCAGCGGTCGGTGCCGAGCCGGCGATGATGCTCACGGTGGGGCGGGTCCGCGACCTACCCCGGCAAAACGCGACGATGGGACTCAGCAGCCCGCCAAATGTGCGCTTAGCCGCCGACGAGTCCATCTCCACTCGCGACCTCCGGCGGTATCCCGGCGAAGTGTCGGCCGAGCTGGCCGCCCGGCTGCTGGTAGCACTCCGGTCACTGCGCCAATGATGAGTGGAGAATCGGCCCTTGTCGACGCCGATGGCGAATCCCGCCCCGCCCCCAGTCCAGGGCTTCTGCAAGGTAGGGATTTGAGCGGTTCAGGTGATTCCGAGGAGTTGTAGTGGCCGGTCCGGGTTTCGGCTGTTGTGGCGTAGGGCTTTGGCGACGTTGGTGACGCCGGCCATCCGGAGCAGGCTGATCACGGTGTTGCGGAGGGCGGCCATAGCTTGTGGGGCGTTGCCGGTGCGGACCTGGCTGGCGTCCTCGCCGAAGGTGACGTCACGCAGGTAGTGCAGGGCCTCGATCAGCCAGTGTCCTCGTAGCCAGTCGGCCAGGTCGGCAGGCCGGGCCTCGGCTGCGCCGAGGCTGGTGATGGCGTAGACGGTGACGGTGGACCACCGTCCTGTGGCCTGGTTGTACCGGCGCCGGCGAATTCGTAGGGCCTGGCTGGCGTGCGGGAAGTCGATCGCGAGGGGACCGAGGCAGGTGACTGCTTGCAGCGCTCGGATGTCGCGGCGGCCGTGACCGTGGCTGCTGGTTTCGTCCAGGACCGGGATTTTGGCCCAGGGCAAGGCCTTGAGCTGCCGGTACAGTCGCGGCTGGTTCTTCTTCGCGGTGAACAGGTACGCGGCGTGTTTGGTCTCGGTCAGCCAGCGGGCGTGCTCACGTTGGGTGTGCAGGGCATCCGCGGTGATGACGGCACCGGTCAGGTCGAGGTCGTCCAGCAGCGGCTGGAACCGGGTGATTTCGTTGGTCTTGCCGTCGACGCCGGTCTGGGCGAGCACCGCGCCGGTGTGCTGGTCCAACGCGGCGAGCAGGTGGACCTGACCGCCGGGGCGGCCGCTGCCGCGTAACGTCTTGCCGTCCACAGCGATGGCCCGACGGCCCACTGCCGGCGTGACGGCTGTCCGGTTGATCAGCCACCGGCCGATCGCCGTGTCCAGAGCATCGGCGTCGACACGCGCCAGGACCCGCCCGATCGTGGACGCGTTCGGCACCAGATAGGCGTTGGTGAACCGATCCCGAGCGACCTGCAACCGGTCCAGTGTCGATACCGGCAGGTCGGCCGCCCACTCACCGATGGCCGACACCGAACGTTGCCCGGCAGCCACCGCGCTCACCGCGACCGTGAGCAGGCTGGGCAACGAATGGACCCGGCCACGTGGGTCACGCGGGTCGGGTACCCGGGCCAGAGCCTGCAACAGGCCGGCGGCATGACGATGCGGATCATCCGACACGCGGTGCAGGCGTGCGGACAGCCCGCCGATCAACGATGATGGCTCCACGAGCGCGGTCCTCGAGTTCGATCATTTGGCCTAGACACCTGAATGATCAGCCGAAGACCGCGCTCTACCTCATGTAACAGCCGCAACCGGCGTGACTACCCCGAAGCCGGCAGACCGGTCATATCTCGATCTTGCAGTAGCCCTGTACTACCTCCTCGCCCAGGACGTGTTCCGCCTGGGCCGGCTGCGCTGGGTCTTGGAGGCATCGATGCTCAAGACCCTGGCCGCGAAGCACAAGTCCTCCGTCAGGAAGATGGCCCGTAAGTACAAGGCCAGCATCGACACCCCCGACGGACCCCGGACCTGCTTTCAGGTCACCGTGCAGCGAGACCGAGGCAGGAAGCCGCTGGTCGCCCGCTTCGGCGGGATACCTCTCAAGCGACAGCGCACTGCCGTCATCGCCGATCTCAAGCCGATCATGGCCACCGTTCGACGCAACGAGCTGATCCACCGGCTCCTCGCCGGACAGTGCGAGCTCTGCGAAGGGCGGATCGGACTGCAAGTCCACCACATCCGCAAACTCGCTGATCTCGACAAGCCAGGACGGCCGGAACGGCCCTCGTGGGTACACCTGATGGCTAAACGTAGACGCAAAACCCTCGTGGTCTGCGAAACATGCCACCAGGACATCCATGCGGGACGGGCCACAGCCACCACCCGAAAATGACCACTGGAGAGCCGGATGCGGGGAAATCTCGCCTGTCCGGTTCGGGGAGGGGCCGACGGAAAAGGACCCGAACCACGGGCACCTCGCCGTCGGCCTACTCCACTCGGTGGGTTGTCTCGTGGACAGCATGCTGTCCAGCAGGTCGAACCGGTCCGCGTGCGCTCCGGCGGTGTCGGCGAGCCGGATACGGTAGTTGACCGGTGGTGGGATGGGCCGGTAGCGGTGGAAGCCGACAACGGCGGCGGTCAGGTCGTCGGTCAGGTGAACGTCGCCGAAGAACAGGGCATGTTCCACCCAGATCCCGACGACATCGGCAAGCACCTGCCGGCGTTGCTCCCCGTCGGGCACCAGCCATGCGGCGAGTGGGTTGGGGTGCAGGGCTTCGGCAATCAGCGCGGCGACGTCGTCCTTGTCTGCCCAGCGGGCAGCCCGGATTCGCACAGCAGTCTCCATCGGTTCGGCCCCTCGTCTCGTTATCGGATAGCGGAAGCGGGTCACCGCGCCTGCCGAACATCAGGCGGGTGGTGGGCTGGCCGCAGGATGCGATGTCGTGTGGCACTCATCGGTAGGTGGCGGTAGCAAGGTCACCGACGGTGGCGTCGACGGCGGCGGTGATGTCGCGGACCGGGTGCAGGTGCTGGTCGGCGATCGCCTTCAGATGCGCGGTGAGCGTGGTGGTGTCGTCGCCGAGGTAGAGATACTCGGTGAGGCCGAGCACGGCGACGAGTCCGGCGAGGGCGGCGGTGTGGTTGTCCGGCTGCTGGTAGCCGGTGGCGATAGACCGCAGCCGGGCACGGGCCACCACCGACCATTTGCTGTCCACCGGCAGATAGCTGTCGGCGCGCATGAGTCCGGCGAGGCGGCGGCGGGTGGCGTGCCGCAGGATGCCGCCGGCGACGAGACCGGCCCGGGTGCGCTCGTACAGGTCGATCGAGAATCCGCGCACGAAGCCTTTCAGCGACGGCAGGGTGCGGGCGTAGCGGATCGAGGTCAGCGCGGTGTCGGCGATCAGGTCACCGGCGGGCCGGTCGACGTGGGGGCGCAGCCACCGCTCGTCGGCTGGGCAGGTGTCGTCGCCGAGGTCGATGCGTCCGGCCAGGTCCAGGTCGATCAGGACCGCGCCGGCCAGGCCGAGGGCGAGGGCCTGGTGGTGGATGTGGGGCTGGCCGGTGTCGTCGTTGTGGCCGAGCAGGAACAACTCGTCGCGCAGCGGCAACGGGGAAAGTGGCGCCATCACGAGTCTCCTCCCCTACCGCAGCCCGGCGGTGTGCTGCCGCAGCCGTGTGTGCGCGCCGTGGTAGGCCGGTTCGGGCGCGGGGAGCAGGGCCTTGTCGACCGCAGCGAGGACCGTGTAGTTCGGGTCGCACACGTTGCCGATTGGTGCCCGCCCCACCTGCGACACCAACTGATAGGCGTCCAGGAGCCCCATCCCCGTCAGGGACCCCACCCAGCCGACCATGTTGTGGTGCGCGATCCGGTAGGCGTCCTCCAGAGGGCGAGCGCAACCGATCGACATGACCGTGACGTCGGTCTCCAGACGCGGCCACACCGTCGACACGCCCTTGATCACCTCGACGGCGAGGATCGTGGTGGTAGCGATCTCCACTCCGACACCGCAGGCCTCCCCCTCGCCCTGGCGGGCGTGGCCGTCACCGACGGCGAACAGCGCTCCGTGCACGTTCACCCCCAGGTACAGGGTGGTGCCGGCACGCAGTCGCGGGGTGTCGAGGTTCCCGCCGTGGACGTCCGGGACGATCGTCGAGCGGGCCTCGAACCCGCCCGGGGCGACCCCGATCGTGCCGATCATCGGGTCGAGGGGCAGGTTGATGCCGTGGTGGGTTTCGGTGGCCTGGAACCGCACGGTGCCGGCCTGCCGGTCGATGCCGTACACCCACACCCGCTCCTCTAATGGCGGCTGTAGCGTCGCCGTGTGGGCGGTTGATGTGAGGGCGCCGAAGTGCGGAAACGTCGACGACACACCCCAGTCACGCGCGGGGACGATCGAGGCGAGGTGGATAGCGAGGGTGTCACCGGGCTCGGCGTCCTCGACGAAGAACGGCCCCGACACCGGATTCAGGTACGGCATGCGGCACACCCGCGACGGCAGATCCGCTGCCGTTCGGACCCGGCCGCCGAAGCAATCCTCCGTGTCGACCTCCAGCACGTCGCCGGAGCGCAGGTGCGCGACCGGCAGCCGACCGCCGAAGGTGTACGCCAACTCATCCCGCACCGGCTGATAGGTGATCTTGTCCATGGTCGTCACACCCGCTCCAAGTCACGGCCGGACGGCTGCACCGGTGCGAGGCCCGACAGCGCGGGCCGGCGGCCGGACAGGTACAGGCCGGCGAGGACGATCACGCCGAGGGCAAGCCAGGCCAGGCCGAGGCGCTGGGCGGCGATGTTGGCGTTCACCACCACGTAGGCGAGGATCGCGAACCCGACCGCCGGCATCACCAGATGCGCCCAGAGATTGCGGCTACGGCGGCGGATGAGATGGTGCACCACCACGGAGACGTGCAGGACGAGGAAGGCGACCATCGCCCCGAAGTTGATCAGCGACGACAGCAGGGTGATCCCGTCGGACCGGGTGGCCATGTACAGGCCGAGGGCCAGGGACACGGCGCCGGTGAGCAAGGTGGCGTTGATCGGCACGTTCCGGCGGATCGACACCTTCGCCAGAAACGCGGGCAGTTGCCGGTCGCGGGCCATCGCGTACAACAGCCGGCTGGTGGCGACCTGAGCGACCATCGAGTTCGGCAACCCCCACGCCACCGCCGTCGCCACCGCACACAGCGTCGCCAGCCAGCCCCCACCGGCCACCCGGGCGGCGTCGTAGAACGCGGTGCCGTTCGGATCACCATCGGCCAGCAGCGAGGCGGGGTCGGGGACGAGCATCACGGCAAGCCACGTCTGCGCGATGAACAACACCCCCGCCAGCACGAGCACCGCCGCCATCGCGCGGCCGATCTGCCGCGCCCCTCCCCTGGCTTCCTCGGCCAGCATGCTGATGCCGTCGAAACCGAGGAAAGACAGCACCGCGATCGACACCGCGCCGGCGGCAGCGGACCAGGCGAAGGTGTGGGAGTTGTAGAACGCCTCCCAACTGAAGCGCCCCTTCCCGGAGGCGACGGCCCAGCCGGCGACGGCGATGAAGACCGCCAGGACAATCAGCTCACCGACCAGCATCACCCGGGTGACCACGGCCGTCATACGGATCCCGACCGAGTTGACGACCGTGTTGACCGCGACGAAGCCCAACAGCCACAGCCAGACGGGAATCGACGGCACGGTCGCGTGCATCGCCACCGACGCCACCAGATAGAGCAGGCCTGGCACCAGGACGTAGTCAAGGAGGATCACCCAGCCGGCGAGAAAGCCGACCGGTGGGCTGATGCCGCGGCCAGCGTAGTTGTAGACGCTCCCGGACATGGGGAATGCCCGGACCATCTGGGCGTACGAGAACGCGGTGAACACCAACGCGACCACGCCGATGGCGTACGCCAGGGCGACCATCCCGCCGGAGCCGGCGTAGACACTGCCGAAGATCGCCATCGGCGCGATCGGCACCATGTACACCAGGCCGTACGCGATCAGATCCCTGAACCGAAGCTGCCGGCTCAACTCCTGCCGGTAGCCATAGCGGGCCAACTCGTCCTGCTCAGACATCTCGGGAGCCTTCCTAACAAGGAGTAGAGGGGAATCGGTTGCGGGTCGATGTCCATGGCGGCTGCCCACAGCCAGACCGGAAAGCCGGACGGACAAGGCCCGACGGCAGCAGCTCCGGTCCGCCCAGTGGGTAGCGCCGGGCACGACTTGGGCTGCCCAACAGCGAAATGGATCGCTGCACTGACGGCACCGTCGCTGGGTTGCGCGACGACGAGAACTGAGCTGGCGGACAAAATCCACGGTTATCGATTGCGGGTAGACGCTCCGTGAGCACCGAGTCAAGCCCCGCGAGGACCAGACACACGGGAAGGGCAACCGAAGGGATTGAACGTCCGGTCGCGTCGGCCGGGAGGAACCACTTCATCCGGCGCATTCACCCCTCCTCGCGCAAGTGCCTCGCATTGGCGAATAGCTCGCTGCAAGTCAACGATCACGGAAGGGCGCGGAGCTGGGAATACCGACCTTCGGCCCGACCTCATGTACCGACTTGCGTTCCGACCAGTAGTTGACCAGCGAGAACATGCTTGGACCATCAGCTTCGCCGATGCCGCCCGCCTGGTTAGCGGGGTTACATTGACCTCATCCGGCCGACCAACCGTCGACCCGGCATGAGTGGTCCCTGGAGGCTGCCGGTGAATCACCCCAGTCCGTACGTCCGCCGACGATGGCTCGGACGCGAAGTCCGCCGTCTACGTGAGGAACATGGCGTGACGAGCGAGTCGATCGCCCGTGCTGTTGGGTTCCCACGGCAGCAGCTCAGCGCGCTGGAGAACGGCCATCTTGGCCCTGACATCGACCTCGTCAGCGGGATCTGCGACTACCTTGCGGTCGGGGCAAATAGGCGAACAGCCATCATGGACGCGGCAGCCGACGGTTGGACTCGTGGATGGTGGACGGCCGACGCCGAACGAATGGGCATCCGGCAGGCCATCTACGCCGACCTGGAAAGCGGCACCAGGACGATCATCGAGTACGCCATGGCTCTGATTCCTGGCTTGCTCCAGACGCCCGCGTTCGCCGACGCGCGGCTACGCAGCGACCCTGCCCGACACGGCGACAGGTTCGACCCTGCCGCCGCAGTCGCCGCCCGCGCTCGTCGCCAGAGCCTAGTGCTCGCCGCCGGCGGGCCACGCTACGAGGCTGTCATTGATGAGATCGCGATCCGGCGATGTGCCGCCGACCCCGTAGTCGTCGCCGATCAACTTCGGCACGTCCTCGCCGTCTGCGCGAACCATCCATCCGTATCTGTCCAGGTGCTACCTGTCGACGCGTCGATCCGAGGACACAGTGCTCCTCGATCCGCCTACTCGATCTACCGCTACCGCGATCCGCAAAGCTCGCACGCGATCGCGGTGGACACCCTCACCAAAGACCTAATCCACACCGACCCGGGCGAGATCGACCCATACCTAAGCCTGCACGGCAGGCTCAAGGCCGCCGCACTGTCACCCGGCGCGAGCATCCGCCTCCTCCGCGCCGCGGCGGATCATCTGGCACCTACGGAAGGAGTACCGGCATGACTACGCCAGAGCGCACCTGGCGCAAGTCCAGCCACAGCGACGACGGCAACTGTGTCGAGGTCGCCTTAGCTGACGACGCGGTCCTGACGCGCGACTCGAAAGAGCCTGACGGGCTGATGCTGCGGTTCGACCCGCATCGGTGGCGATCCTTCGTCGAAGACATTTGCGACGGCGGATTCCAGCGTCCGGACACGCCCGAGTGAGTTAAGGACTACGGCGGGCTGCGGCACGCGCACGGCCCACCAACCGTGGGTGGCAAGATGGCGCACACACCGCTTGTGAGATGCGGCACTCGCCGCGCGTACCTCAGGAGGTGCTGTGCCTCGCCATCCCGAGACAGAGATCACGCCGAACAGGTGCCTCGCGGCGGCACGCGAGCGCCTGCCGTCACCTCGCCGGCCTAGGCAGTGCATGTCCCGCGGCGAGTTGGCCGATGCGGTCAACAGCGCCTTGCACCAGCTTTACCCGGATCGAGATATCTCCGCCCATTACGTCGACAATCGCTGGGTGGGCAAGCTGGAACGTGGGGAGCATCGCTGGCCCAGCGACGAACGGCGGGCCGCCCTTCGGCACGCCCTCGGAGTCGCCACCGACATCGACCTTGACCTCTTCATCCCGCGGCGCACCAGCAGCAATCAGGTGAGAGCCCTTGGCCCCCGGATGCCGCCTGCCCGGCCCGTTCCACGATCAGACCTGCCTCCTGCTGGCGACCTGCTGCAACTCGCGGCACCCCTTGGACGGGGTCTGCTACCTGCCGGTGAAACAAGGTGGGGTCGAGTGGTTATGGCGCCGGGAGGACAGCACTTTCCTGGCGCGGCGATCGATGTCGAGTTGTACCCAGCCGTCGACGACGGTCGCGTCCTCGCGACGATCACCCACGCGGACACAGAGCAGAGATGGCGCCGGTCTGTTCAGCGGCGGCTCATCCTGGGGCGTGTCGACGACACGCCGGATCGCGTCGGTGTCTTCGCGCTCGACTCTCGGCGGGCATACCGGCACCTAGTCGGAGCTGAGCGGGACGCCCGGCTGCTCATCCCTCGCGTGTACCAGCTCGACGCGATCACCGCCGGGGTCCTGTGGGCGGTGGCGAACCTCGACCTATCGCTGCTGCTGGACGACGCCCGCTTGGACGCCGCTCAGGCTGCCGCATCGTCCTACAAGGACATGGCGGCGTCGGCTGCCAGCCACGACATCGCAGAAGACTTGGATCCGGTGTCGCGGCTGTGGATCGGATCGGCGTTCTGCGCCGACCACATCCGCCGCCACTACCATCTCCTGTCCGACGTGCCCGTCTACTGGACGCGGGAGCAACGCGGGGAGGAGGCCAGCACATGGCTGCTGTTCCGCCACAAGCTGAGCTATCTACGCGACACCGCCATGCAGTTCCGAAGCGCTTCTCAACCGATGATCAGGATGTTCTGCCTTCCCTCGCACGCGGTGGCCGCCTCGTCGATGTCCGAACGGATTTTGCTGCTGCTCGCCGTGGCGTTGATGGAATCCTTCGGGATCCACACCGCAGTAACGGACGACCCGGAGTACACCACGCTGCCCGGACTCGTGATGGACAAGCAGCGTGCAATTATGGCCACCTGGATTCGCGCCGACGACGTCTGGCATGTTGACGCCACCGAGCACCGCAACACCATCGCCGCCTACCGCGACGCTCTCGGCCACGTGCAGGCTCACTCCGTGACCGCCAACGACACGCCCGGCGGACGGCTACGCCACCTGGCCGACTACCTGAACCTCGACTGGCACTGGCTGCAAAACCGCTGCGCCGACCTCGGCCAATATGGCTTCGCCGGCCTCGCCGAGCCCCGCAGCCGTCTACTCTCCCTCGACGGCGTCGACCAAGCATGCCGCTTCATCGGCACCCTGCCGTAATAGGCTCCTGCGCACCACGCCGCGATCGCCGAAAGGAACTGTCGTGTCCTCGACCCCGACAACACCGAGGCCGAAGGTAGTGGTGTTCGGCCTCGGCGGCACGATCGCCATGACCAGCGGCACCGGCGAAGGCGTCAGTCCCACCCTGTCCGCACACGACCTGGTTAACGCCGTACCAGGGCTGGCCTCGACTGGAATCGACATCAAGGTGGTGGACTTCCGCCGCCGCCCCGGGGCATCCCTCACGCTGACGGACATCACCGCGCTCGCCACCGCAGCGGCCCGCGAACTCGCCGCAGGCGCGGCCGGAATCGTTGTCACCCAGGGCACCGACACGATCGAGGAGACCGCGTACCTACTCGACCTGCTACACAAGCGGCCCGAACCCGTGGTCGTCACCGGCGCGATGCGTAACCCCACCATGGCCGGCGCCGACGGACCCGCCAACCTCCTCGCCGCCATCCAGACCGCTGCCTCCCCAGCCGCCCTGGACCAAGGTTGCCTCGTCGTCCTCGCCGACGAGATTCATGCCGCCCGCTGGGTCGCCAAGACCCACTCCACCAACGGTGCCACCTTTCGCTCGCCGGACACCGGCCCTATCGGATACGTGATGGAAGGTGACGTAAGGCTGCTGGCCCGCGTGCCGTACCGGCTCGCCACCCCTATCCCGAGCCAGGCCGAACGCGCCCGTGTCGGCCTCTACACCGTCAGCCTCGACGACGACCCCACCCTCCTCGACGCCATCGGCCAGCACTGCGACGGCTTCGTCGTCGCAGGATTCGGAGTCGGCCACGTACCCGAACCCCTCGTCCAGCCCCTCACCACCCTCGCCGCACGGATCCCCGTCGTCCTCACCTCCCGCACCCCGGCCGGCCCGACCCTCACCCGCACCTACGGCTTCCCCGGCTCCGAGCGCGACCTCCTCACCCGCGGACTCATCCCCGCGGGCTGGCTGCACCCCTACAAAGCCCGCATCCTGCTTCGCACGCTCCTGGCCGCCCAGGCCAAGCCACAGGACATCGCCCCAGCATTCGCCGTCGCGGGCAACCTCGATGAACCCGCCTCTTGGCCCTGGCCAACATCAACCCTGACCGGCGATCGGACGGAGGAAACCGCGGCACATGCGTAGCCACGACCTGACCCCAGGGCGGACGATCGGTGTCGTCTTCGACCATGGTGACGATTTCTTCACCGCCCTCGCCGACGCCTGCCGCGCCCACGACATCAAACAGGGCTATATCCCCATGTTCATCGCGGGGCTCTCCACGGCCAAGATCGTCGGCACGTGCCAACGTCTCGATAATCCCGACGCCCCCATCTGGACGCACGTCGACCTAACCAACGTCGAAGCGCTCGGCGGCGGCACCATCGCCTGGGACGACACCAACCAGAAGATCCTCCCCCACATCCACCTCACCGCCGGACTCAAGGAACACAGCGCCACCGCACACACCAGTCACCTACTGGACGCCACCGTCCAATTTCTCACCGAAATGCTGATCATCGAGATCAACTCGCCCACCATGCGCCGGCTACCCAACACCGACCTGTACGACGTACCGCAACTGCACCTCGGATAGCGATGATCGGCGTCCGAGAGCGCGAGTGAGCCAGACGACGTCGGGATGCGAACGAGTCAATCGTTACGTTGGGTGACGGCGGGCTGTTCCTAGCGGCTTCCTGATCTGCCGATGATCGCGCACCTCTGGCTTCCGGAGCGACGTCACGTGACGAGTACGGCGAGCAGTGGTGCCGTTACGCGGCAGGTGTCAGGGGCAGCGGCTCGGGATATGTTGCGGCACCTCGAAGACAGTCAATCCCATATCCAACGGAAGACCGTCCACATCCCGATGCCCACCATCGCTAGGAACCAGACAACGGCAGTGATGGCGCATCCCCCGAACACGATCCCCTCCCACCGTGCGCTGGGTTCGCCAACCGGGGCAATGTCCCGCGTTCCGCCCTTGTCCGCTTGCCGGGCCGCTCGCCTCAGGCCTTCTAGCTGCTCGGTGCTGACTTTGCGCCGGACCGGGCCGGGGATGCTGTGCCAACGTGCGATGTCACTCCGGTGCTGCTCCGACCAGGCCGAGATCGAGCGTTGTGCTGCCTCATCGTCGCGGCCAAGGACGAACCAAAGAGCACCTGAGGCGGGCAGGTCTCGCATCTCGTAGTGAACCGTGGCCAGAAGGTCGAGCACCTCGTGATCCTGACGATGCGCAAGGACGCCGTTCAGCCGGTCAAGCGCCTTCCAGGGACGACCGGCAGCTAGATCGGCGCGCGCACGTGCTAGTCCGTCGCTCACCCCGCGATCGTGCCAGCCGCGTCGCGCTAGGGCGCGTATTTGGTTGTGATCAAGGAGTGGTCTGCGTGAGGTCCTTGATCCAGATCATGGAGGCGCGGAGGTGGAGACCGGCGAGGTAGCTTTCGGGGGTCTTGTCGTACCGGGTGGCGATGCCTCGCCAGTCCTTCAGCTTGTTGATCAGGCGCTCAACGGTGTTCCGCTCCTTGTAGAGGTCGGCGTCGTGGCTGACGGGTCGGCCGCCCTGGCTGCCCTTCTTCTTCCGGTTCGCGGCCTGGTCCCTCTTCTCCGGGATGACTGCCATGATGTGGTGTGTCCGTAGGTAGGCGCGGTTGCCGCGGGACGAGTAGGCCTTGTCCCCGGCGACCGCGTCGGGCCGGGTGCGGGGGCGGCCGACCGGCCCCCGAACCCGTATTTTCTTGAGCACGGGGACGAACTGTGGGCTGTCCGCGGCCTGCCCCGCGGTCAGGACGAACACCAGCGGGCGGCACTTTCGGTCGGCGGCGAGGTGGACCTTGCTGGTCTGCCCGCCCCTTGAGCGCCCGAGCAGGGCAGCCTTCAGCCTGAGCTTGTGCCGACGCCGGATACGTCGCCGTTCTTCCCGCTCAGGTTCGTTTCCACCATTCTGCCCGTCTCGCCCTTCCAGATCGTCCCCTTTTGTCGGGCCTTCTCCTCCTCAGCGGCAGCCTTCTCCAAGGCGGCGGCGACATCCTGGCCGAGGTGCATCCCAGCAGCGTCGTGATGGGCCCGGGCGGTGGTGGAGTCCACGCTGACCAGGGACAAGTCCACCTCGCCGCGCTTCGCCGCTTCCGCGATCAAGCCCTCCAGCAGGGCCTCGAAGACACCCGTGTCCCTCCACTGCCGGAAGCGGTTGTGGACGGTCGACCAAGCGCCGAACTCCCTCGGCATCTCCCGCCACTGCCCGCCCGTCCTGAACCGCCAGATCACGCCCTCGAACTGCTGTCTCAACCGCTCGGGGTACGGGCCGAACCTGCCGATCGGCAGGTAAGGCTCGATGAACTCCCACTCCGAATCGGACAGTTGCACCCGCGTCATGCAAGACGATCTACAGCATCAAGCCTCGACCCCAGGGGCCAATCCCATAGATTGATCGCAACTCGATACGCACCCTAGATCGAGTGAGTATCCGACGGCCACGCAACGCGAGGGGACTACTCAGGCCCCACCCCGCGACGCAACGACGAGCGGGAAACGCACGGACATGCCGCTGATCGGGCGGGGTGCGGTTCTTACCGGTCGACGTGCCAGCCAACTCCGGTAGGCGGCCGACCGTGATCGATGAGGTGTTCGACGATCACGAGGGCTTGTTCCAGCGGAACTGTATCCTGGGCGTCGTAGGTCTCGTGCTGTCCGTTGCTCAACACATATCCGCCCTGCTTGCCGGTCGCCGTCGGGTCGATCGCGTGCTCGCCGGCATCGCCGGGCTCGTCAAGGACCATAACCAGGGCACGGGTCCCGTTGGTCACGACAGCCAACAGCTGTCCCTGGTCGCCGGCTAAGGGATCATGGTGACCCTGCAGACGCCACCCCTCCATCATGTCCGCCAGGCTATCGGCCTGCCTGGCGCAGCATCCTCTTCTGCCGCGAAGCGCTCGTCACCGAAGGTGACTTCGTTGACGGTCGTCGGCGTCCGGACGTGCGGAGATGAGGACGTTCCTTCGGCTGGCCCGGAGTTGAGGTCAGGAGGTCGGGCTACCAGCCGGACCAGTGCCATCGGCGGACATCGGGCCATCGGGCGGTAAGGGCGGTGGCCAGCAGCCCACCGAACGCTACGGTTCCTTCATGTGAGGCGTAGGCGATCCAGGCAAGGCTGTTATCGCTCCATACGCCCTCGGCACCGGTATATCGAGGCGCGAACAGATCGAGGTCGACCAGGTAGTCAGCGCCGTATTCACGCAGCTCAGCGACCCGTCGGCCGCCCGCGTCCTGTAGCACCTGGCGAACTCGGGCGGCACCCTGCTCATCCCACATGTACGCCTCCTGCAGCACCAGAACCTCGGCTGGCACAGGAGTTGCCAGCATCGGGTGCCAGGCAAGGACGTTCAGCCCCCATCGCTCCTGCAGGCGTTGCCGCCAGTCCGACGACTCCTCGGCCGTCAACACGCGGCGATATCCCAGCGGCTCGATGTCGATGTCGGATTCCGAAGTCCAGCCGCGGATGGCGGCGGCGAACATCTGGCGCTCGTCGCGGATTACCTCAGCCTCGGCCTTGCCTTGTGGTTTGACCAGCGACTGGGCGTCGTTGGCCGCGCGAAGCAACGCGGCCGAGAGGTCGGCAAAGTTGGGTAGCCGGTCTGGGTCGAGCCGTTCGACCTGTCCAAGCATCGCCTCGACGATGTTGTATCTAGGGAAGATGCGCCGAGCCTCCGGCGTGTAGTGGTAGTCGTCTATCGCCCGGCCCTGGTTGGGCAGCTCCGCGTACACGTTGGCCAGCTCGTCGTACCTCCGCATAAGGTATCGGCGGGCTGCCTGGTGCAACACCTCGGGTTCCACCCGGGATTCTGCCGCCCTGTCGACCAAGCGCGCATCCTGTCATGGCCGCGGGCCGTTCGCGCTGGGGCCTCGGCAACCCGACCGTCGCGCGGACATATCGAGGAGAGGACGTGCACTGACAAGCACGCGTTGGGGTTCGAGTCGCCTCGAAGATCAACACCTCGAAATCGAGCTTGACCTGGAGTGTTGGCTTTGGGTGTGTGTCGGGATCGACACAGCCCGATACCCAACCCGAGCTGCGCTTGCACGGCACCATTCCGCTCAGCTGACAGCCACTCTACCTGGACCGAGCGGGGCCCCGGATGCCATCTGGGGCCCCGCTCCTGGAATCCAACTGCAGGACGACGGGCTACCCGCGGCCCGCTGAACTGGTTGTCAGCGGCATCGACCTTGCCCCAACCCCCTACGGTGGCCCCGTGCCCCACGTGCCCCGCAGACTCAGCCAACAGATGCGCGCCCGGTACGGCACCGCTGTGCCAGGCAGCGACCACCGGATCCACGTCGAGCACCTCGTCCTCGCCCGCACCGGCGATACCTGGCAGGCCTCCCACGTCAGCACGCCGGTGGAGCCCACGTGGCCGGGCGACATACTGCCCACGATCGGCGCCCTCACCCCGCCGCTGATCATCGTGCTCACGTTCGGCATGCTGGATCAGCCGGCGATCCTGCGCGCGCTGCTCCAGCAGGGCAGCCCGGTCGTCCTGGCCGTCGCGCTCATCCCCCTCATCCTGCCGCTCCTCGGCGCAGTGTTTACCTACTTCGGCTTGCGTCGGTGGTCCTCCTGGACCGCTCGTCGAGCGGGCTGGACCGCAATCGCAGTCGGTTCGATGCTCTCGATCTTCGTCCCGCTCAACTACGTCGCACCGCAGCTAGGCGTGCTGAGTCTCGCGTTCGCCGTGGTCGCCATCAGGCGACGGCGCTTCCGAGCCCTGGCGTTAGCGCTCATCGCTCTGCTGACAATCACCGCTACCTCAATCGTCCTCACCAGCAGGGACCAGCGCTTCGCCTCGTCCCCGGCCCGCGACTATTTCCAACGCATCACCGTGGGCCGACTGCTCGACGGGCTTGTCCGCCTCAACATCGACGACGGCGGCAGGCGACGCAGCGTCATGCTAGTGGGCAGCACCGATGACTACGCCACGGTCATCGCCAGCGGATACCCGCCGAAAGTGGAGCACATCGCCAACGACATCATCGCCAAAGGCAGCCCCTGCCAACTGCCACCAACCCTGCTGCAACGAAGCCTGTTCAGTCTCGTGACACGGTCGTCGGCGACGGACGCCATCCGTGGCGGCACGCCGGACTGCATCTAATAAGAGGTCGGCCACAAGCCACCGCCAAGCGCGAGATCTACGCCCAGCTCGCCGGCCTCCGCCTCAGCTCCGTCCCGGCGATTGGTCGGGCCGCCGCGGGAGCAGGGCCGTCTGCCACCGGCGCCGGTCAGAAGTACCAGTCGTTGAGGGTGAGAGCCTCTTCCCAGTTTGTGCCAACCAGCGTGCCGTCGGAGAACACCGTCGCCGCCTCGTTCGTCTGAAAGTCTGCGCCCAGCAGATCGAGCATCGATGCGTGAAGGCCCGCCACGTTTCCTTGCACAGCTGCCCGGACCCGGGCGGCGATGTCGCGGCGCAGGCCGATCCGCAGGTCGAGGAGGTCGAAGCGGGCGGCGAGGTAGCGCTGGTCCTGGATGTCGGGTGTCCCGGCGTCGATGGCCGCCACGAACGGCTCATAGTACGCCAGCAGGTATCGGTCGAGGTCAAGGTCGACGTCGACGGACGCCGCTCCATCCTCGGACGGGTCGACCGCGTCAACGGCCAGTTCGTGTCGGTGGGGTGGGAAGGAGGCGACGCAGCCCAGGGCAAGCCACGGTCGTTGCCCCTCAATGGATTTGATAGCGCGCTTCTGCGCCGCCAGGTCGGTGGCCAGGCTCGCTTCCATCGTGTTGGAGCGTCCTTTGGCCTCGGCGACCACCCACCCCTGGTGACTCCAGCCGAAGAGATCGGGACGCTTCCTGGTGACACCGAATGTCACGCCGTACCGGCTGGCGTACCGGTCGGTGTGCAGCAGGTAGACGACGTCCAGCTTGTGTCGGCAGAAGATGCCGGTCATCGCCTGTCCAAGGGCGTACGACAGCGATCCCTTCTCCGACCGGTCCAGCTCCCGCGCCAGGGCGGACCTAACCAGCCCTCCCCCATCGCTACGGCGGACGTACGCAGGGATGAGCGATGCCCGGTGGATCAGCTCCCAAACCGAGGCCAGGCCGTGGGAGAACCGGTCACCGGGTGCGCGGCCGGTGGTGAACAGCGCGTGTACGAGGTCGTCGGTGGTGAACGTCAATACCGCGCGCGGCGAAATCACTCCGGCGGGAAACTGATGGGTGTGACACCTGGCCGTGAACGGTTTCCGGTGGGGCATTGGGGCCGCTTCCTGTCGTGCCGTGGTCATAAGTCAGGTTCCGGGTGCATCTACGGGCACGGGCAGCCAGCGAAGGGAGCCGTTGCGGCCGTCGAGCCGGGCGAAGTCCCGCCAGATCAGGGGGTAGTGGCCGGCCAGCTCGCGCTGGTTCGGCAGGTGGTGGTCGTCCTCCATGCCCCAGCGAAGCGTGCCCGTCAGCCGTCGGCCCTCGTGGATGCGGAACTCGTGGTCCCGAGTCCGTCGGCTCCGGACCGGCGGCTCCCACAGACCGCGATAGTTGGTGAGCATCAGCGCCAGGCCATCCATCGGCACCTTGCTGGCGCGACAGAACTGCTCCAGCCGGACAATGTCGAATACGAAGTCACGGCGTGCCACGTCGGAGGCGGCATGAGTGCGCAGGCGGAACTCCTCCCCGGTGTCGGGGTCGACGCCCTCCCAGCGGGCTGTAAAGTACTTGAACTCGATGGCCGTCCGCCGGCCCTGGGGACCGAAACAGAGCAGGTCGAGGTACTCGCGCGCGTCCTGCCTCACCTCAAGTCGGACCTGGACAGTGCTGTCGAGGCGGTGCACCGCCCAGGCAAAGGCGTGCTGAAAGTCCGCCTCCGAGTGGAAGACCGCCCGCGCCTCGCGGAGTTCCTTCATCGCCGCATCGACATCGACGCTCCCCGCGATCTGCATTCACGCCCCTCTGTCCTGCAACGCCAAGCCGACGCTGGGAGAGTTTTCCGCAGCGACGGACGGGATGGCCCGGCTCATCGCGGGCGGAGGCTCACCGTACGAAGAGGTACCCAGAGGCATCAAGGTATTCTCCGGCCGCCACTCTGCTCTCCCGCTCCCGGCGCGCCTGCGTCCGCTCCCTGGAGCGCCACGCCCGGCCCGGCCCGGAAACGGTCGCCGCGCACGTCGCCGCGCGGACCCCCGCATGTTTCTGTCAAGCGCTATCATCGGTACGGCCTGGTGCAAAAAATGCATAGTTTCTGCCCTTTACGGTCTCGCGCATGCGCTGCACCTGCTGCACTTCGGCAAGGGTGTAAATCGGCCCACTCCTCGTTCGAGCTACAGGGCGCGGGAACCAGGACTGCTTTGATAACTGCTGGGCTCGTTGCCGTGAAACGCCGAGATGTGCGGCTATTTCGGCGATGGTCACAAGTTCCGGCACCTCTTCCGGTGCACCTTCAGGTCGGACTGAGATCGATACGGGATCGACTGCTTCGTCTGCGGCCGACCGGATCCACTCCAGTGTCTGTGCAGCGCTTGACAGCGCAGACCCGGCCGTTCTGCGACGAATCACCTGGGTTGCCACCAACATCGCGTCAGTCCGTTGATCGACCACCTTCCATTCCAGTACTGCCGGGCTCCTTCGTGTCTTGGAGGCCTTGATCACAGGTGGGGTGCTGGCAAAAACAATCCGAACTATCCAATCGGTCATGAGAGTCCTCGGTGTTTGGCCCGTCGGATCTCCGCTCAGTCGGTGATCCAGTAGGAGAAGAACCCCTGCGCCATGGGCATGCTGAGTAGGGTAAGTATTTCGTCTCCCGTGCGTTGGCGAACCAGATAAGCCGTGCCGGTTACCGCAACCGCTATCACGAAGTGTCTAACAGTTATCGAGCGACGTGGCCTCATGTTGAGGCTGCTCCAGAGGTCTTCCGGATGCTGTTCAAAGCCGCTAGGCTTCACAGTGGCTCCTGGCAGTGTGGGTGTGTAGGGAGCATTGCGGCGCCCGAGGGCTGATCTCGGGCGCCGCGTTCATTTTCACGATGCGTGCGCTGGGACGGCGCACAGCGAGTGCGACTCGGGTGAACAAACCTCGTGGGATTGAGGGCCTGGGCGTAGGCAACTCTTGTCAGCGACAAATAATGGCTTGTCGACGACAACCCCTCCGCTGGAACTCATAGGCCCTGTAGCCAGACTGGTTGCCCGCTGGGAGCAGCGGTTGGCACCTGCCGCGCGGTGAATCCCGCTGCCCAGCCACATCCGCAACGCGTTCCGCAGTCGCTCCAACGGCGGTCCTCCGGCAGATGGTCAGTTCGGGCAGGCATCGGTGGCGGCGACGGTCGCGGTCTTGCTGAGGTCGACCGCAACTTGCCCCTTGGCGGTCTTGATGGTCAACCATCCCGTCCGTACCAAAACAACTTCTCCACACCAGCGCGAGTTATCGAGCATCTGCACCTCGATACGAGGCTTGTCCTTCTCCGGGCCGTACCAGGTCACTGCAACCGCAGAGGTCAGCAGGGCGACGCAGCCGAACACCAGCCGCACGCCCCAGCCGAGGGCACGCTCCGAGCGGTCGGCCTCGATCCGCCGGGCGGCGGCCGCCGGATCGGGCACGTCGTTACCGGGCAGGGCCGCCGAGTACGGCCGCCCGTGTGCGGCGCGCATGACGAGCACGGCGGCGGCCGCGCCGACGATCAGGGCGGCCAGCAGCAACGAACCGACCGCGATCGCGTAGGACGGGCGTAGCTGGGTGACGTCCTCGCGGCCCTTGACCAGGCTGAAGCCGAGGAGGCTGGCCAGCAGGGCGCCGAGGCCGTTGCGCCAGGCGACGGCGCCGGCTCGGATACGGTCCAGCTCGTCCGCTTGCAGATCCTGTAGGGCCTTGGCCCGGGCCCGGTCCGCGGGTTGGGCCGGCGGTCCGGCGCTGACCGTCACGGTCATGCCTTCTCCTCCGCGAGATTGAGGTTCCAGTACGCGCCGCAGCCCTCTTCGCCAACGGGACGGTCGGCGTGGTCGCCGTTGCAGTTGCAGAGCACCGGCGTGTACTTCGACGCGGATGGGGTGCCGCTATTCAGGAACACCCGGTCGGGCAGCGGGAGGCCGATCTCGTGGTCGCAGCGCGGGCAGGTGCCGATCAGCTCGACGCCGCGTCGGGTGTCGCGTGTCTTGCAGTTGGCCGCGAACTTTTCGGCGTACGAGTCGTCGGTGGTTTCGGCGAACGGGACGGGCATCAAGGCATCTCCGTGAGTCACGGTCCGGTGTGGATGAACGGGGTCCAGCGATGCGGCCACTCGGGCCGCCGGTCACGTGCGAACCGCAGCGCTTCGTGTAGCGCTGCCGGCGCCATGTCCGGATCGAGTCTCCCTTCGGTGGCGATAGTCCGGTAGAGCGCGCGGAACACCTCGGCGGATGCCTGGTTGTCCACCGACCACAGGGCCGCGATGACGTGCCGGTAGCCCGTGTAGTGCAGCGCCGCCGCCAGGGTAATCGCCTCGTCGGGCAGGTTGACGCCGCCGACCGCGGTCTTGCAGGCGGACAGGCCGGCGAAGTCGCCGCGGAACTCGCCTGCGGTTATGTCGGCTACGGTCAGCATGCCGTCGCGCAGCAGTAGCCCGCCGCGGGACGGGTCGTTGAGGTGCTGGTCGCCATGGCAGCTGAAGTGCACCCATCGGTGCCCGGACAGCTCGGCTCGCACAGCAACTGGCGTGGCTATCGAGGTGTCGAGGACTGTGCGCCGTTGCTCGGGAAAGGCGGTGAGCAGTGCCTTCTGCTCGTCGGCGTTGTCGATGGGCACCAGCCCCGGCAGGTCGGGAACGTCGACGAGCAGGAGGCGGTCGTGGGTGTCATCGTCACGTTGGCCGTCGTCGCATCGGGCGTCGGCGAGGGCTCGCAACGTCGGTGTGTAGGAGGAGACGACCCGGTCGAGCACGGTGCGCCCACCGGGTCGGCCGTGGTAGCCAGCGGTGTGCACGGGAAGGACGGTCAGGGGCCCGGTCAGGCACCACCAGACGCGCGGCCAGGATTCCGCCGGGCCGTCGGGCGTTCCGGTCAGGCCGAGCTGGTCGAGCACCGGTCCGGCGATGGCGTCCCACATCCAGGCCTGCAGATCGGCGAGGGTTTCGTCGACTTTCTGGTAGGCGGCCTCGACAGCCTTCGCCGCCGCGCGGTGTCGCTTTGCCGCCTCGCGCGGCGACTCGTCGCCGGCTGGCTCGCGTACGGCTAGATACGCCTGATCGGCGAGTTCGGCGGCTTGTAGCACGCCCAGATAGGCGTTGGCTCGCGAAGCGGCCTCGTTCAGGGTGAGACCGTCCAGCTTCCGTGCGGTTACGCCACTTTTGTGTACGAGGAGGGCATCGCACCGCCATCGGCTCACGTTCACGATCACGACGGGCCCGCGATCGGCGGCTGGCAGCAGCGTCTCAAGGCGCGGTGGCCGTTGGAAGTCCTCGAAGCCCGGATTTGCGCGGATCTTGCCAACGATCTCGTCCCGCTCGCGGGCAAGCGCCTCCCGCCGGTCAGCGGCAAGGTTTGTCGCGTCCCGGGTCCAGCGGACGTGGTCGACCGGCCGTTCCCTGTGCATCGACGGTCCGCTGTTCGTCGCAGCCTGGCCGGACACGATCGCCTCATAGCCCTGCTGCCCGTGCCGGTACGCCAGCTCAAGCTCGCGCAGCTCCACATTTACCTTTTCTAGGCCGTCAGCAAGATCCGGGGCGACAGCCCGCAGAGCGGTCAGATCCTGCCGCAGGTCGAGCTGCTGGGACCACAGCACGGCCCGCCCTTGCTCGATCAGTTCGACTGCCCTACCAGGGTGCCCAGCCATAATCTCGCACGCGCCGCCGTCGGAGCCCAGACCCACGCGCTCGGCCAGGTGCCGCTCCCTGGCGTCGCGGGCGAGGCCGTACGAGACAAGGTCGGACTGAAGTGCCAACGCGAGCCGGTGTGCTTCGGCCGCCGTCTCCGGCGCTGCGCCGTCGACGGCCAGCTCACCCCATGCAACGGCGGCATCGATGCGAGCCGACGGCGGGCCGGACCGACTTTGCGCCGCCGCCGCAAAGCGCCGCATCGCGACTTCCGCCGCAGCCGGGTCGCGGGTGCGTAGGAAGCGGGACCGTTCGGCGCTGGCCAGGTTGAGCTGGCGCCCCACCGCGTCGGGATGGTTGTCCGGGGTCGCCTCCACGGCGCGCAGGTTGGCCGCCAACGAACGTCTCAGTAGCTCCGGGTCGGCTGTCACGTCGGCGAGTTGTTGCAGCAGCATCCCGAGGTTGGACAGCCGGCCTGGCAAATCCGCATGCGGATCCGGCGTCGCGTCGACGGCCTCCTGGCAGACCTGGACCGCCTGCCGCAGCGTGTCGGCCGATCCAGTGACCTGGTGAAGGGCGTTTAGTGCCCCGCTGAGGTTGGACAGCCGGCCCGGTGCCGCCGGATGCCCCAGCGGAGTTACCGAAACGGCCTCCCGCGCCGCCGCGACCGCATTTCGGGCGTCCTCGTCGCGATGGGCAGCTTCGTACCGACCTTCTAGGGCCAATGCCAAGTTGGTAAGGGAGGCGGCCCGGTCGGGATCGTCGAGGGGGGTCCTATCGACCGCCTCGGCCAAGAACACGATTGCCGAGTCGAGGTCGGCTAGGTCGCCGCGCCACTGGTAGCGGTCCTTGAGCGCCAGGCCGAGGTTGGACAGGTAGGCAGCGCGTGTGGCGTGGTCGGCAGGCACGGCCTGCACGACCAACTGTTGAAACTCCACCGCACGGTCGAGATCCGCGCGTGTGCCATGCCTGGAGAAGCGCTCGTGATACAGCGAACCAAGGATGGACTGGCACTCCGTCCGTATGCGGCTGTCCTCCGGGGTTGCATCGACTGCTGCGGCTGCGGCTTCGATCGCCTCGTCGATGTCTTCCTTCGCGCCAGTCAATGCATGGCGCGCAGTCAGCGCGAAACTGGCCTGTTGGAGGACGACGGCATCTGGGTGTTCGCTGTCGGCGGTCATCCTGACCGCCTCCCGGGCCGCGTTGATCGCAGCGTCGAGATCCAACCGATTCGTGCGGTGCTTGAATCGCTCCAGCAGTGCGATGCTCAGCCTCGACGTAGCCACCGCGGCCTCGTGGCTTCCCCGGGCTGCGGTTCGAACGCTATCCCGGGCCGCTGACACCGCAGCGTCTAGGCCGGATCCGTTACCGGTGCGCGCCCATCGTCGGCAGTGAGCCGCGCTGAGGCGCTCGAAGTACATCGTTCTAAGTAGATCGCCCTCCCAAGCTGTACGGGTGGCCGCCGCTGCGGCTTCGATGGCACGATCCAGATCATCGCGGTTGCCCAAGCGGTCGAACCGCGACAGTAGGGCATCACCCAGGCTGGACTGGATCATCGCGTGGTCGAAGTGTTGCCGTGGTGAGGCTTCCGCAGCGGCGGTCAGCGCGTTGACCGCACGATCAAGGTCCGTCAGGTCATCGGTGAGTTCATATGACTGTTTTAGCGCGTTGGCCAGGTTGCACAGCGCCAACGACCGGTCCAGCAGATCGCACTCGGCGGCCAAAAGCCCCGCCCGCGCTGCCTGCAGGGCCTGGTCCAGCAGCGCCCGCTCCCCGGTGCGAAGGTACGAGTCGATAGATACGGCATATACGTCATTCAAGTACCTCGCCTGCAGCGAGTGACCTTCCGTCGACGCCTTCCGGAAACGCTCGACAGCCTCCGCCTCGGCGGCTTCATCAGCACTAGGCACTTCGTTCACTGTCGTCTCATTCCGGCCGGTACCAATGCGGGCTTGTACAGATCTGTCTGGTACTGCGGATTCGTCGCCGCTGCCAGCCGCAGCAGAACATCCATCGGCCGCACCGCCGCCCCGCCGCCGAGTGCGGGAACGTGCCGCACACCGAGGTCGTCATCGGCGTACGCCTGCACGTCGGCGCAGAGTTGGGCATCGCTTACGTCGGAGTACGTCCAAGGCTGGGCAACGATGTCGAGTGCTCGCCGTAGATCCACCCTTGGCATTCTGCCCATCCCCAGCAACCGCCGGGGTCCCCGCCCTTCCCGACGGCTCCGCGCCTGCCCACCCGCCCCCTTGGCTCCTCGCAATGGCGACGATGTGTGCAGCGTTGGGGTTTGAGTCGCCTCGAAGATCAACACCTCGAAATCGAGCTTGACCTGGAGCGTTGGCTTTGGGTGTGTGTCGGGATCGACACAGCCCGATACCCAACCCGAGCTGCATTTGCGCGGCACCATTCCGCTCAGCTGACAGCCAACCTACCTGGACTGGATCGGCCCCGGGCTGCCACCCGGGGCCAACCTGGTGGCGGAACTCCTCGCTAACACGCCTATATGACGGTCACGAGCAGCCGATGTGAGCGCACGCTTCCGGCCGCCGCCGCCACTGTCAGGCCGACGCCTTCGTGAACATCCGAGACAGGCCGCAGGGCCTCCCCCGGCTGGCCCAGACGCCCGCACATGCCGATGATAGGGCGCCTCGGTTCCAAATCTGCGCACACCCAGGCGGAGCGGAACCCAACTCAGAGACTGTTACTGGCTTTCGCACGCTCGTGATCGGCGGCTACCCGGACGTCGCGAAAGTCCAGGACGGCCTCCCGAGCGACGCGAATGAGCATCGCAAGATTCCCATGCGCTAGCAGCAGCACGTCGTCGAGGACCTGCGGGGGTATCTCAAGTTCACGCAGGCCGTAGCAGTCGTGCCACGCCATGTCCGTGAGGTGCAGCAAATCGAGCGCGGCCTCGACCTCCCGGGAAGCGAACAGCACCTCAATACGAGGTTTGCGTTCCTGGCGGCGCTGCTCACTCCCGATCGCCATCGGATCTCCTTCCAACCGTGCCCGTAAGCCAACAGGATCTCCAACCACCGCTCGCGTCGGCAACGGTCGCTGGCCTTCGGGTTGAATCCGAGCCAGCGAGCCACGCGTCCGCAACTGCCACGAGGCGTGCGCCGCAGAGAGACGAATGCCGAGCAAGCGCGAACGCGACGAGAAGGGCTGCCCATACTGGCAGGGCTGGTTCGAGCAGTTGGGTGGAAGACAGAGGAGGCGAGGGGTGGTCACCAAGGTCGTTCAACTGTGGGCCGAGGGGCTCGCGCCTGGGTGGGACAGCCTCTTCCGGGCGGATGGCTCTGCACGCGCTGTCGAGCTGGGCGGCGGAGCGAGGCTGGACTGGTTCGATCTCGGCCCGCCGCTCGACCTGGATGCCATGCTGGGTGAAGACCCCGACAATATGACCCACGTCGACATCCACCACGGCGCGGACGTCCCCATACCGGACGGTTCTGCGGCGGCGAAGGAGCTCACGGCTCCGAAGGCTTCTTCGCCCGGCTGGACAAGGACCGGAACCTGATCTGGATCGCGGCGCTGACCGACTCCAACCCGTTCGAGAAGGCGGAGGTGCGCGGCAGGCTCGCCACGTTCACCAACAACTTGGGCAACTCGGTGACGGTCGATCTCGACCATCCCGACTTCGCCTGAACCGCTGGCGCATCGGCAACGGCGGGAGCAGGACCGGGTGCCAGTGGCGCCATCTTGCGCCGATTTCACGGACATGCCGCAGAGGACGCACCCATACGCGCGGGCCGTCAACTGGACAGCTGGAGTATCCTCCCCAGCCCGGCCCGCAGCTTACGCCGCGCCGCCGGCTTCACCGCGAGCCGAAACCGCAGCCAGCCATCGACGTCGGGGATCTCCAGCTCGCTGGCAGCATCCTCGGTGAACTGCAGGGCCAGCTCGTCGTCGGACAGCGCCCACTTGCGGAGGCCAGCCTCCACCACACTGTGGACGGGCTCGAAGCACACGGTGTCGGGCTCGTCCTTATGGGGGTCGTGCTGGATGACGATCCCGCGCCCGGTGCCATCAGCGTGCTCGGCCACCCAGACCGAGAAGATGCCGTCGACCGGCCCCGAACCAGCCAACCTAAGCGTGTCCGGCGGGCCGTCCGCGCACCACGGGCAGTCGATCGCTTCCGGCTCCGGCGGTACGGGTACCGCCCAGATCGCGTCGTCGAGCACGAACCTGCCCTGCCAAGCGCCCTCGCTGTCCATCCATGCCTGCACGATCCGTCGGCGTGGGCCGCGGTGCACCTGGTAGACCAGCCCGTCGATATCCACGTCACCGCAGTACGTGGCACTGCCATGCCCGGAACGCGTGTCCAGCGGCGTGACGGTGTAGCCGTCACGGCCCGCGAGGAAGGACCAGTGCTCGACCGCTTCGCGGCGGCCCGGCTCGCCCTCCGCTGGCGCGCCCAACCGTGCGCTGAACAGCAGGGTAGACGGGTCCGGCAGACGGCTCAGTTCTGTCAGTTCCTCGTAAGTCGGCACGCCCCGAATGATAAAGCCGATCCCGGCGGCCCCGCTCCCGAGCACAGGTCGGTACGCCAGCGGCCTACTCGCGTCGACGTTTCACTTTTTCAGCCGCGATCAACGCGCTACAGAGCGTCAGAGCGAGTTGGGCCGCCAGCTCCCGGACATGCCGAAAGTAGTGCGCTCGGACCAGTCGGCGAACGCGGAGACCAGGTGCACCGAGCCGTCGGTCCGCGTCATAGGTTCTGCGATGGTGGAGCAGCGCCGCCGTGTTCTGGTGGCGATGCTGCAACTTGTGTTTCCTCGCTGGATCCGTTCGCCGTCGACCACACGAACAGCCGGTAACCGAAGACAGCGGGCGCGACGCTGCCGCCACCATTGCTGTCGTCGTCGCGACGATGGCCTTCGAGTTCGATGTCAAGCAGACCGGACCCGTCCGCGACGGGCCGGTGGCCGACGACCCGGACGTCGAGCAGTTCCTTCATGCTCTCGTAGCACTCCCAGCAGGAGTCCCCGCACCTTTCGCTCGCCGCCCGGCCAGGGATGTGTGTGCCCTCGACGACGAAGTTGCCGAACCAGGCCGGCCCCGTGCCGTCGATCGCGCCGAGAAGCAGTCCGGACGGCGCGCAGGCCAACAGGGTGTAGCGCTCGTACAGCGGCTCGTGCGGGAACACGCGGTCAACGAAAAGCCCATCGACGTCCGTGCAGGCGATGAGGATGGCAGCGGTTTCCTCGTCGAGCAGGCGCCAGCGCATCGACACGTGCCGACCTTAGCCGGTGGATGCGCTCTGTGACCGGCAGGCCGGGTCGCGCAGGGCCTCATCCGGCGGCGGGGGACGGGACCTCCCGCAGCCGGATGATGTCGAGCCCCGGGATGTCCTCCACGGCGTCCACGATCCGGCCCGGCAGGCCGCTCCCATCTGGGAAGGGCAGCAGTACGAGGACGCAGCCGATCGGCAGCTCGTGCCACACGTCGTCCAGGACAGGAGTGGCGACCACGCATTGCCCCAGCGCGAGGCCAGCCAGCACGCCTCGCCTGTCCGCTGCGGATAGCGTCGCGTCGATGACGGGAACCGGCGCTAACGCCGACCCGGCGAGCTGGTCGGCGGTATAGACGGCGTCGGCGGGCGTGGGAGCGACGACGAGGCAGGGCCGGGACAGCGATGCGACTCCGGCGAGCGTGCGGCGCAGGACGTCCCGTCGATCGTCGTCGGGCGGCACATTCTCGATCCGGTCGAGGACCGCCCATACTCGGGTGGACAGGTGCTCGCCTGCCTCCGTAGCACGCGCCAGCAACCAGGCGTGCAACGACGGCAAGCTGTCGCTCCACGGCTGCGGGGGCTTGACGCCGAGGCTCCGGAGCAGCGCCCGAGCCTCCGTGCGGAGTTCCAGTTCCTCGCGGCTCACCTCGAACGGCACCTCACGCACGGTCGGGTGGCCGCGATCGGGCAAGACCTCGGTGCCGACGGCCAGCAGCACCGGCCACTGTGCCCAACGCTGCCCGTCGCCAGGGGAGGCCAAGACCACCACCTGTCGAGCCTGGTCACCGAGCTGGACCGGCAGCGAGGCGGCCGGGTCGTCCCATATCAGCAGGTCGGGGCGCACGCTTGCCAGCGCCCGCCGGCTCGGTCCGCTCTGCAGCCGGCTGAAGGTCGTCACGATAACGCCATCCCGCGGGTGGTCGAGGCTCTCCAGCAGTTCCAGCGCGTCGGGGGCGCCGGCGAGCAGTCGCACCACCACGCCCCGGTCCGCGAGCCGGACGGCCCACTGGCGGGCCTCTACGACGGTCCGCGTCACCACCATCACAAGCGACGTCGGGGCGACGGCGGCCGCGTGCTGGAGGACAGCGGTGCGGATGCCAGCGCCGGGGGGTGCGAGGACCACACCGGCCCGCGGGCACGACGGGTCCCGGAGCTTTTCCAACAGGTCTCGCTGATGCACGTACAGGTACCTCACCGGCCGCCACCGCTCATGATGGCGCGGCGCCGGACCCAGGTCACGGCCTCGGACAAGCTCTGCACCTCCTCGGGCAGGATCTCGCCACGGAAGTGGAACACCTTGTTCCTGATCTCGCGGACTGGTTCCAGGGTGACCTTCACGATCCCCCGGTTCCGCCCGAAGCGGTGCCGAAAGAACCGGCCAAAGTTGGCGTCGTGTAGCAGCACTGTGGTGAGCTGGGACCAGGTCAGGTTCTCCAGGCGGGGCTTCGCAACCTCGACATCCGCGGGCAGCGCTGCGGTGATCGACGCTGCCAGGTCGTCAGCGGCACAGCAAGAGCTCATCAGGTCGCGTACGCCAAGCTCGATGTCCCGCAGCAGCAGGAACGGCTGGGTACGCCGCCACAGGAACCGGTTGAGATCGGCGGGTGTCACGACGGCGAGCAGCCGCTCCTCATCGCCGATAAGGACCGCGTTGTCGGTGGCCAGCGGCTCGAGCACTTTTTCCATCCGCTCCGACGACGCCACGAAGGGCAGATCCTCAACCAGATCGTCCACCGGCGCCACCAGCGGGTTCTGCCCCGGGACATACGGGAGGCCCCGGGCTAGTGACCGATGGCTGAACACCCCGACCACGTGACCGTGCGAGGTCCGGACGGGCAACTGGTCCACATTGTGCGAGCGCATCAGGCGCAAAGCATCGGCGACCGGCGTTCCCACCAGGACGTCAAGGATCTCCTGATCGTCTGGGACGAGCTCGCGAACCCGGACGAACCTGATGTCCATCCCAGGCACCGCCGGTGACCCGATCACCCCGCGATGGTGCCAGCCTGACCGGCGGCTCGTCCACCGGGGCCCGGGTCAGGCGGCGCCGTCGGTGATGGCCAGGAAGCCTGCATGGTATCGACTGGCCGCGACCTCAACGTCTACACGGACGCCGACGAGATCGAGCTTTCCATTAACGGCCGCGCCGCCGGGCGATCGCCGTCAGCAGCGCTACCGCCAGGTTAGCAACTGGCGAAACCCTGATTCTGTCTCGTGCCACGCGTTGACCACCTCCGAGCGCCGCACCATCAATCGCATCCTCCTGCCGGCCTGCGGCGCCCACGGCGGTGGGTCACCCCACCCTTGGCGTGTGGCGAGAACAAAGATCGTGTCCTCGTCAGTAGTCTCCAGGCTCATCTGCAGGTGGTCGAACGTGTCGCCGAGACTCAGTGGCTGTGGTTCCCGTGAGCCCGGCAGTTCGGCTGTGTCGAGCAGGTCCCGTAGATTCAGAAAGTGGGGGTAGAGGGCGGTAGTCGTCCCGTCGCCGAGTGCAACGCCACGTACGTAGACCTGGAAGATCCCGAACAGCCGGTCCTGGCTGGTCGGTGTAAATTCCGCCCGGAACTCGCCGATGCGACCGCCACCGATCGTTGTTCCCTGCCGTACCGCGCGGTGCCAGATCAGTTGCCAAGGCAGCCCCGTGTCGGGCGGTCCAGGTGGCCGGACACCTGCCGGGTTCCAGGGGTACGCCTGCGGGTTCCAGGAGCACACCCCGCAACTCGGGCACGGCAGTGACGGGCGTAGGGCATTACAGGCCGGGCACACCTCTGAAGGCACCGCCTCGGAACGGTACGCGACGATCAGGCGGTGCACCACGATTGCCAGGCGCTCCCGTGGATGTATCTCCGGATCCGGGCAGAACGCCAACCACCCCGGCCAGGTATGCCACGCGTCTTCACGGCGCGGATTGCGCCGGCCCGCGGCCTTCTCCTGCCGTCGCCGCGCGGTGAACGCATGTGTGTCGGCAAGCCAAATCTGCCGTGCTTCGTCAAGCTCATCGACGGCGCGCAGCAGCGAGTCCGGATCCTCCTCCAAACACACAGGCAGGCCGGCGTTGACCACCAGGTGATGCCAGGTGGCGCGGAACCCGTACGGCGAGAAGTGCAGGGCGCATTCGCGCAATGCGAGCAGCCGGCGTCGCACCGGCAGGTCGACGTCACGGACCCGGCCAGCCTGGGCAGGAAAGCTGCTCACCGCGCGACCCTACCCGCCCGGCTGCGGCTCAGGCCGGGATCTGAACCGCAGCCCGCAGAGGACAGGGAAGATACAAGCTGCCTATACGAATCCGCTGTCAGATCGCGTTGCAGCTCTTTCCTCGCCAGCCGCACCTTCACATGCGCCCGAGCGACGGCGCAGACTACAGCTTGATCCGATGGTCGATCGACCGCTGCGCCGGCCCGGTGTATTTCGGTCAGGACGAACCATCCCTCTTCATCGAGGCTGTGCACGGCTACGGGGATCGTGCTTACATCTTCGAATCTCAGCATGAAGACGGGATCGAGGTCGCAGAGGAAGGCGAACCCCTCGCGCTCCTCGTCATCGTCGCTAACCAGGTGGCCTCGGGCATGCCAGCCGCCGTCGGTGGCAGCAATGACCACCGCGATCTCAGCGCTGCCAAGCAGGGTGGATGAGTTCGCCCACCAGTCCAGCCAGCAACGACCCTCGATGCGATCCATACACACCAGTTCCCCGGAAGCCCAACGGTCCGCCATCCGGCGACAATGCCTGTACCAGCTTGATCAGGTACGTACATCTAGCCGCGATCCGGGCACTTCGCCCCTTGTTGTGGTGATGAACGCGGGGCAGTTGGTCCCTGGCAAGAGGAAGTGCCGCACCGAGCTCCTGTCATGGCGCATGGCGGCCACCTTGATGATGGCTTTAGGGTTCCGTCGTGGCGATGGTGGAAGGCGGCGGCTGGCGTTGGTGGGTGAGCGCGGGCGGCGCTGGGCTGGTGGTGCTGCCGCTTGGGCAGGGTGCGCCCCTGGTCGCTGTAGTGGCGGCGGTGTACGGCCTGATCGTTGTCGGCGCCTGGGTGTGGGGCAGCCGTAGTGGCAGGGCGGTCGGCATGAGTGTTGGAGTTGCCCTCGTCGCCGTGCTGGCTTCCACGTTCGCCGTCTCGCAATGGCCCGGCAGCCTGATTGCCGCGCCCTGGCTCGACTGGTTCATGGTGTGGTGGGTGGTTGGCGTCGTGTGCTTGGCCGCGTTGATCGTCGACCTGTGGGTGGTTGACCAGGGAGTTGGGTGGAAGCTGGCGGCGGGCAAAGCGCGGTGGGTCGCCTCCGTGGCGACATTGGCCACCGTGTTGCTGCTGTGCGGCTGCGTGCTCGGCCTCATTCAAACCGACGGTGATGGTGCGCTGCGGTTCCCTGCCCGCGACGACGAGGTCCTTCCGCTGCCGGCGTCGCTGCGCCTGGTGTCGGCCGACACCTGCGCCGAAGCTGGCAACGGCGGCGCATGCATGGCGAAGTTCGTGGTGACGGCCGGCGATGGTGCCGGCCGGGCAGCGACCGTTACTCGGCTGGTCGAGCACCTTCGCAGCCGTGGTTGGCCGCTCCAGCCCGGGCCAGACACCTTTTCTGGCCACCGCGAGACCGGCGGGATCCTGAACTGGAGGCCACACCGGATGTGGCTGTACACCGAGGCCGAGCCGGCATCGGTGCTTCGACCGGCGCCACCGTTCGACGTGGTGGTCATCTACATCAGCGATCTATGACACGGCTCGCGATCGCTGCTGTCCTCGTCGGCGACGCACAGGTGAAGCTAACCGACGCCCAGTCGGCCCAACATCAGGGAGAGCACGCCGTCGATGCCGGCCCGTCTCGACGCCCGATCCGGCGTAACCTGGTTCAATCATCTGCCGCTCCCGGCGTGCTGGCGTTCATCACCGGTGGTGACGCACGGTGATGTATGGCTGCCTATCCTGCTCCCGCTTCCGGTGTCGTGTCTGCCGATCAACTCGTTGTGCGAGCCGCGGTATCCGCCTTCCTGGGCCGTTACCGTGGCCAGACTCGCGTCCATACCGAGTCCGACCTGCGCGTTTTCCTCCGCTGGTGCAGCGACCATGGTCTTGACCCGCTGACGGCGGTTCGGGTGGACATCGAGCGGTATGTGCGCTGGCTGCAGGACGTACGCCAGTATCAACCCTCGACAGTGTCCCGCCGGCTGTCGGTCGTGGTCGGGTTCTATCGGGTCTGCGTCATCGACGCCATCCTGGAGCACTCGCCGGCCGACTACGTTCGCCGGCCCACGGTGCCGGCTGAGTCACCGACCCTCGGACTGGGGCACCTGCAGTTTGAGGCTCTGATCACCACCGCCCGACAGTCCTCGAATCCGAACGACTTCGCCCTGGTCGCACTGCTGGGCCTGCTCGGCTTGCGGATCTTCGAAGCCTGCGGGTCGAATATCGCGGACCTGGGCGAGGAACACGGCCACCGGGTCCTGCGCGTACGCGGCAAGGGCGGCAAGGTCGTGCTCGTCCCACTGCCACCCGCGGTCGCCAGGGCCATCGACAGGGCCGTTGACGAGCGCACCAGCGGGCCGATCCTGCGCAACACCCACGGTCGGCGGATGGACCGGCACGCCGCCACCCGCCGACTCAAGCACCTGGCCGACACGGCGGGCATCCGGATGCCGAGGATGCATCCCCACATGCTCCGCCACACCTTCGTGACCACCATGCTCGATGCCGGCGTCAGCCTCCGCGACGTGCAGATCGCCGCCCGCCACGCCGACCCGCGAACCACGATGCGCTATGACCGTGCCCGCAAGAACCTCGACCGGCACCCCAACTACATTCTGGCCGCGTACATGGCCTCCGGGACGTGGCAAGCGCTCGCGGCTTTGCCGACGAGCGGATGCTTCGGGTTCATCCGGACCATCGAGTACGAGACCGTCGGCGGTGCCTGGCAGCCACAACGGGGCTATCGATCACTTGGAATCCTGTCGTACTAGTCTTCGCCGCATGGCCTTACGACCGGACGAGTTCTATGACCACGCAGTCGCCGTCGCGGACAGCGAGCGCCGGCTCCCGTTGGCACGCATGACGGGATGGGAGATCAGTCCGTTCGAGCCGGACGGACTGCGCGTAGCGCCGTTGCGCCCGCCGGTGCTCCCGGAGCCCACGCGGCACGGCGAGGATCCGTCGGACTGCAACGCCTGCCGCGACCGGGACGAAGGGATCTGGATCAACGATCACTGGCGGCTGGTCCGGATTCCGGGAGTGGGCGTCCCGCTGGTGCTCATGCTGTATCCGCGCGATCACTACGACATGGCGGATCTACCTGACGAACTGGCCGCCGAACTGGGGCTGTTGAGCACTCGAATCGTCCGCCACATGCAGGCACTGCCGCACATCTCGCGGGCCCACGTCTACCGCATCGGAGATGGTGGCGCCCACCTGCACGTTTGGTTCTTCGCTCGGCCCGAGGGGCAGGCCCAATTGTGGGGGTCGTGGCTGGTCGTCTGGGACGACCTGCTACCGGAGTACCCGGCGGACGTCGCAGAAGCTGACGCTGAAATCGTGGCAGACGCGTTGGTCGCGTGTCACGGAGGCCACCGGTCGCCCACCAGCGAACCGGCCGCCTGACCGGCCTGGTCCACGACCCGAGGGTCACCGTCACGGCTGTTGCCACCACCGCCGAGCGGATTTGCCAAGGTCACGTATCCGGATCCGCCGCCGAGCGGGCTCGCCGGAAGGCAGGAACTCCCGTCACTCTCCGTAGATGTCCGGCGCAGGCGTCGGCTCGATCCCCGTGCACGCGCGTGCCGAAGAGCGGATGTCCGATCTTGGCAAGTTCCTGTTGACCTCAACCAGAGTTCAGATGCTTCACTTCGGCCATGAATCTTGACGGCCTGTGCGTCGCCATCACCGGTGCCGCACGTGACACCGGACGACTACTGGCCGAAGCCTTCGCCGAGCGCGGTGCACAGATCTTCCTCTCGGCCCGCGACCTGGCTGCGGCCGAGCATGTTGCGGATGCGATCAGCCAGCGGGGGCCAGGTCGGGCTGAGGCATTTCACTGCAACCTGGCCCTACCGGAGTCGGTGCGCGCGTTCGCCGCTGCCGTGGCCGAACGGACGAAGCACCTCGATGTGCTGATCAACAACGGTGCCCCATACATCGAAGGTGACGACCTGGGAGACGTCTCGGACGACAAGATCGAAAGCGTGATGGCTGCGGGCGGGACCGGCACCATGCTGCTGACCAAAAATCTACTGCCGCTGCTACGGGCATCGTCGCGGCCCGACATCGTCAACATGATCTCCGCATGCGGCGAGGTGGGGCACCGCCGCTCGGGTGCACATCCCGCGTTCTACGCCGCTAAGCATGCCCACGCCGGACTCGCTGAGATCCTGTCGCACCGGCTCCGGCCAGAAGGGATCCGGGTAATTTCATTGTTTCCGCCGGACTTCGTACAGGACGGGCCCCGACAGGTAAGCAGCGACCTCACCGCGCGATCGGTCATCGACTGCGTGCTTTTCGCGGTCGGCCAACCACGAGACTGTTTCATTCGCGAGTTCCACTTCGAGCAGGTTCGGCGGGCGTCCGCACCCTGACCGCTCACCGCGCGAAGCAGCCCGAGCCCGGTCGAGGGCCCTCGGCAGAGATCCGCCCTTGAGACTGTCACCGTCTGAACCAAGGTCAGGTGCGCGGATCTGCCGCGAAGTGCGCGTTGGCGGCAAGTTGAGACGTCGTGGTCATCGCGAGCGATGTTGGCGCGTGTAGGCGACGTTCCAGCGGTCGAGCAGCAAAGCCTGTCCCACGTCATGCCACCAGTTGCCGTCAACCACGCCGTCCGACATCCCGCTCCCCGTACCATATGCCGGCATCCGTAGGTGTCCGATGCTCTCACTCAAGACAGCACCGGTCAGTTTTCGAAGGCCGAGCTAACAGCATCGACCAGGGCCTACTGGTCAGCAGGGTAGTCGTGACCAGCAAACCGCAGCCGCATGGCCTCCCATAGATGTGGATCACCTCGAAGGCCCCGGCGCAGCGGGCCCCGGCGTGAACAGTTCGTCGAAGGCCACCGGGTCGTGGTGGCAATCGCCGGTACTGAGCTCAATCGCCGGGCTCGTGAGGGCCAGGACTTGGCCGACCCCAATTGCCGCATCGTCAGTGTCGAACGCCTCCTCCGGCACCGAGAAAACCCGAAGCCCAGGGCGAGAAGACCTGCGACGATTCCGGACCGTGAGAGCCGCCTTGTTCACGCTCGCCCGAATCGTCCTTCGTGGTGTGCTGCCCTACCCCGACCTGCCCCGGCGCGTGCAGGTCCGACGCCGCGCCCGCGCCCTCGCCACCCGCGAGCCGTGGCCGCGTGACGAAGCGGCAGTCACCGGCGAAGGCTACGCCCGGTTGGCGCTGCTGAGGCTGCTGGCGTTGCAGCGCGCGACGCGCCGGGCGGTGCAGACACATCAGCGGGAGTCGGCGCCGCTGCTGGCGCGCACCGCGATGGAGACCTGCATCGTCGGGCTGCGGTGCCTGCACGACCCCAACGCCGTCCGCAAGCTCCGCGAATCCGAGATCAAGGTCGCGCCGACGTTGCTGACCTTCATGTCGAGCACCGGGATCATCCCCGACTCGGTGATCCGAGAGGCGGTACGTGCTCTCGGCGAACCGCGCAAACTTCCCGACGTACGGTCGATGACCGAGCAGATCGACTCCCGGACCGGCGCCACGCTCGCGATCCACCTGTACGACACGGCGTATCGGCCGGCGTCGCAGTACTTCACCCACGCGAGCGGTTCGGCACTGTTGCGGCATGTCACGGCCGAGTACCGCTACTCGACCAAGCCCGCGAACTCGTGGGCTCGCCGGGCGCCGGTTCGGCTGACCGACGCCTGCGTCGGCCTGCTGGCTGGGGCTCTCGCGAACCAGATCGCGGAGCCGGCGGAGCTGTTCGTCCGGTACAGCGAGGGCCACGCCCAGCGGGTACTTCCGCCGTTGCTGGTCACCATCGGCAAGGGGATGGCACGAAGACTGCGCCTTGCCGACCTCGTGACCACCTCGAAGCAGGCCGAGGAGATGCGCGCATACCTGTCTCGCGTCGGACCCGACGATGCGCCGGATGACCGGGAGAAGCGTTTGCGGGCGATGTACGAGGCCTTGATCGCCCGGCTCGACATCGATGACGTCCCGGACGATGCGATCCGGCCTGTCATCGACCATCTCGTCACGAAAGTCCTCGCCGAGTGGGACGCCGAGCACACGGACCAGCTACCCCGCAAGATTCAGACCCACGAGCCAGGCGAGGCATAGTCCGGTCGCCCACCCGACCGATCGATAGAATCCCCAGACGGCAACCGAGAGAAGAAGAGGCAAGCGTGGCGTTCAAGGGCGGGGCGAAGAAGGCGGTTGCGGCGGCCAACCCCGAAGCCATGTACCGCGACCTCCCGCGCAGGCCCGATGCGGTGCCGGGGCTCTGGACTCACCAAGGGGACCTTCTACGGCGGTATGCCACCGACCACACCACGGATCCCGACCTCGCGCTGGAACTACCGACCGGTACCGGCAAGACGCTGCCCGGACTCATCATCGCCAACTGGGTCAGGGTCACCCGAACAGGTCGAGTTGCCTACGCCTGCCCTACCCAACAGCTCGCTTCGCAAGTCGCGAAGGTGGCCGCTCGGGAGGGCGTTCCTGCCGTAGCCCTCGTGGGCAGCCACGCAAGCTGGTCCACGGCAGACCGCGCGGCGTACGAGGCTGCCGACGTGGTCGCGGTGACCACCTACAACACGATCTTCAACAGCAATCCGCACCTAGCGGTACCAGAGCTGCTCCTGTTCGACGACGCGCACGCCGGGGAGCAGTACGTCAGCGAGCAGTACGCCATCCACATTCGACGGTCGACGAACGAGAAGGCCTATACCGATCTCCTCGACGTCCTCGCGCCGTCGATCGGCGGCATCCCCTTGCAACGGCTTCGCGACTACACGCCGGACCCCGGCATGTACCGCAGCGCTCGGCTGGTCGTTCCCCTGCGTCAGCCCGAGATGGTCAGCAAGACCGACGCGGTTCTCGCCCAGCTCCCGACGCCCTGGACGTACCGATACTCCATGATCAGGGACGTCATACCGAGCTGCCTGGCATACGTCTCCTACGGTGCCATCTTGATCCGGCCGGTCATCCCGCCCACGAGCAAGAACCTGGTCTTCGCGCAGGCCGCGCAGCGTATTTACCTGTCCGCGACTTTGGGCAGCGGTGGGGAACTCGAACGGGCCTTTGGACGCCCGGCGATCACGCGGGTAGCGCTGCCCGACACGGCACCCACACCGAGGTCTGGCCGTAGGTTCTTCGTCTTCCCCGAACTGGCTGAGGTCACTGATGCTCAGCAACTTGCCCGATCCGTCGTGGCAGCAGCGGGCAAGGCGCTGGTCCTCGCTCCGGATACCAATACCGCCATCAGCACCGCGAGTGACCTTGCCCAACCCGGCTGGCCCGTGCTCGGCATCAACGACGTCGAAGGCGGGATGGAGCAGTTCGGCGCGTTACCAAACGCCGTCTGCGGCCTCGCCGCTCGGTACGACGGGCTCGATCTTCCCGGCGACGACTGTCGCGTCGTCGTCCTGAACGGCAAGCCGGACGCGGACAATCTCCAAGAACGCTTCCTGTCGCAGAGCGTCCGCGCAGGCGCCGCCCTGGCTGAACGCGTCCGTACGCGCGTCGTGCAAGGAGTTGGCCGCTGCACGCGCGGCCCGAATGACTGGGCCGTCGTGATCGTGTTGGGCGCCGACCTGACGACGTACATGGTCAGACCCGAGATCCGACAGACTCTCGATCCCGAGCTCCAGGCGGAGATCGACTTCGGTATCCAGAACAGCCGACGGACTTCAGCCGCCGATATCCTCGACAACGTCACGACGTTCCTGCGCCAGGACGACCCGTGGCGCACCGATGCCGAGCCGATCATCACTGAGCTACGCAATGAGGCCACGATGACGCCTCCGCCAGGCAGCGACGCGCTGGCCGCCGCAGTCAAACACGAGGTCGAAGCGTGGTCTCTAGCCGGCATGGGCGAATGGCAGGAGGCCAGCGCCCGCGCCAACGAGGCCGCATTGGAACTGGGCAAGGGCGGCAACGCCTTACGCGGTTACCGCTCGTTCTGGCTCTATCTGGCGGCTACCTGGGCAGACCAGGCCGGAGTCACCACGGCCAACCAGGCACTTCGACAGAACGCGGTCGCTCTTGTCGCCCAGGCCGAAGCCGCAGCCAAACCCTCGATGTGGATCCGCGAACTCGCGCCGATGCCGACCGTTCAGGCGTCCGCCCTCTCATCAGCTTCCGCAACCGCAGTTGCGTCGGTCGCAGCCCGGCTGAAAAGCACCTCCATTCCCAAGGCCGCGACGGTGGCCGAGGAGATGCTCGCTGCCCTCAAGGAACGCAAGCCGACCGTGTACGAGCCCGCCCTGACCAAGCTCGGCTACCTCCTGGGGGCCGATGCGCAGAAGCCGCCGGGCTCCGGTCGCTGCGATTCCACGTGGTGCTGGGATCATCACCTCTGGCTGGCCATCGACGCGAAGAGTGACCACGAGCCGTCCGGCCTCGTCCCGCAGAAAGACATTCGTCAGGCCGGCGATCAACTTCGTCTGCTTAAGTCCGATCGTGCGGTCGCCGACATCCCGCCGGACAGCGCCACCGTGATCGTCTCCCCCAAACCGGCCGTTGACCCCACCGGTGCTGCAGGCGCTGAACCTCACATCCATGTTGTCGACCCGGACGTCGTACTCGGGCTCGCGGAAGCGGCGGCACGCGCATGGGGCGACCTGATGGCCCAGCGTCCTGGCCTCGATGACAACCAACTCCGGGCACTGGTCGCCGGGCACTTCAGTCAAGAGGGCCTGCTGCCCGAACAAGTGCGCGACCGGCTCACGGCCAACCCGGTCGCACCTCAATGACCGAGACGCCAGCGCTCACCTGCCAGCTTCTCGAATCAAGCGATGTTCGGTCCGTTCGTTGATCCCGAGTTCGCGAGCGAGCTGGGCGCCGAGGCCGGTCGTTCCGGATGTCCTTGAGATTCGACAAGATCACGTGCGCACATCTGCCGCAGGCAATGCGCGCCGGCGCTGGCACATCCGTCACCCTCGGTAGCCGCCACCGTGGCGCATCGAGGTGCGGAAATGTTCGGACATGCCGATGAGCGTGCGCCCGATCTTGTAGATGCCTCCGCACTTTCGATCTTGGCAGAGTCTGATACGCGTGCCCCGGCTGAGCGCGATGCGCCAGGTTGCTCGGCTCGCGCTCGGGCGGTTACCGCAGACGAGATCACAGGAAACGTGGGTATGTGGCCCGCAGTGTACGATTTTGGACTCGATTCAGGCGGCCGGACAGGCCGCAGTGGTAGCCACGGGTGGGATCCGGACTGGAAGCCGGGCTTGGGGCATCGCCACTACGGCAGCGATCCGCCATCGGAATGCATCGGCGAAGCGGCAGCGTGATGCGTACAGATTATTCCTCGGTAATGGCGGATGTCACGAGACGCTTCCCCGGGTCGCCGACGACGACATAACCCGCCCAATGCTCCTCGCGCTCGTACGGCCGCATCGCCGGGGGGTGCGAGCGCCACGGCCAGTCGAGCTTGCCGAGGTGCGATAGGTCGGCTAGGACCGACGAGAGTTCACGCACGTCGGCGCGGCGGAGCCAGTCCTGGGTTTGCCGCAGCGCGCTGCCGACCGGCTCGCCAAGGGCGAGCAGCCGATGAAACCGGATCATGAAGAGTGCGGCGCTGCGGTCATCGACCGGCCACAGGGCCGCGACGACCGCGCCAGCCCCCGCCGCCAGAAACGCGCCGGGCAGGCCCCACAGCTCGTCGCTAACCTCTTGCCGTGCGACGACGGCGGTGTCGCAGCCGGCGAGGACGACGATACGGGTCCGGATGCGTCGTGCGAGCAGGTCGGCTGGGCCGAGCAGTTCACCGCCAGCGAGACGGATCGACACCGTAGGCGGCTCGGTCTTGTTAACGCGGCGCTCGTCGGACGCGATGGCATCAGCCAGACGGTCCGGCATAGTGACTGGCAGCGCGGTGCGGCTGGTGGCGACGGTGCGCCGCAGCATTTCGCCGTGGCAGGCTACGTGCAGGCAGCGGGCCGATTCAAGCCGCTTGAGCAACGCCGAACGGGTCGTTTCGGCGTTGCGAAGCCGTTCGGTAGCAGGGAGCGCAGCGAGATCCTCAGCTTCCGCGTCGGCGTACGGCAGCGACCGGCCCGGCCGCGCGTCGGTGTTTGCGATCACGACCGTGGGCGCGTCTGCCTCGTCGATGTTGCGAGGTAAGCCGAGCCAGGTCAGCGATGGCACTAGTACCGTCTCGCACACATCGCCGAGGCGTCGTTCATCGCCGATCCGCATGAGCCCCCAGGGCACGTTGCCGAGTGGACCGCATGCAATGACCGCTACCGATTTCGTGCCAGCCTCTGTGAGCGCCGGACCGAGAACGGCCCCGAGCTCGTCGAGCGGTGCGCGCAGCAGCTCCAGCGCGGGCGCCCTGCCGACCTCTCCGATCGAAACGCCCAGGGCCCGCAAACCGCCCTGATCCTGTCCCTGGGCCGATGTGCCGCCGTTCCGAACGACAGCGCGTCCCCAGAGGTCGCCAACCGCGGGAACGGTCAGCAGTTGGCTGTGCACCGCGATGGACCGGTACCCACGCCCCTCGTCCGGCAACAGCAGCAACGCGGTCGTTCCGGTGTGCTGACCCCAGACGTAGAGGGCTGCGCGGCCGGGAACCAGCGCGCCGATCACGTCTTGTTCCCCGGGCTGCCGGGGCATCGGCCCGCTGGCTGCGTCGACCAGCTCACGGGCGCGGAGCCACTCAAGGACGACCGCTGCGGCAAGCGGCCGCGCCAACGACAGCTGTGCCAGGGCACACGTCAGGTAAAGGCCCTCATCGCCACGCCGCTCGGCCAGCCGAGTGTCCCGGTCGCTCTGGGCCAGTCGAATCCCCTCTGCGGCCTCGACGGCCGCGACCAGAACGTCGGCGGCACCGGCCGTGTCGTTGACCTCCAGCAACAATGGTCCGAGCAGTTCGCCGGCGGCCCGGATACTGCGGTTGGAGCCGGTGGCCGTGGCGGTCGCGAGGCTTTCGGACAGTAAGCCGAGCGGTCCCGCGTATGCGGCCAGGTCACGGCGCGTGCCGCCTGCCTCCTTGATTTGCACCGCCTGGAGGTATGCAGCCTGTCGTGCCACGGTTGCCCACATGTCGGGTTGCCGCCACCGGTCGATGTCATCTAGCAGTTCGAGGAAGAGCGCCTCGGCCCGGGGCCAGTGGTCAGGTCCCGCACCGACAAGCGCCAGCGCAAGCACGGAAGTGTCGGTACGCCACAAGCTGCGATGACCCGACGTGGCATCGAAGGCACGGGAGTCCTCCAGCATCGCAATCGCCCGCTCCAGGTCGGCCCGCGAGCCGCTCGTCGCGAGTAGCAGCGCGAGGTTCTGCTGTACTCTCACGTGGGCCGGTGGGTCAATGTCACGGGTGAATACCTCAAGCGCCCGTTCAAACCACGAGATCGCCTGCCTGACGTTCGCGACATCATCGCCGGTGACGCGTCGGCTGAAGTTGACGCCCAGGCTTTGCGCGGCCCTTGCCCAGTCCTCGGGGTGGTGCTCACGGTCGAAGAAAGACTGCGCCTCCAGCGCGGCACGCTCACCGTCCCGCAGCCTCGCCTCGACGTCGCCGGAGCTCCATCTGTTGTAGAGCACTGCGGTGTTCAGGCGCGTACGTGCATATCTGTGACCGTCGCGGCCGCGAAGCGTATTCGCCAACGCCAGGTAGACGGCTTCGGCGACATCGAGAAGACCGTTCGGACCTCCTTCGGCCGCATCGACCAGCCAGACGCTCAGCTCGCCGAGCATATCAACAACGTCGATGTCGTAGATGCCAGATCGCGCCCGGCCGAGCAGTTCCAGAATAATTGCGGGGCAGGGACATTCGAGCGTGTGCGTGCGGCACAGCGCGACTGCCTGCGTTAGACCGAACCAGGTCCGGTCCCTAAGTTCGGGCGTCGGCCGGCCCGACCCGGTGGTCCACCGCGTGTCCAGATACGCGTCGAACGCCATCACCGAGCCGGCCGCGATGTCCCGGCCTCCGGCGCCTACATGCTTGAGGACCACAACCGATGGCGTGGATTCCCTGAGTCGCGGATCTTTGCCTGGGCTGAGTATCCGCTCGAGGTCTGCGGCTCGATTCGGCTTGCCCTGCCCGCGCAGTCGCCGGACGGCGCCGGACAGTTCCCGCTGCGCCGCCCGCGAGCCCAGCACCGCATGGGTGCGGCGGATCGCCGCCGCGGTCGTGTACGTCTGCGCATGGATGAGCTCGTTCGCGCAATCGGCGCCACCGAGTGCCCGATGGCGTGCCTCCGCCGCGTCGAGCATACGGTCGATTGCCGGTGCATCGGCGGTGCGGAACATGCCGGGCCGGGCGAGGGGCAGGTTGACCTCCGGGTCGATCAGCAGCACGGCCCGCAGCTGGACGGTGTTGAGCGGCGCCGCCTCCATGACCTCGGCGGCATGCCGGCTCCGCCGCAGCCTGATTAAATGCGCCGCAGCGAGTTCTCGGTCCGCGTGGATCCCGGGTCCGGTGGGGTCACGACGCCAGCACAGTCCCTCCCGCCGTTCGCCCACCACGAACACGGGCGCGATGATGTCGAGCGCACGGCCGCAGTTCACGCACGCTCGCCGCAGTTCGCGGTACAGGAGATCGGTCAGGATTCCGCGCTGGGCGTCCGCATCCAGGACGAGCGGCCAGTCGACGTTCTGATTGAGCTCGCACGGGCAGCTCGATGGTGCGACCTGCCACAAGGTCAGGTCGCGAGCCTGCCGCACCATGCCGCCGCCTCGCACATTTAGATCATCGCAGACCGGCCATCACTCTAGCGCTGTGGACCATTTTACGTCTTCGACCCCTATCACCATGCGGTGAGGTGACTGATCAGGTGGTCGTCCGTGGGTTGGCTTGACCCGCGTGCTGTCTGTTCTGGATCATGGTGGGGTGTCCGGAATGCCATCCATCGTGGAGCTGCTTGAGCGGCTTGCCCGGTTGGAGGCGCGGATCGGTGAGCTGGAGCGGGACAACGCCGGGTTGCGGCGGGAGAACGCGGTGTTGCGGGCGGAGAACGCGGATCTGCGGGCCCGGTTGGGGCAGGATTCGTCGAACTCGTCGCGGCCGCCGTCGTCGGATGGGTTGGTCAAGCCGACGCCGAAGTCGTTGCGGGAGCGGCCGGGTGGGCAGCCTGGTCATGAGGGGCGCACGTTGCGGCAGGTCGCTGATCCGCATGAGCGGGTCGAGCATGAACCGGCTGGTTGTGGTGGGTGTGGTGCGGGGCTGGCTGGGGCTCCGGTGACGGGTGTGGCCGTGCGGCAGGTGTTCGACCTGCCGGATATCGGCGTGCGGGTGGTCGAGCATCGGATCGTGTCGCGGCGGTGCGGGTGCGGGCGGGTACGAATCGGACAGCTTCGTCAGAGCCGAATCGTCCGACGGTCGGGAACGTCAGCCGCAGACCCATACGCGTGCTCCAACTCAGCCCACGCCACATCCGACAGACTCTCCAACATGACCGGGAACCTACCGCCGACCACCGACACAACGACGGGAAACTCGGCAGCCCCTTCCTGGTCCTGACCTGTCCCGGCGGACAGGGGTCAATGTGGTGCTCACCCGGCCGTCGGTGGTCGTGGTCACCATGCACGGCGTGAAGGCGCAAGACCATGTTCGGCATGATCAGGCATCCGCATCTGCCGCAATGCGGGCATCGGCCGACTGCGTGCTGGTAACTGAGCGTAGGCGTTGGCACGGAGACTGGTGGGCCGATGGCCAGCGGCACCCTGTTCCTCGGGGCATGCGGATCTTTGTACATCAGCGCGCGTACCTGACTCTGTAGCGGAACCGGCACGCCGGCACTGCGCGTAGTTGCCGTCGTCGACTCTGTTGTCAGCAGCCGCAGCGGAGGCTCACATTGGCAAGCAACCGCGCATGAGTCACGACGACGCCACGAGGTGCGTCGCCGGCACACGCCCCTTCCAGGCATATGTGGGCTGCCTGCCAGGCGCCGTTGCTCGCTAGCTGCAGATCTTGGGTGGCGCTGTCGCCGACGACCAGGCAGACTTGCTGCCCGTCCTTCCGAAGTGACCGCCCGACTGCTGCGGCAAACCCGGGATCGGCCTTCGTTACTCCAATCTCACCGGAGATTAGGACCCGGTCCAGGAGCGGCTCCAGCCCGGTGGCTGCGATCTTCATACGCTGGTGAGCAGGCAGGCCGTTGGTCGCCACCCACAGCACATGCCTCCGCCCGAGTAGCGTCAGGCCGGTCTCGACGCCAGGCAACAGCCGGAGGGCACGACGACGGCAGGCTCGGAAGGTACGGGCCACCGCAACCGCCTGCCCCGGGTGGCCGCCCAGCGATTCGATGATCGTCTCCCAGACCCGGATCTCGTGCGTGTGCAGTGAATCCGCGACTGCCGCGGAGAGTCCGGAGCCTGTGGTCGGCAGCCATAGCGCTTCCCACAGGGCTACTGCAAGATCGAGATATGACCGGTCTGCCGGCTTCGGGGTAGTCACGCCGGTTGCGGCTGTTACATGAGGTAGAGCGCGGTCTTCGGCTGATCATTCAGGTGTCTAGGCCAAATGATCGAACTCGAGGACCGCGCTCGTGGAGCCATCATCGTTGATCGGCGGGCTGTCCGCACGCCTGCACCGCGTGTCGGATGATCCGCATCGTCATGCCGCCGGCCTGTTGCAGGCTCTGGCCCGGGTACCCGACCCGCGTGACCCACGTGGCCGGGTCCATTCGTTGCCCAGCCTGCTCACGGTCGCGGTGAGCGCGGTGGCTGCCGGGCAACGTTCGGTGTCGGCCATCGGTGAGTGGGCGGCCGACCTGCCGGTATCGACACTGGACCGGTTGCAGGTCGCTCGGGATCGGTTCACCAACGCCTATCTGGTGCCGAACGCGTCCACGATCGGGCGGGTCCTGGCGCGTGTCGACGCCGATGCTCTGGACACGGCGATCGGCCGGTGGCTGATCAACCGGACAGCCGTCACGCCGGCAGTGGGCCGTCGGGCCATCGCTGTGGACGGCAAGACGTTACGCGGCAGCGGCCGCCCCGGCGGTCAGGTCCACCTGCTCGCCGCGTTGGACCAGCACACCGGCGCGGTGCTCGCCCAGACCGGCGTCGACGGCAAGACCAACGAAATCACCCGGTTCCAGCCGCTGCTGGACGACCTCGACCTGACCGGTGCCGTCATCACCGCGGATGCCCTGCACACCCAACGTGAGCACGCCCGCTGGCTGACCGAGACCAAACACGCCGCGTACCTGTTCACCGCGAAGAAGAACCAGCCGCGACTGTACCGGCAGCTCAAGGCCTTGCCCTGGGCCAAAATCCCGGTCCTGGACGAAACCAGCAGCCACGGTCACGGCCGCCGCGACATCCGAGCGCTGCAAGCAGTCACCTGCCTCGGTCCCCTCGCGATCGACTTCCCGCACGCCAGCCAGGCCCTACGAATTCGCCGGCGCCGGTACAACCAGGCCACAGGACGGTGGTCCACCGTCACCGTCTACGCCATCACCAGCCTCGGCGCAGCCGAGGCCCGGCCTGCCGACCTGGCCGACTGGCTACGAGGACACTGGCTGATCGAGGCCCTGCACTACCTGCGTGACGTCACCTTCGGCGAGGACGCCAGCCAGGTCCGCACCGGCAACGCCCCACAAGCTATGGCCGCCCTCCGCAACACCGTGATCAGCCTGCTCCGGATGGCCGGCGTCACCAACGTCGCCAAAGCCCTACGCCACAACAGCCGAAACCCGGACCGGCCACTACAACTCCTCGGAATCACCTGAACCGCTCAAATCCCTACCTTGCAGAAGCCCTGGCGCTTCCCACCCGCTGACGGAGGCAAGTGGCCCGGTATGGCGATGGGGATGGCGTGACCACATCTTGCGGATATGCGACAGAGCTTGATCCACCGCCCTGGAATCGGCGGCCAGATTCAGCGACATTAGGACCTGGGCCACCGATTCGCGGGTGGCGCGAGTGTCGTCAACGAGCGTGTCGTCGAGGTCGAGGACGAGAACGTTCATGGTCGCCTCCGGGAGAATTCCGCGTTGTCGGTCCTGTTGTGCCTCAGCGGATTCGTGTGTAGCCTTCTATCAATCTCGCCTCGGTCGGCGAACCTGGCGGCCTAGAGGTGCCTGACGCGCGGTTTGCATGTCAATTGGGAGTGTCGTGAAAATTGATATAGCGCACCCGGGGTATCTGTCCGTACAGCCCTCCGACCTGGAGAGTAAGGGCCTGGGCGGCAATGAGACCGCGCTCGTGCTTGCCGCCCGCGGACTCGCCGCGAGGGGGCACGAGGTGCGGGTTTTCGCCGACTGCCCCCGCGTCGAGGACCAGGGCGTGCACTGGCATCCCCTGCCTTCCTTACGTGAAGAAGAGTACCGGGACGTGATCGTCTTTTGGGTACGCACAAAAAGAGTTGAGCCCGGAAAATTCAATGCGCCCGTCAGGGTGGCGAAACTAGGGTTGAAGACGCCAAACGACAGCCTTCTGGATCAGGTCCTGAACGACGAAATCAACATCCTGATCGCGTTTTCTGATTTTCAACGCCGCCTTTACCTGGACAACTTTGGCTATCCTGAAACGGCGAATTGGGTCGTCACCGCTGATGGGCTAGACACCTCACACTATGCCCGGCGGTTGCCGAAGGTACCCGGAAGGTTTTTGCACGCCGCGAACCCGAAACGCGGGCTGGAGCCGCTTCTGGACATGTGGCCGATCATCCGTTCGGCGTATCCGGGCGCGGAGCTGTTCGTCGCGTCGAGCCACCTGTTGCGAGGGATCACCGTGGACGAGGATGAGCGACGCGCGGGAGACCTGTACCGGCGCGCGGTCGCGATGTCGGCGGACGGCGTGCGGTTCCTGGGGCGGGTCGCGAAGCCTGACCTGATCGAGTTGCAGCTGACCGCGCAGTTCTACCTGTATCCCACCACGTACCCGGAGACCTGCTGCATCGCGGCGCTGGAGGCCGCAGCCGCGGGTGACGTGATCCTGTGTTCGGCGGCTGGCGCGCTGCCGGACCGGGTCGTGGACGACGTGACGGGCTTCCTGATCGGCGGGGACCCGGCGGACCCTGCGGTAGCCCGGCGCTTCGCCGACCGAATCGCGCTGCTGCGCGAGGATCCTTCGCGCCTGGAGCGGATGGCGCAGGCGGCTCGTGACCTGGCTGCGACTCACGACTATTCGCATGTGCTGCCTATCTGGGAGGAGGCGTTCACGCGGACCATGGGGTCCGCGTGAACGCGGCCGGCCGGGTCTTGAGGTTGGGGGTCAGGCGTAGGGGTTGGCGCTGCTGAAGAGCATGTCGACCCGCTCGTACTGGACGGCGAACTCCTCGCAGCGGCGGTCGCGCTGCTTCCACAAGACCGCCAGCCACCGCAGGGCGCAGGTGCGCTGGTTCGCGGCGAACTGGTGTCGGTTGGTGTCGGTGACGCCAAGGTCAGGCAGCAGCTGTGTCCAGATGCTGTCCGGGACCACGCGGCCGGAGATGTGCTCGATGAGGTCGGCGGCGTCGAACACCACGTTGCTGAAGCCGGCGTACTCGAAATCGACGCAGGCGGCACCGTCGTCGGTCGTCATCCAGTTGAGCAGGTTCGCGTCACCGCGGGACAGTACCGGCGTGTCAGACGCTGCGACCAGGTCCGCGTCCCCGCTGCGCTGCCAGACCGCCAGCAGCTGCTGCATGACGGGGGTGAGCGGGTCGTCGGGCTGACCGGACAGCAGCTCCGGCCACGCTTGCGTCAGGCGGACCATGTAGTGCTCACCGGTGTCGATCCGGGGAAGTCCGGCCAGCAGACCGGTCAGGGGCACGGCTTGCAGCTGTGTGGTGGTGTGGGCAAGGGCGCGCAGCGCGGCCAGCTGGTCCGCGGCCTCGATCAGCGGCTGGCCGTGAAGCCGGGTCATGCCGATCGCGGGCTCGACCGGTGCCTCGTCGAGCCACAGCGGGGCGGGGACCGTGCGGAGGCCGTGCGGTTTGAGCAAGGTCAGGGCGGCCCACTCCCGCTCCATGCGCTGCCGGTCGGACTTGACGTACAGCTTGATCACCACGTCGTCGCCGTGCGGAGACGCCCACAGGTAGAGGTCGTTTTGCATGCCTCCGGTGAGGGGACGTAGACCCAGCGCCAACAGCGCGGCGTCGCGGTCGTCGGCGGCGCCGGCGCGCACGCGACGAAGTTCGGCGAGAAGGTCGGTGGGGGCTTCGATGAGCGGAACTGACATGGATCTTCGACTCCGGGCTGATGGGACGAAACGGACTATTGGGGACCGACCGTAGTGGCCCGGCATCGCCCTGGCTCGCCTGACGCGGCCGGGGATTTCACGCGACGCTGGACAGGTCGACGGCGGGTGCGGTCAGGTCGGCGACAGCGGCGAGCACCGCCTGATGCGCGTCGTCGGTGCCGAGTTCGCCGGCGTCGATGACACGCAGATCGGGGTCGGTCTCGGCGAGGACGGTGTAGGCGTCGTGGACGTAGCGCAGGAACGCGCGCTGCTCGCCGGTGTACGGGTGGCCTTGCCGCTGCTCGGCGCGGGTGATGGCGTCGTCGGGGGGAAGGCGCAGCCACAACGATCGGTCGGCGGCCGGGCCGGCGAACACGCCGACCTGCTGCAGCCAGGCGATCGCCTCATCGGGTGGGGTCCGGTGTTTCTGCAGCAGCCCGGCGAGGCTGTAGGAGTAGAGGGTGTGCAGGCCGCGGTCTTCGATGACGGTGTTCCCGGCGACGAGCGCGCCGGCGATGTGGGTGGCGTAGGTGTCGGCGCGGATCGCTGCGGCGAGGTAGGTATCGGTGAGCACGCTGTCGTGCCGGGAGAATGGGTCGCCGGAGTCGAACAGGGTCAGCAGGGTCCGGCCGAGCGGTTCGGCGCCGCGCGTGAGGTTGTCGGGCAGGTATGTGACGGCGGCGCCGTGCTGGCACAGGTGCGCGGCGAGGGCTCGGGATTGGGTGGTCTTCCCAGCGCCGGGCAGTCCCTCGAAGGCGATCAGCATGAGGCGGCCCTCCTGTCGGATGCGTAGCGAGTTCCGGTGGTGGCGGTGGCCAGGATGTGCAGGATGGCCCCGGTGAGTCCGGGTGCGGTGGCGATCGTGGTCAGCGACCGGCTGTCGTGCGGGCTGCCGGCGGTGTCGGTAACGGCCGCGCCCGCCGCCCGGGCGATCGCGACGCCGGCGGCCATGTCCCAGTCCCGGTTGCCCAGGGTGATGCTGGCGTCGAGGGTGCCATCCGCGACGAGCGCGAGGTCGACGGCCGCCGAGCCGAGCATGCGCACCTTCCCCGCGACCGGCGCGAGCGCGGTGTGCAGGGCGATCGCGACAGCGTTGCGTTCCGGCGCGTCGTCGCCGGTGCCGTAGTCACCGATCGTAATCATTGCCTCCGACAGGCGGTTGACGGTGGACGGTGCGATCGGGTTCCCGTCACGCCAGGCGCCGATGCCGGGCGCTGCCCAGTAGGTGTGGTCGAGAGCGGGCAGGCTGATCACGCCGAGCAGCGGCCGGATGCCGTCAGTCAGCGCCAGGGAGACGCCATAGAGGGGCAGGCCATGGACGAGGTTGAGAGTGCCGTCGACCGGGTCCAGGACCCATCGGTGCGGGGTGGCCAGGTTCCCGCCCGATTCCTCACCGAACCGGTCGATGCCGGGGGTGCGCTCGGCCAGGAATGCGAGGATCTCGCGTTCGATGGTGTGGTCGATGTCTGTGGCCATGTCCCGGTCGCCTTTGGCGATGACCTGCTGGACGGCCTGGGTCTTCAGCCGGCGGGTGCCGAGGTGAACGGCTTCGCGTGCGATGTTCAGCATGACGGCAAGGTCGACCGTCATCGGGCGGCTCCTTCCACCGGCGCGGGGGCTGTGGATATGTCGTGGAGGTAATCGACGGCGGCGGTGAGGATCCGCGCCGCCGTCGTATCGGTGCGCAGATGCAGCGCCGGGACGCTGATGGGTTCCGCGGTGGCCCGCAGCTGCTGGTAGAGGGCGAAGCCGCGGTCGGCAGCCGGGTGCTGGCCGTGCTGCCGGTCGGCGTCGAGGCGGGCTCGCGCGACAGGATCGGGGCACCAGCACCTGATGATTGCCAGCGGCTGGTGCAGTCCGGCCGCGAGTCGGACCACGTCGTCGATCTGGTAGCGGCGGGTGCAGGTGCGCTCAAGGATGACCGTGGCGTCCGGCTGCCGGGTCAGATGCTCACGCGCGGCCTGGTGTAGCAGAGAGACCACGAAGTCGTCCTGGTCCCGGCGGTAGGTGACCTGGCCGCTGGCCTCGTAGAGCGCGGCCCGGACGTGATCCTTGTCGAGCACCAGGCAACCGTGGCCGAGGTGCGCGCGCAGCGCGGCGGCCAGTGAGCTCTTGCCCGTGCCGGGCAGCCCGGCCAACTGCACGATCACCGCCGGTCTCCCGCAGTCTCGGACAGCGGCGGCCGTTCGGGCAGATGGGGCCAGCAGGAGCGCAGCAGCTGCCATCCGGTCTGCGCCGGCATGGGCACCACGGTGGCCGCATCTGTCGCGGTGCTGCTGTGGGCGCTGTAGCGCAGCGCGTCGGCCAGCGCAGGCCAGCGGCGCTGCGCGGCGACGCGGGCCAGAGTGTGCAGGAACCCGTCATCGCGGCTCAGGATCGGCAACGGCTCCAGATCCGCGACATGTTGCGGCGCGGGCGTGCGGCGGGCGAGCACGCAGGCGATGTCGGCCGGGTCGCTGGTGTGCGCCAGCCGCGTGCTCAGGTCGAGGGTGACGCCGGGAACCACAGGATCGTCGAAGTCCCGGTGCAGGGCAGTGGGCCGGCGCCCGGTGGCGTAGTAGCCGCAGCTGGTCAGGACGTTCACGGCGTCGTCGGCGGCCTCGGCGGGGATGAGGATGTCGACGTCGCTGGACTGGCGGGATCCGTCGCCGTGGTAGAGCACGCTCGCGTGCGCGATCCCGTTGATCGCGGCGGCCGGAACGCCCCGGGCGGCGAGAACGCCGATGACGCGGACGGCTTCCCGGTGGTGCATACGCCAGCGGTGGGTGTTGAGCCGCCGCTGGCCACGCAGAAACTGCTGCATCGGCCGGGCCAGGTCCGCCGTGTGGTCGCAGCGGTCGAGCCAGTCGGCGAACAGGCAGAGCATCTTGGCGACGATGGCGTACTCCAGCACTTCGCCGAGCGGCCGAATGTCCTCGCCGACCAGGCCGGGGTCGAGTGTGGGACCGGGCGGTTCGCAGGCTGCGCGCAGCAGCCGGTACGCCCGCGGGCAGCCGCTGGTGTCGGGAAAGAATGTGGCAGGCGTCGCGGTCATCGGGGCTCCCCAGCGTCGAGTAGCGCACCGACGGCGTCGGCCAGTGCGGCCGGGTCGGCGCCGGCGTGGACGCGGTAGCAGGGCCGCGAGACCAGCGCAGCGGCGGTGCGATGCAGGTGGGCGTCGGTGACCTCGCCGGCCGGGCCGGGCACGAGCCACTGGTTGATGTGCGCGCTGGTGCCACGCGTGGGGTCGCGCATGAACATTCGCGTGTCGACCAGCCTCTGGTGCACCTCGTCGGGGTCGACGCGCTCGACGACGACGCCGGTGCGGGCGGGGTCGAGGTGCGGCCAGATCATCATCGATGGGATCATCTGGGCGGCGACCTTCCCGCCCCGGTGCAGCAGATCCTGAAAGCCAGCCGGCTCGATGACGACCTTGTGTGGGAAGGCCCATCTCTGTTCTGTCGTCAGCGCCCGCTGGCCAGCGGGAACACGGTGGCGCAAATGCGGCAGGGCCGCGAGGGTGCCGATCCCGGCGCGCAGCGGCATCGGCCAGGGGTAACCGTGTAGGCCGTTGTCGCTGGCGTGCAGCATCAGCCGGTCGTTGGTCACGTAGTCGCCGCCGAGGTGGTGCAGCCCGGCCAGCAGGGTGGTCGTCTTCCCACGTCCGCGGTGGCCGGCGATCAGGATGCCCTGCTCGCGGCAGGTGAACGCGGCGGCGTGGGCGTAGACCATCCCCTCGGCCAGCAGCTGCGCAGTCATCGCCTGCCGCACCAGCCGCGGCGCCCACAGGCCGATCCCATCCGCCGTAGCGCACCGGACCACGATCGTTCTCGCCTTCTGGTCGGCGTGTAGCAGCGTGCGCCGGTCGGGCACCCAGAACGTGCTCTGCGAAATGGCCGTGCGTTCGTGTTCGTAGGCGTAGGTCTGCGGTCCGATGTCGAAGCGCCGCCCGCCTGTCGCAGCCTCGGCGCTGCTCGCGACGTCCGGGTCGAGGGTGAGGTAGATGTGCCAGGTCGCGGGCCCTGGGGGTTGTTCGTCGTAGGAGTAGAGGGTTCGCCGTGCCTCGCCCAGCGCTTGTGGGCTGTCGGTGTGGAGGGTGACGGTGGCGTTGCCGCATCGGAAGGTCGCGGCGCAGCCGCTGGTGACGGCCGCTGCTGGGTATGTCATCGGCTCTCCGCTTCGTGACGGTCCGGCGTGTGCGCGGGCAGGTGGCGGTGCGCGTACCGGGCCAGGGCTGCGAGCGCGGATCCGTGCGCAGTGCTGTAGAACTCCGGCAGGCTCGCGGCACCGAGTGCCTGGCGCAACCAGGTGGGCTCGACGGCCTGCCGTGCGGTGCCCCAAGCGGCAAGCCCGGCACCGGTGAGCTGGAATCCGTCGCTGGCCCGCACGGCGGTGATCTCGACGGCCAGGGCTCGCCGGTACTTGTCCGCGTCACAGTCGACCCGCTCCGTAGGGTTTCCGGCGACGGGCAGTTCGGCGTAGATGTTGAAAACTTCGGCCGGACCCTCGAGTACGAGAGTGAGGTGCCAGCCGCCGAACGGGATCACGGCCAGCGCTCCGGCGTGGCACTCCTGATACCGCAGAACCGGCTGGCCCGCGGCGGTTCGCCAAGCGGTGATCATCAGAGTGCGGCCGGTCAAGGTCTGAAAGACCTCCAGCTGCGCTGGGGTGTTCCAGTGCCCGGTCGAGCGGTGCAGCTCCCCGCCGGGCAGCACGCCGGGCTGGTATTCGACCAGGTCGGCGAACCAGTCGGTGTCGAGCGCATGCCGGCGCGGCAGGACGTCGCGGTGGGCGGTGTAGAGCAGCGGATCGTCCCGGGTGCCGTGGTGCAGGACGGCGTCGCTGACGAATACCTTGTTCTCGCCGTCGCGGTAGCGGGCCAGTAGGTCGGACAGGCGGAAGCCGGCACCGGCGCCATGCTCAGGCAGCACGGTCAGCGCGGCAGCCGATGCGGTCGTGGTCATCGCGGCCCCGAGGAGGACAGGGCGCCGGTCGGCAGACAGGCGGCGGACAGCGCGTCGACGAGCTGATCGAGAGCGGTGATGGCGAGGACGCCAGGTCGGGCGGGACGTCCGGTTGGCTGGTAGTGCACGGCTCGGCAGCCGGCGTCCAGCGCGCCCCGGACGTCGGTGAGCCAGTCGTCGCCGACATGGACCACTTTTTCCGGCGTGCTGTGGGCGCGTTCGGCCACCGTGGCGAAGACCTCAGGCCGTGGTTTCGCGACGCCGAGCTCTCCGGAGAACAGCATGTCGGCGAAGAACGGCGACAGTTCGAGGTCATCGAGTAGCTGCTGGTGGACCTGGGGAGAGGTCGACAGGGTGTTCGAGGTCAGCACGAGCCGCGCACCGGTTCTGACCAGCGCACGCAGCGCGCCCTGCGCGCCGTCGATCGGGCGCGGGCATCCGCGCAGACTCGCGTGGGTGTGCACGACCTCGAGCACTGACAGCAACTCGGCCGTCGCCTGGACGGCGAGTGGGTCGAGGACGCCGGCCAGCAGCTCGCCGACGGTGGGCTGTACGCCGTCGTGGCGCTGCCGGTGAAGGGCGGTGCGATCGGCGGCAGTCACCGCATGCCGGATCTGGGCGCCGGGTCTGGCGTGCCCGAACGCGTCCAGGACGCGGGTGAATTCGGCTACCCGCCAGTCCGTCACTGCCGCCCGGTCGCCGTGCACGATCAGGGTGCCCCACAGGTCGAGGCTGATCGTCCAGCCCGACAGGTCAGGTGGGTTGGTCATCGGTCCTCCGGTCCGGGCTGGTGGCTGCGGATCCATGCGGCGGTGCCGGGCAGGTCGCGGCTGGCCCAAAGCAACGATCCGGGGACCACACCGTTGGCCCCGGCAGCGGCGAGCGACGCGACGGTGTCCTGGCGGATGCCGCCGTCGGCAATGATCGGGATTTGCCGCTGTTCGACGTCCAACAGCCGCCGCATCGCGGTGATCCTCGTCAGGGCGGCGGGATGCATGGTGGTGCCCTTGGTGCCCAGCGGGGTGCCGATCAGCACGATCGCGTCAGCCTCGGCGAGCAATCCGCGAGCGTCGGCGGGGTCAGTGTCCAGCATCAGCGCGATCCCCGCCAGCAGCCCGACATCGTGGATCGCCCGGACGGCGTCGGCCGCGCCGGTGGCTTCCGCGTGCACGGTGATCAGGTCGGCACCGGCGTCAGCGAACGCGCACGCGAGCCGGGCCGGTCGGTGCGCCATCAGGTGTACGTGCAGCGGCCGATCGGTGTGCGGCCGGACCGCGCGCACGAGGTCGGGGAAGAACAGCGCCTCCGCAATGAAATGCGTGTCGGAGGCGTCGATGTGCAGCAGGTCGGCGTACGGGCTAATCCGGGCCGCCTCCGCCCCAAGCGAGGACAGGTCGGCCGACCACAGGGACACATCCAGCAGGATCCGGTCGTCCGGCAACGCGTCGAGAAACGACGACATACTCATTCCCTCCCTGGTGCGGTCGCGGCCAGCGGTGCGGCGCGCAGCGTGCTGAGCAGCCGGCTGGTGATCTCGTCGGCGACCGCGCCGGCGGCGCGCAGCCCGACCCGTACCCGAGCCACCCGGTCCTCGTGGCCGGCTAGGACCTGCCGGTAGGCGGCGGTGTAGCGGGGCAGGAACAGCAGCCGTTCGATCGCGGCAGGATCGCCGCCGCCGCGACCGCGAGCGATCGCGCGTTCTCGGGCCAACGGCCACGGCGTGTCGAGGTAAACCGGCACGTCGGGCTCGCAAAACCAGGGTGCGACGACGGCCCGTAGCCGTTCCAGCGTGCGGGCGGGATCGACTTCCGGGGCGGTCTCGGTCAGCACCGCCAGAGCCCAGGCGAGCTTGGAGTAGACGCCGTGGTCGACGAGCACCACGTCGTTGGCAGCCAGGGCGGGCCGGAAGCAGTGGATGTGGTGATGGGCTTCACGGCACAGGCGCAGCAGCACATCGACGGTGCTGTGATGGGGCAGGGCGTAACCGCCGAGACCAGTCCGCACGCGCAGCGGGGAGCGTTCGAGGAACGCCGACAGCCGGCCAATGCTTCCGGGCTCACCGCCGTAATGGACCACCCGGACGGTGAACCCGGCCCGCCGGAGCCCAGCGCCAACGAGCTGAGCCGCGGTGGTCTTTCCCGCTCCCCAGACCCCTTCGAACGTGACCAGGCGTCCCCGCGGCGGCGCGAACCGCCACGACGGCCCGGCCTCCGCGTCGGCTGCCGGTGTGGTGATGTCTGGCATGTCTGCTCCCGCCCGCGTCATCGGCCCGGCCGCAGGTGCGGCAGCCAGTCGTAGTCGACGGCGGGATCACGGGTCGGCTCGTACTCCAGCCCGATCCAGCCGTGGTACCCGATGTCCTGCAGGGCGTCGAAGTAGGCCGGGTAGTCCAGCGCGCCGGAGCCGGGACGGCCGCGGCCGGGGTCGTCGGCGACCTGCACGTGCGCGATGCGGGCCGCATGCCGGCGCAGCAACGCGGGCACGTCCTCGCCGGAGCGGCCGTGGTGGTAGAGGTCGCACAGGACACCGACGTTGGTGAGGCCGGTCACGGCGTTGACCGCGTCGGCGGCCGTCACCGCCGCATCAGCGTCGCCAAGCGGGTAGTCCGGGGCCTCCCGAGGGCTGATCGCCTCCAGCACCACCTTGGCACCGATCGTGTCTGCGGCGGCGGCGGCCCTAGCGAGACTTCCGAGGGCCAGCTGGTCCTGACGGGCAGGATCAGCGCCGGGTTCCCGGTTGCCGTACAGCGCGTTGAGGATCCGGCAGCCGACGCGCGCGGCGAACCCGACCGCGGTGTCGATACCAGCCCGGAACTCGCCGTGGCGGCCCGGGCTCGACAGCAGCCCGCGGTCACCGGTTCGCATGTCACCTTCCACGAAGTTCATCGCGACCAGACGCACTCCGGCGTCGTCGAGCGCGGCCGCGAACGCGTCGGTTTCCCGGTCGGCGGGCGCCGGACTGGAAAACGGCCACCAGCATTCGACGGCGTCAAAGCCGTCAGCCGCCGCCGCGGCCGGCCGGTCCAGCAGGGGCAGGTGCCCGTAGAGGATGGACATGTTTGCGGCGAACCGCAGGCCGAGGACGTTCACTGCTACTCCCAAGGCGTAGGGGTCGGCGTAACGGGGCGAGAGCCAGGCGGCGACTCATCGAGGTGGCTCGGGGAATACACCGACGGTGGCCATGGCGCGGCGGAACTCCTCGACACGGTGCGGCGGGTAACCGCCGCTGGCCATCGCGGGCAGGTAGTAGGCGCGGATTCGGTCCCAGGTCCAGGGCGGGGAGGCGAAGTGGCCGGCGATGTCGTTGTTGGTCAGCGCTATCCAGCGGCGCAAGCAGCTCGGACACCGGCCGCAGTGCGCGAACGCGTCTTCCGGCGTCGCGCAGGAGAACGTCTGCAGCAGGTCGTTGACGGGCAGACCGGCCTCGAGGTACCAGGCGACGATCTCCGATTTCGTCATGTTCCAGAACGGGCTGTCGACCCGGATCGGCCGGCCAGCGAACGCCGTCAGCATCTCGCTCATCCGTATGAACGCCTCAGGGCTCTTGTCGGCGGTGTGGTCGCCCTTGACGCCCACGCACCAGACCACATCGGCGCGGAAGCCGGCGAGCATCGCGAACAGCACGTTCCGGAACGGGATCAGGTCCCCCTGAGGGGTGGCCCAGGCTGACAGATCAAGCTCGTTGCTGATCGTCAGGTCCATCCCGTGCGCGCTGGCGAGTGCCTGCACGGTGTCGATCTCCTGCTGCCGGCCGTAGTGCCGGATGTCGAAGTACAGTGCCGGTGGTTTGCCGAGGTAGTGCCAGGCCGGAAAGGAATCCAGCCCGGCGGAGAAGAGGAGAACCTCGCGCATCTATCACTCCTTCTCGGTGGGCGCCGGCCCGGTGTCGCGTCCGGGCAACTGGGCAGCTCGGCGGAGGTGAAGGTCGCCAGAGGCCGGGGTTCGGGCAGCGCCATCAGGTCCAGGTCCTGAAGGCTGCGGACGCTCGAGCCGAGCACGGACCCAGACCGAGAGCACCTCGGGCGTCTCCGCTGGCCTGCGGGGTTGCAGGCCGTACAGGGCAAGGAAATGCGCTATCTCGGCCGGGGTGCGCCGGAAATGGAACCCTTGACGGCCCCGCCGCTGATCGACCTCGTACCGCTCGGTGATCATCAGATCGACCTGGTTCAAGAGGCCGCCGAGCTCGGCTTCGGGATCACGAAGATGGTCGAGCGTGTCGATGATCCACAGCACGCCTGGCCGGACGGCTTGGTCGGGACTGCCGGTATCGAGAATCGGGCGGTGGTACCCGCCACCGACGGCACGCCATTGCAGGAAGTCTCGGGGCGGCGAGGGCAGGTCGCAGCCCCAGACGTCGAGGCCGACGTGGTGCATCCGGAGCAGGTCGGCACCGATTCCGCACCCCAGTCGAGGATCGCCCCAGGGTGCTCGCGAAGGATGGGCAGGGCCGCAGTGACGTAGTCGGGGCGGGCCCCACTGGCGTGCCAGATGACTTGGTTGTAGAGGTACGCCCGGGTGGTGCGGTAGAACTGCCGGATCTCCTCCGGTTTGACGGGACGGGCCTCGTCCCACTCGGTCGCCAACCTGCGGGAGGAGTCGAAATAGGGCTCGAACGTGTCACCGAGGTAGGCGGCGAGTTGCTCGTACAGGTCGGTTCCCCGGGCCGCGTCCCACCGGCATCGCTTCCAGGCATGTCGGCACCCAGCGCAGTCGCCGAGGTGTTCATCAACCTGTGCCGTGAGACTGGAGCCGAGGCGGCGAGTGCGGTAACCATCGAACGTGGCAGGAACGTCGGCGCACGTCAACGCTTTCCTTCCGATCACGTTGCTGGCGGGGACGCCGCCGGGATGGGATCGATCGACAGTGGCAAGGCCATGCCCGCGGGCTCCGGCGGCGGGGCTGCCTGGCCTACCGTCGCTGGTCACATGTGGTGCTGCCACTGCATGGCCTCTCGGGAGATCGTTGTTGCGTAGCCGGCGATGCGCTGCTCGTCGTCGTGGTCGGTGAGAATGACGGCGAGGGTCCGGTCGACGACGGCAGCAGCGTGGGGACACGGCGCGGTGGTGAACGGGGCGAGCGCGGAGCGCTGATCGGCGGAGGTCAAACCGAACGTGCCGACGCTGTTTGGTACGCCACGACGGGCAAGGTGTTCACAGAATGCGCGGGGCTCGTCCAGGGTCACGGTCGCGAGGAAGCTGTAGCCGTTCCAGCCTCGACGGGTCGGGACATCGGTCACGTCAATGCCGGGGGCGCCGGTCAGCAGGTTGGCGAGCAGGCATGCCTGGTGTCGACGGCGGGCGGCGAGCGTGTCGAGGCGGGCAAGGTTGGCGCGGGCGATGAGCGCGAGCGGCTCGGCGAGCCGGTAGTTGTAGCCGACCTCGGCGGGGAGGCCGTCTTCGGGCGGTGGGGGCTGCTGGTGCGAGCGGAAGGACCGCGCGCGCTGGGCGATGTCGTCGCGGTCGGTAAGGAGGTAGCCGCCCTCTCCCGACGAGAGCACCTTGCCGTCTTTGAGGCTGAAGCAGCCGACGTCGCCGGTGGTGCCGGCGAGTCGGCCACCGGCGCGGCTGCCTTGTGCCTGGCAGGCGTCCTCCACGACGGCCAGGCCATGCTCCGCCGCCGCGTGGGCCAGCCGGGCCGGGTCGCCGGTGCGGCCCCACAGATACACGGGCAGGATCGCCTTGGCCGCAGGCGTGACCTTGCGGTCGAGGTCGTCGTAGTCGAGGTCGGTGCCGGTGGGGTCGCAGTCGACGAAGACCGGGCGGGCACCGGCGTGGATGACCGGGGCGACCGACATGATCACCGACAGCGCCGGTACGAGGACGTCGTCGCCCGGGCCGATGTGCAGTGCGCGCAGCGCGGTGTGCAGCGCCGCGGTGCCGGACGACACCGCGACCGCGTGCCGTACGCCGGCGTTCACGGCCAACTCCCGCTCCAGGGCCGCCCCATGCACACCCCCGGCGGGGTCCGGCATCCGCGTGATCAGACGTGCGAGGTCCGCGACAACGGCCTCCTCAACTCCGGTGGGGTCCGGCGGTGCAGCGTGGCGCAGATCGTCGGGCGTCATGACGGCACGCCGTTGGGCAGGAAACGGGTGAAGCCCATCAGCGGCCACATGTTGACGCAGTCGGCGGAGAACAGGTGGCAGTCGGCACAGGCACCGCCGGGACCGAACAGCGTGGTGGCGCTCGCGTCGCGGATCGAGCGGCGACCGTCACCCGCTGCGGTGGCCCGGATCTTCAACGTGGAAGGGCAGTCCCAAACGCTGCCGTCGGGCTCGATGAAGAACAGGTCGGTCCCACCAAAGCAGCCACGCACGAAGCCGGGACGCTCCGCGGTGATCGCGTCGACGACCTGGCCCGGGTAGCCAGGCGCGGGAAGCCGGACCGGCGGCGCGTCATACAGCTGCGCGAAGGCTACGGCGAGCGCGTCGGCGTCGGACGGTGTGAGCGACAGCTGCTGGTGCAGCGCGTGCTCCGGATCGAGGGCGATCGGCTGCGGCACGAAGTAGTCGCAGCCGAGCCGAGCGGCCAGGGCCGCAGTCTCGGTGACCGCGTCGATGTTCTGCCGAGTGATCACCGAGTAAATGCCAACGCGCGGCGACCGGTCACCGCCGCGGGCGGTGATCAAGGCCTGGATGCCGGCCAGGACATCGCGGTGGCCGTGCACGCCGTTGCGGGCCGGACGCCACCGGTCGTTGTAGCCAGCGTCGGCGGAGTCGAGCGAGACGGACACAGCGTCGACCCCGGTGGCGAGGATCGCCTCGACGAGCTCAGGCCGGTTGAGCGGGATACCGTTCGTGCACAGCACCACCTGAACGCCGGCGGCTCTGATCCCGGCGACCACATCCATGATCGGCGGCCAGATGAGCGGCTCGCCGCCGGCGAGGAATATCCGCTCGACGCGCGATGCGGGCAGGGTCTGCACGAACGCGGCGATGGTGGCCAGGTCCAGATCGTTGCGCGCCAGGTGTGACAGCACTCCGGGCTGAGCCGGCATGGCTTCCCGGTGCTCCTCAATGGTGCCGAAGTAGCAGTAGCGGCAGCCGAGGTTGCACGGCGAACGCAGCGCCCACAACAGGGAAACACCAGTCATCGCGCGCCGTCCTCCCTTTCGGATTGAGTGCCAGCTGGTGTGCTTTGGCTGCCGCGACCGGCCCTCGGCGCGTGTGTACGCTGGGATCGAATGGTCGCCCGGTTCACGGCTGCTCCCACGGGAAGACCACCCAGCCGTCGACGAAGGTCCCGATGTAGGTCAGCGCCTGCCCAGGTTCCTGCGGCCGCCGCCAGTTGCCGGCGTTAACCACGAAGATCGCGGTGCGTACCCGGGCGGCACCGGCGGTCCGCACCAGCTCGACGGTGCGTGCGACGGTGTCGCCGCTGCCGGCGACGTCATCGACGAGCAGCACGTCCGCGCCGGTCAGGATGCCGAGGCTGGTCGCATTGGCGACCTGCGGCGCGGCCGACTTCATCGCGTCGACGCCGTCGGAGGTCGTGTGCAGCACCTCCACGGCGCGCACCGTACGCACGCCGAGGGCGTGTGCGAGCAGCACGGCCGGGACGACGCCACCGCGCAGCACGCCCACCAGCACGTCGGGAACCTTGTCGGCGCGGACCTCGTCCGCGATCCGATCGGCGGTGGCGGTGATGTCGTCCCAGCCGAGCGTCGTGAGGGTGCGGTCACCGGCCACGTTCGTCGCCCCAAATCAGCACGTGCTGGCGGGTGGTGAGGTTCCAGCCGTGGGTCAGCGCGACGTCGGCCAGCCACCGCATCCGAGAGATGACCACATCGACACTGGCGCCCTCCGGGGATAGCCACACCTCCGTGAGGCCGAACTCTTGCTGGAGGTCGGCGATCTCCCGCACGTCATCGGGGCCGGTCACCACAAACTTCCACCGGGCCTGTCCGCTGGCCTGCAGCTGCGTGATGACCTGCGGCTTGATCCGCTTGCCGTAGGGGACCGCGGAGCTTGCCAGCTTCAGCCCGGCGTTGAAGCGCGCGCCGGCTGCGATCAGCGCTGCGCTCGGAGCCATGGTCGCGTTCGTCTCGATCTCCAAGGCCTTGCCGGAGGCGGACGCACGCCGGGCGAGGTCGGTGACGATGCCGCGGTGCAGCAGCGGTTCGCCACCGGAGACGACAATCAGATCCACCGGAGCCAAGCCCGGGTTGCCGGTGGCCGGGTCGAGCCGCACCAGATCGTCCCAGATCTCGGCGGCGCTCATCGCCGGCGCCGCCTGCAGGTCGTGCTTGGCCGTGTTCCACGTGTACTCGGTGTCGCAGACCATCGCGCCGACGGCAGCCGCGTCCGCCGTGCGAGGCATACCTGGATATCCGCAAGTCAGATTGCATCTCAGGAGGCGCACGAACAGGGCGCGACGGCCGAGATTCGCCCCTTCTCCCTGGAAGGAATAGAAGAGGTCAGCGACCGCGACCTGCGTGCTGGTCCGGCTCGTCGTGGCGGTGATCGTGGTGGACAACGCGACGGCTCCCTTCCCGGTCAGGGGTTGTCCTGGCGGTACTCCGCCCAGCTGGCCGCGGTTTCGCGCACCCGCACCGCCTCGACGAACGCGCCGTCCGGCAGGGCAAGGTGGGCCGCGCACCAGTCGAACAGCACCCGGGCCAGGTTCTCGCTGGTCGGCTCCACGTCAACGACGTCGTTGAGGAATCGATGGTCGAACTCGCCGTCCAGATGCCGTTTCAGCAGATCGAGCTCCGCGAAATCGACCACAAAGCCTGGCCCGGTCAGCCGCCTCGATGCGATCGTGACTTCCACGGTGTACCCGTGCCCATGCAGCCGGCCGCACTTGTGTCCCTCGGGCAGCCCACCCAACTGGTGCGCCGCCTCGAACATGAACGATTTATAGATGCGGTAGATCCCCGGCCCGATGGCCGTGACGGGGCCCGAGCCGGCCGACGCAGGCCCGCTCATGCGGTCCTGCCCGACCGAACGGCCAGCTGGAGAAACTCGGTGCGCGCGCCATGGTCCCGCTGCAACCGGCCGCGGGTGGCGACCGTGAGCGTGTCCGCGCCAGCAGCGCGGACGCCACGGCGGGTCATGCACAGGTGCTCGGCCTCGAGCACCACGCCGACGCCGTCGCATGCCAGCTGGGCCTCCAGGAAACCGGCGATCTGCTGCCCGAGGTTTTCCTGCACCTGCAGCTGGGCGGCGAACATCTCCACCGTCCGGGCGATCTTCGACAGGCCGGGCAGCTTCGCCCCGGGGTAGAAACCGATGTGCGCGTAGCCCGAGAACGGCAGCAAGTGGTGGGCGCACAGCGACGTGAACGCGATGCCGCGCGTCAAGACCAGATCGTGGTTGCCCTCGTCGTTCGGGAACGTCGTGAACGTCCACGACTGAGGAGTGAGCATCTGCACCAGGGCGTCGGTCATTCGCCGAGGCGTGTTACGGCCGACCTCGGAGTCAGCGGGGACACCGAGGGTTCGCAGCAACTGCATCACCGCCTGTTCGACCTGCTTCCGGTCGAGCACGTCCACGCCGGCGAGCACGGAATGGACTGGATCATCGAGATCGGGGAAGGTGGTTGTCACCAGGTCTCCTTCGGTGTCAGCTCGGGCGTCTGGACTGCTCTGTGCGATATCGGCCGCCGCATGCGCGAGCCGGCGCAACGGGCGCTGCGTCTGCGGGGCGCGATAGGGCGTGCGCTGTGGTGGTCACTGCTTGTAGAGGTCCACCGGGGGTCTCGTACTGCACAGCCGGCACGGCGGGCGGCGGGACCGCGTGGTGGCCAGCGGACCGCTCCGGCACCGTGCCTTCATCGCAACCTCCTCGTTCCGAGAGCATCGATGACTGACTCCGGCTATCACGATCACCGAACTCGGGTTGCAGGGGAATGCCGACCTTCGGTCCGACCTGGACTACCGATTTGTGGTCCGGGCAGCGTCGACCAGGGTTTATGTGGAATAAACGTGTCCGAGGGTTCTACAGCGCGATGGCCCTTACCGCCGCGTGTTGCGACTGAACAGGGTGGACTGCTGGCCGGACACCGGGGCCGACGCCGCGCGCCGGTCTTCAGCCGACACCCCACCGCCTGACCACGTCGACCGCCGCAAGAGTCGAGGTTGCCACCGCCGCGTTCAGCCTCCAGATGCGGCTATCGGCTGCGGCCTGAGCCGCGAGGCCGCGGTCGGGCAGCTCAAACACGCCACCGACCTGGTACGCGAAGCACCCTGCACCGACGCGTCGGTAACCGGATGCCCGCCGCTTTCATTCGACTACACCCGCGACGCCGTCACGCTGGACGAGACCGGGGACGTGAAGATCTTGCATGTCGACCCGGTGCTCGCCTCTCCGCGCATCGCGGCCGAGTTGTCGGATTCCCCAGGGCACGCCGGTCTACGAGCGGCGCCGCCGGAGCAGGCCGGCCGACGAGTCGGTGTAAGCCTCGGCATCACCGTGCACCAGGCGTCCGGCGGCCCGATCCTGTCATCGGTTCTGGTGTGCTGGGGAGGCCGCCGTGCCGATTGCCCCGCTTCCCCGTCCAATTCCCTGGCGGTCGTCGGCCCGGCTGCTACCATCGGGGCCGCTTCGGCCACATGTCCGCCGCCTGGCGGTGCGACAACGCGGTTGGGGTTGTTGGTTGATTCAGGCGGCCGGGGGTTGCCGCTTCGTCCGTTAGGACGATGTTCCCCGGCCGTTCCAACTGTGGCCACCGGCGCAGGCAGGGATAGGGATGGAAATCCGGAACATCGGTGGCCGGCCGCACACGGACATAGCTGGCGCAGCCGAACTGACCGGACGGTCCGAACAGACGGTACGGCTCAAGACGTCGCCGAAGCAGCGCGCCCAGGGGTCAGGCTGGCCCGCGTCGGTCAAGCAGGACAAGAAGGCGTGGTTTCCCATCGACGAGCTGGAGCACGTCCGGGATGTCCTCCTACCGCAGATCGTGGAAGCCTCCCGAGCGCGGGTCCACCACGTCGACCTCAACGGCGACCCCGAGGAGCTGATTTCCGCCACCGAGTTCCGGGAGATTCTCACCATCACGCAGGGCGGGTGGGACAAGTACGTCGGGATGAGCAAGGCCGCGTGGGACTGCGGCGAGGATGGCTATCTTCCCCTGCCCGACCGCGAAGAACCTGCACCAGTGCAGGGATCTACTCGTTATTGGAAGCGCAGGCGCGTGCAGGAATGGATCAACACCCGGAGCGGAAAGGTGCTCAGCGCCGCGCCGCCCGATTCGCCAACCGCTGTCTCCTAATGCCGCAAGCCGCCTACCGTCAAGCTCCGCTCCCAATGCGGCCGCTGCGTGAAGCGATTGCCGCAAGGCACACGACTGCTTCCGGATGTAGGCCCATTCGCGCCACTCGACGCCCGCTAGCCCGTCCGGTCCGGCAGCCGTCTCGCTGGTTGGGCTGAATCGACCTGCGGTCGATGGCTTCCAGCCGGGTCAGCGACCCGCCGCTGAACCGCGGCGCCTCGCCGGCGAGGCAGGCTCCGGGAAGGGGAAGGCAACGCCGACCCTTCCCGGCGACCTGACCCCACAGGGCCAACCATGTGTGGCTGTGGGGGTCAAGCCACACCCCAGGCTTGACCCCCACAGCCACACATGGTGATCAAAGATCAGGCCACCGGGAAGGCTCTCTGACGAGCATCACATAACCGGCCACGCCGCCCAAGTCACCATTCAACGCGTTGAGAAACATCAGTAGACCATGCGTCATTGATACCGACGGTCACTCGCTGACCACGCGGAGAACTCCACGGATTCGACAATCTCAAGTGGACTCAGCCGCGCTCTTCATGTATCGTTAAATACGTGAGGGAGGGACGGCAACCTCGCCCTCGCAGCCAACACCCCAACCGAAAGGGATCAACGGTGAGTAACGCGCTCGACACCATCCCCCTGACCGCCCGGCACGCGGCCCTGCCGGACCTGCACCGCATCCTCGACCTCCAGCAGGCGCACAAGCTCGACGTTGTCGCCGGCACGGCGATGCTGCGAGCCGAGGCCGGGCACCTGCGCATCACCGGCGCGGAACCAATCCTCAGCGAATCGGGCGTCACCCCCTCCGACGGGCTCTACCGGCCTACCGAGCTGGGCGACGCGGGACTCGGCGAAAAGCTCGGCATCCCCACCAGCTACCTGCGCAAGACCCGCGCCCAGGCGCTGCACCTCTACGACGCCAACGTCAACGGCTGGCTCGATCTCAGCCAGGGCAAGCGCTACCTCGCCCGTTGCCTGTCCGACGGCAACGGCGGCGGCATCCTGCGCGCCTTCCTCAGCGACGGGTACAAGATCATCGACAACCTCGACGTTCTGATGGCCGTCCTGTCCGGCATTCGCGAGTCCGGCATGAACGTCAAGCTGGATTGCGACCTGAGCGAGCGCCGGATGGTCGTCCGGGTGCACTCCGAGGCCATCAAGTCCCTCGCCCGCAACCTGCTGCGCAACTACCGCAGCCCCTTCACCGGTGCCACCGGCGCGGACAACCCGACCGTCTTCGCCGGGCTCGTCTTCACCAACAGCGAAACCGGCTCCGGCGCGTTCAGCGTCACGCCCCGCATCGTCGTACAGGTCTGCGACAACGGCCTCACCATCACAAAAGACGCCCTACGGGCGGTGCACCTCGGCGCGAAGATGGACGAGGGCACCATCCGGTGGAGCAACGACACCCACCAGGCGAACCTCACCCTGATCGGCAAGCAAACCCGTGACGCTGTGCGCCGCTTCCTCGACGTCGGGTACGTGCAGCGCAAGATCGAAGAGATCGAGGAGAAGGCCGGCCGCCGAGTCCCTGACCCCGACCACACCATCCGGGTCGTTGCCCAGCGGCTGCGGTTCACCGAGGACGAGCAGCGACTCATCCTGAGCCACTTCATCGACGGCAGCGACCGCACGGCCGGGGGCATCATGCACGCCGTCACCAGCGCGGCAAAGACCCTCACCGACCCGGACGCCGCGTACGACATGGAGGGCGTCGGCATCCGGGCAATGGAAATCGCGGCCACGCTCTGACCCGACCTCCGGGTGCCGCCGGCGCAACCCGCCAGCGGCACCCGGACCCAGCGCCCCGCCGCAAGGCTGACCGCGCCGACGCGCATCGAGCACGCCGACGCGGGCTGCCGCTCCCACACCGCACGGCCACAGCAACCCGGCCGCAACCGCACGGTGCAAACTCACCGCCGCCCCATTGGGAGAAAGCAATGCCCCTGTTCATCGGGTTGCCGCACGGCGTTTCCCTGCCCCGCAACCTTGCCGAACCCGACGCCCGACAGCTCGTCTCCGTACTCGCCCGCACCTACCAATGGACCGGGCCACTGTTCGGCCGCGCAGAAGTCGAGGCGTACCTACGCGCCCAGGCCGACGACGCCGGCAGCCTCCACGACCCAGCCCTGAACACCGAGGACTGGCACCGCATCCAGAACACCGCCGCATGGAAGAACCTCGCGGCAACAGCCCGCCGCGCCGTCACCACCGCCGACGTGATCGGCCAGGCACTACGCCAAGCCGGCCTGCACTGCGCCCAATGCGACTCCCCCATCGCCGGTCCCTCGACCGCGAATTGGGGGCTCTGCCCCACCTGCCTCAACGCCGCCGACATCCTCGACCTACAAGCCCTCCCCTGCCCAGCCAGCGACGGCGCAAGCCCTCACCGCTGGACCAGCACCACCTGCACCGAATGCGCCATGCCCGCACCAGCTACCCGCCCCCACCTCACCGCCGTCGCCACAGCCGCCTAACCCGCCGCGCGACGTTCCTCCATTCATTGGCAGCTTCCCCAGCAAGCCGACGCGTACGCGAGCGCCGCTGAACGCAGCGGCCCGAAACCATCGGTCAGGCCCGGACGGCAACCCGGGCCTGACCGGCCAACCAACAAACCCACAACCGAAGGGAGCACGCCCGTGCTCACGATCACCGCAACCGACGCGCAGTCCAGCGCGGCAACCGACCAGCCCAACCCGGAAGGACTGCCCGACCTGTCGACCACCTCCACCGGCCCGGCGGTGGTAGCCGACACCGAGGACACCAACGCCAAGCCCGCCCTGCCCGGCGGCTACGAACTGCTGCCCATCAAGCAGATCAAGCCCAACCCCGACAACGTCCGCGACGACGCCCAAGCCCTGCCCGGCATCGTGGAGAACCTGCAAGAGGACGGCGTTCGCGGGCTGCTCGCCCCAGTCATCGTCACGCCGCTGGACGACGACACGTACCTGATCATCGACGGCGAGCAGCGATACTGGTCCGCTGTCGAAGCCGAGCAGGAGTACATCCCGGCCATCGTCCGGGACGACCTGGCCGGCAACCGCGAGCAGATCATCAGCATGTTGCGGCAGGTCCACCGCAAGGACCCCACCGCCGCACAGGTATCCCGAGGCATCCAGCAGCTCGCCCTCGACGGCATGAGCGACGAGGAGATCGCCCGCAGCACCGGCTACCACCCCGAACAGGTCAAGGCCGGCCGCAGCGTCGCCGCCCTGGACAAGCACACCGCCGCACGCACCCACGCACTCGGACTGAACTTCACTCAGGCCGCCGCCCTCGCCGAGTTCACCGACGAACCCGGCACCATCGCAACGCTGTTGCAGGAAGCCGAAGACGCCGGACCGTTCGCGTTCGCCCGAGCCGTCGAACAGGCCCGCTCCGCCCGCAACGCACGCGAAGCCGAAGCCGCGCGCCGCGCCGAGCTGACCGCCGCCGGGGTGACCCTGCTGACCGAACACCCCGGCTACCACGACGCGAAGGTCAAGGAGATCTGCGACCTCCGCGACGCCGAAGGCCAGCGCATCGACACCGAGCAGCACACCGCCTGCCCCGGCCACGCCGTCCTGCTGTACCTGGCCTACGACCACCGCCTCACCGAACGCACCTACTGCACCGACTGGCGCAAGCACGGACACACCCAGTACAGCTACAGCACCACCACTCGCAGCGGCCCCATGACCGAGGGAGAAAAGGCCGAGCGGCGGCGCGTCATCGAGAACAACAAGCTGATGGAAGCCGCGAACACCGTCCGCCGTGAGTGGCTGACCAACCTGCTCGCTGGCAAGACCCCACCCAAGGGCACCAACAAGCTCATCGCGGAGATGCTGGCCGACTCCGGCTACCTCCTGTCCACCTGGGTCAACGGCGGCCGGAAGATGCTGGACGACCTGCTCTCGCCGGGCAAGACCAAGCGGGCTGGCACCAGCCGCGTCCCCGCTCGCGTCAGCGACGCCCGCTACACGGTCATCTCACTGGCCGCCATCGCCGCCGCGAACGAAAGCGCCATCACCCGCAGCTCCTGGCGTGCCCCCGACCCGGCCGTCGCGAAGTGGTTGCAGTAGTGCGTCATCAACGGTTTCCAGGTCGGTAAGGTCGAACAGCTCATCATCGACGGCGTCGCCAACCGCACCACGAACCGGCGAACGGCCCTCGCCGTAGCCACGAACACGGAGCCAGACGACCCGCAGCCTGCCCGCACCGAGGACGAACCCGAGCAGGCAGAGACCGAGGGCCACGACGTTGACGCGGCAACCGTCGCCGCTGCTGACACCGCAACCGCCGACACGGAGGCGGACCCCGACACCGCGTGCAACCTCGCCGCCTAGCCGCTGCCGGTCGGGGGCCACATCCAGCCCCCGACCGGCACCACCCAAGACCGATCTTGTCCCGAGCCCGTCGTGCTCCAAGCCGTTGCTCCCGCGGCCACCGGGCGGGCCGGAACACGTCCGCGTCCCATCAGGTCCGCAGCCGGCCCGCCCTGCCAGCTCCGCGTGCGCCACGATCCGCACTCAATCCACGCCCGATGCCTGTATAGTAATGACCTGTATCCGGAGACGGCGAACCTCCGGAGGCCCACCACACCAACCCACGGGATTCGACCATGCCAAACCGGCGGCTCAGCCAGAACGCGACCACCGCAGCAGTACGGCACCCACGTGGCCAAGCCCCGCTTGATGGACAGCGGGATATCGCGCGGCTGCTCGGAGGCGATGGCCGCTGGTGCCTCTTTCGGGACAACAATCCCCACGGCCTCCGGCTCGACACCTACAGCGACAGGTGGACTCTCACCCGCGAGTTCCACGTCCACATCAACGGCACCGACGGTGAACGATGGGACATGATCACCGAACCATCGCCCGTCTGCGTCGGAGGATGGGACGCCCAGCGCTGCGAATACGTGGCGCGCAGGCTGCCGACCGGGCAGGTGATCGCCAGGGGCGACACGCAATACGGGGTCCTGGCGCGCGCCGCGCGACGGTGCCTTCCCAATGCCCGGCACCACCCACCGCAGGGCCGGTGACCACAGCGCCCCAGCGCCCCTTGGGGCGACTGCTCGGCGGAGGCCGGGGGGTTAGTTTGGCGAACTCCCCCCGGCCGCCTGGCATCCGACGCCACACGGGCCCCAACGAACCCTTACGCCGGAGCGTGCCGCCCATCGTACGGCAGCCCCCAGCCAGCGACCGTGAAGCAGACCATGAGAAGCGTCATCAACCGCCATCCGCCGACCATTCGGCTCGCCAACCAGTGCGTACGGCATCATCACTCCATGTCCACGCGCTCCCCACACGGCCGCGATGTCGTGAACCGGATCGAAGCAGCGGCGATGCTCGGCATCTCCGTAAGCCACCTCGACCGGCTCTACCGCGAGCGCGACAGCAACGGCTTCCCCGAGCGCGCCGCCGATGGCCGCACATGGCACCGCCAGGACATCGCCGACTACGAACTGCCACGCGAACAGGCCACACGCAGCGCGCGCGACAGCGTCGACCGCTCCGGGGACCCGGACGAATTGGTCGACACCGCGACGGCGGCCCGCATCCTCGGTTACCGCGACCGAAGCGCCCTCGCCGGAAACAACCCCGTGTGGCTGCGGCTGCAGCAGCAGGTGGATGACGAATCTCTGACCCCATCCGGCCGCAAACGCAGACGGTGGAAGCGCCGCACCGTGTGGGCGATCGCGGAAAACCGCATCGGCAAGGGAGGCGCGACGCGCACCGGACGGCCAGCCGGCACTCCCCACGGCCACCCCGACCGCTCCGGCAACCCAGACGAACTGGTGGGCAAAGCCGAAGCCGCCCGAGTGCTCGGCTACAGCACCGCCAACGCCCTACCCAATCGCGTGCTGGAGCGCGCCGATGAGCAGACAGCAGGCCCAAAGGGGCGCTACCGCCGCAAGTGGAGGCGCGAAACGCTGTGGGCCATCCTGGACGAGCAGGACAGCACACCACCTCACCCCTGATCTGCTCAGCTAGTGCTTTGACCACGAAGGTTCGCGGTGTTGGGTGACACGCCGGCCGGCTTGGCTGACGGGCGGCGTCGCGGGCTTCAGGCTGTGGCGGTGGCAGAACCCGTGCGCGTCCGGCGGCTCAGTGACCAGGAGGGTCAGCAGCTGCTGAGGATCACCCGTCGTGGTACCGGCTCGGCGGTCCGATTACGGCGAGCCATGGTCGTGCTCGCTTCAGCCGGTGGGAACACAGTGCCGGCGATCGCCCGGCTGGTGCAGGCGGATGAGGACACGGTCCGGCAGGTCATCCACCGGTTCAACGAGATGGGCATGGTCAGCCTGGACCCTCAGTGGGCGGGTGGCCGTCCCCGCCTGATCACTGACGATGACGAGGTGTTCATCGTCGAGACGGCCAACGCCCGCCCCGAAGCACTGGGGCGGCCGTTCACCCGGTGGAGCGTGCGTAAGCTCGCCGACTACCTCACCGCCCATGCCGTCCGCCGAGTTCGGATCGGGCGGGAGCGGCTGCGGCAGATCCTGCACCAGCACAAGATCACCTTTCAGCGGACGAAGACGTGGAAGGAGTCCACCGACCCCGACCGGATTGCCAAGCTGGCCCGTATCGAGTACGTCACTGCGCATTTCCCGCAGCGGGTGTTCGCCTTCGACGAGTTCGGGCCACTGGTCATCCGTCCGCAGGCCGGTGCCGGGTGGGCGCCGTCCGGGCATCCGCAGCGGCTGCCAGCGAACTACCACAAGCTGCACGGCGTCCGGCAATTCCACGGCTGCTACAGCGTCGGGGACGACCAGCTCTGGGGCGTCGTCAGGCGTCGCAAGAGCGCGGCGAACACCCTGGCCGCGCTCAAATCGATCCGGGCCGCGCGTCCGGACGGAGCGCCGATCTACGTCATCCTCGACAACCTGTCCGCGCACAAGGGCCTCAAGATCCGGGCGTGGGCGGCCCGGAACAAGGTCGAACTGTGCTTCACCCCGACGTATGCGTCCTGGGCCAACCCGATCGAAGCGCAGTTCGGGCCCTTGCGGACCTTCGTGATCGCCGGCTCCGACCACCCGAACCACACCGTCCTGACCCGCAAACTGCAGGCCTACCTGCGCTGGCGAAACGCCAACGCACGCCACCCCGACGTCCTGGCCGCCCAACGCCGCGAACGCGCCCGCATCCGCAGCGAACGCCAACGAGGCTGGCGGCAGCCGACCCCACGCGCTGCCTGACCGTCACGCGTCGCCGGTTGGCCGCCCCACCTCGCCAAGCGCATCCAGCAGCCGGTTCCTCGCCTCCTGCAGCCGGACGGGGTAGTCCGGCCTGAACACCTCCGCCAGCGAGGTCTCCAGCGTCCCGGAGATGCGATACAGCGGGGACCACACTGCGCGGTCACGATCGACCAGGTCGTCGAAATCGGCAGTGCCCATCATCCGGTGAAGCCAGTCTGAGAGCACCAACGCTTCGTCCCGGGTCAGCCTGATCATGAAGTCGTCCTCCGTCACCGCGCCGAGGTTACCGGCCGCTCGACACCGTGAACGTTCGTGGTCAAGGCACTAGCCCACGGCGTAGGGCTGCCGTCGGCCCCGACCGATCACCGCATTTCCGCTCACCGAGGCGTCCGGCCCTGGCGGGCCGGATAGACCGGAAGCGGCCTCCGGCCGCACCGCCCAAACCCCCTTCACCGGTGGGGGCCGCAACAGGCTAGCGACGTGCTCGCTCCGGTCAAGTCCGGGCGCGGCTCGGAAACATCATGCACACCCCGCATGATCTTTCCTCGAAACCCCGCGCCCGGACTTGACCTCCACTGCGCGCGCCGCGGGTCGAGTGAACTCGCCCCCCACCGCCAAAGGAAGTGGGGGACGCGCCGTGTCCGTACACGGCAGCGTGATCGGCGTAGCCGCCGGCAAGCCACCGTCAAGATCATCAAAATTCCTCGACCATCCATGCCGAATCGGATAGATCCACGCCACCAGAAGAGGTATAGTAATGACTGTTCGGAGGGGACGGCGAACCCCCACCGCACACCACACAAACCCCAACCCAAAGGAGACACATGGACTCCCACGACGTCGGCACTCCGCCGATCGTCGAGGGGTACGGCTGCACGACGTGCGGCGTACCCCTCACCGTGATCACCACCCCGGCCGGCGGACGGACGTTCCTTCATTCCCGCAACAGCAACGACGACCACGAGCCCAACCCGGCGCCGCTCGCACAGCTCGCGCACGTCGAAATGACCTGCGACTTTTGCTCCGCACCTCGCCCGGTGGCGTCGTTCACCTTCGCAAAACTCGAAATCGCCATGACGACCGCAGCCGACGTCAGCGGCATGGCGATGCACAACCTCGGCGGCAGTTGGGCAGCGTGCGAGGGATGCGCGCGCCTGGTCGAACAGCGCGACCCCGAAGGGCTGACCGCTCGCGCCGTCAAACGCGCCCGCCGCCGTGGCCTGTCCGATGACGCGCAGAGCTTCTTCCGACCCCTACACCAAGCCCTGTTCGCCGCCACTCCCAGCACACCGGCACGACGACCGCTTCCCACCTACGAGGCGAATAACCGCAGCCGCCCTCCCACGAAGGACGCCACGGTCGCCCCCGAGGTACGGTCGCTGCGCCCGCAGATGCTGCCGAAGGTGCGGGATCGGCTCGTGCGTTTCTGGCGCACGTCCGGCGGCTCATACCTCCTGCGCCTGCTCGACAGCGGCGAGACGTACAAGATCCCCGGACACCTGCGCCCCGGTGCCCCACTCGACGCCCCCGCCGCGATCGTTGACGCCCGCAACCCCGAAGCACTGCACCAGTACACCGCCCTAATGGCAAACCACGCGGAAAACGGACGCGTGTTCTGGATCGACCCCGATTTCACCGCCCTCGCCGCGCACGCGGCGCGCGATCTTCCCGACGTGCGCATCGAGCAGGCCGAGATGCCGGCATCCGACGGCCTGCTCGTCTGGCACACGCCGATCTATCGGCCGGTAGAGCCGCAGACCGGTCTAACGGTGCCAATCGTCGCGGCGCAGTGGGGACCCATCCCGGACGGCGTCTGGATCACCTTCTACACCCCAGCCGAAACCCTCCTACAGGGTCAGCAGCCCACCGAGGTGGAATTGCAGGGGCTACGCGAGCGCATCGGGTGGCTCGCCCCGGTCAGCAGCGGCGCAGGGCTGCGCTTCGGTCAGCCGTACGCACCCAGCAGCGAGCAAACGCGCGTGATGCTGTGCTCGTTGATCGCCACGTGGATCCTGTCGACGCAGCCCGACGCCGAGATCACCGAGGAACCAGCCGACAAGGCGACGCGCAAGGCATACCAGCGCGCCAACCGACCCGCGTCAACGGTTCGACTGGTGCGACTGCGCCGCAAGCAGCAGGCCCGCCAGGACAACCACGACAGCACGACCACGCGCGTCTACACCCGCCGATGGTGGGTCGCCGGGTTCTTCCGGCAGCAGCCCTACGGCCCCGGCCGCGCTCTGCGCCGCCGGACCTACGTCCGCCCGCACATCAAGGGACCGGCCGACGCCCCGCTCATCCTGACCGATCAGGTTCACGTGCTCGGCGACGCCCGCAAGCGACACCAGCCGTAGAGACGTAGTAGGGGAGTCGACCGCCCCGACTCCCCTACTACCCATCCCGGCCGCCCGGCCGAATCGGATAGACCCACGTCATCGAATAAGGTATAGTAATGACTGTTCGAAGGGGACGGCGAACCCCCACCGCACACCACACAAACCCCAACCCCAGGGAGCACCCGAATGCACACGGCGTGGCAAACGATCCTGCTCGCAATCACCAGCGCCAACCTCCTCGCACTCCTGGTGCACAACCGACGACTTCGCACCGCCCTCGCCACCGCCCGCCACGAGGCCGACCACGACCCGCTGACCGGACTGCCCAACCGCCGCGCGCTGCTGCGCCACCTGGACGCACTTCTGACTGACCGCACCCGGCCCGTCGGCGTTGCCCTGCTCGACCTCAACGACTTCAAAGCGATCAACGACCAGCACGGGCACGCCGCAGGCGACAACCTGCTCATCCACGTCGCGGACACCCTCACCGCACTCGACCTACCCGCCGCCTACATCGGCCGAATGAGCGGCGACGAGTTCCTGATCATCACCGACGACGTCGAACACACCAGCCGCGAGAACGCCACCGCCGCTGCCGACGCCCTCGGCCGCAGCACGCTCGCGATCTTCGGTGAGCCCGTCAACTGCCGCGCAAGCATCGGCCTCGCAATAGCCGACCACGGCACCCGTACAGTCGCCGACCTGCTCACCCGGGCCGACGCTGCCATGTACGACGCCAAGCGCCACGGCACAGCCGTACAGGTGTGGCACCCCACCACCGCAGCCACCGCCGCCACGGCAGGCACCTCCCGCCGCCGCTACCGCTAACACCCCCGGCGCGGCCCGGGTCACCCCACCCGGGCCGCCCCTCCCCTCGCACCACGCGCGCCATCCGGGCGGAAAGGCGAACCCGCCCCACACGAACGCCAACACGAGGAGTCCCCATGTCTGCCCTCACGGCACCCACGACGTCGATCCCGGCGGCAACGCCCAACGTCCGCCGCGTCGGCCAGGTCCTGGCCATGCTTGAAGACGCCCGCTGCCACATGGCCCACGTCATCGATTACCTGCACCTGTGCGACCATCGCCCCGCGTGGCCCACCGAACCGGTCCACGACCTCACCACCGCCGTGCAACTGCGCGCCGCGACCGTCGCACTCATCAAGTACGCCCGCCGGCACCACTGCGAGGACTGCAACCCCGGACGACTGCGCGCCACCCTGCGACTGGCCGCGATGCTGCTCGACCTCTGGCAGCACGGCAAGCACTACGTGCAGCGCCCCAACCTGTACCCGGTCACGCTCGCCCACAGCGCGCACCGACTATTCAACGACTGCGCCGGATGGACCACCACCGGCGACCCCGGACGCCTGCTCGGCCAGCACCCCTGAAGCCGCGCCCGCCCGGCCGCGCGCAGCGGCCGGGCGGCACACGCAGGACCTCGCTGGCTGCCGCTCCCGGCTCTCACCCCACGTCCCACAGCGCCTGCGGGTCAGCCGCCGTCCACCAGGCCGACAACCGGCCCGGCATCACCCACCGCGCCCCCGCGCGACACGACCTCCGACGCAGGCTGCCGACTGCGACGCGGCACCACCGTCCCCAACTGCGCGATGCGCTCGCGCACCGCCTTACCGTCCACCATCCGCCGCAACGCCCGGACCCTGCTCACGTCCACACCGGCCAACTCTGCGGCCAATCCGTCGTCACGGAGAATCGTCGCGAGGACCACCACCGACAGTTCGTGTGCCGCCGTAGCGTCCCGCATCTCCCCGTCTACCTTTGCCAGCAGCTCGCGCCGCCGCTCGGCAGCATCCGCAAGCGCCGACGCCGATTGCTCGACAGCCCGCACGGCACGCCGCTCGACCTCCTGCCGCGCCCGAAGCGCACGGACCGCATCATTCCCCGTTCGACTCGCCATATCCCGACCGTAGCGACTTTCCGATCCCACCAACACATCCCGAGCCCGCCATCTTGCCTATTCGTTCGATCCTGGCCGCAATTTCAGGAACCACCTCAGACCTTCACCCAGGCCAGCCATATAGCCTCCTACCTGCACGAACGCCCACCCTCACGATTCTCACCCCCCTTAAAGGCGACACACCCTCTTGCATTCTCCGCCACCCATCTTCTAGTTGATCATCTACGGTTTTCGCATGTTGTCCATCACGCGAATCTCGCCCGGCAGCGGATATCGCTATCTGATGGAGCAGGTCGCGGCCGGCCGGCACGACATGCGCGCCCCGACCGCCGGGGGCCCGGCCCCGTACTACATGGACCCGACGGCGCAAGGTGAGAGCCCCGGCTGGTGGGCTGGCGACGGCGCCGCGGTCCTCGGAATGAGCGGCTGGGTCACCGAGAGCCAGATGCGCTTCCTCGTCGGCCAGGGACGCCATCCCCGCGCCGGCTATCAGCTCGGACAGCGATGGCGCACCTACGCGCCGCAGACAGACGCGTACCGGGCCGCAGCCGCACAGCGAGCGCTGTCACTCCTGCCCGACGACGCCACGGTCGAACAGCGGGACAAGGCGTGGTACGACGCGATGACCGCCCCGGAGCGCCGCGCGGTATCCGCGTTCGACGTCACCGTGTCCCCGGTCAAGTCCGTATCGCTGCTGTGGGCCTTCGGCGACGACGACGTCAAACGCGACGTCATGGCCGCCCACCACGCCGGGGTACGAGTCGTGCTCGACCACCTGCAACGACACGGCGCCTACGCCCGCGCCGGCGCCAGGGGCGTCCGCCAACTCGACACCGCCGGCCTGGCGGCCATGGTCTTCGACCACCGCCTCAGCCGTGAATGTGACCCCCAACTCCACGCGCACATCGTGGTCTCCGCCAAAGTTCAAGCCCACAGCGCCGACGGCAAGTCTCAATGGCTCGCCCTCGACGGCCGGGCCCTCTACCGCGCCGCGATCGGCGCCCGCGTCGCCTACGAACGCGCGATCGAAGCCGAACTACGCCAGCGCCGTGGCATCACCTTCGCCCCACGCCCTGACAGCGGCATCCGTGAGATCGTCGGCATCAGCGACGACTCCCTGCGCCACTACGCCAAACGTCGCGCCGCCATCACCGAGGAGATTCACCGCGGCGCGTCCCCGCTTCAGCGGATGGCACCGCGACGGTGGCGTACTCGCGCCCAGGACGCCACCCTGCGTACCCGCCGGCCTCACCAAGGCGCAGAGTCGACCCAGAAGGCCGTACGCCGCTGGCTCGCCGAAGACCGCAAAATGGGCCTCGACACCAGCCGGCAGATCCACCGTCTTCTCGACGGTCACGCGCACGATGACACCACCGCCATCGCCCTGCGGGTCCTGCGCCGGGCCCGCCGTCTCGCAGCCGAACCCGCCGCCCTGGACGAGACCACGCTGCGGGCCGCCGCCGCCCAGCTCCGCGTCGCCCGCGCACACCGATCGCGCGTCATCGACGCCGCCGTACGCGCCGACGACCGGTTGGCGGTCGCCCGCGCCGTGCACACGCTCGGCCGCCAGCGCGCCGTCTTCGGCCGCGACCACCTCGAACTCGCCATCGGTCAGGTCCTCGACATCACACCCGGACACTCACCCGCTTCGGACTGGCAACGCGTGCAGCGCCTCGCCGCCCAGGCCGTCACCGAACGGGCCGCCGGCCTGCGCCTCCTGACACCCCCAGCGCTCGTGCAGTGGGGACCGAGCCTGCAACGTGCCAGCGACCTGCACAGCGAATACACCCGCCACCGAGACCTGCACCTGACAACCCACGCCGTCCTCGCCGCCGAGCACCAGATCATCGCCTACGCCCGTCAACGCGGCGCGCGCCTCGCCCCCGCCGAGGTCGTCAACGCCGCCGTCGAGCAATTGGACCTGTCCGGCGAGAAAGCCGAGGTGCTGCGGTTCCTCATCGGCGACGACCGGCGCATCACCGGTGTCATCGGTCCCGCCGGCACCGGCAAGACACACCTTCAGCGGGCCGTCGTCGCCGCAGCCCACGCCGCAGGCATACCGGTGCTCGGGCTCACCGTCGGCCAGGCCGCCGCCAACCTGCTCGCCGACGCCACCCGCCAACCCGACGGAACCACCCTGCGCACCGAGAACGTCGCCCGGTGGCTGCACGCCCAACATCGCCCCCCGCCCGACGGCAATGCCCGCGACTGGCAGTTCGCACCCGGGCAATGGGTCATCCTCGACGAGGCATCACAGGTCTCCAGCCACGATCTGGCCCGCCTCACCGCCCAGCTCGACCAGGCACGCGGCAAGCTCATCCTTGTCGGCGACCCCAACCAGACATCCGCCGTCGGACCCGGTGGACTGCTCCGATACCTCGCCACCCTCGGCGTCACCACTTCCCTGTCCCACGTGCACCGCTTCACCCACGCCTGGGAAGGCCCCGCCTCGCTACGGCTGCGCCACGGCGACCCCACCGTCCTCGACGAGTACGACCGGCACGGGCGCCTCATCGGCGGACACCGCCGCCACCTCGTCAACCAGATGCTCACCCGATGGCTCGCCGACATCACCGCCGGCCGCCACAGCATGATGCTCGTCGACACCACCCAAGAGGCCAGCGACATCGCCCACCACGCCCGCAACCTGCTCATCACCGCAGGCCGCGTACAGCCCGACCGCGCCGTCCGCCTGCAGGACGGCAACCATGCCAGCGTCGGCGACATCATCGTCACCCGCCGCAACGACCGGCGCATCGCCGCCGGCCCCGACTACGTCACCAACCGCGACCAATGGCGCATCAACGCCATCACCCGCGACGGACAACTCCACGTCACCAACATCACCACCGGAACGACCGCGATCCTGCCCGCCGCCTACACCGCCCGGCACACCCACCTCGCGTACGCCCAAACCGTCGACTCGGTCCAAGGACAAACCGTCGACACCGCCCGCGCGCTCATCGACGACAACACCTCACTCGCCCGCGTCTACGTCATGCTCACCCGCGGCCAGACGCTCAACGAGGCGTACGTCGTCACCGACGACCACCCCCGCGAAGGCACCCCACCCGCCCCACCCACCGCCCGCGTCGCCGTTCTCGCCGACATCATGCGCCGCGCCACCCCCGAGCGCTCCGCCACCGAAACCGAACAGCAGCTCTGGGCCAACGCCGACGCCCTGCACACCTGGACGCCCATCTACAACGACCTCACCGCCCGCGCCCGCATCCCCGAATACCTCACCATCGTCCGCCAACTCAGCGGCCCCGCCCTCGCCGACCGGCTCGCCCACGACCTCGCCCTACCGGCACTCATCAGCCGACTCAACACCTACGCCGCCGCCGGACACGAACCCCGCGACGTCCTCCGCCGCGCCATCCACGTACGAGAACTCGACACCGCAGACGACACCGCCGCCGTCCTCACCTGGCGCATCGACCGCCTCATGCAACGAACCACCGCCGACCCCGCCATCGCCGAACGCCCCGAACACTGGCGCACCCACACCGACCGCCTCCCGGCCGACCTCACCGGCGACATCGGTGACGCGCTACGCCAGGTCGCCACAATCTGCGACCAACGCGCCGAAGCACTCGCGCACCTCGCCACACAGACCCAGCCCGCCTGGAGCCTCGCCCTCGGCGACATCCCCACCGACGACACTGGCCGCCAACAATGGCTCACCCGCGCCGAAGTCGTCGCCGCCTACCGCGACACCTACCAACTCACCAGCGACCACCCCATCGGGCCCGAACCCCATACCAGCGACATCACCCGCTGGAACGCCTGGCACCGGGCCCGACTCGTCCTCGGCGCCGCCACCCTCGCCGGCAAGCTCACCACCGCACCCGACGCCGAACTCACCCGCCTCATCACCACGCAGCACGCCGCCGACAACACCGCGCCCGCCTACGTCGCCGACGAGCTCCGAACCACCTACCGCGCCCTCACCGACGCCGAACACCACCGCCACGACATCGCCCAACTGCTTGCCACCGCCGACGCCACGCACCGCCACACCGTGCCGCGCGCGCAACGGTTGCAACCTCGCTGGTGGCACCGCGGTCCCTCACGTACCCGACGCCTCACCGCACAACACGACCTGCACATCCACGCCGCCGCTGCGGCTAACCGGGTCGGCAGCCTTCAGCAGAAGCTGGCCAGCCTCGACCACCAGATCGCCGAGCACAGCCGACGCGCCACGGTCCTCGACACCCAGCACGCGGCATGGAAACGCTGGTACGACGAAGCCCTACCGACGCGCTACGCCGGCCTCGCCGCCGCCGAACAAGTCCGCCGCGCCGCGAACCGAAACGGGGGCCTCGCCGACGCCGTCGCCGCCACCACCGCCCGCGTTCACGCCGTCAACGACACCCGCCCCACACCCCACGCCACACCCATCCCCGAGCACCTTCGCCAGCACGCACACGACGCGCACCAGCGCATCACCACCAACCCCGACATCAGTCAGACGGAGCTCGACTGATGCACCCCACCACAGCCTTTGTCGACGAGTCCTGGTGGCAGCCGCGCCACCGGCCCGGCGCCTACCTCATGTCCGCCGTCATCGTCGACCAGGACGACGTCGCCCCGGCTCTCGCCGCCGCCAACATCGCGCGGCCAGCTCTACCACTGGGTGGAGCGCCCGCTGCGCGCGAGCTGGAAGAAGGCCAAAAGTCAGCTCAGCCTGCGAAGACCCTCGGTGATGGCCGTGCGGAGTTGCTCGCCATATATGCATCTGCCGGCAACGCGTCGACATGCTCGGCCGCCTGCTCGAAGGCAGCGCGCGGCGACCGTGTTGCCCAGCCGCTCGTTGGCCATCGCCACACCCACATGCAGCGAGGGGTAGAAGGCAGCGACCCAGCAATCACCGACGGCGTCGGCAGGTCGCAGCACCTCCTGGTTCCACCGCAGAATCTCCGGGTCCCGGCCCACCCGATGGGCGATCATGAGAAGGTGTCTGACCATGATCCCTTCGACTTGTCCAACCTGGCGCAGATCATCGACACCTACATGCACCGGATTCTGGACAGCGGCGAAGACCCTGTGGACGTACTCCTGAACCTGATGGGGGCGCTGATCGAGCCACCGCTTTCAGAGCACCTGTGGTGCGTCGGCCAGCTGTACGGCAATTTCGGCTGGTTGTCCGACATCGTGGACGGCTACCCCGTCGACTACGGCGCCAACGCCGAGACGATCGCCGCCCGCGAGATTCGCGACGCCGCTCGCGACTGGCTTGGCATACCCCGCACCGTCGAGGGCATGGAGCACTACCTCAAGCGGTGGGAGGCGAGGCTTGAAGCCCTGCCGGCGACCTACGGAGGGTGGACAGTCCGGGGTACGTCGGGACACGAGGCGGATCTGCCACCCACGAACGCCTGAACCAGCCAGCCACAACACAGGGTCTCCTGACAAGAGCCAGATTGAGTGCGCTCAGCCGCGATCAGCGCGCTACACACCGTGACGAGCGGCTGCCGCCGTACCTCGCCCGGTCGTGCCGGATTGAGTACGCCGTCGTCGGCCAGTGCCGTGGGCTTGGCCGCCGGTCGTTGCAGCGGGTCTCGACGGAGGCGTCGGTGAATCCTTGATCATCTGGCCTGGTGCGTGAGTCTACCATGGCGGCGTGTTGCCCTCCCGATTGCCCGCGTCGGTCGGTGGCCGTTGGGCTGGGCTTGTCCTTGATGTGGAGGTACCGGTCCGTCCGCGTTTGCGCGTCGAGGTGGCCGGTGGCCGGCGGCTGCTGGTGCGTCAGGACGACCGGGTGGTGTTGCTGGGTCGGCAGCGGGCGATGCATCGGGGTGTGTACTACGCACGGACTGGCCGGTACCGCTCGCCGATACCGCCGATCACGGCCGCGCAGGCCCGGCACCTGCGTGCGAGCAGCGAGGACGAGGATGCGTGGGCAGCGCGGTGGACGCACCAGTTCACCGGCTGGTTGCAGGCCGGCGTTGACGGGCCGTTGCACGCCGGTCGCTGGGTGTTGGCCTGGGGCATGCCGAGGTGGGCTGTCACCACGCACTGGCAGCGTCTGCACGTGGTTGACCCTGACCAGGGTCACATCACCTGGTTCGGTCTACGGCGATCCGGATGAGGACCAGCGGGACGTGCTACCACTTCGCCGGCTATCGGCGGTGGATACCGGCAGGGTGCGTTCCTATCGTCGTCAATATCGCGAGGGTATCCTGCCACCGGTGTTGCTGTGGTGGGTGAGTGGGCTGCAAACGCTCCTCGTGCTCGACGGCCACGACCGGATCACCGCCGCCCTGGCCGAACATGCCGTACCCGACGTGCTCGTGCTCACTCCCGCAGCCGATCCGTCGTGGATCTCGTCCGTGCAGCGCCAGCCGATTCAGGAGTACCAAGGCCGCCTGAACCATTTACAGGCGCTTGCCGACCAGGACGACCAGATGGCGAGGGCACACCTCACCAATATGACCCGCCGCATCGCCGCTGACCTCGAAGACATCGCACGCAGCGAAGGCCGTACCAGAGCCTGGCCGCTGCCCGGCGGAACGATGGCCTGGGCGCGACAGGTGGCCATGCTCGCACCGGACTGGACCACCGAAGCGGCGTAACACGCGCCTCCTCCGACCGCACCAGCAGCCGAGCCGAGCGCCGGCAAACGAACTGATCTGCCGATGAGAGCGCCCGTGCTTTCGCTGAGCCGGCTATGACTCGGTCTGGTGGGCGCTGATGATGCGTTTCAGGACAGTTGCCATGGCAGACCAGTCCTGGTGCGGTAGCGGGCCGCCATGCGCTTCGGCTAGACGGACCTTGCGGCGATAGTTCTCCTGCACCTTCTTCTTGTTTCTTTTGTCGGCGAAACGGGCCTCATAGTGGCTAGGGTCGCGGTGATGGAAGGTCAGATCCATTAACAACGTGACGTTGTCGTCACCCCGGATCGTGTCAGATCCTAGATACATCTCGATGCACCCGGAGATTCGCGCATTGCTTCGATCCTCAGTCGGCCGGTGCTGACCTTCGGAAGGTGGGAGTTGAGCGACCAGATAGTCGGGTATCGGCACAGCGGGAAACTGCATGAGGACGATATTCGGCGGTAGCGCGACAGCCTTGAGCTGCTTCAAGGCATCACTAGCGGCGCCATCGTCGTCGAACGCGGCGACGATGCGGTTCCTGATGCCTGCTGCGGCAAATGCTTTCACGGTATTGACCAGCGCTCCTGCGCTGCCCTCAGATCTGGCGCGGGGGTCGAGGAATCGCACGAGGTCGGCCAGGTGTGGATACAGCAACTTAAGGCCGGCACGAAGGAACTCGGCGTCGGTGCTACCCTCGGTCAGTACGACAATCGGTGATCTGGCTGACGATTCGGCTGTCCACCATTCTTGAGCGACTGATGGCATGGTGTCGAGTTCGTCCTTAACAAGCCAGCCGCCATACACCAAGTCTGAAACGTCGAGAATCACCTCGATGTCAGGCACGGCGTGTGTCACAAGCCGCAAGCGGTGCCATCGGGCATTTTCTGTTTCATCAGGAATTAGCTCCAGCAGCCACTTTCCTGATCCGATGACGGGCTGCTGATCGGGGGGCTCGAACACAGCTTTGCTTTGTGTAGCGGCTGCTGATGCTATCGCCTTGAGCCAACGATCAGTGTCAAGCTCGGCGAGTGCCGCCTGTTCAGCCTCCCAGCGTTCGACCGACTCTGGATCTATCCTGCCCATGCCTTCGAACCAAGGCGGACTGTCAAGGTTCTCGCCGATCGATTGCCTCAGAACTTCGAGTGCAGAATCGATGTCGAAGCCGAGGATGTCGAGCCGGTCTGCGATCAGACGTCCGGTGGCCTTGTACTCGAAGAACTCAACGTCATGGTCAGGCTTGTCACCAAGCACATAGCGAGTTGAAGCTCGCCCGATCGAAGGCGAGTACATTTCGTCCTGGAACAGGCAAACGAGGTCATTCGGGACTATGTCCTTGAAGAAGAATAACGTGAACGGTCCGGCACTCAGTTCACCCCAACTGCCCATGGTCATCAATTTTGGGGCTTCAGCCTGCCGACGCGCGAGGGGGTTTGGTCTCCTCTCTGACGCCGAACCACAACGTCGCGATCAACGAGCGAGTTGGTGCACTCTCATGCCGCCGAGTGCGCGCGCCGTGCTCGGCGTCGGACCTTGGTGCGGCATCCTCATTGCCGCGGACAACACCCGGTGGCCCAACGATCCGCTGTCACGGTCCGTCCGGTCGGTTGGCGCCAAGCCGCCGAATGGCTGGCCGCGGCCGGTGACCCACGATCGCCCGCTTCCTGGCCCACCTGGACGCCGCACGCCCGCAGCATCGAACAGCAGGCCCGTCCCTAACTCGGGAGTAGGCCTACTTCCTCCCGATTAGGGCCGCTTCGCGCAGCGGGGCGGGGCCTAGCCCCGGGCTTGGTCCCTGATAGCGGTCAGCTCATGTCGATGGCGTACGCCTCCTCGCGCACGTCGGCGTCCGGGTGCCTGCGCAGGCCGACCAGCAGATCCCGCCATGGCGCTTTCCAACCGAAGCTGGCCCCGTGCCGGACCAGCGCCACCGCGAACAGCCCGCCTGCGAGGTCGCCGCGCCCCGCCAGGCGCGCGACGGTGCCGGTGAGGATCGCCGGGTCGGGCCACTCGCGGAGGCCTCGCAGGCGGACGCCGATACGTTCAGCGGTGCGAACCGCGAGGACGGGCCGGCCCGCACACAGTCCGGCTACCTCGTCCAGGTTGTCCAGCCGGCCGAGGTCGACCAGCAGCCCCGTGGCCATGCCGGTGAAGGCGGGATGACCGGCGAGCCACCGCGCCGATTCGACCAACGTGGTCCGGTCGGCATTGGCCGGCCGGCTTCTGGACCGGACGACCGCGCCGCGCGCGAGGAGTTCGATGCGGCGTCGGGCTGGGCGGTCCGCGGCCGGGTCGCCGGGATGGTCGTCGTCCGCGTCGCGGTCCACAAGCCGGGCCAGCGCGGCGCCGAGTACTGCGTCGTCGCCAGCCTTGAGCAGGTTGGCGACCTCGATGGACGCCATCGTTTCGCCGAGGTCGGTGAGCCGGTCCACGACCAGTTCGGTGACCTCGGCCAGCCACGGCGACCATTCCCCGAGCTGGCCGAACGCGGCGCGCCGAACCTCCCGGTCGGCGGCGCGGCACGCCTCGATGATGAGCGCGCCGTAGCGCGGGCGGTGCCGTTCCGGGATCGTGTACGGGTACGTGCTCAGGACCGCGCGCCGCTCCTCCCGGCTGCCGTCGACCGCAGTCCGCAGGATGGTCCAGCTCGCCTCGGCGTGCAGCCGCTGCCGGGCGGCGGAGACGATCGCCGCGCGCACGTCGCGGTGCGCATCCGGCTTTGTGTACGCGTCGAGCAGCGTCGCCATCACCCGCGGCGGCCCGTAGCGTGCCAGCAGCCGGGCCGCCTCCTTCCGGCTCGTGATCTTCGCGGGCCCGGTCACCACCTCGCCGAGCACATCGGCCAGCCGGGACGGCGGGATGTGCCGGGCAGCCCGACCGGCCGCGTACAGCGCGACCCGCGCCCGGTCGCCGTCGGCGTACCGGAGCAGCACCGGCAGCGCCTCGTCCGGCCGGTCGGTCCAGACCAGCGCGCCCAGCGCCGCCTCGGCGATTGGCACCTCGGGAGCGTCGAGGAAGCGCGACACCAGCTCGCGGCCCGTGCCACCGACGCCAGCGGCGGCCCGGATCGCCGCCACGCGCTGCCACACCCCCTGCCCGGTGTCGGCGACGACCAGCTCCTGCAGGTCCAGGAAGCGGGCCTGCTGGCGAGGCAGCCAGCGCTCGGCGTGAAACGCCCAAGCGGGCACCCACCGCGTCCCCGGTTCCACGAAACGGCCGCGCGGGCGGCGGTGCAGCGCCCGGTCTAGCAGGTCGGTGCGGGATGCGCAGATCGTCGCCCACACCTCGTGGATCGTCACCGCCGTGGAGTCGGTTGCGAGCACCTCGGCGACTCGTTCCGAACGCGTACGCGGGTCGTCGAGCCACAGCCCGATCGCCGTCCGGCCGATCGAGGGCAGCGTGTCCGGGCCGATCGCCCGACGCAGCAAAGCCTGCAGCTGCGGCAGCCGCCAGGCCCGCTTGCCGAGCGCTTGGGTGAGCGCGAAGAGCGGACCGTACCGGCCGCGGGCGATGCCGGCCTCGACCCAGCCGCGCAGCCGCTCGAAGACCATCGTCTCCTGCCCGCTGCGCAGCACCGTGTCGAAGCGGCGCAGTACCGGCACGCTCGCGCCCGTGCTCACCAGGTCGATAGTGAGCAGCGCCCACTCGCGAAGCTGCGGCACGGCGACGTGGTGCTGCAGGACGTCGACGGCGAGCGTGCTCAACGCTGTCGTGGTGGCGGCGGAGGCGTCGCGGGCATCGACCGCGTCGGTGGTCAGCTGAGTGAGCCCGGCCGCCGTGTCCGCGGTGAGCAGCGGCGCCACCTTCGCCAACGCGGTGAGCGCGGCCGCGCGTACCGGATCCTGCTCGTTGCGCAGCCGGCCGAGCCGGACGATCACCTCGGCCACCGCCTGCGGGTCGCGGGAGCGGCGGCCGGCCTCCACCAACAGCGCGTAACCGTGCGCCCGCTCGTCGGCGTCGCCGGAGCGCAACGCGACATCCAGCGCGGCGGACGCGTCCGGCCAGGCCAGGTACGCACTCCAGGTGCACACCTCGGCCTCCCGCTCACGGGTCCGCGCCAGGCCCAGCACCCTGGTCGCCTCGCGGATCCGGACCGCGACCGGCAGCACCTCCATGATTTCGGCAGCCGGAACCAGCACTGCCGTGTCGGCCTCGGCCAAGGCCCGGTCGTACAACTCCCCGCGCCTGCTCGGCGCGACGGCGTCGAGCAGCGCCGCCAACGCCCGGCTCTGTTCACGGAACCGGCTGGCGAGCGGCGCCAGCTCGTCGGTGGGCAGCGCCGCGAGGCGGCGCAGCAAGGCCGGCGGCAGCACGGTCCGCTGTAGCCAGGCCGTGCGACCGGGCGTGGTGAGTAGGCGGGCGATGCGACTCGCGTCATGCGCCGCGAGCCTTCCGTACGCGCCGAGCGGGCCGGGCAGCGATTCCTCGGGTGCGTACCGTTCGAGCAGGTCGAGCGCCTGAGCCGGGTCACAGCGCAGCACCGCGTTGGCGGCACCGCTCCAGATCCTTTCGCGCATCTCGGACGGTGCCGTGGCCAGCCGCTCGCAGACCCGGTCAAGCAGCGGGCCGGGGTGCCACCGGACCAGCCGCTCAAGGCTGAGCGCATGCTCCAGGTCAGGCAGCAAAGCCCGAACCGTATCGGCGCCGCATGCTGGCAGCAGCGCGGCGGCCTCCTCGTCACCGAACTGGGCATGTACCTCGATGATCAACGCGTCGGCGACAGCCGGCGCATACCGACGGCGCAGGGCCCGATAGACACGCCGCCGCTCCATCGCCGGCCGCTCGACAACATCGCCAGCCGGAAGGCCGGCCCGCAGCGCCGCGGTGAGCGCGGCACCCCTGATCGACGGCTGCGGATCGCGTGCCGCAGCAGCGATGCCGTCGGAATCCCCGGCCACCGTCGCAGCGACCAGGGCGAGATGCCGCTCGTAGGGGCCCTGCTCCCGTAGGTCAGCGCAGACCTGCGCGCGGTCGGGCGCAGTACGCGCCCATTCCGCGAGGCGGTTCATCCGCTTCCGGTACGGCAGCGGATCGAGCGAAGTCAGCAGGGAACCGGTGGCGGCAAGCACGGCGTTCATTGTGCCCGCGAACGCACCGGACCGAGATCGATTATCGCCTCGCTCGGCGGCCTCCCGCAGGTACAGCCTCAGTCGCTTTTCGACTGGCTGGGTCCCGGGTCTGATTCACCACACTGCCACCAGCTTTGACCTGCGACGGGGCTCCTCACCCGGCTGACCACGTTCGGGCCGTCGGTGGCTGCGGTCGATCATGCGTGACGGGTGCCTCGTGTCGCCTCCGAGAGGAGACCGGGCACCGCCACACCGTCATGGCTGACGCTGTAGGCGTGTGGTGCGAGGTCGGCGACGAACTCGTCGATGTGTTGGCAGGTGATGCCCGGATGGCAGATGATCCTGCTGAGTCCATGCGCGGTCAGCAGGATCCACCGAGCCCTGACGCTTGGCGGTGGGGTGGTCAGGACGACAGCCAACGCGCCGGGGCGACGCCATCTCGGCCAGCCAACGTCGTGTAGTCGCTGCTCGGTGTAGGCGGCCAGTTCGGCGCCGTGTTGTACGCGTTCCCGCAGCCCGCGCCGTCCGAGGCGCGCAGTGGCGTACCACAGCATGATCCTGGCCAGGCCGCTGCGGGCGTCGACAGCGTCACATCCTCGGCCCCTACCTGTTGGGTCTGGTACGGCGTGCTGGCGTCGGGTGACGAGGATGCCGGCGGGCATGGGGAGGCCGATGATGGTGTTTTCGCTGAGGCTGATGCTGTCGGCGCCGTCGGACAGGTCGAATGGTGGCGGGTCGTCGCTGAGTGCCAGGGGGATGCCGGTGCCTGCGGCGTCGCTGTGGACGTGCCGTCGGGTAATGCCGAGCTGGTCCAGACGTTGGTGAATCTCCGCGACGTTATCGGCGGCATCGGTCCAGGGGGTGCCGATGGTGGCCACGACGATGGCGGCGGGGCCGCGGTGAACGGCGAGCTGGCGGGTGAGGTCGTCGTAGTCCATCTCGCCTGTCGGGTCGATTGCGACCACAACGGTGTGCAGGCCGAGGAGCCGTGCGGCGCTCGGCACGCTGGGGTGCGCGGCGGCCGAGTGGTAGACGGCGGCTGCGCCGAGGCGGGCGCGTGCCAGGTGCAGTGCGTGGAGTGTGGCGTCGGCGCCGCTGCTGGTGACGCATCCCCACCACCGTTCGGGTGCTCGGAACAGCCCGGCGAAAAAGCTGACGGCCTCGCGTTCGAGGTCGTGGGCGTGGTTCAGGTGGGCGGGGTCGCTGTCGGCGTCGCCGCTGTTGTAGACCGCGAAGTCCAGCAGCGGTGCCAACGCCCGGAACCCGATAGTGGATGTGCTGCCGGTCAGGTCCGTTCGACGTGCGGCGGTAAGCCTGCCGAAAGGGCAGCAAGCCGACGGCCCAGGTCGGGCTCGTGGTGGGTCGTCTGGGACATGGGCATCCTTCGCCGTCAGTCGATCTGGGTGGGGGTGTCTGTTGCTTGGGGGCACAGTCGCCAGGCTGCGGCGGCGGCTGCGGCGGGCAGCAGTGCGGTGATGGCCAGCGCGGCGGCTGGTCCGTATGGCTGCCACAGGGCGGCGCAGAGTGCGGTGCCTCCACCGCCGCCTACGAAGGTGGCCAGGGTGAGCAGTCCGATTGCTCCGCCGCGGCAACCTGGTGGGGCGTGTTTGGTGGCTTCTGCCGTGAGCAGCATCTGCGCGATCGCCGAGGCGGCGAACGCGGCCGTGGCGGCTGCCGCGACGCCGATCGGACCGGTGTCGACGGCGGCGTAGCACAGCGTGCCCGCGAACAGCAGGCTCGCCGCCGACAGGACGTACCGGGCAGGCATGCGGCGGGCGGCGGCTGCGGCGCCTCGGGCCAGCGCGGCACCGACGGCGGCGCCGGGCAGCAGGAGCAGCCCGATGTGCGTGGTGCCGTAGCCGAGCTTCGTCAGCAGGTGGGGTGCCGCGTAGAGGATGGCGAACAGGCCCCCGTAGACGCCCGCGCCGGCGAGCGCCGCGCGCCGGAACCATGCGGCCGACAAGACGCCGTCGAGGACGAACCCGCCGGGGTGGCGTCGGCTGCGGATGGCGAGGATGAGCCCGGTGGCTGCGGTGGCGGCAGCCGCCGCCGTGATGGTGACCGCGCTGGTGTGTTGGGCTGCGGTTTGGGCGGTCAGGAGGAGTCCGGCGGCGACGACCGCAAGCAGTCCCACTCCGAGCCAGTCCAGCGGTTCTCGGTGTCGTCGTGGGGTGGTGAGGGGCCAGCACAGCGGGATTGCGGCGATGGACAGCACGGGCAGTGCGAGTGCCACCCGCCACGACCAGGCCACTGCCACTGCCCCGGCCAACGGCGCGGTGGCACTGAATACGGCTAGGCAGGCGCCGAACCGGGCCAATGCCGCCGGGCGTTGCGACGCCGGCAGGTGGGCGGCCGTCGCGAGTGCGGTGGCTTGGGCCGCGCCGGAGCCCACCGCTAGCAGGATTCGACCGGTCACGACGGCGGCCAGGTTGGGGGCGACCGCGCATGCCAGCGCTCCGGCGGTAAGCAGTGTGACGGCGATCAGCATGACCGGGCGGCTGCCCCACAGATCGGTGACGCGTCCGGCGGTGACCGCACCGACGCCGATGCCCACGGCGTACGCGGTGAGGATCCATGCGAGCGCTGGACCGCTCGCGTGGAGATGCCGGGCTGCGTCCGGGAGCGCGACGGCGGCGGCGCTGACGCCGTAGACAGCGGGTCCGTAGAGGACGCCCAGCCGCCACCCGGGTCCGGATGCGATGGGCACTTCGCTACGGCGATCGGCCTCCTCGGTCAGCATGGTCGTCTGCCGTGTCATCGGATCCCCACCTTCGCCGCTGTCCTACGGGCAAGGACCTCGCCGAGAGGGTCGCGGCGATCGATCCCCAGCCCGGTGGCACGCGTAGCGGTCGCCGGGCTGGGATGTCGCCGCAGCCTTGCCAGAACGACGGCCGCAACGGCGGCAGGAGCAAACAGGAAGGGGCCGCTCAGCGCGGCGATGACGGCGACCGCCAGCGCGGCCACCGCCGCGCCGACACGCGCCCGCGGTACCGGCAGCAGCCGCACCGCCGCGGCGAGGCCGACCACCGTGACGCAGGCGAGCAATGCGGCGAACACGCGCACCAGCAGATCCACGGTGACGACGCCAGGAGCGACCGTGGCGATCACCGCGACGACGGCTCCGGCCGCGGCCTGCACGGCGACGCTGCGCAGCGGGACACCCTGGCGAGTCACCGCGACGCCAGCAGGGAGGACGTGGTGACGGGCCAGGGCCACACCGGCCCGCGCACCAGCGGCGACGAACGTGAAGCTTGCGCCGAAAGTGAGCAGTACCGCCAACACGGCGACCGTTCCGGCCGCCCACGGCCTTCCGGTCGCGCCGAGCAGGTGCATCAGCGGCACCGGCGTGCCACCAGCGGTGTCGCCGAGAACCCCGACGGTGCAGACGGCCAACCCGGAGTAGAGCACGATGACGACGCTCAGGCTCGCGATGGCGGCCCGTCGCACCTGCCGGGGGTGAGTGAACTCCGCCGACAGGTTGGCGGTGGCCTCCCAGCCGCAGATGGCAGCGAACAGCACGGCGGCAGCGCTGCCGACGCCGGCGGCTCCGTGCGGCGCGAACGGCGTGAGCCGTTCGGGGTCAACACGGGGTCCTGCCACGGCGATGACCGCTACGAGCAACGCCACCAGGGTTGCGGTCAGCGCCAGTTGCAGCCGGCCGGACAGGCGTAGCCCCATGAGATTCGCCCCGTACACCGCAGCGAGGAGCACTGCGGAGATGCCGGCGACCATCGTGGGTGAGGCGTCGAGCGCGGCTGCGGTGTAGCGGGCACCAGCGACTGCGCCCGCGACCACCCCTACCGGCACCGCCGCATACAGCCAGCAGCCGACGACGGCGGCAGCAGGGGCGCCGAAGGCCCGACGGGTGAACGTCGCCACGCCTCCGGCGTCCGGGTAGCGGGCGCCGAGGGCACCGAACGAGGCCGCGATCAGCACCGAGACGGACAGCAGCGCCGCCCATGCCAGCAGCGCCGCCGGTCCTGCGGCGCGGACGGCCAGTGCCGGCAGGACCAGGACTCCGGGGCCGAGGACTGCGCCGACGCACAGGGCGTTCCTCGTGCCACACCGAGGTTGCCGGTCATTGAGCCTCCTCCCTGCCTGGGGCGTCGTCGTCTGGGCGGGAGCGGGTGGCCACCACGCGCAGCACGTGGGCGATGTTGTCTCTCGGGGGCATTCCTGGGCCGGCGAACAGCTCCGCCTGCCGGGCGTGCACGAGGCGTTGCAGCTCCCGTGCAAGGTCCAGGCCGGCCTGCGTGGGTCTGACGACGACGCGCCGGCGGTCACGCTCGTGTAGCTGGCGGCGCACGAGGTCCCGGTCGACGAGCGCGCTCAGCGTGTTGGTGAGGGTGGCTTTGGCGATGCCCACCTCCACAGCGATGGCGCGGGGCTCGACCACTCTGCGGGCGCAGATGAGCACCAGCACGTCGTAGCTGGTCCAGGTCATGCCCACCTCGCGCAACACCGTGCGTTCGAGATGCACGCGGACGGTGTTCGCGGTGCGGCACAGCTGCGCCACTGCGTCCGGGCGCGGCGCCGGGGCCGGTCGAGAGTTGACGGGTGGGCGGTAGATCCCTGCGATCTGCCGCCGCATGGAGGCGGTCATCGTGGCCTCCGCAGGTGTCGCGGTCGGCGCAGGGTGTGCTGGTTGCGATGTTGGCCCTTGCTGCCGGCGCGGTCGGCCGGTGGCGGCGGTTCAGGTGCGGGCAGGCATGGATGTTGGTTCTGGTCGGTGCGCATGTTTCACCCCCGTGATGTGTGCGCGGTCGGATTTGGTGTCGTGGTGCGAGGTCGCGCCTCACCTGCCTTCGTCGAGCGGGGCACCGCGTTCGCGCATGAACGGCACCGGGTCGGTGGAGTTGGCGTTGCTGAGGTCGCAGCGCGGCCCGTCGCAAACCGCCTGGTGCGTTTCGAAGTGCAGGTGCGGGCCGGAGGAATGGCCGCTGGTGCCGACCAGGCCGATCGGTTGGCCCGCTTGCACGGTGTCGCCGACGCGTACATCGGGCTGCCGTCGATGTCGCAGTTGCCGGTGCCGGGATCGCAGCCGGACCACACCACCTCGCCAGCGCTGGCCGCGCGGATGACGGTGTTTCGGGTGGCGACCAGGTCCACGCCAGCGTGCAGCCGTCCGGCGCGCGGCCCATAGCCGCTACCCAGGAGTGCCTGCACAGGCAGGGTCCATCCCGACGCGGCTACGTTCGGGGCGCTGCTGCACACGGCGAGGCTGGCCCCGGGCAGGTCGCTGATCGTGGCGATGCCGGTCACGGCCGCGACGACCTGTTCGGCGTCCTGCTCGTATTCGCCGTACTTGTCGGGGAACGCCGAGACCTGGACCCGTTGCGCGGCGACGGTCAGTGGCAGCTGCTGCCAGTCGGGGATGCGCAGCAGCTTGTCGTAGAACTTCCCGGCGGCGTAGACGGGGTCGAGGATCTGCGTCGGGGTGCCCCATCCCTGGCTGGGCCGTTGCTGGAACAGGCCGAGCGAGTCGCGGTCGCCCCCTTGCAGGTTCCGCAGGCTGGATTCGACCATGGCTGTGGCTACCGCGATGACCCAGCCTCGGGCGGGTATCCCCCGCTGCTGGCCGACGGTGACGATCGTGGCCGCGTTGGTGACCTGTTCGCTGTTCCACCGGCCAACCCCGCCGCGCGTTCCCGCGCTGCTCGTGGCCGGAACAGCAGCGGGAGCGCAGGCTGCGGCCGGCGCTTCGGCGATCACCGACGCCAGCGGCAGACCACACACGAGCAGAAGCGTCGCCACCACGGCAACGCCTACGCCGGCCCGCTGCCCGTTCATCGCCGGGTGACCTCCGGCATACCGACGGTGGCCACCAGCCAGCGTTGGCCGTCGCGTACGCACACCACGCGCAGCACGCCCGCGTCCGTGCCGACGTCGACCTCCGCCCGCTCCTGGGTGGCGGTGACAATGCGGCCGGGTGCGGTGATCCGGGTGGCGGGCACATTGGCCGGGTCGACGGTGTCGAGCAGGTCCGCGTAGCCGGGCACGGCGTAGAGGCGCACGTCGGCGCGCCACTGGGCGGTCGGCAGGTCCGAGCGTGCCCACCGGGCGACGAACCGTGTCGCCGTGGCCACGGCTGCGGGGTCCGCGGCGGTGGATCGGGCGGGCAGGACACCGTCCGGGTCCGCGTGCATGTCGGCTGGCGGTGTCACCGCCGGAGGGCTGCTTGCCTGCGGGGCGGAAGCTCCGGTCGTACGGCTGGTGCAACCGGCCGCCAACAGCATCGCAGCCACCAGGAGTGTGCCTCGGCTGCGAGGGCGGGTCATGCCTGATCCGAGGGCTCGTGGGGCGGCGGGTCCCCGGCTGGCGGGGTGCCGAGCGCGGCGTTGACGCGCTGCCCGAGCAGCCGCAGTTGGTGGTGGACGTCGACCAGCGCCCCGCGCCGCTGCACGGCGGGATGCCCGTTGGCCGCGCCGACCAGGGCATCGATGTCGTCGCGCAGTTGGGTGAGACTGCTGCTGATCGCGGCGAGCGGAGCGTCGAACGAAGTGCTGGTATTCACTCGTCGACGTCGCGGTCGTGGTCGCCGTCGAGGTGCCCGTCGCTGGCCCAGTCCAGCTCCGTGTTCCGCCGCGTCTGCTCGTCGATGTCCGTCCACTGCTGCCTCTCTTCGTCGTCTCGCCAGTTGTCGCGTGCCTCGTGAATGCCAGCGATGAAGTCGTCGACGGCGTCGACCCCGAAACGCAGCCCGGTCAGGGCGGCCTCGAACCGTTGCCAGTCCCAAACGCTGGTGATCTCGGCTGGATGTGTCATTTGCTGCCCCTTGAATCCTGGGCCGCCGTCGCAGGCGCCGGCCGTGCGCGGATGTCCTCGCTGACGGCGTCATCGGCGGTGTCCGGCCAAGGCTGCGCCCAGACGGTGTCCGGACTGCGAGGAATGTGCTGGCCGTGCCGGCAACGGGTGGTGTCCCACTGCTGCCACCGGCTGCATGCGCGGTGCAGCGCCTCGTGCCAGCGAAGCGGCGCGTCGGGGTCCGCGTTGGCCGAGTAGGCGTGGTGCCACGACACCGCCAGCGCGGTCAGTTCCTCCACCAGGGCCGGGTGGGCCGGCCAGCACGCGCCGAGGTACTGCGCCAGCCCGTACCGGTCGGACAGCCAGCGGGTCCAGGCGATCAGCCACGCCCACAACTCGCGGGTGTCGTCGCGGTGAAGGTCCCGCCAGCAGTGCCGCGCCGGCACGAACCCGGTCGGGCTGTCGAGCGCGTCGACGCGCTCGGACAGTGCCACGTGGGCCTCGGCGAGCTGTTCCACCGCGCCGCGCAGCGTGTCGATCAGCTCGGCCAGTTCGGCGGTGGCCCGTTCCTGCGGCGAGGCCTGCTCAGGGATGTCGAACAGGAAGGCGCGATCCGGCATCATTGTGCTCCCCGTAGTCGGGCCGTGAAGGCGTCCTGCGCGGTGTGGAACCGGTCGGCGTCCGGGCGTTCCCACCAGGCGGGTTGCACCACCTCGACCGGTGGCATGTTGCCCAGCAGCACCAGGGCATGCCCGGCCGGCAGCGTGCGCAGCTCCGCCAGGTCGACCAGGTTCTCCCGGCGGGTGTTCTCCTGCACGCTCGCCCGACCGCCACCCCAGGACGCCGCCGAGGACAACTCCTGCACCTGCCCGAGCAGCGACTGGGCGTCCTTGAGCGCGTTGACGTCCTGGGTGCCGCCCATTACGAAGCGGGCGTTCGCGCCGTCGCGTAGCGCTTGGCCGCCGTCGCGGCCCCACCGTTCTTCCAGTTGGTGGGTGTTCTGGCAGGCGATCGACAGGGCGATGCCTGCGCCGCCGCCCTCGGATGCCAGCGCGGGCAGCGACGGCAGCGGCGCGATGTTGGTGATCTCGTCACCGATCAGGTACAGGCAGGGCTCGACCCGACCGCCCGGAGCGAGAAACGACCGCTGCAGCGTGCGGTAGATGATGTCTTCGGCGATGGCGGCGAACAGCGGCGCGATCAGCGCCTGCCCGCTGCGGGTGCCGACCAGGTAGAGGGTGCCGGACTCGTCGAGCCACTGCTCGGGGTGGAACTGCTGCCCGCGCGGCGGTGAGCACGCGTGCAGGATCCGTGGGTTGCTGAACGCGTCGAGCGCGCCGAACACCACCGACTGGATGGCGTCGCGGCTGCGGCCCGTGGTCTCCCGGTGGAACGCGAGCCGGTCGGCCCACACCGTCTGCCCGTGATGGCGCAGGATCCGCTCGGCGCGCGGGTCGGAAGGGTTGGCGGCCCAGCTCGCCACCTCGGTCATCGTGGCGCGCTCGTCCAAGGCTGCGGCGTGCAGCAGCCCGCGGATGATCGACGCCGCCTGGTCCTGAAAGTATTGGCCGTTGTCGACGTTTCCTTTGAGGCCGGCGCCGGCGGCGAAGCCTTTGGCGCGCAGCGCCGCGATGTCGGGGTCCTCCGCGCCGTCGATGGGTGACCAGCGCAGTCGCGGCACCCCCGGTACCTGGCCCTGCGGCTCGAAGATCCACGTCGGGCCGACCTCGGCGCGCAGGTCGTAGGTGACGGATGCGACGTCGAGGCGGGTGGAGGTGGAGATGACCGCTCCGCGGGCGTCGGCGACCCTCGGGATGATGTAACGGCTCGTCTTGTTGGCGAACCGGGCCGCCCCGGCGAGCAGTTCGGTGTACTCGTTGGCCAGGTACAGCGGCTCACCGGTCAGGGCATGGTGGCCGAGCAGCCGGGCCACTTCGAGGGGGTCGGTGCGGCGCCGCTGCTTCACCGTGACGGTTTCGGGTGGGTCGGTGTCGCGGATGGTCAGGGCGGGCCGCAGCACGTCGACGCGGCGCAGCACCGCCTCGGCCGTCACCACGCGGTCGAGGTCCTTACGGCCGGCGAAGCCGCGTCGGCGTACCCACCGCTGCGCCACCCGCATCGTCACCGCTCCGATTCCGACGACGGTGGCGCTGAGCAGGACGATCCACAGCCCGTACAGCAGGGGCGCTGGCGGCAGCGTGTCTCGGGCGGCGGGCGGCCACGCCCGGGCCGGGTCGCCCGGGTTGGTGATGAGCCGCACGGCGATGCCTGGGGCGTCCGCGGGTGAGCTGTCCGGCCAGGCCGCGTGGGTGAGCAGCCCGCCGGCCTGCCCGGCGAGCCACAGCGTGGCGGTGCCCGACAGCACCAGCAGCGCCGCGATGCCCGTAAGCGCCAGTCGGGCCAGGATGTCGGCGCGGGCCACCCCCCGGCGGGGCAGCCGGTGTCCCGGGGACATGAGTGAGCCGGCCATCACCGCACCTGCCCCACCACGGCGTGTTCCCCCTGCGACGGCGCCCTCTCCGGCTCAGGCTCGGGGGTTTGCCGCATCCGGCTGTCGGTGTCGACCATGCGCCGTTCGATCGTCGAGAGTTGGTGCTTGACGACGTAGGAGCGCAGCCCGACCTTCCATAGCCCAACGCCGCGGCGCAGGTGGAGCAGGAGGTTGGTCTCTACGTCCGTGGTGCCCAGGAACTCGCGTGCCGCGTCGAGGGAGCCGGGTGCCTGTCGGTAGGAGACCCGTACGCCGGTGTCCTCGATCAGCCCTCGGGCGATACGGACCTGCTCGGAGTCGGCGCTACCGCTGGCCGACAGGTCCGTGAAACGGTGAAAGGCAAGAATGTTCGCGGTGCCGAGCGCGCGGGCGAGCTTCAACTGCTCACGCATCCGCCTCATCAGCCCGAGGTGGCGGCTGACCAGCGCGAACTCGTCATACAGGCAGACCCGAGCGGGGGCGTTGGGGCGGGTCAGCTCCGCCTCTAACCAGGACTGGGCGCAGGTCATCGCCATCGCGGTCATCTGGTCGGACGCGCGGACTGCCCGCAGGTCCAGGATCGCGCCCGGCTGGTCGAAGTCGATCGCCAGCGTCGACGCGGCCGGGGCGTCGAAGATCCCGCCGAGCGCGCCAGTGATCAGCCGCTCCAACGCTAGGCGGACGCGGCGGCTGTCGGCAGTGAACTGGTCGACGTCGTAGTGCACCCCAGCCAGTCGGTGCGCCCACCGGGACGGGTCGCCCATCGCGGTCAGCACCCGGGACAGGGTCGGGGCGGCCATCCGGTCCGGGCTGGTGCCGTCGTCGGCGCGGGTGACCGCGTCCAGGGCGTATTCGACCAACGATCGTTCCGCCTCGCTCAGCGGCCCGCCGAGCTGGATCTCCAGCAGCCCTTCCAGCAGCAGCAGTCGGCGTGCTCGCTGGATCTGCAGCCACTCCGCCTCGCCCTCATCGGGCAGGCGGCGGATGCCTGCCAGGGGGTTCATCACCACCCCGGAGCCGGGACCGACCCGCACCGGCCGGATGCCAGCCGCTTCGGCGAGGGTGTCGTACTCGCCCTTGACGTCGACGATGTAGAACCGCACCCCGAACGGGATCCCGCGGAACGCGATGGTCTTGAGCAGCGACGACTTCGCCGACCCGATCTCCCCGGTGACCACCATATTGGGGGCGCTGAGCACGCCCGCCCGATACAGCTCGTGCACCGAGAACACGAACCCGGCGCGGGAGTACACCTCCTGCCCGATCAGCGGTCCGTCCACCCCCAACCCTGGGTCGGCGACGAACGGGTAGACGCTGCACAGCTGCGCGCTGGTGGTGACCAGCGGTGGTAGCCGCAGCCGCCAGAACACCCGTCCCGCGGCCGGTCCGAAGGCTCCCCGGCCGTCCACAGAGGGCGGGCCGAGCAGTTGTTCGGTCAGCCGCCGCAGCGCCCGCTGCTCCCGTGCGAGGTCCGCCTGCGCCGCGGCGAAATCGCGCCGGGCGGCGGAATCAGCAAGTCGCTGCGACCACGCCCCTTCCCGGCGCACCCGGCGCGTCGCACTCCTGGGTGTACGGGAGGTCATGCGAACCACCCCCGCATCGGCTTGAGCCCACGCGCTAGGGGCAGCGCGCCGGCCACGAATGCCTGGTCCTGCTCGCCGTAGAGCACCACCGCCTGGCAGCCGCACCGGCCCAGCACCCGCCTGACGGCGCGGACGTCGTGGCGCAGCTGCTCCGGGCTGTCGGCCGTCACCGTGACCAGGACCGCGTACCGGTAGCGGACGTGCCCGGCAGCCTGCTCCCGGTCGACCTGCTCGACCGCGCGGGCCTCCTCGTCCTCCCGGGCGGTGCGCACCAGCCGCATCCGCCGCTTGGTCACCTCGTCCCCGGCGCGGGCAACCTTGTCCCGCCGCGTCGCCAATTGCGCCAACTGCGCCGGCACCGGCTCAGCAACCACCGCCACCGCGCGCCGGCCGACCGTGCGAGTGAACAGCGGCGTCACCCACGTCATCGGCACCGGCTGACGGGGCATCTCGTACACCCACAGCGTCTGAGAGAAACCGGAGTCGTGCCGGTACGACGACCAGCCCACCGTCTCCGCCGCTACCGGCCCCGCCGTGTGCGGCGCCACCTCGAGATCGGTGTCTTCTGGGTCGAACTGGCCGCGCAGCACCGCCGCGTACTGCCGGGGCGTCAACCAGCCCCCGGTCTCGATGCCGGCCTCCCGCACCGCCGCCCGCACACCGGTCAGCTTGTCCAGCACCACCGTGGCGATAGCCGCGTCCGTGCCGCCCGCGTCCGCAACCTCTGCGGACAGCTTCCGCACGTCGAACACCACGGTCAGGAACACCTCGTGGCGTTGGGTGCCCGGACCGGCCGCTACGGTGAGTTCAGCCAGCGACCGGTACGCCGCCGTGCTGGTGTCGACCGCCTGCTTCGCGAGGTACCGCTGTGCCCGGTTGCTGACGTCCGGCACCGCTCTCGCCGTCAGCGACCACCGCGCCAGGCCGCTGTCGGCGTACTCGGTGCCGAGCAGGTTCAACACGTCGGCCCACGAGGTGAGCCGCTGATGCTGCACCGACGTGTCCGCCAGGACGAGGTTGCTGCCCGCGCACGCCAACGTCGCGGTCACAGTCCCCTCCCGCCGGTGGTGCAGCAAGCCCACTTCGGTCAGCCCGTCTGCGGCCACCGCCGGTAGCCACTGGTAGCCGGCCGCCGGGCCGGGCAGATGCAGATGCTGCGTGCCTGGATTCGCCGCCCACACCGCGCCGCGATAGCGGTCCTGCCGGGCCACGCGCTGTGCCAAGGCGCCCGCGACGATCGGCGTCCACTCGGTGACCCGGCGGCCCCGGATCCGCAACAGCCCCATCGTGAGCAGCAGCACCGCCGCCAGCAGCAGACCACCGGCGGCGCGCTGCCGGCCGACCGCCAGCAGGTTCGCGGCGATGACCAGGCAGATCACCCCAGCCACTGCCGTGCCGATCTGCCCCCAGGAGAAGCCCAGGATCGACCCGCGGGTGGACCGCGGAGGAAAGTGGAACTGGGTCACGCCGTACTCCTTTTCTCGCCTAGAGCGCCACGATCGCGATCTCGGCGGCTTCACCGGCCGCTACGGTGCCGCCCTGCCCACCCGCCGCCGCCCCGCCCGCCCGGCCGGCTGCCGCGCCGCTGTTTGGCGGCGTCGCGCCCCCGCTACCGGTGTTGTCGACCGGCGGCGGCTCGGGACTGCTGCCGGGGCTCGGCGCGTCGCTGTCACCCATGGGCGGTGGGCTGCCGGCATCCGGGGCGTCGGTCCCGGCGGAAGCGGTTGTTTGTTCGGGTGCCGCCTGCGGGGTCACCGGCAGCGCACCCTGCTCGCCACTGGCGTCGCCAGGCAGCGTGAGCTGGCCGTCGGTCACATCGCCCTGCGCTGTGCGGGAGTCGCGCTCCACCCCGGCGGCCTCGTCGGCGTTCTCGCCCCCGCCCTGCTCGCCGCCCGCATGCCCGGCAGGCTCGCCGAACTGGTCACTGTCCCCCCGGCCGTGCAGCGCCTCGACCGTGTCGGATAGGCCGTCGACTGCTTCGGCCGGTCCGCCGGGGTTTGTCGGGCTGGTGGGGATGGCCTCGGCGTTGCCCTGCATCAGCGATGACGCGTCCATGTCGCCACCGCCGCCGCTCAACGGTTCCGCTAGGCGCCGCGCGCCGTCTATTCCCACCGCCGTGGCTGCCGAGGTCAGGAACCCGCGGGCATCGACGTCGGCGAGGTAGCCGTCCCACATGCTCGTCAGCCGCAGCAGGATCCACGGCGCGAGGACCATCAGCACGATGATGAACAGGCCCCGCAGCACGTTGATCACGTTGTCGCTCTCGTAGGTGGTGCGGGTGCCGTAGATCCACAGCGCGGCGATGAAGAACTTGCTGCTGGCCAGCGCGTTGCAGGTCCAGAACCACTTCCGACCCCACGCACGGGTCTCGGCCATGACCTGGCCGGTCATCGCCATCGCCCCGAACAGCGCCGCCCCGGCGGCCAGCAACGACCGGAACAGCAGCATCACGAACACCAGCACCAGCCCGATCACGCCGACGACCGCGACGACGAAGGCCAGCAGGATCGTGCCGGTGTCAGCGGTAAGCGTGTTGAGCGCGTCGACCCACATGCTCGGCTGCCACTCCCGCTGCTGGTTCCGGGCGATCAACGCCACCGTCGCCTCGTCCCACGCCGCCATCAGCAGGTACGCAATCCCGCCTGCGAACGCGATGCCGAACATCGCCCGGACCAACCCGCCCAGGCTCGACAACGGCCCAGGTCCACTCAGCCGCAGCCCGTTGATCGCCGTCGAGAGCACGAAGACCACCAACACCACGACGATCAGCACCCCACTGAGGTCGTTGTAGACGCCATAGAACGGCTCGTCCGCCACCGTCGAGGACTGCGTGAACACCACCTCAGCCAACTTGCCCAACGCCCACGCAAACCCGGCGACCGCCACGTCCGCCAGACCCTCGAAGCCCGTGCGCGCCGCCTCCTTGACCTGCGCGCCCACCCGGCACGCCACATCCAACGACCCACACTCCGACGCCTTCAGCGACGAGGACGCCACCAGCGACGCCCGCAACGCCCGGCAGCGGTCCGCTTTCGCCGTCCACCGGTCGGCGTTGGCCTGGTCCTGCCTCGCCCGAGCGTCCAAGCGCTCGCAGCGCACCGGCTCCTCACCACTGGCCGGCAGGCGTTCGTCGAGCACAGACGGCGTGCCGTCCGGCGGCGGTGACTGCAGCGTCTCTGCCACCGCGTCGCACCGTTCCTGATCGGCAGCGCTGGCCGCTGCGCTGCACAACGTCGTCCAGCCCTTGCTCTCCTGCCACCGCACCCACGGCAGGCACCAATTCACCTCCGGCTGCGCCAGCGGCTCCACACCGCCACCGGGCCGAACATCGACCGGCGGTGATGGGCAGGCCGACGGCGACGGGGCCGACGTCGGTGCCGCCGCAGCCTGCCCCGGTACGGCCAGCCCGACCGTCGTCAGCGCAGCCGCAGCCAACAGCAGACGGAACACCATGGACACCACGGCCATCGGTCACACCGTCCCCGGCGCCCACGACCGCGCGCTGAGCACGTCGACGAGGGGCTGCATGTCCCGCGGACCGCCGTCGCGGCGCGCACCGCGCTGATCCGGCGGCGGCACCGGCACCGGACGCTCAGCAGTCACGACCCGCCAGCGGCCCTGCGACCACCGCACCGTCACCGACTGCACGTACCAGCCGCCCGCCAACCCAGCACTCGGATCCGCAGAACCGCTGGTCGTGGCACCGCTCAAGGTGCAGACGAGCATCCGCACCGAAACCTCTCGGTCCTCGGACACCACCGCGTCAAGGTCCGCGTCCGGCGCCCAGACCCGCGCCACGACCGTCTGCGAGATCGCCTCGCCGTCCCCGGTCGGCCCGACAAGGGGCTGCACCGCCGGTCCGGCTCCCTCAGCGGCGATCAGGTCCACCATCGCCTGCCGGCTCGTCGCAGGCCGCGTACCGGCAGACGCCAACACCTGCGTGTACGCCGCCGCCGCGTCTCCGCCGCCGCGAGGCGTGCCCGGGAAACCCACCGGCACCCCGGCCTGTACCCGCTCGACATACCGCGCGGTCACCTGCGGCTCCGGCGTACTCGCGCGCCCGGCGGCGAACACCGCCACACCGGCGAGCACCATCACGACCAGCACTGCAGCGACCATCGGCATCCGGCGGCCGGTGGTCGGCTTGAACTCCGCTCTGCTCATGGCCGCCACCTGCTAGATCTCGGTGAGCAGGAACGCGATGATGGACGTGGCTGACCCGACGACGATCGCCACCAGGCCGGCTTTCCACATCATCGACTTCCCGCGATCACTGATGATGTGGGCGCCGAAGATTGGGCCTATGCCGAACGCGATCGCCCCTGCCGCCAGCCCCGCCACCGCCGAAATCACACCGAGGAACAGCGCGGCGTTGGCCAGCTTGTAGAACAGGTCCGACCGGGGCACGGCCGACGGGTCCGGGCTGATCCGGCTGAAGTCGAAACCATCACCCGACGGCTCGGGCGTCGGCGTCGGCGCCAACAGCGCCGCCACCGCCGGGACGCGCACCGTCAGGGCCGCCGCAAGTTGATGCAACACGATTAGTCCTCCCCGTTCGGGGCCGACGATCCCGGACTAAGGACAGCCGCGGGCTCGACCGGACACCGGTCGATCACCGCTGCGGCGACCTCGGTCAACGCCGACCGAGTGGCCTTACTCAGCGCCCGAGGGTCAAGCGGATCCGCCCGTGCGAGAACCGGGTCATACGGCACCCGCACCAGCTCCGCAGATGCCTGCCGCGCCAACTGCTCCACCGCCCGCACCTCACGCGCCACAGACGGCGTGGTCGCCATGACCACCACCACCGCCCGGTCCGGCACATGCGCCAGGCCCGCTCCGCGCATGTGGGCCAGCAGCCGCAGCGTGTGCTGCACCCCGTCCACCGTCGCCCTCGACACCAGCACCGGCACCGTCGACCAGCCCAGCGCCCGCCACGTCGATGTACTGTCCGCCGTCGGCAGATCCAGCAGCGCCAACCGGTAGACCGAGCGCAGATGACCGATCACGCCGAACATCTCCGGCCACGTCGGTGGGCGCCGCTGCGCGGTCAACTTGCTCTCCCCCACCAGCACCCGCAGCCCCGTCGGCCCGACCTGCGTCAACCGCTCCGCGGCCGCGTTCTCCGTCAAGCCGGCATCTGCGGCCACCGCGTCCCATACGGTCGACGAGGTGCGCCGGGCCACGCGATGCTCCAGGCCACCCCACGCCCGCAAGGTCCCGTCAACCGCCACCACCGGATCGGGAACAGCAAGAGCCAGCAGCCCGCCGAGCCCGACGGTCAACACCGATCGCCCGACGCCGCCGTCCGCTGAGGACACGCACACCAGTGGACAGCCCGACCGCAGCGACGCCGCCCGCCACCACAGCGTCTCCACCCGGGTTCCCGCGCCGAACTCCCGCGGAATCTCCCGCACCGCCGCCTCACCGACAAGGCGTGGCACCGAAGGCACCGAGGCCAGAGCCCGGGCCACGATCTGTTCGGGGGTGGGAGCCGGCGGGAGGGCCCTCTCCCTGCCCGCCGGCTCCCCCTGCTCACCGCCGTGCCCGCCCAAAGGCGCGTGGGCGGCGAGCCGTTCGGGCTGCTCGTCCGATGGACCTTGCACGTCCGCCTCCCCGTAAGGCTTGCCGTACAGCACTGGCCGGCGCCAATATCGGCGCGGCCGGTCCCCCGTTACTGTCACGACCTGGACGCTGACCAGACGAAGCAGGCCCTACAGCGACGGCGCGTCCCCTCCTGCGCCGCCGCTCGCGTGCCGGGATGCCATCTCGCGTACGGCGACCCGATCCGCTACGCTCCAGACAACTCCAGTTCGGGTCCGACCGAACCGCAGTTGCGAGAGCGGCACGCAGAGCTAAGCACAGGTCACAGAAGAGCGTCAACCGCAGTTTTTGTTGTGGCCAACTGTGGTTGGAGTTGGGGGACTCCATGAAGGACATACCAGCCGACCAGGCCGAGGCCGCAGCCTCACACCTGATCCAAACGAGGCTCCGAACCCTCTTCGAGGCCAGCGCCGAAGGCCGGCCACCTTACACAGAGGCGGAGGTTGCCCGGGAACTCACCAAGGCCGGCCACCGCATCACCGCCGAGGGCATCCGCAACCTGCTGCGCGCACCCCGAATCAACCCCAAAGCATCCACACTCCGGGCACTCGCCCAGTTCTTCGACGTACCCACCGGCTACCTACTCGGCGACCAAGAAGAACCCGAAGAACACAGCCGACGCGTCCGCGTGATGGCACGATCCATCACCAAGCTCTCACCTGCCGCCCAAGACGGCATCGCCGTCATCATCGACAACCTCCTACGGGTCGAGGAAACCGTTCGAGGAGGCGACAGCAAGAAGCCAAACCACCGACCCGGCCCTGAGCAGGGGCTCGACAGCGCAGATCAATAGGGGCCGCGAGATCCCCCTGCGCGTCGCATCACCGAGGTAGCTGGCGCAGCCTGCTCACCGGTCTGTCCGACGGCCAGATCGGTTGGAGCGGCGCGCTCGACGAGGCTGCCTTCCTCCAGCGGCTTTACGATCTTGATGACTTACCCTCGAACGACCGGCGGGCGGGACGCGAGCAACGACCACTTTGCCTGATGCCAATCGCCGCTACCGGGGCATAGGATGCGGCGCGTGAAGCCGATCGACAGGCACGAGTTCTCCGTCGGTGTCCAGTGGTGGCTCACGAAAACCGGATGGCCGCGCGACTTCCACAATGCCGACTACGAGGTGCTGGCCACCCAGAACCCCGACGGAGCGTTCCAGGACGGCTGGTGGGCCGGATTCCTGCCGCGGCTGTCCGCGTGGCGGGCGTTGCGGCCCTTCTCCCGAGCCGAGGTGACCGCTCTGCTGGCCGCCAACCGGGATGACCTGACCCGCGCTTGGCAGCAGGCGTGCGGGCCAGTGAAAGACAAGGACATCACCGGGGTCACCTGGGATCAGGTACGGGCGTTCCCCGAGGTAGTGGCGCGCCTGAAGCCCACAACTTCCCCCGTATTCCCGTCGAAGTTCTGCCACTTCCTGCTGCCCCGGGTCTTTCCAGTGTTTGACAACCTGGCCGTCGGCGGTTCTAGCACCTACGAGAGGTACTTCAACCTGATCAAGGGCACCTGGGAGGCTACCTCCGCCGACCTGCAAGCCAGTCTGATCGCGGAGCTGACCCAGCGTGTAGAGAGCAACGGACCCGAACCTCTCTATGCTGGCTTCCCCATGGCAACCAAGATCGCCGAGCTGGCGCTCATTGGGCGTAAGCACGCTTGAGGGCTGCGCCGAACTCAACGTGCCCTTCGGAAGGAAGCCGCGCGTGCGCCTGTCAGGTGACCTGTTCGTAGAGGATGCCGTGCTTGCTCCGCATGAGGGCCTCGATCGATGTGGCGAGGTTGGTGTCGTGCACCAGTAGCCCCAGCTCGATGTTGGTGTTCTCGGCACTGTAGGAGAAGTTCGCGCTGGTCAACAGCGTTACCGCGCGGTCGACGACGATGAACTTGGCATGGTTGACCAGCGGCTGGTGACCTCCGGGCAGGGTCAGCGTCCGGAGCACGGTCGCCTTCGGCAGGTGGGCCGCGACGGCTGCCGGTGAGCTGGCGTGGGCGTCGAGGTACACCGTCACGCTGAGACCAGGGCGCGCCGCGGCGCTCTTCAGGGCAGCCCACATGCCTGAGTACGGCGTGAAATTGAAGCTGGAACAGACGATCGACATGCGTGCGTCGTCGATGATTCGTTGGGCTTCGCTGGTGAGGCGTCCAACCGTGGCCTCGACGCCGGGCATGGTCCAGACGGGGTCGATGGCGGCCCGGACCGATCGTGCGCCGGCAATGGCCCGAAGCACGGCGACCGAACCATCCCGGTGCTCCGCGCCGACTCCAGTCGCGGCCAGCAAGCGTTTCGCCTCGCTGCGCCGGGCGGCGTGCACCTCTTTCAGCGCTTGTCCGGTGGTGCCGCCAGCTTGTAGCACGGTGGCGAGTCGTTGTGCCTCGTATGCGGTCAGGAAGGCGCCGAGCGCGGCGTGGGGGTCAGTAAGCATCGATGCTGCCGAAGAAACCGGGGACCCGTTCGTCGTCGATGGTGGGCAGGGTGAGCAGGAACCGCCGGTCGAGGAACCGGTTGGCGCGTTCGCAGGAGGTCTCCGAGGCGAAGCAGCAGCAGTGGCAGGCCGCGCCGTGCAGGAAGTCCTCACCGTGCCGTGGTGTGCGTTGGCCGCAGACGGGGTCGGATGAGCAGCGGCCTGCTCTGCGGAGCGCGTCGAGAAGGAGTCCGTGGAGCCGTTCCGGTTGGCTCAGCGCGACGAGGCCCCCGAGGGTTCCCTCGCTGTCGGAGGCGGTGGTGCAGATGAGCAGCCCCGCAGCGGCGGGGCGGTCGGTGGTGCCGGTCCAGGCGTAGAGGCGCTCGCTGAGGCTGGCGGCGCCGTAGCCGCAGGACATCGCCATCTGGCGGATGAGGATGTGCGCGAGGGTGTGGATCAGCCAGTAGCGGGGTGCGGGGAACCGGGTGTTCGGGCCGACCCGGGCGGCGGTGGCGGAGAAGCGTCGGGAGAAGTTGCGCCGGTGGGCTTCGCGGTGCGCTCGCCACAGCGCGGTGGGCAGGATCTGCGCTTCCCAGGCGGCGACGGCGTTTTCGTCCAGCTGGAGGAAGATGCCCTCGCCGCGGTCCTCTGTGGCCGGGACCCAGGTGGGTCGGCCGTCCCGGGTGAGCTTGACGAGTCGGCTCGGGAGGTCGTTGACCCGGTCCATCTCGTCGATGCGGGTGAAGCCGATTACCGCGTTGACCTTCTTCATCCGGTTTACGGCGATGACCCGGTGCACCTGCTTCGGGAGGTCGGCGGCGGTGGGCATCTCGGTGACCATCAGCCCGCTAGAGTCCTGCTGCTGCGCGAACAGGCTCGGCTGTTGCAGGTAGTCCCACTCCGGCACGAGCAGCTCGACCGGGTCCCAATCGAGTAGCCTCTCCCGGCGTTCCTCCTCCGACGGGGGTGGGGCGAGTGCCTCGGCCGCCGCTGCGGTCAGCTGCTCGTCGGTGACTCCGGCAATGTCGCACTTGTTCGCGACGAGCAGCGAACGAAGCACCTTCGGCATGGCGGCGTAGTCGGCCAGTTCCTCCGGGGTCAGGTGCGTACGGAGTTTCGTGGCGAGCGCGGTCTGCTTCTGCTCCTCGCTGCGGGGCATCACGATGATCGACTGGGTCGAGGCGAACCAGAGGTTGGATGCGCCCATCATCATCAGCGCGGTGTCCAGCCCGCACTTGGGGTCGAAGGCGTTCAGGTGCGGGTGCCGGCCCCGGCAGGTCGGCAGCTTCCGCTTGCCGGCCTCGCCCTGGGCCTCGCCCATGCCGCGCCGCTGTTGGCAACGTTCGCAGGTGATGACCGCGCCGGCGCCCTGACCGATGTTGCTGTCGCGCAGTTTCAAGTCCGGGTGGGGGGCGGTGGGGCAGGTCTTGCCGTGGTGCACCCACAGCGCGTACGGGAACTCGTCGAGGTGGCCGTTGGCGCAGGCGAGCAGGTAACGGGCTGGCACCGCCGGGCTGCGCCGAGCCTTTCCCTTCGCAGGGGCCTTGGCCTTTCCCTTCGCCGCCCCCGCGAACGTGCGGCCGGGACAACTTGCGTGTTCGAAGGTCGCCAGGTCGGGCCGGAACGGGTGGGTGTTGGTGTAGCTGAACCGCGACAGCGGCCCGAGGTAGTCGCAGCCGGTGCAGCGCAGCCACTGCGGGAACACCCGGGCAGGGATGCCGAGGTCGGAGCCCTCCTGCGACATCGCGCGGGCCTTCGGCTGCCATGGGAACGGCCGTAGCTGTTGGACACGCGACCCGAGGTGAAGCTGGACCACCTTGAGTAGGCGTGGTTCCTCGATCGTCTGCACGGTGGGCCGCCGCCGCCAGATCGGCTCCCAGTCGTCCAGCCCGGCCGGCATGATCGAGAACTGCGGCAGGTCCATGATCGAGCCGATACCGTAGGTGTAGAGCAGCGACGATGGGCGGGCCGACCCGACTTTGGCCCGGTTCTTGACGTTCGCCTGCTCGCTGTCGGCCAGCGGGTCCAACGGCTGCGCCGACTCGAAGATCATCTGCGCGGGGTTGTCGTCCGTCACGCGTCCTCTCCTTCGGGCAGCTCCCAGGACGGCGCATCGTCGGGCTCGACGACGAACAGCCGCTCGGGTATCGGGCTGACCAGCAGATTGATCTCCGGCTGGACCTCCCGCATCGAGTGCGCGACAACGAACGGCGCGCGGTCCGGCTGACCCTGGTGGGCCTTCGCGTTCTCCGGACTGATCAGCAACGGAAGGTAGCTGTCGTTGTCACCGGTGCGCTCGTACACCAGGGTCTTGCTCGCCTTCCCGGCGTACTTCGCCCGAGCGTTCCACTGGTCCAGCCGGTTGATCAGCCGCTGGTATGCCTGCGCCATCAGGTCGTCCAACTGGGCCGCCGGCCGGATCCGGGCATAGAGCCGATCGACCAGAGCGGCAAGAGCATCCTGTTCGTCACGAACCCGCCACGCGGCCCGCTCCGGCGACAACCCGTCGTCGCGGTGCGCCTGCAGCACCCGTGCCGCGCTGACGAGCACCCCGTCAATGCCCCGGTCCAGGGCCGTCGGTGAGAACGGGGTGACCGACAGCGCCTCCACCTGCGCGTAGAACGTCTCGTGGTAGTGCCGGAACTGCTCGTAGTGGGCCAGGTCGCGGGGCCGCGCCCAGTTCCCGAGCGCCACGACCAGCCCGGGACGACCGCAGTCCTCACCCGGGCGGCCGACGTCGCGGCCCACCCGCGACGACGCCTGGATGTACTCGGCGGTGTTCTTCGGCTGCCCGACCACCAGCATCAGCCCGAGCCGCTGCACGTCAACCCCGACCTGCAGCATCGAGGTAGCCAGGACCACGTCGAACGGATCGGCCTTCGGCCGCTCCACCCGCCCGCCAGCCTCCTGCTGTTCGATCCGCTGCCGCATCGCCGCAGTCGTGGCGTAGCCGGGGTCGAACTCCAGGGCCAGGTTGTCCAGGGTACGGCCGATATCGACCGAGGCGATCCGAGAGGTCAGCTCACCAGTGACCAGCCGCCCGTACGAACCCTGCCGTCGCGGGAAACCCGATCCGAGGCGGGGTTGCCGCACCCGGTTCTGCACGTCGTCGGCGATGTATCGGGCCATACCGGCCAGCTCCCGGGTCGCGTTGAAATAGCCCACCAACGTCATGTACGGATCGGCGGCGGACCCACTGCAGTCGAACAGCAACTGCCCCGCGAGCAGCAACACCTCGGCGACCCGGATCTCCGCGCTCGACAGCCGCACCCCCTGCGCACTCACCCCGATGTAGCGCCGGCCCGGGGTGGTCGGCCCGATCGGCAGCTCCTGCGAGAAGTACGTGTCCGCCACGTCCAACACCTGCGGCGGGAAGATTTCCACTCTTCGCCCGTACAGCCCTCGCACCTGGTCGTCGGCGCGGCGCACGGTGGCCGTCGACGCCACGATCATCGGCCGGACCGGTTTGCCGTCGGCGGTCTCCCACGACGCGAGGGTCTCCACGACCACCTCGAACAGCCCCACAGCGGTGCCCAGCGCCCCGGTGATCAGGTGCAGCTCGTCCTGAATGATCAGATCCGGCGGCCGGAGCCGGCCCACCGGCCGTACGGTCGCGGCAGGCAGGCCGGGTTCGGCCTGGTGCCCGGTGGTGACGTTACAAGCCGCGTAATCGGGGTGTACGTAGCCGTGCCGACCGCAGTGTCGGCCGACGTAACCGAACAGCGACGCCGCCTCACCCTCGCGCGCCAGCCGGGCGAACTTGTCGACCGTCGCGATCACGAACGCCGGCGGCATCCGGTAGATCTCCTCGTCCACCGTCAGCATCGGCAGGCCCTCGCCGACCTCACCGCCCTTGGCGAACGGGCACTGCCCCAGGTCGTCGCCGCAGTAGACCAGCACCCGCCGCGTCGCCTTGACCGGCTTCACGTTCGCCGCGCCGATCGGACTGCCGCACCACGGGCACCGCTGCACCTGCAACACCGTCAACCGATGCCCGCCGTACGCGTTGGCCTTGAGTAGCTGCTCGTTCGCCTCGTCCCACCGCTTCGGGCTCACGTCGGTGCCGACCCACAACCCGATCCGGAACGGCGTACCACCCCAGGTCGCCACGTCCCGCCGGCGGGCCAGCTCCGCCGCACAAACCAGCGCAGTGGCCCGCTGGAACTGCTGAGCGGTGAGCAGCCGCAACGTGTACCGCATCAACACGGCCACCCCGTCACGCCCGTCCAACGGCCCGTCCGACGAGGCCACGACCTGCTGCCGACGCCGGATCGCGAACGTGTACGCCGCCAGCCCCAGATACGCCTCGGTCTTGCCACCACCGGTCGGGAAGAACAACAACTCCACCCGCGACAGCTCACCGCTACGCTCAGGCGCCGTCGGGTCGGTCAGCGCGGGCAACTGCATGAGAATGAACGCCAGCTGGAACGGTCGCCACGACGACGGCTTCCCCCGCTCGTCGGCCCCGACCTGACGACGGGCGTCGTCAAACGAAAGGCTCGGATCGGAGCTACGCAACGCCCCGATCTGGGAATGGACCCGCTGGTCCCGCATGACCTCGTTCATGAACCGAAAGCACGCGAACGCCTCCGGATCAGCCACCACATGCGCCAGACCGTCGGCCAGCCGCTGCTGCGCCGCGCGCGCCTCGTCCACGACCTCTTCGGCCAACTCCCGCAGATGATCCGGAAGCTGCGCCGCCTTCGCCGCCTCACCCTCCAGCCAGGTCCGGTACCCGTCCACCAGCGGGGCGAGCCCGTCACGAACCTGCTCAGGGCTGGCCTTGCCGAGCGCGTCCATGCCCAGCATCGCGCCCGTCACCGACCGCGCCTGCGTCTGCGGTGTCTCCGCGACCGGCAGCCACGTCGTCCACACCGCCGTCGCCCGCCGCGCCCCCGGCTCGACCTGCCAATCGACCGAGCAGGTCCGCCCGACCGCGAACTCCAGCCGGTTCCGGTACTGCAAATGCAGCCGCCGCACCTCGTCGTCGTGCTCCGGCCACTCCTGCTCGAGCACGTCACGCACCGGCAAGAACACCGCAGCATCGCCCGCGTCGACGTGCAGCTTCGTCTGAAACAGCCACTCGTGCACCGGGATTGTCGGCGGCGTCTCCCGGTCATTGACCAGCGCGATCTCGATCAGTCGCCGACCGAACCGGATGTCGTCGTAGGTGTCGATCCGCAGGCAGATCTGCCCGGTCAGCACCCGCGTGTACGTTCGGCCCGGCGTCAGCTCGGCCACCGCGATCTTCTCAACGATCGCCACCGGCGTCCGCTGATATCGCCGCACCGCCTGGCCCCGCCGGTCGATCTCACCAGTCTTGACGCTTTCGTAGGTGCCCCACGACGCGGTCACCGTGAACTCGGCCAGATCGTTCGGCACCTGGAACCGCAACCCCATCGACGACGGAATCATCAGCCCCTGCCTCGGAGCCTTGTCGTCGGCGTCGTCCTCCTCGCCGTCGGCGCCGGCCCCCTCGGCAGACTCGGCCGGGATCCCGCGCTGCGCATGGATACCCGCCGCATCCGCACGAACGCCGAGAAGGCCATACCCGTCCTCGGACCCGGCCGGGTCGGCATCGGGCTCGGTCAACTTCACCGGCGCGATATGTCCCACCAGGTAAAGCTGGCGCGGGCTCACCGCCAACAGCTCCTCCGGACCACCCGACGGTCCGAGCAGCTCACGCTCGAGTATGTCGACCAGGTTCTCGCGAACCGTGTACGACGTGCCGTCCGGCTCGTGGGCGAGCTGAAACCCCGGCGCGGGATCGGTCACAGCAGCGCCTCCTGGCCCTCGTGGACGACCGGCTTCCGCTGCCGGGGAATCCCCTTCTTCGCCGCCTTCGACCGCTGCGCCGCCGCACGGCGCAGATTCTCCGCGAGCAACCGGTCCAGGATCTCCACCCGCGCCGCCGGGCTCACCGTCCACCGCATCATCTGGCGGTACGCGTGGAAGCCGTGCTCCAGCGGCACATCCGACCAGTCGTACGCCGCCATCACCGCCTCGTCCAGCTCGACATGAATCCGCCGCAACCGAGCCACGTCCGGGTCGTCGCTGTCAGCTATCCCTGGGTCATTGACCAGGTTGTACAGCTTCGTCAACCCCAGCCTGCGTCGCAGCAGGACCTCTCGCCGCTCCTCATCCAGCATCCGGCCTACTTCGTCCAGCCGAGCCATCGGTTTCGGCCGCGGGAACGTCTCGAAGACGTCGGAGGGTGTATAGACGGGGTCTCCGGTCCGCGTTGAGCCCCATTGGGTAGCCCATGAACGATGTATGGACGAACTGAGCAGAGCGAAAACCTCTCTGGTTCTATTCGCAAAGACCACGAGCTTCTGATCGAAGACCTGCCTACTAGAAACGATGGCTGGCATTTGCGTAGCGCTCGTCTGCGCGATAGCGATCACCTCGTCTAGCTTGGCGATCGCTCTCCGCAGTCCAGGAGCACTTTCCGCGAAGAGCCACCACCGATCTCGCCTGGCCGCACGGTTGTTGCGCATCCGTTCGGGTCTAACGAGCTGCTCGATACGGTCAAACGGCCTGCGGAGCCGGGCGGCGCAGGTGACGCAGTAGCCGGTGAAGTCGATCACCCAGCGAGAGGCGGAGCAGTCCGGCCGGGAGTTGAGATCCTCGCCGTTCAGGTAGGGGAACAGCACCGCGCTGTCGCGCTGGTCTGCGGCCTGCCACGCGTGGGCTTCCTCGGGTTTTAGAACGAATCCCATGCCGAGCACCACGCAGCCCTTGAAGGCGATGTTCTCGTTCTCGATCAGCTGGGCCGGGCTGCCATGGACCTGGCCAGCTGGTTCCAGCAGCGTGGAAATGCGCGGCACAACCACTCCGTCCGCGACCTGGTCGGCTGCATCGGCAATCGGTCCCAAACTCCCCCAGACCGCCGCGTACTCCAGGTTGGCGCTGGCCGACGGCCATGGGGCGCTCTGCACTGCGCGGGCGATGGTGAGCCCATCCGCGACGACCTTGTCGAGGCCGACTTCGCGGGTGGCGCCCTGGGCGATCGTGTTGGTGGCGATGAGGCCGAGCGCCCCGGACGGGCGCAGCAACTCGACCGCCCGCAGCAGGAAGTAGGCGACCAGGTCGGCGCTGCCCCGGGTGCCGTGGGCGATCTGGTGGACGAACCAGTCCCGGACGTTGGTCCCCATCGCGCCGGTGAGTTTCTGGCCGCCGAGGAAGGGCGGGTTGCCGATGACGGCATCGAAGCCGCCGTGATCTACCACTACGTCGGGGACTTCGAGCACCCAGTGCAGCGGCTGCCAGCGTTCGTAGTCCGTCGTGACGGTCGGGGTCAGTCCCTCTTCTAGGATTAGGTCCAAGGGCTCGGGATTGGCGGCCGTGCCGTCGGCTGGCATCGCGGCGGTCACCGCCTCGGCCAGGTTTTCGTACGCTTCGTCCAGGGCTTTGCCGGGTTTGCCGCCGAGGCGGAGCCCGGCGGCGATGACTCCGTCGGCTGCGGTGCGTAGGTCGGCAGTGATCTTGCGAGTCTGATTGAGCTGGCGGCGTTTGGCGGTGGCGCTGCGCATGGGGTCGTGTTCGCGTACCTCGCTGGCGAGGTCGCGGCGGATGCCGACGGCCCGGCGGATGGTGGCGTCCACATCCTGGGCCGTCAGTCTGGCCTGTTGGTGGGTGGGTGCCTCGATGTGCAGGGTGCGGAGCTGGCGCAGGTCGGTGAGGCCGAGCAGGGAGTTGCCGTGCAGGATTTTGTCGTCGACGAAGGAGAATGGTAGGTCGCGGTCGAGGGAGACCAGCCAGAGCGAGAGCTTGCACATCTCCACGGCCATCGCGTTGATGTCGGCCCCGTACAGGCAGCGGGCGACAACTTCACGGATCGCGTGTTGGCCGAGGTCGTGCCGGCCGGCGTTGGCGGGGTCTTCGTCGATCCATGCTTCGACGAGGCGGGCGGCGAGGTAGCGGGCGGCGGCGACGAGGAATGCGCCGGAGCCGGCGGCGATGTCGGCCACCTTGAGGTTGAGGATCTCGTCCGCGTCGCGCAGTTTCCACGCGCCGCTGCTCTCGGGGACCTGGTGCGGGCCGGGGAAGTAGCAGAGCGGTTCGAGGGCGTGCTTGACGACTTCCTCGGCAAGGTCTTTCGGGGTGTAGTGGGCGCCGGCGTTGCGCCGTGACGGCGTCTCAGTGACCACCAGGCCGCCGTCCAGGACGACGGTGGGGCGGTCGCGTAGGTCGGGCCGGGTGATGGTGGCCCAGGGGAGCAGGCGTAGGCGCAGGTTGTCGTCATCGGTCACCGCGCGCAGCATGCGGTCGGCGTCGTCGCCAGGCGTGGTTGCGAGCCGCCTCGCCAAGGCGTTCGCGCTCGGCGGGGTGGCAGCGGGCTGGTTCTCCTTGAGCCAGGCGATGATCGCGGTGGCCAGTTTCGCCGGAGCCGCATTGGCGTTGGCGAGCTGCTCCAGCACGGTCAGCGGGATCTCCGGCTCGGCTCCGGTGGCACCGACGATGCCGACGTGGGTGTCGCCGGTAACCCGGGTGCAGGAGTAGCCGAGCAGCCCTTCGTAGATGTAGCCGATCTGTTCCACGTCGACGTCACGGAACGAGATCCGGCGGGCGTCGCCGCCCTTGAGCTGGGCGACCTGCACCGAGCGCAGAACGTGCAGCATGACCCGGTCGGAGACGGGCATGGCGAGGGTGCCGTTGTCGTTCGCGGCGATCAGGAACGGGTACTGGTCCGGGTCGAACAGCGATCCGCCGTACGCGGGCATTCGCATGTTCTCGAACGACGCGCCCCGGTAGAGGGCCTGGCTGGTGGCGAGCAGCCGGTGCCAGGTCAGATAGGTGCTGTCCAGCGATTCCTCGCCGTCGCGCAGCCGGCGCTGTTCCAGGTCGTCGAGTTCACCGCTGATGCCGTACCCCTGCAGGAAGAGCTCGCTCTGCGGCAGCAGGCCGCGCTCCTCTGCGAAAAGCAGGAAGACGACGCGCATCATGACCGTGACCGCCGCGGAGTAGGTGTCGTGCGGGTCGTCCGGGAGCGGATCACGCAGGCCGCGCCTGTGGTGGTCGGCGGCGGTCTCGTCGAACGCCTGGATCAGCAGCTCGACGGCGCGGCGGACCTGGGCGCCGAGAGCTTCGGTGATCTCCTCGGCGGCGGCGACGGACTCCTCGAACAGCTTGGGGAGCCGCTCGTTGGGGTCACCGCCGATGATGTACTGCCGGGCGACGACGGTGAGGAAGGCGTTGCGGGTCAACGGTTCCTCGACCCAGGTCTGGGCGTCGACGATGCCGGAGGCGACCATCGCGTCCGGCCGGGCGCAGACCAACGCCCACCAGCGGCCGTCGGTGACGATGCCGATCGCGACGCCAGCGCCGCGCAGCATCGCTTCCATCCGGTCGATAGCGGTGGCGGCCCAGCCGTCGGTGCCGGTGGCGTGCAGGCTGTCGCACTTGTCGACCACCCCGACCAGCGCGCCGATGCCGTCCGGCCCGTGCAGCGCGGCCTGCGGGGTGACGGTGATCCGCCGGTCGGGCGAGTGCACGATCACGCCGGGCGCGCATTCGGGATCCCACATCAGCGAGGTACGCCAGCCGACGACCTCCCGCAGCACGGTCTGCACCCAGACGTCGCGGACCTCGGCGTACTTGGCCTGGACGGTCTCGTCGCCCGGGTCGATGTCGAGGGCCTCCCAGGCGTGGTCGAACGCCGGCTTGGCCTCGCGCAAGGCCTCGAGACGTTCGGCGTCGAGGGCGGGCATGCCCTGCGGCCACACCCGCTTCAGCGGCGGGATCGCCAGGAACGGGCCGTCCGTCTCGACCAGTTCCAGCCAGGCCCGGTGCAGCTCGGCGGCCGTCTTCGGCCGGAAAGTACGGACGGTCCGCATCAGCGGGAACCTCCTCGCTGGGCGTCGGCCGGGGTGAGCGCGAACACCACCGCCGCAGCAGTGGTGTGTGGCTTGACGTCGCGGTACCGCTCGGTGATCGCCGCGATCTCCCGCTGCTCCTCGTCGCCGAGTTCGTCCTGCCTGCGGCGCATTGTTTCGATGTCGCGGCGGCGCTGCCGCTGCTGTTCATCGGGGAACAGTGCGAGCTGGTCCTGCATCTCGGCGCTGGTGAGCTGTTCTAGCGAATCGTGCAGGTTCCGCCGAAACGCGGCGAAGATCTCCCGCGCCCGGGTGATGTCGGCGTCCTCGCGTTTCGCGAGCTGGTCGCTGACCCGCTGGTGGCGGGACTCGGCGCGGCGGGTCATCGAGTCGAGCAGCCGAGCCCGCAGCGGGGACTCCGGCTCGTTCCACTTCCGCGCCAGGTCGGCGCGGATGTCCGCCGCAGCCAACGCCAGCCTGCCGCCGTCGAGGGCCTGATCGAGCAGCTGCTCGGCCCGTTCCTCGGCGATCGCCCGGCGGCCATGCAGGCGTACGCCCGCGAGGAAGATCTCCTCGTGCAGCCGTAGGCCGCCGCGTCCGACCAACACCATCCGGGTGACGGCTGCGACGAAGGACTCCTCCAGCCCGTCCACCACGACCGCCGTGACCCGGTGCAGCGGAGCGTCCGCGCTCCACAGCGACCGGCGCAGCAGCCGCTGGGCCTTCTTCACCAGCGGGTGCCCCAGGTGGACGTACACCAGATCCTTACGCCCGGCCGCTGCCTTGTCGTCGAACGTGATCGGCCGCAACACGCCTGGCTCGGAGCGGGTGTCCAGGCCTTTCAACGTCGACTGCCATGCCGGGCCGAGCGGCGGAATGGTGTAGACGCCCGCGTCGGTCCGGTCGTCGCCGGCCACCACCAGGGGCGGCTGATGGCTGATCCGCAGCGCGGTGTCGACCACCCGCCGCAGGTTCTCCGGCTCCAAGTGCAGCTGCGCCCGGCTGTCGGCGTAGCCCTTCTCCAGCTGGGTCAACCGGCTGTTGAGATCCAACCCGCCGGCCAACGCCTTGTTGATCACGGCGTTGCCGTCGAGCGCGGCCTTCTTACGCCGCCCCCCGCTGGAACGAGTGAAATGGTCCTGGATTTCGTCGGCGATGACCTGGTTGACCGACCCGAGGTCACGCGCGACCGTCACTACCTTGCGGGCGATCCTGCCCATGAACTCCATGTCCGCGGCGTACATGGTCGCCGAACGGTCCGGGGCGAACTGGAACACCAACGGGGTCTGCTGCTGCCCGTACCGGTCGATCCGGCCGATACGCTGCTCCAGCCGCGACGGGTTGAACGGGATGTCCAGGTTGATCAACCGATGGCAGTGGTCCTGCAGGTCGATGCCCTCACCGGCCGCGTCGGTGGCCAACAGCACCCGCACGGAGTTCTTCGCCGACGGCTCCGTGGTGAAGTGCTCGCGGATCAGCTCCCGCTCGTCGGTCGGCGTCTGCCCCTGAATGACCTCCAGCACCTCGCCGTAGCCCTGCTGGACCAGCACCCGGTGCACCCACTCCAGTGTGTGGGCGTATTCGGTGAACACCACGACGCGCTCGTTGGACCAGAACCCGCCGGGCTGGCAGATCGCATTCAGTGTTGTGATCAGCTCATCGAGACGGGAATCGGGCCGGCTCTCGAAGCCCAGCCCCCACTCGGCCAGCCGCTGCAACTCGCCTGGTACGGCGGTGACGAGCGGATCGGTTGCCTTGCTGTGCCGCAGGGCTGTCGCCTCGTCCTGCTCCCACAGCCCCTCCTCCTCGTCGGACTGCCCCTCGCCGAGAATGTCGTCGTAGTCCCAGTCCTCCGGCGCCCGGCCCACTGACCGCGCCGAGAGATACGACTGCAGGGTCATACCGAAAGCCCACGGGCTGGACAGGAACCGCTTCTTGAACAGCATCGCGGTGATGTCACCGGACGCACCGGTCCCGTTCGCCTTCGCGCTGTCGGTCAGAATCCGGTCCAGCAGGGCGAACATCTCCTGCTCGTCGGCTCGCGGTGTGAACGGGATGACCCGAAGCTCCCGGGGACGGAAGCCCTTGTGCGACAGGGCGGGATCCGACTTCAATCGGCGAACCGTCACCTCCAGCAACGCCCGCTCGTCTAGCAGCGCACCCCGGCTGAACCGGCGCGAATCGATCATCTCCAGCAGCGCCGTGAACGACTCCGGATGCCCGTTGTGCGGGGTGGCGCTCAGGAACAGGCGATGCTCGCACTTGTCCGCCAGCTCCCGCACCGCGATCGTGCGCTGCGTGTCGACCGCATAGCCACGCCCACCCCCGATCGCCGACGGACTGGCCGGCGCCACGTGATGCGCCTCGTCCACGATCAGGATGTCGAACGCGTACCGCCGGGCGGTCTTCGTGCTCGCCGCCTGCGCGTACACGTCACGCAGCATCCGCTGGGCGCGCACCTGCGGCAACCACGCCATACTCACGATCACCCGCGGATACAGCTGGAACGGGTTCGCGTGCAAGCCGTACCGGCGCCGCACCTCCCGCATCATCTCGCTGTTGATGATCGTGAAGTCGAGACCGAACTTGTCCCGCATCTCGTCCTGCCACTTCAGCGCAAGGCTCGGCGGGCACACCACGATTGCGGTCCGCGCCCGGTGCCGCAGCAGCAACTCCTGCACCACCAGGCCAGCCTCGATGGTCTTACCCAAGCCCACGTCGTCGGCCAGCAGCAGGTTCGTACGAGGCGAGGACAACGCACGCCGCAGCGGCTCCAACTGGTACGCCTCGACGGCGACACCACTGTGGAACGGCGCCTGCACGCTCCGGTCGTCCGCCGAGGTCACCGCACCCCAGCGCATCGCATCGACGAAACCGGCGAGAGTGTTCGGATCATCGAAGGCGTCCGGGTTGACCTGGGTCGGCAGCCCTTGAGCGGGCGTGACGGTATGGCCGACCTCCAGCTCCCAGACGACCGTCAGTTCCTCACCCAGCCGGTCCTCATCGAGCGCCTGCAAGGTTACGGCGTGGTTCAGCGAGGCTACGGCTTCGTCGGCGGGGCTGCGCGGTAGTCCCTGCGGCTTGATCTGGGCCACCGCCCAGGTCGAGCCACGCACCTCAACGACCTGACCAGGTTCAGGAACAGCAAGGACGGCAGTTCCCGACACGGCAGCCGACCTGGCGGGCAAGACAGACACCCGAGAACCTTAACCCGGTCACGCCACCCTACTTTCCACAGGCGACAGACGGTGACACATCACTGTCCGCATAAGAACGCCGACGCTGCCTGCGGTTGCGGCCGTCATGACTGTTATCCACGGTGGACTGCCCGTCGACGAGTCCGTTTACGCGGTCAGCAATTTGACGCGTGAGCGGCCGCACTGTAACGCCGTGGCGCATGGCCGCGATCGCAGACACGGTGGGCCATGCCGCGCGTGCCAATGCCTCCTGCTGCTACTTGCGGTCCTCGAGATCGAGTCGGTGCCGGTCAGCAGCGGCTCGGGCGCGAACTTCATTGCGGAACGCTTCGTTGATTTCGCCGTCCAGTTCGTCGTCGGACACGGTGCCCTCGAGGTCGGTTGAGAACATGGCATTCTCGCGGTAGAGCAGCCAGCATCCGCGAATGCCGGACAGTAGGTCCTCGAGCATGTCGCGGGCGGGACGCAGCGGGTCAAGAGTGGTCAACCGAATCGCCGTGATCTCGCCAACCGCTTCAGCACCGCTCGCCGCAACCTGCTCGGCTTCCTCGCCGGCTTCCTCGATCTTCTCTCGCAGGTCATCGATGTCGGGCGCCTCGCCCTCAGCCACCGCCATGGCATCGCAGATCATTCTGGTCACCACGTCGGTCGGCGACAGGCCGATCTCCATCAGCTCCAGGACGACGGTGGGTGTCGCGAGCGGCAACGCTTCGATGTCGTCGGCCTCCGCCAACACGTCGGGTGCGGCGCTGTTGGCGGCGTCCGCCGCCACATCGGCGGCCGCCTGCAACCAGTGCGCCGCCGCCACGCAAGCCGAGGTCGGATCGAGCTCCAGAAACAGTTCGCCCCCGCCGAGCGGGTCGCCCATCAGGATCCGGTCGGCAGCAGCGACCTGGACCGGCGAGGCAGCCTGGCGCGTCAGTTGCACGGCCTGCGCCGACCGTCCCGACAGATCCCCCAGTTCGGCGCCCTCCACCGCCGCTCGTTCTGCCTCCACATCGGCGACCACCGCAGCAGTGAGATCCGTGTCCCCGGCAGCGTGCAGGCAACGGCCCACGCGATGGGCGCATTCCTCCACCGGGTCGTACGACACCATCAATGAATTGCCCTCGGGCAGGTTCGGTTTCCTGATGTGAGCGGTCACGGAAGCGAACTCGTTGCGGGTCTGCTCTCGCCGCCAGCCCTCGGTGTTGAGCGCCAAACTGCCGGCGGCACTCGCCGGATGCGTGTAGCAACGCCAGAGCGCCCGGGACAGGCCCGACAACTCGGCTGCCAGCGCCAGCCGCCGTCTCGGCTCGATGCTCACCGCCAGCGGCGCGACCCGAATCGCGACAGCCCCGTATCCGGTCTCCCAGATCGCCACCAGCTCGCTGCGACTCTCGTCGATCGCGTAACGCGTCATCGCCCCACCCTCCCGAAACCCGCCGCAGCCTATCGGTAACGACGCGATCACGCACGGCAGGCCGTGCGTGATCGCGTCACATCAGCCGGCCTACACGCGCTCGCCGATACCCAGTCGTGCCTGCGTCTCCTGCGCCCGCTCAGCCGCCGCGCTCGCACCGTAGTGACGGGGCATGTCCTCCGATGTCCAGCCCAGCAGGAGCATCAGGTCTCCGGTGTCCCCACCGGCGCGCTTCCACTCGTGGGCGAAGCTGTGCCGCCACCGGTGCGCGTGCACATCCGGCACCCCGGCAGCTCTGCCCAGCCGCTTGAGGAGGATCTTGATGCCGTTCGGAGTCAAGGGTGCGCTGCCTCGTTCCGCCAGCCACAGGTTCGGCAGGGCGGCACCCTTGCGCTTGTCCCGGGCCCGCAAGTAGCGGCTCAGGGCCCGGGCGGTCTTCGGCCCGAAACGTACCCGCCGATCCTTGGCACCCTTGCCGTGGAAACGCACCGACTCGGTGTTCAGGTCAACATCGGCCACGAGGAGGTTGCCCACCTCGGACAGCCGGGCGCCGGTGTTGCAGTACAGCCGAATCAGCGCCTCGTCGCGCAGATTGGCGAAGCCCTTGCCCTTGCACGCGTCGAGGAGCTTGCCGGTGTCCTCGTCGCGCATTACCGGGACCAGCTTCCGGGGTGTCTTCGGCTGCCGCACCCGCTCCATCGGCGAGCGGTCGATGGCCTGCTCGTCGACGAGCAGCCACTTGAAGAACTGCTGCAGCCCCTTGTGCTTGTTCAACGCGGTCGACGCGGACCGGCTGTCGATCATCCAGGCCTGGAACGCCTCCACGTGCGCCCGGGTCACCGCACACGGGTCGTCAGCCGCATCATCGGCGTCCGGATCCGGGGACGACTCCCCCAGATACCGACCCAACTGCGCGGCAGCGAGGAGGTAGTTGTAGCGGGTGGTCTCCGGGTAGTTCCCGGCCCGCAGCGACCGGTCCCAGTCCCGCAGGAACCCAGCCCAGGTCCGGGACAGTCCGACAGTGAGTTTCTGAAGATCCAGTAGTGGCATGACAACCTGCCCGAGTCAAGGAGTCCAACAGCGGCGTGCTAGACCAGGCATCCATGCCAAGCAATGAAAAGAGGGTTTCCGCAAGTCTCTGACCTGCGGAAACCCTCTCGCTGTCGGGACGGCCGGATTTGAACCGACGACCCCTTGACCCCCAGAGAACTAGCGGGCCTACCGGCACCTGCCGGGCCGTACCGAATCATGCCAAACATGCAGGTCAACGGCCAAGCGACGGTCCGACCCGCATCGAGCCTTGCCGGGCCGTCCCGGGCCGTCCGTGAGACGGTTGTGAGATATCACGGCGGTCCGGGGCTTGGGAGAGGCGCTGGACATCATCAGCCAGCGCCTCTCCGTCGGCTACGCGACCGTCAACCCAGGATCCCCGACGGCAGGCAGCCCAAGGCCACGATCGGGGCAGCCGGATAGGTGGTTACAGCATCACGAGCAGTTGGCCACCGGAGAGATCCGCCTATTGCGGGAGCGGATTCGCTGGTTTGCGAAACACGCACGGCAGGCAAACCCGATGGCGCGTAACCATACGATTCTGGCACCCTGCCGAACATGCCCGACACCGCCGCCCCACCGCGCAGCCTGCCCGAGCTGCGGGCGCTCGCCGCTGCGGGCGGGCCGATCAAGTACCTGTTCTTCTGGGGGCACCAGCCCCAACCGGACGGCAGCATCGGACCGGGTTGCCTGAGCCAATGGTGGCCGGCCCCATTCGTCGTGGACGGGATCCGGTACGCCACCGCCGAGCACTACATGATGATCGGCAAGGCACGCCTGTTCGGCGACGAAGGGATCACCGCGCAGATGCTCACGGCGCCGCACCCGGGCGCGGTCAAGACCCTGGGCCGGCAGGTCCGCGACTTCGACCAGGCCACCTGGGATGCGCAGTCCTTCGACCTGGTCGTCGCCGGCAACGTGGCCAAGTTCAGCCAGCACCCCGACCTCGGGCAGTACCTGTCCCGCACGGGCAATCGGGTACTGGTGGAAGCCAGCCCGATGGATCGGGCCTGGGGCATCGGTCTTTCCGCGACGGACCCACGCGCCCACAATCCCGCCCAATGGCGCGGCAGCAACCTCCTCGGGTTCGCGCTGATGCGCACCCGCGCGCAGCTCGCCAGCGGATGAACCTCAAGATCCGCGTACATCAGGGGCGACTCGGGACCGATCAGTACCGCGTCGTCCGCCCCGGCAAACCGGTGACCGGCGCGGTGCTGGTCGACAACAACCCCTGGTTCGTCCTGGAACTCAACGCCGACGCCGCGTTCACCATCACCGGCCTGTGGATGCTGGCAGCCCGGTCACGCCACACGCTGATCCACCTACCGCTACGGGGCAACACGCCACCGGAGCCCTCCCTCGCCACCGTGACCATCGGTGAGCTCGACCTCGTACTCAGTCACCGCGACCTGCAGTTCGCCCCGAACCGATGGAAGCAGCTACGCCACCGCCTGGGAGCCGGGGCTACCCACACCATCTCCTGGAACCCGAACGACGTCCCCACCTGGGACGAGGTCCACGAACTCAACCGCCAAGCCCGTCGACGTTCCTCCCACAGGGACAGGATCCACCAACGCCTGCACGCTCACACCCTGTTCATGGCCGGCAACGCGGTCGCGTTCCGGCGCACCGCCCGGTACGTCCTCGACATGGCGCTTCGCCGACCCGACCCCAGCCATCCCGGCACCTACCACTCCGCGACAATGCACCCCGCGGACGGGCACTTCACCACCCACGGGCAAGGCATCTACCTCATCAGGTGGCAATAACGGGCCGCCCGACCGACGCCTGGCTGTGGCACCACCTCGTAGGCGGTCTTCAGACCAAGTGAGGTTCCTCCGGTAGCACGGAAACTTTCGATCATGGCCTGACAGGCCCTGATCAGGAGGTTCCTTGTGCGTGCCCCTCGTAAGTACCGCCCCGCGGTCGACCGCACCGTCCGGGTGTCGGTCGGCTGCGGAAATCGTCACTCAACGCCGTGGTCGCGGCGGTGCGCCGCCAACGCCCGCCGGTTCGGCCGGTGCGCGGGATCCGCCGTCGCCGGCAGTTCGACCCCGGCGAACTCGCCGTAGTGGTCGAGCCCTTCCGCAACCCGGACCCGGTACGAGTCGTCGATCCAGAGCAGCCCTTGGTCGAAGAGGTTGTGTAGGTCCGCTCGGAGTAGAAGGCCGTTGGAAACCCGGTTGGTGGCCGGCCCATCGTACGGCTCGATGTGCGCGGCCTGCAGCGCCGCCTCCACGCCGCAACCGCTGATCGCACAGCGGCCCTGGTACGCCTCGATGAGCCGGCGACGGAAGTCGGCCTGTCCCTGTCGGGCCGTCACCTGCGCCAGCCGCCGACGGCGGCCCTCCGGCAGTCCCTCGGGTTCGGGCGCCCGGGCCTCGTCCAGGATCTTGGCCAGGCGGTCCGACTCTACCGGCTGCACGGCGCGAACGCCCTGCACGACCTTCTCCAACACGTCTGTCCCCGCCACGCCGCGTCTGAGCAGGAAACGGGTCAGCGGCACCTCCCAGCGGATCTCCAGCCGCCACTCCGAACCGTCGCCGTCGGCGCGGAGGTACGGGTCAGCCCAGGCGGTCCCAGCGGCCACGATCCGCCGGTGCGGGGTGCTGGCGTAGACCCAGATGCGGTCCCCGGCCCGGATCTGATGGAAGCAGGAGGAGAGGTGCCAGTCGTCGTATGCGCCGTCGGCCGGCAGACTCCCAAACATCTCCAGCACGTCCTGGTCGTAGCCCCACACCTCGGTCCGGTCGTTCACCGGATAGATCCACTCGGCGGCCGGGCGCGCGCGGCCCAGCACCTCGTCGACAAGCCGGTGGCTGTGCCCGGCGCCCTGCACGGTCCGCGCGGTGAGCAGGGCGGAGGTCAGGTGCCGGACTGCGGCAGCGAAGCGCTCGTCGGCGAGCGCCGCAACCAACTGGTCGTACGGACCGCACACCCGAGCCTGGTCCGGTCCCGCGTCCCGGTAGTCCGACCGCTCCTCGGTGAGGCCCGGAAACTCCCGGGCCAGGGCTCGGCCGGTCGGCCAGTGCCGGCGGAGCACGGACCGCCGGACGACGATGAACCCCTCGGCTATGTCCTGGTTCTCCGGATCGAGCGGTTGGTGCAGAACGAACGTCTCCATTGTTCGCATGCACACCGCGGACAGCCGGCGCGGGCTGCTCTTGGTGTTCGGCAGGCAGGAAAGGGTCCAGTACTCCCGCTCCGTGCCGGCCGGGTTGGGCACCGCGACGTCCAGGTACGCCCGGTTCGCCTCGACCACGGCGGAGTAGTACCCGCTCTCGCTCAGCCGTTCGAACTGGTTTTTGCCGTTGGCCACCATATGCTTCGTCGACTCCTCGTCCCGGCCTTGAGGCCGACGACCCGAGCGCCCCCAAGTGGGCGATGAAGGAATGGTGATGCTAGTAAATGCGCTGACGGGCACGCTGCCATCGGCGAAAGCCGGGGCCAGAACGGGACCAACACCCGACGCGGAACGACCCGCTCGGGTGGCTGTCGTCACCCGAGCGCTCCTCTCGGTGGCCGCCCGGGAGGTTGGCACGGTTTGTTGGACGGAAGCAGGCTGGGAACTGGCGGAGACTCCGCCGAGCGATCAGGAAGCAGGTGCCACAGTGGCCCGATCGAGGTCGCCGGTCGACCGGTGAACGACCCGCTTGGCGTCTTCGTCGACTACTGCAAGCGGCATGCCCGCACGGTCCGCGCCTACGACTGGCTGGCCGGCACGCACCCCGTGCTGACGCCGAAGCTCATCAAGGTAACTCGCGCACCGCACATGGGCAGCAGAATTAGTCGGGAGCAGGAGCGCCACCTGCTCCGGTTGAGCGAGACCGCGCCCTGGGACGACGTCCCGCTCGACGCCCACCTCCGCGACGCCGACCCGATGCTCGACGACGGCCACTACGACTGTGCGCTCCGGTTGTACCAGCACTTTTTCCAGGATCGTCCGCGAGGGCTCGGGCACGCGAAGGTGAGCAAGGCCTTACACCTGGTGCGGCCTGGCCTGTTCCTCATCCTCGACAGCGCGTTGCTGCGGCGGTACCGGCGGGCCGCCGAGGTCGCGGCGCGTGAACTGCAGCAGGCAGGCAGCCGGCACGCACCACCGCGGCGGGCCTACTGGGCGGCATACCGCACGGATCTGCTGCGGGCCGCCGAGGGCCTCGCGTTGTTGCGGGGCGCCGCACGCGACCACGACGACCCACTGGTCGCCGAGGCGGCGGATCGCCTGTCGGACGTACGCCTGCTGGACATCCTCGCCTGGATGCCCGACCGAGAGGCTTCAACGGCCTCGTGACGTCGACCCTGCAATGCCAGCACCAAGAGGGGGCCATGGGACGTCAGGACCGGCCTCAAGCCGATACGGTCGGCGATATGACCTCTGTGGATGCCGGCGAGGGACTGCCCACGCTCGGCAAGCTCGAACTACTCGACGTGCGGCAAGTCTGAAAGCACGAGGCGCATACCTTCACGCCGTGGTTGCTGGCGAACGCGGACGTGCTCGGTGAGCTGCTCGGCATGGACTTGGTGCTGTCGTCAGCGGAACATCCGGTGGGCGGATTCTCGCTGGACCTGATCGGCGTCGACGAGGCGACGAACGAGACGGTGATCATCGAAAACCAGCTGACGAGGACGGACCACGGCCACCTGGGTCAGTTGCTGACCTACGCCGGTAGGACGGATCCCGTCAACGTGGTGTGGATCGCGACCGAGTTCCGGGAGGAACATCGGGCCGCGTTGGACTGGCTCAACACCCGTACGGACGAGAACACGCGGTTCTTCGGAATCGAGATCAGCGCGGTACGCATCGGCGAGTCGGTGCCGGCGCCCCTCATGCGCCTGGTCGTGCAGCCGAACGACTGGGGCAAGAAGGTCAAGGCGATCGCCAAGTGCGACACCGCAGCGAGCGACCGAGCGATGGCCTACCAGGAGTTCTGGACGAGGTTCCTGGAGACGGTCCATGACCGCAAGCTCGGGTGGACGACGTCGACCAAGGGCTCGCCGCAGAACTGGCAGTCCCTGCCCGCCGGCATAACCGGCATGTCGTACACGTGCACGTTCGGCCGGTCGGGGCCGTCGAGCGAAATCTTCTTCCAGCACCCTGACCCGGCCGTCAACGACGCGCGTTTTGCCGCCGCCCGCGCAAAGCTGGAGCCCGCATTCGAAGACATCCTGTCGTACGAACCGTTGCAGGGCAGGAAGGGTTGCCGCATCGCGGAGTACCGCAAGGGTGACATCGGCAACGGAGACGACTGGGTTGAGCTGCTGCGCCTGCTCCTCGACGAACACGACACAGCCGTCACCAACGCGACCAGCCACGCCCTGCTGCAACGCGACGACACCCACGGAGTCCGGTTGATCGCCCAAGCCGTCGCCGCCGCCACTGACGAACAACTCGACCACCTCTACGCAGCCCTCGGACAACACCTACTGCCCGACGGCCCAACCGATCGCTTCATCACCCGCTGCTCAGAGCTGACCCAAGACCCCAACCCAACGATCAGTACCGGAACCCACCAACTCCTCACCTGGACCAAACCGTGGGCACCGTCGACATGACCGCCCCGGCTACCCTCACGATCGAGAAACTTGGTCTAGCCGGACGTGTTACGGATTAAGTGACACTGATCCGTAACGCATCAACTGGAGCCTGACAAAGTGTCCCTATTTGTTGTCGGGTCCGTATTTGTTGTCGGGTCCGTATTTGTTGTCGTGTCCGTATTTGTTGTCGGAAGAACCAGCCGCCTCACGGACCACCGCCGATCTGTGCTAAGAACGCCGCGAACGAGGGCAAGGACCTCCGCGTCCTCAGGCATTCCTGCGACCGCTTCGGCAAGCGTGCGCCGGACAATCGCCTCCGCGTCACGTGCAAGCCGGAGCCCCAACTCCGGGTCTGGGTCAGCCTCTCTGGGCCAGCGTACGCAAGCGAGTGCTCGGACGCTCCGGCTTGGATGATTAGCAAGCGCTTCGAGGTTCGATTCAGCGTGATGGGGCGGGAGCCACGACATTGCTAGCGCACTCCCATGGACGATTCCCTCATCATCCTGCCCTAGCAGGCCAGCGGCGATCCTCTCTACGCGGGCGGCTTGCTCCGGCGATGCACATGTCGCCGCTAGTTGTAGGCCGGGAATTACCAGGCTAGCGCGTCCGAACGAGACCCTGAACTGGCTTAGGGGATGCGCCGGCCCCGCAAAGACATCATCCATTGCACTTCCGTCTTGACTGCCTTCCGCGAACGACATTGCCGTCTCGAACAACTCGTCACGCTTGCCTGGCGATACAACATCCCGTAACGCCTTCAAAGCATTGAGCGCCTCCCTCCTGTTAGCTGCAATTTCGCTCCGATCAAGCGCACGGTCCAAAAGCGCTTGCGCCGCAGCCTCACGCTCGCCTTCCGGTAGGTGCCGCACAAGCAAGGCTGGGGTTGCCAGGTCGATGCCGTGAGCGAACACTCCGGGTGGCTGCCTGTATGCTGCGGTCAGACGAGCGTAAGCGGATCTGGCGATTGCAGGATCCGGGGGCTCCTTGTCGATCCGGACCAAGAGTTTCGCGGCAGCCACGCTCCCGCTAGCAGCAGCCGACTCTAGGCGAGCGGAGAAGACTTCTATGTTCGCATCGATCACGTCAGCAGCTACATTGGCGACTTGATCAGAGATCGGATGACCGAGCTCAAGCAGGTCTAGTAGTTGTTTACCGGCAGGCTCGGCTAGATCCGGATGACCTTCAAGAATCCCGACCAAAGCGGCGACATGGAAATCGTCCGTGTGCAGATGACTGTCTGCCTCGCGCGGCACCAACGGATCAAGGATGGCGAGCAATCTAACTGCTTGGTCACGGGAGGCGCGGCCGATGAGCTTAGAGATCAGACCTAGCGCAGCCAAGCCCACACTCGAAGCCCTCCGACTCTGACGGATCCGTCCCTGGAGATACGCCTCAAAGTCGCCGAGGGCAGCTGCCGTCTGAGGTTCTACATCGCCATCTGGCGCCAAGTCAGATTGTGCGGCCATCGCCTTATATGAAGCGGCACGCCTCCAAGGCGCGGCATCCGCAAAGAATCGCGACAAGTCGCCGTAGGAATCGTCCATTTTTTTAATGAGTTCAACGACGGCCTCAGCGTTCCCAATCTTGATATAGAGGATCGCAGCTCGCTTCGCTTCACCTGCTGCGACATACGCGTCAGCAAGTACATTGCTGGCGCGGATCTCGTCCATCAAATGGGCCGCCGAAACGGCGTCCCGCAATGCTCGTCGGGAGGCTCGTACCGCCTGTACAAGCCTCTTGTTTAGCAGAGCCGCTGTGGCATCAGCGAGATGATCGCGAGATGCCGGCAGGAGCGGTTCCCCACCTACGGCCTTCATCACCTGGGCGAGGTAATGTGTTTCCGTTTCCTCTGTTATAGGGCCATAACGCAGCGAATTCTCTCTAATGGAGTACAACCACGCGGCAGTGTCGTGACCGAGTCCAGCAAGTGCTCCCCCATTAATCGCATCGCCCCAATAGATGGCCGCCTCATCGGGATCGGCAGAAAGGGTGAGGTGGCGCGCAAATCGAGCACTTACGAGCGCCGCCAAGGGCTGCGGTAACTGGTGCCTCCGAGCTTCGGACACGATTTTGGACCAGTCGCTGTTTGCTTCCGCCATGCAGAGGCGGATGCGGACAGCAATCTTGGGATCGGGGGATAAGTCGGCCGCTTGACCAAAAACCGCATTCCGCCCCGCGACCACGGAGGCTTGGTCACTTGCAATTGCGGCCTCGCCAAGGGCGAGGACATAAGTCGGAAGCGACGAAACCCTCTTCGCAGCCAGGATGTCAACGGCTGCCGCCAGATTACTGAGGTCGTCAAAGGGATGCTGAAAGGCTTCGAATAGAGCTAGCGCGGCATTCGCACGCTCAACCGATTCTTCTGATAGGCGGCCTTCCCGAAGTATTTTCCGAAGTTCGTGAACTTCGTAGCCTCCGTCCTCCGAACCTCCTCCGGTGAGGGTAGCCTCCTCAATCATCGTCACCAAATTTGCAGCAGCGCGATCTTTCTCCCCTGCTGCTGTGAAGGCTCGTACTGCGCGCCTCTTCATCAGCATTGAATGACCAGGGTAGCGGTGGACCCCCAAGCTTTCCGCTACCCGGAGATAGGTCTCTCCGGCGAGTTGAGGGTGTTCTTGCTCCATTCCTGCGGCGACGGCCACCTCTGCAGCAAGGCCAATCGCCTCAAGAGGGCCTCGCATCAGCGCATCGGCTCGACTGACGGGATCCAGCTTTAAGGATCCGCCAGAATGCGTGGCCCGAGACGGTCCCGCATCGGCCCGATCGACCAAGGCGAGGACGTCCGCCAGCACTTCGGCACCATCAGGAAAGCCGAGGATGTTCGCTGGTTCGCTGCTCGCGAGGGATTCCAGCCGTACAGCGGTTAGGCGGCCCAGACCTTCCTGACGGTGATGTGCCGAAACAACGCCTACGACGTACCCCGCGACCCACACCGCAGTCCCGGACATCGCCTCCCACGGCGACACAGCCGGATCCGGATCTTCCGCGGGCGGATCAACGGTGACTTCCAAGGTGCCCGACCTGGAATTGGACAGCCCTGCAACAGTACCCACTGCGTGATGCGCTTCTCGAATCCAACTGCCATCTGAGTGCCTGCGTAGCTTCCATCGAGGAAAGCCGACCAGGTGTGCCTCTACCTGCTCGGCCCGGCGCGCGAGATGGCCGAACCGCACCGGCACCACCTCGGGCGGGCCGTCGACCCGCTCCAGCCGCAACAGCACCACGTCTGCCGATGGATCACACCATGCGACAGTCGTTGGCGCTGACCACTCGCCCGACTGGTCAGCGTCGAACCGGACCGTCACCTCCATGGCATCGCTCACGATGTGGGCCGCTGTAAGAACCAGCCGATCACGAACCCGATAGCCCGAGCCACGATGCGTAGATCCGTCCCTACGGATGGATATCACCTCGGCGACTCGCCGCCCATCCAGGGCCTTCGAAGGCTCGCGGGCTGAAAGCGTTACGCCATCAGTCATCGCATGCTCCGGCCGCTCACCGCTCGCCATCCTCGGAACGCCCTGCGATCAGAGGCGAGCGCTCCGGGGCATCAGCCAACCGTGGATGCAGAGTCAAATGGATACGCTGCGTGACCGTCGACGCCCGCCGCCCACCCATTTCCGCCTCCACCACCAGGAACTTCGCCTTCACCCCAGGCTCGGTGGACTTCTCAACTGCCACCGTGAGCTCCAACTCCACTGGCCCAGCCTCGAAACGTAGGTCCGTGCGTTCACCGGCCCACATTGCTCGGCTCAGCTCATGCCGTAGCTGCCAAAGCAGATCAGCCAGCTCGATCCCACCGTCCACGCTGGAACCCCTCCCACGGTATCCGTCGCATGATCAGAGCAAGTCAACCTCATCCGCACCACCACCAGCGTGCCCACTCTCCGAACGAACGGACACCAGGAACGAGCTGATGAGCTCTCCGACGACGGCGGAAGCCGAGTTTGCCCTAACCATCCATACCCCACGCCGCCGAGCGGCCGGGGGCCGGCGGCCGGGCCCGAATTGACCTTGTCCGAGCCTGAAGCTGGGCCAGCAACCGCCGGGCGGCGACGACACAGGCGGGACCAGCCGGCAAGCCCGGTGCCTGCCGAGAAAATACGTCCGGGCTGCTCAGAGGCTGTTCGGGCCTGGGAACCGATCTTGCCTCGTTCTCCGACGCGGGCCTCCTTTCCCATCTCCGTTGATGGCTGCGCGATGATGCCGGGTCGTGCTGCTGCGACTTGCGTACCTGGGCCTCACGAACGTCGTCGCACTACTGCGGCTGTTGCCGGGCAGCGACCAGGACAATGACGCAGAGATCCTCGCGTTACGCCACCAGCTCGCGGTGCTGCAGCGTCAGCTCGGCGAGCGACGCGTCCGGTTCGAAACAGCCGATCGGGCGTTGCTGACCGCGCTGCTATACCGCCTCCCGAGGCCCCCAATGCACCGTCTGCGGCTGCTGGTACGTCCCGACACAACCCTGCGGTGGCATCGCGACCTCGCCGCACGTCGCCACGCGGCGACGTCGCGGCTGCGCCGGCGAGGCCGGCCGCGCACCGTACGCTCGACCCGCGCACTGGCGCTGCGCCTGGCGCGGAAGAACCCGTCGTGGGGGTATCGGCGGGTGCACGGCGAACTGCTCAACCTCAACCCTGGGAGTGAAAGTCGCCGCGTCCACAGTCTGGGAGATCCTGCGCGAGGCCGACATCGATCCCGCCCCGGACCGGGCCGCCACGACCTGCACGCAGTTCCTGCGCGCGCAGACCGAGGCGCTTCTGGCAGCAGACTTCATCCTGACGATCACGCTCATCAGCACGAGGATGCGCATCCTCGCGGCCATCGAGCACGCCAGCCGCCGCATCTGGATCCTCTGCGCGACCGCGCACCCGACCGCCGCCTGGGTGACCCAGGCCGCCCAGAACCTGGTCATGGACCTGCAGTACGTCGCGTCGAACGTCCGGTACCTCGTCCGCGACCGGGACGGGAAGTACCCAGCGCTGTTCGACCAGATCCTCGCAACGCGGGGGCCACGGTCGTGCGCAGCGGCGTCCGGATGCCCCGAATGAACGCGATCATGGAACGCTGGGTGCGGACCTGCCGCCGGGAGCTGCTCGATCGCAGACTGACCTGGAACCAACACCACCTGCTGCACGTGCTGCGCGAGTTCGAGATCTTCCACAACGAGCACCGGCCGCACCAGGGCATCGCCAACGCCCGTCCACTCGCACCACTACCCAAACCGATCACCGACCCGGACCGGCTCGCCCACCTGAACATCCACCGACGTGGCCGCCTCGGCGGCATCCTTCACGAGTACGAACATCCCGCCTGACCTGCCTGAGTGGAATTCTCGGCAGGCACAACGCCAGAACGTCACCAACGACGAGTGCTGCTGAACTCGGTACCGATGGTCTCTGCCGTGCAGAAAAGCACCCGGGTATGCCGACGTAGATGGCCGGCACGACCCTTGCGGGTGACCATCAGGCCCTGCACATGCCAAGTCCGGTCCGGCCGTTTTATCCCATTGGGCAACGACGGTAGCTGCTGAGGCGTGGATCAGGTCGGCGTTCGCGAGGACCCTGTCGATTTCGTAAACTCGTCGATCAGTGGCCACCTGTGTCAGTGCGGCCCGTCGTGGCAGGGCCCGGCGCTCGGTCAGCACCTGTCGCGCTATCACGGCCGGGCTCGTCGGATCAGGTGATGCCGCCGCGACCGCGGGGAGCGCGTCACCGAGCCGGGATGGGGATCGGCACCGCGCAGCAAACGCAGCAACTCCGGACCCGCGCAAGGATCCCTGCGCAGCCCAGGGCCGTCGCGACCGCGCCGGGGCGCCAGCGGATCGATTCGATAGCAGCCGATGCTATGGGACAGGGAGATGTGCTTCGCTGTTCGCCCCACTGCCAGCGGTCGCTACAACCAGTGCGAGCCGTCAATTTAAGTTTGTTGGAAACGATGTCAGGCGGTACAACGGTTGGCGGATCGTGCTGCGTACAAGGAGATGTGTAGGGGTGTTCACCCAGCCGCGAGGCCAGGCGCTGACCGCGGAGCAGGCGGTGGCGCTGGATGACGAGTTCTTCGGATCCCGACCGTTGGCGCATATGGCTGCTCGAATAGCCTCGCTGCTAACGTCCGCCGACGTGCCAGCGGCCGGCCAGTCGAACCGCCTGGCTACGTGCATCGCCGGGTTGGGCGCGGGTCACGAGTCTGATGCCGCCTCGTTTACCGATGCTGACCGTGACCTGCATGTGGCCACCGAGGCGTTCGCCGCCCGCCACCATGCCGCCGAGACTCTAGTGCGGCTCTACCACGCACTGGCGGTGGCGCCCTCACCGGCTGGCGCGCCACGTTGCGTGTGGAGCGCGCTGTGTGACGGCCCGACCCAGACCGCGACCCTCGTTGATCAGGCTTCCGCTCACCTGTCGAGCGATGATGGCCATGCCACCTTCTGGAAGCTGGTACTACCAGCCTCCGCTGCGCAAACCAGCCCGCCGGATGAAGCAAACACGACCGCCCTCAACGTCATGGCGGCCTGGTTGCAGCGAGCAATGCTTCTACTACTCTCTAGCGAACCTATTGATCTCAACGCCGGCTACAACAAGATCAAGCACGGAATGGCAGTTCGCGCTCGCAACGACCTGTTGGCGATATTCACCAAGAACGGCCCGGACCCGGATGGGACGATGCCCCTCAGCGCTCTGACCGGCTCAGGCACCCACAGCCTGATCGACGGATTGTCGGTGACACACCTGTCACGACCGAGGGCCGCAGGCCGCAAGCAGGGCTTGGAAATGACGACCCTGAACCTTCCGCCTGCGACGCTGCTGGCCGAAAGCTGGATGCTCGCCCGCACTCATGCCGCCATGTTCCACATCGCGGCCGAGCGTCATTTCGCCGGCCGTCGCACCACGCCGCATCCGGCGCCGACGCCTTTGCTGGGTCCTACGCCCGACGAACTGCTCGGTGACCCGGTCGTGGGCATACGGCATCCAGTGACCACACCGCCCGGCGGCGGCGCTCCCGATCGCCAGCCTGGTATCGCCCTCCGCACCTCTTTCATTCCGCTCGTCATTCATTTCGACCAGAAAAGCACCGCGACCGTGGTGGATGGCTGACTCCTGCCGTTCGCGGCGATGGCGGTCGGGCCACGCTGTCAGGCGGGGAAGGTTGTGCCATGCCGGCGACAACGGCAGATTCCGACCCCCCGCGTCGGCGACTGACTCTACGAGCCCGACGGCAGCGTGTCTGGCCCAGCAAGCCTCACGAGCGGAGACAGCGAGCGGGATGCAGTCGGGCGGCGGTATGACGTTCAGGCGCTGCGAGAGCCGATCTGGGAGCACACGACGATGGGCGGCCGGGCCTGGGCGCTGATGGTCGGCGGTGACGACGGCACGCTGAGCAGGCACCGGGAGCCGGCGTTCGCACCGACGTGCCGACGGTGTCTCACGCTGATGGACCGCCTGTTCCCCGCGCCAGCGGTCGACCGCAGAGTCCCGGTTGTCGCGCAGGTGGTCGTCGACGTGGTGCGTGAGCACGGCTACTCGGGAGGTGCCCGGTGACCAGCTTGCCGCCCTCCGAAAGGAGATCCGGTCGCTGATCAGGCAGCAGAGGGGCCACCCAGCCCAGACATTCGTTCACCGCGTTACCGGGTCCGTTATGGCGAGCGGTCAAGGGGCCGCCCTGCCGGCCTGTCCAGGCTGCACTGTTGAGGAGAACACTGCCTGCAGAGCGTCCTAGGATAGGATTGCCGAGTTGGCCTGGGTGTTGCCGCCCGACGAGCACCTGTCGCGCTAGCCGCGCCGCCGCCACCAGCGGCGCTTCCTGGGCGGCTTGGTTCCTCGTCGTCGCCCTGGTCGCGCGGGCCGGCGCCGCGCGGCCACAGCGCGGTCGCCGGCGCGGCAGCCAGGAGTGATGGGCATCAGATGCGGCAGCGACTCCTCGATCGCGACCAGCCGATCCGCCGCAACAGCCGCGTCCTGCCGAGCCCGAACGAGCTGGCGCACATCCTCCTGAAGGGCCGGTTCCCAGTAGGCGGCGGTGACGAGCGCGAATAGCGTGATCGCCGACAGGCGACCGATCAGCCGCCCGGAAGACTCAGCAACACGTCCTCGTACCTCCGGTATCCGGAGCGAAGTAGCCATTCCCCCATAAGCGCCAGAACTGCCGAGCGGGCCTGCTCGTTGAACTTATCGACGTCTTGAGCGTCGGGCGTCGAGAACCGGAAGTGGCCAACTTGGATCTGCGGCCGGGATCCGCCCGTCCCTACCCGTTCCTCCTTGCTGAGATCAACCACGGCGTCGACCCCCGTGCCCGCCTCCATCGCTACCTTGATGATCATCGACGGCTCCGGCTCGCCCCGCTCAATCAGACGAGCATGGAGCACGGCCGCGGACCTGATGGCACCAGTCATCACTTCGATGAGCAAGGTATACAACTCGGCCAGCGAGAGCGCGGCTGGCAGCGGCCGGCTGTCGTGCCGCCGGGGATCCGGCCGCCGATCGGCTGTCAGCTCGGTGAGCCACAATCCGACCGCGAAGTCCGCGACAAGGAACGGCTCGACACCGCCCGGGTTCGTGGCCCCGGTCCGGATCTGTGCACCCGCCAGGATGGGCGTCTCCTGCCGCCATCCGCCGGTCGTCGTCTCGTCCTTGGAGCGCAGAGCAACGGCTGCTTTTGTCACGGTCCGGCCATCGCCGCCGTCGCTAATCTGCCACTGATCGGCTATGAGCGGCCAGGCCGTTGCGGCTGTGACCTCCAGCCAATGGTTGACGCCACCGTTGCGCAGTTCGTTCTGGATGATCGCCTCACGCTCGTCTCCGAACGGTCCCGGCGCTGCAAGGTTGGTCATCGGCAGCGATTCGCCGGCCGACACGAGGACGGTCACCGAGATCCCCAGGTCCGGAACCTCGCCATTCGGCGCCTCCAGGGGGTTAACGCGGTAGTTGGTGAAGGGCTCGGGAACATCGGTGGGCAGGGACGGGACCCGGGAGCGCGATGGGTTCGCCAGGGCGTCGACCAGGAGGCGCGCCGCGGTTCTCCGCCGACTTGCCCAAGCGAGATCCTGCCGGTCGACGGTCTCGCTTCCCGCGTCTGCTTCTAGGGCAGGGCGCCCCTCCAACACTCGGGCATCACCGAGGCGCTGAATCAGCGAAGCGGCGTCGAGGTCGATGATCACGGGCTGACCCGACGAGACCTCGGCGCCCACCCGGACGAGGCGGGCCGCGAGGCCGGAGATGGAGGTGCCGTCGTCGACCGCGGACCGCAGCCGGCGATCCGTCTCCTTCGTGCCAAGGAGATTCTCGACGAGTGCGAACAGGCTCTCCGTCGGCGCGTCCGGGGCTGCGTCGCCGCTTTCTACGTGTCCAAGGAATGCCTGCCATCCATGCTCTGCGCTTTCATCGAGCAGCCGGCTTAGCCGCCCGACCTCGGCGGAAGGCTTCCTGTCGGGCAGCGACCGCAGGAAGTCGACCAGCGCGGGGATCCCCCGCCCGTCTATTACGGCAAGCAGGCTAGGCACGTCGACGTCGTCGACGGCCAGCAGCAAACGGGAGATCCAGCTGATCACGGCAGCGTCGGGCCCACCGAGGACCAGCCCCGGACCGGCCGGCAACGGCAGATAGCGCAGGACGTTGCGCAGCAGTATCTCCGCGTCGTTAGTGGGCAGTTGGTCGGTGAGTGCCTCCAGACGGCGGATCACGCTAGCGCTGCGCGCGCAGGCGTCCCTATCCTCGGCGTTGGGCGTCAGCATGCTGATCAGCAGGTCTGTGCCCGTACCGGCTTGTCCCCGACTCCAGTCGCGCATTGCGTTCAGTAGAACTGCGTCGGTGGCGTCGGCCTCGCCGAGCACGAAGGTGAAGTATCGGTCGACGTAGTCCGGGTTGTTGACGCCGCGGCGCCGTACCTCGCGGCGTTCCGCAGGCTTGAGTACGGGGAAGAGCCGCTGAATTGCGGCGAGCAACCTGTCGTGCTGCGCCGCCGGGAGTTCCATCTTTGCCAGCCGGCTGCCGTCCCTCCAAGGTGCAAGGCATGAATCATCTCCGTAGCCAGCAGACGCCGCTAGCCACGACCGGTCGGCAGCAAGGGCTTGGTACGCAGCGGGATACATGGAGCGCAGGTGGGTCACAACCAGGTAGTCGACCAGGTCGACGTCGCCGAGGCCGACCAGCGGTAGGTAGACCCGCAGTTGTGCGATGAACCGGCTGACGCTGCGCGGCTCGGCTAGGTCGGCGGATAGCAGCAGTTCCCACTCGTCGGACAGCCTTCGGCGCTCCTCGTTGCCCAGGGTGGCCTGCAAGTCCGTGAGCAGCTTCGTTAGTCCATCGTTGAATAGCAGCTCGGATTGCTCCGCCCGGATGAGCGGCTGGTCAATCCGAAGCGTGACGATCTTCTCTAGGAAGGCGAGTGCTCGATCCTCCCGCTCTCGAGCGATCGGGGTTGCCTTGAGCAGGTCGACGATGGTGCGCTGATCATATGCGACGGCGTAGTGCACGTACGGCAACCGGCCTAGTACCCGGATCGCTCGGAACAGTGCCAGCAGTTCGTCAGGTTGCAGTCGGTCGACGTCATCGATGAACACGAGGATCGGCCGAGCGAGGCTTCGCAGCTCGTCGCTCAGCTGCTCGAACTGGGCCTGTAGTGTGCTTTCGCCCTCCAGCCGCTTCAGTGCCATGTCGCTGACGTCTTTCAGCGTGTCGCCGGCGACGGGGATCAGCGAGAGCAGCGGCGCTGCGTACGCCGCATAGGACTTGAGCTTCTTCCGCGCTTCCTTTGCCTTCTTCGGCAGCGAACTGCGAATCGCCCCGAGTAGCTCGGCCACGATCGCTTCGGCAGATCCCATGGCCCAAGGATTTAGCCGAGAGATGCCCCACTGATCCGGGTCGAGGGCATCAAGCACCAGATTGGCCGTGCTGGTCTTGCCGCTCCCCCAGGGGCCTACCAAAGCAACCACTGTGCTGCTGGGCCGGCTGGCGATCTCGTCGAGCAGTTCAGCAACCCGGCGCACGAACGGCATGCGCCCCAGACTTTCGTCGTCTGGTGTCGAGATGGGATCATCGATCCACCAGCTACCGCTGTCGCTCGTCATAGCCACAAGCCGTACGATAGCCAGCCCAGCCCAGCGTCGATCTTGCCGCTCGGCTCGGGCGTCCTGGCCGGCTCTTGTCGCGGGAACGGTCGAGAAGACCAAGGATGATATGACCTGCTTCGCCGATTGGACCGTCCGCGTCTGGACCTCAGCGCCACCGACCGGCCGCGGTTGCTGAACGGCCACGATCGGCGGGTCCGCGGGGTGGCCGCGGCCCCCGGACGGCCGGCGGCTCGCTTCCTGCTCCGACGACCGGACCGTGCGGGTCTGGCGAGTGGACGACGAGCAGGGCGAGGTGATCGGCGTCCACCGCGACGGCGTGACCGGCCTGGCATGGCTGCCCGACGGGCGACCCCCTGATCGGAACCTGTCAGGTCATGTGAGGCGTTTCGGGCGACACTCGTGATACGCGGATCAGTCCAGCCGGCCGGCATCCGCCCGCGCGGAGTCTAGAAGTCAGCTTCGCATGGCTGCGCAACGTCGCGGCGAAAGAGAAGCCTCTCGCCGTGGTCGCCAAGAACGAGAATCGGCCACACTTTGCCATCCCCATCCAACGCGTACGAACCCATCTGCACGCACACCTTCCCGGCCAGGTCGCGGTCCGCGGGACGTTCTTGCAAGTCGGTCGACGCGACCAGCGTGTACCGGCCGTCGATGCTGCGCCAATCCACCCCCTTGATGTGCGGATACCAGGTGGTGCCTTGCCCGCCCAATCGCAGATCGGCCAGGACATCGGCAGGCAGGGTTGGTGGAAGCCTCTCCGGGCTTGCGGTCGATGTGACCGGTGTAGCCGTCTGCGCCGGCACGGGAGACGGCGTGGGCGCGACGGTGGTGCGGATTGGGGTGGTGGTGGGTGTATTCCGTGCGGCGATCGGCGTCGGCTCGTCGACCAGGATGTTGACGACGACGGCGAGGCTGATGACTGCCGCGACGGCTAGCAGAGCGACGCCGATCCCCCTCTGCTCCGGGGTCATACGGTCGAGCATGCTTTTCACGTTCACGGATGTCTCCGGTTCATGGGGCGGTCGGTGTCGGTTACTGGTCCACGTCCGCCGGTTCGGGTGTTGAGGTCAGCGTTGGTGCGGAGGAGTCCGACCGATCAGGCAAGCGGAGGCAAGCTGCTCGACACTTACGTTGACGACGCGTCCCGGGTTTGGGCGATCCCAGCTCAGCCGCTGAGTGGGTATGGGCTGGCAGTCCCCAAGTCGTACAACCGCCACCCGCCGGCCACCATCGACAATCATCTGCGCCAGGTCGTAGGCAGGCTCTTCGTGTCCCTCCACGTCGGAGGACTGTAGCCGTCTAGAGCCAACGCCGCTCGTGAGTCGCAGACCAGCTGTGACAGCCAGCGATAGCTGGCACCAGAAGGCATGGCTCACACCGGTTCCTCGGGCTTGAGCACCGATGAAGCATCCGGGATCCGCTGGAGGAGGTGCGACTCGCTGAGCCTGATGCAAGACAGACATGGGTCGCATCGCCGGATGGCTGAGCGACTCATGTCGGATCTCCGCGATTTCGGACTCGAATCGAGTGGTCAGCAGGTGCTGAGCATCGCGTTGAGCGCCGATTTCTCACCGCTGTCGACGGAGAGGCTGTAGTACCACTTGACCTGAATCCAGGCCTTGGCGTAAGTGCAGTGGAACCCGCTCAGCGGGGGCTTCCAATCCTTCGGATCCTTGTCGCCCTTGGACCGGTTCACGGTGTCGGTGACCGCCCACAACTCCGGGCCGCCCAGGTCGTTGGCATAGGTCTGGCGCTGCGAGGTGGTCCAGGCCCACGCCCCGGACCGCCAGGCCTCGGCGAGCGGAACCATGTGATCAATGTCGATGGTCGAGGGGCTCGTCCGGGCCACCCCGTCGTACGGGCTGTACCAGGACCCGGAGGTCGGATAGCAACTGGAGTCGACGACAACGTTGGTGCCGTCGCGCTTGAGGACCTCCTCACGGGCGTTGCACGTACCAGAGATCGTGATCCAGTGCGGGAACAGATCACGGCTGTAGCTGGACTGGTGGGACTCGGCCGCGACGGTGAGCGAATTGAGCCGACTCACCGCGTTGCTGTACGAGGGGACGTTCGGGGGTGCGGCGTGGGCTGACGCCGGGGCCAGAACGACGGCCAGGACGGTGGCGGCCACCACGGCGAGGGCGGCCTTGTGAACGCGGGCCACTGGGGAGACTCCTGCCTGCCGCCGACCACGGCCAGGTGAGGACCCCGGCTGACAGCGTGGCAGCGACAGATCAACTGTCTCAAAAATCACCGTCGATGGGACATGCGCCTGCAGGAAGGCGACGTAAACGTCACGTTAAGACAGAGCTCCCGCGAGCGCGGGGGCCGGTACCGGCCGCGCCAACTTCGACCTGCTCCGCAAACGCATCCTTCCACCGAGCTGACATGCCGTCACAAGATCAGCGGCAGACCCCGTTCGGACGTACCCGGTTGGGTACGTTGGCCGGTACGTCGACAGATCGTCGCCCGCCGACACCACGGGCCGCGGCCAGAAAGGCGCCGACGAACATGTGCTCGACTCTGTCATTGAAGACCAGCAGCCAGCGTTGTTCACCGGCGGCCAACGTGCTCGCCGTAGCCCTGCGGGACGGCTCGGTCCACCTGGCCGGCGTCGACGGCAACGTACGCCTCGACGGCGAAGCCGAGTCACTGGCCTGGTCACCGGACGGATCCCGGTTGGCAGCCGGCTGCAAGGACAACACCGTATGGGTGTGGCACATCCGCACACGCAGTTCCGCTGGCGTCCTGCGCGGGCACGCGGACTGGGTGGGCGCGCTCGCCTGGTCGCCTAGCGGCCGCTATCTCGCCTCCGGCTCTGATGACCGGACCGTCCGCATCTGGGACATCGAGCACCCGGGCGACAGCACGGTCCACTCCGGGCACAGAACTACGTGGACGGACTCAGCTGGGCACCGGACGAACGGCGGCTCGCGACCTGCTCCGCCGACTGGAACGTCCGCGTCTGGGACCTCACCGGCACTGACCGGCCGCGGGTGCTGACCGGCCACGACAAGCGGGTCCGCGCGGTGGCCTGGGCGCCGGACGGCCGGCGGCTGGCTTCCTGCTCGGACGATCGGACCGTACGAATCTGGGCCGCGGACGACGACCAGTGCGAGGTGATCGGCGTACACCGCGACGGCGTGACCAGCCTGGCCTGGCTATCGGACGGGCGACAAATCGTGACCGGATCGGCGGACGGCACCGCCCGCGTCTGGGCCGACCACGTCGACCTGGATGCACTGACAACGGTGGCGCGAACCGGGGTGTTCCGAGGGCACACCGACGCCGAGCGGCGAGCCCGCCTGCTGCCGGTCGACGCGGACTCATAGCGTCTGCTCGACCTCGCGGGTCTCCTCGCCCACCAGATAGTCGTCCGGGTCCAGACCGAGCGTCTTACGGCGCTCCGAGGCCCAGTAGGCGGCATTGGCCTATTCGAACGACTCGGGCCCGTCGTGAGAGATCACCCAGATGTGTGCTGATTGCGTGCGCGGTCCTTCCACGAGCCGTGGACCTCGAAGCCGAAATCACGACGCAGGGGCACGACCAGACGCTGCCACCTGTCCACCCACTCGTCCAACAGTCCTTCCCGAACCGTGTAGGTCCGAATCTGCACCGTTCTTGCCACGCTTGCCACCTCACCCGCGTCCGAGGCGTTCCGCCATCGACCCTCGCCGAAGCCGTACGATCGAGCTGGTGGCTGACCCAGCTCACGACGGCGTCGCGCAGTCCGTGGGCTGCTCAACCCCAGACGCCAGATGCCGCTTCCGCCATCCTGTCTGCCATCGACCCGCCCGACGGGGAGCGGGCCGCCGCCCGGCCCGCCACAGCCCGCGGACCTCGCCGCCCGCGCGTACGCTGGCGGGTCGGGCGGCGGTCTGCTCGGCTTGCCCGGGTCGATGGCAGACAGGATGGCCCACCGCCACCACCCTCGAAGCCGGCGGCCGCAGACGGCCCACGGCCATCCTGGAGCCGGAGCGCCCCCGCCGGAGGCGCCGTAACCCGAGCCCGCGCGGCACGCCAGCACGCTGACGCAGGCGGCACCCTCCCCTACATCGCGCGTGGTCATGCCCGTGACACCACATCATCGGCCTGATGGCGCGTACGTGTCGGAGACCCACCAGGACCACGCGTCCGTGCCGGCGGTCTATCTCTTGATGCTCGCTGCGGTCACTCGGCTGCGTTGGTCTTGGCAGAGGCACGTTCGAAGAGGCGTTGGCGTTCAGCGGCCACGACCTCGCGGACGAGTTCAGCCTCGGACAAGTCCACCGCCTCTGGCGTGGAGTCGGCCATCTCGCTGACTCGGGCAAACTCATTGAATATCCGCTTCTTACCGGCCAACAGTTCGGTGATCCGCTGGTCGACACTGTCCTCGGACAGCAGCCGGTGGACCTGCACCGACTGCACCTGCCCCATGCGGTGCGCGCGGGCGATGGCCTGTGCCTCAGTGGTGGGCTTGAGCTGAGGTTCACAGATGACGACGACGGATGCGGACTGGATGTTGAGCCCGACGCCGCCGGCCACGATCTGGGCGACGAGGACGGCGCCGTGCCTGGCGGACGAGAACTGGTCCACCATCTGCTGGCGCTGACTGGCTGGCACTGACCCCGTGAGTGGCCCGAAGACCGGCCCCGGCAACGACCGGGCAACCAGGCCGAGCACTTCCCTGAAGTGGGAAAACACGATGACTCGCCGCTCGTTCTCCTCCGCTTCGCGGACGATTTCGATCAGGCGCTGCATCTTCGTGGACTGGGCTCCCTGGAGCATCGCCGCCTGGCGCATTTCCATGAAGTTCCCGCGCTCGACCGCCCCTCGATATCGTGAGCTGTCCGCCGTGGACATGGGAAGCCATTCCTCGACCTCGATGAGCTCGGGGAGTTCGGTCAGTACGTCTTCCTGGTTCCGGCGCAGGTAGGCCGGCGCGATCTGCCGCCGGAATGTCCTCGGCGACAGGTCGGTGGCGTCAACGGTGAGGTCAGGGCGTACGTAGGAGGCAAGGTTGCGGAACTCGTCGACCTTGTTCTCCAGTGGCGTGCCGGTGAGGAGGATCGCCCTGTCCGAGCGCGCAATGAGTTCCCTGGTCCTGGTCGTCCGCCGTGCCTGAGGGTTCTTGATGTAGTGAGCCTCGTCGACCACGACGCACGCCAGATCGCGGAGCTCCCGCAGCGCCGGCTCCCACCACGCCAGGGTCTCGTAGGTCGTGACGGCCACGCCGCCATCCCGCATCCAGGTACGGGCTGCCCGCTCGCGTTCCGGTCCGTGGACCCGATGCGGGCGCAGCTTCGACTTGCCGGTGACCTCGCGAACCCAGTTGGTCACCACCGCAGCCGGGCACACCACCAGGAAGTGCGTCTTACCCCTGCTGCGCAGGTGTGCGAGGACTGCAATCGCCTCGACGGTCTTCCCGAGGCCCATCTCGTCCCCGACGATGACCTTGCGCTGTACCAGGGCGAAGCGGGCCGCAAAGCTCTGGTAGCCGCGCAGCGAGGCGGTCAGGTGTTCACCGTCGAGTGCCTGATCGCGTACCGCCTGGATGATCTCCTCCGGGAGATCGCCGTGCACCGCGTTCTCGTCCTCGGTGACGAACCCCAGCTCGGCAAGCATGGCGAAGTAGTCGGCGGGTCGAGCGAGGAAGTCTTCCCATGGGTCCGCGCCGGCGCTCTTGCGACCGGATCCCGATGACATGCCCAGCAGCTCGGCCCGCCGTTTGACGATCTGGATGCTCTCGGAGAGCCCCGAGGCGGCGAGCTGCCTGGCCGGAATGACAAGCAGGTGACTGGTTTCGCCGTTGATCGCTGCCCGCAGCGGTGCGAGCTCGGATGCACGTTCGAGGTCGGCGGCCGCTCCTCGGGTCTGCCGGCACGAGTCCCATTCGGTGAGGCAGCGCAGCAGTTGAGTGGTCTCTGAATGGCGGTGATTGATGTCAATGCGGACTGGCATCTCGTCGTACGTCGTCTGCCAGAGGGTTTGCGCTGCTCCGAGCATGCGGCGTGCTGAGGTCTCCCCGACGCCCGGCAGCGCCTGAAGGGCCAAGCCGACGTTCAACACGTCCTGCACCGTGCTGATCCCCGCCTCGCCGAGTGGCCCCAGCCGAAGTCGATCGCGGGTGGCGGTCTTCAACGCCTCCACAGGCATCTCCTGCAGGATTCGTTGGACCTCGGCGCGTCTGACCTTCTCACCCGCCTTCTGCGCCGCCGATCGGTACGAGGCTTCGCCTGCGACAACCTTGTCGATGGCATCCAGCGCCTCGGGCAGTCCGTCGACGACCGACCGGTCCAGGATCGCCGAAGCGGTCTGCCCGGAGACGAGGTCGAAGCGGATGGCCGGGTCGAGCAGGAGCTCGAGCTTCAGCCGTCGTGGGTCGGCGCGCGCGGTGAAGGCACCGAGCCACTCCAAGCGACGAGGCTGATCGTTTCGAAGGATCGCCGCGTGGTGATGGCGCAAAAACTCGGCAGCCGCGGCCGCCGATTGTTTCTTCGCCGACCCGGTGAAGAAACGACGTACGCCAAGCATGGCGGCGACGTCGGCGATGGCACGGGGTACGTCCGTGGTGAGCAGCTGCAGCAAGGTGCGATCGTGGGCCGCCGGTACGGGAAGCGTGGCCCGCTCCCACAGGCGCCTGACGACCCCAATGTCACTCTTTCGGAGCGGGAGCACACGCCAGGCGGCTTGGCCGGCCCGGCCGACCATGACGCTCCGTGAGCGAAGGGCTCGTTCATCGCTGCTGGCGGCGTCCTGGACAGCCTGGTGCCAGTCCTGTACCTCCTCGGCACGGTGGCGCCATTGCGTGAAGTCCGCCATGAGGCGACGAATCTGTTCGCGCTCTGTCTTGTTCATGCTCACCGCAGAAATCGAGGGGTTTGCGGACGGATCGTAGTGCACCCCTTACCTGAACGGGACCTCCGAAGACAGCTGTCAGAAAAGCGACACCGACAAACGCAACACCAGCTGACGCAGCCTGTGCCGGCCTTGTGCTCGTCAGTAGTGTCGGTGCTCGTCGGTAAGCTCTGCGAGCTGTCGATCAGGAGGTAGCTGGTGAGGCTCGAGGATCTGTCGGCTGGCGTCCGCGTGGCCGGCGTGGTTCCTGGCGAGACGGTTTCGGTCCTCGCGGCGCAATGGCACGGCCGCGAAGCCGTTGAGCTGACCTACAAGACCCTCGACGGCGGCCTGCGCCAGCAGGTGCTCTTCCGGGCCGACGAGGCCAAATTGAAACTCTCCGACGCGGGCAGCCGACCGTTCGACGCCGCTGCCGACGAGTTCCGGCTGGTCGCCGAGGCCCAGCGGATCTCTCTGGCCGGGTTGTTCGACCCGATGCTGGCGGTGGCCACCAGCGATGTGCAGCCGTTGCCGCACCAGATCCGGGCCGTCTACGGCGAGATGCTCGACCGCATGCCGCTGCGGTTTCTGCTGGCAGACGACCCCGGCGCCGGCAAGACGATCATGGCTGGCCTGTACGTCAAGGAACTCCTGCTCCGTGACGACGTGAAGCGCTGCCTGATCGTGGCCCCCGGTGGGCTGGTCGACCAGTGGCAGGACGAGCTGTTCTTCAAGTTCGGTCTGCGCTTCGACATCCTCACCACGGCCATGGTCGACGCCGCGCTCGGGTCAAGCGTGTTCGAGCAGTATCCGCTGCTCATCGCACGGATGGACCAACTCGCGCGCAACGAAGACCTGACCGCCCACCTCGACGACGCCGAGTTCGACCTCGTCGTCGTCGACGAGGCCCACCGGATGGGCGCGAACTACTTCGGCGGCAAGATCAATAAGACCCGCCGCTTCCAGCTCGGAGAAAAACTGCGTGACCGCACCCGGCACCTGCTGCTGATGACCGCCACCCCGCACGCGGGCAAGGAGGAGGACTTCCAACTCTTCCTCACCCTGCTCGAGCGCGACGGATTCGAAGGCAAGTTCAAGGCCGGCATACACAACCCGGACACCAGCGGGCTCATGCGACGCATGGTCAAGGAGGATCTACTCACCTTCGAGGGCAAACCGCTCTTCCCGGAACGTATTGCTCAGACCGTGCCCTACGAGCTCACCGCAGACGAGCAGGACCTCTACGAGCGCGTCACCGAGTACGTACGCGAAGGGATGAACCGTGCCGCACGGCTGGACGACAAGCGTCGCAACACCGTCGGCTTCGCGCTCACGGTGCTCCAGCGACGTCTGGCCTCCAGCCCCGAGGCGATCTATCAGTCCCTGGTCCGGCGCGCCGAACGACTCAAGCGCCGCCGCGATGACCTGATCCAGGGCCGCGGGGTCAGCGACGAGCCCGCTCCGATCAACCCCCGCGACTGGGACAACGACGAGCACAGCGCCGAAGAGGTTGAGCAGATCGAGGAGGAGCTGCTCGACGCCGCCACCGCAGCTCGCACCATCGCCGAGCTCAACACTGAACTGGCAGACCTCGACAAGCTCATTTACGTCGCCCGCCGGGTCCGCAACCTCGACACCGACCGCAAGTGGGTCGAGCTGCGCAACATCCTCGAAGACAACGACCTCATCCACCCCGGCGCCGAGAAGCCCCGCAAGCTGATCATCTTCACCGAGCACCGCGACACCCTCGACTACCTGGCTCGCAAGATCCGCTCGCTCTTCGGCAAGCCGGACACGGTGCAGGCCATCCACGGCGGTGTCCGGCGCGCCGACCGGCGGGCCGTCACCGAGGAGTTCACCAAGAACCCGGCTTGCCAGATACTCCTGGCCACCGACGCAGCCGGCGAAGGCCTCAACCTTCAAGCCGCCCACCTGATGGTCAACTATGACCTCCCGTGGAACCCCAACCGCATCGAGCAGCGATTCGGCCGCGTCCACCGTATCGGTCAGACCGAGGTGTGCCGCCTATGGAACCTCGTCGCCGCTAACACCCGAGAGGGCGAGGTGTTCAGCCGGCTGCTGTTGAAGGTCGAGGAGCAGCGCAAGGCCTACGGCGGCAAGGTCTTCGACGTCCTGGGGTCGGCCTTCGACGAGACCCCGCTGCGAGAACTGTTGATCGAAGCCATCCGATACGGCGACCTCCCCGAGACCCGGGCCAAGATGGAACAGGTCATCGACGAGACGGTCGCCCACGGGCTCAAGGAACTCCTCGAAGAACGCGCACTCACCCACGACGCCATGTCCGACGCCGACCTGGCACAGATGCAGCGACTCATGGAGGAGGCCCGCGCCCGCCGGCTGCAGCCGCACTACATCGAATGGGCCTTCCGCCTCGCGTTCCAGCGCCTCGGAGGTCGGCTCGCCAAACGTGAGCGTGGCCGCTACGAGATCACGCACGTCCCCGCGGCCGTCCGCGCCGTCACCAAGCACGGCCCCGTTGCCACGCGCTACGAGCGGGTCACCTTCGAGCTCGACCGCATCGACGTCGCCGACAGGCCGCGCGCCGACCTCCTCGCGCCCGGGCATCCGCTCCACGACGCCGTCGCCGAGCTCACCATCGCCCAACTCCGACCCACCCTCGAGCGCGGCACCGTCCTGGTCTCCCCAGAGGTCGAGGAGCCGACCCTGTTGGTCGGTGTCGTCGAGGAGGTCGTCGACGGCACCGAGGAGTCCATCGCGCGCCGGTTCGGCTACGCCTACGTCGACGCCACCGGCCAGGTCACGCCCGCCGGCCCTGCACCGTACCTCGACTGCGTGGCCGCCCCGAACACCCCGGCCGTGGCTGCGGCCAAGAAGTTGGCCTGGCTCGGTGACGCCGAGTCCCGGGCCCGGACCTGGATCATCGGCCACCAGCTCAAGGACTACCTCGCCGAGGTCTCGCCCCGTCGGCTCGCCGAGATCGAGCGCACCCGAACGCGGGTCGACCAGCGGTTGGCGCACGAGTCGAATCGGCTGATCGGCGAGGCGATCGCCGCCCAGGAGAAGGAGCATGCCGGTGTCAAGCCGAAGGAAAGCTCCGAGAGCCTTCTGCGCAAGGCACAGGAACTCCAGGCCCGCCGGGAGGCCCGTCTCGCGTTGCTTGACCAACAGGCCCAGTTGGTAACCAAGCCGCCGCGCATCATGACGGCCGCGCTCGTGCTGCCGTTGTCAATGGTCAATGCTGAGATCCCCGCCGACGCTCCGATCCATGCCAAGGAGACCAAGGCGGTCGAGCGGCGCGGCGTCGAACTGGTGCTCGCCACCGAGCTTGCACTCGGCCGGAAACCGCAGGAGCAGGCCTTCAACAACCCCGGCTACGACATCCTGTCCCTTCCCGCCGACGGCGGCCCTTCGATCCGTATAGAGGTCAAAGCGCGCATCGAGGGCGCCGAGGACTTCTACGTCACCCACAACGAGATCGTCACCGGCAAGAACGCCGTCCCCCACTACCGGCTCGCCCTAGTCACCGTCAGCAAGGCCGGCCCCGAACACGACCAGGTACGGTACGTCGCTGACCCCTTCGCCAGCGTCGACTTCGGCGGCCTCGCTGCCACCGGCGTCCGCGTCAACTGGCCGAAGACCTGGGCCGCCGGCACCGCGCCCTTCTGATCTATAGAGCTAGAGGAAGTTGATGAAGCGCAAGCTGATCGAGGTCGCTCTCCCGCTGGAGACGATTAACCGTGAGTCGGCGCGGGAGAAGTCGATCCGCCACGGCCACCCCTCCACCCTGCACCTGTGGTGGGCTCGGCGGCCGCTAGCCGCGGCACGGGCGGTCTTGTTCGCTCAGCTCGTCGACGACCCGTCGTCGCGTCCCGACAAGTTTCCCACCGAGGAGGCACGGCGCGCCGAGCGTGAGCGGCTACACAAGATCATCGAGCGCCTCGTGGTCTGGGAAAACATCCGCGACGAACGCCTACTCGCCGAGGCCCGGGCGGAGATTCTGCAGTCGTGCGACGGCAACCCACCGCCGATCCTGGACCCTTTCGCTGGTGGTGGCACGATCCCGCTAGAGGCACAGAGACTGGGCCTGAAAGCCCACGCCTCCGACCTCAACCCGGTGGCGGTCCTGATCAACAAGGCGCTCATCGAGATCCCCCCGAAATTCCGCGACCGGCAGCCCGTCTTCCCCGGCTTGGCCGAATCCGAGATCCGGGCCTGGAAGGGCGCCGCCGGGCTGGCCGCAGACATACGGGCCTACGGCGGCTGGATGCGAAACGAGGCCCAAAAGCGGATCGGCCATCTCTACCCGAAGGTCAAGCGTTCCGATGGGTCGCAGGCAACAGTCATCGCCTGGATTTGGGCCCGCACCGTCACCTGCCCCAACCCTGCCTGCGGCATCGAAATGCCCCTCGTACGGTCTTGGTGGCTGGGGAAGAAGAAGGGCAAGGAAGCTTACGTCGTACCAAGTATCGTCCGTGACCCGTCCCATTCTTCGGGCTTGAGAGTTGTGTTCAAGATCGCGAGCGACCAGGTAGGAGCCCCATCGTCTAGCAACGACGGAACGATGATTAGAGGCAATGCGAAATGCGTTGCGTGCGATGCCACCGCGCCGAACCAATACATACGCGATCAGGCCACGTCGATCGGCTTGGGGGCTCGCCTTATGGCAGTCGTCGCCGAAGGTAGCCGGCAGCGCACATACTTGGCCCCAATCGTCGAGCACGAGGAGGCCGCACACGTCCCCCGTCCAGTCGACGTCCCGGATCAACCGGTGCCATTTCCGAACCACGACGTTGATCGACTGCCGATGTACGGCATGCCGCGCTGGTCTGACGCATTTACAAATCGGCAACTTGTGGCTTTGACGACTTTTGGTGATCTCGTATCTGAGGCTCGTGAGCTGGTCCTACGCGACGCACTAAAGGCCGGCATCGCCGAAGGCGAGAGACTGGAGTCAGGCGGCACCGGTGCCGCGGCCTACGCCGATTCGGTGGCGTCTTACTTGGCCATGGCTCTGAGTCGGACTCTTAACAAGTCCACCTCCATCTGTACTTGGGATAGCAGTGCAAAGATGGAGGCGGTGCGCGGGCTCTTTGCTCGGCAGGTGATTCCGATGGCATGGGATTTTGCTGAAGCGAACGTTTTGGGGTCCTCGTCTGGCAACTATGGTGAGGACCTAGAATGGGTAGCTCGCTCGATTGATCGCCTGCCGACGTTTGGTTTTCAGGGACACGCATCGCAGGGCGACGCCAGCACCCGTGACTACCAGGGGGCCTTGATTCACACGGACCCGCCCTACTACGACAACATCGGATACTCCGACCTGTCCGACTTCTTCTACGTGTGGCTCCGGCGCTCACTTCGGTCAATCCATCCGCAACTGCTCAGCACGATGCTGGTTCCCAAGGCTGAAGAGCTAGTGGCCAATCCCTACCGACACAACGGCAAGGACGGCGCTAAGCAGTTCTTTGAGAACGGCTTCCGAAATGTCTTCGCCAATGCAAGGAAGAGCGCCAACGCTGACTATCCGATCACCGTCTGGTACGCCTTTAAGCAGTCCGACGCCTCGGATGAGGGCACTGCCTCGTCTGGGTGGGAAACCCTTTTGGATGGCATGATTCGTAGTGGTTGGGCGATCACCGCCACCTGGCCGAACCGCAGCGAATTAAGCAACCGCATGATCGCAAGCGGGACAAATGCCCTCGCATCGTCAATCGTCTTGGCCTTGCGTCCGCGGTCTGACGAGGCGCCAACTACGGATCGACGTGGCCTCATCTCTGCACTTCAGGCAGAGCTGCCGGACGCCCTACGCAAGCTGCAGCAGGGCGCAATCGCCCCGGTTGACCTCCCGCAGGCTGCCATCGGTCCCGGCATGGCGGTGTTCAGCCGCTACTCGAAGGTCCTGGAGCCGGACGGCTCGCAGATGACAGTGCGATCGGCGCTCGCGCGCATCAACGAGATCCTCGATCAGGTGCTGAGCGAGCAGGAGGGCGACTTCGACGCCACGACCCGGTTTGCGATCGCGTGGTACCGCCAGCATGGCTACAACACCGGCACCTTCGGTGACGCCGACAACCTGGCTCGTGCCCGGAACACGTCGGTGGAGCGGATGGACCGCGACGCGATCCTGACCAGCCGTGCCGGCAAGGTCACGCTGATCAAGCCTGCTGACACGCCGGCCGACTACGACGTCCTAGCCGACGAGCACACATCGACGTGGGAGGTACTGCACCACACAATCCGGATTCTCGAGACCGAGGGGGTTCCGGCGGCGGGTGCGTTCCTCGCGACCGCGCAGAGCCGTCCGGACGGAGCCGTCGACCCCGACCTGGTCAAGGAGCTGGCGTTCCTACTGTTCTCCATCGCCGAGAAGAACGGCTGGGCCAAGGACGCGATCAGCTTCAACGCTGTCGCCCAGTCGTGGGGTGACGTCGTCGACGCGTCCAAGGCCGCACCGAAGCCTCACGAACAGGGCGAGTTCGATTTCTCTCAGGAGGATGACTGATGCCGCTGAAGGCGCACGAGCATCCGCTGAAGAAGATCTTCTCTGCAGACTTCGACTTCGCCATCCCGCACTACCAGCGGCCCTACGCGTGGGGCACAGAGCAGGCCCTGCAACTCCTGGATGACCTTGAGGACGCACTTGTTCGGGACGCAGCCGAGCCGTACTTTCTCGGGTCTCTCGTCCTAGTCAAGCCGGATGAGAACGCGCCGCGTGCGGACGTCATCGACGGTCAGCAGCGTTTGACGACGCTCAGTATCCTGCTCGCCGTTCTGCGGGATCTCGCCGAGAACAACCAGGCCGCTGTCGTCCTGCGCGACATGGTTCTGGAACCAGGGGTGGCCCTGGACGGCATCAAGGCCAAGCCTCGCCTGCTGCTGCGGGAGCAGGACTCCGGGTTTTTCACGACGTACGTGCAGACCCCCGGCCGGCTGAACGACCTGCTGAAGCTCAGCGACCATGCGCTGGCGAACGACAGCCACCGGGCCATCCGGGACAACGCCAAGGTGTTGCAGGAACGACTGTCGTCCTGGACCGACGACAAGCGCAATGCCCTCGCGGCCCTCGCCCGTAACCGGACCTTCCTGGTGGTTGTCAGTACGCCGGATCTGGCCAGCGCACACCGCATCTTCAGCGTGATGAACGCTCGAGGTCTCGACCTCGAGCCCTCGGACATCTTCAAGTCCGAAGTGATCGGCTCTATCGACGCGGCACAGCAGCAGGCGTACGCGAAGGCGTGGGAAACCGCGGAGCAGAACCTCGGGCGCACGACCTTCGCCGACCTGTTTTTGCACCTCCGAATGATCGTGGCGAAGGCACGCGGCCAGCGCGAGCTACTGATCGAGTTTCCCCAGCAGGTGCTCAACGCCTATACCAAGACCGGTAGGGCCACGAGCTTCGTCGATGACATGCTCATCCCTTACGCCACGGCGTACACTCACCTGCTTAATCAAGACTACGACGAGTATGGCGCCGCCTGGTCCAAGGTCAACAACTGGCTGCGACGCCTGGTCCAGCTGGACAACAACGACTGGCGCCCGCCGGCGTTGTGGGCCCTGAAGAACCACGACGACGACCCCGCGTTTCTCGACGCGTTCCTGCGGCGGCTGGAGAGGCTCGCGGCCAGCATGTTGTTGCGGCGCGTCTACACCACCCCTCGGGTGACCCGGTACATCGAACTACTCAAGCAGCTCGACGCTGGCGCCGGTGTCGGCGCGGCGGCCTTCGACCTGACTGCCGACGAGAAGCAGGAGACGCGCGAACGCCTCGACGCGGAGCTCTACAAGGTGCAACCCGTACGGAAGTACGTGCTGCTGAGGCTCGACGAGTTACTGGCAAACGCTCCCGGCGTCTCCTACAAGCACAAGACCATCAGCGTTGAGCATGTGCTTCCGCAGAAACCGCGCAGCGACAGCCAGTGGGTCAAGGACTTCGCGGAGGACGAGCGCGCCTTCTGGACGCACCGCCTCGGGAATCTGCTGCTGCTCAACAGGAACAAGAACAGCCAGGCGCAGAACTACGACTTCGCGACAAAGAAGGAGAAGTACTTCAGTCCCGCAGCCGGTGTCACTGGCTTTGCCTTGACAACCAGTGTGATCATGGAGCCGGTCTGGACTCCGGACGTGCTTGAACGGCGGCAGGCCGAGCTCACGGGAATTCTGGTCAAGGAGTGGGAGCTCAACTGACATGGCGATCTCGAACCGCGACCGCATCGGCCAGATGTTCGATGCGCTGTCTCCGGCGCTGAACGACTTCATCACGAGAGTCGTGTCTCCCCAGCTGTCGCAAGGCCACGACTGGACACAGCTGGTCGCGCTCAAGGACGCCAAGAACGGGATCTCGGGAAAGGCCTACTCGACGACGGATCCGCAGCTCCAGCTGCGCATGCTGACCGAGAACATTCCCCACCAGGTCAAGCCCGGCTGGTTCCCGTTCGACGGCCAGCTGTCGAAGCTCCAGCAGTCCTACGCCAGCGAGTTGCGCGACGTGCGCAACGGCTGGGCGCACGGTGACTCGTTCAGCAATGACGATGCCTACCGGGCGCTGGACACTGCGGAACGGCTGTTGTCGGGGATCGGTGCCTCCGGTGCCGCCGCAGAAGTTGCCAAGATCCGGCTGAATCTGCGCCGGGTCACGGCGGAGAAGGACGACCGCCGCACCCTCAAGGCAGCCGCCGAGACGGCCGACTCGACAGGGCTGCGGCCGTGGCGCGAGGTGCTGCGACCGCACGACGACGTGGCAACCGGCAACTTCCAGGCCTCCGAGTTCGCCGCCGACCTCTTCAAGGTTGCCCAGGGACAGGCCGGCAACGACTATGCCGACCCGGTGCAGTTCTTCTCTCGCACCTATCTGACGGAGGGTCTGCGCGACCTGGTCGATCGCGCGGTCCGGAGAATGACCGGGGACGACAACGCATCCCCGGTCATCAATCTGCAGACCAACTTCGGTGGCGGCAAGACCCACTCGATGCTGGCGCTCTGGCACCTGGCCGGCGGCACGCCACTCGGCTCATTCCCTCAGGACACCCAGGACCTGCTGGGGCCGCTGGGCTACGACACGATCAAGGATGCCCACCGGGTCGCCATCGTCGGTAACCACTTCGCCCCCACCGGCGAGACCAAGCCGGACGGCACCTTGGTGAGAACGGTCTGGGGTGAGCTCGCCTGGCAGCTCGGCGGTGCCGAGGCGTACAAGATGGTTGCGGACTCCGACCGGGCCGGCACCAACCCCGGTCGGGCGCTGCACGACCTGCTCGCGGCGTACTCGCCGGCGGTGATTCTGATTGACGAGTGGGTGGCCTATGCCCGGCAGCTGCCGGACCACCCCGAGGAGGCGACCGCCGCCGGCATCACTGGCGGCACCTTCGACACCCAGTTCACCTTCGCCCAGTCCCTGACGGAGGCGGCCAAGGCAACCAGCGGAGTGCTGCTGGCCATCTCGATCCCCGCGTCCGAGACAGGGAAGGATCCCAACGAGGTCGTCGCCGGAAACGCCGAGGAGGTCGGCGGACGCCGCGGCCTCGCGGCGCTGCAGCGGCTCCAGAACGTCGTGCGCCGCATCGCCAATCAGTGGCGTCCCGCCTCTCCCGACGAGGCTTACCACATCGTCCGGCAACGGCTGTTCGTCGCCCCCGACGCGAATGCGCTGGCCTCGATCGGCGCCACGGCACGAGCGTTCGTGGAGTTCTACCGCAAGCACAGCGACGAGTTCCCCCGCGAGGCGCGAGACTCGACGTACGAGGACCGAATCAAGCGGACCTTCCCCATCCACCCGGAGCTGTTCGACCGGCTCTACGAGGACTGGTCGAGCCTCGAACGCTTCCAGCGGACGCGCGGCGTGCTGCGCCTCATGAACACCGTGATCCACGCGCTGTGGGTGGGGGAAGACAACGGTCCGCTGATCATGCCCGGGTCGATTCCGCTCGCGACTTCTGCTGTGAACTCCGAGCTCACGCAGTATCTGCAGGACTCGTGGAAGGCGATCATCGACGCCGACGTCGACGGCCCGAACTCCGAGCCGACGAAGATCGATAACGAGAAGCCGCTGCTCCAGACACGCCGGGTCACCAAGCGGCTGGCCCGCGCCATCTTCTTCGGCGCCGCTCCGACCATCGGCTCGGCGCACAAGGGCCTGGAACGTCAGCGAGTCTTCCTCGGCACCGCGATCCCCGGCGACATCCCGGGCAACTTCCACTCCGCGCTTGCAGCACTCGGCGACCGAGCGACCTACTTCTACTCGGGGTCAGGGAAGTACTGGTACGACCTCCAGGCCAACATCACCCGCCGAGCCAAGGACCAGGCCGAGCGGCTGCACGTCGAAGAGGTCTGGGCCGAGGTGCGCCACAGGCTCGCCGACCAGGCGCAGCGCCGTGGCGACTTCGCTGGCGTGCACATCTGCCCGGAGGACAACGGCGACATCCCCGACACCGATGAGGCGCGGCTGGTCATCCTGCACCCCAAGGTCACCCACAAGAAGGGGGACCAGGAGTCCAGCGCCATGAAGTTCGCCCGGTCCGCGACCGACCACCGTGGGACCGCCCATCGGGTACACCGCAACATGCTGGTCTTCCTGGCGGCCGACGTGAACCGCATGGAGGAACTGGAATCGGCGGTACGGGACTACCTCGGATGGTCGCACGTACTGGACAACGCCGACGAGCTCGATCTCACTCAGAACCAGAAGAACCAGGCGACGGACAAGAAGCGGCAGGCACAGGACACTGTCAGCTCTCGGCTGCTGGGTGCCTACCACTGGGCTCTCGTACCGGAGGCTCCCAACCCGGGATCACCGTTCGTCATCACCGGCACAAAGGCGGAGGGACAGTCGACGTCGCTGGCGGAGCGTGTTTCGAAGCGGCTCGGCGCCGATGGCGCGCTAGCCACCCAGCAGGCCGCCGCGGCAGTCTCGCTCTGGCTCAACCGACTGCCGAAGCTTTGGGAGAACGGTCACGTCAAGGTCGGCGATCTGTGGCGCCAGTACACGACGTACCCCTACATGCCACGGCTGCGGGATAGGTCTGTGCTGGCCCGTGGCATCGCGGACCAGCCGCTGTTGTGGCAGCAGGAGGGCTTTGCTCTTGCCCTTGAGTACGACGGCGAACGCTACAAGGGACTTATGTTGCCGTCCGACGGCAACTTCGGTCAGGCCACCGACTCCATGCTCTTGGTCAAGCCCGAGCTGGCGCTCGCACAGCGGCAGCGGGAGACGACCCCTGAACCCGGCCCTGAGCCCGGACCGGAGGCGAACCCAAGTACTGGGTCTGGCTCCGGTCCTGGTCCCCAGCCCGGTCGCGGTCCTGAGCCTGCCCCATCGCCGAAACCGACAATCGGCTACTTCTTCGGGAGCAAGACCCTCGACTCGACTCACTACGCCTTGGACTTCAAGAAGCTGATGGACGAGGTGATCCAGCACCTGACCTCCACGCCGGGGGTCAACCTGAAGGTCCGCGTCGAAATCGAGGCCGAGGCACCCCACGGGTTCTCGGAGTTTCAGATCCGCACGGTCTCAGAGAACAGCAACGCCCTCAAGTTCGACCAATCCGGCTTCGAGGAAGATCACTAAGCGCGGGACCTGGGCCAGGTGCGCCCGTCGGCGGCTGCTGCTGCCGACGGGCGCGCATCTCTTCGTCCAGATTGCGCCGGCCTTGCTACGCGTCTTGACGGGCGTGTCGGCCTCGGCCCCGCTGTCTCCGCCTGCGCAACCTGCCGTCGGCCCCAAGCTCGCTCAACCCAGCATGGCGGCTTCTGTCCATTCCCTGACTACCGGTAGCCAACTGAGCTACACAGGCACTACTGGTAGCGGCGCCACTTGACGTCAAGATCGTCGGAGAGAAGCGATCGAAGTCGGTGCGCCAACTCACGAGCTACGTCAGGACGGCCAGCGAGGGAGTCGATGGTACTGGTAACCAGCTGCAGCTCCCGAACGCGGCGCAAGACCGGCCAGCCTGCCCACGCAGTGATGTCGAACCCATAGACCTCGACGAACTCCTGATAGTCGGCAGGTGAGCGACCGAAGCGGGTGGCGCCGTGGGCGGTTGGTACGAGATCCCACTCCCGCGGGCCAATACACACGCCGTCCAAGTCGCACAGCAGCGGCTCTGGGCGGGCGACCGCGCCGTAACCTGCGGCAGGGAGGAGGACGTTCCCGGTGTGGGCATCCCCGTGGATGACGCCTGGCGGCAGCTGCCACGCGACCCGATCGAGATCCTCTTCTGCCTGGTCGCAGCGCAAACGAAGCTCCCGCAGGAGGTCAGCAGCCCCGATCCCCAGCTTCGTTCTCGACCACCGCTCCAGCTCGGCGGCTTCCTCGTGCGCTAGCGCTGCGGCAGCGTCGAGGCGCCGACGAAACTTCCCAATAGGCGACCAGCGCGGTAGCGCTACATCGAGCCGGTCAAGGCTGTGAAGGGCCCGGAGCGGCGCGGCCAGGTCGACTGGCTTGGGCTCGTCGCTGACAGTCGGTACGTAACGCCATGCGGTGGCTACCCAGTCCCCGCTGAAGAACGGTTGAGCAGCGATACCGGGGGCAAGACGCACGGCCGGCCTGCCGGCCATCTCAAGGCATGCCGCAACCGACACCACCCGGTGGGCGAGCGTCGCAGCATGCGAGCCGGCAGCAAGTCGGATCACGAGTGGCGGCGCCACGAACACAGCGTTCATCGTGTACTTGACGAGGCTTGCGCCATCCGGGTCGACGCCGATCTGGGCACAGACGTCGTTCAGATGGACACGGAGCTCCTGCGCGATGGCTTCGCTGAGCGCGGTGGTCATCAGACCGCCTGCAGCTCCGCGATCCGGCTGCCGAGAGCGGCGAGCGCCGGCTCCCGATCGGCCTGCCGTGCGGCGAGCTCCCACAGTGCGTTCAGACGATCGTTGACGCGAGCCGATCGCATCCCATCCGCCATCAGCCCCACCGCCTTCATCCCGTACTCGCCAGCGGTAGCGAGATCACCGGCCAGGATACTCGCCGTGGCGACGGAGATCGTGTCGAAGATATAGGATCGACGATCTTGAGGCTGGCGTAGCCGCACCGCTTGGTGCGAGTGCTCGGCGGCGCGGTCGACGTAGCGCACGTGCTCGGGGTGGCGAGCGAGGGCCGAGTAGACGACGGCGGAGATTCCGTGCACGTCTGCCTCGGTCAGCGCGAAGTGGGTCCAGGCCGGTGCGGTGTCCAGGTCTGCCTGCTCGAGCTCGCCTCGCGCACGGGTCAAGCTGTCGACGACTTGATGGTCGGCACCGAGGAGCGCGTAGGCCCAGGCGGTGTTGGCGTGCAGGATGGCGACGCTCGCGTGACAGCCGGCTTGCTGTGCCGCGAGTTGCCCAAGGCCGAACAGTTGCAGCGCTTCGGCGGGCTGTTCCTGGTGCAGGCTGACCCGCCCGAGGCGATACAGGGTGTTGGCCAGCAGCGGCAGCGAGTCGGTCTGCCGCGCCAGGACGAGGCTCTGGGTGAGATGGCGGCGGGCCATGTCGTGATCGTCGAGATCGTGCGCTACCCAGCCGACGAGGTTGTGCAGCTCAGCAAGGGCAGCCCGCAGGTCGGCAGCAACCGCATCGGCGCATTTCATCTGTAGGAGCTGCGTCGCCCACGCCACGTATCCGCGTGCGGATTGCAGGCACCGGCCGCCTCCGGCAGCTGCGTCGAGACGCCGGTGGAAGGCGGTCACAGCACGAACGGTGGCCACCTCGTCCCGACCGACGATGGCCGGGACGACGATCTCCTGGGAGCTGGGCAGCCACCGCTGCACGTCGGCAGGTATTGCGCCGACCGCGATGCTTGCGACGACGCCGAGCAACTCTCGGTGGTCGATCGGCGCGAGGGACCTGGCCTGGTCGGACGGGGAGTCCTGCCGATGGTGGCGAGCCTGTTCGTCGAGGGCGAGCCCCATGTAGTGGCGCGGGATGTTCAGCCCTTCCGCGATTCGCTCCAGCACCGCGTAATCGGTGACGATGCGACGACCGGAAGCGATCTCCGAGACCCGGCTCGCGCCCAGCCCGGTTGCGGTCGCGATCGCCGACCAGCTGAAGCCGCGTTCCTTCAGGAAGCCGAAAACCGCTCCGATGTCGTGGCGAGCAAGGTGTACGCGCACGGCAACGCCGCGGTAAACGCCGTCGCGCCACCACTGCGGCCTGACGATCCGCTGCATGGATGCCACTCCCTCCTACTGCGGATACTGCGCAGAGTAGTCGGCTCCGTGCAGGATGTCCGCCCTGCCGCTGGGCCTTCGGCCCGCCATCTCACGATGAGAAGCCCATCGTGGGGCGCTCATCGCTGGCTAGCTGCCGGTAGCGGCATCGGCCAAGGTCGTTGGCATGCCAGTCAGAAGCCGTCACCGCCTCCGGGTCCTGCAACAGGGTTCGGCGACCGAAGCTGAGCAAGCTCCGAGGCTGACTCTCATAAAGGGTGGCGACCGCCATCAACAGGCTGGCCAGGACGGGTTCGGGGTGGGTGCTGTGCAGGAGGCCCGCTCGCCTCGGACCAATGCGCGGCTGGAGCTGACGTTGACCCGAGACGTCGTTAGCGCTCCCGCCCGCGCTTGCCGGAGATCCGTGTCGCTCGGGATCGTCGTCCCCCGCGCTTTCCCGAGCCGGACCGCCGGTGCCGTGGTGGCGTGCCGGTGCCAGAACTCGCCGGCACGCCATCGCGGACAGTCCCGCCAGCGTCCGCCCCTACGCCGAGCAGTTCACTGGCACCGCGTACCGCCCCTCCACAGGAGCGACTCATGATCGGACAACACCTGACCGTCCCTCGCCGGTTCGCCCTCGCCAGGTACGCCGACGGCGATGACAGCCCAGCAGTAGTCGCCTGGGGTATCGAGCTGCCCAACGGATCCGCCGTCTCCGTCGGGGTCGACGGCGAGGCGGTTGCCGTCTGCAGCAGAGCGACCCATTGCGAGCTCATCCACGACGCCGAGCTGGTCTGGATCGACGGCGAGGTCGGCGACTCCGAGAAGAGAACCTCGCCATGAAGGCCGCCGGCATGAACGAAAGCCAGTACGCCCAGGCTCCGCAGGCCCACCCGGACAGCGATTTCCTCGCGACCGCGCGCGTGGTCCTGGACATCCATCGGGACGACGACGGCTTCTGCCTGGGCTGCCACGTCTACTTTCGCCAGCTCAAGCCTTTCCCCTGCGAGTACCACTCCTGGGCCGCGCGGGTCATCGCTACCTACCCGAGGGCGGCTCCCTCAGCTGGCCGAGCATCCGCTCGCAATCGTCGGCCCGCACCCCTTCGGCTGGTGCAACCGGCAACCACCTCCGCCTGCGACGACACGGTGGTCATCCGCATGCGGTAGCGGCCAGCCCGCTGAGCGATCGACACCTCGGTCTCCGCCTGATTCGGCGGTAGCGGCGGTCGCCCCAGAGCGGCGGCGGCCGCCGAGCTTCGCCGCGGGCCACGACGGCCCGCGGAACTTCGAGAAGGAGGCACCCATGGCAAACGGAACTCTGGAGCTGAGCGAGACCGGCAGCGACGACGAGTTCGACCTCGACGTCAGCCTGCTGGAGGTGGCGGACGTCGCCGGTCTGGTCAATCTGACCGATGACGGCTGCGGCAGCACCTGCACCGCCTGCACCACCAACGTCGCCTGATCTACGGGCTCCACAAGGCCGGCCGGCGTTGTGGCAAGCGCCGGCGCCGGCCGGTACCCCCTGTCTCGCCGAGGTGATCACGTGAGCCGTTCCGGGGATTCCCCCGCCTACCGGTCGATGGACACGGCGCTTGTCCGGGCCGTCGCCCATCCGGAGATCAAGCTGCCCCCGTGGCCAGATCTGACCAAACCCCGCGCTGACCTCGTGACGTCCTGGGTCGCCTGGCTACGACAGGTCTGGGCCATCGGGGCCGTGGCCGAGGCAGTCGCCCTTTCCAGCCCGGTGCTCGCGCAGCAGGTCGGCAGGCTCTGCGCGGGTGAGCCCTGTTCCGTACGGGAGGCACGGCGAACGGTCCTCGCCATCGTCCGGTACGCGCAGCGCCTGCTGGGCCGCCCCACGCCGTTCGGGCTCCTCGCCGGCGTGGCACCTGCCGCGTTCGGATCGCGAGCACCCACCCGTTGGGGCTCGTCACATCAGGCCGTCGCCCGGGCGAGCGCCGCCTGGCTCGACGACGTGATCACCCATCTCGAAGGGTGCCCGGAGCTGCTGTCCCGCCTACCGTTGGTCGCGAACAGCACGATGACGGTCCGCGACGACCGGCTGATCGTCCCCTACCAGCAGCAACCCGGACACGACGGGCAGCTGGGCGCGGTGGAGGTTTCCCTGCGTCACTCGGCACCCGTACGCGCCGCCATCAAAGCGGCCCACAGCCCGATCCGGGTAGAAGTCCTCGCCTCACAGCTCCGTGAAAGCTTCCCGCAGGCGTCGGCGGCAGTCGTCATGGCGATGCTCACCGAGTTGATCGCGCACCGCGCTCTCATCACGAGCCTTCACGCTCCCAGCACCGAGCCGGACGCCCTGCGGTACCTGGTGCGCCAACTCGAGGACATCGGCGCCGGAACGGTTACGCCCGTCGCTCGCGTGGTTGCCGCTCTTGAAGAGATCCACGCTGGGCTGCAACGGCACAACACGGCGCAGCCGGACGACGCCCCAGCGGCCCGGGGGCTGGTGGCGTCTCGGATGCGCAGCCTCGCACTCTCCGAGAACGAGCCGCTCGCGGTGGATCTCCGATTGGACGCCTCGGTGACGCTCCCCGATCAGGTGGCGCGGGAGGTGGAACGCGCCGCGCTGGTGCTGACCCGGTTGAGCGCCTACCCGTACGGCACCGGCGCGTGGCGGGCCTATCACCAGCGCTTCTACGAGCGCTACGGGATCGGCTCGCTGGTGCCGTTACGGGAGGTCGTCGACCCGGACAGCGGCATCGGCCTGCCGGACGGCTACCCGGGCAGCCCGGACACGGATCCTCGTTCTCCGATGTCTCGGCGCGACGAGATGTTGCTCGGCGTGGCACAGCGAGCCGCACTGGACGGCGCCAGTGAGGTCGTCCTCGACGAAGCGCTAATCGGACAGCTGGAGCTGGGCCCGCGGCGGCTACGCCTACCTCCACATCTGGAGGCGTGCGTACGCGTGCAGGCCGCCGACGAGCGGGACCTGGAGCGCGGCAGGTTCACGATCGAAGTCACCTCGGTTTCCCGGGCGGCCGGCGGGCTCACGGGCCGGTTCCTCAGCGTGCTGAGGCCTCTCGACGCCGGAAGGTTCGCCGCCGGCTTGACCGGCCTGCCCGCCGCAGACCGGAACACCGTGCCCGCCCAGGTGTCGTTCCCGCCGCTGGATCCCGCTACCGCGCACGTCGCACGCGCCGCTCAGGTGCTGCCGACGGTGATCAGCCTCGCCGAGCACCGGTGGCCGAGCCGGTCGGTGCTCACTGTTGACGACTTGGCGGTGGGGTGCGACGGCCGACGCCTGTACCTCGCGGTGCCGGATCGCGGCCGCCGGATCGAGGCGGTCGGGATGCACGCGCTGAACCTGCGAACCCACACCCCGCCGCTGGCCCGGTTCCTCATCGAGCTCGGGCGCGCCCAGTGCGCCCAGGTCACGGCCTTCGACTGGGGTGCCGCCGCCCGGGCGAAGCTGCCCTTCCTGCCTCGGGTGCGGTACGGGCGGGCGATCCTGGCCCCAGCGACCTGGCGGCTGGAGGCCGCCGAGCTGCCCGATCGTCACCAACCCTGGTACGCCTGGGACAACGCGCTGGACGAATGGCGAGCTCGCCGGCGGTTGCCGCGCCTGGTGCACCTGGTCGAGGCCGACCGTCGACTGCCCTTGGACCTCGACGAGCAGGCGCACCGGGTCCTACTGCGCACCCATCTGCTCACCGCGCCACGAGCGGTTCTCGTGGAGGCACCCACTCCAGAGGATCTCGGGTGGTGCGGCGGCCGTCCGCACGAGGTCATCGTGGCACTACGCGCCACCGAGCCGCCGCCCTGGCCACCGCTGCCCACGCCGACCCCGGCCCGCGTCATTGGACGCGACCAGGGGCAGAGCCCGGCCACCTCGCGGATCCTGCTCGCCAAGCTGTACGGGGATATCCGCCGTCAGGATCTCCTGCTCGCCCAGCACCTGCCCCGGCTGCTCGCCGAGTGGGACGCGCCGCCCGACTGGTGGTTCCTCCGCTTCCGTGACCCCGACCCGCACCTACGCCTGCGTATCGCCCTCCCCGACGCGTCCGCGTTCGGACGGGCCGCGCAGCACGTCAGCGCGTGGGCCGACGACCTGCGCCAGCGCGGCCTGCTGCGGGAGGTGCAGTACGCCACCTCCTACCCGGAGACCGGCCGGTGGGGATCCGGGCCCGCGATGCAGGCCGCCGAGGGGGTCTTCATCGCCGATTCCCACGCCGTGCTGACGCAACTGCGCCAACCAGTACGTCCGAGCCGGCAGGCGCTGGTCGCCGCACACACCGCGGCCATCGCCGTCGCCTACACCGGCAGCGTCGAGGCCGGCATGCGCTGGCTGATCGACCACGTGCCCGCCGCCGCGCCTCAGCCGGTCCCCCGGCCGCTGTTCCGCGAAGCCGTCCGCCTCGCCCACCCCGGCGACGACTGGGCGGCCCTGCGCGCGGTCGCCGGCGGCACCGCCATCGTCGACGCCTGGAAGAACCGTGACGTGGCCCTGGCCGTGTACCAAACCCATCTACCCGGCCCGCACACAAGAGGCACCGACGTCGACGATGTTCTCGGCTCGCTCATGCACGCGCACTACATCCGCGCGGTCGGCATCGACTTCGACGACGAGGACCAGTGCCGGTACCTCGCCCGCGCCGCCGCCCTGGCCTACTTCGCCCGGTGCCGGTCATGAGCGCCGCGTACGAGGGCCACCAGCTGGCCGTCGCGGTCGCCGACCTGCTCGCCGATCCCGACGCCGCCGGTCTGCCGGTCCACCAACCGTGGTGGCGGCAGTCGCTCGCCCTCGGCGTACCGGGCATCGCATTGCTGCACGTGGAGCTGGCAGCGGCGGGGCTAAGACCGTGGCAACGCGCCCATCACTGGCTCACCGCCGCTACCAGCCGCCCGGTAACGTCAGGCGCCCACAGCCACCCCTTCCACGGCGCACCCGCGCTGGCCCATGTACTCGCCTGCGCTGCCGCCCGCCAGCCCGGCGCTTACGCCGACGCGTTGGACGGCCCCGACAAGGCGATCACCGCCGACGCCCGACGACGCGTGGCCGCCGCGCACGCCCGTATCGACGCCGGCAAGCTGCCGGCTCTGGCCGAGTTCGACGCGATCCGAGGGCTTACCGGGATCGGTGCGTATCTGCTCCACCGAGCGGCCGCTGGACAGGAGCTTCGCGCCGTACTTGAGTACCTGGTCCGACTGACACAGCCCCTGCATCGGCCCGGCGAGGTGTTACCAGGCTGGTGGGCAGGTAGCGGCCCCTCCGGGCGTCCCGACGCCCGGTTCCCTGGCGGTCATGGCAACAACGGGATGGCACACGGCATCGCCGGGCCCATGACCCTTCTGGCACTCGCTGCTCTGCGGGGCGTCGTTGTCGACGGCCAGCTCGCAGCAATCGGGACCATCTGCTCCTGGCTCGACCGATGGCGCAGCGAGACCGACGCCGGCCCCATCTGGCCGTACTGGATCACCAGACCGCAGCTACAGGCGAACCGCGCGGAAGTCCACCGCCGCCAGCGCCCGTCCTGGTGCTACGGCACCACAGGGCTGGCGCGCGCCCAGCAGCTCGCGGCGCTGGCGTTGAACGATCCGGTCCGTCGCACGATTGCCGAATGCGCACTCGTACGCGCTCTCGCCGACCCGCAACAGCTCGCCGCAACCACCGACCCATCTCTCTGCCACGGGTACGCGGGGTTGGCGCACATCGCTCGCCGCGCCGCCGACGACGCCCTGCCTGAGGTCGCGGCACGCCTCAATGCCCTGGTCCCCCGCCTTCTCGACATGATCGATAAGGAAGGCGCGGGCCCTCGGCGTACGGCTGCCGCCCTGATCGCCAAGGCGGCAGGACCGGGATTCCTTGAAGGCGCTGCCGGGGTCGCCCTGGCCGCCCTGAGCTGCCGTACCGCAGCAGTGTCGAACAGCTCCTGGGACTCCTGCCTGCTCACCGCCCGACCAACCCATCCCCTGACGTGAGGACGTCGAGCCCGATGCCAACACCCGTCTGGCGGCAGTACACCGTCGAGTTCCCCACCCCATCCACGGCTGAGGAGGTCGCCACCACCGTCCTGGCACCCGCGATGGACGCCGCGCAGGACGAAGGCGTCCTGCACGGATGGTGGTACGTCCGGAAGTACCCCACCTGGCGGTGGCGGTACGTTGCCGACGATCCGACGTCACATCTCGTCGAGGATGTGCTGGAGACACTCGCCGTCGATGACCGCATCGTCAACTGGACGCGTGGCGTCTACGAGCCGGAGACGCTGGCCTTCGGCGGCACGGCCGGCATGCGCGTGGCGCACGAGCTGTTCCACCAGGACAGTCGCCACCAATTGCTCCGGCCAGCCGCCGCCTCGGCCGCGCTGGGGAACCGCGAACTCGCCGTCCTGCTCTGCAGCGTCCTGACGCGCAGCGCCGGCCTGGACTGGTACGAGCAGGGTGACGTCTGGGCGAAGGTCGTCGAATTACGTCCCATCCCCGCCACGCCCGCCGAGGAGCAGGCCGCGTCGCTGACCCGGGCGATGAACCGGCTCATGACAGCCGACGCCCGCAGCCTGACCCACCCCGACTCGGGCGGTCCGCTGATCGGCAACGGCCCGTGGTTCGACGCGTTTGAGGCAGCCGGTCAGGCCCTCGCCGACCTCGCTCGGCACGGCCGCCTCCGGCGCGGGCTCCGCGCCGTCCTCGCCCACCACGTCATCTTCCACGCCAACCGCCTGGGCCTGTCCCTGCGGAACCAGTCCACCCTCGCCGCGCTCGCGGTGAGGAACGTCTTCCACACCACGAGGAGCATCGTGTCGACCTCTGAATCCACATCCACGACCGTTAGCGTTGACCAGGTGACCCCGCTTCGTGACCCTAACGACCTGCGAAGCGAGCTCACTGACCGGCTGCGCGCCGAAGACATCATCCGCACGCCCAGGGTCGAAGCCGCGATGCGCCGGACGCCGCGGCACCTGTTCCTGCCCGGAGTGCCACTGGAGCAGGCGTACGCCGACGGTCCCGTCTACACCAAGACCGATGGCTGCGGCACCTCCATCAGCGCCGCCTCGCAACCCCGGATCGTGGCCATGATGCTCGAACAACTCGACGCCCAACCAGGCCACCGGGTCATGGAGGCCGGCGCCGGCACCGGCTACAACGCCGCACTTGTGGCAGCCATTGTCGGAGACACCGGACACGTCGTCACGATCGACATCGACGACGACCTCGTCGCCGGGGCACGCGAGCATCTCGCCGCCGCCGGCGTCACCAACGTCGAAGTCGTTCAGAAGGACGGCGCGCTCGGGCATCGCGATTGCGCTCCGTACGACCGGATCATCGCCACCGTCGGGGCGTGGGAAACGCCCACCGCGTGGCTGGAGCAGCTCGCCCCGGACGGTCGCCTCGTCGTACCGCTCCGCCTCCGCGGTGCCGCGTCCCGGTCGATCATCTTCGAACGGCACGACGGCGGATGGCGCGACAACGGCAGCGAGCTGGCTGTCTTCATGCCGCTCCGTGGCATCGGTGACGACGCTCGGCGCCTCGTCGCCCTCACCCCCGAGCAGGATGTGACCCTGCAGGTACACAAGGACCAGGACGTCGAGGCAGCGGCACTCGCCGGCGTACTGGACACCGAGCCGTACGAGCTGTGGACCGACGTCCTCTTCCCGCCGATGGTGCCCTACGAGTGGATGGACCTCTGGCTCGCCTGCCGCCTCGACAACGCCATCATGCGGCTGAACGCCCAGCCCGTGGCCATCGAACGCGGCACGGTGGCACCCATGTTCCCCTGGGGTGCGATGGCCACCACCCGCGGTGCCGACCTCGCGTACCTCACCATCCGGCCTGCGCCGCCGGCCGCTGATGGCGGAAAGCTGTACGAGGTCGGCGTCATTGGCCACGGGCCAGGCGGCAAGGACCTCGCGCAGCATGTCAGCGAGGAGATCCGCATTTGGAACGCCGACTACCGCTCCCGCACGGTCCGCTTCGAGATTCCCGACGCGCCCGTCGCCGCGGACCCTTCCATCGGGCGCTTCATCCTCTCCCGCCCGCACCACCCCATCACCGTCACCTGGCGCTGATGATGGACCCCACCGGACAGGTCCTACGGCGTTTCCCGCTCGTCGCCCGGCCACGACCCATCGCCAAGGCATTGAACATCCGCGTTGACGAGCTGCGTGCGCTCGCCGACCGCACCGAGCGGGAGAACAACCTGGCTGCGGCGTCTGCCGTGTACAACCAGGCGGCACTGATCGCCTCAGACTGCGGCCAGCCTAACCTCGCCCGGCAGTGGTGCCACGAACATGCCGACGCGTACCTGCACGCCCTCCCCTTGGGCGCGCAGGCCGCGCGGCATGCACTGGAACCCCTGGTGAACCTCGCACGCCTGCACATCAGAGACGGCAACGGGGACGCCGCGCACCAACTCCTCACGGACCTCTTCCAGGCCGTCTCGTCGCGCGCCGACACCCTGATCGACGGCCGTTCTCTGCCGGGGAGCAAGCTGACCCGAACCGAGGACGACCATCGCGAAGTACGCCAATGGCTGTGGAGCGTACTCATCGCAGACGGTGCCCGAGCACTCACCAGCGCCGGCCGGTGGAAAGAGGCCTACGACCACCTCCAGCAGAACAATGGCATCGGCCAACGCATGCTCGACGGGCGCCAGGTCGCAGTCATCACCCACGTCGCCTCCGGCGACATCAAACGCGCACGCACGATCATCGCCGAGACCGCCCGCGGCGAGCCGTGGGAGGAGGCCGTCACCGCTTGTTTGGCCTACCTGTGCGCCAGGGCCGCCGGCGAACCGGAAGAGGCCTACCTCGACGCGCTGCTCGGCAGTTACCGACGGCTGACGCCCACACCAAGCCTTGCCGTTTTTCACACTCGCCTCGGGCTTGCGGTTATCGATGCAGCTGGTGGCATAGGCCATCCCGATGTACGAAGCCTCGCCGCGGGCCTGATCAAACAAGCTTGCACCCTCGACAACGCCTACGTTGCCCGCGACCTACTGCACCACCGCGACGTCCTCACCGTCATTGACGCGCAAGCCGAAGCCGAACTGGCCGAGACCCTGCAGGCATCTGGTACGACACACCAAGGCATGCCAATCGTCGTTCACGAGCGGCTGTTGCATGCCGTGACGATCAGCAGGGCGGTGCTCCAGGGTGCCGGGACCGCCACAGCGGCGCGGCGCCCTTGAGGCCAGGCTGCGCCAGGGAGCCCAGCCAATCCCTGGCTAGGATGGCCCTCCAAATCGGACCGACGCATGGGTATCCTGCCCGGGTGTCCGAGATTGAAGGCATGGAACAGGTCCCTTCGCACCTGTGGCAGTACGCGCAGGATCAGGCTTTCCTTTCCGACGCGGCCGGCGAGACGAAACGCTTCCTCACCGAGTTGGCGCGGGATGCCAGCATCGACGTCCACCTAGTGGAGGCACGCCCCAAGACCCTGGCCTCGTACACGGAGAAATCACAGAAGACGAACGACGACGGAACACCGAAGTACACCGACCCCGCTGCGCAAATCCATGACTGCGTGGCGGCCCGCGTAATCGTCTACACCACCCGAGCGCGCAACGACCTGGCAGATCTCATTGTGAGCCGCTGCGAGTACCGGGAACGGCAGAATCCCGGCGACAAAAAGCACAACGGGTACGACAGCGAGCACATCGTCATCTCCGGCATCAAGGATCCTGCCGTCCAGCGACGCTACGTGGCTCTCGCAAAGTACCTCGGTAAGTACCAGGGCTTGGAGATCCAGGTGCGCAGTGTGGCGGGTCACGCGTGGGCGGAGTACGAGCACGACATCCGCTACAAGTCCGGCGCATACCAGGAGCTGACGCCCGGCGACAAGGGGCGGGTGGATCAGTACTTCGTTGAGGCTGGCGGCATGCGCCGGTACATGGACAATATCTTCGACGAGATCGAGGAGTTGCTCCGGCCGCAGGAGACCGGCGACGTCGCACCGGCTGACGAGCCCGTGATCGGGGTGGACGAGCCGTCGCCGGAGGGTCTCAACCCGACTCCACTGGACCCAGCAGCACTGGGCGAGCTGATCGCCGACCGCTTCCCAAGAGATGAGCCGGGCGACTCGCCGTCGCTCGCCGTTCTCGTCGAACAGTTGGCCGCGCTGGACGTGACCACGATCGGCCAGCTGGAAGCGGCGCTCTCCAACCTCGAAGAGGGCCAGGTCGCCCGGCTGATGGACTATCCGACCGAGACGACCCAGGTCCGGAAGTTGGACGACGAGTTGCTCGCCGTCTTCCTCGACCGCTACGTCGAGGCCGCTGGGGACGCCGACCGGCGGCAACTGCTGCGCCTGCGGCTCCGCCGTGTACGCGGCCGGTTCACGATCTACTCCTTGGAGGAGCCGAACCGCACCCGGCGACCCGTCGCCGCCGCGCGAGCCGTACGCGATCTAGTGAAGTTCGTCGCCGAGCACGCGGGCATACCGGCAACGATCATCGGCGGCGCCATCGGCGCGAGCCAAAACGACGTGACACCGGGATATTTTCCGAAGGAGGTACAGACCTCCGCCGGCCCGGTGTACGTCGCGACGAATCTGTCTCGCTCCTACGCCGAGAACCTGATGCGCGAGTTGGTCTCGCGGGTTCCCGGCTCGGGACTTAGTGTCAAGCGGGCCGGCGACCTCCTCTGCGAGGCGCCTCCGGAAATCTCGGCAGCGGATTCCGCTTGAAGCTGGGCGCTGCCTGCCGACGCGGTGGCCGCAGTCGCGCGCGGCCGCCGCGGTTCATCGTGATCGGCGGAGGTCCCGTCCCGGCCTCGCATTGGCGGCCGGGCCTACCGATGCCTGAGCCGTCGAAGCCCTCGGTCGTGGTGGATGCGGAAACGCCCGAGCCGCAACCGGGTGATCCCGCTCCCTGTCCACGTCGTGCCGCTGCAGAAGCGCCCGGGTGAGATCCTGCACCACATCGTCGTCGCTCACGGCCGGTCGCCACCGCTCGGTAGCCCGGAAGACGAGCGATCCGGCCTGACGTTTCAAGGATGACTCCGCCCGAACGAACAGTTCACGTCGCTGCAGCGCAGCGCTGAGCCCCTTGTGGAGCGTGGCGGCCATGAAGGAGAGCTCCGCGTCGAGGCGTGCGATCTGCTGGTCGGGTGGTTTCCCGGGATCGTCGGGGTGGGCCGGTGTTTTTGACCGCAGCCAGCGCAGGACCTCTGCCAGCTCCGCCGCAGCATCCCGAGCCGGACCGACTGGCGGGGTGGCACGAAGCTCCCCGGCCGCGATGGCTGCCTGCCGCCAACCGCCGACCATCTGCATGTCGTCACCGCTGGCCAGGACGTGCACGGCCAGCCCAACTCGAGTCCCGAGCTGCAGGTGAGCGCCGGTGAGCTGTGCTGGGTTGTGCCACATCCAGGATCGCGCGGCGGCGACAGCCGTGATCGCATCGTCTACGGTGCTGACGCCTGGTACGGGATTCAGCGGAGACCGAGCAACGTTGAGTTCATCCAGTGAAGGTTGTCCACGTCCTGCGCCGATGAGTTCGCGGGCGACCGAGCTCAGCCGGCTGCCGGCTGTCCACCTGGCGGCCTCCGCCGCCGCTCGGTAGATCTCCGCCAGGTGCCCCTTTCCGCGATCGAGCCATGCGGGGAGAGCGATATCGACCATTACCGCGTGCAAGGTAAGCCTGGCGATGTCGGCGAGGCCGGATTGGACGCCGCCGCTGGCCCGGATGGCGAGGCCTTCCGGTGTGCAAGGGCCTCGTCCGGGTGGTACGTGGCTGGCGAGGATGTCGCCGATCACGCCGACGGCATCCGCAGCGCGGCGTAAGGAGCGAACAGGTTCAGTGCTGGCTGTGGCGGGAGCGGATGGGAATCTCCGGTCGACGATCGCGGCGGCTCGAAGACCGACGTAGAACTTCGTCAGCGCCTGTCCGCGTCTCGCCAAGATTGCCGCAGCTCCCGCCCGATCCGGCACCTCGGCTGCGGGGCGGCCACCGACGAGCAGCTCAGTCACTCGGGCCAACTGGGTGAAGAGCGCTGACCTGGCCGTGACAGCAGCGTTGATCTCCGCCGCGGTGTTCGCCCGCCGCTGCCCGAGCGCCGCAGTCGCTGCGCTCAGCGCTTCAGACGCCTCCCGGTGCCAGTGGCCGAAACTCATCCCAGCGCCGCCGCCGCACGTCGTAACTGCTGGGCACCGGCGTCGTGACTGAGCCGTTCAGCCAGCTCGAAGCGATCGTCGCTGGCGCACCGATCGTGGTACCGCGCGAGTTGCTCGACCATGGACGTCACGGCGAGGCGGGTTTCCGCGTCATCACGGACGGGCGCTTGGGCGTCGACGCTCACGTCCTGGTCCGCATACAGCCTCCCTCGAACGTCCAGTAGTTCTAGACCGAAGCGGTCCCAAGCAAGATCACTACCGGCGAGCTGCCGCCAGGCTTCGCGTGCCAGATACATCGCCCCAGCTGCAACGAGATCGTCGGGTTCGCCGCGAAGGTGAATGCTGATCTCTTTCGCCGCCTCGACGTACGTCAGGACGTCACCTTGGTTCGAAGTCTGCATAGTGGTTCACCCGTTCCGCTTCGTTCTTGTCGTGATCTCACTGGGTCCGTCAGGTCTATCGTTCGAAGGTAGTCAGCCGGTGGCTGCGAGCAGGTCCGGAAGGAGCTCACGCAGCAGGGCATATGTGGTCGGTGTGAGGTCCTCCGGCACCTCGGCCTCGCGGACGCGCATCAGCTCTCCCAGCAGATTGCGTAGTTCTGCGGCGTGTCCCTCTGCGTGGGCAGCCCGCATGATGTCGCGCCAGGGTCCGTCGTCAGCGCGGTCTGGGTCGGCCAGCCATGCCTGCTGTACCGCCCACCGAGCTCCGGCGGGGTCCCCCGCCTCGAGGTACAGCTCGGCGAGGTCATGGGCAGTGTCCACGATTGCGGACGTGATGTGCCCGGGATAGATGTCGGACTCGGGCAGCCAGGTGAAGGGATTGCGTGCTCCAACTGCGTACGCCCGGTCGGCGCCGTCGAGTGGTGCTCCGCGTACCAGCTCCAGCGCGGCGCGTAGGTCCTTGACCCCGGCCGGGCCGCGGCTCTGCCCACGGCTGCGGAGGCGACGGAAGAGATGCCAGTCCAGTAGGTATCCCGGCTCAAGCCGGTACAGCCGATCGGATCCCATCTCGGGCAGCCAGGCCCTGCCGTCCTGCCTCTCCCCCAGCCATCGCCGGGCTCGCGTGATGGCCACGCGGCGGCTGGCGTCCTTGACCTGCTGCTCGGGCCACAACGCGTCGGTGAGCTGCTCGGCGGAGGCTCCGCGAGCGCCGCGCTGGGCGAGGTAGACGATGAGTTCCGCGTGGAAGCGACGACGCTGAGCAGGCGCCGGGCCCGGTGCATCGACATCCACCGGGCCGAGCACACTGATACGGGGACGAGCATTGTCCTGCTCACGCCAGGCCCGTAGGTCTGAATCGAGCTCGGGGTCGGACTGGCGGCGGCGCTGCCGGATCGCCGCGTTGACCTCTCGCCGTGGCCCGGCGTAACCCGCGTGGCCGCTGTCGATCCGCGGGACAGCAACGATGGGATCTGGTGGCGCCGATGCGTCAGAGAGGTTCGACTCATCGTTCTCGGGTGCCTGCGATATCGCGGGTTCGGCAACGGCGGCCGCGGTGAGAAGTTCAAGCACTGAGCCGGCCGCGTCGGTGCCCTCGGCCCAGTCCTCCGGCTCGGCGGCCGGCGGGACCGACTCGTCCGTGGCGCTCCGGGCCTGCGCCATGATCTCGACAAGCGGTTCCAGCTCGCGTACGGGCAGGCCCGCTGCGGCACCGTCGACGAGAAAATAAGGCAGGGCGAGATGCAGGGTCCCGTCCTCGTCGATGATGGCCGTGTTCGGGCCGGTCGCCGCGTGGACCCGGGCGGTACTGGCGACCGCGACAGCGCACCGGCCGGCCTCCCGTAGCTCTTTGCCGAACTCGTCGAGCAGATCGAGGTCGTCGGCATCCGGATCGGCGACGAGCAGCACCTGGGGTGCCCATGCCTCGCCGTTGTCGGAGATTCGGCCCGCGAGTGCGTCCGCTGCTCCAGAGGCGGAGAGGGCGGCGGCCACGGCGGCGGCTCGCCGTCGGAGGCGAGTGACGGCCTCACTGACGGACGAGGCTGCCCGCACCCGGTCCGGGTTGAGCGCGACCAGAAGTTCGGCCTCGTACGCCGGGAAGCCGGTGACGATGATCTCGACGTCGTCGGACCATGCGTTGCAGGCCAGCTCGCAGGCGATGTAACGCAGCAGTGCCAGGGTGCGCTCGCTGTCGCCAGCGATGGCGAGGCTGCCCAGGCGTTCGAGGTCGAGCAGGAGGTGCCGGCCCGGCTGGGACCCGACGGCGACGAGGGCGGGCAGCGGCGCGAGTTGCTCGGTGACGGCTGGCACGGTGACATCCCCGGGCAGGGTCCAGTGCCCCCGGTCGTCAATCCATGGCGCGGGCGGCTGGGCACCCGGTGTGGTGAGCACGACGGTGACGCTCTGGTCGACGATCCAGGCGGCGGCGATGTCCGGCAGGGGTTGCTCGCGTTCGGCCAGCGCTGCGGCGAGGCTGCGCAGGGCGAGGTCGAGCCGGTCGACGTCGGCAGGTTGCTCGGCGACCCGCAGCGCGCGTTCCGTCGCCCCACTGCGGGGATGCGGTAGTCGGCGACCGGACCGACGGTGCTGGCGCTGACGGGTTCGCCGACGTACGACGGCGGCGAGCAGCAGCGCGGAGAGCAGACCTGCGCCGGCGAGCGACCCCAAGAGTATTCCCTCGTTGACTTCGCCGTCCTGTACTGGCTGCGTGCGTCCCTGTTCTGCCTCATCGGTGGGACGTGCCGTCGCTGTCCGTTCGTCGGCAGGTGAGCTGGCCGAGGCGGAGGGCGTAGCCGTAGCAGTCGGGGGGCTTGTGGGAGCGACGGCCGGCGACGAGCTCGCGTCTCCTTGCCTCGAACCGGACGCATCCGCGGGGCTGTCGGCGGCTGCCCCTGGACGGGGATCGGCCGACGCGCTGTCAGCTTCCGAAGCGGGCGGGCTCGGCCGAGCGCGGTCGCCATTCACGACCAGACCCTGAGCTCGCTCGACGGGGCCGCGATCGCGAGCCTCCTCGGGCAGCAGAATCCGCCATCCGGGCTCGATGTGGTCGGGGAAGCGAGCGTCACGCCTCTTGAGTTGCGGGTTGAGGTCGGCGATCTCGACGTAGCGGTCGGCGTCCCCAAGGAAGCGCTGTGCTACACCCGACAGCCAGTCACCGCGTGCGACCAAATAGCTGATCCGAGCAGTAGCTGCAGCAGGTGAGGCCTGGGTCGACGTGATGGTGGCGGTCGGGGCGGTGGCCAGCGGGATGCGCAGGGTCCATCCGGCGTAGACCCGGGTGTTACCTGGTTGGAGGCTGCGCCCGTCTGGTTGCGGCAACCCGTGGTTCGCCTCGGCCAGGCGCTGCCACGAGACGTTGTAGCGCTCGGCGATGGCCAGCAGGCTCTCGCCGCGCTCCACGGTGTGCTCGAGGTGATTCTCTGCCGTCGCTGCATGGGTCGGCGCGGGGCTCGGCTGTTCGGTCGCCTCGGCAGCCGTTGTGGGTCCGACCGTCATGGGTTGAACGGCGGCGGCGGGGGCGGCAGCCGATGCCAGGGCCGGCGCGGCAAGGCCACCGAGGATGGCAGCCACCAGCGCGGCTGCGGCTCGCTGCTGGAGACGCATGCCGGGAACCTGGGCGATGCGACGCGGAATACGTCCCTTCCGGCGGCCCTGTACCTGCGCGGCGGCCTCCGCGACGACGGCGACGAGGAAGGTTACCCAGGTCCACGCGGCCAGGGCGGCGGCCACCCAGGCGACCAGCGACAGGGCCCACAGGAACAGATCTCCGTCGTCACGCGTGCTGAGTGCCTGCCAGGCCTGGCTGGTTGCGGCGCCCGGGTCGTCGGTGAGGGTGGCGAACCAGCCGCCGAGCTCGGCAAGAGGATTGCCGGCGGCCCAGAGCAGCAGAATCGGCAGAGCAGCGATCACGGCAACCAGGACGAGAGCACCGAGGGCGGTAAGGGCCTGTTGGCCGCGGCCGGCGGTGATTGCGGTGCGTGCCACGGTTGCTCCTTTGCGAGCTGCTACTGGGCGATCAGGTTCGCGGTCGCCCGGCCGGTCACCGTCGTGCCGCCGCCCCCGCCGAACAGGTCGAGCAGGATCGGGTTGTAGGTGACGGTGACGGTGACCGTGAGCTGTTGGGGGTTGTTGACACGGACGCTGCCGGTGACCCCGTCGAGATCGTCGAGGTACGCCTGCACGGCGGAGGCGGCGCGCGAGGGGTCGATCTCCTTGGCACCGCCGTCTATGGCCTGTCCGGCCTTGATTGCTTGCCCGCCAGCACGGGCCGCCTCGGCGGCGATGTTGTCCGCGCGCTGGTAGGCGCGTATCTTGGCGCCGCCGTCGACTATGAGGCCGATCAGGGCGAGGAAGGCGGGTGCGAGGACGGCGAACCAGATCGTGATCCGGCCGTCGTCGTCGCTCAGCCGGCGGATGGCGGCTTTCATGATCTTGTCAGAAGTGTCACGGGTTTCTTCCTGGCCGGGTTGTCTTGAGCTGCCGAAGCACCTGGTCATCGGGGCCTCCCGAGCACAGATGGGAGTTTCGACGGAACGTCGGGATTCCTGACTCGTTGTCGCTTGTGCAGACGTTGGCGAGTGATTCCTGAAGTGGGGCGACCATGGCGCTGGCGGTGGTGCGGTCGATCGATGCCCCGCGTCGGCTGCGGACAGCGGCCGAGTTGGAGGACTTCGAGCAGGAGTTGGTCGATCAGTACGCCTTGGCGTCGGCTGGTTCGGGGATCACCGATCGGCAGATCGTGAAGGAGCGGTACGTACTGTTCGAGTTCATCCGGTTCCTTGGCGAGCCGGTGTGGACGTGCCAGCCTGGCGACGCCGACCGGTACCTGGTGCACCTGCGCAAGGATCGCGGGCTGGCTCCGGCGACGGTGACGGGGAAGGCGTGGGTTGTTGCGCAGTTCTTCGACTTTCTGCTGACGCGGTACCAAGGAGACATCCACGCGCTGACCGGCCATGTGCTGGTGCAGCCGATCGACGAGTACAACCGGCCGCCGAAGCCGTACACGGCAAATGTGCGAGTTCCCCCGTCCGACGGCGAGGTAGAGACCCTGTTCGGCGCTTGGCGCGGGGCGTTGCCCCAGGCGCGTAAGTATCTTCCGGCGGCACGGGACTATCTGGCGGCGTCGTTGTGGCGCCGGGCCGGCCTGCGGATCACCGAGACCGCGATGTTGGACATCCGTGACTGGCGGCCGGACCTGGGTGAGCTGGGCAAGCTGCACGTGCGCTTCGGCAAGGGCAGCCACGGCCGCGGGCCCAAGTCCCGAATGGTGCCCGGGATCAACTCGATCGGCGAGCTGCTGCAGTGGTGGCTGGTCGACGTGCGGCATCAGTTCGGCGACGACTGGGCAGACCCGCACGCGCCGTTGCTGCCCAGCGAACGTCGCGACCCGGTCACCGGCCGGTGTGAACGTATCGGCACCAACGCTCTGCGCAACGGCCTTGCTTCGGCGGTGCAACGGTGGCTGCCTTCCTGGCAGAGCCGGCTGACCCCGCACGGCCTGCGCCACTACTGCGCGTCGTCGCTCTACGCCCGAGGGGTTGACCTGAAGGCGATCCAGGAACTGCTCGGGCATTCGTGGTTGCAGACGACCACTGGCTACATCCACGTGCACGACAAGCACATCGAGCACGCCTGGGCCGCGGCGAACGAGCGTGTGACGGCACGCCTGACCGAGACGACGAGGGGGTAGGTCGATGCGGTGGAACCTGCGGATGAAGGCTGCCGAGCGGGGAATCTGGAAGTCCACCGAGCTGCGCCGCCGGCTGGCCGAGGCCGGACTGGAGATCAGCGCCGGGAAGATGTCGGCGCTGTGGACCGGCACGCCGACCACGATCCGGCTCGACGACCTGGAGCTGATCTGCGCGGTGCTGGACTGCACGCCCACCGACCTGCTCGTCTGCGAGGCGGACAAGGTCGCCGCACGACGCCCCGCCAAGACAGCCATCGCCTGCGGCGAGGCCACGCCGATCACCCCGCGGCTGGGCCGGACCCGATCGGCGCCACCGGTATGAGCAGACCCCGCGTCCGGCGATGCACCAGCTGCCGCACCACGCCGGTGGCCATGCCGCAGGTCGACTTCTGCTTCACCTGCTGGCCGGGTGGCCCGGTCATCCCGCCGCCATGCCTGCGCTGCGGCTCCCGTTTCGGCTACTTCGCCGCTGGGCTGTGCACCCGTTGCCACCCCTACGCCACGCCGCCGGTCGAGTCCTGCCGGGACTGCTACGCGTGGGGCGTGACCCGGCTGCACAACTGGCGGTGCCACGGCTGCAGCACCTGGCGCGCCAAGTACAAGGTCGTCGGCGACTGCCGCACCTGCGGCCGGGCCACCATCCTCGGCGCCGAGGGCGTCTGCCGACTGTGCCGCAAGCAGGCCACCCTGGTCCGCACCGGCCGCGACAAGCTTGACGTTGTCGCTGCCAACCGCAACGGGCAGCAACTGTTCCTGGCCAACATGTTCTCCGACGGCAGCCGCTACCAGCCCAAGTCCACCCCGCCCGCGGCCGACCACCCGCCGCGGCGCCCTGTCCGACACCAGCAACTGCTGCTGTTCACCATGGAGCGTGACCTCGCCGCGTGCGGACGCGCCGCCATGCCGGCACCACCCGACCCGGCTTTCGCCGACGAGCTCGACCGACACACCCGCTGTTACGCCGCTGCCCGACGGTGGGGCAAGAAGCACACCGACGAGGCCCGCTGGGGCATCCGCATCCTGCTCGGTCTGCAAGACACCCCCGGCGCGGCCATCAATGCCACCGAGGTCCTCCAACTGCGCGCCGCCGGCCTGCGCACCTGGACCGTGCTCGAGGTCCTCGCCGACGCCGGCCTGCTGATCGACGACCGGCACCCAGCGTTCGACACCTGGTTCCACAGCCAGATCGAGGGCCTTCCCGAGCCGATGACCACCGAACTGCTCACCTGGTACCACGTCATGCGGCACGGCCGTCCCACCAGCCCGCGCCGACGGCCGCGCTCCGAGACCACCATCCGCCTGCACACCAGCTGGGCCCTGCCCACCCTGCGCGCCTGGGCCACCAGCGGACACACCACCCTGCGCGAGATCAGCAAGGACGATGTGCTCGACGCCCTGCCCGCCTCCGGGAACCAGCGATCCACCGCCGGACAAGGACTCAAGTCGGTCTTCCGCGTGCTCAAGGAGCACAAGGTGCTGTTCACCGACCCAACCCGCCGCGTCAAAACCGGCGAACACGCATCCCGCCAGCCCGTCCCCGCCAACCTCGACGCCATCCGGCAGGCCCTCAACTCCAGCAACCTCGCCCAAGCAGCCGTCGTCGCCCTGATCGCCTTCCACGGACTGCGCCCCGGACACATCCGCCGTCTCAAGGTCACCGATCTGCGCGACGGACGCCTGCACACCGACGGCCGCGTCATCGTCCTGGCCGAGCCCGTGCTCGACCGCCTCAACCGCTGGCTCGACTACCGCCACACACGCTGGCCCAACACCCTCAACGACCACTTCTTCCTGCACTACCGCACAGCCTGCCGGCCCGACGCCGCAGTCGGCCAACGCTGGACCTGGCTCATCACCGGCAAAGGACTGTCCGGCACCGCGATCCGCGAAGACCGCATCCTCAACGAAGCCCACGCCACCGACGGCGATGTCCGCCGCCTCGTCGACCTGTTCGGCCTCTCGGTGCAGGCCAGCACCCGCTACACCGCCACCGTCGACCACCCCGGTCTCACCGGTCCGACCGCAAACCGCGATTCCACCACCGGCTGACCCGCCGAACCCCAGGACTTGATCTCCACACAACCACCACAGCAACACCCCCACGCCGGGTCGCGACTGTGGTTTCCTGCTCCCATGACCCCGCCCAGCAGCACCCTGCGCGCCGCCGACCAGATCGCCTACCTCGACCAAGCCGCCGCCAGCGATCCCGGGCGCCAATACAAGCAACAACTCCTCACGGCGCTGGACCTGCGCCCAGGCCACGTGGTGCTCGATGTCGGGTGCGGGCCCGGAACCGACCTTCCCGCGCTGGCCAACGCGGTCGGAGACAGGGGAGCCGTCATCGGCATCGATCACGACCCAGCGATGCTGGAGCAAGCCCAGCAACGAACCGCAGCGCACACACACGTCACGGTTCGAGCCGGCGATGCCCACGCCCTGCCACTCGACGACGCCAGCATCGACCGTGCCCGCACCGACCGGGTGCTGCAACACCTCACCGACCCCCGCCAGGCACTGGCCGAACTGCGACGAGTCGTACGTCCCGGCGGCCTGGTCGCACTGGCCGAACCAGACTGGGACACCCTCGCCATCGACGCCGCCGACACCGCAACGAGCCGCGCCTACACCCGCTACGTCACCAGCAAGGTGGTTCGCAACGCCGCTATCGGACGGCAACTCGGCCGACTCCTCAACGACGTCGGGTTCGAAGTCGCCTCCATCCAGGCCACCGTCGCCATGTTCCACGACTACCAAGCCGCAGACGCCATCCTGCGGATGCCCGCCGTCGCCCAGCGCGCATGGCAGTCCGGAGCCCTCGACGAGAACGCCGCCCGGACCTGGCTCACCAGCCTGACCAACGGCCCATTCCTGGCCGCCTTCACGTTCTTCACCGCCATCGGCCGCGTTCCCACCACAAACAGCTAGGCGGCGGAATCCACCGTTCCAGCCAGCCCGGCTGACGCTCTCGCCATAGCCGGTTCCCGAACTGAAGCGCACCGATATGCTCATCACACGCCACCCACACTCGGGTTCGCCGCAGAACCTGCTTCAGTAATCCCGAACCCGAGAGCTCTTCCCCGATATGTGTCCAGCGGGCTGGTGAAGGATGCGCTGATCGGCACCGTGCCAGGCATGCCGGGCAGTGCGACGTCGGAGAAGGTCGCACGGCACCTCAGGGTGGCGGTGACGGTGGCGGGTTGCCCGACGGGGACGTCGAAGCCTGCGGTGGAGACCGTGACGTTCAAGCTGGTGCAGCTCAGTCCCTGGGCCTCGAGCGTGGCGCGGGCGGCCGCCTGCGCCTGGGCGTTCGCCTCTCTTGAGGTGCGTGCCAAGGAAGCGGTGCGTGCAGCGTCGTAGGCCGCCGCTTCCAGAGCCTGACGGGCGAGGTTGACCCGGCCCGCGATGACAGCGCTGGCGAACAACGCCAGGATGGCGGGCGCGACGACTGCCATCTCGATGGATGCCGACCCGCGTTCCCGGCGGTTCCATCGCCTCCTCATGGTGCGGTCGGCCGTTCTACCGGGCCATGCGCGGATCTGCTGATCGTCCAATTGAAGCCGGGAAGCACGGTGATCGCCCGGCCGGTGACGGTGACTCGTACCTCCGTTGCCGTACGAGTGACGACGACCTGCCGGTTCTCCAGGCCGGCTCCGGCGGTGGACAGGAAGTTGAGGGCTCGACTCTCGCCGGCTGCGGCTGTGGACTGGTAGCCACGGGCGCCGTTGACGCCCTGGGTGGCGGCTGCCAGCGCGATGGACTGGGCGAAGAAGACCAACCCGGTCTGGACGACGGCGAAGGTCAGCAGGAGCATCGGCAGCGCGATGATGGCGAACTCCACCGGCGAGCTGCCACGGTCGCGGCAGCAGGGGTTGATCCGCCCGCGCCCGGCCGGGCGTGGGCGGATGAGGGGCGCTCTCATGGTCACGGCTGGGTGGGGATGAGCGCGACCCAGCCGTTGGCGACGGCGACGATCGCCCCGGCGACGACGACGGCACCGGCGACGAGGATCGCGGTGATGACGGCGGTGCCGACCGGGCTGTCGCCTCGCTCGGCCTCAGCCGGCGTGGTCAGGTTCTGCCAGCGGGCTGCCAGGTGGGCGACGAGTGCGTGGATGGTGTGCATGGCGGTTCCCTCCGTGAGTGGGTTGTGCCGCTTCAGCGGACGAACAGTCGGGCCATGAACGGGTAGCCGATGAGGACGAGGAGTACGAGGATCAGCGCCGCGGCGGGGATGTCGAGCTTGTTGGTGCGTAGCTCGGCTTGGGCGAGTGCCTCGGTACGGATCCGGTCCCGCATCGAGTCGGCGCGAGCGCGCAGCGTCTGGTGGACGTTGGCGCCCTCGTTGCCGGCCGTGCGCATGATGTCCGCCAGGTCGCCCAGCTCGACGACCTCGATGTCGCGAGCGAGGACCTTCAGTTCGTCCCATGGCGGCCGCAGCTGGAGCTGTGCGCTGAGCAGGGCTTCCCGGATTCGGTCGAATACCCAGCCCTGGCAGACGCTGGCCGCTCGGTCCAGCGACTCGACCGGGCCGTGACCACCGAGGACCTGGTGGGCGGCGAGGTCGAGGTAGGTGCACATGGCTCGGGTGAATTCCGCCCGGGCGGCGGTGGCCTTGACGACGACCTCCCGGTGTGCCAACGCCGCGCCGGCCAGCGCGGCGGCGACCGTGCCACCGGCGGGAATGAACACGGGTATCGGCAGGGCCAGCACCGCGACGGCGATGGTGATCAGAGCGGGCAGGACCAGGCAGAACAGGGCGGACAGCCCAAGGGTGAGGAGGTACTGGTCGGTGCTGCGGTTGAGGAGCCGCAGGTCCGCGTGCGGTACCGAAAATCGGCGCCGGAGCCAGCTGATGCCGGCCGGGGTGCTGCTCGGGGTGCTCATCGGATGTAGCCGGCGAAGCGCGGGCCCGAGCGCCGGCGGTGCGGGGATCAGCTGTACGACCAGCAGGAACAGCCCGAACCCCGTCAACGCGCCGGCGATGACCATGGCGGTGAGGTGACCGTTGTTCATGCTGGCGCTCCCACGGTCTGCCTGTCGGCCGGCGGCAGTAGGCGTTCCCGCTTCGGCGGGAGGCTGAGTTTGCGTACCGAGGCCATGAGCACGACGTACAGGCCGGCGAGGAAGAGCAGGACGAGTTGCCCCAGCACGCTGCCGTAGGGCTGCAGGTAGTGCGGATTGATCACCCCGTAGGCCAGGAGCATGATGGTCATGCCGGTCAGGAACCGCACCGCGAAGCGGGGGCCTTCACGCTTGGCGTCGACCGTTGAGCGCATCTCGATCTCGGCGGCAATGGACCGGCTGATGCCGGTCAGCACCTCGTGCAGGCCCTCACCGCGATCGGCGACGTGGAGCATGAGCGGTGCGATGACCTGGTCGGCGGTGTAGTCGTTGAGGTCGTCGGCCAGCTGCTGCAGGGCGGCGGTTGGGTCACCGCCGGCCTGCAGCCGCGCCGCCAGGTCACGGATCTCCTGTTCGATGAGTTGCGGCGCGGTCGCCGCAGTCGCCACGACCGCCTGCTGAAGGCCGATCCCTCGGGCGACGATGTCCGCCAACCGGCGGGTCCAGGCCTCAACGGCCTCCAGCCGAGCGATCGCCTGCTTCTCAGCGCGACCGGCGGCGAACAGCCAGGGTATGCCCGGAACGGCGATGCCGATGATGGCCCCGGCGGCGGGCCAGCCGGTCAGGAGCCAGGTCAGTGCGCCAGCAACGACCGCAGTGATCACCTTGAGCTGGTGGCTGCGTTGCTCACGCCGCGTTCGCCCGGGCCCAACCCACCAGCGGCGGGCACGCTGCTGCAAAGCCGACGGCGGACGGGGCGGGCGGGTGGTTCCCACGACGCCGAGCACACCGACGATCGCCCCGGCGACGGCGAGCAGGCCCGCCAACACAGCGGCGAGGTCGAGCAGGCTCATGGCCGCCTCGTCAATGTGTCGAGGCGAGTGGTCCAGGCGCCTCGGTTGTGCTCGCCCTGCTGGATGTAGCCGGTGAGCTGGCGAGGGTCGTAGTCGACCCGTAGGAAGGATTCGAGCAGCCGTTCGGGGAGGTGTCGCGGCACGGCTCGCCCGTCCGGCCCCGGTCCGAAGATCTGCGTGGTGACGAGCTGGTCGCCGCTCATCCCGCCGACCTCGACGATCTCTGAGACGTAGCGGTGCTTGCGGCCGCCGAGCTTGGTCTCGTCCTCGACGCTGACGTACACGATGAGGTCGATGGCGCCGGCAGCCATCCGTCGTGCCAGTTCCGCGGTCATCTCGGGACCGTGCTGCAGGGCGAGCTCGATGACGCGGTCCATGACAGCTCGGGGATTGCGAGCGTGGATGGTGCAGAGCGATCCCTTGCTGGTGGCCATGGCCTGCAGCATCGGCACGATCTCCCGGGACCGGACCTCGCCGACGATGATCCGCTGGACTGACATCCGCAGGGTCAGCGGGATCATGTCCATGATCGTGACCTCGCCGGCCGGTCGGCCATCGGCACCGCGTGAGCCGTGGCCTTCCCGGGATTCGAGGCTCATCGCCCAGCGGTGCCGGCCGGTGGTGTGCAGGCCGAGCTCGCGCGATTCCTCGAGGGTGACGAACTGCTCCCCGGCAGGGATCTCGCGAGCCAGCCCGCGTAGCAGGGTGGTCTTTCCGGCGTCGGCGAGGCCAGCGACCATGATGTTGAGGCCGGCGGCCATGGCCGCCTTGAGGAACTGGCAGATCAGCTCGTCCATGGCGCCGTACCGGTCGCGCAGGCCCTCGAGGCTGACGTCCATGAGGGTGTGCCGGCGGATGGCGGCGTAGGGTCGCACCGACACCTGCATGAGTACGGTGAGGCGGCTTCCGTCGGGCAGCTGCATGTCCAGCCAGGGCTTCGTCGACGACAGCGAGCGTTCGGTCGCCCCGGCGCGCATCGCGAGGACCTGGAACATGTCGACCAGTTCCTTGTCGCTGTCGGCAACCGGTTCGCCCACCGTGATCCGCCCGTCGGTGTGCTCGATTCGCACGTTGTCGCAGCCGAGGATGTGGATGTTGACGATGTCCTTGCGTTCCAGGAGCTGTTGCAGACGCCCCAGGCCGAACATGTCGGCGGCGACGGCGTCGAGCAGGGCGTCCTCTTCCGCCTGTGAGATCGGCTGCCCGGCTTGGTGCAGGGTGTCGACGTGGTCGCGTACCAGCCGCGCGGCGATGCGTTCCGCTTCCGCTTGACGGTGTCCGGGAGAGACGTTGGGTGTCTCTCGCAGTGCGGCGGTCAGCTCGGCGCTGACCCGGGCGCGCAGCAGCCGCACCGCCGCGTAGTCGATGCTGACCGGCTTCACCGCCGCCTGATCAGCGGTGGGTGACGGGCCAGGATCAGGTACGGCCGCGGCTGCGTTGCCGTTGGTTGGCCAGCGGTGGCCGTTCGCGGCGATCCGGTCGGCCGCTGCCGGCCAGGTCGGGCCGCTGGGTCCGCGCTTATCGAGCATGGCTGCTCCCGGTCGACGACGTGGGCAAGAGATGCGCTCGCCGGCGTGCGATCGCCTCCCGGACGGCTGGTTCAGCGCTGGCGGCGGCACGTAACAACTGCTGGCTGCCGCGAAGCCGGCCGTCACCGTCGCTGAGTACCTCGGCGGTGCGCCGGTCGTCGGGCAGCTCCATCAAGGTTGGGAGCTGTAACCGCTGTTCGATGTCTCGTCGGCCGTATGGGCCGTCGCCAATCAGGGCCAGGGCGACCCCGTCGCGCCCCTGTCCGTGCTGGGTGAGTTCCCGGCGGAGGAGCTCGGCCGCGGCCACAGCCGGGGCGATGGTTCGCAGGATCGCCGTCCGTACGACGAGGAGTACCAGGTCCGCGCGGAACAGCAGCGGCCACGGCGGCGCGCTGGTGGTCAACCGGCCGCAGTCTGCGATGACGTCGTAACCGTCCTCGCCGCGCTCCAGGTCGCTGAAGAACGCGGCAAGCGGCTCCCAGGTCGGGCGGATGGTCCCCGCCTGTACGGGGTCATTGATGCCGGGCAGCAGGATCCGTCGGCCCGGATGACCGGCGTCGAGATCGACCAACTGGCGGGGAAAGACGTCGCCGAGCTGGTCGCGCAGGGCAGCCGCCGCCAGTGGCAGCAAGCCGATCGGTGGAATGTCCAGGCTCGAGAGGTATCCGCTCAGGATGCTGCCACCTGCGGGATCGCACTCGGCCAGCACCGTGCGTCCGCCCCAGGACAGGGTGCAGGCCAATGCGGTGGTGGTGACGCCAGGCGAGCCCTTGGCCGAGACCATCGCGATGAGTGCCACGTCAGCTCCCCGAGGTCAGGGCAACGACGATCCGACCGGCAGCGGCGCGTGCGGCCACGAGTGGCCCGTCGCGTTCGACGACGGCGACGTTGAGGAGTGTCGTCCCCTCCTTCACGCCGTCCCGCACGTCGATGACGGTGGCCTTGATGCTGATCGGTGCGGTCGTGGCCTGCTGATTCGCGACCGGGCCGTCGTCGGTGGTCACGACGAGGAGGACCTCGCCACCAGGCTTGATCCGCTCAGCAGGCATACGCTCCTGCGAAAGGCTTATGCCGACCAACTGCCTACCGGGTCCCGGCACTGCGGTGTCGGCGAGCTGCGCCTGAGTCAGCAGGGTACCGGGCACCAGCGCGACCGCGGCGAACTTGCCGATGACGGCGTCGGCGGCGCTGCTCGGGATGGGCTTGAGGGCCGGGTCCACCGTGATGCGCACGGTGCGAAGGTCAGAGCGACCGATCGTGGAGCCGACCTCCACCCGGGTGGCCACCGCCAGATACTCGGCTGTGGTGCCGACCTTGCGCAGCACGCCCCCGGCGATCAGCCCACCGGCTGCGACGAGCGCCACCGCGAGCCAGACGAGGGCCGGGCGCCAGCGTCGTTGCGGAGCGACTCGGGGCACGGCGTACGGCGCGGCAACCGTTGGGGTGGCCCGGGAGGAGGTGGTCGGGGAGCTGGTCATGACGTGATCACCTGCAGTTCGCCGATGTCGAGCGTGGTCGTGGAGGAAAGGTCGATGGACTGTGAGCCGCTGTTCCCGCCTCCCCCGCTCCACGTGATCAGCCACGAGGTGGTCGCCGTGACGGTGTACCGACCTTCGGGTCGGGTGCTGCTTGGCCGCGAGTAGCCGTCGTATCCGCAGTCCGGTGACTTCCGGTTGCCGAAGGACGGCTGGTACGGCGTGCCGGGCTTGGTACAGGTGACGGAGTTGCCGTCCCCCATGCTCCAGACAACCTTTTGCGCCCGGGCGGTAGCGGTGACCGACCGACCTGGCACCGTCGCGGTCCGGGTGATGGGCCCCCAGGTGGTGGGACTGACGTTGTTCCAGAGCCAGATCGGCAGTCCGACCAACCCGGAGCCGTTCGTCCGCGGAGCAATCCCGATGTTCGGCCCGTCGAGCTTCATCTCGGCGATGGCTCGTTGGGCAAGTTCCTGGTACGAGGGCAGGATCCCGGCGGGCGGGTCTGGCGACCAGGTAGCCGGGCTCTGCGAGGCGATGTCGCCGTAGACGCACGTACGGATGCTCCAGTAGCCGTCGGTCCGGCCGCCCGGCGGCGGTGGGACGCGCTTGACGTAGCAGGAGCCGTCCCAGACCCCGAGTTCGTCGACCACGCACGGCACGGGCTGACCTTCGTAGCTGCACCCTTTACCCGCACCGCCGCCGTTGTTGCCTCCGCCGTTGTTTCCGCCGCCGCCGGTGCCCGGTTGCTCCACCACCCAGTAGCAGTTGCCCAGCGCATCGCAGTGCTCATAGTCGGCGTACGCGGGGTCGGGTGCGAGCAGGGCACCCATGCTGGCCACCAGAATCAGGACTGCGGCGGCGAGCGGGGTACGCCTCAGCATGACCTCTCCCGCTGCGCGTTGACCTCACGGATTCGCCACTGGCCGTCGCCGAACAGCTCAGCCTGGGCGATCACCACGTACCTCGTTGCCTGGCCCTTCGTACGCGCCGACTTGCCGGTCTTCTTGGAGACCACATCCCACCCGCTGGTGTCGAAGCAGTCCTCGATCTCGGCGGTGAAAGGACGCCAGGTGGTGTCGACCCTGCTCACGGCGGGCGCCGAGACCGGCTCCCCGGTGGTGACGAGCCCCTGCTGAAACTTGATCAGCAGGTCCTGGCGCACCGTCAACAGCGCCGGGTCCGCCACGAACCTGTCGAGTTTCGCGTTGTAGTCACCCTTGTTCGAGGCGGCGACGTAGCTCCGGACGTAGTTCTGATAGGCGGTCAACGCTGCCGCCTCGGCTTCGGCATTTTCGGCGTCGGCCGTCGGTTGTGGCGATGCCGACGCCGCTGGGGGGCTCGAGCTCGGCGTGATGGCAGGCTTTTCGTCGCCGCACCCCGTCATCCCGGCGAGCACGGTGCCGGTGAGCCCAGCGGCGAGCCACCGGGCTCTCGGGTTCACGGCCTTGCTGGTGATCGCAATCAAGGCGTATCTCCTCTGATGGCTGGCATGGCCTTCACCTGCCGCTGGCGATGCCTGGTCGGGCGCTCAGCCCCGGTGCGTTGTGGTCGCTTCGCCGACCTACGGACGCCACTGGCCGCTCGCCGGCGGACGTGCCTATGCCAGATGGCTGGAGCCCGCTGGGTGCTGGACCGCCCGAAGGTGTCCCTACTGTGCGGCCCAGCGCCCCCTCCGGTCGACGGCGTCCGGGCCGGGGTGCCGCTCCCGGTTGCCCGCCCGCCGCGAGGGCCAGCGGGTGCTGGGAGTTGGATCCCCCGTTTCATCCTTTGTGGAGTTGCCCCTCCCACCGGCCGTACCCCCGTTCGGATCCGTGGGCCAACTGTCGGCCCCCGAAACACGGACGTTGAGCGGATGCCGCCTTCGCTCAACAGGCGTTGCCCAACGCAGTGGCGATCATACGCTCACGCTCGGTGCACGTGTCAACATCTGTTTCGCGTACGCTTGTAGATGCGACACTGTTGTTTAGGTCGCTGGAGGGTGAAGAATCATGGTCGAAGATCAGCAGGTTGAGCTCGAGTTGCCGCCCCTCGACACGCTGGCCGCCAGGCTGGAGTACCTGTTCGACAAGATTCGCCCCACGCCGGAGGAGCTCAGCGACTCCGACGAACCCGGACGCCGGTACACCAATAAAGAGATCGCCGACAAGATCAACGCAGCGGCGAGCGACACCGGTGTCACCATCAGCGCGGCCTACATCGGAGAGCTACGCCGGGGTGTGGCCAGCGACCCCCGGATGTCGCACGTACGCGCCTTGGCCGCCGCGTTCGGCGTCAACTCGGGCTACTTCGTCGACGAAGCGGCCGCGCGACGAATCCAAGACCAGATCGGGCTGCTCAACGAGCTCCGCCGGATGGACGTCAAGCAGGTGGCACTACGCCAGGTGCTGGCCGACAGTGGACTGTCTGCCACGGACACTCAGCTGATCGAGCAGATGGTGGCCCGCTTGCGCGCCGTGGCCGAGGGTTCAGACGCCAACAGTGCCAGCGACGAGCCTGACGAACGCAGGTAGCGGTGCTGTTCCTTCGGTGGCAGCACGCCAATGAGCGGGAGAACGCTGACGTGACGTTGAACCGACTACGCAAGCGCTGCGAGAGGCTGCTCGCCGAGCTGGAGGTGCCGGAACGGTCCGACATCCGGATGCTGTGCCAGATTCTCGGCGAACGGCGCGGCCGCCCCATTCACCTGGTCCCGATCAGCCTGCCGGCACACACGGTGTGCGGGATGTTCGTACCGACCGGCGACTTCGACGCCATCTTCTTCGAGCAGGACACCTCGCCGCTGCATCAGATGCTGATCATCGGACACGAGCTTGGGCACCTGATCGCCGGTCATCGGACGACCGAGATCCTGGATCCGGACGCCTCGCGGTTGCTGCTGCCAGACCTCGACCCGGAGTTGGTCCAACGCAGCCTCGGTCGCAGCAACTATGCCGCTGCTGAGGAGCGTGAGGCCGAGATGATCGGTTCGCTACTTCTTCGGCGGGCGCACAGCGGCGGCAGCGAACAGGACGACTCACCGCTGGATAGCCGGCATGCCGAGCTGTACGACCGGTTGCGGCGCTCGCTGGAACACCCCGACTGGTAGCGCCGATGGATACCGCCCTGTACGCCATCTGCGCCCTCGCCGGCTGGACCGCATTCGGGTACATGCTGCGGCTCCAGCGCCGGCATCCCAGCCACGCGCGCGGCGCCATCTGCGTGGCCATCGCAGCCTTCGCCGTCGGGATCACGCTCGCCGTTCCACCCCTCGCGACCGCGATCGACCGTGCATCCGGTCTGCCCAACCTGGCCAAGCTCTTCTCCCATGCCTGCGCGATGACGATCGCCGCGAGTGCCGAGAGCATGCTGCTCCACCTGACGCTTCCACGGCGGAAGGCCGCCGCCCGGACCCGACGCTGGATACTGGTCACAAGCTGCGCCTTCCTCGCCATGGTCGGGCTGTTCGCCTACACGCTCACCTACGACACCCCGGTGCTCCTCACGGTCGAGTACGCCACTGACCCCGCGGTGACCGCGTACCTGCTGGTCTTCATTGCGCTCGGCTTCTTCGCTTACTGCATCGACATCTCCCGGCTGTGCTGGCGCTTCGCCCGGATCTGCGGACGCCCCTGGCTACGCCGAGGCCTTCGCGTCACGGCCGTCGGCGCCGCCTGCGCCCTGCTCTACAGCATCAACAAGATCGTGTACCTGATCGCCTACTGGAGCGGCCACCGGCCGACGGGCGAACGAGAGATCGCCTCGGTCCTGGTGACCATCAGCGCGCTGCTCATGATGGTCGGCCTCACCATGCCGGCGTGGGGTCCGATCCTCACGATCACACGACGCTGGGACGACTTCCGCTGCTACCGGCGGCTGGAACCGCTCTGGCGGGACCTCATCACCGCGCTGCCGGAGCTCGAACTCGATGTGAGCCTGCGCCGACACCTCACGGCCGTGCGGGACATCGACTACGCCCTGACCCGCCGCGTCGCCGAGATCCGGGACGCGCGACTCGCCCTGCGCCCGTACATGGATGCCAGGGTGACCGAGCTGGCCGAGCAGTTCGCCGAGCAGGCTGAGCTGACCGCAGAGGAGCAGCGAGCCGCGGTTGAGGCGGCCCACCTGGCCTGCGCTCTGCGTGCCCATCGCGCCGGCCGTGCCGTCGAACTCCCCCAGCCCGCAGACGAGCTGCATCGTCCCTCCGGCGGCTACGCCGGCGAGGTGTCCTGGCTGGCGCTCGTCTCCGGCGCCTACGCCCAATCACCCGTGGTGGCCCGGACGCTCACCGCGTCCCGACACCTCCCCGCCTCGCAGATCCCGCTCGGAGACGCCCGACGATGAAGGCTCGCTACGCCAACCTCGCTCGCATCCGCGCCCTCGACCCGGAGCGCGAGTACCTGGCCGTTTACCAGACGATGCTGCGATACGAGTTCCCATGGGACATGAAACTCGGGCTCAACCTCGCCTTCAACCGGTCGTTCTCGGTCCCGTCAATCGCCGCGGTGCACACCGCCACCGGCGAACTGACCGAGCGCACCCAGAAGCGGATCGACGACACGGGTCTCCTGATGTACGAAATGGTGCTGAACGGATTCGAGCAGCCGCGAGGCCGCGACGCGCTACGACGCGTCAACCAAATCCACCGCCCGTACGACATCAGCAACGACGACTACCTCTACGTCCTCGGCTGCCTGGTGGTGATCCCGACCCGGTGGCTGCAGCGCTACGGCTGGCGCCGCCCATGCTGCCACGAGCGGCAGGCCACCTACCTCTTCTACCGGGAGCTCGGTCGCCGGATGGGCATCACCGACATCCCCGGCTCCTACGGGGCGTTCGAGACCTGGTTCGATGCCCACGACGCTGCTCACCTGAAGCCGAACGACGACGCGGCGGCCATCGAACGGGCCACCCGCATGCTGATGCTCACCCGCATCCCAGGGCCGCTCACACCGCTGGGCAACGCGCTGGTCAGCGCCATGTACGACGAACGGCTGCGAGCCGCGATGCAGGTCGCTCCGCCCGCCTGGCCCGTCAGGGCTGGTCTGCACCTCGCGCTGAAGGTGCGTTCCCAGCTGCAGCGCTGGTTCGGCAGGCCGCGGACGACAGCGTTGTTCGCTGACGGGATCAAGACCAAGACCTACCCCGACGGGTACGAGATTAGCCAGCTCGGCCCGCAGCAGGATCCCCTGAGCAACCGAAGCAGGGCATGAGCGCCCCGCAGGAACTGCTGTCAACGGCGCGCCCGGGCAGCGAACCTCGTGCGCCGGCCCGGATTGGGTCGCTCCTGCTCATCCTCGCTGTAACGCCACCGTTGCGTTGGCTGGTCGTTCGACTGACCGTACCGGCGGGCCAGGCCAGCCGGCGTACCTGCGGTCGCTGCGGGGTTGAGGTAAGTCCGACCGGCCCTGGCTGGACCGCGCTGCTGCCGGGCGGTCGATGTGGCCGGTATCGGCATCGAGTTGGTGCCGTTCCGTACCTGCTGGAGCTCTGCGTCGCGGTAGCGGTGGTCATAGTCGTACTCGCCGCTCCAACGATCCCGGTGATGCTGGCTGGCCTGTGGTGGGCCGGATGTGCCGTGCCGCTCGCGTTCATCGACGCTCAGGTGCACCGCCTACCTGACGTGCTGACCCTCCCGGCTGCTGCTGGTGTGCTCGTCCTGCTCACGGTCGACGCGGCTGCCAGCGGGTCGTGGGACCGGCTGCTCAGTGCGGCGATCTGCGCGATCGTCAGCGCCCTGGTGTTCCTGAGCCTCGGACTGGTTCTGGGCAGTCGCGGTATGGGCCTCGGCGACACCAAGCTGCTTTTCTCGTTGACCGCCCTGCTGGGCTGGTGGGGCTGGGGCAGCGCGTTGGGAGGCGTGCTCTTGGGTTTCTTGGGCTCGGGTTTGGCGGGAGTGGTCCTCTTGGCAAGCAGGCGGGCACATCCCCAAACACAGATCCCGATGGGGCCGTTCCTCATCGCTGGGGCGCTCCTGATGTTCGCGCTATTGGCGCAGGCACCGTCGGCATAGCTGGCCGACCACGTAATCGCGCACGTCGTCGCGGGTCGCGTCGCCGTCCCACTTCGCGCGGTGGAGCAGGTGCTGCATGCCCGTGCGGGTGGCGTCGCCGACGCGTCGGCGAGATGCCAGCAGTTCTTGCGGCTTGGCTGGGTGTAGGTATCGCCGTCGTGCAGGATGCGCCAGGGCGAGAAGCTCCTGCCGGCCGGAGCTGACCAGCGGCTAGGCGGACCGATCTTGGTTGCGGTGCTGACCCACGAGGTCGGCCAGGTGGTTCAGGGCTCCGCTGGACAGGGCTCGCCCTGGTAAGGCAGCACGGCGAGGCACGGTTGGGGATCTTGGTCAATTGCCGTCTTGCCGGGGGCCTCACCCCTATCGATCTCCGGGCTTGCTGCACCAACCGACTAGCATGATCACGACGGAAAGCATCACTGACTCCACCGGTGGAGTTCCGCAGGAAGAAGTGCGACATGTGGTCGGATGGCAGCGATAGAGGCGTGCTTCCTGGACGGACCGGCCAACGGGATGATGCCAAGCCGGGCTCCATGGTCGACGGCGATCAATAAAGCTGCAAGCCCGAGGTTGAGATGGGCCTCTTCGGTCTGAGTTGGCACTGCCACACGTCCAGGTACCGTACGCGGAAGCCTGCCTCGAAGTACGCCAAGTACAGCGCCCATACCCGGATGAACCGTTCGTCGAAGCCCAGCTTTTGAACGTCTTCCAGTCGGGCGCAGAACTGGTGGCGCCAATCCCGAAGCGTCCGAGCATACGACGAGGATAAGCGACGGGTTTCTGTGAGTTCCAGTCCGGTGTGCCGCTGGAGGATCCGGTCGATCTCCTCGATGCTGGTCAGCTCCCCACCCGGGAAAATATACCGGTCGACCCACGAGTAATTGCCGATTGACCGCTTCATCCGCCCGTCGGGGAAGGTAATTACCTGAAGGGCGATTGTGCCGTCTGATGCCAACAGGGAACCGAGTTTACGGAAGAAACCCACCCAGTATGCAGAGCCAACCGCCTCGATCATCTCGACCGACGTTATAGAGTCATATTCTCCGGAATGGTCGCGATAGTCCTCTAGCAAGACGCTAGCCGCACCGAACCCTGTAGCGCCGCCGAACCTGCTCAAACAGTACTCGTACTGCCGGCGGGACACCGTGATCCCGGTGCTCTCTGCCCCTCGCGCCGCAGCCTCCGCTAGGAGACTGCCCCACCCGCAACCCACGTCGAGAAGGCGACACCCTGACCGCACCTCCGCAAGGTCTAAAAGTCCGTTAATCTTGTGGAGTTGAGCCGCTTCAAGGCTGTTTGCCCGCCTGAAGTCGGCACAGGAATAGGTGAGGCCGGGATCGAGGAACAGGCGGAAAAATTCGGGAGGCAGATCGTAGTGCAAGGCAACGTTGCGCCGTGATCCATCTTTCGTATTGGTCACGGCTCTAGGCAATCGCCAACGCCATCCTAGTCGGCCGGCAAAGGATGCGGCCGGTTCCCGGGCCGCCAGTTTGTCCGCATACACTGCCAGCCAGTCGACCACCTCATCCGTTTCTTCCCTTAGGGACCCTGTGCCGTCGCCGCCCCGCCATGATCCTTCAATGAAAGCCTCCCCAAATCCTAGCGTCCCGGCATGTAGTAACCTGGCCGCGAAATCGCCGGGATCAGTCACGGTAATGCTGGGCAGATCTTCGCGCCGCTGCCCGGCAGACCCGTAGACGAGGCTCTGCCGAGAGCGGTCGAGTGTAGCCACGAAGGCCTTGATTACGAGCCTCTGCAAAACGGGGCTAAGCGGACGAACGCGCAAATGCGCCCAATCTGAGTGCAGGGTGATAACGTCTTCGCGTCGTAGCGCTTCCAAGAAACTCGTCCTCCCGTCATGACGATCCGCCGGTGAGTGTGCGGGTGAGCTGGATGATGGCGTAGACGCCCGGGGCTACTTTGAGGAGGCCGAGCGGCAGGTTGCTGATGGGTAGGGCCGGCCAGCTATCGAGGTCCCTCGCCGCCAGAATGATGTTCACCTCGCGCCTCGTGGCTACCGAGTGGGATCGCGAGCGTCCGTTGCGGATCGGCCGGCGCTGGCGGGTGCGCTGCTCGCGGGATGCCTCGGCTTTGTCCAGCCCACGCGCCACAGACTTCCGCACGGACGAACGGACGCCCTGATGCACTTTGCCTACGTCGTTCAGGGTGAGGATCACGAGGGTGAGATCGGTGAGGACACCGAGCGTGGCGAACGCCCCGGCAACGGTCCGGTTGAAGGAGCCTGTCTGCAACATGTCGAAGACGGCGATCATCGAGATCGCGAAGTTAATTGTCGAGGCGTAGCTGAGCATGATCAGTGCGATCGCCGGTGACCAGCCGAAGCTCCTATCTCGCCAGCGTGGGACGTACCGCACCCGGAACGCCAGGGACTTGCGTCTCGATCGGCTCAGCAAGTGCCGACCTACCAGGGCGTACAGCCAGGCGCTAGCCAGGGCGTAGTGCACTCCGATGGTGCCGACCAAGATACAGTGCACTGCCAACACGGGATGTTGGCGATAATCGGCCCACCAGTGGTCTCGGAGCATTTCCTCGGGGACAGCCGGACTGGCCAGAGCCTGGAAGATCCCGCCGGATTCAAGGTTTCGCGTGTAGAGCCAGACCGTCATCATCGCCGAAACGGCGAACAGGACACAGCTCTTCCATCCCCTAGGCAGAAGCTGGTGAAGCCACTGCCGCAGGACCTGATACTTGGCGGCGGTGTCGGCGTCATCGGGCAGCAGGCCGGTGCGCTGAAGGTCTGGGACCAGACTTTCCAACCTGCGCAGGATAGTCAGGTAGGCGATGGCAGCGAACGGCGCCGTCAGCGAAAGGATGACGGTGGGTATGTCGACCAGGAAAGCGACGCTGCGGCAGTTCGGGGGCTCACCTTGGCGCAGCAGGAGGGAGCCCAGGAACGCTCGGAACCCCTGGCAGCCGCTTTCTCTAGCCACCCCAAAAGCGGCGGTTAACGCCATCGTTAGTGCGAAGACCAGCAACGGCCAGGCAGCCAATCGGACGTTGTCGAGGCCGCGCTTCGATCCTCTGGTTGGGAGAATAGCATCGATGACAGTGACGACTCGGCGCGCTAGCGTCGTCACGCTAAAGACCCAAGGCACGCAGGACGGCTGCAGGCCGTTCGACAATTAGCATGTGGCCGGCATCGTCGACCCATGCTATGCGGGCCGATGGATTCACCTGGCTTAATTCCTCAGCGTCCCATCGGGTGACCATCCGGTCTTTTTGGCCGAACACCGCCACGAGAGGAACCCGGATGCTTCCCCATGTCGTGACGGCATCATACGCCGGGCCGTTTCTCGCGGTTAGCACAACTCCTCGCGGGTTGAGCTGGGACAGCATCACCTCGGCTATCTGCCGACGAAGCTTCGTCGGCTTGGCAACGAAGGGAGCAATCACCACGCGCGGGCCGAGGACGGCTGCGGCGGTCCTGACCATCATGGTGCCCGTCCGGCCCATTAGACACAGCAACCAGTAGCTATTCCAGAGGAGCGCGGTTCCTGGATTGCGGAAGATGTTTCGAATGGGCCGCTTAATGGTGTTAAGAATTGCAAAGTAGGATCCGGCAGCAACGTGGACCGAAGTCGCATGCTCATGGAACCTCGCCGCCATATCAAGGGCGAGAAACCCGCCCATAGAATGCCCGATGAGCCTTACTCTTAGGAAACCCAAAGTGGTCATCTCCGAGATGAGCATGTCACCGACTTCAGGAATCCACATGGTATCGAGGCGATTCTCGGACTTTCCGAAGCAGGGCAGATCCACGAGCACTAGGTTGCCTAGGTCAACACCCAACTCAGCGGCACACTGCAGCATGGGAGTCCAGGTGGTCGCGTCGGATGCAACACCATGTAGGAGGAGGCTGCCGGCCTCGTCGTCGTTCTGGCGGCGAACGAAAAAGGCGACAGTGCCATAGATCGTCTGCGCCAGGTGCTCCCGGAAACCCAACTCCTGAAGCCGTGAGTTCACTTCTCTCGGGCTGTAGGTGTCGCTCGCACACGAGGTCATTCGGTCCGCCAAGTTACTGATAGTGCCGGGAAGGGTGCCGCGTCGGTGACGCACCGTAATATCTAGCACCGCCGGTTAGGCGATTGCTCTGCCTGCGGCACCGGGAGTTGCTTGGACTGAACGGATCATGAAGTCGCCTCAGGCTAGGGTGTTCCTGAGCCACCCGCAGTCTTAAATCCGACACCGACCGACGCAGCTGCAGAGGTTTGAAAGGTCAGGGGCTCATTGGCCGTCGGATCGCGGCGACCTGCCGGCTCCAGGTGGTGACGGGAACGACCTTGACGACATCACCGCTCCTCGGCGCATGGATCAGGTACTGGCTGCCACGACGGTCGGCGCCGATGTACATACCGACGTGCCCGGGCCGCGACGTGGTGCCGTCAGAGCCGGGTATGAAGATCAGGTCTCCAGGCCGCATCGCCGCAAGAGTAGTGACGGCGACGCCGGTGTGAACCTGGTCGGCGGTGACCCTCGGGATCTTCACGCCACCGTTGGCCCACGCCGCCATCATCAACCCCGAGCAGTCGTAACTGTCTGGTCCCTCAGCGCCCCACACGTACGGCTTACCCCGTTGAGCGAGTGCGAAGGAGACGACGGCCCGCAGCTGCGGGTCCGTGGGCAGGGTGAAGCCGTCGGGCAGGCCCGCCTCGTCCAGAGGCGGGAGTCCGTCGCCGCCGTCGCTGGTGCAGACGATGTTCAAGCCGTCACCGATCAGCCCGACGAGTTGCTGCGCCTCGGGTTGCCACTTTGCGTAAGCGTTGGGGTACGCCGATCTCTGCACGGCCTGCGCGACCTGGGTGAGCGGCATGTTCTGCCAGCCGTCGACCTTGACCAGGTGCTCGTAGAACCTCCGGGACGCGTAGCGGGGGTCGAGGATCTGCTCCGGGGTGCCCCAGCCCTGGCTGGGTCGCTGCTGGAACAGCCCGAGGGAGTCGTGGTCGTTGTCCACGCCCAGGTGGCCGAGATTGCGCAGTGTTGACTCCTGCATCGCGGTCGCCACGGCTATCTCCCAGCCGTAGCGGGGCACTCCCATCTCGGCGCCGACGGACACGATGACTGCGGCGTTGCCGACCTGCTCGGCGTTCCACGGACCCTGGCCGCTCCACCCCGGCGTGGAGCTGGCCGATGCGGTGGGCGGGCTGACGGTGCACGCCGTCGCCGGGTTGGCTCCGAGCACTACGAGGCCGACGAGCACTACCAGCGCCAGCGGCGCGAGCACCACGACGGCGATGCCCCCGACCAGAAGGGGCCACAGACGAGTCACCGCAGCCCTGCCTGGCGGATCTCGTAGTCGGTGACCCGCCACCCGGGCCCGTCGGGGCCGCCACGGTGCAGGACGCAGTCGGCGACGCTGTGCTCGGTCCAACCCCGCCACCCGTCCTCGCCGATCGCGGTGGCGGTCACGCGGACCGCGCGCCGGGCAGTGATCGCCGTGTCCGGCGGCAGCTGAGCGTCGACGAAAGGCTCCACGAGCGCGTCAAGGTAGGCACGGTGGGCAGACCAGGCCAGCCATCGGCCGTCGCGCTCTGCGGCCGCGCTCTGCCCGGCCAACGTCCCGCTGGCGAAGCGGACGGCCCGCCGGAAGGCGTCGCCAGGCCCAGCATCGCTACGGGTATCGGCGCCGTACAGGGCTGCCACGAACCGGCGGCATACCTCCTCGGGATCGGCGTAGGCGAACCCGGGCTGCGCTGGCGGCCGTACCGGTGCAGCCATGCTGGCCGGCGCCGCGGTGGACGTGGCCCTGGTGGTGCTCGGCGTGGCCGGTGCGGTCTCGCCGCTGGCAGCACAGCCGGCAACGGCCAGCGAGAGCGTCAGGGCGACTGCTGCTTGAGGTCGCGCGTTCATGGCCACGACCGTTGCGGCTTCCCAGGGCCGTTACCGCTGCCGGCTACCGCTGGTAGCAGCGGTAGCGGTAGCGGCTACACCAACGTCAACGCTGCCGTCAGCCCCGCCTCGTCAAGGTCCCTGGCAGATGCGCCCAACCGGGGCATCGTGACCTTTAGGAGACTGCTGTGCTTGCTCACTACCTCGCCGGGGCCGCGATCGAACTCGTGGCCGCGCCCACGCCCCCGCCGGCCGCACCGCCCGGCCTGGAGGCCGCCGGGGACCTGTTCATCGGCTGGATGAAGTGGATCCTCATCGTCGCGGGCGTCGGCGGCCTGCTCGTCTGCGGGATCATGATGGCCGTCGGGCGCCGTAACCGGTCGGCGTTCGCCGCCGACGGCGCGGCGGGCATCCCCTGGGTGCTGGCCGGACTGACCTGCGGCGCGGTCGCGGCGGTCGTCGTCGGCGCGGTCCTGCCGGGCTGAGTCATGACCTACGACGTCATCACCCGAGCGCGGCGCACCACGCGTCGCCGTATCCTCGCCATTTGTTTGGCCGCCGCGACGGTGGCGGGGGCCGTGACCGTGGCGGTCGTGTTCGGTACGGGTCCGACCCGACCCGTCACCACGCAGGGTCGCCCGGCTGCACCGGCTGGTCCGGACACCGCCGCCGGCGCTGCCGGCGGCGCCAGCGCCGGCCTGCCCCACGACCTCGATTGGTCCGATGTCGCCGGAGTAGCGGTGCCCGTTTCGGACCAGTCGGGCCCCTGTCTCACCGAGAAGGGCCTGGCTCGTGGGTTCGCACACGACCGCGCCGGTGCGGTCCTCGCCAGCGTCCACATCGTCGTGCGCGTCAACCCGCAGGTCGGACCCGCAGTCTTCGAACCGGCGTTGCGTACCCAGGTAGTTGGGCCGGACGCGCCCGCGCTGCGGGTCCAGGTCGCGCAGGCGTACGACGAGCTTCGCCTTCGGGCAGGAGTGGCGTACGGGCAGCCCATCGGCACCCTGTACGCCACCCTGCGGGGCTACCGGATTCTCAGCTACACCGAGGGCGAGGCGGCCCTGTGCCTGCTGATAGAAGCCCCCGGTGCCTCCGGGGTCCCGGTCATGGTCAGCACCGAGGTACATCTGCGCTGGACCGGGTCGGACTGGGCGTTACTCGCACCAACCGGCGGCACGTTCGACCAAGCCGTCACCGCAGCGTCCGCCGCTGGCATCGCCACGTTTCTCCCCTTCACCGCAGGCGGGTGATCCTCGTGCCGTTCTGTAATCCGTTCGTCCCTACCACCTGCGCCGGCGTCATCGCCGACGGCATCAACGCCCCCGGGGCGGTCCGTGACTCGCTGGTCAACACGGTCCTCGACGGCCTGGCCAGCGCCGTTAAGGAGGCCATCGAATGGGTCGCCCGGCTGCTGACCAGCTGGACGCTCATCCCGTCCAACAGCCTGTGCCCGACCACCGGCTCCGATCCGGGGCGGTGGGCCTCGGACTGGGTCGCCCAGTGCAACGACGCTGGCGGGCCGGCTCAGCAGCTGCGCGGCTTCATGCTGCCGGTCACGATTCTGCTGCTGGTCTGTGGCCTGATCGGGCAGGGCATCACCATCGTGATCACTCGCAAGGGCGAACCGCTGCTGCAGGCGGTGCGCGGTATCTGGAACACGGCGCTGTGGGGCAGCGTCGGTGTGGCCGGCACCCACCTGGTCCTCAAGGTCGGTGACAGCTACTCCATGTGGCTGCTCAACGAGGCGATCTTCAAGGACTCGAACAAACCACCCAACGAGACGATGAGCGCGGCGCTCGGCGGGCTGCTGCTGCCCGGCGCCGCGATCGCACCTTTCGTGATGATCCTGGTGGGCATCGTCGTCATCCTCGCCGCCGTGGTCCAGACCATCCTGATGGTCTTCCGCGAAGGCTCGGTGATCGTCCTGGCGGGGCTGCTGCAGCTGGCCGCTGCAGGAACCGTCACCCGGGGCACCAGCCAAATGTTCCAGAAGACCCTCGGCTGGTCCCTGGCCCTCGCCCTCTACAAGCCGGCGGCGGTGTCGGTGTACGCCACCTCGTTCGTGATGATGCGCGGTAACGGCCGGGACTGGCTGATGGGCCTCGGCATGCTGGCCCTGTCGATCATCGCTTTGCCGGCGCTGATGAAGTTCTTCACGATCTTCACCGGCAGCGTCGCCTCCGGCGGCGGGGGCTTGGGCATGGCCGGGGCCGGCGCGGCCGCCGGGCTGCACGCGGCGTCGTCGGTGCGCGGGGCGATCGGCGGTCACAGCGCCGGCGACCACGCCCGCTACATGGACTCCCAGGGACCCGGTAGCGGCGGTGGTTCCTCTGGTAGCGGCCCGACCGGTGCGATGCCGACCCCGACGATGCCGCCCCCGACGGGCGGCTCGGGAAGCGCTACCGGCAACGCCCCGAAGGTCGCCAACGGCAGCGCCACCGCGGGTGGCCCGGCGGGGCCCGTAGCGCCGACCACCACCGTGCCGGCCGGCACCGGAGCCACCGGGTCCGCCGGGGCGGCGGCCGGTGGGGCTGGAGTCGGCGGCGCTGCGGCCGGCGGCGGGACGGCGGCCGCCGGGGCTGCGACCGGGCCGGCGGCACCCGTGGTCATCGGTGCCGCGCTGGTCGCCCAGGCCGGGGTGACGGCGGCGAAGGCCGGCGCGAACACCGCCAGCTCCGCGATGCAGGAGGGGAGCTCGCCGTCGTGAGCAGCGACCAGGCACAGGTACGCACCTTCGGTGGCTGGCGGCGAGCGCGCGGCATGGGACTGTTCGGCCTCGGACCGGCGCAGACCTTCGTCGTCCTCGCCGCGATCACCGTACTGATCATCTCCGGGTCGATGGGACTACAGGCGCTCGCCGTGTCCGCCGGACCGTGTGTGCTGCTCGTGGCCCTGCTGGTCGTGCGCTGGGACGGAGTTCCCCTGTCGGCGGGCATCGCGCAGCGGGTGCGGTGGCTGATCGGCACCAGCCGTGGTTACACCTCCTACCGCTCCGGCGTGATGGTGACCGGCGAGCACGCCTGGCAGCTGCCGGGCGTGCTCGCGCCCACCACCCTGCTGACCGTCGATGACGACAGCGGCGGCTACGGGGTGGTCTACAACCAGCGGCTCGGCACCATGACCGTGACGCTGCGGTGCGCGGCCACCTCGACCTGGCTGGCCGACCCGGACGCCAGCGCGGCGTGGGTGGCCAACTGGGGCGGCTGGCTGGCCAACCTGGGCTACCTGCCGATCGTCGACCACGTCACGGTCACCGTGGACACCGCACCCGATCCCGGGTCACGGCTGGCCGACCACGTCAGCCGGCGAATCGTGCCCCACGGGCCGGCCTCGGCGCGGCGGGTGCTGCAACGGCTGGTGGAGGTGTCCCCCGCAGCCGCCGCCGACGTGGAGACCCGGGTGTCGGTGACCTTCAAACCCGGCGCCTCACCCAGCAAGCCCAAGAACCTCGACGAGGCGCTAGACGAGATCAGCCGGGCTCTGCCCGGCCTGCAGGACTCGCTGGGCAGCTGCGGCCTGACCGTCCTCGGCCGGGCCAGCGCGGACAACATCTCGGCCATCGTCCGCACCGCCTTCGACCCGGCCAGCCGGGGCGACGTGGCCCGGCTGGCCGCGACCCCCGACCTCGACCTGAGCCGGTGGGTCGACTGGGAAACCGCCGGGCCGGTCATGGCCGAGGAGCACCTCGACCGGTACGTACACGACTCCGGCACGTCGGTGTCGTGGGCCTGGCACGAGGCACCGCGCCAGCACGTGCACGCCGACGTCCTGGCCCGCCTACTCGCCCCCGGCCCGTACCCGAAGCGGGTGTCGCTGCTCTACCGGCCATTCCCCGCCGGGGAGGCCGCGCGGATCGTCGAAAGCGAGGTCAACGCCGCCGCGTTCCGCGCGGCCTACAACCGAGCGCAGAAACGCGACGAGTCCGCCCGCGACCACGCCGACCGAGAACGAGCACTGCAGACCGCCCGAGAGGAAGCGACCGGCGCCGGGGTGGGCCTGATGTCGCTGTTCGTCACCACCACCGTCCTCACCGCCGAGGACCTGGGCCGGGCCATCGCCGACGTCGAGTCCCGCGCCGACGTGGCCAAGATCCGGCTGCGGCAGCTGCGCGCCAGTCAGGCCGCTGGCTTCGCGACCACCCTGCCCTGCGGCGTCTGCCCGCCGCAGCTGGCCCGCCACTGGCCCCGCTGAGCCGGTGATCAGGAGGAACCGATGAAGACAACCGCCGTCGACACGGCCCGGCTGGCGCCGGCATGGGGTGTACGCGCCCCCGGCACCGGCCGAGCCAGCCACATCGCCCCCAGCATGGAATACCAGGGCACCACCGTCCAGCTCTGCGGCCTCTACCCGTTCGTCGCCGGCTCCGGAGCACCCACCATCGGAGTGCCAATCGGCCGGCACATGCTGTGGGGCGAAGTCGTCTGCCTCGACCCACTCGAATGGCTACGCGAAGGACTGATCACCAACCCGGGCGTGTTCGTCCTCGGCCAGCCCGGCGTCGGCAAGTCCACCGTGGTCAAACGGCTCATCACCGGCATGACCGGGTTCGGCACCAGCGCCCTCATCCTCGGCGACACCAAGCCCGACTACACCCGCCTCGTCGAACACCTTGGCGGGCAGGTCATCCGGATCGGCCGGGGCCTGGACCGACTCAACCCGCTGGACTCCGGCCCGCTGGGCAGCGCGCTCGCCCGAATGGGCAGCGCCGACGCCCGGCAGCTACGCCTGGAAATCCGGGGCCGGCGCATGTCCCTGCTGCTGGCCCTGTGCGCCCTGGTACGCGGGCAGCCGCTGAACAACACCGAGGAGATCATCCTGGGCCGCGCGATCGACGTACTCGCCGAACGGCTCGACCAGGATCCAACCGTGCCCGACGTACTGCGCCTGGTCGAAGCCGGCGCCGACGAGCTCCTGACCGCGGCCCGGGCCCGCACCGACGGCGAGTACCGCCGCCGCGTCGACCAGCTCGTGCCGACCCTGGCGCTGCTGTGCGAGGGCAGCCTGCGCGGAGTCTTCGACGGCCCGACGACCAGGCCGCTGGACCTCGATGCCCCCGCCGTGAGCGTCGACATCTCCCAGGTCGCCGCCGCCGGTGACCAGCTGGTGGCCGCCGCGATGCTGTGCACCTGGGCGTACGGCTTCGGCATGGTCGACGCCGCATCGGTGCTGGCCGACCAGGGCTTGGCGCCGCGCCGGCAGTACCTCGGCGTGATGGACGAGCTGTGGCGGGCCCTGCGCGGCGCGTCCGGCCTGGTCGAGCACGCCGACGCGCTCACCCGGCTCAACCGACAGCGAGGCATGGCCAGCGTGATGGTCACCCACTCCCTGGCCGACCTCGACGCACTACCTACGCCCGAGGACCGGGCCAAAGCGCAGGGATTCATCGAACGGTCCGCCATCAAGATCCTCGCCGGGCTGCCGCCTCGGGAGCTGACCCGGGTCAACGAGGTGATCAAACTGTCCGGGCCGGAGCGGGAACTGGTGGCGTCCTGGGCCGCGCCGGAAGCATGGTTCGCCGGCTCTGTGCATCCGGGCCGGGGCAAGTACCTGATCAAGACCGGTGAACGCAACGGGCTGCCGGTGGCACTGACCCTGGTCGGCGACGAGTGGGAGCTCTACGACACCGACACCGCGATCCGGCAGGCCCAGCCGTGAACACCCGGCCCGTCGAACCGCGCGGCACCGCCGGCGGCCCCCTCACCCCATTCCTGGCGCTCGGGCTGGTCTGGGCGGTCGTCGCCCTGATGTGGCTGTCCTGGCTGGCCGGCCAGATCACCGCCACTGTGACCGGGCAACCGGCCGGGCCGGGCTTCGGCTCGCTGTACCTTGATCGGCTGCTGCGCGCCGACTGGCCGGCGCTGTGGCCCGGGGTGTCCCCGACCGCCGTCGGGGTCGTCTACGCCGTACTGCTGCTGATCCTGGTCGGCCTGGTCACCCTCGCCGCCACCTGGTGGCAGGGGCGCAAGCCCGACGCCGAGGATCCGCTGCCGTCGCTGGCCGGCCCGGCCGACGTACGACCGATGACCCTGCCCGCCGTGGCGGCCAAGGCCCGGCGGTTGCGTCGCGGCCTGGCGAAGCTGCCGGTCAAGGACATCCCGGCCGCGTCGATCGGCGTGGTCCTCGGCGAACACCGGCGACGCCGCGGCTCCGGTCCCCGGCTCTACTCCTCCTGGGAGGACGTCATCCTCGCAGTGATGGCTCCACGCGCCGGCAAAACGACCGCACTGGCCGTGCAGTCCATCCTCAACGCCCCCGGGGCGGCCCTGGCCACCAGCAACAAGCCCGACCTGTGGGCCACCACGGCGGCCGCCCGGGCCGAGCACGGCACCGCGTGGGTGTTCGACCCGCAATCCATCGCCCACGTGCCGCAGCGCTGGTGGTGGAACCCACTCGCCGCCGTCGAAGACGTCGAGGACGCCCACCGGCTGGCCAACCACTTCGTCCAGCAGGTCCGCAACTCCCAGGGCAGCGACGACTTCTGGATCCAGGGAGCATTGGACCTGCTCACCTCGCTCATCCTGGCCGCAGCCCTGGAGGGCCGCACGCTGGCCACAGTGCAGGCGTGGCTATCGGACTCCACCTCCCGCGAACCGGCGACGATCCTCAAGAACCACGGGTTCGGCGCCTCCGCCCGGGCCATGTCCGGCCGCCAAGCCGGCGCACCGGAGACCCGCGAAGGGCTCTACGAGACCGCACGCACCGCCGCAGCATGCCTGGCCAACCCGACCATCATGGCCTGGGTCACGCCACCGGACCTACCGCTACCCGCCCTGGACGTCGAGGCGTTCGTCGAGAGCACCGACACCCTCTACCTGATGTCCAAAGACGGCGCGGGTGCGGCCGCCCCGCTGGTCGCCGGCCTCACCGACCAGGTGCTACGCGCCGCCGTGGCGGCCGCCGAGGCGCACGGCGGCCGGCTCGACCCGCCGCTGATCGCCTGCCTCGACGAGGCCGCGAACATCTGCAAAATCGCGGACCTACCAGAGCTGTACAGCCACTTCGGCAGCCGAGCGATCATCCCGCTGACCATCCTGCAGTCCTACCGCCAAGGCACACGCGTCTGGGGCGAACAGGGCATGGACGCGCTCTGGTCGGCGGCCACGGTCAAGCTGGTCGGCGCCGGCATCGACGACGCCCGCTTCGCCGAGGACCTGTCCCGGCTCGTCGGCGAGCACGACGTCACCGTCGCCTCCCACTCGCGCGACGGACGGGGACACACCTCGTACCAGACCTCGGTGCGCCGACAGCGCATCCTCGACCCCGCACACATCCGGGCGCTACCGAAGGGCTCGGCACTGCTCTTCGCCACCGGCGTCAAAGTGGCCATGCTCAACCTGCTGCCCTGGTACGACGAACCGCTCGCAGAGCAGCTCACAACGGCCGTCGCTGCTTCCACCGCCGAGATGACCCGCCAGGCGCAGCGCACCCGCGCCGCGCGCCGGGAACGCATGACGCAGCGCTCCTGGCGCGGATCTGCCGGCTGAAGCTAGCTTGGATATCAGGGGTAGGCCATGGGCAAACCTCGACTCAATCACCCGATGCCTTCGGTACGCGGCACCGGGACCGAGCCCCGGCGGCTGCTGGCGGCCATCGACGCCGCGGTGACGTACTACCGCGCCCAACTCGAACACGCCGACGGCCCCCGTGCCTACCTCGCCGAACGCGGACTCGGAGTCCTCGTACACCGGGAGTGGCCCTGGCGGATCGGATACGCCCCACCAGGCTGGAACTCGCTGACGCGCCACCTACGCGCCAGCGAGTTCACGGCGGAGGAGCTGGTTGGCGCGGGATTGGCGACCCGCACCCGCGACGACCCGGACCGGCTCATAGACATGTTCCGGGACCGGATCATGTTCCCGGTCCGTGACCCGGCCGGGCACACCGTGGCCTTCCTTGGCCGCTCCAGCCCTGTCGTTGACGAGGACGTACCCAAGTACATCAACAGCCCTGAGACTGCGATCTACGACAAGGGCCAACTGCTGTTCGGTGTTGCGGAGCAGCAGGACCGTATCGCCGCACGGTGGACTCCGGTGCTGGTCGAAGGACCTGCCGATGTCCTCGCGGTGTGGCTGTCCTACTCCCGGTCGGGTCGGACCGGAGCGTTCGCTCTCGCACCGTGCGGCACCACGCTGACCGACACCCAGGCCACGATCCTGCGGCAACTGCCCGGCGCCACGCAGGGCTTGATCGCTGCATTCGATGCGGACCCGGCGGGCCACGCTGCGCTGGACCGCGCGTGGCAACTGCTCCGGCACCCACGCCCGCTCGGCCCGCTGCTGGCGGCCGATTTCAGCGTCGGCGCCGACCCGGGAGACCTGCTGTGTCGCCCCAACGGCAAGGCCCAGCTGCGTGCTGCCCTGCGACGGCAGGCACAACCCATGCTCGACAGGGTGGTCGACCACCGCCTCGCTCGGCTCGTCGAGCGGCATCCCCGGCTGCTCGAGGACATCGACGGCAGGTGCGCAGCGGTGCGCCTTCTGGCGCCGCTGCTGTTTGAGGCGGCGAGCCCGGATGAGGCAATCCGGGTGGCCCGACGCATCGTCGCCCAGACCGGGGCCGGGGTCGACACTGTCGCGATCGCCGCACTCGCGCACCTGGAACAGGTGATACACCACCTGCGGCCCGACACCAGTGGACAGCCAGGTACGGCTTGACGTGCAGGCCCAGATGATCGTTGGCGCCTAGCGATCTTTGGTCGCTAGGTTCTTCAATCTTGTGTCAAGTTTCACGCGGCGTGTGGAAGGCGGGCGCGGGTTGCGTAGTCGTCGACGTGGCGGGTGCTGGTGGTCGGCGCGGCTCGTAGGGCTGGTGGGGCTCGGGGCTGGTCGGCGGCGGTGAGCGGGACCAGGAGCCGGTTGTAGATCTCGGTGTAGAAGATGGCGATGCGGATGCCGCTTGGGGTTGGTCGCAGGCGCGGCGAACCCGTTGGACAGTTCGGTGAACCCGATGCCGGCTTTGCTGGCTTGGCGTTTGGCCCACTCGTGCCCGTTGATCCAGATCTTGCCCGGGTAGGGGAAGTAGGCGCACACCTTGACGAACGCGGGTCCGAAGTCGTCGTCCCACAGGTAGAAGTAGTAGCAGGTCACCCTGTGGTCGGCCTTGCAGAACGACCACCGCGGCGTGCCGGTGGAGGTTGTGCCCTTTATGGCGGCCCACACCCGTTGGAACTCCTGCGCCACCCCGACCGCGGCCACCTCGGACCGGCCGGTGGCAGCCTGGCGGGCAAGGTGGGGACGCATCACCGTGAGCTTTGTCGTCGCCCTTGCCGAACCTGACCCACGGGATGTCGATGGCCTCGGCGTAGGAGGCCACCGCCCGGCGGAACCGCTGCCCGATCTGGTTGAACAGCGCCGGGCGGGGGAATGGGAACCCGAGGTGTCCGGACAGGAACGCCACGACCTGCTAGCTGGTCTGCAACTTCGGCACGTACGCGTTGAGGTAGATGCGGTCCAGGCACTGGATATCCAACGCCACATGACCGTCGAGCACCTCGTTGACCGTCACCACATGCGCAGCCATGACCGCCTCCACAGTTGCGGCTATGGATGCGATGATGCGACGCCAGTGACTGAAAAGACCAGCTCAACCACCCGGCTGGGCGGTCCGAGGCGGTGCCTCACTGGCACTGCTACGGCGGTTGGCAGCTTCGGGTGTTTCGAGCCGACAGGCGAGGTCGATTTCATCCGCACGACGATTGCGTGGGCCAAAGCGTTGATCTACGGTTCGCACGTGACGAACCAGGGACGCGTGGTAGGTGGCCGCCTGACGGGCGCCAGCGTTGACTCAGGCCAGGGCGGACTCGTCATCCCGCACCCGTACAACCCCTTCAAGCGGTACAAGCTCAACGCCGAGACCGTGCTCGAGTGGGAGGAACTTCCGGGCCAGGAAGGTGTCGTCGGCGCCATGGGCCGGGCTGCCGCGACGGCTGCTCTGCCCGGGAGGATCGGCAAGGCTGTCGGCGCCAGCCTCGGGGCTGCCATGAAGCCCCCGCGGATAGTCCGCGTGAACTGGGCCGACGGCGATCAGTCCGTCCTCGAGTTGCCGGAGAAGCTGTTCACGGTCTTCTCCGTATTGCTCCAGGGCCGGCAGGTCGTCACCGAAGCCTCCGCGCAGGCCAAGTCTTCGGAGCTTCAGGCGCAGCCCGGCGTGACCGACAAGATCTTGGACCTCGCCTCCTCGGTGATCCAGCGAGGCACGCCGGGGACGCCGGCCGTGGCCGCGGCTCAGCCGGATGTCGTTGGGCAGATTGAAAAGCTCGCCTCGCTCCACGACGCCGGCATCCTCACGGATGAGGAGTTCGCGGCGAAGAAGGCTGAGTTGCTCGGGCGCCTCTGACACTCGAGCAAGCCAGTCTTCGCTCCGAACACGAACGTGGACGGACCGTTCAAGATGGAGATCCGCCGTAGCAGTACTAACGATCTTTGGTCGCTAGGTTCTTCACACGCTCGAGTCGATGCCGCTTGGCGTAGCCGACGGGCTGGAGGGAGCTCACCATGCGGATCGGTCACGACAAAGCCCGTGAGGGCAGCGTGCGCCCGACCTGCAGTGACCGAAAGAAGAAGCGCTGCGTACGCGGATGGGTGGACCTGCCGTAGCGGGAAACATCATCCACGGAACGGCGGGCACGAACTGCCGTCTGCCCCTACCGTTCTTGCCCTCCGGGCATGGCCGCTTCTGGTGTCAAAAGCGGTGGTTAGTCCCACCACCTCCACCAGTTGTCTGGTGCAGGCTGGGCTGGTACCTCCGGCGATGAGCGGTGTCGTTTCTCGCCGAGTTCGCCGCCTGCAGCGCAGTTGCGGAAAGGTCCGTCGTCGCCGCACAGGATGGGCAGTTGGTGGTCGAGTTCTCGAAGCCAGGGCAGCATGCCGGTCATCTGCAGGCGGGCCTGTTCCCAGCCGTACCACAGGGCCGTCAGCCGGGTCACGGCTTCGTCGTGGCGCCACCACTGCTCGCACCAGTGCCAGCGGGTCAGGCCGACCTCGCCGACGGGGCGTGGGAAGGTGGGCAACAGGTACTTGGTCACCCATTCCTCGACCGTCGAGTACAGCGGTGGCTGGTCCTTCCTGTCGCCGTCCTGGGTGCGTTCGACCTGGATCTGCTGCAGGTCGGCGACCTGCGCCGCCAGTTTCGCTACCTCCGCGGCCAGTTCCTCAAGTTGGGCAGCGGCGACCGTGCGGGTCCGCTGCGACGCGGCGGTCGTCATCGTGGCCTGCCTCGGGCCGGCACAGCGCTGATCGCCGGGGCGGGTTGCTTCCCGGCGACCGCCGGGCTGACCTGGGCCACGCGAAGCTTCGGGAAAGCTTGAGCCCAGGCCGGCATCGGGGCAGGTTCGGCGTGGCGGACGGCAGCCGCGGTGGCAACGGTGCGATCGGCGTTGTCGTCATGAAGCACGCTTGCCGCCTGCCCGGCCGCGTATTCGTCGCCCGGGGTGCGGGGGTTGTCGACCGTCCCGGCGTCGCGGACCCCCTGGCCGCGTTCGGCAGCCGCCCGGCCTTGCAGATCCCGGGCCAGAGCCTCCTCCACGTGGTTCTGGGCGAGGCGGATCGCCTCGACCTGCCGCCCGTCGGCTTCGCCGGCCCTGATGGCCTCGTTCATCTCCGCCGCGAGGTCGCGGAGCAACTGCACCGGATCGCCCGCTGGGAGCTTGCCCGTGGCGCGCCACTGGCGCTGTAGCTCGTCGAGGGCCTCCGGCCGGACGTGCTCGGCCAGTTTCATCGCCTCCTGCCGAACGGCGGCGTCGAAGTCGTCGACCATCCCTCTGCCGCTCGGTGGCAGTGCGACTGGACCGTCCGGGGTGATCCTCGGCCGGTCGGGTGTGCCGCCGTGCGCCCGAGCGCCGCCATGCGGACGGTGGCTGGCGCGGGCATCGCGCTCCCACACCTCCCGCGCGGCGGCACGCATCGCCTCGGGAAGCGGCACCCCTGCCTGCCGATGGCGCTCATAGGCGGCCATCAGGTCCGGGCGGATCCGCCGTAGCCGTTGCTCGGCGAACTCTGCCGCCCGCCGGGCTACCGGGTCGCTGCTGGCGTGGATCGTCGCGGTACGCCAGACGGCGGCGGCTTCGGCGAAGGTGGCCTGGTTGACCAGCCAATCGCCGTCCAGCGACGCCGCCATGCGTTCCCGCTCCGCGCGTACCTTGGCGGCCAGCCGGTCGGCTTCGCGGCGGGCCGTCGCGGCGGCCTGTTCACGCCGGGCGTCGCGTTCCCGTTCGGCGGCCTTGTTCTGGATGCCGACGGCGGCCCAGCGGGCGCCGGCCTCGCCGACGGTCGCCATCGTTGCCAGCCCTTGCAGGAACTGTTGGCGGGTCTCGGTCATCGGGTCTTCGTGTTGCTCCGGGCGCGGCACGTGCACCTCCCCTGTTTGCTCAGCGGCCGCGCGCGGCACGCCGGCCGCCTCCCACTGTCGGTTCGGGTGTTGGCGTGGGAGTTAGCGGCGGCGCTACCACCTGTTGCCGACCAGCCGCTACCACCTGCAGCGCGCCGGCTACGGCCCGGGCCGCCTCGGCTTGATGTAGGCGCTGCTGGGCCTGCCGCAGATCCTCGAGGGCGTCGGCGAGCCGGGCCAGGTCCATCACCAGCGCGAGGGCGGCGACCGCGTCGTCGTCGCCGGAGATGCGACCCATCAGCGCTACCAGACGCGACATGGCCCGCAACTCCTGGGAACGGCTGGTGGCTCGACGTACCCGCCCGTACAGGTCCCGGGCCGCCCGGTCGAACACTTCGGCTGCCCGGTGCAGCTGCCCGCGCCGGTCGCCCTCCACCGCGTACGCCAGGCTGGTGAGCAGATCAGCCGCAGCGACCGCGGTCGCCTGCGCCCGGCCGGGCGCGGTACGGGCCTCCCGGCGAATTTCCTCGGCGGCCGCGGTGACTGCGGCGGCCGCCTGGCGCATCGCCTCGACCCGTTCAGCCCGGCCCACGGTCGGCGCCGACAGCGGCTTCGGAGTGCCCCACCGCAGGCGCAGCTTCGACAACGTCATGTCGGGCGCCAACCGGCCCCCGCCGAAGTACACCGGTTGCCCGTCCGCTGTGTGTCCGCCGGGGAGTGCCACTGCGTACCCGGTGATCTGCTCGGGATCGGTGCTGCTGTGCCGGACCCGCACCAGCACTCCTGCCTCGCGCAGCCGGGCGAAGAACTCCTCCTCCGATCCAGCGGCGGCCACGGCCGCTCGCACGCGCCGGCGCAGCTCATCACGCGGCGTCTGAGCGCGGCCGGTACGACGGGCTTTGCTGACCTCGACCGGGTGGGGACGACGATGAGCGGTGCGATCCGCCGGCGGGACCCGGCGGTGCAGGTTGTAGCGGCGAGCCACGTTGTAGGTGGCCTTGACGCAGCGCGGGTAGTCGTTGCGCAGCCAGTTGGTGCGGCCGTCCTCCCTGACGAGCGTGGCGACGATGTGCACGTGGTCGTCGGCGTGCCGCATGGCGATCCACCGCAGGCCCGGATCGGTGGCGGTGGTGGCGACGCCGACCTCGGTGAGCATCTGCTCCACCATGCTCGCCCAGGTCGTGTCGCTGATACTACGATGCCGGTCCTCGGGCGCCAGCCGCATGCTGGCATGCCACACGAACTTCTTCGGCGGCCGGTAGCCGGCGCGAACCGGCTGTTCCAGCAACGCCGTCAGCCCACGGAAATCTCGCCTGCCCGTGGCGGTAACTTCGGGCTCCAGGTCGGCCAGGGGGCCCGCGCCGTCCCAGGCGGCCACCAGGTGAGGGTTGACGTGTTCCTCCGCCTTGCCCGGGCCCCACAGGTAGCGCAGCAGCCCGCCGACTCGCGATCCGCGCCGGTGCACCCGTGTGATCACCGTAGCCTCCTGTCGATCAGGGAGATCACCTCGTCGAGCCGGGCCACGGCGGCCGCGCACAGCCGGACGGCCTCGGCAGCCCAATCGGGCAGCAGACCGGTGGCGTTGAAGGCCGCCGCGGCCTGGTTGACGTTGTTACCGAACATCGCCACAGCGCGGCGCGCGGCGAACAACTCGTGCTGCAGATCGCGCAGATCGTCAGTCGGGCCAGCGGGTGCCTTCCCGGCAGAAGCTGCGGCGACGGCGGCCTTCGCGGCGTAGCCGGTCGGGGTCAGCCGCGCGGCGGCCGCCGCCCTGTCAATCGCCGCCTTCTCCTCATCGGACAGCCTGAGCAACACCGCGTGCGGGCGAGCCGGCCGGCTGTGGGTGCGATGCCGGACCATGCGAGGCGGGGCGGGCTCGTCGCTGTCCATCGTCGCCACTGTGCGCCCCCGGCGTTGCCGGCGGCGGCAGCGCCAGCGGCTACCAACGCCGTGCCCGACCGGCATGGCGGACATCGCCCGCCCTCCCATTGCCAATCTGCGACCGCGCCCGGTCGCAGATTGATAAGCAATGGCCATATCTTGCTCCTAGCAAGGGCCTTGCCGGTTGCAGGATGCGGCTGGTGTCGACGACGCGCTGAGACTGACCCTCTAGCGGCGGATTGGGACTGACCCCTCCGAGGCTGGAGGGGTGATCGCATTGGAAGACTGGGCTGAGATCCGTCGGCTGCATCGGGCTGAGGGTGTTCCGATCAAGGAGATCGCGCGTCGGCTGGGTTTGGCGCGTAACACGGTCCGTTCGGCGCTTCGGGCTGAGGCGCCGCCGTCGCGTGAGCGCGGCCCTCGTGGTTCGCTGGTGGACGAGGTCGAGCCGCAGATCCGGGCGTTGCTCGCGGAGTTCCCGCGGATGCCTGCGACGGTGATCGCTGAGCGGATCGGGTGGACAAAGTCGCTGACGATCCTCAAAGACCGGGTCCGGGAGCTGCGCCCGTTGTTCGTTCCACCGGACCCGACCGACCGAGTCGAGTACGACCCGGGCGAGGTCGCCCAGTGCGACCTGTGGTTCCCACCCCAGCCGATCCCGGTTGGCGGCGGGGCTGAGCGGATCCTGCCGGTGCTCGCGATGACCTGCGGGTACTCGCGAGTCACGGACGCAGTCATGATTCCCAGTCGCAAGGCCGGAGACATCCTGGCGGGGATGTGGGAGATCGTCGCCGGGTGGGGCGCCAGTCCACGGACCTTGGTCTGGGACCGGGAGGCCGCGATCGGCGGCACCGGGAAGCTCACGACGGAGGCGGCGTCGTTCGCCGGGACGATCGGGGTGCGCATTCGCCTGGCCCCACCCCGGGATCCGGAGTTCAAGGGGCTGGTCGAGCGGCGCAACGGGTTCTTCGAGACCTCGTTCCTGCCCGGGCGCGTGTTCACCTCGCCGTTCGACTTCAACGCCCAGATCGGCGACTGGCTCGTGCAGAGCGCGAACACGCGCGTCCTGCGCGCGATCGGCTCGACGACGCCCACGGCCAGGTGGGCGGCGGACCGGGCCGCGATGGTGGCTCTGCCGCCGGTGGCGCCGGCGATCGGGCTCACGCATCGGGTGCGGTTGGGGCGGGACTACTACGTGCGTATCGACGGCAACGACTACTCCGTGGACCCTCGGTGCATCGGCAGGTTCGTCGACGTGCTCGCCACCCCCACCCGGATGGTGGCCTCGTGCGCCGGGCAGGTCGTGGCTGATCACGACCGCGACTGGGGCCACGCCCGCACGATCACGGATCCCGAGCATCAGGCCACCGCCCGGCTGCTGCGCCAGGACTTGGCCGCCCGCCGGCGGCAGGTCTCGACTCGTTCGCACGCTGATGGGCACGTCGTGGCGATCCGTGCCTTGCCGGACTACGACGCCCTGTTCGGCGTGGACTTCGACCCCCGCCCCGACCTCGAGGCGGTTCAGAAAAGCGCAGCCGAAGGGAAGTAGATGACCACGACAACGAAGAGCAGCCCGGCGCCGGACGGGCTGGGATCCAAGCTCGCCTACCTCACCAGAGTCCTCAAGACGCCCACGATCGGGCGGACCTGGGAGACCCTGGCCGACCAGGCCAGGGAGGCGAACTGGTCGCACGAGGAGTACCTCGCCGTCGTGTTGGAACGGCAAGTCGCCGACCGAGAGTCCGCCGGCACGACGATGCGGATCCGCACCGCGCACTTCCCGGCGATCAAGACCCTGGAGGACTTCAACCTCGACCACCTGCCGAGCCTCCGCAAGGACGTGCTCGCGCACCTGTCCACGGCGACGTTCATCCCGAAGGCGGAGAACGTGATCCTCCTCGGCCCGCCCGGCCTGGGCAAGACCCACCTGGCGATCGGGCTCGGGATCAAGGCCGCCCAGTCCGGCTACTCGGTCCTGTTCGACACCGCGACGAACTGGATCGACCGCCTCGCCCGCGCCCACCACGCCGGTGCCCTGGAAGCCGAGCTGAAGAAGATCCGCCGCTACAAGCTCATCATCGTCGACGAAGTCGGCTACATCCCCTTCGACACCGATGCGGCGAACCTGTTCTTCCAGCTCGTCGCATCTCGCTACGAGACCGGCTCCATCCTCGTCACCTCGAACCTGCCGTTCGGGCGGTGGGGCGAGGTCTTCGGCGACGAAGTCGTCGCCGCCGCGATGATCGACCGCCTCGTGCACCACGCCGAAGTCCTCACCCTCGCAGGCGAGTCCTACCGCACCAAAGCCCGCCGAGAACTCCTCACCAAAGACCGCGACAAGTAGCACGAAACGACCTCCGGGGGGTCAATCCCAATCCGTCGTTAGGGGGTCAGTTCCGGTCCGCCGTTGACAGCTGGGTTGGCGGCCCGCCCCGACGGTCTGGTCGCGGCCCATCACGTCGGTAATGCCTAGGTGTGAAGTTCGCCTTCTGGTGCCGCCTGACGGGAGAGGCCAGGGGCCGCTCTTGGCTAGCCAGGACCACCGAGAGCGGCCCGTTCGGTGACATACCCGGCCGTCATAATCCGGCGTGTGGCCTTCGTCGACGCCCGTTCGCTCGGGCTAATCCCCGCTCACCTCACCTCCGAGGTGTGCTGCCTGGAGGCACCGAAAAAGGCGCTGCTACGGCACCGGATTACCGCAGTTCGGTACCGGGAGTTCCTGCGGGCGCAGGGCGGCGGGTGCGGAATCTGTGGCGGCCCGGCATGGCGCCACCCGATCGGACTGGTGCCCCTGCCGGTCGACCACGACCACTTGTGCTGCCCGGGACGAGATTCGTGCGGTCGGTGCGTACGGGGACTTCTGTGCGCCGGCTGTAACGGGAACCTCGGTTTGGTCGAGCTGCATGGCAACGCGATGCTGTCGTCGAGGCGGTGGATCGAAGCTGCCCGCATCTACCTGACACAGGCCGGAATCGATCCCTGGGAGGCGAACAGGTTCGCTGCCAGTGGGCGCATCCATCGCGACCGGCGGATCAGGGATGAGGTGGACTGCCGCTGCTACCACTGCACCGGCGACCCTCAAGGCGCGGGCGGATGGATCGCAACGGCGATCGCCCTCCGTGAGCCGGTGTGGGACGAGATCATTCGACGGACCGAGCAACAGCGGACAAGGGCCAACGAGCTCGGGTTGAACTTCGTCGACAACGAGCTATGAGCCATGGGTCGGCCCCGAAAAAGTCGGCATCGCCCCGACCCTGAGCTAAGGGTCGGATCGATGCGTTCCCCAAGGGATCTCAATCTATCTGACGTCGGCGCCACACCGGCGTAAGCATCGTAAGCCCTCTCCCGGGTGGGGAGAGGGCTCACGATGCCGGGTCGCGTCAGACTCGCTGGGTGATCGTGGTCCCCGGGTGCCGGGCCGCAGTGGCCGCCGTCACGAATCGGCCGGTGCTGGCGCTGCGGTTGACGGTGCGGGTGTTACTCGTCCCGCGTCCGACGCGTTCGGTCGTGGTGGTCCGCGGCGACCGAGCCGCCGTGCTGCTGCGGACGAACCGACCTGTGCTGGCGCTGCGGGCCACGGTGCGGGAGCCGCCTCGAGCCATGTGGATCATCTCCCTTGGTAGTGCGGTCTCGGTTGGACCACTCTTGCCGTAGGCATATGTGCCGTTCGGCCGATTACCCGCCACTCTTTTGGCCGGTCTTTCGGCCGATATTGCTGTGAGGAGTACGCGGAGCCGCTCCGGCCGCCCGGGCGACGATGGCGCGGGCGGTCGCGGTGGAAGTGCGGGCACGCATGGCACGGGCGTCGGCGGTGCCGAGCGAGGAGCGCTCAATCTTGGCCTGGATCGTGGACTCTGACGACTTCGCGGTCGCCGCGGAGGGCCGCGGGCGGTGGTGCGGGGTGGGCTGCGGCATGGGCGTTCATGCCCCCCTTCGGATATGGGCGGGTTGTGGGCCGGTCAGGCGGGTGCGGTAGTAGGACAAGGCTTTCTGTACGGCATTCTCGGTGAGGCCGAGCAGGCTGGCGACGTCCGCCTGGGTGTAGCCGGCAAGAATGAGCGTCAGCATGGTGCGGGTGCGGGGCGGGGCGCCGGTCAGCAGAACGTCCACCTCTTGGCGGAGCACGGCGAGTTGGGCCGGGTCGGCGGGCGGGCCGCCGCTGGCGGGGCGGTCGAAGAGGGTGAGCTCGTCGACGAGCACATCGTGGTGCACCTCGTTGTTCAGCCAGGCGCGGTAGATGTTCGGGAAACGGATCAGGCACTGGCCGATGAAGAACGTCTTGAGCGAGGCGCCGCGATCCGCGTTCCACCGACCGGGGATCAGCACGGTGTCGCGAAAGGAGCGCAGCGCCTTGGCCACGGTCTCGTTGGCGAGTTCCTCGGCGACGTCAGGGCGGCTGAGTGCCCCGAGCGGCGGCTCGGGCAGGCCAGCACCGCGCTCACGGCATTTGCCAAAGATGGCGCCTTGGCGGATCCAAGCCACCATGACGGCGTACCCGTAGCGGGCCAGCTCGGTGGCGAACAGGTCGTAGTCGCGACCGGTGAAGTTGTACCGACGCAGCCAGGCGACCAAGTCGGCGTCCTCGGCCAGACGCTCACGTCGGCGCAGAGCGCGGACGGTTTCGTCGAGGTCATGGTCCTCGCGGGTACCAGCGAAGTCGGCAAGCCAGGAAGCGGGGACAGCGATGTTGCGGCGGGTCGGCTCCCGTTGTAGTCCCGATCCCGCCACATCGTCCGTCGGCTCGTCGGCTTCCGGGTGCATGGCGCCCTTCTCGGTGCGGTGCGTCCGCTGAAGGACTCACCGGACGTCCTCTCCTATGTGCGGCCGGTCCGATTACCCGCCACTCTTTCTCCAAGATTTTTTAGGGGAGGTTCCCGCAGGTCATTGGTGAGTGGTCATCGTCGTAACCTTGTCGATTAGACCGGCGATGACCAGCTGGGCGCGCGGGGAGACCTCGTAGGCGCTGAGCGCGCTGAGCACGACGTCGCGTTCGAGCAGCCCGCCAGCGGCCATGTCGGCCAGCACCCGGTGGGCTCCGTCGCGACCGTACCCGCGGGCGTAACCGTTGTTGCCGTAGCGCACCAGCTCGTCCAGGCACTCGCGAAGCCGCAGGTCCAGCACGGTGGTCTCGCCGGTGTCAAGGTCGAGCGCGCCGACGGCGCCGGCCCAGCCTGCCAACCGCCATGGACTCGGATGCTCCACCACGACCAGGGCGTTGCCGCGCGCCAGCCGCGTCGCCACCGCCAGCGCCTCTGGCGTGGGCGCGTGCGCGATCACCGCCCCGGGGCACACGTCGACGCGCGGAGATCGCGGCGAGGCATGCCGGCCCTTCAGGTACGGCTCGAATAGCGCTTCGCCGTGGTACTCGCCCTTACGGTCTGTGACCAGGACGGCGGACAGCAGGCGCTGCGCGGCCTGGCCCTCCGCCCAGCGCATCGCCACCGCTGCAGCGGTGGCGAACTCTCGGAACGGCTGGTACGGCACCCATGCGGCGGTGAAGTCAGAGATCACGCACGCCACGGTAGGCACACCGTACGACATGTTCTCGGATCGGGCGCTCCGCTTGCCGATCGATGCTTACTTAGAGGTGGGTTGCCGTATCGATGGCCAAGTCTCACCTCCGTCGTGCTGGTGTTCAGAGACCTACCGGTCACCAGCGCTCCGTCACCCCAGCAGGCAGCAGGTGCCGCAAACGAACCTCACCCAGACCAGAATCCACGGCGATCGGAACATGCTGGGCCAGCAAAACCAGCATTGCGTCATGCAGTTCGACAACCGCCTTCAGCACCAGGCGTGCATCCCGAAACGCGCCCTTTCCCCGATGAGACAGGTTCGAGCGGACTTGGTAGTAATAGCGGGCGCCACCGGTGCCGTCCGGCCTCAACTTGATCGTGTCGGTGGGATCTCTGCTGTCCACCACACTGCCGTGCTTGGCGCCCACGGTCTTGAGGGCAGCTTGGAACGCAGGGTCGTCGCCTAGCCGGCGAACCCGGGGCCCGGGCTCTAGCGCTGGCCCGTAGCGGAGCGCTGTATATCGTTCCACGACGCTCCACAGCAGGAGGTAGGACGCCTGCAGGCGGAAGAACTGACGCCAGAACTCGGGGCCGTCCGGTTGCGCCCGCACGCCCTGCGGCGCTGCCTCCAACACGAGCCGCCGGGCCTCGGCCAGTCCCTCACCAAGAACCGGATCATGACCGGCGGACCATTCCGGTACTGGATCTCCAGAAACCCCGTGCTGCAGCTTCGCGCCGGCAAGAACGTTGGCCATGACGCTCCGGCCATCTTCAGTCACGGCCTCGGTCGTCTCCCAGCTGTACTGGGTGCCTGGCTCAAAGTCGGCCACGATGTTCCAGGCCTCATCGGCCTTGCTCGCACTGAAGAAGAGAAGAAAGCCGCGGACACGCCCGGTAGCCGAGGGATCGAACAACGGCAGTCCATCACGCAGCCTGATCAGACCGGCAACGGTGGCCTCAATGGGCCGGGTGCCGTTGACAAACGGCTCAATCAGACCGAAGGCCAGCTCTCCGGGCTTCAGCGAGCCGTAGACAAACAGTGGAAGGTCTCGGTCCTGTGGCGGCGGAAGTGAGGGCATTCAGCGATTGTCTCTCATGTAGCAGACGCGTCTGCCGACCAGCACCGCCCAAGAGCCTCAGCTGGACCGCATTGAACGCACCCATCCCCGTCTGCATCGGGCATTGGCACCCAAGGACGGACTGGCTAACGTCCAGCAGCCGCACCCCCCGGTCACGTCGTGCGTCACCGCACCGCCGTCGAGATCAGCATTGAGCACTGGCTGTCCACCGCCCTTGTCGAGACCGTCAACACCAAGCTGCGGCTGACCGCCCACATCGCGTTCGGATTCCACAACCACACGCTCTAATCGGCCTGGCCATGCTCGCCCGGGACGGGCTGTGCCACCCCGCACCGGCGCAGGGCAACCGCCCAGCCTGCACCGGTGCGAGGGCCCCCGCCCTCGCGATCCCGACCCTCGCCCATCAGCGGATCGCCCAGGCCTGCACCTGGAGGGCGTACCGCAAGCTCGCCCGGCGGCAAGTGGGGCCTCGCTACGCTCGGTCCGCCGGTGGCACCCCCGCCGCTAGATGCGCCGCACGGGCCACGGGATCACCTACCGGGCGTGACCAGTTGCCGACCTCACATGAAGCGAGTCGGCCCCGTCGGCTGCGGCGCCATCAAAGCGTTCGCTGATGGCATACGGCGACGGGTGCTTCGGAGAACGAGGCGTTACCAACGTTCTGAGTCATGTCGTAGGAGACGGGTAGCGCCGCGGGCAACGCCCGGAGCGGATGGTCATGTCGAGGCATGTCGAACCGTGCCTCTCCAGCCGGACGCCCCCGGCGTCCGCTCCCCTCGACCTAAGGAGCAGGGTGATGATCGCCAGCGCTCTCAACCGGGACGAGCTACTCCAACTACCCGCGGTGGTCGATCTCGCGACCGCCGCTCGCGCTCTCGGCGTGGGCCGCACGAAGGCCTACGACTTGGCGAAGAGCGGGACCTTCCCGTGCCCAGTCCTTCGGATCGGAACCTCCTACCGCGTCCGCACGGCGGACCTGCTCAAGCTCATTGGCATCGAACGGCAGAAGACCGACCGCGAGAATCATCCAGACCGGACGGACAGGTGACTACGCCGACCGCTGGGGCCCGCCCGCTTCAGCATCATCGGGTGCAGCGGCAGCCCACGCCGGCCGATACCGCCCAGCGAGCACGTCGTCGACGAGCAACGCGAGAATCCCGGATGGCGTGAGGTCAGGCCGCAACACCGCCAGCCTCTCTATCTCCGAAGGCATGAGCCGGATCTTGACCTGCTGATCCCGCTTCTCTCGCGCAGGCAACGGTGGCAGGTTATCGGCGACAGGACGCTGTCGCGGCATGCCTCAACTCCTTGGCGAGCGGCTCGAACGGCTGGATGACGAGTCGAGGTTCCCACATTCCACATCGCCCACCACCATCCGCCACCGCACGGACAAATCTGTACCGAAAATAGGTACCAAAAGAAGGTACCATTACCTCGTGACCGGCCGGTGTGTCAGGCGTTGACGCCAGAGCACCAGCGCATCCCCCAACGAAAGGAGCACGACCAGCGTGAGTACGTCGGACCCGATCAAGAAGATCATCCTTCGCAGCGGCAAGACCCGCTACCGCTTCGTCATCGACGTCGGGCGCAAGCCGGACGGACGCCGGGACCAGCGGACCTACACCTTCGACACCAGAAAGGAAGCCAGGGCCGAATACGCCCGGATCAAGCACGAGACCGACCGCGGCACGTACGTCAAACCCGGCAAGATCACGGTGGACGAGTTCCTCGACGAGTGGTTGACGTCGGCCACCCGTGACGTGGAGAAGGCCACCGCCGCCAACTACCGGGACGCGCTCCTGCCGGTCCGGGCGCGTCTCGGCGGACAGCCACTCCAAGACATCACCGAGGCCGACATCGAGGCGTTGGTCGACTGGATGCTGACGGAGGGCCGGAAACGCGGCGGCAAACCGGGAACGGGCTTGGGTGTCCGATCGGTGCGCCTGACGCTCGGCCGCCTCCGGACCGCGCTGAACGTGGCGGTTCGCCGCCAACTCGTGGTCCGCAACGTCGCAGCGTTCGTCACCATCCCCAGGGCTGCCGCGAAGGCCGCAGCCGAGGCACAGGCTGAGCGCAAGCCCTGGACCCAGGAGGAGGTGAAGACGTTCCTGACCGGCATCACGGGCGAACGCCTGTACGCCGTCTGCTTGCTGTCGCTGATGGGCCTACGACCCGCCGAGGTGTGCGGGCTGCGCTGGTCCGATGTCGACTTCGAGGCCGGCACGATCGCGGCCGGGGAGAACACCCGGACGCTCGTCGACGGCGAGATCGAGGAGAAGGAGGCCAAGTCGGTGGCCGGCAAGCGCGGCCTGCCGATGCCGGCAACGGTAACGAAGGCGCTGAAGGCGTTCCACACCCTGCAGAAGAAGGAGCGTCTGAAGGCCGGCAACGCCTACGTCGACAGCGGCTACGTCCTGGTCAACGAACTCGGCCAGCCGCAACGCACCGACTGGCTCCGCCGCCGGGTGTACGAGCTGATGGCCAAGGTCGGTGTCCGCAAGGTTCGGCCGTACGACGCGCGGCACGCATGCCTGACCTACCTCGCCGCCGCCGGTGTGCCCGACGTCGTGCTGGCCGCCTGGGCCGGCCACGCCGACGGCGGCACGCTCGCCAAACGGGTCTACGTCCACCCCGACAGCAGCCACCTGAAGGTGGCAGCCGAGCACCTCGAATCCGGGCTGTTCGGGTGACTCCTACGCCCGAAATTCAGCAGTACGGGCGTACGTGATGAATTGTGAGACGGAACAGCAAGAAGGCCCCGACTCACCGAAGTGAATCAAGGCCTTGACCTGCTGAAACTCTGTCGGGACGGCCGGATTTGAACCGACGACCCCTTGACCCCCAGTCAAGTGCGCTACCAAACTGCGCCACGTCCCGATGCCCCGCCGGGTCTCCCCTGCGGCAGCCGGTACAGCTTAGCGCAGGATCTTCGTACCGCGCACAGGCCCCTCCCCCGCCGCGCGGCGGCCTCGGTGACGGCCCAGGCCGGCCCTGCCCGGCGGGGGAGGTGACCAGGGTCAGCCGTGGGCCTTGCCGCGCCCGCCCGGACCGACCTTCTTGCGAGGGCGTACCGAGATCTCGATCGGGCTGCCCTCGTAGCCGAACTCCTCACGGAGCTTGCGCTCGACGAAGCGCTGGTAGCCGGCGTCCAGCGGACCGGTGGTGAACAGCACGAAGCGCGGCGGGGCCACCCCGGCCTGGGTGGCGAAGAGGATGCGCGGCGCGCGACCGCCGCGTACCGGGTGCGGGGTGGCCTGGACCAGGGCGGTGAGCCACTGGTTGAGCTGCGCGGTGGGGATCCGCGTCTCCCAGCTCGCCAGGGCCTTACGCAGGGCCGGGGCAAGCTTGTCGACCGCCCGGCCGGTCTTCGCCGACAGGTTGAGCCGGATCGCCCAGGGGATGCGGCGCAGTTCCCGGTCGATCTCCTTGTCCAGGTAGTAGCGGCGGTCGGCGTCGACCAGGTCCCACTTGTTGAACGCGATGACCAGGGCCCGGCCGGCCTCCACGACCATGGTGAGGATCCGCTGGTCCTGCTCGCTGATCACCTCGCTGGCGTCGAGCAGCACCACCGCCACCTCGGCCGCCTCGATCGCCGAGGCGGTACGCAGGCTGGCGTAGTACTCGGTGCCGCTGGCCTTGCCCACCCGCTTGCGCAGGCCGGCGGTGTCCACCAGCTGCCAGGTTTCCCCGCCGATCTCCGCCAGGCTGTCGACCGGGTCGACGGTGGTGCCGGCGACCGAGTCGACCACCGCCCGCTCCTCACCGGAGAAACGGTTGAGCAGGCTGGACTTGCCGACGTTGGGCCGGCCCACCAGGGCCACCCGGCGCGGGCCGCGGGGCCGGTGCTCCACCACCTTTGGGGCCTCGGGCAGGGCGTCCATGATGGCGTCGAGCAGGTCGCCGGAGCCGCGCCCGTGCAGCGCCGACACCGGGTACGGCTCACCGAGGCCGAGCGACCACAGCGCGGTCGCCTCCATCTCGACGGCGGCGTTGTCGGCCTTGTTCCCCACCAGGATGACCGGCTTGGCGCTGCGGCGCAGCATCTTCACCGCGGCCTCGTCCACATCGGTCGAGCCGACCGTCGCGTCGACCACGAAGAGCACCACGTCGGCGGTGGTGACGGCGGCCTCGGCCTGCGCGGCGATCGCCGCGGCCCGGTCCTTCGCGTCGGGTTCCCAGCCGCCGGTGTCCACCACGGTGAACGCCCGGCCGTTCCACTGAGCGTCGTACGGGACCCGGTCGCGGGTCACGCCGGGAATGTCCTCGACGACCGCCTGCCGGCGGCCGATGATCCGGTTGACCAGCGTCGACTTGCCCACGTTGGGGCGGCCGACCACGGCCACCACCGGCTGCGGGCCGGCCTGCTCCTCGGCGTCGAACTCCGGATCGCGCAGCTCGACCCAGCCGTCACTCGTCTCGGTCACGCCACACCCCGCTCGGTGAGCATCTCGCGCAGCCGGGCGACGACCTCGTCGATGCCCAGTTCGGTGGTGTCCAGCACGACCGCGTCCGGGGCCTGCTGGAGCGGGTCGACCTTGCGGGTCGAGTCGAGCTTGTCGCGGCGGGCCAGGTCGGCGGCGGTCGCGGCGACGTCGGCGGCGTCCTCGGCGCTGCGCCGCTGGGCGCGGGCCGTCTCCGAGGCGGTCAGGTAGACCTTCAGGTCGGCGTCCGGGGCCACCACCGAGCCGATGTCGCGACCCTCGACCACGATCCGGCCGGCGTTCGCGATCATCTGGCGCTGCCGGGCGACCAGCAGCTCGCGTACGGCCGATACGGCGGCCACGGCGGAGACCGCGGTGGTCACCTCGGGACCGCGGATCTCCTTGGCCACGTCGACGCCGTCAGCGGTCACGCCGTACCCCTGGGGGTCGGTCCCGATGTGCAGGTCGACCTCGCTGGCGACCTTGGCCACCGACTCGGTGTCGGTCAGGTCGACGCCGGAGCGCAGCACCGCCCAGGTGAGCGCCCGGTACATCGCGCCGGTGTCGAGGTAGCGGGCCCCGACGTCGACGGCTAGCCGCCGCGAGACGGTGGACTTGCCCGAACCGGATGGCCCGTCCACCGCGACCACGCACCGCCCGGTCCGTTCGTTCTCCCCCACCGTGTGCCTCCTCAGCCCGTACCTCGCCGGTCGCCGGTGGGTCCGGCGCCGTTGAGCGGTTGTCCTCGTCAATGATGCCCGCGCCCGTGGCGGGCCGCGCGGCGACGTCACCGGACGCGACCCGCGACACCCGCGGGGATGCCCCGACAACTCCGACTCGGCGCGGCTGACGCCGCGCCACGACCCGGAGCCGTCGCCGGCCGCGAGGAAGCCTACCGGGGCGCGTACCCGCAACGACCGGTCAGTCACCCACCGCCTTGAACAGGGCGGCGACCTCGGCGTTGGTGAGCCGCCGGGTCCGCCCGGCGCGCAGGTCGCCAAGGCGGATCGGTCCGATCGAGGTACGCACCAGCCGGCTCACCGGGTGGCCGACCTCGGCCAACAGCCGCCGGACGATGTGCTTGCGCCCTTCGTGCAGGGTCAGCTCCACCTGGGCGGTCTTGCCCAGGCTGTCCACCACCCGGAACGAGTCGACCTTCACCGGCCCGTCCTCCAGCTCGACCCCGGCGGCCAGCCGCTTGCCGAGGTTGCGCGGGATCGGCCCGGCCACCTCGCAGAGATAGGTCTTCTGCACCCCGTACGACGGGTGCATGAGCCGGTGGGCGAGGGTGCCGTCGTTGGTGAGCAGCAGCAGGCCCTCGCTGTCCGCGTCGAGCCGCCCGACGTGGTAGACCCGCTGCTCCACCCGGTTGCCGAGGAAGTCCGACAGCGCGGCACGGCCCTTCTCGTCCGCCATCGTGGAGACGACCCCTCGGGGCTTGTTCATGGCCAGGTAGACCAGGCGGGTGTCGGCCTGCAGCCGCTCGCCGTCGACGTGGATCACGTCGCGGGTCGGGTCGGCCTTGTCGCCGAGCTGGGCGACCCGGCCGTTGACGGTGACCCGCCGCCGGAAGATCAGATCCTCGCAGGCACGCCGCGAGCCCACCCCGGCGGCGGCGAGCAGCTTCTGGAGGCGCTCGGTGCTGTCGTACACGGGGGCGTCGGGCTTCGGGGCACGGTCATCGCGTCGCATCGGCAAGCTCTTCTACGTCGTCGGGCAGGAAGGGGGCCAGCGGCGGCAGGTCGTCCACCGAGTTCAACCCCAGCTTCTCCAGGAACATCGTGGTGGTTCGGTAGAGGAACGCCCCGCTGTCCGGTTCGGCGCCGCACTCCTCGACCAAGCCGCGGGAGACCAGGGTACGGAGCACCCCGTCGCAGTTGACACCCCGGATGGCGGAGATCCGCGACCGGGTGACCGGCTGCTTGTAGGCGACCACGGCCAGGGTCTCCAGCGCCGCCTGGGTGAGCCGTACGGACTGCCCGTCCAGCACGAACCGCTCCACGTAGGTGGCGTATTCCGGGCGGGTGTAGAGCCGCCAGCCTCCGGCGGCCCGGCGCAGCTCGAAGCCGTGCCCGGCGGCGGTGTAGCCGGCCGCGATGTCGTCAAGCATCGGGCCGATCCGCTCCGGGGACTGCTCCAGCACCTGGGCCAGGGTCAGCTCGCTGACCGGCTGGTCCACCACCAGCAGGATCGCCTCCAGCGCCCCCCGCAGCTCCGCGTCGCCCAACTCGGGTGCCGGCTCCGCCGCAGCCGTCACCCGCCGCCGCCCCCGCTTCGCGGGTACGCCGACGTCGTCGCTCTCCCCAGCCGACTCGCCGGTGCCGCTCTCCTCGGGGATCTTGGTGCCGTTCGGCCCCTCCGGGGGCGTCTCCGTACCAAGATCCGGAGCGGACGGGGGCTCCGTCCCGGTGACCGTGGAGATCTTGGAAGGGGTGGGCGCGTCGGGGGGCTCTTCGCTTTCAAGATCTGCAGCGGGCTGAGGTACGGCGTCAGGCGAGTCCGCAGGGGCAGGCTCGGGCGTCGGCTGGCCCTCCGCGGCGGGCTCGGCCTCCGTGGCGGACTCAGACTCAGCCTCGGCGGCGGGCTCGGGGATGGGCTTCGGGGGTGCGGAGCGCTGCCACGGGGGGACCCAGGCGGCGGCCTGGTCGGCCAGCGAGTCCCTGCGCTCCTCGTCGCTCATGCCGGCACTCCGCTGCGCCGAACGGTCCAAGCCCCGGCCGCGTCGAACGCCGCGGCACCGTTGCCGCGGCGTCGGCCGGGGGTCGGACTGTGAGCAGTGCCGCCATGAGGCACCACCGCACTCCGTTGACGATTCGCTCGCTCACGCTCGCTCATGCGGTTCCCTCCCGTGCGGTTGCCGTGTCGCCGCCGTCGGACGCCGGCGGGGCGGCCGGCTCGGGGGAGCCGGCGTACTCGTCGATGGTCAGCTCGGTGTCGCCGTCGGTGGGACCGGTCCACCGGACGGTCAGCTCCTCCAGGGCCTGCTCCTGCACGAAGGCGACCAGCCCCTGCCGGTACAGCTCCAGCAGGGCGAGGAAACGGGCCACCACCTCCAGGGTGATCTCGCAGTCGGCGCAGAGCAGCGAGAAGGTGGCCGTGCCGGCGCGACGCAGCCGGGCGGAGATGATCTCCGCATGCTCCCGGACGCTGACCCGGACCATGTGCACGTGCGCGATGGACACCTCGGGCGCCGGCTTCGGGGTCATCGCCTTCAGCGCCAGCTTGAGCAGCCGCTCCGGGCCGATGCCGAGCACCAGGTCGGGCAGGGCCTCGGCGTACCGGGGTTCCAGGGTGACCGCGCGGGGGTAGCGCCGACCGCCGACCGCCTCCAGCTCGGCCAGATGCGCCGCCGCCTCCTTGTACGCCTTGTACTGCAACAGCCGGGCGAAGAGCAGGTCCCGGGCCTCCAGCAGGGCGAGATCCTCCTCGTCCTCCACCTCGGCGGCGGGCAGCAGCCGGGCCGCCTTCAGGTCGAGCAGGGTGGCGGCGACCAGCAGGAACTCGCTGGTCTCGTCCAGGTCCCACTGGTCGCCCATGGCCCGCAGGTACGCGATGAACTCGTCGGTGACCCTGTGCAGGGCCACCTCGGTGACGTCGAGCTTGTGCTTGCTGATGAGCTGGAGCAGCAGGTCGAACGGGCCGGTGAAGTTGTCCAGCCGGACGGTGAACCTGCCGGATTCCTCGGCCGGGTCGGCCGGGACGACGCCGTCGACCTCCGCGGCCGGCTCGGCGGCGGTCGCCGGGTCGGCGGCGCGGCGCGGGGCGGCAGACGGGTCGAGGGGCGGTGCGGTCACCGGAAAACCGTAGTCCACGGCCCGGACATCCCGCGTTCGACCTACCGTTCGGCCTGCGCGGCGATCACCTCACGGGCCAGCTGACGGTAGTTGCGGGCACCGGAGGAGGCCGGGTCGAGGGTGGTGATCGGGGCGCCGGCGACGGTCGACTCGGGGAACTTCACGGTCTTGGTGATCACGGTCTGGTAGACCTTGTCGCCGAACGCCTCCACCACCCGCTGGAGCACCTGACGGCAGTGGGTGGTGCGGCTGTCGTACATGGTGGCGAGGATGCCTTCGAGTTCCAGGTCGAAGTTGAGCCGCTCGCGCACCTTGTCGATGGTGTCCAGCAGCAGCGCGACCCCGCGCAGACTGAAGAACTCGCACTCCAGCGGGATGAGCACGCCGTGCGCCACGGTCAGCGCGTTGATCGCCAGCAGGCCCAGCGAGGGCTGGCAGTCGATCAGGATGAAGTCGTACTCCTTGCGGACCGTCTTGAGCACGCGGGCCAGGGCCATCTCCCGGGCGACCTCGTTGACCAGCTGGATCTCGGCGGCGGAGAGGTCGATGTTGGCCGGGAGCAGGTGCAGCCCGGCGACGTCGGTCTTGATCAGGACGTCCTCGGCGGTGACGTCGTCCTGCATGAGCAGGTTGTAGACCGACAGATCGAGATTGTGCGGGTTGACGCCGAGACCGACGGAGAGCGCGCCCTGCGGGTCGAAGTCGACCAGCAGCACCCGCCGGCCGTACTCGGCGAGCGCCGCGCCCAGGTTGATGGTGGTGGTGGTCTTGCCGACGCCACCCTTCTGGTTGGCCATCGCGATGATCCGCGCCGGGCCGTGCCGGTCGGTCGGCATCGGCTCCGGGATCGGCTTGCGCATCGTGTACGCGGCCGGGTCGGCCGGGCCGAGGTCGGCGCCGAGCGACGCCTGCTGCTCACGGAGCTCCGACGTCCAGGTCTCGGCACGGTCCGCGTTGCCAGCCATGTCTTCGTTGCCCCCTCCCGACGACCACCCGGCGTCGGAGCCGTCCGACGTCCCTCGCGGCGCCGCTGCGTACCCCCGGTTCGTCGTCCATGAGGTCCACGCCGATGCCGACTGTACGCCACGCGCCAGCAGCGCGTTCGGTACCGGGTCGGCGTGTCGGCCCGGCCTGCCGTCGCCAGGGGTCCGAAGAGGTCAGCCGCGGGCCCGTGGGTGGGCGGTGGCGTACACCTCGCGCAGCCGCTCCACGGTGACCAACGTGTACACCTGGGTGGTGGTCACCGAGGCGTGGCCGAGCAGTTCCTGCACCACCCGGACGTCGGCGCCGCCGTCGAGCAGGTGGGTGGCGTACGAGTGGCGCAGGGTGTGCGGGGAGACCGCGTCGGGTCCGGCCACCGGCAGGCCGGCCCGCTCGGCGGCGCCGCGCAGGACGGTCCAGGCGCCCTGCCGGGTCAGCGGGGCGCCCCGCGCGTTGACGAAGACCGCCGGGGTGCCCCGGCCGGCGGCGAGCAGTGCCGGACGGCCCCGCACCAGCCAGGCGCGCAGCGCCTCGACCGCGTACCCGCCGACCGGCACGAGGCGGGTCCGGCCGCCCTTGCCGCGCAGCAGCACGGTCCCCTCGTCCACGTCCAGGTCGTCCACGACCGCGCCGACCGTCTCGGAGATGCGCGCGCCGGTGCCGTACAGGAACTCCAGCAGCGCCCGGTCGCGCAGCGTGCGGGGCGCCGCGTCGCCGGTGGCGGTGCCCGGGCCGGCGGCCTCCAGCAGCCGGATGACGTCGTCGACCGGCAGCGCCCGGGGCAGCCTGCGCGCCGGGGTGGGCGGGCGGACGTCGCGGCTGGGGTCGACGCCAGCCAGCCCCTCGCGCAGCGCGAAGCGGTGCAGGCCGCGGACGGCGCTGGCGGCACGGGCCGCCGATGACACGGCGAGGGGCGGGTGGTCGGCGTCGCCGGCGCGCAGCCGGGCCAGATGTCCCTCGACCTCGGCGGCCCCGACCGCGGCCAGGTCGGTCACCCCGGCCGCGGCCAGGGTGACCAGGTAGCGGTCGAGGTCGCGACGGTACGAGGCGAGGGTGTTCACGGAGAGCCCACGCTCGACGGTGAGGTGGTCCAGGTAGCCCCGGACGGCACGGCACAGGGCCGGCGCGGGTTCCGCACCGGCCCGTTCCGTGGTCGGGGTATCGCGGGTCAGGCCAGCACCTCGGCCAGCGGCAGCACGTCCATCTCGTGCGCCTCGGCGACCGGGCCGTAGACGACCCTGCCGGCGTGGGTGTTCAGGCCCAGCGCCAGGGCCGGGTCGTTGCGCAGCGCCTGACGCCAGCCCTGGTTGGCCAGCTCCAGCGCGTACGGCAGGGTGACGTTGGTCAGCGCGTGGGTGCTGGTGTTCGGCACCGCCCCGGGCATGTTCGCCACGCAGTAGAAGATCGACTCGTGCACCTTGTAGACCGGGTCGGCGTGCGTGGTGGGGCGCGAGTCCTCGAAGCAGCCACCCTGGTCGATGGCGATGTCGACGAGCACGCTGCCCGGCTTCATCCGGGACACCAGCTCGTTGGAGATGAGCTTCGGCGCCTTCGCGCCGGGCACCAGCACCGCGCCGATGACCAGGTCCGCGTCGACCACGGCCCGCTCGATCTCGTACGCGTTGGAGGCGACGGTCTGCAGGTGGCCGCGGTAGATGGCGTCGGCCTGACGCAGCCGGGCGACGTTCTTGTCCAGCAGCAGCACCTCGGACTGCATGCCGAGCGCGATCGCGGCGGCGTTCATGCCGGAGACACCGGCGCCGATGACCACCGTCTTGGCCGCGTAGACGCCGGAGACGCCGCCCGGCAGCACGCCGCGCCCACCCCCGGTACGCATCATGTAGAAGGCGCCCACCTGCGGCGCGAGCCGGCCGGCCACCTCGGACATCGGGGCGAGCAGCGGCAGCGACCGGTCCGGCAGTTCGACGGTCTCGTACGCGATGCCGGTGACCTCGCGGTCGAGCAGCGCGTCGGTGCACTCGCGGGAGGCGGCCAGGTGCAGGTAGGTGAAGAGCACCTGCCCCGCACGCATCCGGTGGTACTCCTCGGCGACCGGCTCCTTGACCTTGAGCACCAGCTCGGCGGCGTCCCAGACCTCGTCCGCGCTGGCCAGGATCTTCGCGCCGGCGGCGGCGAACTCGTCGTCGGCGATGCTGGAGCCGACACCCGCACCGGACTCGACGAAGACCTCGTGGCCGTGGCGGGTGAACTCGTTGATGCCCGCGGGCGTGATCGCCACCCGGTACTCGTGGTTCTTGACCTCGCGAGGGATTCCGACCTTCACGATGCAGTCACCTTCCTCCGGGGCTGCTCGTCCCCGACTGCGCGGCGCCGCAGCGGCCCCTTTGCCGACACGGTCCACCGGTCCCGCCGGCGGCAGTCTAGGCGCGCGGGAACTCCCCGGAGGCCAACACAGTGACATCCGGTACCCGGTCGTCCTGACGATGTGTCAGGCATGGATCGGCCGGTGGCGGAGACAGCCGCGGCGGTACGGGCACCGGGCCGCGCGGCTCACCCCGCGCGGCCCGGTCACGTCCCCGTGGCCGCGCTCAGCGGGGCAGCGGCGCCTCCGGCCGGCGCAGCGCGGTGAAGCCGGTCTCCCGGGCCCGGCCGGCGGCGAGCAGCCCGGCCACGCAGGCGGCGTTGGTGATCTCCCCCGCCAGGACCATCCCGACCGCCTCGTCCAGGTCGACCCGGACGACCTGGAGGTCAGCCTCCTCGTCGCGCCGGTCGTGCCGCTGCTCGGCGGGCACGTCGGCCAGGTCGCGGGCCAGGAAGACCCGGACCACCTCGTCGGAGAAGCCCGGCGAGGTGTGCAGGTCGACCAGGACGTCGATGGTACCGGCGGTCAGGTCCGCCTCCTCGGCCAGTTCCCGGGCCGCGGCGGCGGCCAAGTCCTCGCCGCTGACGTCCATCAGCCCGGCCGGCAGCTCCCACAGGTGCCGGCCGACCGGGTGCCGGTACTGCCGGATCAGCACCACCTGCCCCGCGTCGTCCAGCGCCACCACGGCCACCGCGCCCACGTGCCGGACGTAGTCCCGTGCGGCCGTGCCGCCGCCGGGCATGGTGACGTCGTCGCTGACCACCGAGAAGATCCGGCCGGACCAGATCTCCCGGTGGCCGGTCACCTCGTACCGGTGCTCGACCGCGCTCACGCCGCCGCCACGCTACTGAACCCGCCGGCTCGCTCGCTCCGCTCGCTCACGACGCGGTCGCCTTCGCCGCGGCGGCGGCGCCGTTACGGCTCGCCTTGGCCGCCGCGGCCTCCGGCGGGGCGGTCGCCAGGTCGACCGGGAGCTGGTCGGCCTGGGAGTACGCGACCGCGGCCTTGACGAACGCGGCGAACAGCGGGTGCGGGCGGGTCGGCCGGCTCTTCAGCTCCGGGTGCGCCTGGGTGGCCACGAAGAACGGGTGCAGCTTCCGGTCCAGCTCGACGAACTCGACCAGCCGGCCGTCCGGCGAGGTGCCCGAGATGTGCAGACCGGCCTTGGTGAGCTGGTCGCGGTAGGCGTTGTTCACCTCGTACCGGTGCCGGTGCCGCTCGCTGACCTCGGTGCTGCCGTACGCCTCGGCGACCAGCGAGCCCTCCGCCAGCTTCGCCGGGTACGCCCCGAGCCGCATGGTGCCGCCCAGGTCGCCCTTGCCGGCGACGATGTCCTCCTGGTCGGCCATCGTGGCGATCACCGGGTGCTTGGCCTCCTCGTCGAACTCCAGCGAGTTCGCGCCGTCGAGGCCGGCCAGGTGGCGGGCCGCCTCGATGGTCATGCACTGCAGGCCGAGGCAGAGGCCGAGCAGCGGGATGCCGTTCTCCCGGGCGTACCGGGCAGTGCCGATCTTGCCCTCGATGCCGCGTACGCCGAAACCGCCCGGGATGACGATGCCGTCCACGCCGGACAGGGCCGCCGCCGCGCCGGCCGGGGTGACGCAGTCGTCGCTGGGCACCCAGCGCAGCTGCACCCGGGCCCGGTGGCCGAAGCCGGCGGCCCGGATCGCCTCGCTCACCGACAGGTACGCGTCGGGCAGGTCGACGTACTTGCCGACCAGCGCCACGGTCACCGTGTGGCGGGGCTGGTGCACCCGGTCCAGCAGGTCGTCCCAGCGGGACCAGTCCACGTCCCGGAAGGACACGCCCAGCCGGCGCACCACGTACGCGTCGAGGCCCTCGCGGTGCAGCACCTTCGGGATGTCGTAGATGCTCGGCGCGTCCGGGGCGGCGGTGACCGCCTCCCGGTCCACGTCGCAGTAGAGGGAGAGCTTCTCCTTGACCTTGTCCGGGATGTCCCGGTCGCAGCGCAGCACCAGGGCGTCCGGCTGGATGCCGATGCTGCGCAACTGGGCCACCGAGTGCTGGGTCGGCTTGGTCTTCAGCTCGCCCGACGGCGCCAGGTACGGCACCAGCGAGACGTGCAGGTAGAAGCAGTTGTCCCGGCCCAGGTCGTGACGGACCTGGCGGATCGCCTCCAGGAACGGCAGCGACTCGATGTCGCCGACCGTGCCGCCGACCTCGGTGATGACCACGTCGGGGACCTGGCCCTCGGCGTCCGGTTCGCCCATGCCGAGGATCCGCGACTTGATCTCGTTGGTGATGTGCGGGATGACCTGGACGGTGTCGCCCAGGTACTCGCCGCGCCGCTCCTTGGCGATCACCGCCGAGTAGATCTGCCCGGTGGTGACGTTCGCCTTGCCGGACAGGTCCCGGTCCAGGAACCGCTCGTAGTGGCCGACGTCGAGGTCGGTCTCGGCGCCGTCCTCGGTGACGAAGACCTCGCCGTGCTGGAACGGGTTCATCGTCCCCGGGTCGACGTTGAGGTACGGGTCGAGCTTCTGCATCACCACGCGCAGCCCGCGCGCGGTCAGCAGGTTGCCGAGGCTGGAGGCGGTGAGGCCCTTACCCAGCGAGGAGGCGACGCCCCCGGTGACGAAAATGTGCCTGGTCGTCCGTGCTGATGGGGCCAAGGCCTGCTCCCGTGTCGTCCGTCGCGGTCGTGCGAACCGCCGTGCCGATCAGCAGAGTGATCACGCGATCCACGGGATTCCACGGTAACACCTTCCCTGTCCCGGGCCGGCGTCGCACCCACCGTCGGCGCACGTGAAACCGGGTCCGCCTCAGGCGGTGGGCGCCGCGGTCGACGTCGGCGCGCCCTGGGCGGGTACCCGCGCCGGCCCGTCGGCCGCCCCGCACTCGGCGGCCTCCGCCTCGCTCCGGGCGTCCGGGCGGCCGCCCGGTCCACCGGCCGTGCCGGTGCCGGCCTCGGCGCCGGGCTGGGTGCGGTCGGTGGCATGGTCGAGCACCCGCAGCGCGGCGAGCGCCGCCATCGGCACCACCAGGGCGCCCGCCGCCCCGGCCACGTCCAGCGCCGCGCCGCCCAGCACCCCGCCGATCCCGGCGGCCACCCCGGTACCGGCCATCGCGGCCCGGATCGCCGGGTAGATGCCGAACAGCCGCATCAGGCCGCCCCAGGGCCGGAGCAGGGCGAACCAGACGAGCGCGGCGCCGGCCACGGCCAACACGGTGAGCGGGCTGTTGACCAGGGTCTCGATGTTGGCGGTGCTCGACCGGTGCACGGCGAGCCCGCCGGTGCCGTCGCCGAGCGCGGCGAGGAATCGGCCCACCGCGCCCCGCTCGGCCTCGGGCCGACGCAGGTCGACCATGGCGAAGCCGATGGTGAGCGCCAGCCCGGCCATGGTGGCCCAGGCCAGCCGGCTCGTGGTCAGCCAGCCGCCGGTGCAGATCGCGGCGGCCACGCTCACCCCCGCGGTGAGCGCGATCGCGCCGGTCGAGTCCGCCCCGAGGTAGGGGCTGCCGACGACCACCACGGCGGCGCTGCCGACCCCCACCATGACCATGGGACGCCAGGTCCGGGGGGTCCGTTGGGCCAGCCAGCCGCCGCAGAGCAGCGAGCCGGCGATGAGCACCCCCAGGCCGACGGTGCCGAGGCCGGCGTACCGGCCGCCCTCCAGGGCGGAGTAGCCGACCACGCCGTTGAGCTGCAACCGGGAGCCGGTGAGCACGTCGACGCCGACCACCAGGGTGGCCAGCCCGGCCACCGCTCCGAGCGGGCCGAGGGTGCGGTCGTGTCCGGGGCTGAGGCGGACGGCGGCCGTGCCCCCGACGATCAGCGCGGCGGTCACCACCGCGAACCACCACGCGGCGTGCTGGCCACGCCACCACGGCGCGGCATCGGCGAGCAGGGCGGCCGGTACGGCGAGCGCGGCGGCGATCAGCAGCAGCTCCACGGCCGCCACCACCCGCCGGGTGACCGGTTCGGGCCCGTGCGGTCCGGCGTGCCGGCGGGCCCGGCGCAGCAGCGGCAGGACCGCCACGGCGAGGGCCACCTGGGCGGTGGCGAGCACGGTGAAGAACCAGCCGGCGACCGAGTGCCGCGCGCCGGCCTCGCGGTCCGCGTCGGCCGGCACGTCGATCGCGGCACGCAGGTCGGCCGGGCGTCCGCCGACCGGTACCGCGGCACGGCCGACGAAGAGCCGCTCCGGCATCGGCCGGCCCAGCGCGGCGAGGGCGGTGGGGGCCAGGTCGACCAGTTGCAGGTAGCCCCGGCGGTCGGTGCTCGACGAGGTCAGCCAGCCCTGTTCCCAACCAGGGCCGTTGGCGACGGCCACGTGCAGCCGGGACGGCGTGTCGGTGTCGGAGACGCCGGCGAGCAGGACCAGCGAGCGGGGCGGCCGGGCAGCGAGCACCCGGGCGAGCTGCGCGTCGGCCTGCCGGGCCTGGGCGGTACGGATCGCCCGGTCCGCGCCGTCGACGGTGCCCAGGTCGACGATGCTCAGCACGCAGGAGCCGAGCAGTTCGGCCGGATCGGCGGGGAGGACCGGCGCGTACCGGTCGACGCGGCCGAACGGGCGGGCGGCGGCCAGCGCGGCGCCCGGCCCGACCGCCACCGAGCAGCGCACCGACTCCGCCAGGGACCCGGGCGTGGCGCCCCAGGTGAGCTGATCCTGGTTGTACGCGACGACGCTCTCCTGGTCGGGCAGGTTGGCGCCGATCCGGTCCGGCTGCTCGACGGTCACCCCGGTGGCCGGGCAGCCACCGGCCGTGCGGCTGCCGTTCCACGCGGCGAAGTTGCCGGCGCCGAGAGTGAGCCAGCCGTCGACCGGGCAGGTGGGCCGGTGCGCGGAGCGCGCCGAGAGGGAGCCGATGGAGCCCTCCTCGGCCATCCGCCACAGCGTCGGGGTGGTCTCCGGATCCACGTCGTCCCAGCGCAGCCCGGCCACCCCGGCCAGCACCACGAAGTCGGCGTCGCGTTCGGGGTCGCCCTTGTCGGGGCGGGCGGCCAGCGCGGTGATGCCCAGGGCCACCACGACCAGGGTCAACAGAACCGGGGTGAGTCTGCGCAGCATCACCGGTTCCCCGTCGACGGCTCGGGCACCAGTTCGGCGTAGAGCGCGGCCAGGGCGGCCACCGTGTCCGCCTCGGTCGGCCAGGTCGCGGCCCGGGCGGTGCCCCGGCGGGCCAGGTCAGCCCGGCGAACATCGTCGTCCAGCAGGCCGCGGACCGCCGCGTCGACCGCGTCGACGTCACCGGCGGGGATCAGCACCGCGGCGTCCCCGACCAGCTCCGGCAGGCCCCCCACCGCGGTCGCCACCAGCGGTACGCCGGCGTGCAGCGCCTCCTGGGCGAAGAGTTGGCGGGCCTCCCAGTCGCTGGTCACCACGGCCAGGTCGGCACCGGCCAGCAGGTCGGCCACGTCGGTCCGGTGCCCGAGCAGGGTCACCGGCGCCCGGGCGGCCGAGATCCGCGCGGCGAGCTGGAGGTACGCGGGTCCGCTGCCGGCGATCAGCATCAGCGGCGCCGGCGACCGGGTACGCCACCGGGCGGCCGCGTCGACCAGGATGTCGTACCGCTTCTGCGGGTGCAGCCGACCCACGGAGAGGATCAGCGGCCGGTCGGGACCGACCCCGAACTCGGCGCGGACGGCGGCCCGGCGGCGGCGCGGCGCGGGCAGCGTCGGCGCGGCGACCGGGGCGAGGCGGGCATCGGCCGCGCCCAGCGCGGCGGCCCGCTCCACCAGGTCGGCGGAGGCGCCCAGCGCCACCCGGACGCCGCGGGCGACGACCCGCTCGACGAGCCGGGACAGCCCTCCGCGCAGCCCGCCGGCGAGAACCGCGTTGTGCCAGGTGACGACCAGCGGCGCGGCCGACCGGGCGAGGACGGCGACCAGACCGGCCCGCAGGCCGTGCGCGTGCACGACGTCGACCCCGGTGGCGGTGAGCGCCCGACGCAGCGCGGCGACGGCGCGCGCGTCGGCCGGGGTGGGGCTGGCCGGGATCTCCACCGGCGCGAACCGGGCACCCACCCCGGTGAAGTCGAACTGGTCCTGGGTGGCGGCCGGACCGCAGACCAGCACGGACACTCCGGCGGCGGTCAGCCCTTTGGCCACCGAGCGGACGTGCTGCCCCACCCCGCCGGTGCTGGAGGCGAGCACCAGGGCCACCGAGCCGGGCCACCGCGGTGCCGACGAGGCGTCCGTCATGAGGTAACGGTCTCCTTCCCGTCGCCCCGACCGGCGGGGCGCTGGTCCTCCGGCTTGCCGGTGGTGGCCGGCGGTCGTCGCCGCCCGAGCCGGCGGGCCACGGCGGCGAGCAGCGGCCGGACGTCGCGCGCGTCGGTCAGCCAGGCGACGGCGAGGAACAGGGCGCCGACCACGGCTCCGGACAGCATGCCCTGCACGAGCGCCTGCGCTGTCGTCGGGGTCCCGAGGCCGGCGAGCCAGCGGGCGGCGCCCACCCCGCCGAGCCCGGCGACCGCGGCGGCGAGCAGGCCGGCGGCCCCGGCCCGGCCGACGCCGGCCAGGGCGGCCCGACCGGCGGAACGGAGCACGGCGGTGATCAGCAGGCCGCCGAGGACCAGCATGCCCCCGGAGGTGGCCAGGGCCACCGCCAGCACCCGGTCGGCCAGCGGCAGCAGGTGCCCGAGCAGGACCGCCAGCGCCGGCACGGTCAGCCAGCCCACGGCCGTGGCGACGGTCGCCGATCGGGTCTCGCCGCGGGCGTACAGGGCTCGGGTGAGCACGGCGAAGAGGCCGTAGCCGAGCAGACCGGGGGCGAAGCCGGCGATGGCGGCCGCGGCCGGGCCGGCGACGTCCGGCTCGAAGAAGAAATGCCCGACCGGGACAGCGGTGCCGACCAGCGCGGCGGCGCCGAGCAGGCTGAACAGCACCACGCCACGCACCGCCGGGGCCAGCGTGTCCCGGTAGGTCCGCTCGTCGCCGGCCGCCCGGGCCGTCGCCAGGGTCGGGTACGCGGCCACGGCGAGCGGCACGGCCAGCACCGCCCAGGGCAGGAAGTAGATGGTCTGCGCGATGTTGTAGACGCCCGGGTTGGCCGTCGACCCGTAGGAGACCTGGTTGAGCACGACCATCAGGGCGACCTGCTGCGCGGCGACGGTCACCACCCCGGCGACGGCCAGCCCGCCGACCCGCGCCCGGGCGCCGGCGGGAAACCGGAAGCCCGGCCGCAGCGGCAGCCGGAGCCGACGCAACGGGATGAGCAGGGACAGCGACAGCACCACCACGCCGAGCGTGGTGCCGCCGGCGAGCAGCAACTCACCGGCCGGGCTGACCCGGGCGACGGTGGCCAGCCGTCCCTCGGTTGCGGTGAAGCCGAGGTAGACCCCGATGACGGTGATGCTGGACAGCAGCGGGGCGATCACCGGCCAGGCGAACCGCCGGTGCGCCTGGAGCACCCCGGTGAGCACGATGCCGACGCCGTACAGCGGCAGCTGGGGGGCGAACAGTCGCAGCATCCGCGCCCCGGTCTGCTGCTGGGCCTCGCTGAGGCCGGTCCCCTGCAACGCGACCAGCGGGTCGGCGAGCAGCGCGACCAGCACGGCGAGGGGGACCAGCAGGGCGAGCACCCAGGTGAGCAGGGCCCCGGTGGTGGCGGCCACCGCCCGCCGGTCGCCCCGGTCGGCCTCCGCCGCGAGCAGCGGTACGACGAGACTGGCCAGCGCCCCACCGGCGACGATCTCGAAGATGAAGTTCGGCAGGTTGTTCGCCACCACGTACGCGCCACCGAGGTCGGTCTGGGCGAGCGTCCAGGTGAAGACGGCGGTACGGCCGACGCCGGCGAGCCGGCTGACCACGGTGAGTACGGCGATGAGGGCGGCCGCTCCGGCCACCCGGCCGGCGCCGGCGAAGGGTGCCGGTTTAGTCACGTCAGTCCGCGAGTCGGCCCAGCGCGTCGAGTTCCCGCAGCCCCGGGGTCCGCTGGATGACCTGGGTGAAGCTGACCTTCTCGCTGGCGGCGGTGAGCGCGGCGAGTACGGCGAGCACGCCTGCCCGGCCGAGCGGGCCGGTCCGCGCGGCCAGGCTCACCCCGAGCAGCGCGCCGAGGGCGTTGGCGCCGCTGTCGCCGAGCATCACCCGCTCGTCGAGGTCCTCCCGGACCAGCCCGGCGGCGGCGCCGACCGCGCCCGCGGCGATCCCCCCGGCCGGGCCGGCGGAGAGCGGCGCGCCGAGCAGCATGCCCGCCTTCAGCGCCCGGCCCGGGCGCAGGTCGAGCAGGTTGACCAGGTTGGCGGTGCCGGCCACCACGCCGGCGCCGAGCAGCACGTCGAGCCCACGGCCGAGGGCACCGGCCCGCTGCCGGCGGGGGTGGGCGGCGACCCGGCGGTCGGCGGCGAGCAGCGCGGCGGCGCCGAGGCCGGCCGCGCCGACCCCGACGATCTTGACCAGCCCGGCGGTGACCCGCCCCTCGCGCAGCGCGGCGAGGTGCCCGGCGAACCCCTTGGCGGTCTTCTGCTCGGGACGCGCGCCGACGACGTCGTCGTACAGCCCGACCGTGCCGGCGCCCACGCCGGCGAGCAGTGCGGCGGCACCGGCGGGGGCGCTGCCCGCACCGAGCGCGCCCGCGGTGGCGGCCCCGACGGCCAGGGCCGGACCGGCGGCCAGGGTGACCGTACGACCCCGGAAGTTGGTGCGCTCCAGCCCTGGTGCAGCCGGGGAGGTACGCATCTCACGCAGCACGTAGCGGGCGGCGACCGCCCCCGCGCCGACGGCCAGCAGCCGACCCAGTCTCACGCGACCCCTCCGATCCGGATTCCCAGCGCAGTGCGGTGCGGACCGGGTGGTTGCTCGCTCAGCCCGCTCACTGCGGCAGTTTAGGCACCAACGACGCGGCGTTGTCACCGACACCGTACTGGCCGGCCTTCTTCTCGGTCAGTTGCTGCACCAGTGCGAGCGCGGTGACCACCTGGCCCTGCCGGGTGTTGGCGTTGTCGACGGTCGAGATGCTCTGGGACAGCACCGGGTCGCCCCGGACCACGGCGACCACGTTACCGCCGGCCGAGCCCATGCCGCCCACCACGATCGCGCCGTCCCGGTCGAACTGCTCGGCGATCTTCACCACCGACTCGTCCTTCTTCGCCGAATCCTTGTCGACATACGGTTGCCCGCTGACCAGCACGACTGCCTCGGCAGGCCCGGAGACCTTGTCCTGCGCGGTGAGGTAGCCGGCGTTCGAGTACGCCTGCAGCACCGCCCGGCGGTCCGCCTCGGAGACCGGCGGGCTGCCCTGCGGCCGGTCCAGCAGGACGCTGGCCAGCAGGGCGGTGGAGGTCTCCACGCCGTGCCCGTTGCCCGGCAGGCTGGTGGTGGAGACGCTGTTCGGCCGGGGGGCGGTGACGGCCAACTCCAGCAGGTTGTTGTTGGTGGTGTTGTCCGGGTTGATGAACTTGTCCTGGATGTCGATCTGGCCGGTGACGTTGGCCCCGCCGAGCTGGAGCATCTTCACCACGCCCTCGGTGTGCTCGCGGCCGCTGGGCAGGTCGACCACCAGCACCCGGCGGCCGGCCAGCTTTCCGGGGAGGACGACCTGTGCCATCTCGGCGGCGAACTCCTCCTCCATGTCCAGTTGCTTCTGGAGGCTGTTGACCGTCTGGCGCATCTGCTGGTTGTCCTTGCGCAGCCCGTTGACGGTCTCCTTGAGCGAGTCGGCGACCGGCCCGTTGAGGGCGGCCGTGCCGACCACCAGGCCGATCGCCAACGCCAGGAAGACCGCGGTCAGGGACACCACGTGGTAACGGAAGTTGATCACGCTTGCAAGCCTCTTGATCGGTCGGGGGAGCTAGAAGAGCTGGCCGAGCTGGAACACGAAATTGTCCCACCATTCGGAGACCACGCCCAAATACGCCTTCCCGACGGTGGAGACCGCCACCGCGGAGGCCATCGCGGCGACCGCCGAGAGGACCAGCAGCAGCAGGGAGGAACCGGAGATGCCCTGCCGGTAGAGCCGGCTCACGCCCTTGGCGTCGACCAGCTTGCCGCCCACCTTCAACCGGGTCAAAAAGGTCGAGGCCATGCCGCCCCGCCCCTTGTCGAGGAACTCCACCAGGGTGGCGTGGGTGCCGACGGCCACCAGCAGCGAGGCGCCCTTCTCGTCGGCCAGCAGCATGGCCAGGTCCTCGCTGGTGGCCGCGGCCGGGAAGGTGATCGCCGGCACGCCGAGACCCTCCACCCGGGCCAGGCCCGGTGCCCGGCCGTCCGGGTAGGCGTGCACGACCACCTCGGCGCCGCAGCGCAGCACGTCGTCGGTGACCGAGTCCATGTCACCGATGATCAGATCGGGGGTGTAGCCGGCCTCGACCAGGGCGTCCGCGCCGCCGTCGACGCCGATCAGCACCGGCTTGAACTCCCGGATGTAGGGGCGCAGCACGTCCAGGTCGGCCTTGTAGTCGTACCCCCGGACCACGATCAGGCAGTGCCGGCCCTGGAGCTGGGTCTGGGTCTCCGGCACGCCGACGCCGTCGAGCAGCAGGTCACGTTCCTGCTTGAGGTAGTCCATGGTGTTGGCGGCGAACGCCTCCAACTGGACCGACAGCCCCTCCCGGGCGTCGGCCATCGACTTGGCCACCGTCTCGGCGTCCTGCAGGGCGCCGTGCGCGACCGGCTCGTCGCCGACATAGACCGTGTTGCCCTCGATCCGGACGACGTCGCCCTCGCGGATCTGTTCGAAGACGCTCTCGCCGAGGTCGTCCAGGAGCGGAATGCCGGCGGAGATCAGCACCTCGGGGCCGAGGTTCGGGTAGCGCCCGGAGACCGAGGGCTTGGCATTGATCACGGCGGCGACCCCGACCGCGACCAGTGAGTCGGCCGCCACCCGGTCCAGGTCGACGTGGTCGATGATCGCGATGTCCCCGGGCCGGAGCCGGCCGACCAGCCGCTTCGTCCGGCGGTCGAGGCGGGCGGTGCCGAGGACTGAGCCCGGTTCCGCGTTCCGGGTCCGGCGCAACGTGGGTAGACGCATCGTGACCATCCTGGCATGTGAGGCAGGGTTTGCTGTCGCGACATGCCTGAGCAGGGCCGCCTACCCAGGGAAGCACACCGGAGCGCACCCCGGTGTGCTTGCGGTCACAATCCCGGGATCACGCGCGCCTTTCCTTGGCGGCCACGGCCAGGAGTTCCTCAGCATGCGCGATACCCAGATCGGAATCCGGCAAACCGGCGAGCATCCGGGCAAGTTCCCGGGCCCGCTCCGTGTCCTCCACCACCCGCACGCCGCTGGTGGTCACCGCTCCCCCGGTGTCCTTCGCCACCACCAGGTGGCGGTCGGCGAACGCGGCGACCTGCGGCAGGTGGGTGACCACGAGGACCTGGTGGCTGCGGGCCAGCCGGGCCAACCGGCGGCCGATCTCCACCGCCGCCTGCCCGCCGACGCCGGCGTCGACCTCGTCGAAGACCAGGGTGGGCGGGCCGCCGGACCCGGCGAAGACGACCTCGATGGCGAGCATCACCCGGGACAGCTCACCGCCGGAGGCACCCCGCTGCAACGGCAGCGCGGGGGCGCCCGGGTGGGCCAACAGCCGCAGCTCCACCTCGTCGGCGCCGTCCGGGCCGACCCCGGCCTCGACGCCGTTGACCGGCAGGCTCGGCTCGGCCCGCCCGACCGGGCGCGGCAGCACCGCCACCTCGATCCGGGCGTGCGGCATCGCCAGCCCGGCCAGCTCGACGGTGACCTGCTCGGCGAAGCGGCCCGCCGCCTCCTGCCGGGAGGCGGAGACCCGCCCGGCCAGCTCGGCCACCTCACCGGCCAGCCGGGACGCCTCCTTGTCCAGCTCGTCGAGCAGCTCGTCGGAGGTGTCCAGATCGGACAGCCGGGTGCGAGCCCGCTCGGCCCAGGCGATCACCCCGTCGACGTCGTCGGCGTACTTGCGGGTGAGCCCGCGCAACGCGGCCCGCCGCTCGTAGACGGCCTGCAGTCGGGCCGGGTCGGCGTCCAGCGCGGCGAGGTAGGCCGACAGCTCGGCGGACACGTCGGCGACCAGGGTCGCCGCCTCCTCCAGCCGCCCGGCCAACTCGCCGAGAGCCGGGTCGGTGCCGGCCTGGGCCTCCAGGGTGCGCCGGGCGGTGCCGAGCAGTGCGGTGGCGTCGGGGCTGTCGTCGGCCGCCTCCACCCCGCCGGCCACGCACTGGTGGGCCAGCTGGGCCGCCGTACGCAGCCCCTCGGCGTGCTCCAGACGCTGCGCCTCCGCCTTGAGGTCGTCGTCCTCGCCGGGCTGCGGGTCGACCCGGGTGATCTCGTCGAGGCCGAGGCGGAGCAGATCCGCCTCCTGATTACGCTCGCGGGCGTTGCGCCGCCGGTCGGCCAGATCGTCGACCACCGCCCGCCACCGGGTGTACGCCTCCCGCAGCGCGTCGAGCAACTTCTCGTGCTCGGGGCCGGCGAACCGGTCCAGCGCGGCCCGCTGCTCGGCCGGGCGCAGCAGGCGGAGCTGGTCGGACTGCCCGTGCACGGCCACCACCTGCTCGCCGACCTCGCCCAGCATCGACACCGGCATGCTCCGGCCGCCCAGATGCGCCCGGGACCGACCCTCCACGGTGACCGTCCGGCTCAACAGCAGCGAACCGTCCTCGTCGGGATCGCCGCCGGCGTCGGTGATCCGGGCGTGCACCGTCCCGGCCACCCGGCCGTGCAGGCGCAGCCGCCCCTCCACCACGGCGCGGCCCGGTTCGGCCCGCACCCGGCCGGCGTCGGCCCGGCCGCCGAAGAGCAGGCCGAGGCCGGTGACCACCATGGTCTTGCCCGCACCGGTCTCTCCGGTGATGACGTTCATCCCGCCGGTCAACGGCAGCGTGGTGTCCTCGATGACGCCCAGTCCGGTGATGCGCAGCTCTTCCAGCACAGCACCCGACACTAGACGCGGCCCCCGACAGTTGACCAGCCGGCGCGGGCGCCGGCCCCACCGGGCCAGCCCGTCCAGGATCACCAGCGCGCGGTCCGCGCCGCGCGGTGACGCCGGCACGGTGACCGCCGTCGCGCCCGCACCGCCGGGCGGTGCGGGCACGGTGAGGCCGACCACGGCGAGCCGGGCACGGCGTACCCCGGTGCGGCCCACGGCGGGCGGCGAGGGCGGATCGGTGCTCCGCCCGGCAGGTGGATGGCCGGGGTGCCGGACGCACGCCTCGCCGCTCGGCTCGTGAGCCGCCGCTTCCTCCGGCGGCGGCTCCCCGACCCGAAGACCTGGCCGGGGTCGACACCCGGCCGGGTTCGGCTCGCCGGTCCGCCCGCCGCGGCCGGCCGCGACTCGTCCGACACCCCGACCGTCGTGGATCCGACCACCCCCTGGCCGGTGCCACGACCGCCGGGCCGCGCATCCGGGCGGACACGGGCCTCACCGCCCCGCCCGGACTCCACCTCAACGCAGCCCGTACGCCCCGGTGACCGTCCGTACGACGGTGCCGCCGGCCCCGTCGACGGCCCGGGCGACCGTTCCCGCCGCAAGGCGGAACCGCCGGCCCCGCCTCGGGTTCCGGGCGCGGTACGCCGGCCCGACGTGGCGCGTCGTCGAGGGAGGCCCCTACGGTAGCCGGTCGCCGGCCGACGCGGGTACGCCGAACCGCCGGGACGGGGTCGGCCCGACAGCCGCCCAATGCCACGGTCGCCCACCGGCCCCGGCCGTTGACCGTGGAGTCAGCGGCGGCTGCCGCGCCAGCCCTGCACCGGCAGGTCGAACTTGGCCACCAGCCGGTCGGTGAACGGACGCGCCTTGAGCCGCACGATCCGCACCGGCAGCGTGCCCCGGCGCACGGTGACCCGGGCGCCCGGCGGCAGGTCGTAGACCCGTCGCCCGTCGCAGCACAGGACGGCGAGGGTGGTGAACGGGTCCACCGTGATCGCGAAGGTGGACGTCGGCGCGGTCACCAACGGTCGGCTGAACAGCGCGTGCGCGCTGATCGGCACCAGCAGCAGCGCCTCCACCTCCGGCCAGACCACCGGCCCGCCGCCGGAGAACGCGTACGCGGTGGAGCCGGTCGGAGTCGCGCAGACCACACCGTCGCAGCCGTACCGGGACAGCGGCCGGCCGTCCACGTCGACGAGCAGTTCCAGCATCTGGGCGCGCTCGCCCTTCTCCACGCTGATCTCGTTCAACGCCCACGACTCGATCGTCGGGCCGCCGTCGAACTCGGCGGTCACGTCCAGGGTGAGCCGTTCGTCCACGGTGTAGTTACGCCCGACCACGTCGCGTACCGCGCTGTCCAGGTCGTCGATCTCCGCCTCGGCCAGGAAGCCGACCTTGCCGAGGTTGATGCCGAGCAGCGGCGCCTTCGCCGGCCGGGCCAGCTCGGCGGCGCGCAGGAAGGTGCCGTCCCCGCCGAGCGCGAAGACGATCTCGGCGCCCTCGGCGGCCTCCGGGCCGGTCACCGGCACCACGCCGGGCAGGTCGAGGTCGTCGGCCTCCTCAGCCACCACCCGCACCTCGAAGCCGGCCGCGATGAGGTCCGCCGCCACCGCCCGCGCGTGCTCGGTGCTGCGGCGACGGCCGGTGTGCGTCACCAGCAGAGCTGTCCGGCTCACCCGGGCACCTCCTCACTCGCGGAATCCGGCGCGTCGGCCGGGGACGGGAAGCCCTGCGGGCCGGCGGCCACCACCGCGCGTACCCGCTCCGGGTCCGCGGCGGGCGCGTCCCGGCGTAACCATACGAAGAACTCGACGTTGCCGCTCGGCCCCGGCAGCGGGCTGGCCGCCACGTCGGCCAGCCCCAGGCCGAGCTGCGCCGCCGCGGCGGCCACGTCGAGCACCGCCTCGGCGCGCAGCGCCGGGTCGCGGACCACGCCGCCCGCGCCGACCCGTTCCTTGCCCACCTCGAACTGCGGCTTGACCATCAGCGCCAGATCGCCGTCCGGCCTCGTGCAGCCGGCCAGGGCCGGCAGCACCAGCCGCAGCGAGATGAACGACAGGTCGGCCACCGTGAGGTCGACCGCGCCGCCGATCGCCTCCGGCGTGAGGGTACGCACGTTGGTGCGCTCGAAGACGTGCACCCGCTCGTCGGTGCGCAGCGACCAGGCCAACTGGCCGTACCCGACGTCGACGGCCACCACCTCGGCGGCTCCGGCGCGCAGCAGCACGTCGGTGAAACCGCCGGTGGAGGCACCGGCGTCCAGGCAGCGGCGGCCGGTGACGCCCAGCCCGCCGGGCGCGAACGCGGCCAGCGCGCCGGCCAGCTTGTGCCCGCCCCGGGAGACGTACTCGGTGGTGGGGTCCTCACCGGTGACCAGCAACGGGTCCGCCGGGTCGACCATCGCGGCGACCTTGCGGGCGGGCACTCCGCGCAGTTGGACGCGGCCGGCCTCCACCAGCGCGGCCGCCTGCTCGCGGGAGCGGGCGAGACCGCGGCGGACGAGTTCGGCATCCAGCCGGGTACGACGTGCCATGGGTGGTTCTCTCTCCGGTCGGTCAGGTCTGGTCGATGCTGGCCAGGGTCTCGCGCAGCGTCTCGTACGCCGCCTCGTACTGGGCGATCTGGTCCGCCGGGGAGAGCGCCTCGGCGTTGATCATGGCGTGCACGGCGGCGTCCACCGCCGGGTGCCGGGCGTCCCCGACGTCCTCGACCGGGGCGGGCACGGGCCGTACCCCCGGCGGCGGCCCGGGGCGGAGACCGCCGGGCGGCGGACCCGGGCGCGGGCCGGGCGGGGGCCCGGGCCGGTACGGGGCGGTCACGACCCGGCACCGCCGGTCTGCCTGCGGCCGGTCGCCTTCTTCGCCGGCGTGGCCGGCGATCCCTCGGCCGAGGTCTGCGGCACCGCCGAGGCGGCCGGCTTCTTCGCGATCGCCTTCTTCGCCACCGCTTTCTTCGCCACGGCCTTCTTCGCCACCGCCTTCGTTGGGGTGGGCGCCGGCCGGTCCGGCAGCGCGGAGACGGGGGCCGCGGCCGCCGGCTCGGCCGGGGCGGTCCCCGTCGTCGGCGTCGGGGCGCTCTTCGCCTCGCGGAGCTGCCGTTCCAACTCCCGCACCCGGCGGGTCAGCTCGGCGACCTCGTCGGCGGTGGCCAGCCCGACCGCGCCCAGCGCGCGGTCCACCTCGAAGCGGACCAGCTTGGTCAGCGCCTCCCGGTTCGCCACGCCGGTGGAGACCAGTTCCTCGGCGAGCGCCTGGAGCTGGGCGGCGGTGGCACCGCCCTGGCCGACCACGCGCCGCACGGCGTCCTGGGCCTTCTTCCGGGGCGCCTCCGTCAGGCCCATGGCCAGCTCGAGGTAGGCGCGCCACGCGTCCTGCATGCCTGAGTCCCTTCCGCGGGGCGGGTGTGCTGGTGTCACGCTACCGGGCACCCCGGACACCCCATTGCGGTACGGTGCCGGGGAACGGCGTGGCGCGTGGTGAGGAGACGATGTGGCCAGCGTGGACGAGTGCCGGCAGGCGTTGCAGGAGTTGGCCGCCCGGCTGGACCGGCACGCCGACGCGGCGGGCCGGATCGACCTCGACCGCACCCTGGCCTGCCGGATCACCGACCTGGACACCGCGTTTCACGGCCGCCTCCAAGAGGGCCGGCTGATCGACCTGACCGACGGCGACGACCCGCAGGCCAAGATCGCGCTCAGCACCAGCAGCGACGACCTGGTCGCGCTGGTGCACGGCCAGCTCGACCTGGCCAAGGCGGTGGCCGGCCGCCGGGTGTCCATCAAGGCGAACCCGTTCGACCTGATGAAGCTGCGCAAGCTGATCTGACCCCCGCCGGGCCGGTCCGGTCAGCCGGACAGGCCCAGCGCGTCGAGGGCCTCCCCCGCCGCCGGGGACGCCGGCCGCACCCGCGGGTCGGCCCCCGCCGACCAGGCCACCGCGCAGAGCGCGGCGAGGGCGTCGAGCGGGCGTCCCGCGCCGTCGAGAGCCAGCCCGCCATCGGACACGGTCACCGACCAGCCACCGACGTCGGGCGTACCCGGCACCCGCACCACCGCCGCCGGGTCGAACAGCCCGGCCAGGTCGATGGAGACGTACGTCGGCCGGCGCGGCTCGGGGGCGGTCAGCAGCTCGGGTACGTCGCTGACGCCGGTGAGCACCAGCAGGCTGTCCAGGCCGGCCCGGCGGGCTCCCTCGATATCGGTGTCCAGGCGGTCGCCGACCACCAGGGTCCGCCCGGCACCGGCCCGACGGGCGGCGGTGGCGAACAGGGCCGGCTCCGGCTTGCCCACCACCACGTCCGGGTCCCGCCCCAGCGCGGTACGCAGCACCGCGACCAGGGAGCCGTTGCCCGGCAACGGGCCGCGCGGGCTCGGCAGGGTCCGGTCGGTGTTCGTCGCGTACCAGGGCGCACCCGCCCGTACCGCGAGAGACGCCTCGGCGAGCTCGACCCAGCCGACCTGCGGGCCGTAGCCCTGGGCGACGGCGGCGGGCTGCTCGTCGACCGTCGACACCGGGCGCAGCCCGACGGCGCGCAGCTCCGCCCGCAGCGCCTCCGCCCCGACCACCAGCACCGGCGCGCCGGCCGGCAGCCGGTCGCGCAGCAGCTCGGCAGTGGCGGCGGCCGAGGTGAGCACCTCCTCCGCCCGGGCCGGTACGCCCATGCCGGTGAGCAGGTCGGCCACCTCGCTGGAGCGGCGCGAGGCGTTGTTGGTCGCGTACGCGACCAGCCGGCCCTCGGCGTGCAGCCGGCCGACCGCCTCGACCGCGCCGGGGATCGGTCGGTCGATCAGATAGATCACCCCGTCCAGGTCGAATACGACCAGGGCGTACCCGTCGACCAGCCGTTCCCCGGCGCTCGTGGTCACCGGCGGTCCGCCTCCGCCTCGCGGCCCGGCGCCGCGTCACCGTCCACGGCGGCCGGCGCGTCGCCCCGGTCCCGCGCGGCTTCCGAGGCGTCCGACGGGTCCGAGGCACCTGCCGCGTCGGCGAGCGAGGACGCCTCGGCGTCGGTCAGCTCGTCGTCGCCGAGGTCCGCGCCGTCCCGGTCGCGGTACCCGGCCGGCGCGTCATCGCGCTCCCCGGGGTCGGCCGACTCCTCGCGGCGGCGGTCCTGGGCCCGGGGGCCCGCGTCACCGTCCAGCTCGTCATCGTCCGCGTCGAGGTCATCGTCCTCGTCGTCGAACTCGTCGTCGTCGTCGAACTCGTCCACGTCGCCGTCGAGTTCGTCGTCCTCGTCGTCCTCGTCGAGTTCGTCGTCCTCGTCGGGCCGGTCGGCGCCGGTGAGGTCGGCGTCCGGTTCGGTCGCTACGGCACCGGCGCTACCCGGGTCGGCCGCGAGCTCCTCGTCCTCCTCGTCGTCGCCCTCGATGACCACGCCGTCGAGTTCGAGCAGCCGCTCGGCGGCGTCGGTCTCGCCCTCGGCGTCCACGTCGGTGGCCCGGGAGAACCACTCCCGCGCCTCCTCGCGCCGGCCCACGGCCAGCAGCGCGTCCGCGTACGCGTAACGCAGCCGTGCCGCCCACGGCTCCGTCGAGTCGTTGGTCAGCTCGCGCACCTGCAGCATCGCCACGGCCGCGTCCTTCTGCCCGAGGTCACCCCGCGCCCCGGCGGCGACGATCAGCAGCTCGATCGCGACCGCCTTGTCGACCTTGTCCTGGTCCGCGCCGCGGAACAGGTCGATCGCCCGCTCCGGGCGGCCCAGCGCCCGCTCGCAGTCGGCCAGCACCGCCAGGTGGCTCTGCAGCCCGGTCATCCGGTGGTACGTCCGCAGCTCGGCAATGGCCGTCTGCCACTCCCCGGCGTGGTACGCGGCCAGCCCGACCGCCTCCCGCACCGCGGCGATCCGCGAGGCGAGCCGGCGGGCGGCCAACGCGTGCGCCAGCGCCTCCGCCGGGTCCTCGTCGATCAGCAGGCCGGTCGCGACGAGGTGCCGGGCGACGGTTTCCGCCACCGGCTTGGCCAGCGACAGCAGCTCGGCCCGGACGGTGGAATCGAGATCGCCGGCGACCACCTCGTCGGGCAGCGCCGGCGCGACAACCCGCTCGGCCTCACGGCCCTCGCCACGCTCCCGCCGATCGTCCCGGCGCTCCCCCTGCGAGCCAGGGCCGCCCGGCCGACGGTCGCCGTAGCCGCGACGCTCACCGTCCCGCTCGGTACGCTCCCGGCCGGCCCGGAAGCCGCCCGAGCGACCGTCCTCCCGCCGGAAGCCGCCCTCCCGGTCGTCCCGGCGGAAACCCTGGCGGCGCTCACCGCCGCCGAAACCGCCCTCGCCCCGCTCCTCGCGGCGGAAGCCACCGTCCCGTGGCCCCGCGCCGTCCCGACGGAAGCCACCCTCGCGGTCGTCTCGGCGGAAGCCCTCCCGGCGCTCGCCGCCACGGGAACCGCCCTCACGACGGTCACCACCCCGGAAGCCACCCTCGCGGTCGTCCCGGCGGACGCCCTCCCGCTGGTCACCGCCACGGAAACCGCCCTCACGACGGTCACCACCCCGGAAGCCACCCTCGCGGTCGTCCCGGCGGACGCCCTCGCGGCGCTCACCGCCGGCGAAGCCGCCCTCGCGCGGACCCGACCGGAAGCCTTCCCGGCGGTCACCACCCCGGAAGCCGCCCTCACGGTCGTCACGGCGGAAGCCACCCTCCCGGCGCTCACCGCCACGGAAACCGCCCTCACGACGGTCACCACCCCGGAAGCCACCCTCGCGGTCGTCCCGGCGGACGCCCTCGCGGCGCTCACCGCCGGCGAAGCCGCCCTCGCGCGGACCCGACCGGAAGCCTTCCCGGCGGTCACCACCCCGGAAGCCGCCCTCACGGTCGTCACGGCGGAAGCCACCCTCCCGGCGCTCACCGCCACGGAAACCGCCCTCACGGTCGTCGCGGCGGAAGCCGCTCTCACGACGGTCACCGCCACGGAAGCCGCCCTCACGACGGTCACCGCCACGGGAACCGCCCTCACGGTCGTCGCGGCGGACGCCCTCCCGGCGCTCGCCGCCACGGAAGCCGCCGTCGGTCCGACGGGGGCCATCACGGCGGTCACCGCCGCCAAAGCCACCCTCGCGCCGCTCGTCGCGGCGGAAGCCGCCCTCGCGCGGGCCCGACCGGAAGCCTTCCCGGCGGTCACCACCCCGGAAGCCGCCCTCACGGTCGTCCCGGCGGACGCCCTCCCGGCGCTCACCGCCACGGAAACCGCCCTCACGACGGTCGTCCCGGCGGTCGTCGCCACGGAAACCGGGACCACCCGAGCGGACGCCGCCGTCACGGTTGTCGTCCCGGCGGACGCCACCGCCGCTGCGGTCACCGCCCCGGAAGCCACCCTCACGGTCGTCCCGGCGGACGCCACCGCCGCTGCGGTCACCGCCCCGGAAGCCACCCTCACGGTCGTCGCGGCGGAAGCCACCCTCACGTGGGCCGCCACCGAAGCCCGAGTCACGACGCTCGCCGCCCCGGAAACCGCCGTCGCGGGAACCCGACCGGAAGCCACTCTCGCGGCGGTCGCCGCCGCGCTCGCGGTCGTCGCGGCCGCCCCGGTACGAGGGACGGTCGTCGCGGCGGGCGTCGCCGCGCCCCTGCCCACGCTCGGCGCGGTCCTCGTAACGACGGGGGCGATCCCCGCCCTGCGGTTCTGAACTCACAGGTACATCCTTCCTGAACGCGTCGCAGAGACGCTAACGCAGTCAAGGGCCGACCCTGCTGGGGCGGCCCTTGACTGGAAGATTGTCCGGCGGTGTCCTACTCTCCCACACCCTCCCGAGTGCAGTACCATCGGCGCTGGAGGGCTTAGCTTCCGGGTTCGGAATGTGACCGGGCGTTTCCCCTCCGCCATGACCGCCGTAACTCTATCGACATGTCAAACAATCAACCGCGCCCCCGGTTGGGGGCTGCTGGTGTGCTTGTTCGTTTGTCGGGAGTTGCACAGTGGACGCGTAGCAGCTTAGTAGTCAAGTCCTCGGCCTATTAGTACCGGTCAACTGAACCCGTTACCGGGCTTACATTTCCGGCCTATCAACCCAGTCGTCTAGCTGGGGGCCTTACCCCACCAAAGGTGGGTGGGATACCTCATCTTGAAGCGAGCTTCCCGCTTAGATGCTTTCAGCGGTTATCCCTTCCGAACGTAGCTAACCAGCCGTGCCCCTGGCGGGACAACTGGCACACCAGAGGTTCGTCCGTCCCGGTCCTCTCGTACTAGGGACAGCCCTTCTCAAGTATCCTACGCGCACGGCGGATAGGGACCGAACTGTCTCACGACGTTCTAAACCCAGCTCGCGTACCGCTTTAATGGGCGAACAGCCCAACCCTTGGGACCTGCTACAGCCCCAGGATGCGACGAGCCGACATCGAGGTGCCAAACCATCCCGTCGATATGGACTCTTGGGGAAGATCAGCCTGTTATCCCCGGGGTACCTTTTATCCGTTGAGCGACACCGCTTCCACATGCCAGTGCCGGATCACTAGTCCCGACTTTCGTCCCTGCTCGACCCGTCAGTCTCACAGTCAAGCTCCCTTGTGCACTTGCACTCAACACCTGATTGCCAACCAGGCTGAGGGAACCTTTGGGCGCCTCCGTTACCCTTTAGGAGGCAACCGCCCCAGTTAAACTACCCACCAGACACTGTCCCTGAACCGGATAACGGTCCGAAGTTAGATACCCAAACCAACCAGAGTGGTATTTCAAGATTGCCTCCACCCATACTGGCGTATGAGCTTCACCGGCTCCCACCTATCCTACACAAGCTAATTCGGATACCAATGTCAAGCTATAGTAAAGGTCCCGGGGTCTTTCCGTCCTGCCGCGCGTAACGAGCATCTTTACTCGTAGTGCAATTTCGCCGGGCCTGTGGTTGAGACAGTGGGGAAGTCGTTACGCCATTCGTGCAGGTCGGAACTTACCCGACAAGGAATTTCGCTACCTTAGGATGGTTATAGTTACCACCGCCGTTTACTGGCGCTTAAGTTCTCCGCTTCGCCCCGAAGAGCTAACAGGTCCCCTTAACGTTCCAGCACCGGGCAGGCGTCAGTCCATATACATCGAATTACTTCTTCGCATGGACCTGTGTTTTTAGTAAACAGTCGCTTCCCCCTGCTCTCTGCGGCCATACAACGCTCCACCCGCGCGGGGCTTCACGTCTCCGGCCCCCCTTCTCCCTAAGTTACGGGGGCAATTTGCCGAGTTCCTTAACCACAGTTCGCCCGATCGCCTCGGTATTCTCTACCTGACCACCTGTGTCGGTTTGGGGTACGGGCCGCTAAGAACTCGCTAGAGGCTTTTCTCGGCAGCATAGGATCACTGACTTCACCTGAATCGGCTCGGCATCACGTCTCAGCCTACATGTGCTGCGGATTTGCCTACAGCACGGCCTACACGCTTACCCCGGCACAACCACCGGCCGGGCTCAGCTACCTTCCTGCGTCACCCCATCGCTTGACTACTACCCGCCAGGTTCCCACGCTCCCCACCCTCAACCCGAAGGTCTTGGATGGATTGGGTGGTTAGCACAACGAGGTTCGTCAGGGACGCTCTTTCGCGGGTACGGGAATATCAACCCGTTGTCCATCGACTACGCCTCTCGGCCTCGCCTTAGGTCCCGACTCACCCAGGGCGGATTAACCTGGCCCTGGAACCCTTGGTCATCCGGCGGAAGGGTTTCTCACCCTTCTTTCGCTACTCATGCCTGCATTCTCACTCGTGCCGCGTCCACAACTAGGTCACCCCGTTGCTTCACCCCCGGCACGACGCTCCCCTACCCACCCACACACCTGCACCAGATATCAAGACCTGGCGAAGTCATTGTGTGAGTGCCACAGCTTCGGCGGTGTACTTGAGCCCCGCTACATTGTCGGCGCGGAACCACTTGACCAGTGAGCTATTACGCACTCTTTAAAGGGTGGCTGCTTCTAAGCCAACCTCCTGGTTGTCTATGCGACCCCACATCCTTTTCCACTTAGCACACGCTTAGGGGCCTTAGCTGGTGATCTGGGCTGTTTCCCTCTCGACTACGAAGCTTATCCCCCGCAGTCTCACTGCCGCGCTCTCACTTACCGGCATTCGGAGTTTGGCTGATTTCGGTAAGCTTGTGGGCCCCCTAGACCATCCAGTGCTCTACCTCCGGCAAGAAACACGCGACGCTGCACCTAAATGCATTTCGGGGAGAACCAGCTATCACGGAGTTTGATTGGCCTTTCACCCCTAACCACAGGTCATCCCCCAACTTTTCAACGTTGGTGGGTTCGGCCCTCCACGCGGTCTTACCCGCGCTTCAGCCTGCCCATGGCTAGATCACTCCGCTTCGGGTCTAGAGCATGCGACTAAAACGCCCTATTCAGACTCGCTTTCGCTACGGCTCCCCCACACGGGTTAACCTCGCCACATGCCACTAACTCGCAGGCTCATTCTTCAAAAGGCACGCCGTCACCCCGCAAGGCTCCGACGGATTGTAGGCGAACGGTTTCAGGTACTATTTCACTCCCCTCCCGGGGTACTTTTCACCATTCCCTCACGGTACTTGTCCGCTATCGGTCACCAGGAAGTATTTAGGCTTACCAGGTGGTCCTGGCAGATTCACGGCAGATTACAGGAGTCCGCCGCTACTCGGGAACACCCACAGAAGACCAGCCACTTTCACCTACCGGACTTTCACCGTCTACGGTCAGCCATTCCAGACTGTTCGACTAGCAACTGGCTTTGTAACTCCTCGAGTATGTGTCAGCACACTCAGCAGGGTCCCACAACCCCGACCACGCAACCCCTGACAGGTATCACACGCAGCCGGTTTAGCCTCAATCCGCTTTCGCTCGCCACTACTCACGGAATCACTATTTGTTTTCTCTTCCTACGGGTACTGAGATGTTTCACTTCCCCGCGTTCCCCCCACACACCCTATGTGTTCAGGTGCGGGTGACTGGACATGACTCCAGCCGGGTTCCCCCATTCGGACACCCTGGGATCACAGCTTGGTTGACAGCTCCCCCAGGCCTATCGCGGCCTCCCACGTCCTTCATCGGCTCCTGGTGCCAAGGCATCCACCGTTCGCCCTTGACAACTTGACCACAAAGATGCTCGCGTCCACTGTGCAATTCTCAACAAACGACCAACCCACAACCCGAACAGTCCCACACCAGACCCGACAACCGCCGGCGGTATACGGAACCAGGCCATGCCTGGCAGCCTCCCAAGGAACTCACGCCTCAGGCTACGGCTCCGAAGAAAACAACCACACGGTTGTTCCTTCAGGACCCAACAGGGTGCTTACGCCCTCCCCAGCCGCACCATCAACCCGTTCCACACCAGAAAACTGGTCGTACTAGAGCCTCAGGCCGTTGCCGAGGAAAAACTGGCCAGTGTCTCCGCCTATGAGCACCCCGACCCGACATCCGCGGGCCGCGGGCTCCATACCGCCTTTCGACGGATGGTGCTCCTTAGAAAGGAGGTGATCCAGCCGCACCTTCCGGTACGGCTACCTTGTTACGACTTCGTCCCAATCGCCAGCCCCACCTTCGACGGCTCCCTCCACAAGGGTTGGGCCACCGGCTTCGGGTGTTGCCGACTTTCGTGACGTGACGGGCGGTGTGTACAAGGCCCGGGAACGTATTCACCGCAGCGTTGCTGATCTGCGATTACTAGCGACTCCGACTTCACGGGGTCGAGTTGCAGACCCCGATCCGAACTGAGACCGGCTTTTTGGGATTCGCTCCACCTCACGGTATCGCAGCCCATTGTACCGGCCATTGTAGCATGCGTGAAGCCCTGGACATAAGGGGCATGATGACTTGACGTCATCCCCACCTTCCTCCGAGTTGACCCCGGCAGTCTTCGATGAGTCCCCGCCATAACGCGCTGGCAACATCGAACGAGGGTTGCGCTCGTTGCGGGACTTAACCCAACATCTCACGACACGAGCTGACGACAGCCATGCACCACCTGTGACCGCCCCCGAAGGACCCCACATCTCTGCAGGTTTTGCGGCCATGTCAAACCCAGGTAAGGTTCTTCGCGTTGCATCGAATTAATCCGCATGCTCCGCCGCTTGTGCGGGCCCCCGTCAATTCCTTTGAGTTTTAGCCTTGCGGCCGTACTCCCCAGGCGGGGCGCTTAATGCGTTAGCTGCGGCACAGGGAACCGGAGAGGCCCCCCACACCTAGCGCCCAACGTTTACAGCGTGGACTACCAGGGTATCTAATCCTGTTCGCTCCCCACGCTTTCGCTCCTCAGCGTCAGTATCGGCCCAGAGACCCGCCTTCGCCACCGGTGTTCCTCCTGATATCTGCGCATTTCACCGCTACACCAGGAATTCCAGTCTCCCCTACCGAACTCTAGCCTGCCCGTATCGACTGCAGGCCCACGGTTGAGCCGTGGGTTTTCACAGTCGACGCGACAAGCCGCCTACGAGCTCTTTACGCCCAATAAATCCGGACAACGCTCGCGCCCTACGTCTTACCGCGGCTGCTGGCACGTAGTTGGCCGGCGCTTCTTCTGCAGGTACCGTCACTTACGCTTCGTCCCTGCTGAAAGAGGTTTACAACCCGAAGGCCGTCATCCCTCACGCGGCGTCGCTGCATCAGGCTTCCGCCCATTGTGCAATATTCCCCACTGCTGCCTCCCGTAGGAGTCTGGGCCGTGTCTCAGTCCCAGTGTGGCCGGTCGCCCTCTCAGGCCGGCTACCCGTCGTCGCCTTGGTAGGCCATCACCCCACCAACAAGCTGATAGGCCGCGAGCCCATCCCAGGCCGAAAAACTTTCCACCCAACACCATGCGGTGCCAGGTCCTATTCGGTATTAGCCCCGGTTTCCCGGGGTTATCCCAAAGCCTAGGGCAGGTTGCTCACGTGTTACTCACCCGTTCGCCGCTCGAGTACCCCGAAGGGCCTTTCCGCTCGACTTGCATGTGTTAAGCACGCCGCCAGCGTTCGTCCTGAGCCAGGATCAAACTCTCCAACAAAAACTTGTTGAACAATCATCCTGACAACAAAAAGTGTTGCCAAAGGAATCCCAACCAGCCAAACCTAAGTCCGACCAGTCCGGGGTATCAAACAAATTGGCACTGGCTTATCAAGCACCCTGTTGAGTTCTCAAAGAACAACCACACACCATCCGAAAGCCCCACACCGCAGGACCCCCATCCGGGGCATCTCGTTCAACCGCCCCCGCCGCTCTCGCGCCGGGCACTTTTACTACGTTACCCGCTGGTTTCCGCCGTGTCAAACCGGTGTTTCGCGGTTTGTCATGCTTCCACCCATTTTCCGGGCACCCCGATTCGACCGACTTCCGTCGGACGTTCCGAGGATTTCAGCAGGACGGCCGCTGCGGCTTACGCTCGCTCGCCCGTTTCCCTGCCGGCCGATAACCTTACCCGGTCGGTTCCGCCTCACCAAATCCGCCTCCCGGCGAATCCGGGGCACCACCCGGTTGTCAGGTCCTGCGCTCCGGCCTTCCAGGTCTTTCGCCCTGTTTCGTCCGTTCCGCGCTGGCAGAGAGAAAGTTACGCGCCCAGCGGTTTGATCGTCAAATCCGCTGGGCGCGTCCCACGTCACATCGTCGACGTACGGCTATTTACGCAGCTCAACCCCGGCGAACGAACGCTTCCCCCGGCGCAGCACCAGGTACCTGCCGTGCAGCAGGTCCGCCGGCGACACGGTGGCGTCCACCGCCGCGATCCGGTTGTTGTTGACGTAGGCGCCGCCCTCGGCGATCACCCGCCGGGCCTCCTTCATGCTCGGCACCAGGCCCGACTCCTTGAGCAGGCCGGCGACGTCCGGCAGCTCGGCCAGGTGGACCAGACCGGCCTCGGTCAGCGCGGCGCGCAGGGTCTCCGGCGACAACTCCTCGAGCGAGCCGCGACCGAAGAGCGCCTGGCTCGCCGCGACCGCCTGCGCCATCTCCCGCTCGCCGTGCACCAGGGTGGTCAGCTCCTCGGCGAGCGCGCGCTGAGCGAGCCGCGCCTGCGGGCGTTCCGCGGTCGCCTTCTCCAGCTCCTCCACCTCCTCCCGTGAACGGAAGCTGAAGTAGCGCAGGTAGCGACTCACGTCCCGGTCGTCCGCGTTGACCCAGAACTGGTAGAAGGCGTACGGGCTGGTCATCTCCGGGTCGAGCCAGATCGAGCCGCCCTCGGTCTTGCCGAACTTCGTGCCGTCCGACTTGGTGACCAGCGGTGTGGTGAAGGCGTGCACCGGGCCCGCCCCCCGCCGGCGGATGTAGTCGACCCCGGCGGTGATGTTGCCCCACTGGTCGGAGCCGCCGTACTGGAGCTGGCAGCCGTACCGGCGGTGCAACTCGAAGAAGTCGTTGGCCTGGAGGAGCTGGTAACTGAACTCGGTGAAGCTGATGCCGGTCTCCAGCCGGGCCTTGACCACCTCGCGGGCCAGCATCTTGTTCACCGGGAAGTGCTTGCCCACGTCCCGGAGAAACTCCACCACCGACATCTCGCCGGTCCAGTCCAGGTTGTTGACCAGTTGGGCCGCGTTCTCCCCGGTGTACGAGACGAACGGCGCGAGCTGGTCGCGGATGCGCTGGACCCAGCCGGCGACCACCTCGGGCGGGTTGAGCGTGCGCTCGGCGCTCTCCTTCGGGTCGCCGATCTGGCCGGTGGCGCCGCCGACCAGCAGCAGCGGCCGGTGCCCGGCGAGCTGGAGTCGACGCGCGGTGATGACCTGCATGAGGTGGCCGACGTGCAGGCTCGGGGCGGTCGGATCGAAGCCCACATAGAAGGTGGCCGTCCCGCCGTCGAGCAGCTCACGCAGCTCGTCGAGGCCGGTCGAGTCCTGGATCAGGCCCCGCCACCGCAGGTCTTCGGTCAGGGAGTCCCGCCCGTGCGGGAGGTTGCTGTCGGTCACGAGCACCGATTCTCCCCCATCACCGGCCCCGGCCCGTAGCGGGTTTGCCCACCGGGCACGACTAGGCTGGCGGCGCCAGCGGAGGCGAGGAGGAGCTGCCGTGGAGATGCCGGACCTGACGGGGGGCTTCGTGGCCCTGCTGGGCCTCAAGTTCGACGAGGTCAGCGGGGATCGGGTGGTGATCCGCTGGCGGGTGCGGCCGGAGCTGCACCAGCCGTACGGGATCCAGCACGGCGGGGTCTACTGCTCGGTGGTGGAGACGGCGGCCAGCATCGGCGGCGCCGTGTGGCTGGGCGACCAGGGCCAGGTCGTCGGCGTGTCCAACCAGACCGACTTCCTGCGCGCGGTGCGGGACGGGGAACTGACCGCGGTCGGCACGCCGATTCACCGGGGGCGGAGCCAGCAGCTCTGGACGGTGGAGATCACCGACGACGACGGCCGGCTGGTGGCGCGCGGTCAGGTGCGCCTGCAGAACCTCACCGCTGCCTGACCGCGTCTGAGGCGGCTTCGGGCAGGTCGAGGACGTACGCGTCGCCCTCCGGCCGGAAGCCGAGCCGGTGGTAGTAGGGGGCGACCATGCCGGGCGGGCTGACCACGCGGCGGAAGCCGCGGTCGGTGAACAGGCGGCTGCGGCGGTAGACGAACTCGCCCGGGGTGAAGTCGCGGAACCGCTGGGTGACGTAGTCCAGGTCGATCTGGGCCACCCCGTCGGCCTCGGCGTGCGACACCACCACGCCGACCACCTCGTCGGCCCGCACCACCAGGAACGCGGACCGGTCGGCGGCCGGGTCCCAGTGGAAGTCCGGGTTGAACCGGGCGATGTCGGCACCGTGTACGCGCAGCGTGTGGGCCAGGAACGCATCGCCGGTGCCCACCTCGACCACCCGGTACGTCTGCTCGTCGTGCCGGGTGGCCAGCAGCTTGCGCAGGTACCAGACGTTGATCACGGCGAGCACCACGTTCAGCCCGACCATGGGCCACACCTGCACGGCCGCGTTGTAGCCGATCAGGATGAGGCAGCCGACCAGGTTGAGCGCGCGCAGCCGCAGGATGCGGGTCTGTAGCAGCGACCAGATCAGCAGCGCGGAGCCGATCCAGCCGACGAGTTCCAGCCAGTTCACCCGGGGGAGACTAGTCGTCGACCTGGGCAATCGACCAGGCGGGCAGCTCCAGCACGTACTCCTCGACCTCGGTGCCGCGGCTCTCGGCGTATCCGGAGTCCTCGCCGACCACGACGAAGCCGCACTTGCGGAGCACGGCGAGGGAGGCGGCGTTGTCCTTCGCGGCGCGGGCGTGCACCGGCCGCTGCGGCAGCTCGCGCAGGAGCTCGCCCAGCGCGGCCGTGGCGTGACCTCGGCCCCAGCGCCGCGGGTCGATCCAGTAGCTGATCTCGGTGTGCTCCCCCACCGGGAAGGCGGCCACGCGCCCGACCACCTCGCCGCCGACCGTCACGGTCCGCGAAACGATGCGCGGGTCGGCGCGGATGCGCGCCCAGTGGGCGTCGAAGGCAGCCCGGTCGGCCGGGTCCTTCGGGCCGAACGCGGCCATCCAGTTGGCCTGCGGATCCTGCTCGTGGCGGAAGAACGCGGGCAGGTCGTCGTCGCGCACCGGACGGAGCCGCACCTCACTGGTCACGGGTCGGAGGATACGCGGACCCACCGACAGGATCGGGACCTCCGGCCCGCCGAACGTCCCGTCCGGCCCTGCCGCCCGGGCCCCCGTCGTCGGTACGAAGAAGTGGGGACGTCGAGGTCCCGCATGAGCCGAGTGGAGGTCGGACCATGCCGAGGTACGTCTACGACTTCATCGAGGGTGACCGGAGCCGGGCCGACCTGCTGGGCGGCAAGGGCGCGAACCTGGCCGAGATGACCCGGCTGGGGCTGCCCGTCCCGCCCGGGTTCACCATCAGCACCGACGCCTGCCGGGCCCACCTGGCCACCGGCTCGCCGCCGGCCGGGCTGTTCGACGAGGTGAACACACACCTGCGGGAGATCGAGGCCCGGCTGGACCGGCGGCTCGGCGACCCGCACGACCCGCTGCTGCTGGCCGTCCGCTCCGGTGGCCGGTACTCGATGCCGGGGATGATGGAGACGATCCTGGACATCGGGCTCAACGACGCCACGGTGACCGGGCTCGCCGCGCGCAGCGGCGACGAGCGGTTCGCCTGGGACTCGTACCGGCGGCTGATCCAGATGTTCGGCCGCACCGTGTACGGCGCCCCGGCCGAGGAGTTCGAGCAGGAGCTGGCCGCGGTCCGGGCCACCGCCGGGGCGGCCGGCCCGACCGCCGAGCAGCTGCACGACCTGGTGGAGACGTACAAGAAGATCTTCGCCCGACGGGTCGGGCACGACTTCCCGCAGGCCCCGCACGAGCAGCTGTTCCTGGCCATCCGCGCGGTGTTCGCGTCGTGGCACTCCGAGCGCGCCCGGATCTACCGGCGGCAGGAACGGATCCCGGACGACCTGGGCACCGCGGTCAACGTGATGGCGATGGTCTTCGGCAACCTCGGCCCGGACTCCGGCACCGGGGTGGCGTTCACCCGCGACCCGGCCACCGGTGCCCCCGGGGTGTACGGCGACTACCTGCCCGACGCGCAGGGCGAGGACGTGGTGGCCGGCGTCCGGAACACGATCGGCCTGCCCGAGCTGGAACGGATCGATCCGGTCAGCTTCCGCCGGCTGTTGGAGATCATGGCGACGCTGGAGCGGCACTACCGGGACCTGTGCGACATCGAGTTCACCATCGAACGCGGCCGGCTGTGGATGTTGCAGACCCGGGTCGGCAAGCGCACGCCGGCGGCGGCGTTCGTGATCGCCGCGCAACTGGTCGACGAGGGGATGATCACCCCGGCGGAGGCGCTGACCCGGGTCACCGGGGCGCAGCTCGCCCAGTTGATGTTCCCGGCGTTCGACCTCACCGCCGCGCCGGAACCCCTCGCGGTCGGGGTGGGCGCCTCGCCGGGCGCCGCGGTCGGCCGGGTGGTCTTCGACTCGGCCGCCGCGGCGGCCGCCACCGAACCGGTGATCCTGGTCCGCCGGGAGACCAACCCGGACGACCTGCCCGGCATGATCGCCGCGGCCGGGGTGCTCACCTCGCGGGGCGGGAAGACCTCGCACGCCGCCGTGGTGGCCCGGGGCATGGGTCGGACCTGCGTCTGCGGGGCCGAGGCGCTCGACATCGACGCGCGGCGCGACGAGTGCACCGTCGGCGACCGGGTGGTACGCGCCGGCGAGGTGATCTCGATCGACGGCACCACCGGTCGGATCTACCTGGGCGAGGTGCCGGTGCAGCCCTCCCCGGTGGCCCGTTACCTGGCCGGAGAGCTGAACCCGGAGGCGGATCCGCTGGTCGCCGCGGTGCACCGGCTGCTCGGTCACGCCGACGCGGTACGCCGGCTGGGCGTACGCGCCAACGCGGACACGCCCGCCGACGCCCGCCGGGCGCGGCGGCTCGGCGCCGCCGGCATCGGGCTGTGCCGCACCGAGCACATGTTCCTCGGCGACCGCCGCGAGCTGGTGGAGCGGCTGATCCTGGCCGAGGGCCCGGCCGAACGCGACGCGGCCCTGGCCGCGCTGCTGCCGCCGCAGCGGGCCGACTTCGTCGGCATCCTCGCCGCGATGGACGGGCTGCCGGTGACCATCCGGCTGCTCGACCCGCCGCTGCACGAGTTCCTGCCCGCGCTGCCCGAGCTGACCGCCCGAGTGGCCCGCGCCGAGGCGCTCGGCACGGATCCGGGCCGGGACGCGACGCTGCTGGGCGCGGTGCGCCGGATGCACGAGGCCAACCCGATGCTGGGGCTGCGCGGCGTCCGGCTCGGCCTGGTGGTCCCCGGGCTGTTCGCCATGCAGGTGCGGGCGGTGGCCGAGGCGGCGGCACAGCGGCGGCGGGCCGGTGGCGACCCGCGGCCGGAGATCATGGTGCCGCTGGTCGGGGACGTGCGGGAACTCGCCGCGGTCCGGGACGAGGCCGAACGGGTGCTCGCCGAGGTCGACGACGCGCCGGAGATCCCGATCGGCACGATGATCGAGGTGCCCCGGGCGGCGCTGACCGCCGGGGAGATCGCCACCGAGGCGACCTTCTTCTCCTTCGGCACCAACGACCTGACCCAGACCACCTGGGCGTGCTCGCGGGACGACGCGGAGGGCTCGTTCTTCGGGGCGTACCTGGAGCGCGGGATCTTCCCGGTCTCGCCGTTCGAGCGCATCGACGCCCGGGGCGTGGGGCGGCTGATCCGGTTGGCCGTCGCCGAGGGACGGGCGGCCCGGCCCGAGCTGACCGTCGGCGTCTGCGGGGAGCACGGTGGCGACCCCGACTCGGTGGCGTTCTTCGCCGAGGCCGGGCTGGACTACGTCTCCTGCTCGCCGTACCGGGTGCCGATCGCGCGGCTGGCCGCCGGGCGGGCCGCCGTCGACGCCACCACCGGCACGTCCGACTCCCGTTAGGAGGGCAGCGCGATGATCGCGATCGTCAACCCGACCGGGCTCGCCCCGGCACCCCGGCCCGCGCCGGTCCCGGCCCCGGCACCACCGCCGGGACCGATCGGCCCGGTGCTGGAACTGCCCGGCACGCCACCGGCCGCACTGGTGCCGGTGACCCACGAGGGCCGGCCGATCGGGGCGTTCGTGCTCTCCGTCGGGCGGGTCCGGTACCGGCGGGTGGTCGACCCGGACCAACTCGTCGCGGCCGCCGCCGGGGCGTTCGCCGTCGCCGCCCTCACCGCCGCCGTGGCGGTGGCGGCCCGTCGCCGGCCGCCCGCCATCGGCACGGTACGGATGGGACCGGGCGGCTGGGTGAGCCTGCGCGGCGCCAGGCTGCCCGCGCCGCGGCCGGACCGGCGGCCGTGGTGGGCGCGGGCGCTGCGGGCCCACCGGCTCGTGGTCGAGCGCTGACGCGCGGCGGGGTACGCCCCCCGTCCCACCGGGCGGTGGGGCGTACCCCTGGTCCGCCGGGTCATCCGGGCGGTGGACGACCGGTCCGAACCGGCCCGGCGGCCGACGCGGACCCGGAGAATCGGGGGCATGACCACATCGCGGCGTTGTGCCCACCACCGCCACGGCCCGGCGTCCCACGCACACGCCATGGCCCATTTCCCGATGGGTGGGCGGGCGGCCAGGCCACGGGTGGTGGGCCCGACGGCGGCCGGACCACGCGCGCTCGGCCCCACGGCGGCCGCGCCGCTGGCGCTCGCCGCTGCCGCGGTCGGCGCGGTGGCGGTGGGCACCCTGGCGATCGGGCGCCTGCTCATCCGCCGGGCGGTGATCCGGGAGCTGCGCATCGGCCGGCTGGAGGTGGCGGAACTGGTCGTCCGGCGGCGCGTCGACGCGGCGGCGGCGGGGACGGACGGATAGCGGACCACGTCCACGGCGCGCACGCCGACGGCCGTCGCACCACGCGCGGCGGGACCTGCTCAGCTCGCCTGGGAGTTCGGATAGCCGTACAGGTCGAGCAGGCGTACCCGGGCCGCCTGTAGCCGGTCCACCACCACGCTCATGAACCGGGTGGTGAGCTGGCGGCCGAGCGCGTCGTCGGACTCCATCAGCCGGCGTACCCCGGCCGCGTCGAACTCGACGCCGGTGCTGCGCTGCGCGGCGACCGCGCCGAACTGCCAGCGGTACGGCGGGAAGAGCCAGGACCAGCCGAGCACCCCGCCTGGGCCGATCGTCTCGATCCCCACGTCGCCTCGGCCGGGCACCGGGAAGTCCAGCGCCACCTCGCCGCCACGGACCAGCCAGAACCGCTCGGCGGGCTGGCCGGCGCGGAACAACCGGTGCCCGGGGTGCCAGACCACCGGGCGGGCGTAGCCGGTCAGCCGGGGCAGCCACTCCTGGGGCAGCCCGGCGAGGAACGGATGTTCGCGGAGCATCTCCAGCGGGGTCATCGCGCCTCCCGGACGGGGTGAGGGACCCGGAGACTCGCCGGGTCCCTCACGGGCAGGGTCACTTCTTGGCACCGTGCTCCACGGTGATCGGGATCTCCCGGGCGGTCGGCTCGGTCGCGCCGACGGTCGCGGTGATCTCGAGGATGCCGTTGGCGTAACGGGCCGCGATGGTCTCCTCCTTCACCCCGGCCGGCAGCGGGATGAGCCGGGAGAAGGAGCCGTAGTGGAACTCGGAGTGGACCTTGTCCGGGTGGCTCTCCCGGCGGACCACGTCCAGCCGCATGCTCTCGCCGGTGCACGTGATCCGCACGTCCTTCGCCGGGTCGATGCCCGGGAGTTCGGCGCGGACGACGTACCGGTCGCCGTCGAGGTAGTCCTCGACGCGGATGGTCGGCGCAAGCATCGGCAGCCAGGACAGGTTGGTCCAGTCGAACGGCGCGAGCGTGCCGCCCCGGAACCTGGTGACAGTGGACATCTTCGACCTCCTTGTCGATCGTCCCGATTCCATTCCACCTCCACAGGGCCCGAACCGTCAGGGCCGATGGTCCCGGGTGGCGCGGGCGCAAGTCCCCTGCCGGCCGACCGGCGGCCGGCGGACCCTGGAGGTGGACCTAAGGAGGACGTGATGACCGACAGAGCTGGCGCCCCGGTCGTGGTGGGTGTGGACGGTTCCCCCTCCGCCCTGGACGCGGTGCGGGTGGCCGCGCGGGAGGCGGCGGGCCGGCACCGGCCGCTGCGGGTGGTGAACGCGTTCCTGTGGCCGCTGCTCGGCACCCCGCTCGGACCGATCGCCGTCACGCTGCCGGACAGCGAGCTGCGGCAGGGGGCCGAGAAGCTCGTCGCGGAGGCCGTCGACGAGGCGCGGAAGATCGACTCCGAGCTGCAGGTGACCGGTGAGGTGGTCGACGGCGGCCCCGTCGCCTTGCTGATGCGGGAGAGCGAGGACGCGGCGCTGCTGGTGATCGGCCACCGTGGCCTCGGCGGCTTCAAGGAGCTGCTGGTCGGTTCGGCGGCGGTCCAGCTGTCGGCCCGAGCCGACTGCCCGGTGCTGGTGGTCCGGGGTGAGCCGCGGGCCGACGGCCCGGTGGTGGTCGGGGTGGACGGCTCCCCGATCTCCGACGAGGCGATCGGTTTCGCCTTCGCCGAGGCGGCGCAGCGCGGTGCCGACCTGGTCGCCGTGCACGCCTGGCTCTACCCGTCCCCGGTCGGCCCGGGCGACATCGTGCCGCTGGTGTACGACCCGGAGAAGCTGCGCGCCGAGGAGGAGCGGGTACTCGCCGAGGCGGTGGCCGGCTGGGCCGAGCGCTACCCGGAGGTCCGGGTACGGCGGAAGCTGGTCGAGGCCACCGCGGCCCGGGCGCTGGTCGAGGAGTCCGCCGAGGCGCAGCTGACCGTGGTCGGCGCGCACGGCCGGAGCACCCTGGGTGGGATGCTGCTCGGCTCGGTCAGCCACGCGGTGCTGCACCACTCCCGCAGCCCGCTGGCCATCGTCCGGCACCACAAGGGCAGGGCCGCCGCCTGACCCGGGATCGCATCCGCGCCGGCCGCCGCCTGCGGTCGGCGCGGAGCGCGTTCCGGCGTGTCGACCGGCCCGGCGCCGAAGAGCATGCGTACCGACGCGGGTGTCGGGGCAAATGCGGTGTGCCGGGTACGTCGCCGTCGAGAATGGTCTGAACAGACCGGAGAGGATGCCAGTGAACCGACCTGTCGTGGTGGGCGTCGACGGATCGTCGACCAGCCTGACCGCCGCCGAGCACGCCGCCCGCGCCGCCGTCCGGCGGTCCCGGCCGCTGCACCTGGTGCACGGCTACCTGCACCCGCTCGGCTACGGCGTACCGCTGAACCCGTACGACCTCGGGGTGCCGGCGCCCACCGCGGAGGCGCAGAGAATGCTCGAACAGGTCGCGGCGGAGCTGACCGAGCGGCATCCGGGGCTACGGGTGGAGGTGCGCCAGGTGGCCGGCGGCCCGGGTGCCACGCTGGTCGAGGAGTCCCGCCGGGCGGATCTCGTGGTGGTCGGCAGCCGGGGCGTCGGCGGCTTCGCCGGCCTGCTGCTCGGCTCGGTGAGCGGCCAGGTCGCCCAGCACGGGCACTGTCCGGTGCTGGTGATCCGCCCGGCCGAGCAGCCGATCCCGGTCGACGGGCCGGTGCTGGTCGGGGTGGACGGTTCCGAGTCGGCCGACCTGGCCGTCCGGCTCGCCGCCGACGAGGCGGTAGGCCGAAGCACCGAGCTGGTGCTGGTGCACGTCCGCCCGCCGGAGCGGGCCGGGGCGCCGGCGGAGGCGGCCGGGGCCGTGGCGGCCGAGCAGGCCGAGTCGGCGGAGCTGCTGGCCCGGGCGGCGGCCCTGATCCGCGCGGACCATCCGGTGCTGACCGTCTCGGAGCGGCCGGTCCAGGCCGCCTCCGCGGAGCAGGCGCTGGTCGCGGCGAGCGGGGAGGCGGCGCTGGTGGTGGTCGGGTCGCGGGGTCGGGGCGGCTTCGCCGGACTGCTGCTCGGCTCGGTCAGCCAGGCGCTCGTGCAGCACGCCCACTGCCCGGTGCTGGTCGCCCACCCGTACGATCCGGCGGGCTGAGGCCCGCCCGACGGGCCGGCGTCAGGCCGGGTCGCGGCCGGCGAGCAGGTCCTCGAAGCTGGTGGTGAGGGCGAACGGGTCGGCCGGACCGGGCGCGGTCGGGCGCCGGTCCACCTGCTCGGCCAGTTCGCCGCCGGCCCGGCGGATCCGGGCCCGCAGTGCGCCCTCGACGCCGTCTCCGGACCAGTCCTCGGGGGCCGCGAAGACCGCCGTCGGCACCACCACCGCCCGCAGGTACGCGAACATCGGCCGGACCGCGTGTTCCAGCGCCAACGAGTGCCGGGCGGTGCCGCCGGTGGCCCCGATCAGCACCGGCCGGTCGGCCAGCGCGTCCTTCTCCACCACGTCGAAGAACGACTTGAACAGCCCGTTGTACGAGGCGTTGAAGATCGGGGTCACCGCGACCAGCCCGTCCGCGCTCGCCACCGTGTCCAGCGCCTCCCGCAGGGCGGCCGACGGGAAGCCGGTGAGCAGGTGGTTCACCACGTCGTGCGCGTGCTCGCGCAGCTCGACGGGGCGGATCTCCACCTCGGCGCCGCGCCGGACCAGCTCGTCACGGGCGGCCGTGGCGAGCTGGTCGGCGAGCAGCCGGGTCGAGGAGGGCTGGCCGAGGCCGGCCGAGACCACGGCCAGGGTGCGTCGGGTCACCGGCCCTCCTCCGCGCCGGCCAGGCTCGCCTCGTGGGCCGCGACCAGGGAGGCGTGTGTCGGCGCCTCGGGCACGTGCGCCGGGCGCAGCGAGTCGAACTCCTTGCGGAGCACCGGTACGACCTCCTCACCGAGGATGTCGAGCTGTTCCAGGACGGTCTTGAGTGGCAGCCCGGCGTGGTCGAGCAGGAAGAGCTGACGCTGGTAGTCGCCGACGTACTCGCGGAAGCCCAGCGTACGGTCGATGACCTGCTGCGGGCTGCCCACGGTCAGCGGGGTCTCGCGGGTGAACTCCTCCAGCGACGGCCCGTGCCCGTAGACCGGGGCGTTGTCGAAGTACGGCCGGAACTCGCGGACCGCGTCCTGGGAGTTCTTCCGCATGAAGACCTGCCCGCCGAGCCCGACGATGGCCTGGTCGGCGGAGCCGTGGCCGTAGTGCTCGAACCGCTGCCGGTAGAGGCCGACCATCCGCTGGGTGTGCTCCCTCGGCCAGAAGATGTGGTTGGCGAAGAAGCCGTCCCCGTAGTACGCGGCCTGTTCGGCGATCTCGGGGCTACGGATCGAGCCGTGCCAGACGAACGGCGGCACCCCGTCGAGCGGGCGCGGGGTCGAGGTGAACGACTGCAACGGGGTGCGGAAGCGCCCCTTCCAGTCGACCACGTCCTCCCGCCACAGCCGGCGCAGCAGGTCGTAGTTCTCGATCGCGAGGGGGATGCCGTTGCGGATGTCCTGCCCGAACCAGGGGTAGACCGGGCCGGTGTTGCCGCGCCCCATCATCAGGTCCACCCGGCCGTCGGCCAGGTGTTGCAGCATCGCGTAGTCCTCGGCGATCTTCACCGGGTCGTTGGTGGTGATCAGCGTGGTCGAGGTGGAGAGCAGCAGCCGCTCGGTGCGGGCGGCGACGTACCCGAGCATGGTGGTCGGCGACGAGGGCACGAACGGCGGGTTGTGGTGCTCGCCGGTGGCGAAGACGTCGAGGCCGACCTCTTCGGCCTTGAGCGCGAGGGTCACCATGGCCTTGATCCGCTCACGCTCGGACGGCAGCCGCCCGTTGGTCGGGTCGACCGTGACATCGCCGACGGTGAAGACTCCGAACTGCATGACCAGCTCCTCGCGTGACGCCCGGGCCGGGATGGCCCGGATCGCACCGCACAACATATTTGACGAGTCAACTATTCCGCCAGGCGTCGGCCGTCGGGTGGCCCACCTCACCATCCGGCAACCGGGCCAGCCGGCGTACGACGAGGCGGACGGCGGCGCTGGCCGGGGCTTTCGTACCGGGCTTCGGGGCGCGACGGGCTGCGGGACCCGCGCGGAGTCCGGCAGGCCGTCGACGGCGGGACCGTGGCCACCGCCGGACGCCCGCATGGGGGCACTGCCGCTGCGTCAGCCGCCGGCCACCGACGGCAGCACCTGCACCTCCGCGCCGTCGCCGACCGGCGCGTCCAGCCCACCGGCGTGCCGGCAGTCCTCCCCGTCGACGTAGACGTTGACGTAGCGGCGCAGCTCGCCGCGCTCGTCGCGGATCCGGCGGCCCAGCCGGGGCCAGACGCCGTCAAGCTCGTCGAGGACGGTCCGCAGCGTGCCGCCGGCGGCGACGGTGAGCCGGCTCGCGCCGCCGGCCTCGCCACGCAGCGGGCCGGGCAGCAGCACGGTGACCACTCAGATCACCGCGGCGCGGACGCAGAGCACGTCGGGCAGGTGGGCGGCGACCAGCGACCAGGAGTCGCCCTCGTCCCGGCTCGCGTAGACCTCGCCGGACCGGGTGCCGAAGTAGACCCCGGCCGGCTCAGCGTCGTCGGCGCACATCGCGTCGCGCAGCACCGACGGGTAGAACGGCGAGTCGGGCAGCCCGGCCGAGAGCGTCTCCCACTTGTCGCCCGCGTCACCGGAACGGTAGACCCGGCAGCGGTGGTCGACCGGGAAGCGCTCGGCGTCGGCGGCCAGCGGGAAGACGTAGACCGTGCCGGGGCGGGACGGGTGGGCGACCATCGGGAAGCCGAAGTCGCTGGGCAGGCCGGCGGCGATCGAGGTCCAGGTGCGGCCGTCGTCGTCGGAGCGGTAGACGCCGTGGTGGTTCTGCGCGTAGAGCCGCTCGGGGTTGCCGGCGTCCCGCGCGATCTTGTGGACGCACTGCCCGAACTCGGGCCACTCGTCGGGCAGGAAGTAGGCCCGGATGCCGGTGTTGCCGGGCGTCCAGCTCGCCCCGGAGTCCTCGGTGCGGTAGACCCCGCCGGTCGACATGGCCACCACCATCCGGGCCGGGTCGTTCGGGTGCGGCAGCACGCTGTGGATCGCCTGGCCACCGAAGCCGGCGGCCCAGGACTCGCGGTGCGGATGATCCCAGAGCGCCCGGACGAGCTGGAAGGTGCGCCCGCCGTCGTCGGAGCGGAACAACGCCGAGGGCTCGGTGCCGGCCCAGACCACGTCGGGCTGGTCGACGCCGGCCGGGGTGAGCTGCCAGACCCGGCCGAGGCTGGCACCGGTGTCGGCCGGGAAGGCCACCGGCGCCTGGTCGGGCTCCTGCCAGGAGGCGCCGAGGTCGTCGCTGGTCGCCACGCTCGGCCCGAAGTGCGAGCTGGTCATGCCGGCGAGCAACCGGGGCCGGCCACGACGCTTGTCGACAGCGACCGCGTAGACGCCGGTCATCGGGAAGTGCGGGCCGCTCACCTCCCAGGCGTGCCGGTCCGTGCTGGTGGCGAGGAAGAGTCCCTTGCCGGTGCCGATCGCGAGCAAGGTGGTCATGCCGGTCCTCCGATCCGTCGGCGAGCGGGTGTGGTGATTATGGCCACGCCCACCGACATGATTCCGCCCCGCCGCGCCGACCGCACGCTCAGCGACGGACGCGGGGCACGTGCCGACGGTAGGCGCTGACGGTCGGATCGCCGGCGGCCCAGAACCGCCAGGGCACGTCGTGGGCACCGGTGACGCCGACCCGGGGGCCGGCCACGATCGACGCCTCCGGCACCTGGTCGAGCGGGGGCCGCAGCCGGACCGGACCGTCGCCGAGCAGGTCCGCGCCGTAGACGGACCGGTCGACGCCGAGCGCCGCGCAGAGCCGGGCGGGCCCGCGCGCCAGCTCCACGTCCCGGCGTACGGCGGGTCGGCGGGACCGGGCGACGTCGAGGCCGTCGACCACCTCGCCGGCGCGCAGCAGCACCGCCGAGGCCTCCCCTTCCGGACCGGTGACGACGTTGACGCACCAGTGCATGCCGTACGTGAAGTAGACGTAGGCGTGCCCGGAGGGCCCGAACATGACCGCGTTGCGCGGGGTGCGCCCCCGGTGGGCGTGCGACGCCGGGTCCCCGGCCGTGCCCGCGTACGCCTCGACCTCGGTGATCCGGACGGTGACCCCGTGGCCGGTGAGCCGGCAGCCGAGCAGCCCCCGGGCGGCGGGGACCACCGGCCCGGCGAGCAGGTCCGCGAGGGCGGCGAGGTCGGTGCTGGTCACCCGCAAACCCTATCCGGCGGCACTCGAACCTGGTGCGGGATGCTTTCAATACCCTGTTGACAAAATGGCGTTCAAGCGGTTTTGATGGACGACATGGTCACCATGGACAACGACCCGTTCACCGCTCCGGACGCTGCCCAGGCCCGGGCTCATCGCAACTACGCCGCGCTGTTGCGAATCGCCGAGCGGCACGCCGGCACCGACGCCCGCCGCCGGCGGTACGCGCACCCGGACGTCCCGGACGCCTACGAGGCCGCCACCCTGGTGATGGCCCTGGCCGGCGGGGCGGAGCTGGAAGAGGGCGAGGAGCCGGTCGACCACGCCGACCTGATGGCCGCGATGACCCTGATCCCGCACGTACGGGCGGAGGTCGACGTGCTCGAGGCGGGGCTGTTGCAGGTCGCCCGCGCCCGCGGCATGACCTGGCAGGCGATCGCCTTCGGGCTGGGGCTGGGCAGCGCCCAGGCGGCCCGCCAGCGCTACGAGCGGCTCACGGTACGCACCGGCACCGCCGACTGATCGGCGGAAACTGTCACAGTGCCCGGCGAGACTGGCCGGGTGGACCGGACGAGGACGCGATGACGCGCGACGAGATGCTGGCGTACTGCCTGGCGAAGCCGGGCGCGTGGCTGGACCAGCCGTGGGAGGGCGACGAGGTCGTCAAGGTGGGCAGCAGGATCTTCGCCTTCCTCGGTTCCCCCGAGGGCGAGGCGCGGGTGGGTCTGAAGTGCGGCCCGTCCCGGGAGGTCGCCGACGAGTGGCTGCACCGCTTCCCCGACGACGCCCGCCCCTCCCCCTACATCGGGCGGTCGGGGTGGAACACGTTGCGACTCGACGGGGACATCCCCGACGAGGAACTGATCGACGCGGTCGACGGGTCGTACGACGCGGTGGTGGCGAAGCTGCCGAAGCGGGAGCGCCCGACGACGTGACCGCTTCCGCGCTGAGACACGCCCCCACGATCCGTCCCGTCGAGTAAGGCCGCCACTACTCTCGGAATGCTTGCCGGGCCGGGAGTGACGCCCGATCACCGGACCTGGGCCGGCTCGCTTATCGGGACCGTCAGGAGAGTCGTGGAGGCGCAGTGGAACGCGAACCGACCGTCGACCTGATCCGGGCCCCACTGCGCCGCATGCGCATCGCCGCCGGCCTGAGCCAGGAGGAGTTCGGGAAGAGAGTCCACTATTCAGGGTCGCAGGTGTCTGCTGTGGAGCTGGGCCAACGTCCGCTCGACAAGCCCTTCCTGGCCCGCACCGACGAGATCCTCAAGACCGGCGGCCTCCTGATGGCTCCCGCGCGGTGCTGCGCTTCGATGACACCCGGCCCGAGGAGGAGGTGGAGAAGCAGGTCGCCATCCGCCTCGAACGGCAGGAGATCCTGGCCCGAGAGCGTCCACCCCAGGTGGTCGCCGTCGTGGACGAGTCAGCGTTGCGCCGCCGCGACGCGATCATGGCCGAGCAGCTTGCGCACCTGCTGCGAATGGCCGAGCTGCCCCACGTCCACATCAACGTCATCCCGCTCGACGCCGGCCTGCACGTCGGGCTGTCCGGCCCGCTGGCCCTGGCCCGCTCCGCCGAGTCAGCAGGAATAAGGCCCTCGGCGTACTGCCGAGGGCCTTATTCCGTTCGAGGGTCAGCGGGGGACGACCCGCTCGGCGGCCCAGTCCCGCCAGCCGACCAGCTTGTCCGCGGCGGCGGCGAGCTGGTCGGCCACCGGCCCGGGGCCGGTCGAGCCCGGGGTCGTCCGGGCCGCCAGGGCGGAACGGACCGAGAGCACGTCCCGCACCGACGGGTCCAGGTGCGGGCTCACCGCGGCGAGGTCGTCGTCGGAGACCTCGTCCAGGGCGCAGTCCCGGGCCACGCAGAGCGCCACCAGCTTGCCGGTGATCTCGTGCGCGTCACGGAACGGCACGCCCCGGCGGACCAACCAGTCCGCCACCTCGGTGGCGAGCGAGAAGCCGACCGGTGCGGCGGCGACCAGACGGTCGACGCGTACCGTCATCGTGGAGATCATCCCGGCGAGGGCCGGCAGCAGCAGTTCCAGGGTGTCGACCGCGTCGAAGGCCGGCTCCTTGTCCTCCTGCATGTCCCGGTCGTACGTCATCGGCAGGCCCTTGAGCATGGTGAGCACGCTCATCAGCCCGCCGACGAGCCGCCCGGACTTGCCCCGCGCCAACTCCGCGATGTCCGCGTTCTTCTTCTGCGGCATGATCGACGACCCGGTGGCGAACGCGTCGTCCAGCTCGACCCAGCCGAACTCGTGCGACGTCCAGAGCACCACCTCCTCGCCGAGGCGGGACAGGTGCACGCCGATCATCGCGGTGACGAAGAGGAACTCGGCCACGAAGTCCCGGTCGGCGACCGCGTCCATCGAGTTGGCGAAGGACGTCCGGAAACCCAGCTCCTTGGAGACCGCCACCGGGTCCAGCGGCAGCCCGGAGCCGGCCAGGGCACCCGCCCCGAGCGGGCTGATCGCCGCCCGGTGGTCCCAGTCGCGCAGCCGCTCCAGGTCACGCAGCAGCGGCTGCACGTGGGCGAGCAGCCAGTGCCCGAAGGTGACCGGCTGGGCGTGCTGGAGGTGGGTCATCCCGGGCGCGGCCGTGTCGACGTGCCGTCCGGCCTGCTCGACCAGGGCCTCGGCCAGCTCCACCAGACGGGCGGCCACGCCCCGGGCGTGGTCACGCAGGTAGAGCCGCAGATCGGTGGCGACCTGGTCGTTGCGGGACCGGCCGGCGCGCAGCTTGCCGCCGAGGCTGCCGAGCCGTTCCAGCAGGCCGCGCTCCAGGGCGGTGTGCACGTCCTCGTCGTCGACGGTCGGCCGGAACGCCCCGGAGGCGCAGGCGGCCTCCAGGTCGTCCAGCGCGGCCAGCATCTGCCCCAGCTCCTCCGGGTCGAGCAGGCCGGCGCCGGCCAGGACCCGGGCGTGCGCCCGGGAGCCGGCGATGTCGTACGGGGCGAGGCGCCAGTCGAACTGGACGCTCACCGACAGCCGCGCGAGCGCCTCGGCGGGTCCGCCGGCGAACCGACCTCCCCAGAGACTCGTCCGGTTGGTGGCGGCGCTGTTCTCGGTCAGGCTCTTGTCGTCCACCCCACCCATTGTGGCAGTGCTCACGATCAGGCGCCGCCCAGCCGGGCGTCCCGCGCGGCGGCCATCTTGCTGGGCAGGCCCCACAGCTGTACGAAACCCTTGGCGAGGGACTGGTCGAAGGTGTCGCCCGTGTCGTAGGTGGCCATGCCGAAGTCGTACAGGCTGGCCTCGGAACGCCGGCCGGTGACGGTGGCCCGGCCGCCGTGCAGGGTGAGCCGCACCTCGCCGGACACGTGCCGCTGGGCGTCCTCGACGAACGCGTCGAGCGCCTGCTTCAGTGGCGAGAACCAGAGGCCGTCGTAGACCAGCTCGCCCCAGCGCTGGTCGACGCCGCGCTTGAACCGGGCCAGGTCCCGCTCGATGGTGACGTTCTCCAGCTCCTGGTGGGCGGTGATCAGGGCGACCGCGCCCGGGGCCTCGTACACCTCGCGGCTCTTGATGCCGACCAGCCGGTCCTCGACCATGTCCAGCCGGCCGACGCCCTGGGCGCCGGCGCGCCGGTTCAGCTCCAGGATCGCCTGGTACGGGGTGACCGTCTCACCGTCGATGGCGACCGGTACGCCCGCGTCGAAGGTGATGACCACCTCGTCGGCGTCCCGCGGCTCGGCCGGGTCGTCGGTGTACGAGTACAGGTCCTCGATCGGCGCGTTCCAGATGTCCTCCAGGAAGCCGGTCTCGACCGCGCGGCCCCACAGGTTCTGGTCGATGGAGTACGGCGACTTGGCCGACACGTCGATCGGCAGCCCCTTCTCCTCGGCGAAGGCGATCGCCTTGTCCCGGGTCCAGGCGAAGTCCCGGGCCGGCGCGATGATCTTCAGGTCGGGCGCGAGCGCCCCCAGGCCGACCTCGAAGCGGACCTGGTCGTTGCCCTTGCCGGTGCAGCCGTGCGACACGATGGTGCCGCCGTACTTCTTCGCGGCGGCGACCATGTGCTTGACGATCAGCGGCCGGGACAGCGCCGAGACCAGCGGGTAGCGGTCCATGTAGAGGGCGTTGGCGCGGATCGCCGGCAGGCAGTACCCGGCGGCGAACTCGTCGCGCGCGTCGACCACCTCGGACTCCACCGCGCCGCAGTCCAGCGCGCGCTGCCGGATGACGTTCATGTCCTCGCCGCCCTGGCCGACGTCGACCGCGACCGCGATCACCTCGGCGCCGGTCTGCTCGGCCAGGTACGGGATGGCGACGGAGGTGTCGAGACCTCCGGAGTACGCAAGGACGACCCGCTCGGTCATGGTGTGGTGCTCCCTTCAACGAATTCTTCCCGGCGGGCCCACGCGGCGAGCTTGTCGCCCAACGCGGCGCCGCCGACGGCCTCGCGGGCCACGACGAGGATGGTGTCGTCGCCGGCGATGGTGCCGACGACCTCGGGCAGGCCCGCTCGGTCCAACGCGCTGGCCAGATAGTGGGCCGCGCCGGGCGGGGTGCGCAGCACGGCGATGTTGCCGCTGGCGTCGACCCCGTTGAGCAGCTCACTCAGCAGCCGGACGAGCCGGGCCGGCGCGGCCTCGGCCTCGCGCAGCGGCCGGTGGCCGTCCTCGGGGATCAGGTAGACGCCCCGCCCGTCGCCGCCGCGGGCGGTGACCGCCCCCAGTTCCTTGAGGTCCCGGGAGAGGGTGGCCTGGGTGACCTGGATCCCGTCACCGGCGAGCAGGTCGGCCAGTTCGGGCTGCGAGTGGATGGCCCGGTCGCGGATCAGCTCGACGATGCGGGCGTGCCGGGCGGCACGGGTCAGCGGGGCGGTCATGGGGTTGATGCCTCCAGGAGAAACGTCAGCAGCGCCTTCTGGGCGTGCAGGCGATTCTCCGCCTGGTCGAAGACCGCGCTGTGCGGCCCGTCGAGCACCTCGTCGGTGATCTCCTCGCCCCGGTGGGCGGGCAGGCAGTGCAGCACGATGACGTCCGCCGCGGCGTGGCCGAGCAGCGCGTCGTTGACCTGGTACGGCAGGAACGGCGTGGTCCGGTCCAGCCCGTCGGCCTCCTGCCCCATCGAGGTCCAGGTGTCGGTGGCGACCACGTCCGCGCCCCGGACCGCGTCGACCGGGTCGGTGACCACGCGGACCGACCCGCCGGTGCCGGCGGCGATCTTCTCGGCCCGGGCGACCACCTCGGGATCGGGCTGGAACCCGACCGGCCCGGCGATCCGGACACGCATCCCGGCGGTCGCCCCGCCCAACAGGTACGAGTGCGCCATGTTGTTCGCCGCGTCCCCGACGTACGCCAGGGTCCGTCCGGCGGTGGCGCCGAACCGCTCGCGGACGGTGAGCAGGTCGGCGAGGAGCTGGCAGGGGTGGTAGGTGTCGGTGAGCGCGTTGACCACCGGCACGGTGGCGTGCGTGGCCACCTCGGCGATCCGGTCGTCGCCGTGGGTACGCAGCACGATCGCCGCGACGTATCGGGAGAGCACCCGGCCGGCGTCGGCCAGGGTCTCGCCCCGCCCGAAGTGGGTGACCTGGGTGTCCACCACGAGCGGGTGCCCGCCCAGTTCGGCGATGCCGACATCGAAGGAGAAGCGGGTCCGCAGGCTCTGCTTGTCGAAGAGCACCGCGACCGACCGTGGCCCGGCCAGGGGCTGGTGGCCGAACCGGTCCGCCTTCATCCGGGCGGCGAGGTCGAGCACGGCCGACTGCTCGGCGGGGGTCAGGTCGTCGTCCCGCAGGAAGTGCCGGATCATGCGTTCGCCTCCGTCGTGATCGGGCTCGGCGCCGCCTCTGACGAGATCTTGGCGGATTTCGGCCCCTCCAGGGGCCGTTTCCTTCCAATATCTGCGGTGGGGAGGGTGGTGGGGAGGGCACTTAGGAAGGCGTCGGCCTGGGTGGGGGTGAGGATCAGCGGCGGGGCGAGCCGGAGCACGTCGGGCTGCACCGGGTTGACCAGGAAGCCCGCCTCGCGCAGCGCGTTCGCCACCACGCCGGAGACCGGCTCGGCGAGCACCACGCCGAGCAGCAGACCGGCGCCGCGGACCTCGGTGACCAGGGGGTGGCCGAGCGCCTCGATCCCCCGCCGCAGCCGCTCCCCGATCCGCTTGACGTGGTCGAGCAGCCCCTCGTTGGCGATGGTGGCGATCACGGCCAGAGCGGCGGCGCAGCTGACCGGGTTGCCGCCGAAGGTGGTGCCGTGCGAGCCGGAGCCGAGCAGCTCGGCGGCCCGGCCGAAGGCCAGGCAGGCGCCGATGGGCAGGCCCCCGCCGAGCCCCTTCGCCAGGGTGACGAGGTCCGGCTCGACGCCCTCGGCCTGGTGGGCGAACCAGTGCCCGGTACGGCCGATGCCGGTCTGCACCTCGTCGAGCACCAGCAGGGCGCCGTGCGCGGCGGTGATCCGCCGGGCCTCGGCCAGGTAGCCGGGCGGCGGTACGACGACGCCGTTCTCGCCCTGGATCGGCTCGATGATCACCATGGCGGTGGCGTCGCTGACGGCCGCTTCCAGGGCGGCGGTGTCGCCGTACGGGACGTGGGTGACGTCGCCGGGGAGCGGGCGGAACGGGTCGGCCTTGGCCGGCTGGCCGGTGAGCGCCAGGGCGCCCATGGTCCGGCCGTGGAAACCGCCCTGGGTGGCGACCACATGGGTGCGCCCGGTGAGCCGGGACAGCTTGAACGCGGTCTCGTTCGCCTCCGCACCGGAGTTGGCGAAGAAGACCCGCCCGGGGCGGCCGGCGAGGGCCAGCAGCAGTTCGGCGAGAGCGACCGGCGGCTCGGCGACGAACAGGTTGGACACGTGCCCGAGGGTGGCGACCTGCTTGGACACGGCGGCCACCACGGCCGGGTGGGCGTGGCCGAGGGCGTTGACCGCGATGCCGCCGAGCAGGTCGACGTACTCCCGGCCGGCCTCGTCGACCACGACGGCGCCGGAGCCGGAGACGAGCGCGAGCGGCGGGGTGCCGTAGTTGTCCATCATGGCCGCGCGCCAGCGCTCCACCAGCGTGCTCATGACGCGATCACCATGGTGCCGAATCCCTCCGAGGTGAAAACTTCCAGGAGCGTGGAGTGGGCGACCCGGCCGTCGACGACGTGCGCGGCGGGCACTCCCCCGCGCACCGCCCGCAGGCATGCCTCCATCTTCGGAACCATCCCCGACTCCAGGGACGGCAGCAGCTTCGCCAGGTCGTCGATGCCGATCTCGCTGACCAGGCTGGACGTGTCCGGCCAGTCGGCGTAGAGGCCGGCCACGTCGGTGAGGACGACCAGCTTGCGCGCCTCCAGGGCGACGGCCAGCGCGGCGGCGGCCGTGTCGGCGTTGAGGTTGTGCAGCACCCCGTCGGCGTCCGGCGCGACGGTGGAGATCACCGGGATCCGGCCGGCCGCGATCAGGTCGGCCACCGCCGAGACGTCCACCGACTCCACGTCGCCGACCTGCCCGACGTCGACCGGCTGCCCGTCCACGTAGGCGGGACGGCGCACGGCGGTGAACAGCCCGGCGTCCTCGCCGGAGAGCCCGACCGCGAACGGGCCGTGCGCGTTGATCAGGCCGACCAGTTCCCGGCCGACCTGTCCGACCAGCACCATCCGGACGACGTCCATCGCCTCGGGGGTGGTGACCCGCAGCCCGCCCTTGAACTCGCTGGCGATGCCGAGCCGGCCCAGCATGGCGGAGATCTGCGGCCCGCCGCCGTGCACGACGACCGGCTTGAGGCCGGCGTACCGAAGGAAGACCATGTCGGCGGCGAAGGCCCGCTGGAGTTCGGGCTCGACCATGGCGTTGCCGCCGTACTTGACCACGATGGTGGCGCCGGAGAAGCGGGCCAGCCACGGCAGGGCCTCGATCAGCGTCTCGGCCTTGGCCTGGGCCCGGGTTAGGTCGGCGGTCAGACTCACCGCGCCGGCCTTCCGTTCGCGACTGCGGGACTCCGCTCCGCTGCGTTCCTCGCGCTCACGACGAGTACGCCGAGTTCTCGTGCACGTACGCGTGCGACAGGTCGTTGGTCCAGATGGTCGCCGCCGCGTCCCCGGTGTGCAGGTCGATCCGGATGGTGACGTCCCGCCCGGTGAGGTCGACCTTGGACCGGTCCTCGGCGGCGGCTCCGCCCCGGCACACCCACACCCCGTTGACCGCGACGTCGACGCCGTCCGGCTCGAACACGGCGGCGGTGGTGCCGACCGCGGCGAGGACCCGGCCCCAGTTCGGGTCGTTGCCGAACAGGGCGGTCTTGACCAGGTTGTTCCGGGCCACCGACCGGCCGACCTCGACCGCGTCGTCCTCGGTGGCCGCGCCGACCACGTCGATGGCGATCTGCTTGGTGGCGCCCTCCGCGTCGGCGATGAGCTGCTGGGCGAGGTCGTGGCAGGCGGCGGTGACCGCGGCGGCCAGCTCGACCTCGCTGGGCTCGATGCCGGACGCGCCGCTGGACAGCAGCAGCACGGTGTCGTTGGTGGACATGCAGCCGTCGGAGTCGATCCGGTCGAAGGTGACCCGGGTGGCGGCCCGCAGCGCGGCGTCGAGCGCGTCCGGCCCGGCCACCGCGTCGGTGGTGAGTACGCAGAGCATGGTGGCCATCGCGGGGGCGAGCATGCCGGCGCCCTTGGCCATGCCGCCGACGGTCCAGCCGCTGCCGGCGGCCACGGTGGTCTTGGGGCGGGTGTCGGTGGTCATGATCGCCTCGGCGGCCGGCTGGCCACCATCGCGGGACAGTCCGCGCACCGCACCGCGTACGCCGGAGAGCAGGGCGGACATGGGGAGCCGTTCGCCGATCAGGCCGGTGGAGCAGACCGCGACCTCGCCGGCGCCGAGCATCAGTCGAGGGCTGCTGGCGGTGAGCGCGGCGGCGGTGTGCTCGGCGGTGGCGTGGGTGTCCTGGAAGCCGGCCGGGCCGGTGCAGGCGTTGGCCCCGCCGGAGTTGAGCACCACGGCACGGACCACGCCCCCGTGGACGACCTGCTGGGTCCAGAGCACCGGGGCGGCCTTGACCCGGTTGGCGGTGAAGACTCCGGCGACACCGGCGTCGGGGCCGTCGTTGACGACGAGGGCCACGTCGCTGGCGCCGCTGGCCTTGAGCCCGGCGGCGACGCCGGCCGCCCGGAAGCCTCGGGGGGTGGTGACGGTCACGGTGCCACTCCAAAGACGGGGAGGCCGGTGGTCTCGGGGAGGTCGAACATCAGGTTGGCGTTCTGCACGGCCTGGCCGGCCGCACCCTTGCCGAGGTTGTCGATGGCGCTGACCACGATCACCCGGCCGGAGTCGACGTCGACGGTGGCCTGGAGGTGGCAGGAGTTCGAGCCGGCGGTGGCGGCGGTGTGCGGCCACGCCCCCTCGGGCAGCAGGTGCACGAACGGCGCGTCCGCGTAGGCGGCGGCGAGCGCCTCGCGCGGGTCGGCGTCGCCGGTGGGGACGGCGGTGACGGTGGCGAGGATGCCACGTGGCATGGGTGCGAGCACCGGCGTGAAGGAGAGGCCGGTGGCCCCGGTGGCCTGCTTGATCTCGGGCACGTGCTGGTGGGCGCCGACCTTGTAGGGCGACAGGTCGCCCATCACCTCGCTGCCGAGCAGGTGGGCCTTGGCGGCCCGGCCCGCGCCGGAGGTGCCGGAGGCGGCGACCACCACCACGTCGGTCGGGAGGACCGCGCCGGCGGCGATCAGCGGGGCGAGCGCGAGGGTGGTCGCCACGGCGTAGCAGCCGGTGCTGGCGACCCGGGTCGCCGCCGCGATCTCGGCCCGCTGGCCGGGCAGCTCGGGCAGGCCGTAGGTCCAGGCACCGGCGTGCGGGCCGCCGTAGTACCGGGCCCAGGCGTCCGCGTCGCGCAGCCGGTGGTCGGCGCCGAGGTCGACCACCTTGACCGTTTCGGGCAGGGCCGCGGCGAGGGCCGCCGACTGGCCGTGCGGCAGGGCCAGGAAGACCAGGTCCGCGTCGGCCAGGGTGACCGGGTCGGTCGCCCCGAACACCAGGTCCAGCCCGGCGAGGTGCGGGTGTACGGCGGTGACGGGCTGGCCGGCCGAGGAGTGGGCGGTGGCGGCCACGAGGTCGAACTCGGGGTGACCGGCGAGCAGGCGGAGCAGCTCGCCGCCGGCGTACCCGCTGGCCCCGGCGACCGCGATTCGAATGCCCATACTCACCTCCGCATGACTATGCAGCGAAGGTTAGCAAGGACGATCGGCGCGCTGCAAGTTCATGCAGCCCACTGCATGAGAATTACACCGTGGTAGAGGTCACCTTTCCCGGGTCTGCTCCGCCCCCGCTCGCGGCGGACCGACGGCGGGCGAGGCCGGCGGCCAGGGCCACCAGCACCAGCGCCTCCGCGACCAGGATGGCGACCGCCCAGCCGGAGCCGACCCAGTGGGCCAGCGAGACGTACCAGTAGCGGACCAGCAACGTCAGCACGGTCGCCGCGAAGGCCAGCGAGGCCAGGCCGTAGAGGGCGTAGACGACGCGGTCGCGGGGGCGGTAGCCACGCACCGCGCCGAGGCCCTGCCGCAACAGTCGACCGTAGAACCGGTAGGTGTCGGCCCGCAGGTCGCCGAGGTTCAAAGCGTGGCTGAGCATGTAGTAGCCGTCGAGCCGGAGGAAGGGCACGAGGTTGATGGCGGCGGTCGCCGTGCCGAAGAGGAGCAGCGTGGCGGCCAGGTCGCGCAACGCGCCGCGCGTGCCCCAGACCCAGATCGCGACGAACGGCACCAGGGCCAGCATGCTGACGAAGACACCGGCGAACGCGGTCGCCACCCGCCGGCGTGGGGTGAAGAGCACGATGTCGTCGACCTTGCAGTACGGCGCCAGCATCGGGAACCGCCACATCACGCCGATCTCGTGGACCCGCCCGCCGAACTGCCGGCAGGTGAGCCCGTGCGCGCACTCGTGCAGGAAGACGATCGCCCAGGTGATCACCACCCCGGCCAGGATCACCGGCACCGGCCGGCCTCCCCCGCGGACCGCGGCGAGCAGTTCCGGCAGGCGCAGCGCCACGTACCCGGCGACCGCCAGCACGACCAACAGGGCCGGTACGACGAACCACCAGCTGAACAGCGGCGCCAGGCGGGGCAGCAGGCGGGCGAAGAGCCGGTCCGGATCGAACAGCGGAAAGCGGGCGGACAGCGGGCCGCGCCAGGCCCGCGCCGTGGCCTCGGCAGCGGTCGCCGTCAACCGGGCGATGGCCGCCGGGTCGGTCGCGCCGTCGAGCAGCTGGCGCTGGTGCAGCATCCCGAACAACTGCTGCCAGCTCTCCGGCCCGAGCCGCCGCCGGAACGTGCCGGCGTACTCGGCGGCCAGGTCGTCCAGGGTCCGGGTACCGTCCATCCGGGACAGCAGGAAGTGCTCGCGCGGCCCGACCCGGTAGTAACAGCCGGTCTCCGGGTCCTTGACGTGGTGGACGAGCTTCTCCCCCCGCCACTGCCCCGGTCCGAGCACGATCCCGGCCCGGAGCCTCGGCCGCGTCCAGGTCGCGTCGACCGTGGTCACCGCGGACCGGCCGGGGCGAGGTCGTCGAGCAGCGCCGTGCGCATCACGTACGACAGGTAGATCTCGTCGAGGATGCTCACGCCGAGCCGGTTGTTCGTCATGTGCATGTACGAGCTGAGCAGGATGGGCAGGGCGACGTCGAGGTCGCGTACCGGGGTGGGCTCCCCGCCGCCGCGCTGGAACACCAACTCGCCCCGCTCGACCGTGGCGGCCACCCGGTCGCGCAGCGCACGGCAGTGCGCCGCCCAGCGCCCCTCGACGCCGACGGGCCGGACCTCGCCGCGATCCCGCGCCGCGGCCCGGATCCGGGCCAGCCGGTCCCGCAACGCGGCGTCCATCCGCCGGTAGCTGCTGTCGAAGCCGGCGTGGTAGCTGTCGCTCGGCTCGGAGTAGGACACCTCCCAGAACCTGCGGTACTCGTCGAGGAACCCGGCGATCCGCCGGTCGTCGGGCAGGAAGGCCGCGCACATCATCATGCTCAGCTGGGCGGCGAGCCCGAGCAGCACCGGACGGACGTGCACGTTCGTGGTGGCCAGCAGATCCAGCACCACGTCGCTGGAGTGCTCGAAGTGCCACTCGGCGAGCTCGATCCCGGCCGGACCGCCGTAACGGCCGTACTCCCGTTCGTACGGGACGTGGTGGTGGCTGTTGTTGGCCCGCATCGGCATCACGCCGTCCGGGCCGTACTCCTCGTCCCACCGCTCGCGGCCGTACTCGGCGAGGTACATCTGCTTGTACAGGTCGCCCAGTCCCTCGCTGTCCACCTCGTAGAGGGCGGGACGGCGGTGCAGGAACACCTCGATCGACCTGTCCACCCGGGCCCGTACCACCGCCGGGTCCACGCCGGGGGCGGGCAGCACCCGCAGCCGGACGTGCGGCCCCTCCATCCAGTACTTGATGAAGAAGTACCGGCTGATCAGTCCCTCGTCCCGCAGCTCGTCGACCAGCGGTCGGACGGCCTCGACGAGCATCGGGTTGGCGTTGCTGGCGTAGAAGACATGGACGCTGAGCCAGCCGTGCGCCACCGGGGAGGGGAATTGCGTCATCGGTCCACCTTTCCGGCACGAACGCCGTTCAGCTCGACGGTCAGTTCGGTGACGTGGGTGCCGCCGGGGCCACGCAGCACCTGCTCGTGGCGGTCCGGCAGCATCTCCGTGAGCACCAGCCGGCTTCCCCCGCCCCGCCCGGTCGCCTCCAGCAGTTGCAGGCAGAAGTGGCTCTCGAAGTCGACGTAGAGCGGCTTGTGATCCGGGCGGGGACCCGGCTGCGCGCCGGGCCGGCCGGCGTCCTCGCCGGCCGTCGGGGTGATCCGGCCGCCCTCCGGCGTGGCGAAGACCCGGCGGGGCAGACCGTTGTCGCGCCGCCACCGCTGCCAGCTCAGGAACCAGTCCGCGTCGCTCTGCTCCGGGGTACGCGCCGGCGGCAGGTGGTCCGGGTGCAGCTTCCACATCCGCCGTTGCAGCACCATGTCGCCGTACACGATCCGGGGATAGCCGGCCATGCCCCGGCCCGGCAGCGGCACGCTGGTGCCGGCCCACAGGTCCGGCTGCGCCATGCCCAGATAGGCGAAGGTGAGCAGCACCTGCTGCACCTCGGGCAGCGCCATCGGCAGCAGGAAACCCAGGTAGACCGGGATGACCTCGGCACCGAGCCGGCGGGAGCGCAGCAGCAGCCGGTCGGCCACCGGGTCGTGCTCGACGCTGAGGTCGTCCATGTGGATCTGCTCCCCGGCCGGGCGGAAGCTGATCTCTCCCGGGCAGACCAGCTCGTACGCGGTGACCGCCGGGTGCAGGTTGAGGTTGGTGGCGTCGTACCCGCCCTTCAGCTCGGCGAGCACCGCGCCGGGCGGCTGGAGCCGGGCCAGTTCCGCGCGGAGCGTTCCGGCCAGGTCCTGGTCGGCGAAGAGGTGGGCGAAGCGGGAGAAGAGCAGCGTCATCCCCGAGTAGACCCGGTTGACCACGACCCGGTGCCGGTCTCCCTGGTCGGCGAGCTGGAGGAAGAAGGACCGGGGGTCGAGCGTGCCGAGCGTCTCCGGCACCATGGCCGCGACGTCGGACATGAACGCGTCGTCGAGCCGCAGCTCCTCGGCCCCGGCCGGCAACCGGTCGTACGCGTCCCTCATCCGCCGGGCCACCTCGATCCGGGCGTCGTCCAGCGCGGTGATCTCCTCCTGCCGGAACCAGTTCTCCTGCCGGACGTAGGTGTTGTCCGCGTCGAACGCGCGGCGGCGCATCATCCGCCCGGTGTAGTGCTCGAAGAAGTCCTGCTGGAACTCGTGGGCGAAGGTGAGCAGGTCGTCGCAGCGCCCGCCGGCACCGTAGCGGGCCCGGAAGAACCCTTTCGTGGCCAGCCGACGCGGGAGGTTGATGTCGAACACCGGCATGATCTGGGCGAGCGCGCGCAGGCCGGGCAGGATGTCCCGCTCCCACCGGCCGCGGTCGCCGGTGACCGGCACCCGGGTGCACAGCGTGGCGTCCTCGTACAGCAGGGTCCGGGGAGCCGGGACGTCCGGGCGGCCGAGGTCCGCGTGGGCGGCGACCAGTTCCCGCCGGATCTCCGCGAGCACCCGGCGGCGGCCGGGGACGTCGTGCGCCGGGTAGCCGACGGCCAGGCGGTTCACCGCCGCGACCCGCTCCGCGAGCCGGTCGGCCCAGTCCCGGCCGATCTCCCGCAGCGCGCGCCGGTAGCCGTCGACCGGGTCGTCGGCGTGGATGTCCAGGTGCAGGTTCGGCACCACCAGCAGGCCGACCCGCAGCAGGTGGTGCAGGTACTGCTCGATCTCGGCCGCGGGACGGCCCTCGGTGGCCAGTTCCGTGACCAGATCGGCCATCCGCCGGACCCGGCCGCCGTCGAGCGCGTCCAGGATGTCGTGCAGCACCCGGCCGGTGGGCAGCACGAAGAGCGACTCGTGGATCGACTCCAGGGTGATCGCGGCGTCACCGTCCTCCGAGCTGGTCCGGCGGCGGCGCAGGTAGCGCAGCCGGCCGTGCTCGATGCGCCAGCCGGTGGTGACGGTGACCGGCAGGTCCGCGCGGAGCGTCTCGTCGGCGAGCACGATGGCCGACAACCGGCCGAGCGCGGCCAGGTTGAGCCGGGCGGCACCCCGCTTCACCTCGCCGGTGCCCAATGGCGAGACGTCCAGCAGCGGGTCTGCACCGGCGCCGAAGGTCCCGACGTTCACCGTGGTCAGCCGGCTGAACGGGCTGGTCTTGCAGGCGGTGCGCAGGGCGTACTCCAGCAGCGACCGCTCCACCCGCCGGGCCCGCTTGCCGAGCCTGCCCGGCGCGGCGAGGTACGCGGGCAGGTACTGGTCGAGCGACGGGGAGGCGAGCAGGATGCCGCCGCGCAGGTCCGGGTCGTCGGCCAGTTCGCGCAGCACCGCCCGCCGCTCGGCCAGCTCCCGGTGCAGCACCGCCGCGCCGTCGGCCAGCTCCCGGCGGTACGCCGCGAAGGTCTCCAGCCAGTCGGCCAGCATCCGGTGCGTACCGGCGCCGAGCGGGCCCTCCGGCCAGGCCCCGGCGTCGGCGGGGCTGGGCTTGCGCAGGTTCCACACGTCCCGGCGCAGCCGGATCAGCCGCCGGCGCAGGTGCTCGTCGTCGAGGTTGCGGGCCACCGCCACCTCGAGCGCGTCCGCGAGCGGCGGAGCGGTCGCCCGCAGGCGGTCCTCCAGGGCCAGCGTACGGCGGGCCCACGCGGCACCGTCGTCGAAGGCGAGCCGGTCGGCGACCTCCAGCGGCAGGCCGGCGGTACGCAGCATGAACACCTCCGGCATCCGCCAGGACACCTCGGTGACCGGTGGTGCGGGCAGGGACACCGTCACGGGTCTCTCCTTCTTCGGCGCGTCGGTGCGGATCGGGGCGGTCACAGCCGGTACGCCAGGTCGGCGGTGCCGTCCGGGTGCCGCCCGAGCAGCAGGAACAGCACGGTTCGTTCGTCGCTCCCGGTCAGGCCGAGGGCGTCGTCCATGGAGACGTTGTCGAAGCCCAGCACCGCGCCGCAGCCGACGCGCTGGGCGGTCGCGGCGCAGTACGCGCGCTGCGCCACGGCACCGATCTCGGCGTTGAGGACGCGGTAACCACGCGGGCCGAAGGTGTCGAGCACGGCGTCCAGGCGACCGGAGATGGCCAGCACCGCGCCGACCTGCCCCATCGTGTAGTTGGTGAGGAAGTACTGCTGTTGCAGGAAGGCGGACATCCCGCCGTCGGGTTCGGGCGCGGCGGGCAGCAGCGCGTGACGCCGGGCGCAGTAGGCGTAGCTGCCGGTGGCGAGGCCGTCGACGTGGTTCGCGAAGACCCACAGGCGGGTCAGGGCCGGCGCGTCCGCCGGCAACCCGACGTCCACCGGGTGGTGCCGACCGGCGGCGGCGAAGGCGAGGGTGGTGCCGAGTTCGGCGGCGGTCAGCTCGGGTGGTCGGCGGAACCGGCCGAAGCTGCTGGACCGGGTCGCCAGCACCGTCGACAGCGGGTGCTCCAGCCGCTGCGTATCGGGTGCCGGCAGGGCGACCGGCTCGCCGGGCAGGTCCCCGGGCGCGACCCGGTACGCCGCGTCCGGGACGGCGACGGTGGGGGCCGCCGCCGCCCGGTGCACCGCGATCACCGCCGGGAACTCCCGCAGCCGGCGGGACCGCTCGAAGGCCGGCTGGCCGACCCGGACGTCCGCGGCCGGCGGCGCCGCGTCGACCGGCCCGGTGGCGCTCACCCGCCCGCCGTCGCCCCCGACCCACTCCAGCGGTACGACGGCGAAGGCGCTCTCCCGGTCGCTGTCGAAGCCGAGCAGTCGATCGATCGGCGCGGGATCGAAGCCGAGCAACCGGGGCAGGGGCGCCCCGAGCGCGCGAGCCAGCAGGTCCCACGAGCCCAGCAGCGCGCCGAGGTCCTGGGTGACCACGTGGTAGCAGAAGCTGTTGTACTTGAAGGAGTTCTTCCAGAACCGGATGCTCGCCACCAGGAAGCTGTCCGCGGCACCCGCGCCGTCGCCGACCGCGGCGCGTACGGTGCCGCTGACGTCGCCGACCAGCAGCCGTTCCAGCACGTGCTGGCCGCTGCCGTAGTGGTAGACGCCGGGCAGCAACGGGCCGGACGCCCCGGCGACCAGGAAGACCTCCACCGGGTACATGCCGCCGCCGGAGGCGGTGCCCCGGCCCCAGACGGCGTGCTCGAAGTGCGCCCGCTTGGCCAGGTCCTGGTTCCAGTTCGCCGCCAGCCGCCGGTCGAGCACCCCGTACGACAGGCGCAGCAGGGCCGCCAGCCGGGGCAGCGACCAGCCGGCCGACACCGGCAGGTGTTCCCCGGTGAACAGGTCACGCAGGGTGGGCAGGTCGGGCAGCTCCACCGGCAGCGGCAGCCGGAGGGCGCCGGGATAGCTCGTGTGGCGGGAGGGCTGGTCGGCCCAGTCCACCTCGTAGTTGAGCGGTTCCATCGGGATCCGGGCCCGGCGGAACACCGCCTCGGTGTACTCCCGGACGACCTCGAGGGCCTCCTGCTGCATCTGGCTGCTCCTAGGGGAAGGGGTGCGGGTGGGGGTTGCGGCCGGTGGCACCGAGCCGGTCGGGGCCGCGCGTGCCCCGGGCCAGGTGCCGCTCCAGCCGTTCGCTCCAGAGCACCCGTTGCCGCTGCCAGCCGAAGTCGATCGGCACCAGGGCGGGGGCCACCACCGCCATCGTGTGCACACCGGCGACCTCCTGCTCCGGGCAGGTCTGGTCGACCGCCAGCACGTCGCCGCCGAGCGCGGCGATCAGGCCGCACAGGTATTCGGTGTCGGCGCGCAGGTCGTCGTGGGTCGGTCGGGCCGCCAGCCAGTCGCCGTACAACTCGTCCATCGACCGCAGCGGCGGGTCGTCGAAGAGGAACTGGGCATGGCGCGTCATCTCCGGCAGCCCGTACAGCAGGGCGTGGTGGCTCAACTCGGTGACCCTGGTGTAGTCCCGGGTCATCTCGCGCAACGCCGGCTCGCTGGCGGCGACCCGCTCGTCGAAGCCGGGGACGTAGGAGGCGGTCTCGCAGACCGCCGCGCGGACCGCGTCGTCGGGGTCGAGGCTGGCGCCGGCGGCGAAGCAGAGCTGACCGAGCCCGTCGCCGCGCTTGACCGCGACCGCGGTGACCACCGGGACCGGCAGGTCCGCCCGGGTGTCGAAGAGACGCATGTCGTACCCGAGCAGGTCCACCCGGTCGAGCATGAACCGCACCCGCTCGTCGCGGCAGGTGGCCGGGTCGATCTCGGGCAGCCGGGCCGAGCCGTACCAGGCGAGCAGGAAGGCGTCCCGCTCGACCAGTTCGAGCATGCCGTGCAGCAGCGCCTCCTCGGGGCAGCTTCCGCTGGCGCAGCCGTTGGAGCACTCCTGGACGAACTTGCGCTGGTCGGTGCGACGGTCCAGGTAGTAGACGAGCTGCTCGGGCACCAGCCGCGGGGTGCGGTCCCGCAGCGAGAAACCCCAGACCCAGTGCATCGGCTCGGTGGGCGAGTAGGGGGCGTAGTGGTGCCCGTGCCCGTCGTAGAACGCCGGGTGGTAGCCCAACCCGGCCGGGTCCAGGGCGTCCGGGGCCAGGTTCGCGTAGCTGTCGAAGACCGTGGTCCGGCGCGCGCGGGGAAACTGCCCGGCATACCGTTCCAGCCCCTCCAGCAGGGCGTACGTCTGGCTGCTGCCGTAGCTGTTGGCGTGCCCGCTCCACCACATCTCGTGCAGGTCGAAGCGGCTGCGCACCCGGAAGTACCCGGTCACCGGCGCGGTGGCGGTGGCGTTGTACGCGCGCAACGCGTTGCCGCCCAGCGCCCCGGCGACCGGGTTCGCCAGTGCGGCGACCGGCAGGTCCAGCTCCGCGGCCGACCGCAGCCGGTACGCGGACGGGTCCGGCTTGGTCCGGTTGGTGAGCGGGATGACGGCGGTCTCGGCGGTGTCCGGGCGGGGGGTCGCACAGGCCGGGCACTCGGAGTCGGCCAGCACCTCGACGACCGTGGTCTCCAGGGTGTCCATGCGCAGCTGCCACAACCGGCCGACACCGGGCCGGTCGGTCCGCGAGCCAGCGGCGGCCAGGAGGAGCTGCCACAGCGTGCCGACGGCGAACGGGGTCAGGTGGGGCAGGCCGGCCACGGTGCCCACCCGGGCGCCGTGCTCCAGGGCGTGCCGCTCGTCGCGTACCCGGATGGCCTGCCAGCGCCGCTGCACGCAGAGCGGGCACGGGCCGGGTGTGGCGGCGCCGTCCGCCCAGCGTGGTCCGACCAGCGCGGTCGCGCCGTACAACCAGATCGGCACCACGGTGCCGGTCAGGCCGTCGCCGCCGTCGGCGTACCCGTCGGTCAGGCCGAGGGCGGCGACCCGGACGGTGATCCCGTCGAGCACGCCGGGGCGGGCCGGCTGGCGGGCCCCGTCCTGGAGCCGCTCGTGGAACGCCTCGCCAAGCTGCTTGAGGCTGCTGTCCCACCCGGTGGAGGTGGTCCGGACGTCGACGATCATGCGTTCACCTGTCTGGGTCGCTGCTTGCGGTGCTGGTGGGTGGGGACCGGCGCCCCGCCGACGTGGCCCGCCGGCGGGGACGGTGGCAGTGGGTCGGTCACCCGCCGCCGCATCCGGTGCTGGTGCTGGTGCTGCAGCAGCTCGACGTGCTGCAGCTGCAGCAGCTGGAGCAGGAGCAGCTGGAGCTGGACCAGGCCATGACCATCTCGTCGACGGCGTCGACGTCCTCGATCTCGAACGTCTCCGTCTCCAGAGCGCGGAGTTCCTCAGTCAGTTCCGGCATTTCTTTCCACCTCCTCTCGGTCGATCCGGAGCCGTGGCGCCGCCCGGACGTCCGGATCGACCGGCAACGCCGCGGCTGGGCTGATCAGGCCGGCGGACAGATCCGCGACCTCGAACGTCCCGGTCCGCGGTGCGGGTGGACCGGGTCGGGCAGTACGGCGGATGTCCGGGGTCGGATCGGCACATGCCGCTCTCCGGGCCACGACCAGCGCCGGTCGTCGGTGGGGCTGCGCCCGCACCACCACAGTGGATCCAGCGGAGGCACGCGGGGGCTGCTCGCCGGGTCGGCCGGCGGCGGATGGTGCGTGTTCGTGCGGTGTCCCACCGGGGACCGGGAGTCGTCGGCGTCGGAGTCAACCCCGGGCACCCGTCAGCCGCAGCTGGAGGTGCTGGTGCTGCAGCTGCAGCAGCTCGACGTGCTACAGCTGCAGCAGCTGGAGCACGAGCAGCTGGAGCTGGTCGCGGCGAGCGCCTCGGCGCCGTCCTCGACCTCCTCGATCTCGAAGGTCTCGGTCTCCAGCTCGCGGAGCTCGTCGTTCAGGGTGATCGGCATGTTTCCACCTCCTTTCGCGGTGCGTGCCTCGTCCGGACCACTGATGTGGCGGCTCAGTCGGCCGCGCGGTCGTCATGCCGCAGCAGCACCACACCGCTGCGGAAAGCTCCGCTGGCCCCGATGTCCCGGGTGGTCGTCTCGACCAACAGGGCGCTCATCCCGCGCGAGTCCAGCGCGGACAGCACGGCCGCCCGATCGGTGGCCGTGGCCGTGGGAGCACCGACGGTGGCGCCGGCGGTGAGCGTCGCCGGGTCGAGGTCCCGCAGCACCGGGTCGCCCAGGTCGGCCGCCGTCCCCTCGAAGTGCCGCACCTGGACCCGTCCGACCGCGTCGCGCGCCGCGGCGAGCCGGGTCGCGGCCGGATCGAACCCGCCGGCCAGCGCCCAGTCCCGGTCGCCGCCGCCGGGCGGCTCGGCGACGGCGAGCACGGCGTGCGCCGGGCCGGCCGCGGCCAGCGCGAAGACCGACAGCTGGCGGCCCAACCGGTGCGCCGTCTTGACCACGAACGCCGTGTCGTCGTCGGCGACCAGGTCCTCCTCGCGTACCACGCCCAGGCCGCCCCGGCCACGCAGCGCGGCCGTCAGCGCGTGGTACGCCAGCGCGTCTGCCAGCCCCTGGTCGATGACGCCGTCGAGGGACCCCGCGGCGACCGCTCCGGCCACCGTCGGCTCGGCCCAGCCGTCGGCGTTGAACGCGGAGGTGGGCAGCGCCAGGGCGGCCGGCACCCACACGGTCCCCGCCCGCCCCAGCACGACGGCCGGCAGCCACCGGATCCGCCGCCGGGGGTCGTCGGGCGGCGCACCGGTCGCCGTGGCCAGTGCCGTCCACGGCACCGGATGTTCGCCACGGTCGCGCAGCTCGGCGGCCGAGGCCGTCACCGCCATGGCCGGGTCGGCGTACCGGGCGGCGTGGTCGCGTACCGCCACCTGGTAGGCGGCCAGCCGGGCACTCATCACGGTGTGTACGTCGAAGGCGGTCACCTCGCGCGGGCCTCGCCGGCCGGGCATCCGCAACCGGGCCGTCTTCAGGGGCGCCTGCTCCAGCGGGTCGTCGACGAACCGGGTGAAGACGCCGGCGTTCGGCGACACCAGCACCTCGGCCCGCTGGTAGGTGTCCTCGTCCGAACCGGCCGCCGGCCCCGGCCCCGGCACCTTCACGTCGCGGCAGACCGGGCAGAGCGGGTGGGGCAGCACCCGCTCCCGGTCGGACTCCAGGGTGGACGCGTCGAGCAGCAGCACCCCGCCGGCCGTGTCCGGGGCGAGCGCGCCGGTGAGCGCCCGGAACAGCTCGAAGGCGGCGGCGTTGCCGAGCATCCGTCCGGTCACCTCGGGCAGCGCCACCGCCGCGGCCTCGTCGCCACCGAGGGCGAGCTGCCGCCAGAACTCCGCGGCGACCGCCGGGTCGGCGCCGGCGGTCAGCCGCAGCTGGGCGCAGTGCCAGCAGGGGGTCTGCCCCGGCGCGACGACCGGGCCGACCACCGCCCGGTCGTCGTCCCAGAAAACCGGAACGAGCAGCGGTCCGTCGCGGTGACAGGCGCGGGCCAGCTCCGCCAGCCGGGCCAGCCGCGCCGGCCCGACGCACCACACCACGGCGTCCACCTCGCCGAGGTCCGGCGTCCCGGCGTGGAACCCGACCTCGGCCGGCAACCCGTCGGCGCGCAGCTCCGCCAGCTCGGGCCGCAGGGCCTCCGCGTACGCCGCCGGGTCGTCGTCCGGGTACAGGTCCAGTCGTACGCACCCGTTACGGAGCAGGCCGCTGGCCGCCGCGAGCAGGACCGGGCCCGCGCCGCCCAGCGCCACCCGGGCGCGGTGGAAGCGGTGGAACCGGCCGGTGGGGTCGTCGGCGAAGTGGTCGATGAACTCGATCTGGGTGGCGAACCGGCGGGCCACGGGCTCCGGCAGCTCGCTGCGGGCTCCCGCGTCCTTGGCGAAGCCACGGGCGAGCAGCGCGCGGATCAGGGTCAGTACGGTCTCCCGCTGCCCTGGTTCGAGGGTGGCGGTGAGCTGCGCGAGCGTGTGTTCCCCGGTCAGGTAGGGGCTCAGCGACGTCAGCCAGCGGAAGGCCGACCGGCCCTTGATCAGGAACGCGCTGTCCGGGCCACGCAGGTAGGCGCCGGCCGGAGCATCCAGGAACACCACGTCGTGCCGGAGCTTGGGACGTGTTTCCATGCTCACTACGCCGTCCGGCAGCTGGGTCATCTGGGCTCCTATGCCAATGACAGAGGCGGTATCCAAAGTGCCTTCATGCTGCCCATGATCAAGTATTTCGTCAACAAAATGTTTCGTACGGGAGAGTGGCGACAGTGAATTAACAGGTGTTGAGCTGGGGCTAAGACAGGAACCACGGCGCCGCGCCGCCCCAGGCTTCCCGAGACGATCAACCTCCGCTAGTCTGTGGGCGTCGCCCGCTGCCAGCGCAGGTCAGTGACCCTTTTCTGGCCACAGAGGGGGCACTGCCGTCGATGGCGGGCGACGATGACGCTACGCAGCGTCAGCCCTGTCGTCGCCACCACACTGCGTTAACCAACAGTTAATTAGCGACGTGCAATTAACGGAGCGTTACGGCCGGGAATTCGAAGGACTGCGGGATGAATGCGAAAAGAATCCGATCGACGGGACCTCGCCGCGACGGCGTACGATGGCGGCGCCACATTGACGAATGACCGTTTTGCCATTGAAGTCCATCAGGTAACCAAGCGTTATCCCGGCGGCGTCACCGCCGTCGACGGCCTTGACCTGCGGGTACGTGCGGGAGAGGTGCTCGGCTTCCTGGGCCGCAACGGCGCCGGCAAGACCACCACGATGCGCATGCTCGTCGGGCTCGTCCGGCCGACCAGCGGCCGGATCCGGGTGCTGGGTCAGCCACCCGGCACACCGGGACAGTTGGCCCGGGTGGGTGCCCTCATCGAGTCGCCCGCCTTCTACCCGCACCTGTCCGGCCGGGACAACCTGCGACTGGCCGCCCGCTACGCCGGCGCGGCCGACCAGGCCGTCGACCGGGTGCTGGCCGAGGTGGGTCTGGCCGACCGGGCCCGGTCGGCGTTCCGGACGTACTCCCTGGGCATGAAGCAGCGCCTCGGCATGGCCGCCGCCCTGCTGAAGGAGCCGAGCCTGCTGATCCTGGACGAGCCGACCAACGGCCTCGACCCGGCCGGGGTGTCCGACATCCGCGAACTGCTCCGCACGCTCGGGCGCGACGGCCGCACCGTGCTGCTCTCCAGTCACGTCCTCGGCGAGGTGGAGCAGATCTGCGACCGTATCGCGGTCATCGACGACGGTCGGCTGGTCGCCGACGGCTCGCCCGACGAGCTACGCGGGGCGCTGGGCCAGGGCGTGCTGCTGATCGACGCCGACCCGCTGGACAAGGCGACGGCGTGCCTGCGCGAGCACGACCGGGTCCACGCGGTGGACGTGGTCGACGGGCGGCTACGGGTCACCGCCGACCCGGCGCTGGCCGCGACACTCAACCGGCGGCTGGTCGAGGCCGGGATCGACGTACGGGAACTGCGCCCGCTGCGCCACTCGCTGGAAGAGGCGTTCCTGGAGTTGACCGCTCCGGAACGGACCGGCCGGCCGGAAGTGGCGGGCCGGACAGGAGGCGACCGATGATGGCGTCGGTACGGGCGGCCTGGTTCGCCGACCGGAGGCGACCCGCCGTCTGGGCGGTCACCACGACATGGACGATCCTCGCGCTCGCCTTCGGAATCGGCATCCCGTACCTCGTGCACCTGTCGCTGGCCGGCGACCCGAAGGAGGCAAAGGCCGCCGAGTCGCTGCTGGCCACCGTCCTGCCGGATCAGCTCGTGACCACCGGGATCGGGCTCTTCCCGCTCTTCGGCGGCGCCATCGTGGTGATCCTCGGCGCCCTCGTCATCGGCAACGAATACCGCTGGGGGACGTGGAACCTGCTGTTCACCCAGCGGCCACGCCGGGCGCAGGTGATGATCGGTCACGCCGTCGTCCTCTGTGGCCTGGCCCTGCTGCTCGTCGTGGTCACCTTCGGCCTGTTGGCGGCGACGACCTGGGCGTTGGCCCTCGCCGAGGGGCGGAGCGCCGCCTGGCCGTCGGCCGCCGATGTCGCCCGGGCGGTCGCGGCCGCCTGGCTGATCTGCGCCGCCCACGCCGGCCTGGGCTGGTTCCTGGCCATCGCGTTCCGCAGCACCGCCACGGCGATCGCGGTCGGTCTGGTGTGGACGTTGGTCCTGGAGAACGCGATCAGCGGGCTCGCCCTCGTGCTGAGCCCGCTCACGGTGCTGCAGAAACTGCTGCTGGCCCCGAGCTCCGGCGCGCTGGCCGGGGCGCTGGGCGCGCGGTCCCAGTTCGACGGGGGCACGCCCGGGGTGATCGAATCCTCCAGCGCCCTGGTGCCGACCGCCGTCCTGCTGGGGTACGTGCTGCTGACGTTCGGGTTGGGAACCTGGATGGCGGCGCGTCGGGACATCGGCTGACCGACCGGAAGGGACTGCCAGTGGGATTCCTGCTCGCCTTCGTGGTGACCGGGCTCGCGGCCTCGGGCGGCTGGATCGCCTGGGCCGCCGTCCGGGGCTGGGCCCGGATGCGCGACCGGCGGCACGAGCTGCGACTGGCCCGCGCCCGGGCGGCGGCGGAGATCCGCAAGGCCGAGTTGGCCGCGAATCTCCGCGAGATCGAACTCGCAAACGAGACGTACCAGGACTTCGTCCGCCGCCACCCGGAACGCTGACGGCCGCCCCGGCAGGGGTCGGTGGTGGTCGACGCGAACACGCCGGCCACCACCGACCATCAGACCAGCGGCAGCTCAGGCGCCGCGCAGGGTGGCGCCGAAGCGGCGGGCGGCCTCGGCCACCGCCGCGTCGCGGGCGGCCACCGCCTCCTCGCCGGCGAGCGTCCGGTCCGGGGCCCGGAACGTCAACTTGTACGCCAGCGACCGGCGGCCCGCGCCGAGCTGCTCGGAGGCGTACACGTCGAAGAGGCGGACGTCCTCCAGCAGGTCGCCGGCCCCCTCGACGAGGGCCCGCTCCACCTCGGCGGCCGGCACCGACTCGTCCACCACCAGCGCCACGTCGATCAGCGCGGGCGGGAAGGTGGAGACGGCCGGGCCGGTCACCATCGGCGCCGCCGGCAGCGCGTCCAGGTTCAGCTCCATGACGCAGGTACGGCGGGGCAGCTCCAGCGTCGCCACCACGGCCGGGTGCAGCTCGCCCGCGTAGCCGACCGTGACGCCGCCCACCAGCAGCTCGGCGCAGCGGCCGGGATGCCAGGGGGCGCGTTCGGCGGCCCGGACGGTGACCCGGTCGGCCGGGATGCCGGCGGCGGCGAGGACGTCCCGACCCGCCTCGACGGCGTCCGCCCAGCCGGCCGCCCGGCCCGCACCCCACCAGCCGGCCGGCTCGATGTCGCCGGCCAGCGCCACGGCGACGTGCCGCGGCTGGTCCGGCACCACCGCGTCGGCGGCGGCGAACTCCTCGTCGGTGGGCCGGCGGTCCACGCCCATGGCCGGCGGGGCGCCGGCGCCGGGACGCGGGTGGAACACCGCGCCGATCTCGTAGATCGCCACGTCACGCTGGCCCCGGCCGACGTTGCGCTTGAGGATGCCGAGCAGCGGGCCGAGCAGCGTGGTACGCAGCAGCGGCTCCTCCTCGGAGAGCGGGTTGGCCACCCGTACCGCCGGGCGGCGCGAATCGTCCGCCGGCAGGCCGAGCTGGTCGGCCAGCTCGCCGGAGACGAACGGGTGCGCGAGGACCTCGACGTACCCGCGCTCGGCGAGCGACCGGGCGACCGCCCGGCGGCGCTGCTGCTGCCAGGTGAGGCCGCGGCCGGGCGGCGCGGTGGGCAGCACCGACGGCACCCGGTCGTACCCGTCGAGCCGGACCACCTCCTCGACCAGGTCGGCCGGGTCGGTGAGGTCCGGCCGCCAGCTCGGCGGGGTCACCGTGAGCGCCTCGGCGCGACCGCCGGCGGCCACCCCGACCTCGCCCGGGTCCTCGCCGAGCCGGTCGGTGCCCCGGGTGACCGTGCAGCCGACCTGCTCCAGCAGCTCGACCACCCGCTCCGGCGAGTACGCCACCCCGACCCGACGCGACGGCAGGTCCGCCGGCAGCGTGACCGGGGTACGCGGCCGGACGTGGTCGAGGTCGAGGATCTCCGCCCCGCCGACGCCGCCGCCGTGCTCGGTGAGCAGCCGGACCGCCTTCTCCAGCGCGACCAGGGGCAGGGCCGGGTCGACGCCCCGCTCCCAGCGCTTGGCCGCCTCGCTGAACAGCTTGTGCCGGCGGGCGGTGCGGCCCACCATCGCCGGGTCCCAGTGCGCCGCCTCGAAGAGCACGTTCGTGGTGGACGCGACGACCTCGCTGGTCTCGCCGCCCATCACCGCCGCGAGCGAGATCGGCCCGGTGTCGTCACAGATCACCATGTCCTCGGCGACCAGGGTGCGGGTCGCGCCGTCCAGGGTGGTCAGCCGCTCCCCCGGCTCGGCGCGGCGGACCACCAGCGGCCCGACGATCCGGTCGGCGTCGAACGCGTGCATCGGCTGGCCGAGTTCCAGCATCAGGTAGTTGGTGATGTCGACCGGCAGCGAGATGCTGCGGATGCCGGCGACGGTGAGCCGCTGGGACATCCAGCCGGGCGTCTGCGCGGTCGGGTCGACCCCGCGGACCATCCGGGCGGCGAACCGGTCGCAGCCGACGGTGTCCCGCACCTCGACCGGGTACGCCGGCTCGGCGGTGGCGCCCGGGGCCTCCCCGGCGGCCGGGTCGTGGAACGGCACGCCGAGGGCGTGCGACAGCTCGCGGGCGATGCCGCGCACGCTCAGCGCGTACCCCCGGTCGGGGGTGATCTCCACGTCGACCACCACGTCGTCGAGGCCGACCACCGGGCGGGCGTCGTCGCCGGGCTTGGCCGGGGTGTCCTCGGGCAGCACGATGATGCCCGAGTGGTCGTCGCCCAGGCCCAGCTCCTTCGCGGAGCAGATCATGCCGTTGGAGTTGCGCCCGTACGTCTTGCGCGCGCCGATGGCGAAGTTGCCGGGCAGCACGCCGCCGGGGAGGATCACCACCACCCGGTCGCCCGGGGCGAAGTTGCGCGCCCCGCAGACGATCTCCTGCGGCTCGCCGGTGCCGTTGGCGGCGCCGACGTCGACCCGGCAGAACCGGATGGGCTTCTTGAAGCCGGTCAGCTCCTCGATCTCCAGCACCTCGCCGACCACCAGCGGGCCGGTGACCGACTCCCGCAGGTCCTCCATGGACTCCACCTCGATGCCGAGGTCGACCAGCGCCTGCTCCAGGTCGCCGGCGGGCAGGTCGGTGGGGAGATCGACGTACTCCCGCAGCCAACTGACAGAAACTCGCATGACTGTTAAACCACCGTCTCCGTAACTCGTGCCCGCACCGTCAGACCCCGAACGCGCGGGTGAACCGCACGTCGCCCTCGGCCATGTCCCGCATGTCGCTGACCCCGTGCCGGAACATCACGGTCCGGTCGATGCCCATGCCGAACGCGAATCCGGAGTAGACCTCCGGGTCGATGCCGCAGGCGCGCAGCACCCGCGGGTTGACCATGCCGCAGCCGCCCCACTCGACCCACCGCGGCCCGTCCCGGTGCTCCGGGAACCAGACGTCGAACTCGGCCGACGGCTCGGTGAACGGGAAGTAGTGCGGCCGGAACCGGGTCTTCGCCCCCTCGCCGAACATGGCGCGGGCGAAGTGGTCCAGCGTGCCACGCAGGTGCGCCATGGTGATGCCCTTGTCCACCACCAGGCCCTCGACCTGGTGGAAGACCGGCGCGTGGGTGGCGTCCAGTTCGTCGGTGCGGTAGACCCGGCCGGGCACGACCACATAGATCGGCGGCTTGCGGGTGAGCATGGTGCGCGCCTGCACCGGCGAGGTGTGGGTGCGGAGAACAAGGCCCGAGCCCGCCGAACCGCCGGAAGCCGCGGCGGACCCGTCGGCAGGTGCGATGTGGAAGGTGTCCATCAGGCCACGCGCCGGATGGTCGGCGGGGATGTTCAACGCGTCGAAGTTGGTCCACTCCAGCTCGACCTCGGGACCCTCGGCGATCTCGTAGCCCATCCCGATGAACAGGTCGCTGATCTGCTCCATCACGGTGCTGATCGGGTGGCGGGCACCGCGCGGCCGGCGGTCGTACGGCAGGGTCACGTCGACCCGCTCCTCGACCAGCACCCGCTCGGCCTGCTCCCGCTCCAGGATCTCCTGGCGGGCGGCGTACGCGGTCTCGATGGCGCGGCGGGCCTCGTTGACCCGCTTGCCGGCGTCGGACTTGGCGGCCGGCGGCAGCGCGCCGATCTCCCGGCGGGCCAGCGAGACCGGGGCCCGGTCACCGAGGTGCGCGGGGCGCAGCGCGGTCAGCGCGTCCGGGTCGGCGGCGGTGGCGAACGCCTTCTCGGCGTCGGCCACGGCCCCGGCCAGGGCGTCCGGGTCGAGCAGGGCGACCTGCTTCGGGTCGTACGGATCGTTGCGGTAGCTCATGGCGTACGGGCACTCCCTCACGGCGGCGCCGGCCCTCGCGGGCGGCTAGGCGAGTCTACGGACGCGCGGCTTCGCCGCAGCCCGCCGGTGGGGAGGAACGCAGGGGGAAGGGTCAGGCCCGCCGCCCGCCGACACCGGCGGGCTGGCTAAACGAACGCCGTGGCGCGGTCATCACGTGGACGACTCCCCCTGCTGTGTGTGCGCGTGACGGAGGTCAGCGCAGTGCTCTCGCTGAAGCGTACAGGCAGACGGCCGCCGCCGCAGCCAGGTTGAGGCTCTCGGCACGCCCGTGCAGCGGCACCCGGACCCGGGCGTCGGCCACCTCGGTCAGCGCCTCGGGCAGGCCGTGCGCCTCCGAGCCGAAGAGCCAGGCGGTGGGGGTGGCCAGCCGGCCGGCGTCGGCGAGGTCGTCGAGGTCGCTGTCGCCGTACCCGGTGGTGGCGAAGACGGTGAGCCCAGCGGTGCGCAGCGCCTCGACGGCCGCGACCGGGTCGGCGGCGCGGACCACGTCCACGTGGAAGAGGCTGCCGGCGGAGGCCCGTACGCACTTGCCGTTGTACGGGTCGACCGCGTCGCCGGCGAAGACCACCGCGCCCGCGCCGGCGGCGTCGGCGGTGCGCAGCACGGTGCCGGCGTTGCCCGGGTCGCGGATCTCGGCGAGCACCGCGACCAGCCGCGGCCCGCGCGCCAGGGCGGTCTCCAGGGGCACGTCGAGGTGCCGGCAGACGGCGACCAGGCCCTGCGGGGCGACGGTCTCGGTGAGCGCGGCGAGGGCCTCGTCGGTGACCTCGGAGACCGGCACGTCCGCCCGGGCGGCCCCGGCGGCCAGGTCGGCGTACCGGTCCAGGGCGGCCGGCGTGCCGAAGAGCTCGACGACGGTGCCGGCGCCGGCCAGCGCCTCGCGGACCGCCTGCGGCCCCTCGGCCAGGAACCGGCCGGTGGTGTCGCGGTCGCGGCGGCGGTGCAGCCGGCGGGCCGCGACGACCCTCGGGGTACGCGGGGTGAACGGGCCGGAGACAGCGTCGAGGCGCCTCCCGCGCGATGGTGACGGCATGGGAGACGCCTCGATCTGCTGCTGATACGGGTGGATCAGGCGGCCTGGGCCGCGGCGCCACCGGTGCCCTCGGCCGCCACGGCGGCGCGGGCCAGCTCGACGATCGCGGCGAACGACGCGGCGTCGTTGACCGCCATGTCGGCCAGGATCTTCCGGTCGACCTCGATGCCGGCCAGGCGCAGGCCCTGGATCAGCCGGTTGTAGGTCAGGCCGTTGGCCCGGGCGCCGGCGTTGATCCGCTGGATCCAGAGCTGCCGGAAGTCGCCCTTGCGGTCGCGACGGTCCCGGTAGGCGTACTGCATCGAGTGCAGCACCTGCTCCTTGGCCTTGCGGTAGAGGCGGGAGCGCTGACCGCGGTAGCCGCTCGCGGTCTCCAGCAGGGTACGACGCTTCTTCTGGGCGTTAACAGCCCGCTTGACGCGTGCCATCTCAACTCCTTCTTCGGTTCAGGTGGCGCGCGTCAGCGGCCGAGCAGCTTCTTGATTCGCTTGACGTCGGCCTTGGCCACCTCAACGGTGCCGGTCAGCCGACGGGTGCGGGTGGAGGCCTTCTTCTCCAGGTTGTGCCGCATGCCGGCCTGCTGGGCAACGATCTTGCCCTTGCCGGTCACCTTGACCCGCTTGCCCATACCCGTGTGGCTCTTCATCTTCGGCATGTGGAACGTCTTCTCCCTGTTACTGGCCGCTGGTGTCAGCGGTCGGGCCGGTCTCGCCGGCTGCTGCGGTCCCGCCAGCCTCCGGAGTCTCGCCGGCCACCGGAGCACCGGCCTCCTCCGCCGCCCGTTCCCGGGGCCCACCGCGGGACGCCGTGGCGGCGACCGCGGAGGCCTTGACGGCCCGGTGCGGAGCGAGAACCATGATCATGTTTCGACCGTCCTGCTTCGGAGCGGCCTCGACGTATCCCAGGTCCGTGATCTCGGACTCGAGCCGGCGCAGGAGCCGGTAACCCAGCTCCGGGCGGCTCTGCTCGCGACCGCGGAACATGATCGTCACCTTGACCTTGTCGCCGGCCTTGAGGAACCGCACCACGTGACCCTTCTTGGTCTCGTAGTCGTGCGGGTCGATCTTCGGCCGGAGCTTCATCTCCTTGATGACGGTCTGCTGCTGGTTACGCCGCGCTTCGCGCGCCTTCAGTGCGCTCTCGTACTTGAACTTGCCGAAGTCCATGAGCTTGCACACCGGCGGGCGCGCCATCGGCGCAACCTCGACCAGGTCCAGGTCGACGTCCGCGGCCAGCTGAAGGGCGCGCTCCAGCGGGACGATGCCCACCTGCTCACCTTCAGGGCCGACCAGTCGGACCTCACGTGCCCGGATCTGCTCGTTCACGCGTGGTTCGACGCTGATGGGGCCTCCTCGAGTCGAGTCTCCTACGGTGCCGACTCCGCGGGCTCCCGGGCGGGAGCCGACCCGGAAAGCAGAAGGCCCCGGCACATGCCAGGGCCCGCTCGACCGGTCGGCACGATCACATGATCGCGCATCCGGGACCGGGAAATGCCCGGAACCGGGGACCGGACCCGGCCACCTTCGCGGCGACTCGGGTGGGAGCAGGCGCTCCGCTTCAGGACCACCCACACGTCAGGGACGGGGGCAGTCTGGTCGACCTGGCAACACTACACCGTCGCCCCACAGTCCCTCAAACCGGGCCGGCGGCTGGGCGGGTCAGTGGGGGGTGGGGTCGCCGGCCAGGGCGGCCAGGTGGGCCTGGTGCAGGCGGCGCAGCGCGCGCACCCCCTCGACCGCGCGCTCCTTGTCGGCGGCCTGGAGGGCGACCATCGGCAGCAGGTCGTCGTCGTACAGCTCCAGGCTGGCCCACGGTGCGCCGCGGTCGAACCGGACCCCGCGGATGACCTCCCAGGGCAGCTCGTGCGAGCCGATCACGTTGCGGACCCGGACGCCCCTGGCGTCTGCCACCACCCGGGGGCGGGTGAAGAGCAGGATGCCCAGGGCGCCGAAGACGCCCAGACCGATCATGGCGAGCTGGTCGCCCCGCTGGAACGTGCCGTAGCCGTTGCCGGTGCCGCCGGTCAGCGACGTGGCCACCAGGCTGAACACCACCAGCAGGGTGGCGGCCGACACCCAGCAGACCAGCCGGATCCGCCGGGGCCGCACGGTCACCACTGAATCGCTCACGCCGCCGCCTCGCCTCGCGCCGCGGCGGCGTGAGGCGCCACGCTACCGAGCCTGATGGTTCGCTCGCTCCGCTCGCTCACGCGACCAGTCTGCCACCCGGCTCGGGCGCGGGTTCCGCCGCCACACGGACGGGCGCCCGCCTCGGTACGCCGGCCACCAGCACCGCCACCGCGGTGAGCCCGGCGCCGGCCAGCACCGGCCAGCGCGCCCCGGCGCCCCCGGGCAGCGCCAGGTCCAGCACCAGGGCGCCGCCGAGCTGCCCGGCGACCAGCGCCAGACCGGTCCGCAGCACCCCGGCGGCGCGGACGCCGACCAGCAGGGCGAGCACGATGCCGACCCCGAGCACGCCGCCGACGTACAGCCACCACTGCCCCGGCCAGCGCGGCCCGACGGCGAACGCCCCGACCAGCGCGGCCACCGCGAAGATGGGCGGGGTGCTGACGGCGAAGTTGACCGCGATACCGGCCGACGTGGTCCCGGCGGCGGAGACCCGGCCGTTCAGCGCGGCCTGCAGGGCCACCGCCAACCCACCGGCGACCGCGAGCAGGACCAGCCCCACCGCCAAATCACCGACCGGACGGCCGAGCTGGGCGAGGGCCACCGCGGCGATGCCGAGCAGCCCTCCGGCGACGCGCGGCGCGGTGAGCGACAGCCGCCCGGCCGGGGACAGGCCCGCCCGGTCCACGGCCAGCCCGCCCAGGCTGCCACCGGTCACCTGGGCGATGGTGAACACCGCCACCCCGAGCACCGGCACGACGTACGTGCCGATCACCACGATCGCGGCACCGCCGAGCCCGCCCAGATACGACCACCAGGGCAGGCCGGCGCGGCGCAGCGTGGCCAGCCCGGCCCGCATCGAGGGGAGCGCGACCAGCCCGACCAGGACGAGGAGGCAGCCGCCGAGGTTGTTGACCACCGCGCCGAGCACCGGGTCGCCGGCCCGCTGCCCCAACTCGGAGTTGACGACTCCCTGCGCGGCCGAGGCCACCCCGCCGAGGACGACCAGCGACAGGGCGGCCGGGGCCGGCAGCGGCCTCACAGCCGGCACGCGTGGATGTTGGTGACCAGGATCGCCCGGGCGCCCAGCTCGTACAGCTCGTCCATGATCCGGTGCACGTCGTCGCTCAGGACCATCGCCTGCACGGCGACCCAGCCCTCGCGGTGCAGCGGGGAGACGGTCGGCGACTCGATGCCGGGGGTCAGCGAGCTGGCCCGGTCGAGCAGCCCGGCCGGCACGTCGTAGGCCAGCATCACGTAGCGCCGGGCGACCAGCACGCCGTGCAGCCGGCGCAGCAACTGGTCCGCCTGTGCGCAGCCCGGGGCACCGGCCCGGCGGACCAGCACGGCCGAGGAACGCAGCAGCGGCTCCCCGAACACCACCAGACCGGCCTGGCGCAGGGTGGCGCCGGTCTCCACCACGTCGGCCACCACGTCGGCCACGCCGAGCCGGATGGCGTTCTCCACCGCGCCGTCCAGGCGGATCACCTCGGCCTTGACGCCCAGCTCCGCCAGGTGCCGCTCGACCAGGCCCGGGTACGCGGTGGCGATCCGGTGCCCGCCGAGTTGCTGGACGGAGTCCACGTCCTCGGGGCGGGCCGCGAACCGGAACGTCGCCCGGCCGAAGTTCAGGTCGACGACCTCCTCGGCCGGCGCACCGGAGTCGACCAGCAGGTCGCGGCCGGTGATGCCGACGTCGAGGTCACCGGAGCCGACGTAGGTGGCGATGTCCTTGGGGCGGAGGTAGAAGAATTCGAGGTCGTTGGACTCGTCCCGGCAGACCAGATCCTTCGGGTCGGTGCGTTGGCGGTAGCCCGCCTCGCGCAACATCTGGGCGGCCGACTCGGCCAGTGCGCCCTTGTTGGGTACGGCGACACGCAGCATGGGTGGAGTGCTCCTTCGGTCGATCGGGATGATCAGCGGACGGGAACACTCACAGATGTCGGTAGACGTCCTTGAGTTCGAGACCGGTGGCGAGCATCAGCACCTGGGCCTGGTAGAGCAGCTGGGAGATCTCCTCGGCGGCCCGCTCGGGGCCCTCGTGCTCGGCGGCCATCCACGACTCGGCCGCCTCCTCGACGACCTTCTTGCCGATGAAGTGCACCCCCTTCTCCAGCGCGGCGACCGTGCCCGAGCCCGGGGTGCCGGCGGCGGCCTTGGCCTGCAGCTCGGCGAACAGCTCCTCGAACGTCTTCACGGGAGGCGATTCTTCCAGTTCGCCGGCGGTGCCGCGCGCGGCGGGTCCGGCCCGGCCCGGTGGTCGGGACGGCACGCCAGACCGAACGTGATCCAATTCCCTACCGCGACGGTGGGACAAGTCTCGGCCCCGGCCGACCATGGCTCTACGCTGTCGGCCATGGCGAAAACCCCCCGCATCCTCGCGCTCGGCGCGGCCGGCACCGTCCTCGTCGCGGTCGCCGCCTGCGCCCCGCAGGACGATCCCACCCCGACGCCCACCACCGCCGCGTCCTGCACGAAGGACACCATGCCGACGCGGACCCCCGGCAAGCTCACCGTCGCCACCGACGAGCCGGCCTACGAGCCGTGGTTCCGCGACAACAAGCCGGACAACGGCGAGGGCTACGAGGCCGCCGTCGCGTACGCGGTGGCCGAGAAGCTCGGGTACGCCCGCGAGGACGTCACCTGGACCCGGGTGAAGTTCGACTCCGCCATCGCCCCCGGCCCGAAGAGCTTCGACTTCGACATCAATCAGTTCTCCATCAGCGAGGAGCGCAAGCAGGCGGTCGACTTCTCCGCCCCCTACTACCTGGTGCGGCAGACCGTGATCACGCTCAAGTCCTCCAAGATCGCCGGGAAGAAGTCACTGGCCGACCTGAAGGACGCCACCCTCGGCGCCCAGGTCGGCACCACCAGCTACCAGGCGATCACTGACGTGATCAAGCCGACCCGGAAGCCGCAGGTCTTCAACAACAACGACGACGCCAAGAAGGCGCTGCAGAACGGTCAACTCGACGGCCTCGTGGTGGACCTGCCGACCGCCTTCTACATGACCGGCGCGGAACTCACCGACGCCACCATCGTCGGCCAGGTGCCGCAGGTCGGCGCGCCCGAGGCGTTCGGGCTGCTGCTGGACAAGGACTCCCCGCTCACCCCCTGCCTCAACGCGGCGGTCGGCCAGCTCGACAAGGCCGGCACCCTCAAGGAGTTGCAGCAGAAGTGGCTCGCCCAGGCGGCCGGAGCGCCCGAGCTCACGTGAGCCTGCCGGTCCACACCCCCTCGGCCGCCCAACAGCGGCGGACGGCGTACCGGCGCCGGCAGACCGTACGCAGCGTGCTGGTCGCCGCCACCTCCACGGCGGCGCTCGGCACGCTGCTGGTCATCGCCGTCACCGGCGCACCCGGCTGGGACCGGGTCCGCAGGTCGTTCCTGAACCCGGAGATCGCCCGGGACGCCCTGCCGGAGGTGCTCGACGGGCTCCGGCTCAACCTGTGGCTGCTGCTCTGCTGCGCCGCCGGCTCGCTGCTGCTCGGGCTGCTCATCGCGCTCCTGCGCACACTGCGCGGCCCGGTCTTCTTCCCGGTACGGGCGCTCGCCACCAGCTACACGTACACCTTCCGTGGCCTGCCGTTGATCATCGTGATCTACGTGCTGACGCTGGGCGTGCCCGGGTTGCGCCTGCAGGGGATGCCGTCGGTGCTGGTGCTCGGCGGCCTCGCGCTGGTGCTCACCTACAGCGGGTACCTGGCCGAGGTCTTCCGGGCCGGCATCGAGTCGGTGCACCCGAGCCAGCTCGCCGCGGCCCGGTCGCTCGGGCTGACCTACCGGCAGACCATGCGGCACGTGGTGCTGCCACAGGCCGTCCGCCGGGTGGCCCCGCCGCTGCTCAACGACGTAGTGGCCTTGCAGAAGGACGTCGGCCTGGTCTCCCTGGCCGGGCCGATCGACGCGGTCCGCGCCGCCCAGATCGCCACCGCGCAACACTTCAACTACACCCCGTACATCGTGGCCGGGGTGTTGTTCGTGCTGCTCGCCATCCCGCTGATCGCGGTCACCGACTGGGTGACGCTGCGCGCGGCCCGACGCCAGTCCGGAGGTTGAGATGCCCGTGCTGACCTGCCGAGGGCTGCGCAAGGAGTTCGGCGGCCACGTGGTGCTCGACGGGCTCGACCTGACCGTCGCCGAGCATCAGGTGGTGGCGCTGATCGGCGCCTCCGGCTCGGGCAAGTCGACCCTGCTGCGCTGCGTCAACCTGCTGGAGGAGCTGGACGACGGCACCATCGAGCTGGACGGGGAGGACATCTCCGACCCCCGGGTCGACCCCGACCTGGTCCGCCGCCGGATCGGCATGGTCTTCCAGTCGTACAACCTCTTCCCGCACCTGACCGTGCTGCAGAACATCACCCTGGCCCCGCGCCGGGTGCACCGCCGGGCCCGCGCGGAGGCCGAGGCCCAGGCTCGGGAGTTGCTCGCCCGGGTGGGGTTGGGCGAGAAGGCGGACGCGTACCCGGACCGGCTCTCCGGCGGGCAGCAGCAGCGGGTGGCCATCGTCCGGGCGCTGGCCAACTCCCCCCGGCTGATCCTGCTCGACGAGGTCACCTCGGCCCTGGACCCGGAACTGGTGGGCGAGGTGCTGACGTTGATCCGCGAGCTGAAGGCCGACGGGATGACCATGGTGCTGGCCACCCATGAGATGGGGTTCGCCCGCGAGGTAGCCGACCAGGTCTGTTTCCTCGACGGGGGCCGGGTGGTGGAGGCCGGGCCACCGGCGCAGGTGCTCGGCGAGCCGACCCAGCCGCGTACCCGGCAGTTCCTCAGCCGGATCATCGAGGCCGGCCGGCTCTGACCACGGGGCACCCCCTTCGGACCTGATATCACCATCGGATCGCCCCCGCCTTCCGCAACCGGCGCGGGGGCGATCCGATGTCGGCAGCGCTCGTCGCGTGAAAGCATCATAGAAAGGGGCCTTTCGAAAGCGCCCTTTTGAAGGCTATCCTTCGACACATGCCCGATCAGCAGCCCCGCGAGATCACCGACGTCGACACCCTCCGCGCCCTCACGCACCCGTTGCGGCTGCGCATCCTCAACGCGGTCGGCCTGCACGGCCCGCTGACCGCCACCGAGGTGGCCGAACGGGTCGGCGAGAGCCCGGCCAACTGCTCCTGGCACCTGCGGCAGCTCGCCCGGTACGGCTTCGTCACCGAGGCCGGCGGCGGCACCGGCCGACAGCGGCCCTGGCGGCTGGTCACCGACGGGCACCGGTGGGGTGCCGGCGAGGAGAACCCCGAGCTGGCCCGGGCCGGCGACGCCGCCGCCCGCGTCCTGCTCGACCTGGAATACCGCAAGCTCTGGGACTGGATGGCGGCCCGCCGCCAGCAGCCCGCCGTCTGGCGGGACGCCGGTTCCTTCAACCAGTTCCTCGGCTGGTGCACGGCGGAGGAACTCGCCGAACTGCAAGAGGAGATCCGAGCGCTGTTCGGGCGCTATGTGGACCGACTCGCCGACCCGGCGGCCCGCCCAGCCGGATCGCGGCCGGTACGGCTGATGGCCTGGGCCGTGCCCGAGGTCGACGGACCGGTCGTCGACGACGCCGACGCGGAAGGAGACGAGGCCCGATGAGACAGCTGCTGCGCCGGCCGGACTTCCGGCGGTTCTTCCTCGCGTTGACCGTGAGCATGATCGCCGAGTCGGTCCTGCTGCTGGCTCTGGCGGTGTGGGTCAAGGAGCTGACCGGCTCCGACGGGCTGGCCGGTGCCACCTTCGTGGCGCTGACCGCGCCGATGGTGCTCGCCCCGCTGGTCGGCTGGGTGGTCGACCGGGCGCACCGCCGGACGCTCTTCGTGGCGCTCAACGCGGTCACCGCCGCGCTGCTGCTGCCGCTGCTGGCCGTCCACGACGACAGCCGGCTCTGGATCATCTACGCGGTCGCCGCCGGCTACGGGCTCTCCTACATCGCGCTCGGCGCGACGGTCACCGCGCTCGTGCAGGAGCTGGTTCCCGCCCACCTGCTGCCCGACGCCAACGGCGCGTCCCAGACCGTCAAGCAGGGGCTGCGGCTGGCCGGCCCGCTGCTCGGCGCCGGCCTCTACGTCCTGCTCGGCGGACCGGCACTGGCCGGTGCCTGCGCGCTCGGCTTCCTGCTGGCGGGCGCGATCGGCCTGACCCTGCGTACGGCCCCGGCTCCTGTGGAGGATGACAGGGCGGTGGTCGGCGGAGACCCGGGCACCACGCCGACCGGGGCGGCGACGCCGCGCGGGACCGCTGCCGGAGCCACCACCGGCGGGCGCGGTGCGCTGGTCGCCGGGCTCCGGCACCTGGTGGCCGAGCCCGCGCTGCGCCGGGCGCTGGTGGCGGTCGTGGTCGCCACCGTCGGGCTGGGGTTCGGGGAGACGCTGTGGTTCGCGTACGTGGACCAGGGGCTCGGGCGGCAGCCCGCGTTCCTGGGGGTGCTGGTCTCCGTGCAGGGGATCGGCGGCCTGGTCGGCGGAATCGGCTCGGCCGCCCTGGTACGCCGGTTCGGCGAGCTGGGCACCCTGGCGCTCGGCGTGGCCGCCCTCGCCGCCGGGACCCTCGCCATGGTCCGCCCGGGCCTGGTCCTCGCCTTCGTCGGAATCATGCTGATCGGGCTCGGGCTGCCGATGTCGATGGTGGGCACCATGACGCTGATGCAGCGGCGTACCCCGCCGGAGCTGGTCGGCCGGGTCTCGGCCGCGCTGGACGCGCTGGCCAGCGGTCCGCAGGCGGTGGCGATCGGGGCGGGCGCCCTGCTGGTCGGCCTGGTCGACTACCGCCTGTTGTACGCGGCCATCGGGGTGCTGCTGCTGGTCGCGGCCGGCTACCTGCTCACCGGCCGTCGCCTCACCACCCCGGCCGCTCCCGCACCGGCCACCGCGCCGGCCGAGCCGGCACCGGCCGCCGCCGGGTAGCGCGGCTGCACCTCGGCGAGGTGGCGGCATCCGTGACCACCGGACACCGCCACCTCGCCGACCCGCAGTCGATCAACCGGCCCGGGCCGACCACCCCGCCAGGGCCCGGGTCAGGCGAAGCCGACCCGGTGGCCGTTGAGGGCGTCGAGGGTCCGGATCGCCAGGGCGGCGTCCAGGGCCGCCACCGTGGCCGCCCAGCCCTTGTCCTCCGCCGAGCCGGGCAGCCCGGCCCGGTCCCGGGCCTGCTCGATGGTGTCCACCGTGAGCACCCCGTGCGCCACCGGCTTGCCCTCGTCCAGCGCGACCCGGGTCAGCCCCTCGGTCACCGACTGGCAGACGTAGTCGAAGTGGGCCGTGGCGCCCCGGACCACCACGCCGAGGGCGACCACCACGTCGTACCGGCGGGCCATCGCCTGGGCCACCACGGGCAGCTCCACCGAACCGGCCACCCGGGCCACCACGGACCGCGCGCCGCACGCCTCGGCGGCGGCCACCGCCCGCTCGACCATGTGGTCGGTGAGGTCGCCGTGCCACCGCGCGGCCACGATGCCCACGATCAGCCCGGCCGCGTCCACCGCGGCGACGCCCGGTTCCCCGAAACCCGCCATGCCTACGCTCCGATCTCGTCGCCGGCGACCGGGCGGCCCATCGGCGCCTCGGTCACCTCGTCCAGCCCCTCCAGGAGGTGGCCCATCCGGTCCCGCTTGGTCCGCAGGTAACGCACGTTCTCCGGGTTCGACCGGACGGGCAGCCCCTCACGGCCGCTCACCGTGAGGCCGTACCCCTCCAGGCCGGCCCGCTTGGCCGGGTTGTTGGTCAGTAGCCGCATCGAGCGGACGCCGAGGTCGTAGAGGATCTGCGCGCCGGTGCCGTAGTCCCGCGCGTCGGCGGGCAGCCCCAGGTCGAGGTTCGCGTCCACGGTGTCCCGCCCCTGGTCCTGAAGCTGGTACGCCTGGAGCTTGTGCAGCAGCCCGATCCCGCGCCCCTCGTGCCCGCGCACATAGAGCACCACGCCGCGCCCCTCCTGGGCGACCCGGGCCAGGGCGGCCTGCAACTGCGGCCCGCAGTCGCAGCGCAGCGAGCCGAACACATCGCCGGTGAGGCACTCGGAGTGCACCCGGACCAGCACGTCCGCACCGTCACCGAGGTCGCCCATGACCAGCGCGACGTGCTCGGCCGGATCGTGCTCGCTGCGGTAGCCGAGCGCCCGGAACACCCCGTACGGGGTGGGCATCCGTGCCTCGGCGACCTGCTCCACCTGCTTCTCGGTACGCCGCCGGTAGGCGATCAGGTCGGCGATGGTGACCAGGGTCAGCCCGTGCTCGGCGCAGAACTTCTCCAGGTCCGGCAGGCGCATCATGGTGCCGTCGTCGTTGACCAGCTCGCAGAGCACCCCGGCCGGGCGCAGCCCGGCCAGCCGGGTCAGGTCCACGGCCGCCTCGGTGTGCCCCGGCCGGCGCAGCACGCCGCCCCCACGGGCGCGCAGCGGCACCACGTGCCCGGGGCGGGCCAGGTCGGTCGGGCCGGTCGACGGGTCGGCGAGCAGCCGGATGGTGTGCGACCGGTCGGCCGCCGAGATCCCGGTGCTGACCCCCTCCCGGGCGTCCACGGTCACCGTGTACGCGGTGCCCCGCCGGTCCTGGTTGGTGTGGTGCATCGGGGGCAGGTCCAGCCGGTCGCACTCGCTCTCGGTGAGCGGCACGCAGATGTAGCCCGACGTGTAGCGGACCATGAAGGCGACCAGCTCCGGGGTGGCCAGCTCGGCCGCGAAGATCAGATCGCCCTCGTTCTCCCGGTCCTCGTCGTCGACCACGACGACGGGCCGGCCGGCGGCGATGTCCGCCACCGCCTCCTCGATGCTGCCAAAGGTGGTGGTCATGCGACGGCCTCCGAGTACGTCGGCGGGATCGGGGTGCGGGCCGGCGGCGTGGCCCGCGAGGTGCGCCACCAGGCGGCCAGTCCGGCCGCGCAGAACCCGCCGTAGACCAGGTACATGGCGGCCGACGGATAGAACCCGCCGCGCAGCAGCAGCGGCACGCCGACCGCGTCGACCGCGATCCAGATCAGCCAGAACTCCACCCAGCCACGGGCCATGCCGTACGTGGCGAGCAGGCTGCCGACCAGGATCCAGGCGTCCGGCAACGGCCCCCACGAGCCGAGCGCGGCCAGCACCGGATACGCGGCCGCGGTGCCGACCGCCGCGGCGGCGAGCAGGCCGAGCCGCTCCCGGCCGGTGGCCCAGCGTGGGGTGACCGCCGGCTGCTCCGCGCCACCGGCGCGCCGGTTACGCGACCAGCGCCACCAGCCGTACACGCTGACCGCGAAGAAGAAGACCTGCCGGCCGGCCTGGCCGTAGAGGTCGTGCGCCTGCGGGGTGGCGAAGGCGCCGCCGAGGAACACGGTGAACAGCAGCGCGTTGCCGATCATGCCGATCGGCCAGGCCCAGACCAGCCGGCGCAGCCCGAACAGCGCGGAGGCGAGGCCGAAGACGTTGCCGACGATCTCCCGGACCAGCACCGGCGACCCGGCGACCTGGAGCTGGGCGTCGAGCAGCCAGCCGAGCGGGCCCATCAGCGGGCACCCGCCGGACCGTCGGCGAGGCGGTCGCCGAGCAGCCGCTCGACGTACTTGGCCAGCACGTCGACCTCGAGGTTGACCGGGTCGCCGACGCCCTTGGCGCCGAGGGTGGTGAGCTTGAGGGTGGTGGGGATCAGCCCGACAGCGAACCAGTCGTCACCGACCTCGGCGACGGTCAGCGACACGCCGTCGACGGTGATCGAGCCCTTCTCCACCACGTACCGGGAGAGCGCGGCGGGCAGCCGGAAACGGACCGTCTCCCACTGCGCGGCCGGCTCCCGGGAGACGATCTCGCCGACCCCGTCGACGTGCCCCTGGACGAGGTGCCCGCCGAGCCGGCTGTTCAGCGCGGCGGCCCGTTCCAGGTTGACCGGGTCGCCCGGGCGCAGCGCGCCGAGCGCGGTACGGCGCAGGGTCTCCCCCATCACGTCGGCGGTGAACACGCCGCCGTCGACGTCGACCACGGTCAGACAGACCCCGTTGACGGCGATGGAGTCGCCGTGCCGGGCGTCGGAGGTGACCAGCGGGCCGCGGACGGCGACCAGCGCCGAATCGCCCCCGGTCTCGGTGGTCCGGACGACCTCGCCCAGTTCCTCGACGATGCCGGTGAACATTCAGGCCTCCCTCTTCCGGGGCAGCGCGGTGATCCGCAGGTCGGGACCGACCTGCGTGACATCAGTGATCTCCAGGTCGATGACGTCGGCGATGGTGGTCACGCCGGCGTCGAGCAGCGCGGTCGGGCCGGCGCCGAGCAGCTTCGGCGCGACGTACCCGACGACCCTGTCGACCAGGCCGGCGGCGAGGAACGCGCCGGCCAGCCGGGGGCCGCCCTCCAGCAGGGCGGCGCGGACGCCGCGGTGGTGCAGCTCCGCGAGCAGCGCCGGCAGGTCGACCCGGCCGTCCGGGCCGGCGCCGACCTCGGCGGCGGTGGCGATCCAGGTCCGGGCGGCGCCGTCGCGGACCCGGGCGTCGGCCGGGGTACGCCCCGAGCTGTCCACCACCACGCGCAGCGGCTGCCGGATGGCGAGGGTGCCGTCGCGCAGGTTGCGGGCGGTCAGCCGGGGGTCGTCGGCGAGCACGGTGCCCACCCCGGCGATCACCGCGTCGACGGTGCCGCGCAGGGCGTGCACGTCGATCCGGGCCGCCTCGGAGGTGATCCACATGCTGGTGCCGTCGGCCGCGGCGGAGCGCCCGTCGAGGGTGGCGGCGTACTTCCAGATCACGTACGGCCAGCCACGGCGCATCGAGGTGAGCCAGGCGACGTTGCCGGCCTCGGCCTCCTCGGCGCGTACCCCCATCTCGACCTCGACCCCGGCGGCGCGCAGGGTGGCCGCGCCGCCGGAGGCGACCGGGTTGGGGTCTCCGACGGCGACCACCACCCGGGTGACCCCGGCCGCGATGAGCGCGTGGCTGCACGGGCCGGTGCGGCCGGTGTGGTCGCAGGGTTCCAGGGTGACCACGGCGGTGCCGCCCTGGGCCCGCTTGCCGGCCTGGGCGAGGGCGACGATCTCGGCGTGCGGACCGCCCGCGTACGCGTGGAACCCCTCGCCGACGATCTCGCCGGCCGCGTCGAGCAGCACGCAGCCGACCACCGGGTTGGGGCTGGTGGTGCCGAGGCCGCGGGCGGCCAGGGTGATCGCACGGCGCATCGCCTCGTCGACGGAGACGCTCGCCATCGCCTGTCCCTGCCCTCTCGCTCGCCGGTCGGCGCGGGCGGGGGCTGGGAGGTTGCGGCACGGATGCCGCGGACACGCGGCGGCGGAGACCCGGGGACGGCGACGCCGACCCCGGGAAACCCAGGCGACGGCTGACGATGCCAGCGGCCGGCAGGGGCCTCCCCGTCCCGCGCGCTGTCTCCCATCCGGACTGTCTGGGGGCGGACGAGCCGCACCCCAACCGTCGGCCCCGGATTCTCACCAGGTCCACCTTCCGGCCGAAGCCGTCCGGGTCGCGGGCTTACCACGGTCGGGCCGTGGATCACCGCCGGTTCGGAATTTCACCGAGCCCCGCCAGCGCGTGGTGGGTATACCGAAAGTCTTACACGCTGGATGGGGCGCCGCGCCAGAGAGGCGAGCTACCTCACAGCGCGGAGTGCCCGGTTCAGGTGACCCCGCGCCGGCGGTCGACCGCGACGTACGACCCGGGTTGGCTCTTGGCGACCGTCTTCATCTCGGAGGCGACGGCGATCGCCTCCAGCGGGCTGGTGAAGCGCTTGCCGGCGTCGGAGAGGGAGACCCCGATCGAGAGGGTGACCAGGGCGGCCCGCCTGATGTTGCCCCGCCGGTCCTTCAGCTCGACGAAGCCGCGCTCCCGGTCGGTGGGGTCGTAGAGGGCGTCGGCGGCCTTCTCGAAGTCGACCACCGCCTTGCTGGTCAGCAGCCGGACCTGGTTGGGGGCGCAGACGATGACGAAGTCGTCGCCGCCGACGTGGCCGAGGAACGCCGGTGGCAGGCCGATCGACACCACCGCGCGGTGCAGGCTGCGGGCCAGGGCGGAGATGAACTCGTCGCCCCGGACGAAGCCGTACCGGTCGTTGACGCTCTTGAACCGGTCGATGTCGATGTATCCGACGGCGTAGTCGACGCCGCCGCGTACCCGGTCGCTGATCTCCCGCCGGATCCGGCTGTTGCCGGGCAACCCGGTCAGGGGGGAGACCTCGCGGAACTCCTTGTTGCGGCGCAGCGTGGAGCTGACCCGGGCGACCAGTTCGGCGGTGTCGAAGGGCTTCACCAGGTAGTCGTCGGCGCCGGCGCTGAGGCCGTTGACCTTGTCGACGGTCATGCCCTTGGCGGTCAGCATGATCACCGGCAGCGCCGAGGTCATCGGGTCGGCGCGCAGCCGCCGGGTCAGCTCCAGGCCGTCGATGCGCGGCATCATCAGGTCGACCACCGCCAGGTCCGGCCGGTGCCGCTCGATCACCTCGAGCGCCTCCTGGCCGTCGGCGGCGTGCAGCACGTCGAAGCCGTGCAGGCGCAGGTTGAACTCGACGAACCGCGCGATGTCCTCGTCGTCGTCGACGACCAGGACGACGTCGGGTCGCTCGCCGGACGGTTCCACGTCAGCCGCCAAGGGCCGCACGTTCCGCCAGGCCCCGCAGGCGGCGTACCGCCTCGGCGGGATCGTCGGCGCCGTAGACGGCGGTGCCGGCGACGAAGGCGTCCGCGCCCGCGGCGGCGGCCTGCTCGATGGTGTCGGCGGCGATCCCGCCGTCGACCTCGATCCGCAGCTCCAGATGGCCGCTGTCCACGTGCTGTCGGGCCGTGCGCACCTTGTCCAGCAACTGCGGGATGAACCGCTGCCCGCCGAAGCCGGCCTTGATCGTCATGATCAGCAGCGTGTCGAAGCTGGGCAGCAGCTCCAGGTACGGCTCGATCGGGGTGTCCCGGTCGATCGCCAGCCCCGCCTTCGCCCCGGCCGAGCGGAGGTCCTTGGCGAGCGCCACCGGGTCGTCGCACGCCTCGGCGTGGAAGGTGACGTTGTACGCGCCGGCGTCGGCGTAACCGGGGGCCCAGCGGCGTGGGTCCTCGATCATGAGGTGCACGTCGAACGGCAGCTCGGTCGCCGCGCGCAGGCTCTGCACCACCGGCAGCCCGATGGTCAGGTTCGGCACGAAGTGGTTGTCCATGACGTCGACGTGCAACCAGTCGGCGGCGTGTTCGACGGCACGGACCTCGTCGGCGAGGCGGGCGAAATCGGCGGCCAGGATGCTCGGCGCGACGATCGGCGGCGGTACGGTCACCGGGCCAGTGTACGAACGCGGCCAGTCGCTGTCCGCAGCGCGGCACCGACGGGAACCCGCTGTGATCCAGCAGTGACCCCGGGTGCCCGATTGGCCCGTCCGGTCGGTTGATCCGGCACGAAAAGCCATCAGCTACTGGCCGAACGACCGAAAGACCGCCAAACTCCAACAGGGACGGTCACGTTGGCGGCACGCCCGGTGGCGGGTACCCAGACCGCCGCGGCGCCTGCCACCTCCCGGAAAGGGCGGACGATGCGACGGTGGCTCCTCGCGCTGGCGCTGGCCGGCACGGCGGCGACGGTCCTCGGTGGCTGCGTCCAGCCACACGGGGTCGACGGTGACCTGACCGACGGCTGGTCCGCGCTGCCGGCGCCCCGGCCGTTCATCCCCGCCACGGACACCTGTCTGCCCCGGCTCACCGCCGTGGTGCAGGCCGGCACGTACGAGACGGTGGACTGCGCGCGGAGCCACCTCGCCGAGGCGGTGCACGTCGGCGCCTTCACCGGGTCGGTGGCGTCCGGCGCCCGCCCGGAGCCGGGCTCCGCGGGCCTGCGGCCCGCCCGCGCCGAGTGCGATCAGCGGGTTCGGGAGACCATCGGCGGGGACTGGCACGCCGCACGGCTCACCCTGACCGTCGCGCTGCCCTCGGTGGCCGCCTGGCAGGGCGGGGCGCGCTGGTACCGCTGCGACCTCGCCGAGACCGACAGCATCGACAACACCCGCCCGGTGAACCGGGTGGGCAGCCTGCGCGGGGCGATGGTCGGCGACAACCCGCTCGTGCACCGCTGCTTCGACCCGAAGCTGATCGGCGACAACCTCAACTACATGGCCCCGGTGCTCTGCACCGAGCCGCACCGCGCCGAGTTCGTCGGCGTCTACGCCGAACGCGACATGAGCTGGACGGAGTTCAACCGCTCCACGAGCCGGGTGCACCGCCGCTGCATGTCGCTCATCGCCGGGTTCGCCGACGTGCCGTACAACAGCGACCTGCAGTACCGGGTCGGCTCCATCTTCTACCCGCCGTCGCGGCGCGAGTGGGAGGAAGGCGACCGGGGGGTGCGCTGCTTCCTGTGGAGCGACGACCGGAAGCTGACCCGCTCGATGCGCGGCGTCGGCCCCGAGGGACTCCCCGTCACCTGAGCCCGGTGCCGTATGCTGCACCGCCGTGGGCGGTGCGAGGAAGGGTCCCTTCCTGCGTACCCGGCGGGGCGCCACCACGGTCGACGGGGAGGTCGGTGCGCGATGCGGCGATGGTGGACGGCGGTCGCCGTGGGCGCGACGGCGGTGCTGGCGCTGGCCGGGTGCGGCGTCCCGGCCGGGGTGGACCGCGACCTGACCGACGACTGGCCCGCGTTCCCGGCCGTCGAGGGGTTCGTGCCGGAGGCCGGGGTCTGTCACGCCACGATCCAGGACGTCGGATACCTCAGCGGCTACAGCCCGATCGACTGCAGCACGTCGCACCGCGCCGAGACGCTGCACGTGGGCACGCTGACCGGTGCGGACGCCGGCCGGGGCGCTCCCCCGCGGGCCGGGTCGACCGGGATACGGACCGCGCGCGCCGAGTGTGACCGCCAGGTCAGCAAGGCCGTCGGCGCGGACTGGCGCTCGGGGCGGCTACAGCTCTCGGTCGTCTTCCCGTCGGCACTGGCCTGGAGCGGCGGGGCCCGCTGGTTCCGCTGCGACCTCTCCGAGGTGACCAGCCTCGACGACGGCAGCATCACCGCGCGCAGCGACAGCCTGCGCGACGCCCTGGCGCCGGGGTCCCCGCTGGCGCTGGGCTGCTTCGAACCGAAGCTCAGCAAGGACGACATCGAGGAGATGCGGCCGGTCGCCTGCACCGCCAAGCACCACGCCGAGTTCGTCGGGATCTACCCGTTCCCCGACGTCGCGTACGCCGAGTTCCAGCGCAACTCGCTGCGGGCGCACAAGGCGTGCCGGGGGCTGATCGCGACGTACGTCAAGGTGCCGAACAACAACGACCTGCAGTACCGGGCCGGCACGATCATCTACCACCCGCTCGAGGACCAGTGGAAGGACGGCGACCGCGGGGTGCAGTGCTTCCTCTGGGTGGAGGACCGGACGCTGACCCGCTCGCTCAAGGGCGCCGGCAACAAGGGCCTGCCGGTCCGCTGACCGGGACGGGGTGGGACCGCCGTTGCCGGTCGGCCCCACCCCGCACGGACGGTCAGCTCACCTGGAGCGTCACGTCGTCGATGACGAAGCTGGTCTGCAACGACGCGTCCTCCACGCCGGTCCACTTCAGGGTCACCGTCTGCCCGGCGTACGCGGCCAGGTTGAAGCTGCGCTGCGTGTAGCCGGCGGCGGCGTTCAGGTTCGAGTACGTCGCCAGCGTGGTCGTGCCCACCTGGAGGGTCAGCTTGTCGTACGCCGTCGTCGAGGTGGTCTCCGCGGTGTCGATGTGCAGCCAGAACGCCAGGGTGTAGCTGGCGCACCCGGCCGGCAGGGTCACCGACTGCGACAGCGTGTCGGTGTGCGAGGTGCCGTACCCGTCCAGCCACGCCTTGTACGAACCGGTCCGCGCCGCCTGGCCCTGGGCGTTGGTGATCACGCCCGAGGTCGCCGTCCACGGCGTGGTGCCGGACTCGAAGCTGCTGTTGCCGATGAGCTGCCCGCCTGTGCAGCCGCCGGTGCCGGTCACGGTGAGGGTGTAGGTGGCGCTGCGGGTGGTCGACCCGGTGCCGGTGACCGTGATGGTGTACGTCCCGGTGGCCGCCGTCGACGAGGCGCTGACCGTCATGGTGGCCGAGCCGCCCGAGGTGACCGAGGACGGGCTGAACGACACGGTCACCCCGCTGGGCGCGCCGGTGGCGGAGAGGCTGACCGTCTGGGCGCTGCCGCTGGTGGTGGCGGTGCTGACGGTCGCGGTGGTGGCGGCGCCGCCCCGGACCACGCTGCCCGAGGTCGGGCTCACCGAGACGGAGAAGTCGTTGGTCGGGGTGCCGCCGACCGCGAGCTGCCAGATCGCGTACGCGACACCGTCGGCGGCCCGGTTGAGGATGGTCGCGTTGATGTTGCTGGTGGTGTCGCAGGCCTTGTGGTAGCAGGAGTCGTACGCCGCCCCGGCGGTGCCGCCCCACTTGCTGGCCTGGGCGGACGTCTTCGTGTAGCTGGCGCCCGCCGCGTAGCCGGAGGTGGGGATGCCGGCGTTGGCGAACGAGTAGTCGTCGGAGCGGCCCTGCCCCTCGGTGTTCTCCTCCGGCTGGATGCCGAACGAGTCCCAGTACGCCTTCAGCGGCGCGGCCGTGGTCGAGGTGACCCGGTTGATGAAGTAGCCGCCGTTGGGCGAGGCGACCATGTCGAAGTTGTAGTACGCCTTGATGTAGCCCTTCTGGGTGGCGCTCAGCGAGTTGACGTAGAACTTCGAGCCCTGCAGGCCCTGCTCCTCGCCGTTCCACCAGGCGAACCGGACCCGCTGGGTCATGGTCGGGTTCTGCTGCGCCAGCACCAGGGCGTTCTCCAGCAGGGTGGCCGAGCCGGAGCCGTTGTCGTTGATGCCCGGCCCGGCGGCGACGCTGTCCAGGTGGGCGCCGAACATGACGACCTGGTCGGCGGGGCCCTGCGGCCACTCGGCGATCAGGTTGCTCGCCGGGTAGGTGCAGTTGGTGCAGGTCTGCTCGGTGACGGTGTAGCCGGCGGCCTGGAGCTTGGACTTCACGTAGCTCACCGAGGCGGTGTAGCCGGCCGAGCCGGCCCGCCGGGTGCCGCCGTTGCTGGTGGCGATGGTGTTGAGCTGGGTCAGGTGGGCCTGCACGTTGGTCACCGAGATGTCCGGTGCGGCCAGGGCCAACGCGGGGGCGGCGGCCACCGGGGCGGCGGAGGCAGGGGTGCCGCCCAGGGCCGCCGTCACGGCGGCGAACAGGGCGAGCGCGAGGCCCGCGGTCGGGGTGCGGCGTCTCATGGGGACTCCTCGTGGGGGTCGGCGGGTGTTGCGGGGGCGGGGTGGCGCGAACCGGTGTGTTCCGGCGTCGACGAAACCGCGATCGGAACAGTTACATGCGTCGATCAATGAAGTCAACGCCCTGTCACAACCGGTGGACGTTCGCCCCCTTTCGCGCCTGCCGGCGGAACGGTCGTACCGGCCGCGGACCGGGTGGGCCCGGACGACGCGACCCGGGGCAGGAGACCTGCCCCGGGTCGCGGGGGTGTGCCGAACGCGCTCGGGCTCAGCCCCGGCGCAACAGGGCCATGAACATCGCGTCGGTGCCGTGCCGCTGCGGCCACAACTGCACCGTGGGCCCGTCCCCGAGCCCCGGCATGCCGGCCGGCAGCAACGGCCGGGCGTCGACGAAGTCGATCGGGAACCCGGCGCGGCGGGACGCCTCGGTCACCGTCACGTGCGTCTCCACCGTGTGCGGGGAACAGGTGACGTACCCGACCAGCCCGCCGGGCCGGACCGCCCGCAACGCCGCGGTGAGCAGCTCCCGCTGCAGGCGGGTCAGCGGCGGCAGGTCCGACGGCCGACGGCGCCAGCGCGACTCCGGCCGGCGGCGCAGCGAGCCGAGCCCGGTACACGGGGCGTCGACCAGCACCCGGTCGAAGTGCCCCTCCGGCAGCTTCGGATCGGCCCCGACCGTCCGCCCGTCGGTGTTCAGCACGGTCACCGGCAGCCCCCGGGTGGCCTGGGTGACCAGCCGGGCCCGGTGCTCGGCCACCTCGACCGCGGTGAGCCGGGCGCCGCGCTGCGCGGCGAGCGCGCCGAGCAGGCCCGCCTTGCCGCCGGGACCGGCGCACAGATCCAGCCAGCGGCCGTCCGGGCCGTCCAGCGGCGCGGTCGCGAGGACGTTCGCCACCAACTGGGAGCCCTCGTCCTGGACGTGGGCGCGTCCCTCGGCCACCGCCGCCAGCTCCCCCGGCGCGCCGCCGGACAGATAGACCGCGTACGGCGAGAAGGCGCCCGGCGCGCCGCCGACCTCGTCGGCCAGCTCGACCGGATCGGCCAGGCCCGGACGGGCGCACAGGTGCACCGGCGGGCGCTCGTTGTCCTCGATCAGCAGGCGCGCCGTCTCGCCCAGGTCGCCGCCGAGCGCCTCGGCGAACGCCCGGACGATCCACTGTGGGTGGCTGTACGCCAGCGCCAGGTGACCGATCGGGTCGGTCTCCGCCGACGGGGCGAGCTTCGCCACCCAGCCGTCGACGTCGCGGGTGGCCACCTCGCGGAGCACCGCGTTGGCGAAGCCGGTGGCCCCGGGGCCGACGGTCCGGACCAGGTCCACGGTGGACGAGACCGCCGCGTGCGCCGGCACCCGGGTGTGCAGCAGCTGGTACGCCCCGAGCCGCAGCGCGTCCCGTACCGGCGGGTCGATCCGCTGCACGTCCCGGCCGGCCGCGTCGGTGATGATCGCGTCCAGGGTGCCGGTGTGCCGCAGCGTGCCGTAGGTCAGCTCGGTGGCGAACGCGGCGTCCCGCCCGGTCAGCCCCTCGTCGCGCAGCATCGCCGGCAGCACCAGATTGGCGTACGCGTCGTCCCGGTGCACCGCCGCGATCGCCTGATAGGCCACGTGCCGGGGCAGGTCGACGGCGGGGCGTACCGGACGACGGTCGCGCCGGTCGGCGCCGAAGCGTCCCTCGCGGGACGTCCCCTCGCCCCGGCGGCCGGGGCGCTCACCGCGCTGCCCGCCCGTCGGTCGGCCACCCCCGCGGGACCGGTCGCCCTGGGGCTCGGACGGCCCGGTCACGCGAGCACCTCGCCGGCGGCGACCCGGGCGCCGCGCGCCCAGTCGCCCGCCGACATGGCCTTCTTGCCGGCCGCCCGAACCTCGCCGAGCTGCACCGGCCCGGTGGCCGTGCCGACGAACACCCGAGACTTCTCGACCAGCAGCTCACCGGGCTTCAGCTCCGGGCCGTCGGCCAACGGGGTGACCGGACCGAGCTTCACCCGGTCGCCACGGAACGTGGTCCACGGGCCGGGCGCCGGGGTGCAGGCGCGGACCCGCCGATCCACCGCGAACGCCGGGTCGGTCCAGCGGATCCGGGCGTCCTCGACGGTCAGCTTGGGCGCGAGGGACACCCCGTCGGCGGGTTGCGGCACCGCCCGGGCGCTCCCGGCCGCCAGCGCGTCCAGGACGGCCACCAGCAGGCCGGCGCCCGATTGGGCGAGCCGGTCCAGCAGATCGCCCGAGGTGTCGGTGGCGCGGATCTCGTCGGTGACCGTGCCGTACACCGGGCCGGTGTCCAGCCCCGCCTCCAGCTGGAAGACGCTGGCCCCGGTCAGCTCGTCGCCGTGCAGCACGGCGTGCTGCACGGGGGCCGCGCCGCGCCAGGCCGGCAGCAGCGAGAAGTGCAGGTTGATCCAGCCGTGCCGGGGGATCTCCAGCGCCACCGGCGGCACCAGCGCGCCGTACGCGACCACCGGCACGCAGTCCGGGGCCAGCTCGCGGAGCCGGTCCAGGAACTCGGGCTCGCGGGGCTTCGCCGGGGTGAGCACCTCGACGCCGTGCGCGTCGGCCCACGCGCCGACCGGAGAGCGGAGCAGACCCCGCCCGCGCCCGGCCGGCGCGTCGGGACGGGTGACCACGGCCAGCAGCTCGTGGCCGGACGCGGCGATGGCGTCCAGGGCGGGGACGGCGACGGCCGGCGTGCCGGCGAAGACCAGACGCATCCGCCTCACCGCCCCAGCCCGAACGGGCTGCCGGCGGTGTGCGGGCTGAGCTTGACGGTCGGCGGAGCGTCCGGGTCGTACCACTCGGCCTGGCGGATCGCCTTCATGGCCGCCTTCCGGCCGGCCGGATCCAGCCGGTCGACGAAGAGGACCCCGTCGAGGTGGTCGGTCTCGTGCTGGACGCAGCGGGCCATCAGGCCGGTGCCGACGATCTGCAACGGGTCGCCGTGGCCGGTGAAGCCCTTGGCGATGACGTTCTGGCGGCGCTTGGTGTCAAAATAGAGCCCGGGGATGGACAGGCACCCCTCCGGGCCGTCCTGCTCCTCCTCGTCCGGGAACTCCAGCACCGGGTTGACCAGGTGCCCGACGATGTCGTCCACGTCGAAGGTGAACACCCGAAGGCCCACCCCGAGCTGCGGCGCGGCCAGACCGGCGCCGCCCCGATCGCGCATCGTATCGGTCAGGTCGGCGATCAGCCTGCGCAGCTCGGCGTCGAAGTCGACCACCGGGTCGGCCGGCGTGCGCAGCACCGGATCCCCGAACAGACGGATGGGCTGGACGGTCACGCGGGGCGGCTCCTTGTCTGGGACGGGTGCTGTCGTACCAGTCTACGGAGTCGCCCGCGGCGCCCCGCCCGGCGTGCCGCGATCGGTGTGCGACGACACGTCACCGCCGGCAAGGTCACCGAGAGTGACGGGCGGGTTGGCCTCGCCCGGCTCAGGCGCCGGTGCCCGGCTCCCCCGCGAGCACCGCGTCGCCGCCGAGCAGGGCGTGCTCGGGCAGCGGGAGCGGGGTGCCGTGCGCGGCCGCCCAGTCGTGGATCACACTGGGGCGGGCCTGGGCGGTGAAGTAGTCGATCGCGCTCATCCCGCCGACCACCGGTTCCTCCACCTCGCCGACCAGCCGGGCGGGGACCAGCGGGAAGCCGCTCTGCAGGGCGGCGCTGAGCCGCCGGTGCCCGTCCACCACGAAGAAGTACTCGCCGGTGTAGCCGATGGTCAGCGGGGGCAGGGCCTCGTCGCCAGCCTCAGCCACGTCACCCACGAACTCGGAGTCCCAGAGGCCCCGCAGGGTGGCGATGTCCTCGGTCGGGTAGACCCGGGCCGGGTCCAGCAGCAGCAGTGGCGTGCCCTCGCGCAGCACCTCGGCGCCGAGCCGCCCCTCGAAGACGTCGATGACGTGCTGGATCACCTGCTCGGGGGTGGCCCGGGTGGTGTCGCAGATCAGGTCGTAGTTGCGCAGCCGGGCCTTGTCGACGCCGTACCGGACGATGAACCGGCCGCGCTCGCTCTCGCTGCGCTCCCTGAGCTTGGTCCGGGCCTCCTCCAGCGAGGTGTAGCTCTCGGCCGGGCCGGACGGGCGGGCGAGCACCCGCCGGGCCGCCTCGGTCGGCTCGGTGATCATGTGCACCTTGAGCGCGTCGGTGAAGAAGTGCCAGGCCAGCCGGGAATCCATCACCAGCCGCTCGCCGGAGGCGGCGATGTCCCGCTGGAGCTGGTCGACGTACCCGTCGACGGCCTGGTCCAACTCGGCGTGCAGGTTGAGCTGGAGGGCCGTCATCTGCCGCTCCTGGGCCATCTGCCGGTAGAGGTCGCCGACGCTGACCCGGCGCAGCCCCAGCCGCTTGGCGATCTCGACGGAAACGGTGCTCTTGCCGCTGCCGAGGTCACCGTTGAAGACGATCGATTGACGAACGGTCACGAGTGGTCCACCCCTGCTCACCGGCTGGTTGACATCATCGGTTCGGCGCCGGCTCGACGTGCTGCCGCCTGTGTCGCGGCCAGCCTCCGGCAACTCCGGCTCGGCGCGTCTGACGCCGCGCCGCGACCGGGAGTCATCGTGCGTCCGGGCATGACGGGCGATGCTATCACGCGGCTTCCACCCATTTGCCGGACGAGGTGTGCGACGACCGCGCTGGTCAGCGCGGCCGGGGCCGGGTCGGTCACCACAACCGGACGGGGTCAGAAGAGGCTGAGCGGGTCGACCTGGAGCCGGACCGGATCGGCGGCCTTGCGGGCGCTGCGCTGCCCGGCCGCCGTGTGCAGCGCCCCGGCGAGGGCGGCGGCGCGGGCCCGGGGCACCCGGACCAGCATCCGCTCCCGCCCCTCGTCGGCGGGAACCGGGCCGAGGATCTCGGCGCCGTCGGGCAGCCGGACCCCGGCGAGCAGGTCCGCCACCGCGTCCGCCGGACCGGTCACGCTGGCCATCCGGACCGCCGGCGGGAACCCCAGTTCACGCCGTTCGGCCAGCTCCCGGGCGGCGAACCAGGCCGCGTCCCAGCGCAGCAGCGCCTGCACCGGCGCGAGACCACCGTCGGCGACCACCACCACCCGGCCGCCCGCCCCGCCGGGCCGGGCCAGCGCGACCGCGGCCAGCCAGCGCCGCAGCGCCTCCTCCCCGGCCCGCAGGTCGGCCCGGGTGAGCAGGGACCACGAGTCGAGCAGCAGCACCGCCCCGTAGCCGCCGTCGGCGACCGGCTCCGCGCCCGGGGTGGCGATCACCAGGCCGGCCCCGCCCGGCACCGCGCTCAGCACCTCCTCCCGTCCCGAGGTGCGGACCGGCACGCCGGGGAAGGCCCGGCCCAGTTCCTCGGCGGTGCGCCGGGCACCGGTGACCGCGGCACGCAGCCGCCGTCCCCCGCACTCCGGACAGGCGTACGCGGCGGCGACCCGGCCGCACCAGCGACAGGCCGGCACGCCGTCGGCGGCGGGCAGGGCGAGGGGCCCGGCGCAGTGCGGGCAACGGGCCGGCGCCCGGCAGTCCGCGCAGGCGATCGAGGGCAGGTAGCCGCGGCGGGGCACCTGCACCAGCACCGGCAGATCGGCGCGGAGCGCGTCGCGGGCCGTGGTCCAGGCCAGGCTGGGCAGTCGGGCGGAGGCCGCCCCGGGGTCGCGGGCCAGGTGCGGGTCGTCCCCGGTCGGCGCGATCGCCGGCATCCGGGCCCGTACCGTCGCCCGGTCGGCGACCACCTCCCGGGCCCAGCGGGTCTCCACCAGCAGCTGCGCCTCGGCGGTGCGGGCGTACCCGCCGACCAGGGCGGCCGCCTCGCCGAGCTGGGCCCGGGTGAGCAGCACCTCCCGGGCGTGCGGATACGGCGCCCGGGGCTCGGCGTGCAGGTCGTCGCCGTCGTCCCAGATGGCGACGAGGCCGAGTCGCTCGACCGGGGCGAACATCGCCGCCCGGGTGCCGATCACCACGGGCACCTCGCCCCGCCGGGCGGCGAGGAAGGCCCGGTACCGGCGGGCCGGTCCGAGCGCCGCGGAGAGGCGGACGTGCCGTCCCGTCCCGAGGACGTCGGTCAGGGCGGCGTCGAGGCGTTCGAGGTCGCGGGCGTCGGCCACCACGACCAGAGCGCCCCGGCCACCGGCGACCACGGCGGCGACCGCGTCGGCGTACCGGGCGGCCCAGTCCTCGCCGGGCAGGGCCGACCAGACCGCGCGGGGCGACCGCCCGTCGGTGAGGGCGCGCAGGAGGGCCGGCCCGGCCGGATAGTCCCGCCACCCACGCGGGTCCACCGCGTCCGGGGTGCCACCACCTCCGGCCCGGCCGGAGGGCCCGCCGGCGGGCGACGACGGCCCGGCGATCCCGTCGGGACCGTCCGGCCGGTCAGCGGCGCCGGCCGTCGTCCCGTCGGCACGCATCGTCCCGTCGGCGTCGCCGTTCGCTACGGCGTCGGCCTCCGGTACGGCGTCGGCCTCCGGCGCGGCGGTGAGTTCCTTCTCCACCCTGGCGTGCCGGGGCGGTACGGCCAGCCGGAGCACGTCGGCGAGGCTGCCGGCGTACCGGTCGGCGACCGCCCGGGCCAGCCGGGCCACCTCGGGGGCCAGCACCGGCACCGGGGAGACGACCTTCTCCAGGTAGAGGGGCCGGGGGTGGTCGGACTCCGCGACGCGTTCCAGCAGCCAGCCGTCGACGAGCTGGCCGGCGAAGCGCACCTTCACCCGCACCCCGGGCAGCGCCTGGGCGTCCAGCTCAGCGGGAACCAGGTAGTCGAACGGGCGGTCGAGGTGGGCCAGGGGCAGGTCCACGCAGACACGAGCGACCGGCGACCCGTCGGCGGGTCGCCGGTCGCTGCGCCTGGTGCCGCTCAGGCTCCCGCGGCCGACTTGAGGTCGGCGGCCCGGTCGGTGCCCTCCCAGGTCAGGTCCGGCAGCTCCCGGCCGAAGTGGCCGTACGCGGCGGTCTGCTGGTAGATCGGGCGGAGCAGGTTGAGGTCCCGGATGATCGCGGCCGGACGCAGGTCGAACACCTCGGCGACGGCCTTCTCGATCGAGGCGACCGGCACCGTCTCGGTGCCGAAGGTCTCGATGAAGAGGCTCACCGGGTGCGCCTTGCCGATGGCGTACGCGACCTGCGCCTCGCACCGCTCGGCCAGGCCGGCGGCGACCACGTTCTTGGCCACCCAGCGCATCGCGTACGCGGCGGAGCGGTCCACCTTGGACGGGTCCTTGCCGGAGAACGCGCCGCCGCCGTGGCGGGCGTACCCGCCGTACGTGTCGACGATGATCTTCCGGCCGGTGAGGCCGGCATCGCCCATCGGGCCGCCGATCTCGAATCGCCCGGTCGGGTTGACCAGCAGCCGGTAGCCGTCGGTGTCCAGGCCGAGGCCCTCCAGCTCCGGGTTGATCACGTGCTCACGGACGTCCGGGGTGAGCAGCGAGTCGAGCGAGATGTCGGCGGCGTGCTGGCTGGAGACCACGACGGTGTCGAGCCGGACCGGGCGCAGCCCGTCGTACTCGATGGTCACCTGGGTCTTGCCGTCCGGCCGCAGGTACGGGACGGTGCCGTCCTTGCGCACCGCGGCGAGCCGCCGGGCCAGACGGTGAGCGAGCGCGATCGGCAGCGGCATCAGCTCGGGCGTCTCGGAGCAGGCGAAGCCGAACATCATCCCCTGGTCGCCGGCGCCCTGCGCGTCCAGCGCGCTCTCCGACGAGCCGGTACGCAACTCGAAGGCGTTGTCGACACCCTGGGCGATGTCCGGCGACTGGGAGCCGATGGAGACGCTGACGCCGCAGGAGGAGCCGTCGAAGCCCTTCTTCGACGAGTCGTACCCGATGCCCAGGATGGTCTCCCGGACGATGGTCGGGATGTCGGCGTACGCCTTCGTGGTGACCTCGCCGGCGACGTGCACCTGGCCGGTGGTGATCAGGGTCTCGACCGCGACGCGGCTGTGCGGGTCCTGAGCGAGCAACGCGTCGAGAATGCCGTCACTGATCTGGTCGGCGATCTTGTCCGGGTGGCCCTCCGTGACCGATTCGGACGTGAAGAGACGTGTCACGGCACTCCTAAGGATGTGAAAACTTCTAGAAAAGGTCGCTCGGCGGCAGTTTAGTCACCGTGTTCCCAGCGTGACCCCGGGAACGGACAGTGCCAACCGTCAGGATTGCTCAATCAGCCGAGCGAGCGCGAGGTCCCAGACGGCGTCGGCCAGGTCCTCCTTGGGCTGTTCGGGAAGACGGTGCACCGAGCCGTCCGCACCGATCACGGTGGCGGCGTTGGTCTCGGCGCCGAAGACCTTGTCCACGCCGACCTCGTTGATCACGATGAGGTCCGCCCGTTTCCGGGCGAGCTTGGCCCGGCCGTTGGCCTCGGCGTCGCCGGTCTCGGCGGCGAAGACCACGAGCACCTGCCCGGGCCGCCGGCGCTGCCCCAGTTCGGCGGCGATGTCGGGGTTGGTGACCAGTTCGATGGTCGGCGCGCTGCCGTCCTCCGCCTTCTTGATCTTACCGGCCGCGTAGCTGGCCGGGCGGAAGTCGGCGGGGGCCGCGGCCATCACCACGACGTCCGCCTCCGCGGCCGCCTCCAGGGTCGCCTTGCGCAGCTCCTCGGTGGTGCCCACCCGGACCAGGTCCACCCCGGCCGGGTCGGCGAGCGCGACGTTGGCCGAGACCAGGGTGACCCGGGCGCCCCGGGCGACGGCGGCACGGGCGAACGCGTACCCCTGTTTGCCGGACGAGCGGTTGCCCAGGAACCGCACCGGGTCGAGCGGCTCCCGGGTGCCGCCGGCGGTGACCACCACGCGCCGGCCGGCCAGATCGGCCGGGGCGGCGACGCCCCGGACCAGGGCCCGGCGGGCGACCGCGAAGATCTCCGCCGGGTCGGGCAGCCGGCCCTTGCCGGTGTCCTTGCCGGTGAGCCGCCCGACGGCGGGCTCGATCACCCGGACCCCCCGGGACCGCAGGGTCGTCACGTTGGCGACGGTCGCCGGGTGCTCCCACATCTCGGTGTGCATCGCCGGGGCGAGCACGACCGGACAGCGGGCGGTCAGCAGGGTGTTGGTGAGCAGGTCGTCGGCGAGGCCGTGGGCGGCCCTGGCGAGCAGGTCGGCCGTCGCGGGGGCCACGACGACCAGGTCGGCGTGCTGGCCGAGGCGGACGTGCGGCACCTCGTGCACGTCCGACCAGACGTCGTCGGCGACCGGCTGGCCGGAGAGCGCGGCCCAGGTCGGCGCCCCGACGAAGCGGAGCGCCGACGCGGTCGGCACGACCCGGACCCGGTGGCCCGACTCGGTGAAGAGCCGGAGCAGCTCACACGCCTTGTAGGCGGCGATGCCACCGCCGACCCCGAGGACGATCTCGGCGGACATCGACGCGGACGGGACTACGGCTGGTCGGTCGGCTCGGCGGTGAGCAGGCCCGCGTTGATCTCGCGCATGGCGATGGAGAGCGGCTTCTCCTGCGGGGTGGTCTCCACGAGCGGGCCGACGTACTCCAGCAGGCCCTCACCGAGCTGGCTGTAGTAGGCGTTGACCTGGCGCGCGCGCTTGGCGGCGAAGATCACCAGAGCGTACTTCGAGGTCGTCTTCTCGAGGAGCTCGTCGATCGGCGGGTTGGTGATGCCCTCGGGGTTGGTGGCGATGGATCCCACGAATTAACCTCTGCGTCTCGTACACCGCCGGCGAGGCGGTGGTCTCTCAACCGCTCGGACGCGGCTGGGCCGGAGCCAAGAAGGATGAACCGAGCAAGCCTACCAGTTCCTCCGCCGCGCGCTCGGTGCGGTCGTGCACCACGGCGTGTGCGAAGGCGGCCGCGACGGCCGGATCCGGCCGGTACGACGGCGGGGCGAGCAGCACCAGCTCCGCGTCCGGCACAACGGCCCGGACCGCGAGCGCGCCGGGCAGATCCAGCGGAAGCAGCACCGGCCGCCCCGCGAGGAGCCGGGCCCGGACGGCCGCCCGCGGCACACCGCGCCGGTACGGCCCGATCCGGCTCCACTCCAACAACTCGTCGGCGCCGACCATCCGGTCGAACTCGGCCGGATCGAGGAAGATCCGGTCGACGCCGTCCACCTCGCCGGGGCACGGCGGTCGGGTGGTGGCGGTCACCGGCACCCACACCGACGGAAAGCGCGCCCGGACCCGCTCGACGACACTCTCCCTGCCGGCCCCGGAAGGTCCGGCCAGGACAGTGAGCCGAGCCGCCGGGCGCGCCTCGTCATCCGTGCTCACCGCTTGTTTCTACACGGTGCTGCGTTCAGTTGGCGGCGAACTCTCCAAGCAGAGCCTTGCGCTGCTGCTCGCCCAGGCCACGCAGGCGACGGCTGTCGGCGATCTTGAGCTTCTCCATGATCTGGGTGGCCCGGATCTTGCCGATGCCCGGCATCGCCTGAAGCACGGCCGACACCTTCAGCTTGCCGACGACGTCGTTGGACTCGGCCTGCTCGAGGACGGTGGCGAGGCTGGTCTTGCCCTGCTTGAGGTCCTCCTTCAGCTTGGCACGGGCCTTGCGGATCTCCGCGGCCTTCTCCAGCGCGGCAGCGCGCTGCTCGGGGGTCAATGACGGGAGCGGCACCAGTTCTCCTCAGGTCCCTAACGCGGCGGGCGGTTAGTTTCCGCCGCTGCTGTGAAACGTGGTGTCGCTGGCAACCAAAGGGGTCCGTGGTTCCCAGCGCGGGGAAAACTAGCGGTCAACGGAGTTTTCGGCAACGTGGGCGCGCGAAGATCATCGCAAAGTGACCGAGCCGTCAGTCAGTCACGCCCGGCCAGGGCGGCCCGGCAGTCGGCCAAGACCCGCTCGGCGGCGGCCCGCAGGGCGGCCGTGTCCGGCCCCGCGTGCAGCACCTCCCGGGAGTACGACGGCAGCACAGCGGGCAGGCTGGGGCCGAACACGGTGCGCAGGTCCGCGGCCGTGGCACCCTGTGCGCCCAGCCCGGGGGCGAGCAGTGGACCGTTCACCGCAGAGAGGTCGTGGCCGGTGTCGCCGACCGTCGCGCCGACCACCAGACCGAAGCTGCCGAGCGGCTCGGCACCCCGGTTGAGCTGGGAAATCTCGTCGATGACGGTCTGCGCCACCGTCCGCCCGTCGGCCCCGACGGCGCGCTGCACGGCGGCGCCCTCCGGGTTGGAGGTGAGCGCCAGGACGAAGACCCCACCACCGTACGCGGCGGCCATTTCGAACATCGGCGCCAGCGAGCCGACCCCGAGATACGGGCTGGCCGTCACCGCATCGGCATACAGCGGGCTGGATGGATCGAGGTACGCCGAGGCGTACGCGCTGACCGTCGAGCCGATGTCGCCCCGCTTGGCGTCGAGAACAACGAGTGCTCCGGCATTTCGCAACTGTCGGATAGTTGACTCAAGGACCCCGATTCCTCGCGACCCGAAGCGCTCGTAAAAGGCCGACTGCGGCTTGACCGCCGCGACCCGGTCACCGAGCGCCTCCACCACCGTCCGGCTGAACCGGTCGAGGCCCTCGACGTCGTCAGCGAGCCCCCAGCGGGCCAGCAGCCCCGGATGCGGGTCGATACCCACGCACAGCGGTCCCCGCTCGGCCACGGCCCGGTGCAGGCGGGCGCCGAAGCTCTCCATCGCGACTCTCCTCTCCTCGCGCGGCGTCGCGCCGCGGTCCGCGTCGACGGGTACGCCGTCGTCGTCCAGCCGCCTCCCGTGCGGGCGGCCGTTCCGTTCCCGGGCCGCCGCCGGCCGGTCGCCGGCCCGCACCGCCCTCGGGCCCCCTCGGGCCGCCTCGGGCCCCCTCGGGCCGCCTCGGGCCGCCTCGGGCCCCCTCGGGCCGCCTCGGGCCCCCTCGGACCCCGTCGGACCGCCTCGGACGCCGTCCCCGAGCCGGCCCGCCCGATGCCCGGCCCGACCGGGGTACCGGCGCGACCGACCTGCCGGCCCGACCGGGGTACCGGCCCGACCGACCTGCCGGCCCGACCGGTGTCCGGCCCGACCGGGGTGCCGGCTCAGCCGGCCTTGACCGCCGCCTCGACCCCGGCGACGATCCGCGCCACGTCCGCCACGTCGGTGACGTACGGCGGCATGGTGTAGACGAGGTCGCGGAACGGTCGCAGCCACACGCCCTGCGCGACCGCGGCGGCGGTCGCCCGGGGGAGGTCCACCTCGTGGTCGAGCTGGACCACGCCGATCGCGCCCAGCACCCGTACGTCGGCCACCCCGGGAGCGCCGCGCAACGGCTCCAGGCCGGCCCGCAGCCCCTCCTGGATCTCCGCCACCCGACCGGCCCAGTTTCCGGCCCGCAGCAGCCCCAGAGAGGCGTTGGCGACCGCGCAGGCGAGCGGGTTGCCCATGAACGTGGGGCCGTGCGCCAGCACCCCGTCCGCCGAGATGCCGCGGGCGACCTCGGGGGTGCAGAGCGCGGCGGCCAGGGTCAGGTAACCGCCGGTGAGCGCCTTGCCGACGCAGAGCACGTCCGGGGCGACCCCGGCGTGCTCGGCGGCGAACATGGTGCCGGTCCGGCCGAAGCCGGTGGCGATCTCGTCGAAGACCAGCAGGACGCCGTGCGCCCGGGTCACCTCGCGCAGCACCCGCAGGTAGTGCGGGTGGTGGAAGCGCATCCCGCCGGCGCCCTGCACCACCGGCTCCACGATCACCGCGGCCAGCTCGTCGGCGTGCCGCTCCACGGCGTCCACCAGGGCAGCCTCGTACGCCGGGTCGGGCGGGGTGTCGAAGCCGCCCGGGGGCACCGGCGCGAAGACCTGCCGGGGCAGCACGTCCCCCCAGAGGTGGTGCATGCCGCCCTCCGGGTCGCAGACGCTCATCGGGTGGAACGTGTCGCCGTGGTAGCCGCCCCGCCAGGTGCCCAGCCGGCGCCGCTCCGGCCGCCCGGTGGCCCGCTGGTACTGGAGGCACATCTTCAGCGCGACCTCGACGCTGACCGAGCCGGAGTCGGCCAGGAAGACGTGTTCCAGCCCGTCCGGGGCCAGCTCGACCAGGGTCCGGGCCAGGCGTACCGCGGGCTCGTGGGTGAGGCCGCCGAACATCACGTGGCTCATCCGGCCGAGCTGGTCGGTGACGGCGGCGTCCAGCACCGGGTGCCGGTAGCCGTGGATCGCCGCCCACCAGGACGACATGCCGTCGACCAGCTCCCGGCCGTCGGCCAGTCGCAGCCGTACGCCCTCGGCGCTCTCCACCACGTACGGCGGGCTGGCCGGCGGCAGCGCCGCGTACGGGTGCCAGACGTGCCGACGATCGGCGGCGAGAATCTCCTCGGCCGTCACGTGTTCTCCTTCCTGTCCTCCTCGCCCCTCCACGCGATCTTGCAGTTTCGGCCCGCGTTTCGCCCGATTTAGGCAATACGTCGGGGCACGAACTGCAAGATCGCGCGAAGTCGTGGGTCAGCGGGGCGAGGGGGTGGTGCGGGGGGTGGTGCGGGTTATGGTGCGGGTGAGGGCTGGGCCGCGGTAGATGAAGCCCGTGTAGAGCTGGATCAGGCTCGCGCCGGCGTCGAACATCCGGGCGGCGTCGTCCGGGTCGAGGATGCCGCCGACGCCGATCACCGGCAGGCGGCCGTCGGTCTCCCGGTGCACGAAGGCGACCACCTCGCGGGCGCGTCCGGCCAGCGGACGGCCGGAGAGGCCACCGCTCTCCCCGCCCCGCGCCCGGTCGGCCGGGGCGAGCCCATCCCGGGACAGCGTGGTGTTGGTGGCGATCACCCCGGCCGCGCCGCGGTCGAGACAGACCTCCAACAGCTCGGCGATGGCCGGCTCGGTGAGGTCGGGGGCGATCTTCACCAGCACCGGCTTCTCCCCTACCAGCGCCGCGAGCAGCGCGTCCAGGTGGGACCGGTCCTGCAGGGACCGCAGGCCCGGGGTGTTCGGGGAGGACACGTTGACCGCGAAGTAGTCCCCGTGCTCCCGTAGCGCCCGATAGGACGCCAGGTAGTCCTCGACCGCCTCGTCGAGCGGGGTCACCTTGGACTTGCCGAGCGAGATGCCCAGCGGTACGCCGATCGGGCGGGGCAGCGCCGCGAGCCGGGCGGCCAGGGCCTCGGCGCCGGCGTTGTTGAAGCCCATCCGGTTGACCACGGCCTCGCTGTCGCGCAGCCGGAACAGCCGGGGCCGGGGATTGCCCGGCTGGGCGTACGCGGTGACCGTGCCGACCTCGACGAAGCCGAAGCCGAGCGCCGGCCAGGCCGGCAGCGCGACGCCGTTCTTGTCCATTCCGGCCGCCAGCCCGACCGGGTTCGGGAAGTCCACCCCGAACACCGTGCGCGGCGAGCGCCGGAAGTAGGTGGCCCGCAGCGCCGCGAGCGCGGCCGGCCGCCGGGACAGGGCGGCGAGCCGTGCCAGCGTCCACTCGTGCGCCGTCTCCGCGTCCCCGCCCCCGATCCGGAACAGCCCCGGCCGCACCACCCGCTCGAAGATCACCCTCGACCTCCCGACCCGACCCCGGTGATCATGAAGTCGCCGACGGGAGCGGCGCGTCGCGGCGACAACTTCATGATCGACCGGACGGCGACGGCGGTCACTCGCCGGCCCGCAGGGCGGCGTGGAGGTCCTGGAGGGGACGCACGTGCAGGTCGCCACGGATACGGGCCTCGATGCCCATCACTGCGGCGGCAGCGCCGGGGACGGTGGTGATGCAGGGGATGTCCGCGGTGACGGCGGCGCTGCGGATCTCGTACCCGTCGGAGCGGGCGCTCGCGCCGGAGCCCTGCGGGGTGTTCACCACCAGCGCCACGTCGCCGCCGAGGATCAGCGACACCGCGTCCTCGCCCGCACCCGACTCGTAGTGCTTGCGGATCTGCTCGCAGGCGATGCCGTGCCGACGCAGCACCTCGGCGGTGCCGGTGGTGGCGACGATCTCGAAGCCGAGGTCCGCCAGGCGCTTGATCGGGAAGATCATGCCGCGCTTGTCCCGGTTCGCCACCGAGACGAAGATCTTCCCGGCGGTCGGCAGCGACCCGTACGCCGCCGCCTGCGACTTCGCGAAGGCCTGCCCGAAGCCGGTGTCGATGCCCATCACCTCGCCGGTGGACTTCATCTCCGGGCCGAGCAGCACGTCGATGCCCTTGCCGGCGGGGGTGCGGAAGCGCTTGAACGGCAGCACCGCCTCCTTGACCGCGATCGGGGCGTCGGCCGGCATGGTGCCACCGTCCCCGGTGGGCGGCAGCATCCCCTCGGCGCGCAGCTCGGCGATGGTGGCGCCGAGCGCGATCCGGGCCGCCGCCTTGGCCAGCGGCACGGCGGTGGCCTTGGAGACGAACGGCACCGTCCGGGACGCCCGCGGGTTCGCCTCCAGCACGTACAGCACGTCGTCCTTCAGGGCGTACTGGACGTTGAGCAGGCCGCGTACGCCGATCCCGCGGGCGATCTCCTCGGTGTAGCGGCGTACCTGGGCGAGGTGGGAGCCGGCCAGGGTGATCGGGGGCAGCGCGCAGGACGAGTCGCCGGAGTGGATGCCGGCCTCCTCGATGTGCTCCATCACGCCGCCGAGGTAGACCGCCCCGTCGGCGTCGCAGAGCGCGTCCACGTCGATCTCGATGGCATCGTCGAGGAAGTGGTCCACCAGCACCGGGCGGTCGGGCGAGATGTCGGTGGCCCGGCCGATGTACTCGCGCAGGGTGGCGTCGTCGTAGACGATCTCCATGCCCCGCCCGCCGAGCACGTACGAGGGGCGGACCAGCACCGGGTAGCCGATCTCGTCGGCGATCGCCTTCGCCTCGTCGAAGGACGTGGCCATGCCGTGCGCCGGGGCACGCAGCCCGGCCCGGGCCAGCACCGAGCCGAACGCGCCGCGCTCCTCCGCCAGGTGGATCGACTCCGGCGAGGTGCCGACCACCGGCAGGCCGGCGCCCTTGAGCCGCTGGGCCAGGCCGAGCGGGGTCTGCCCGCCGAGCTGCACGATCACCCCGACCACGCCCGGCCCGCCGGCCGCCCGGCCGGAGGAGTCCTCGGCGTGCCAGACCTCCAGCACGTCCTCGAAGGTCAGCGGCTCGAAGTAGAGCCGGTCGGCGGTGTCGTAGTCGGTGGAGACGGTCTCCGGGTTGCAGTTGACCATCACCGTCTCGTAGCCCACCTCCCTGAGTGCCATGACCGCGTGCACGCAGGAGTAGTCGAACTCGATGCCCTGCCCGATCCGGTTCGGCCCGGAGCCCAGGATGATCACCTTGGGCCGCGCCGAGGGCGCCACCTCGGTCTCCTGGTCGTACGTCGAGTAGTGGTAGGGCGTTGTCGCCTCGAACTCGGCGGCGCAGGTGTCCACGGTCTTGAAGACCGGGCGTACGCCGAGCCGGTGACGCAGGGTGCGGACGCCGTCCTCGGCGGCCAGTTCGGGGCGGAGCGCGGCGAGCTGCCGGTCGGACAGGCCGGCCCGCTTGGCCCGGCGCAGCAGGTCGGCGTCGAGCACCGGGGCGTCCACGATCTCGGCGCGCAGCTCGACCAGCGCGGCGATCTGGTCCAGGAACCAGGGGTCCATCCCGCCGGACGCCTCGGCGACCTCGGCGATCGTCGCGCCGAGCCGCAGCGCCCGCTCGACGGTGTAGAGCCGGCCGTCGTGCGGTACGCGCAGCGCGGCGAGGGCGTCCTCCTTCGTCGCGCCGGCCGGGTCCGCGCCCGTCGCGGCAGCGACGACCGAGTCCGGCACGGTCCAGAATCCGGCGGCTTTCGTCTCCATCGAGCGCATCGCCTTGTTCAGCGCCTCGGTGAAGTTGCGGCCGAGGCTCATCGCCTCGCCGACGGACTTCATGGTGGTGGTCAGCTCCGGGTCGGCGCCGGGAAACTTCTCGAAGGCGAACCGGGGGATCTTCACCACCACGTAGTCCAGGGTCGGCTCGAACGCCGCCGGGGTCTTCAGGGTGATGTCGTTGGGGATCTCGTCCAGGGTGTAGCCGATGGCCAGCTTCGCGGCGATCTTGGCGATCGGGAAGCCGGTGGCCTTCGAGGCGAGGGCCGAGGAGCGGGACACCCGGGGGTTCATCTCGATCACGACGATCCGGCCGTCGGCCGGGTTCACCGCGAACTGGATGTTGCAGCCGCCGGTGTCCACCCCGACCTCGCGCAGCACCGCGATGCCGAGGTCCCGCAGCCGCTGGTACTCCCGGTCGGTCAGGGTCATGGCCGGGGCGACGGTGACGCTGTCGCCGGTGTGCACGCCCATCGGGTCGACGTTCTCGATCGAGCAGACCACCACCACGTTGTCGTGGCGGTCGCGCATGAGTTCGAGCTCGTACTCCTTCCAGCCGAGCACGCTCTCCTCGATGAGCACCTCGTGCACGGGGCTGGCGGCCAGGCCGGCGCCGGCGATCCGCGTCAGGTCCTCGGCGGTGTGCGCCATGCCGGAGCCGAGGCCGCCCATGGTGAACGACGGCCGGATCACCACCGGCAGGCCCAGCTCGGCGACGGTCTCCTCGACCTCGGCCATCGAGTGGCAGACCCGGGAGCGCGGCACCAGCGACGAGGGATCGTCCAGGCCGAGGCGTACGCCGGCCTGGGCCACGATGTCCTTGAACAGCTGCCGGTCCTCGCCCCGGTTGATCGCCTCGATGTTGGCGCCGATCAGCTCGACGCCGTACTTCTCCAGCACACCCGCCTCGTGCAGGGCGACCGCGGTGTTCAGCGCGGTCTGCCCGCCCAGGGTGGGCAGCAGCGCGTCGGGGCGTTCCTTGGCGATGACCAGCTCGACGAACTCCGGGGTGATCGGCTCGACGTACGTGGCGTCGGCGAACTCCGGGTCCGTCATGATCGTCGCCGGGTTGGAGTTGACCAGGCTGACCCGGATCCCCTCGCTGCGCAGCACCCGGCAGGCCTGCGTGCCGGAGTAGTCGAACTCGCACGCCTGCCCGATCACGATCGGCCCGGAGCCGATCACCAGCACGTGCCTGAGGTCGGTCCGCTTAGGCATTCTTGCCGCCTTCGATGAGTTCGGCGAAGCGGTCGAAGAGGTAGTCCGCGTCGTGCGGGCCGGCCGCCGCCTCCGGGTGGTACTGGACGGTGAAGGCGGGCACGTCCTTGGCCCGCAGCCCCTCGACCACGTTGTCGTTGAGGCAGACGTGCGACACCTGGACGCCGCCGAACTCGGTGTCGATCACCTGGTCGGGGACGACCGCCCCGGCCTGCGCGCCCGGCACCCGCACCGCGAAGCCGTGGTTGTGGCTGGTCACCTCGACCTTGCCGGTCGCCCGGTCGAGCACCGGCTGGTTGATGCCGCGGTGGCCGTAGCCGAGCTTGTAGGTGCCGAAGCCGAGCGCCCGGCCGAGGATCTGGCTGCCGAAGCAGATGCCGAAGAGCGGGATCCGCCGGGTGAGCACCTCGCGGGCCAGCGCGACCGGGCCGTCGGCGGTGGCCGGGTCGCCCGGGCCGGGCGAGAAGAAGACCGCGTCCGCGCCGGTGGCCAGCAGGTCCTCGATGGTGGCGGTGGCGGGCAGCACGTGGGTGGTCACCCCCCGCGCCGCCAGTCGGCGCGGCACGTTGCGCTTGATGCCCAGGTCGAGCGCGGCCACGGTGAACCGGTGCTCCCCCTGCGCCTCGACCACGTACGGCTCGGCGGTGGTCACCTCGGCGGAGAGGTCCGCGCCGACCATCTGCGGCGACCGGCGGACCCGGTCGAGGAGGGCGCGCGGGTCGTCGTCGACGCTGGAGATGCCGACCCGCATCGCGCCCCGGTCGCGCAGGTGGCGGGTGAGCGCCCGGGTGTCCACGCCGCCGATGCCGACCACGCCCTCGGCGGCGAGCCGATCCTCCAGGCCACCGGTGGCCCGCCAGTTGGAGCCGATCCGGGCCGGGTCCCGGACCACGTACCCGGCGACCCAGATCCGGGACGACTCGTCGTCCTCACCGTTGACGCCGGTGTTGCCGATGTGCGGCGCGGTCTGCACCACCACCTGGCGGTGGTACGACGGGTCGGTGAGGGTCTCCTGGTAGCCGGTCATGCCGGTGTTGAAGACCGCCTCGCCGAAGGTCTCCCCGACGCTGCCGTACGCCTCGCCGTGGAACGTACGCCCGTCCTCCAGCACGAGGATCGCGGGCCTGCGCTTCGTCATGCTGCGTTCCCTTCGATCCGGACTGCGGGACTCCGCTCCGCTACGTTCCTCGCTCGGATCACTTGACAGCCTTTCCGTCCAGGACCGTCGGCTCGCCGCGCAGGAAGGTCGCCACGATGCGACCCGGCAGCGCCATGCGGGCGTACGGGGTGTTGCGACTGCGACTGGCCAGCTCCGCCGGTTCGATGACGCGGCGGGCGGCCGGGTCGACCAGGGTCAGGTTGGCCGGCACGCCGGGGGCGGGGTCGACGCCGTGCCCGTCCAGTCCGGCGATCCGGGCCGGGGCGCGGGACATCCGCTCGGCGATCAGGTCCCACTGCGGGCCGAGCACGTCCAGCGCGATGGAGAGCGCAGTCTCCAGGCCGAGCATGCCCGGCCGGGCGTACGCCCACTCGCACTCCTTGTCCTCGACGGCGTGCGGGGCGTGGTCGGTGGCGATGATGTCGATCACGCCCTCGGCCAGGGCCGCCCGGAGCGCGGCCACGTCGCTCGCGGTCCGCAGCGGCGGGTTCACCTTGAAGACCGGGTCGTAGCTGGCCGCCGGGCTCCAGTTGTTCGCGAGTGCGGGGCTCGCAAGCTCACTCCTCCCGCTCACGACCTCGTCGGTCAGCAGGAGGTGGTGCGGAGTGACCTCGGCGGTGACCCGCACCCCGCGCGCCTTGGCGTGCCGCAGCACCTCCACGCTGCCGGCGGTGGAGACGTGGCAGATGTGCAGCCGGCTGCCCACGTGCTCGGCCAGCAGCACGTCCCGGGCGATGATCGCCTCCTCGGCGACCGCCGGCCAGCCGGTCAGCCCGAGCCGGGTGGAGACCTCGCCCTCGTGCATCTGCGCGCCCTCGGTGAGCCGGGGCTCCTCGGCGTGCTGCGCGATCACCCCGTCGAACGCCTTCACGTACTCCAGGGCCCGGCGCATCAGCTTCGGGTCGGCGACGCAGTGCCCGTCGTCGGAGAAGATCCGCACCCGGGCCGCCGAGTCGGCCATCGCGCCCAGCTCGGCGAGGCGCTCGCCGGCCAGGCCGACGGTTACCGCGCCGATCGGCTGCACGTCGACCAGCCCGGCCTCCCGGCCGAGCCGCCACACCTGCTCCACCACGCCGGCGGTGTCGGCGACCGGCGAGGTGTTGGCCATCGCGCAGACCGCGGTGTAGCCGCCGAGCGCCGCCGCCCGGGACCCGGACTCGACGGTCTCGGCGTCCTCCCGGCCGGGTTCGCGCAGGTGGGTGTGCAGGTCGACCAGGCCGGGCAGGGCGACCAGGCCGGTGGCGTCGAGCACCGTGGCGTCCGGCGCGGTCAGCCCCACGCCGGTCTCGGCCACGACGCCGTCGCGGATCAGCAGGTCGGTCGGCGCGGCGCCGACCACGCTCACGTTCCTGATCAGGTACGCGGTCACCGGTTGTTCCCTCCGAGCAGCAGGTAGAGCACGGCCATCCGCACGGAGACCCCGTTGGCGACCTGTTCGACGATGGTGGAGCGGGGTGAGTCGGCCACCTCGGGCGTGATCTCCATGCCTCGGTTCATCGGGCCGGGGTGCATGACGATCGCGTGCTCGGGCAGCCGGCGCAGGCGCGGCCCGTCCAGCCCGTAGCGGCGGGCGTACTCGCGGGCCGAGGGGAAGTACGAGTCGTTCATCCGCTCCCGCTGCACCCGCAGCATCATCACCACGTCCACACCGGGTAGAACGGCGTCGAGGTCGTATGAGACATCGGTGCCGGGGGCGAGCGCGGCGGCGATGTCCACCGGGATGAGGGTGGGCGGGCCGACCAGGGTGACCTTGGCGCCGAGGGTGGAGAGCAGCAGCACGTTGGAGCGGGCCACCCGGGAGTGCAGCACGTCGCCGACGATCGCCACGTGCAGGCCGGCGAGGCGGCCCAGCCGGGAGCGCATCGTGTACGCGTCGAGCAGCGCCTGGGTGGGGTGTTCGTGGGTGCCGTCGCCGGCGTTGACCACGGACCCGTCGACCCAGTTGGCCAGCCGGTGCGGGGCGCCGGAGGCGGGGTGCCGGACGACCACCGCGTCGGCCCCCATGGCCTGGAGGGTCAGCGCGGTGTCCTTCAGGCTCTCGCCCTTGGCGACGCTGGAACCCTTGGCCGAGAAGTTGATCACGTCGGCGCTGAGCCGCTTGGCCGCCGCCTCGAAGGAGATCCGGGTCCGGGTGGAGTCCTCGTAGAAGAGGTTCACCACGGTCCGCCCGCGCAGCGCGGGCAGCTTCTTGACCTCGCGGCCGGCGACGGTGGCCATCTCGGCCGCGGTGTCCAGGATCTGGGTGGCGGTGGCGGCGTCCAGGTCGGCCCCGGAGAGCAGGTGGCGGATCATGACGAGCTACCCCCGTAGAGCTTGACCTCGTCGGCGCCGTCGGTCTCGGCGAGGGTGACCTTGACGTTCTCGGCCAGCGCGGTGGGGATGTTCTTGCCGACATAGTCGGCGCGGATCGGCAGCTGGCGGTGGCCGCGGTCGACCAGGACGGCGAGTTGCACGGAGGCCGGCCGGCCGACGTCGCTGAGCGCGTCGAGGGCGGCCCGCACCGTACGGCCGGAGAAGAGCACGTCGTCGACCAGGATCACCCGCCTGCCGTCGATCCCGCCGCTGGGCAGTTCGGTGGGGCCGACCGCGCGGGTGGCCTGCCGGCGCAGGTCGTCGCGGTAGAGGGTGATGTCGAGCACGCCGACCGGGACGGTCACGTCCTCGAAGGTGCTGATCCGGGCGGCGAGGCGCCTCGCCAGTGGGACGCCGCGGGTGGGAATGCCGAGCAGGACGGTGTCGGCGGCGCCCTGGGTCTTCTCCAGGATCTGGTGGGCGATGCGGTCGACCACCCGCGACACGTCCGCTGCGGCGAGGATCACCTTCACCGAGGGTTGTCGTGGCGGCGACGACTGGGCAGCCGGTGGGTAGGCCACGGCGGACCTCCTTCCCCGCCTCACGGGACGGGTCGTTAAAGGACGTCTGGATTTCCGGCGGGCCGTGCGGGGCCCGGACCGGGGCTTCACGCCACGTTACCAGCGGTCACCGGGCCGGCCGTCGCCGGCACTGACCCCCGGGTCAGGACGGCAGAAATGCGGATAACCTCCCCCAGGCTCCCCAACGGTAAGGCCACGGGCACTTGACCAAGGGTCGCAATCCCCGTACCGTCACGCTCCGTAGCGATAGCTGGGTGAACCCCGAGCAGCACTGGGAGTGTCCGAATGCCCTCTGAATACGCCAAGTCGCTGGGCGCCCGCCTGCGCTCCATCCGCCAGCAGCAGGGTCTGTCCCTGCAGGGGGTGGAGGAGAAGTCGAACGGGCGGTGGAAGGCCGTGGTGGTCGGCTCGTACGAGCGTGGCGACCGCGCCGTCACCGTGTCCCGCCTGGCGGAACTGGCCGAGTTCTACCGCGTTCCCGTCTCGGAGCTGCTGCCCGACGGCAGCGGGGTGCGGCACGAGCCCACCAGCAAGATCGTCCTGGACCTGGAGCGCCTCTACGACGACGTCTCCGAGGAACTGGCCTACGTCGCCCGGTACGCCCGCGCCATCCAGCAGCAGCGCGGCGACTACAACGGCCGGGTGCTCTCCATCCGCGCCGACGACCTGCGCGCCCTCGCGATCGTCTACGACGCCTCGCCGTCGGGCCTGATCGAGCGGCTCACCGAGCACGGTGTGCTGGTCGCCGACCCGCGGGCGTTCTTCGCGAACTGACGCTGTCGCCACCGAAAGGGCCCGTGCCGTCCGGCACGGGCCCTTTCGTGGTCGGTGTGACGCGGCTTGCGCCGGTCAGCGGGTGGCGTACTCGGCGATCCGGCCGAGGAGGCCGTTGAGGAAGCGCGGCGAGTCGTCGGTCGACATCTGCCGGGCCAGCTCGACGGCCTCGCTGATCGCCACCGCGTCGTCGATCTCGTCGACGTAGAGCAGCTCGTACACGGCGATCCGGGCCAGGTTGCGGTCGACCGTCGGCATCCGGTCCAGCGTCCAACCCTCGGCGTAGCTGGCGATCAGCTCGTCGATCCGGTCGAGGTGCGCCGCGACGCCCTCGATCAGGCCCACCGCGTAACCGAGGTGCTCCGGGTGGGGCTTCTCGATCCGTTCGAGGTAGCCGGCCAGCACCTCGACCGGCGGCCGGTCCCGCAGATCGGCCTCGAACAGCACGTCCAACGCCCGTTTGCGCGCCTTGCGGCGCGCCGGCATCTGCTGCTTGGGACCCTCGGCCATCAGGCGCGGCCGAGGTAACGGCCGTCGCGGGTGTCGACCTTGATCTTCTCGCCGGTGGTGATGAAGAGCGGCACCTGGACGGTCGCGCCGGTCTCGACGGTGGCCGGCTTGTTGCCGCCGGTCGACCGGTCGCCCTGCAGACCCGGCTCGGTGTAGGTGATCTCCAGCACGACGGAGGTCGGCAGCTCGATGTAGAGCGGCACACCCTCGTGGGTGGCGACGGTCGCCTCGGCCTCGGGGAGGAGGTAGTTGGCCGCCTCGCCGACGGTCCCGCCGGGCACGGTGATCTGGTCGAACGTCTCCAGATCCATGAAGACGTAGTCCTCGCCGTCGGCGTACAGGTACTGCATGGTGCGCTTGTCCACGGTCGCGGTGTCAACCTTGGTGCCCGCGTTGAAGGTCTTGTCGACCACCTTGCCGGACAGCACGTTCTTCAGCGTGGTGCGCACGAACGCGCCGCCCTTACCGGGCTTGACGTGTTGGAACTCGACGACGGCCCACAGCTCGCCGTCGAGGTTGAGCACCAGGCCGTTCTTGAGGTCGTTGGTGGTGGCCATTTCCTGCCTTGATCATCAATTGGCGGACAGACCCAGGAATTCTACTCGCTGCGTCGAACCCGCTCCGCCGCGCTGCACGCCCCACCCGGCGGCCGACCGGCCGAACCGGCCGAAAACGTGCCGAACATCACGCAGAGCGGTCAGGCGCCTCGGGAGCCGGCCGGGCGGCCAGGTGGCGCAGGGCCAGCCGGTAGCCGTCCACGCCCAGGCCGCAGATCACCCCGGTCGCCACCGCGGAGACCACCGAGTGGTGCCGGAACTCCTCCCGGGCGTGGATGTTGGAGATGTGCACCTCGACCAGGGGTGCGCGGAGCAGGGCACAGGCGTCCCGGACCGCGATCGAGTAGTGCGACCAGGCGGCCGGGTTGAGCACCACCGCCGCGCCCTCGTCGGCCGCCTCGTGCAGCCACCCCAGCAGCTCGTGCTCGGCGTCGGTCTGCCGGACCACCACGTCCAGCCCCAGCTCCCGGCCGGTGTCGACGCACATCGTCACCAGGTCGGCGTAGCTGGTCAGCCCGTACACGTCGACCTGGCGGGTGCCGAGCCGCCCCAGGTTCGGCCCGTTCAGCACGTAGACCCTCACCCGGAAACCTCCTGGTAGGCGGACGCCAGCAGCTCGTCGGAGGGGCCCTCCAGGATCGCCGGGCGGGCCAGCCCGTCCAGCACCACGAAGCGCAGGGTGTTGCCCCGGGCCTTCTTGTCCACCCGCATGGTGGCCAGCAGGCGCTGCCAGGCGTCGGCCCGGTAGCCGGTGGGCAGCCCGAGCAGGCCCAGCACGGCACGGTGCCGCTCGGCCGTGGCCGGGTCCAGCCGGCCGGCGAGCCGGGCCAGGGCGGCCGCGTAGACCAGACCCACCGCGACGGCGTGACCGTGCCGCCAGCGGTACCCCTCCACCTTCTCGATCGCGTGCGCCAGGGTGTGCCCGTAGTTGAGCACCTCGCGTACCCCGGACTCGCGGAGGTCTCCGGCGACCACGTCCGCCTTGACCCGCACCGCCCGCTCGATCAGCTCCCGGGCCACCGGCCCGGTCGGGTCCAGCGCGGCGGCCGGGTCCCGCTCGACCAGATCGAGGATCACCGGGTCGGCGATGAACCCGCACTTGACCACCTCGGCCAGCCCGGCGGCCAGGTCGACCGGGGGCAGGCTGTCCAGAGTGGCGAGGTCGGCCAGCACCCCCACCGGCGGATGGAACGCGCCGACCAGGTTCTTGCCGGCCGCGGTGTTGATCCCGGTCTTGCCGCCGACGGCGGCGTCGACCATGCCCAGCAGGGACGTGGCCACCGGCACCCAGCGCACCCCGCGCAGCCAGCAGGCCGCGACGAAGCCGGCCAGGTCGGTGACCGCGCCGCCGCCCACGCCGACCACCGCGTCCGTACGGGTGAACCCGGCCTCGCCGAGCCGGTCCCAGCAGGCGGCGGCCACGTCGACGTGCTTGCCGGCCTCGGCGTCCGGCACCTCGATCGGCAGCGGGGCCATCCCGGCCGCGCGCAGCCGTTCGCCCAGCGCGTCGGCCAGCGCCTTCAGCGCCGGCGTGTGCAGCACCGCCACCCGGGAGGCGCCGGGCAGCAGCGGGGGCAGCGCGTCGAGCAGGTCACGCCCCACCAGCACGTCGTACGGCCGCTCGCCGCCGACCGGGATCCGGGTCACGTCGTCCATCGCGGGCAGCCTAGTCGAGCGGACGATCCCGAGCGGCGGGTGTCCACAACGTGGCGGGACCGGACCAGACGAAGGCAGGTCGGGCATCTATGTCGCCGAGCGCCCTGAGCTGATGCCGTAAACGAATCACGCACTCGGCCGGGCGCGCCTGATTCGTTTGCGCTATCGGGTCCAAAGGGAGCGACAAGGGGTGTACTCCCCAGGCCGGCGCTGCGGCCGGACTACGAGCGGGCCTTGGCGTACCCGAGGAATGCGCGCCAGGCTGCGGGCCCGAAGGTCAACACGGGTCCCTGCCGGTCCTTGCTGTCCCGAACCAGCACCCGGCCCGGCAGGTTGTCCGCGACCTCGACGCAGTTACCACCGCCATCTGCGGACCGGGTCGACGTCCGCCAACGAGGGCGATCGGTGGTGATCATGGGGTCACCTTCAGCTTCGTGATCAGATCCAACGAGGCCCGCTCGGATAGAGCTTCACCGAGCAGGCTATCCCACTTACGCCGAATCAGGCGCAATGCGTCCGGGTCGTCAACGACCTGGCCTCGGGCGGCGGTCTCCAGGTACAGCACCTGCTCGTCACCGGGCAGGTCCGCCAGAATGAACCCGCTCGCAAGCCCGACGTGCGCGCCGACATCGTTGGGAATGACGTGGAGCCGGACGTGCGGGAGCCTGGCGATCCCCAGCAGGTGCCCGAGCTGGGCATCCAGCACCGCAGGGCCACCGACCGGCCGACGCAGCGTGCTCTCGTCCAGGATGGCAACGAGTTCTGGCGGATTGTCACGGGTCAGCAGGTGCTGCCGCTCCATTCGTACGCTGACCAGTTCGTCCACCTGGTCCGCCGGGTTCAAGCCGCCGGCCGAGATGATCGCGCGGGCGTACTCCTCGGTCTGGAGCAGGCCCGGGATCAGACAGGGTTCGAAGGCGCGCAGCCGCACGGCTTGCGACTCGTGGGAACGCCACGAGGCGAACCAGCTCGGCGAGCGTTCCCGGTCGGCCGCCTCCAGCAGTTCGGCCAGCAGGCCACCGGTCTCCAGCGCCTCGTCGGCCGCGATCGCGAATTCCCTGGTCGGCCGCCGCCGGCCGGTCTCGATCGCCGCGACGGTGGACGGACTCCACTTGACCAGGCTCGCCATCCGCTCCTGGGAGACGTCCGCGCTCGCCCGCGCGGCCTTGAGCGCCCGGATCCACATGTCGAAGTCCATCCACCCACCCCGTCGGTAAGCACAGGAACGCGCTAAGTAGTATGCCCTGGCACGGTCCACTGTGGGTCGCGGGGAGCAGGTCAGTGCTTGAGGACCGCCAGGATCTCGGTGGCGATCTCCTCCGGGGTACGCCCGTCGGTCACCACGGTCACCGTCGCCACCTCCGCGTAGAGCGGACGGCGCTGCTCCATCAGGTATTTGAGGGTGGCTCGCGGGTTGAGCGCCAGCAACGGCCGGCCGGCCCCCAGGCCGACCCGCTTCACCGCGTCGGCCAGCTCCACCGACAGATGCACGACGGTGTGCCCGACCAGCGCGGCCCGGTTCTCCTCGGCGAGGACCGCGCCACCGCCGAGGGCGAGCACGCCCGGATGCGAGGCCAGCGCCGCCGCCACCGCCGCCCGTTCGAGGGTACGGAAGTGCGCCTCCCCCTCGTCGACGAAGATCTCCGGAATCGGCTTGCCGGCGAGCTGCTCGATGTCGGCGTCGGTGTCCCGGAACGCCACGCCGAGCGCGTCCGCGAGGGCCAGCCCCACCGTGGTCTTGCCGGAGCCGGGTGCCCCGACCAGCACACAGACCGGCCGGCTGCTCATTTGATCACCAACGCGTCGAGGTAGCCGGCGAGGTTGCGGCGCATCTCGGCGACCGAGTCGCCGCCGAACTTCTCCACCGCCGCCTCGGCCACCACCAGGGCCACCATCGCCTCGGCCACCACGGCCGCGGCCGGCACGGCGCAGACGTCGGAACGCTGGTTGATCGCGGTGGCCGGCTCGCCGGTGACGACGTCGACCGTGGCCAGCGCCCGGTTCAGCGAGGAGATCGGCTTCATCGCCGCCTTCACCCGCAGCGGCTCGCCGGTGGTGATACCGCCCTCCAGGCCCCCGGCCCGGTCGGTCACCCGACGTACGCCGGTTGCGGTGGGCAGGATCTCGTCGTGCGCCTCGGACCCACGGGAGCGGGCCTGCTGCCAGCCGTCACCGATCTCCACGCCCTTGATCGCCTGGATCGACATCAGCGCGGTGGCCAGCCGGGCGTCCAGCTTCCGGTCCCACTGCACGTGGCTGCCCAGGCCCGGCGGCACCCCGTACGCGAGCACCTCGACCACGCCACCGAGGGTGTCGGCGTCCTTCTTCGCGGCGTCGACCTCGGCGACCATCCGGGCGCTGGCCTCCGGGTCGAGGCAGCGCAGCGGGTCGGCGTCGATCCGGGCGGCGTCCTCGGGGGTCGGGCGCAGGCCGGGCTTGACCGCGACCGGACCCAGCTCCACCACGTGGGAGACGATCTCGATGCCGAGCGCCTGCCGCACCAGCGCCTTGGCAACCGTGCCGACGGCGACCCGGGCGGCCGTCTCGCGGGCGCTGGCCCGCTCCAGGATCGGGCGGGCGTCGGTGTGGCCGTACTTCTGCATGCCGGCCAGGTCGGCGTGGCCGGGGCGGGGGCGGGTGAGCGGGGCGTTGCGGGCCTGCCTGGCCAGTTCCTCCGGGTCGACCGGGTCGGCGGCCATCACGGTGCGCCACTTGGGCCACTCGGAGTTGCCGACCCGGATCGCCACCGGGCTGCCCAGGGTGACGCCGTGCCGCAGGCCGCCGATGATCTCGACCTCGTCCTGCTCGAACGACATCCGGGCGCCCCGGCCATAGCCGAGCCGGCGGCGAGCCAGCTCACCGGAAATCTCCCCGGTGGTCAGCTCGATGCCGGCGGGCACCCCCTCCAGCAGCGCGACGAGGGCGGGTCCGTGCGATTCACCTGCAGTCAGCCAGCGCAACACAGCGGCCAGTCTGTCACGCCCGGCACCCGCCCCGATGCTCCGCCCACCGCGTCCCGCCCACCGGACCCCCGTCAGGCGGCGTGGGCACCCGCGAGGGCGGCGGCCATCGCCTCGCGGGGGGCGGGGACGCCGGTGAACTGCTCGAACTGGCCGACCGCCTGGGCCAGCAGCAGGTCCAGCCCGGAGACCACCCGACAACCGGCGGCGAGCGCCGTCGTGGCGAGCGGGGTGGGCCAGGGGTCGTAGAGCGCGTCGAAGAAGACCGACCCCGGCCGCCAGTCGAAATGCCCGGCGAGCGGGTCGGCCACCCCCTTCGGCACCGTCGAGATCACCAGGTCGGCGCGGGCGTGCGCCGGCGCCCCGTCCCAGTCCGCGCCGGCCAGCGGCACGCCGACCGCGTCGGCCACCGGGCGCAGCGCGTCGACCGCCTCGGGGCGGCGGGCCACCACGGTCACCTCGGCCGCGCCGATCCGGGCCGCCGCGGCGAGGGCGGCCCGGGCGGTGCCGCCCGCGCCGAGCACGGTCACCACGGCGCCCGCCGCGCAGCCGGCGGCGGTGAGCACGTCGACCATGCCGGTCACGTCGGTGTTGTCGGCGTACCAGGTGCCGTCGGGTCGGCGTACCAGGGTGTTGGCGGCGCCGACGGCGGCGGCGACCGGCGAGACCGCGTCGGCCACCGCGAGCGCCGCCTCCTTGCCCGGCATGGTCACCGACAGCCCGGCCCACTCCGGGCCCAGGCCCGCGACCAGGCCGGCCAGCTCGTCGGCCGCGCACTCGATCCGGGTGTACGACCACCCGGTCAGCCCGGCCGCCGCGTACCCCGCCTCGTGGATGACCGGGGAGAGCGAGTGGGTGATCGGCTTACCGACGACGGCGGCTCTCACTTGCAATTCGACTTGGTCAGGACACCGTTGTCGCACATCTGCTTGTTCAGCTTGTTGAAATCGGCATCGCTGGAGCCGTAGCCCATCGTGCCCTTCTTGTCCACCGTCATGAAGTAAATCCAGGGGCCATCCGTCGGCTCCATCGCACCCTTGAGCGCGTCCTCGCCCGGGTTGCTGATCGGGGTAATCGGCAGGCCGGCCACGTCATGCGTGTTGTACGGGTTCGTCAGGTCGTGGATCTCCGACGACTTGAGCACGTCGGAGTCCTTCGGATCCTTGCCCTGGAGGCGGAACCAGTAGTTGATGCCGCTGTCGATGCCGAGGCACCCACAGCCGATCTTGCCGGCGTAGACCCGGTTGTAGATCACCCTGGACACCTTCGGCAGGTCCTCCTTGTGGACCGACTCGGCCTCGGCGATGGAGGCGGCGATCAGCGCCTCGTACGGGGAGATCTTCCGTTCCTTCTGCACCCGGTTGACGAAGTCCATCTGGTCGGTGACCTCAAGGAACTGCCGCACCATCATCGACAGGATCTGCTCGGCGGTCGCCTTCGGCGGGATCTCGTAGGTCGCCGGGTAGAGGAAGCCCTCGATGCTCTTCGTCGGGTTCTTCTTGCCGTCGTTGCGATTGAACCAGAACGCCGGAACGCCCAGCTTGACCGGATCCGCTGCGGCCTTCTTGAAGTCGGCGACCGGGATCTTGGTCTCCTTGGAGAGGATCGCGTAGATGTTCAAGCTGATGGTGCCCTCGGGGATGGTCACCCCGTTGACCACTCGGCTCTTCGGGTCGAGCAGCAGGTTGACCACATCGGCGGCCTTCATCTGCTTGCGGACCTTGTAGCTGCCGACCTGGATGTTCTTGCTGCGGGAGTTCGCGTCGGCGGCCTCGATGAACGCCTTGGTGCTCTTCACGACCCCGACGTCGTACAGCGTGTTACCGATGTCGGTGAGCGTGTCGCCCTTCTTTACCTGGACCAGAACCTCGCCCGAACCCGGACCGTCGTAGTCCGGCGTGACGAAGTAGTTACGGATCCGGTCGAACCCGACGTACGCGCCGCCGCCGATGCCACCCAGCAGCACGAGCGCCATCAGGAGAGCGAAGACGGTCTTGCCCCGGCCGCCGCCCGACCTGCCGTTGCGCTTACGCACGGCGCTGCGCCGGTGCCGGCCCTTCTCCCCCCTGTCCTGCTCATCGAACACCAGGTCAAGGTCGTCGATCATTGCGTCCGCCTCCGCTGTGCGTCCAGCCAGCTCTGCAGAATCTCCACCGCGGCGGCCTGGTCGACCACCGCCCGTTGGCGCTTTCCCCGGACGCCCCGTTCGGCCAGCCTACGGCTCGCAACCACGGTCGACATCCTCTCGTCCGTCAGCGTCACCGGAATCGGCCCCATTACATCAGCCAATCGGTCAGCGTACGCTGAGACGTTCGCCGCCGCCGGGCCATGCTTTCCGGCGAGGTTGACCGGCAGGCCGAGCACGATCTCGACCGCCTCGTGCTCGGCGGCCAGCCGGACCAGCTCGGCCATGTCGGTGGGCACCGTATCCGGCGCAGCGGTCAGGTCACGGGCGAGGGTCACCAGCGGGGTCGCCAGGATGCCGTGCGGATCGGACCGGGCGACCCCGACCCGGACCTGCCCGACATCGACCCCAAGCCGTACGCCACGGGTCAGTTCAGCCATCTACCGGGCACTTCCCCTCCGGCACGGGCCAGGGCGGACCATCCGGTCCGCCCTGGCCCTCGATCGGTGCGTCCATCACGCCTCGGCGATCGCCTTCTCCACGGTGAGCAGCAGGTTCGACGCCTCCGCGGCGGGCAGGCCACCGCCCTGGGCGAGGTCGTCACTGCCGCCGCCACGACCGGAGAAGGCCGCCTTCACCAGGTCCTTCGCGGTCAGGCCCCGCCCCCGGGCGGCCTGGTTGACGGCCACCACCAGGGACGCCTTGCCGTTCGCGCGGGCGGCCACGGCGACCACCGCCGGACGGGCCGGGTCGATCCGGCCCCGGATCTCCTGGGCCAGGGTCCGTACGTCGTTGGTGGCCGCGCCCTCGGGCGCCTCCGTGCCGACGTACGCGACGCCGTGCACGTCCTTCGCCTGCCCGGCGAGCGCCGCCGCCCCGCCCAGCACCAGCTGGGCGCGCAGCTTCTCCAGTTCCTTCTCGGCGTCGCGGAGCTGGGTGACGGCCTGCTCGACACGGTCGGCGACCTGGTCGCCGGGGACCCGGAACAGCTCGGCGAGCCGGGAGACCAGCAGGTGCTCGCGGGCCAGGAAGCCGAACGCGTCCATGCCCACCAGCGCCTCGATCCGGCGGACACCGGAACCGACCGACGCCTCAGAGAGGATCTTGACCAGGCCGAGCTGGGCCGAACGGGCCACGTGCGTGCCGCCGCACAGCTCCCGGGCGTAGTCGCCGACCTCGACGACCCGGACCCGCTCGCCGTACTTCTCGCCGAAGAGCGCCATCGCCCCGATCCGGCGGGCCTCCTCCTGCGTGGTGACGAAGGCGTGCACCTCCAGGTCGGCCAGGAGCACCTCGTTGACCTGCTGCTCCACGTCGTGCAGCACGCTCGGCGCCACCCCGGTCGGGGTGTTGAAGTCGAACCGCAGCCGGCCCGGCGCGTTCAGCGAACCCGCCTGGGTGGCCGACTCGCCGAGGAAGTTGCGCATGGTCTGGTGCACCAGGTGGGTGGCGGTGTGCGAGCGGGAGATCGCCCGCCGCCGGGACACGTCGATCTCGGCGTACCCGGTCTCCCCGGCGCGCACCTCGCCCCGGACCACCTTGGCCCGGTGCACGATCAGGCCCGGCACCGGCTGCTGCACGTCGAAGACCTCGAGCTGGCCGCCGCCGACCGTGATCAGGCCCTGGTCCGGCTGCTGGCCGCCGCCCTCGGCGTAGAACGGGGTGGTGTCGAGCACCAGCTCGACGGTGTCCCCCTCGACCGCCGCGCCGACCTCGGCACCGCCGGCGAGCAGGGCCCGCACCCGGGACTCCCGGTTCAGCTCGGTGTAGCCGGTGAACTCCACCGGCCCGCCGCCGTCGAGCACCGACCGGTACGCCGACACGTCGGTGTGGCCGGTCTTGCGCGCCTGCGCGTCCGCCTTGGCCCGGCCGCGCTGGTCGGCCATCAGCCGGCGGAAACCGTCCGCGTCGACCTGGAGCCCCTGCTCGGCCGCGATCTCCAGGGTCAGGTCGATCGGGAAGCCGTACGTGTCGTGCAGCTGGAACGCCTTGTCACCGGAGATCGACTTCTGCCCCGCCGACTTGGTCTCGGCGATGGCGGTGTCCAGGATCGTGGTGCCAGCGCGCAGCGTGGCGAGGAAGGCGTCCTCCTCCGCGTACGCGTACTGGGAGATCCGGCCGAACTCCTCGGCCAGCTCCGGGTACGACGGGGCCATGCAGTCCCGGGCCACCGGCAGCAGCTCGGGCAGCGCCCGGTCCTGGTAGCCGAGGAGGCGGACCGACCGGATGGCGCGGCGCATGATCCGGCGCAGCACGTAGCCGCGGCCCTCGTTCGACGGGGTCACCCCGTCACCGATCAGCATCAGCGCGGTACGCACGTGGTCGGCGATCACCCGCAGCCGGACGTCGTCCGGGTGCGACTCGCTGGCCGCGTGGCCGGAGCGCACGCCGTACCGCTTGCCGGTCAGCTCGGCGGCCCGGTCCAGGATCGGCTTGACCTCGTCGATCTCGTAGAGGTTGTCGACGCCCTGGAGGATCGAGGACATCCGCTCCAGGCCCATGCCGGTGTCGATGTTCTTCGCCGGCAGGTCGCCGAGGATCGGGAAGTCCTCCTTGCCGACGCCGGGACCCCGCTCGAACTGCATGAAGACGAGGTTCCAGAACTCCAGGTAGCGGTCCTCGTCCACCTCCGGGCCACCCTCACGCCCGTAGGCCGGGCCCCGGTCGTAGTAGAGCTCCGAGCAGGGACCACACGGGCCGGGGATGCCCATCGACCAGAAGTTGTCCGCCTTGCCACGCCGCACGATCCGCTCGACCGGCACGCCGGTACGCCGCCAGATCTCGTACGCCTCGTCGTCGTCGAGGTAGACCGTCGCCCAGATCCGCTCCGGGTCGAGCCCGAAGCCGCCCGCCTCGACCGGCTTGGTGGCCAGGTCCCAGGCGAGCGGGATCGCCCGCTCCTTGAAGTAGTCGCCGAAGGAGAAGTTGCCGTTCATCTGGAAGAACGTGCCGTGTCGGCTGGTCTTGCCGACCTCGTCGATGTCCGGGGTGCGGATGCACTTCTGGACACTGACCGCGCGGGGGTAGGGCGGGGTCTGCTGGCCCAGGAAGTAGGGGACGAACTGCACCATGCCGGCGTTGACGAACAGCAGGTTCGGGTCGCTGATGGCGGGCAGCGGAGCGGACGGCACCACGGCATGGCCGTTCGCCTCGAAATGGGCGAGGTACCGCCGCTTGATCTCCGCCGTCTTCATCGCTGGTGTTCCTCCGGGAAAATCTCTCGGTCGCCGATCCGCGGGTCCTCCCGCAGCTCGGCGAACTGGTCGTCGTACAACTCGCCGTGGGCGAAGGCCTCGTGGATCTCCTGCTCGCGCTCGGCCATCCCGGTCCGGACGTCCTCGACGAAGCTGCGGACCGACTCGACGAGGCTGCCCGCGGACTCGGACAGCCCGCTCGCGATGCCCGCCGGCGTGTACGCCTGCGCGGTGCGGGTGGCCTTGCGGACCACCAGCACCCCCACGGCCAGGCCAATGCCCAGCCAGAACACGCGCTTCATCTCACATCCCTCCGCTCGGCCGGATCACCGGTTCGCGCGCTTCTCGGCGCGACGCCGCTGCTTGATGATGTCGCGGGCCTCCCGCTCGTCCTCCGCGTGCCGGCGGGCGGCGGCGGCCTTGCGTACGCCGTAGCCGAAGGCAGCCACCTTGACCAGCGGATTCGCGGCGGCGGCCGAGATCACCGCGGCGAGGTTCGCCACGTTCGCGGTGACGTTCTGCGCGTGGCTGGTCATGGTGTCCACCTTGGCGAGCTGGAGGTTCACCCCGTCGAGGGTGGTCTGCGTCTGCTCCAGGGCGGTGTTGACGTTCTTCACCGTGGTGTTGACGTCACCGAGCAGCGGCGCGGTGCGGTCGTTGAGGTCGTTGATCATGCGGGTCGTCGCGTCCACCGTGTGCCGCAGTCGCAGGATCGGCACCGCCAGCACGAGCACCAGCATCAGGAATGCGCCGGCCAGGATCAGCCCAGCGATCTCTCCACCACTCACGCGCATGTCCTCCTCAAGCAGTGTCCCGAGGCCCCGCGCCCCGGAATGCGCGACCGTCGCACCCGCTCGGCCCCACACCGGCGCACCGCGGCCGGCGGGCACGGACCGGCCCGCCAGCCACAGACCCTACCGTCCGTGATGGAGCGCTGCTCACGACGGTGAGGGTGTCAATTCGCCGAGTGGATCGTCGGTGAGGGTCGGGTACGGATCCACACCGGTGAGGGACGGATCGGTGGTCGGCTGTGGCCCGGTCCGCTCGTCGTCGATAGCGTTGCGGACCTTCACCGACACCAACGATCCGGCGCACTCTCCCGCTGCGGGCGAGGGCGCCGGCGTGGGAGCCGGTTCCCCGTCCACCGGCGGCGGTGTGCAGGCGGGCTCGCGTACCCAGAGGTCGAGGGTGAGTTCGTCGCGACGCCAGCAGGTGTAGCTGCCCTTGACCTCCTGCTCCGGGCAGCGGGCGACCTTCCAGCGCTGCCAGCCGTCCTGGGCGAGGGCCTGCTCGTACGCCTGCGCGGTCTCCTTCGGCGTCCGCTGGGACTCGACGGTCCGCTCCCGCAGCCGGCAGTCCTGGAGGCACCATCGGCTGCCGCTGACGTGGTCGACGGTCTTCGTCGCCGCCCAGGCGGGCACGTCCAGCCCGTCGAGGGTGTCGAAGACCGGGTCGTGGCTGAGCGTGCGCAACCCGAAGTAGAGCGGAACCGCGCCGAGCAGCACCAGGCTGACCAGGGCGAGGACGCCCAACCGCAGCCGCCGCCGTTCGCGCATCTGCCGCCGTAGTTCGGAGCGGGCGCCGCGCAGGCCACCGGCTGCGGCACCGGCCTGCGCCGACTGCGCCTCGGCCCGCAGCGGCGCCGGTCCGGCCACGTCGGCCGGTCCGGGTCGCGGCCCGGCCGGTTCCATCGGCGGTACGACCGCGGCGGCCCGGGCCACCGCCGGCTCGCCGGGCGGGGGTACGGCGGCCGCGCCGACCGGTCCGGGCCGGCCCGGCTCCGCCCCGGGCGGGACCGCCCGGCCGGCCGGCCGTTCCTCGGGCCCACCGGGGCGGGCCACGGAGGCAGCCGCCCGGGCCACTGCCGGACCGCCGGCCGCCCCGGTTCGCGCGGTGGGCTCGCCGCCGGCTTGCGGACCGCGCCCGTCGTCTCCGCCCGGACGTGGGACGGGGCCGTCCGGGCCGGGCCGGGCGGCGCCCCGGGCCGGGCCGGTGCCGCGTGCGTCACCGACGCCCGGGCCGGGCCGGCCGGGCTGGCCAGGGGCCGGCCCGGGACGGCCGCCCCGGGTCGACGCCGGGTCCCGCCCGGCGTCGCCGCCGTGCGGCTGGCCGCCCGTCCGGTCGGGATCTCCCCCGGCGGGGAAGCCGCCGGTGCGGTCGATGTCGCCGGCGGACCCGGGCCCGCCGGCCCGGCCTCCGCCGGGCGGCGGGCCACCCACGCGGCCGGGATTCCCGGCCGTCGGCAGCCCGCCGGTGCGGTCGGCGCCGGCCGATCGGCCGGCGGCCCGGCTGCCCGTCTCAGGGCCGGCGGGGCGGCCGGGCGGTCCGGCGGGACGTGCGGCGTCCCGGGCGGGTCCGGCCTGGTCGGGCGTCACCGGCACGGCCGCGCCGCCTCGGGCGGCCGGGGCACGGCCGGAGCCGGCGGAAGCGCCAGGTCGTCCGGCCGGCGGCTCGCCGACCGGAGTGTCGGTGGGACGGGCCGGTGGCACGGCCGGGTCGCCGTGGGGGGCCCGCCCGGCCTGCCGGAGCCAGTCGGCCGGTCGCTCGGGGCGTTGCGGTCGCGCGTCCTCGGTCTCCTCGCGGGCCGCGCGGCGCGGGCCCGGGGTCTGCGGCGCCTCGCCGGCGGACCGCCGCGCGCCCGGCGCCTCTGGGACGGCCCGACGACCGGCCGCGGTCGGTTCGTCGTCGGGGACGGCTCGGCGGCCGGCTGCGGTCGGTTCGTCGTCGGGGACGGCTCGGCGGCCGGCCGCGGTCGGTTCGTCGTCGGGCGCGGCCCGGCGGCCACCCCGCGCACCCGGATCCTGGGCAGCCGCCCGGCGGCCGGCCGGCACCGCCCCGTCGCGACCAGCCGGGCGACCGGTCGACGTCGCGGCGTCGTCCGGAGCGGCGCGGCGACCGGCCGGAGCATCGGGGGTGGCGCGCCGCGCCGTCGGCATGCCCGGGCCCTCCACCCGACGGCCGGGGGACGCGTCGGACGGGACACCCGGGACCGGCGGGGCGTTCCCGCTGCGCGGCACCGCCGCCGGCTGGTCGGGCTCGCCGGCCCGGCGTCGACCGCCCGGCCCGGCGGGACCGTCCATCCCGGACGGGCCGGCGGAGGGGCCGGGCTCCGCGGCGCCGCGGCGGCGCCGGGGCTCGGGGGCGCCCGGACCCGGGACGCCGGTCACCGGGTCGACGCCGGGGTGGCCGGCACCGGGCGGACCGGCCGCGCCGGATGCCGACGGCACGGTGACCCGGCCGGCAGCGGGCTCGGCGGCGGCCCGCCGGCCGGCCCCGGAGACCGGGCGCGCCTCGACCTCGTCGGGCACGGACCGCCGGCCGCCACCCGACCCGGGTCGTCCGGCCGGGGCTGCCCCCTCGGCGTACGGGCCGGTGGGCGCTCCGCCGCTGCCGTGCCGGCCGCGCGGAGTGGGTGGCACGGCGGGACCGGGCGGCTGCCAGCCGGGCCCGGGCACCTGCCCGCCCCGGGCACGATCCGGCGCCGATCCCGGCGGCGGGGCCGATCCGGGCGGGGCCACCCGAGGCGCGTCGCCCGGCCGACCGGCGGCCGGTGGAAGAAGGCTCTGCTGCCCGGTGGGCGCGTCCGGGCCCCGGCGTGGCGGCCGGGACGGCTCGCCGGGTTGCCGGGGCGGCTCGGGCGTACCGGGCCAGGGCCCGTCGACCGGGCGGCGGCGGGCCGCCGCCGGATCGGGCCCGTTGGGGCGTACCGGGGGCGATGCCGGTCCGGCGTCGGCCGGACCGCGCCGGGCACCCGGCCCGACCGGACCCGGCTGACCGGGCACCGGACCGGGCTGACCGGGCTGGGGGCCGCGCGGCGGCACGGGGGCGGGCGGGCCCGATCGCGGCCCCGGACCGGCGGCGGGCGGACCGCCACGCGGCGGCGGGGCGGCGGCGGGGCCGTCGGCGTCCGGGCCGAGGTCGGCGCGCTGCTGCTTGGCCGTACGCAGGTCGTCGATCCAGCCGAACTCCTCGCCGACGGTCGCCTCGTCCGGCTCGGCCTCGGCTCTGCCCCGCCCCCACCGGCGGCCCTTGGCGCTCCGGTCGTGCCGCTCGTCGGGGCCGTCCTCCGGCCGCTCCGGACCACGCGCCATCACTGCTGACCCTCCTCGACGGCGTCGTCGCCGCCCTCGTTCACCCCGTTGCCCTGCTCCGCGCCGGCCGGACGACCGGCGGGCACGGCCACCGGTGTGCCGGCCTCCTCGCGGACCGCCGGTGCCGGCAGCCCGCGCACGATCCGGCGCAGCAGCGGCAGCCGGCCGGCCACCGCGCGTTCCGCGCCGTGGCCGCTGGGCCGGTAGTAGTCGGTCCCGACGAGATCGTCCGGAGCGTACTGCTGGGTCACCACGCCACGGTGGTCGTCGTGCGGGTAGCGGTAGCCGGTGCCGTGCCCGAGACCACGGGCGCCGGCGTAGTGGGCGTCGCGCAGGGCCCGCGGCACCGGCCCGCCCCGGCCGGCGCGCACGTCGGCGATGGCCGCGCCGATCGCCGTGGTGGCCGAGTTGGACTTCGGGGCGGTAGCCAGGTGGATCACCGCCTGGGCCAGGTTGAGCTGGGCCTCGGGCAGCCCGACGTACTCGACGGCGTGCGCGGCGGCGGTGGCGACGGTGAGCGCGACGGGATCGGCCATGCCGACGTCCTCGCTGGCGAAGATGACCAGCCGCCGGGCGACGAACCGGGCGTCCTCACCGGCCACCAGCATGCGGGCCAGCCAGTGCAGCGCCGCGTCCACGTCCGAGCCGCGCATGCTCTTGATGAACGCGCTGGTCACGTCGTAGTGGGCGTCGCCGTCCCGGTCGTACCGGACGGCCGCGACGTCGACGGCCTGCTCGGCGGTGGCCAGGTCGATGCGCCCGGTGCCGAGCGCGGTGGCGGTGGCGGCCGCCGCCTCCAGGGCGGTCAGTGCCTTGCGTACGTCGCCGCCGGCGAGGCGGACGAGATGGTCCTCCGCCCCGGTCTCCAGGGCAAGCGCGTCGCCCAGCCCGCGCTCGTCGGCGACCGCGCGGCGCAGCAGGCCACGCACCGCGTCGTCGTCCAGCGCCTGGAGGGTGAGCAGCACGCAGCGGGACAGCAGCGGCGAGATGACCGAGAAGTACGGATTCTCGGTGGTCGCCGCGAGCAGCGTGACCGTCCGGTCCTCCACCGCGGCGAGCAGCGAGTCCTGCTGGGTCTTGCTGAACCGGTGCACCTCGTCGATGAAGAGCACGGTCGGCGGGCCGCCCGCACGCCGCTGCCGGCGGGCGGTGTCGATCACCGCGCGGACGTCCTTCACGCCGGCCGTCAGCGCGGACATCGCCACGAAGCGGCGGTCGGTGGCCCGGGCCACCAGGTGCGCGATGGTCGTCTTGCCGCTGCCCGGTGGCCCCCAGAGGATCACCGACATCGGCGCCGCACCCTCGACCAGCTGGCGCAGCGGCGCGCCGGGGGCGAGCAGGTGGTCCTGCCCGACGAGCTCGTCGATGCTCGCCGGCCGCATCCGGACGGGCAGGGGCGAGTCCGCGTGCGCGGCGGTGAACCCGTCCAGGCCGGCGGAGCCCGCGGGGGCGCTGGGCGCTCCGCCGGGCTCGCCGAGGGTGAAGAGGGCGTCGGACTGCATCACGAGAACAGTACCGGGCCGGGCCGACGACGCCGGAATCGCGCCGCGGCTCGGCCCGCGATGATCCGTTCCGGTCAGCCACGACCCGGGCGCCGGCCCCGGTACCAGCGGCCCCGGCCGCTGCCGAATCCGGCCAGGTGCAGGGCGAGCAGCAGGAGGCCGATGAGCATGAGAGTGTGCACGTTGAACAGGTCGGGGGCGCCGAGGTTGGTGTTCAGGAAGTCGAGCAGCAGCGCGAAGCCGAACACGATGGCCGCGAGCGTGGCGAACATGGTCACTCCTCCGGTGGGGGTCCCAGCAGGGTCGGCGACGGATGTACCCGATCGGTCCGCTCGTCAATCTCCACGGTGGAACCGGCCGGCGTCGTCACCGGTCGGTGGCGAGTACGGCGTATCGCACCGAGTCCCACCAGCGTCCCCGGACGAAGAGGTGGTCGCGGCTGAGCCCTTCCCGCCGCATCCCGACCTTCTCCAGCACCCGCCACGAGGCGGGGTGGTCCGGTCGGGTGGTCGCCTCCACCCGGTGCAGGCCCACCTGTTCGAAGGCGAGGCGCAGCAGCAGGCCGGCCACCTCGGTGCCGAGGCCCTGCCCCCAGTGCCCCGGGTGGACCACGTAGCCGATCTCCCCACGCCGGTGCTCCGGGCTCGTCACGGTCAGCGTGCCCAGGCCCACCAGCCGGTCCCGCGCGACCGCGGCCAGGTGGTACGCCAGCCGCGGCTCGCCGCCGGCCGCGTCCCGCCAGGCCGGCAGGACGGCGCGGACCTCGGCCGGCGAGGGCGGATGTTCGTCCAACATACGGTCGGCGACCTGCGGCTCGTTGGTCAGCGCGTGCAGCGCCTCCGCGTCGGAGTCCACCCACTCGCGCAGCAGGCAGCGCGGGCCGGACAGGTGTGCCGGGCGTACGGATCGGATCGGGCTCACGAGTTCTCCTCTCGTAGGCTGGTCGCATGATCACTGCCGACCAGGTCCTGGCGGGGCGGGACACCCTGCTCGCCGCCACCGGTCACCACCCGTACGCCCGGCACGCGCTGTGGCGGGACCACGACGCGCACGGGTGGCGACGGGACGGGGCGGTGGGCTGGTTGCTCCCAGAGTCCTTCCCGACCACCACCTCCCGTCCCGGCGACCCGCGGATCGTCGACTGGTACGGCATCCACGACGGCGACCGCCTCGTCGCCTGCGGGGCGGACCGCAGCCGGGGCGACGTCGGCTTCCTCGCCGGTCTCACCGTGGCGACCGACCGGCGTGGGCGGGGCCTCGGCGCGGCGCTCACCGCCGGAATGACCCGCGCCCTCTTCGCCCGGTACGACCACGTGGCGCTCGGCGTCTACACCGACAACGTCGGGGCGATCCGGCTCTACCGCCGGCTCGGCTACACCGACACCGAACCCCGCACCTCGGTCCATCTCGGCTGAGGGAGTGGAGGGAGCCCTTGTCGACGCATTTCGCATGGCAGTGGCCCTCCTGGCAGGTCCGCCCTCAGCGCGCCTGAGCCGGCGCGGCGTCGAGGTCAGCCGGCGCAGCGGCGCGGTCACCGGACTCCGGCTGGTCGACCTGCGACGGCTGACCGGCGGGCGCGGCGTTCCGGGCGGCGCGCCAGGCCGGCAGGTAGAGCGGCGCGGCCAGCGCGAGCACCACCCCGCCGACCAGCATGGCGAGGCTGACGCTGCTGCGGTCGGCCAGCGTGGTGAGCACCAGCGCGCCGAGCGCGCCCGCCGGTTGCCCCATCATCGAGTTGAGCGAGATGACACTGGTCCGGTACGGCCCGTCGACCTGCCGGTGCAGCAGCCCCATGTGCAGCGGGTTGGACGCGCCGTGCACGGTGTAGCAGGCCAGGTAGGCGACGAGCACGCCGACCGGGCCGGCCAGCAGGCCCATGCCGACCACGGTCACGCCCTGGAGCACCCGCAGGAGCGCGGCGGCGGGCGCGGCGCCCAGCCGGCGCAGCAGCAACGGGGTGAGCGCGGCGCCGGCCGCGTTGGCCAGCCAGGCCGCCGAGCCGGCCGGGCCGAGCAGCGCCGCCGCCCGGTCGGCGTTCCCGACCACCTCGGAGAGGCGGATCGGCAACAGCGACTCGAAGGTGACCATGCCGAAGCCCCAGAACAGCTCGACGGCGACCAGGGCGAGCAGCACCCGCGAGCGGCGCAGCAGGCCGATCGCCTGTCCGACCATCCGGGGCGCCTCGACCACCGAGGCGCGCAGCGCCGCGGCCCCGGTGGCCGGTCGGGTCTCGGCCAGCAGCACGAACAGGGCGACCAGCGAGACGACGTGCAGGACGATGGCCACCAGCACGGGCAGGGTCAGCGCGCTGACCGGCCCGACCGGGCCGAGCGCGACCAGACCGCCGCCGAGCAGCGCGCCGGCGCCGATCGCGAGCCCGATGACGGTGCCGGCGTGGCCGAGACCGCGCTCGTACTCGGCGTCGGGGTCGGCGGCGAGGGTGGCGTCGACGTACCAGGACTCCAGGGGGCCGCTGTCAAGCGCCCGGTAGACGCCCTGCAACGCCCAGACCAGGAAGAAGAGCCAGAACGAGTCGGCCACCGCGAAGATGACCAGCGAGATCAGGCCGATCACCCAGGCGGCGGCGAGGACCGGCTTGCGGCCGAGCGCGTCGGCGAAGCCACCGGTGGGCAGTTCCAACGCGAGGACGACCAGGCCCTGCGCGGTAGCGACCAGGCCGATCTGGGACAGCGAGAGGCCGCGCTCCTGCATCAGCAGGATCATCACCGGCATCATCAGGCCGCTGGGCAGCCAGCGCAGGCCGTAGAGGGTGAGGTAGCGGAACCGGACCTGGCGTACGGACAGGGCGCTCATCGCTCCTCCTCGGGCAGCGGCATGGCGAGCCGCAGGTCCGCCAGCAGCGGCAGGGTGGCGAGGAATATCTGCACCTGCTCCGCGCCGGGCTCGTCGGGATCGGCCTCGCTGCGGTAGCGGTCGAGGATCTGCCAAACCTCGGCCTTGAGCGCATCGAGTCGGGTCGACGGGATGGTCATGAAGATGTCGCCCATCCCGAAGGCGTTCCGCCAGGTGGGCGACCACTCGTGCTGGACGGCGAACCACTTCTCGGCATGCTCGACGAAGTGCCGGACCTGGTTTCCCTGGATCCAGTCGATCGCGGCACGGGCGTCCGGGTCGTCGTCGAAGTCGGTGTTCTCCCAGTTGGTGACGTCGTGCCCGGCCCGCCACCAGCGTTGCCGGCCGGTGCCGAGGTCCGGGTCCTCCGTGACGAGGCCGACCTCGGCGAGCTGGCGCAGGTGATAGCTGGTCGCTCCGGTGTTGGTGCCGAGCAGTTCGGCGAGCTTGGTGGCGGTCGCCGGCCCCTTGACCCGCAGCGCGCCGAGCAGCCGCGTGCGCAGGGGGTGCGCCAGGACGCGCACCTGCTGGTGAGAGAGCCGCACGGCGCGCGGCGTGGATCTTTCGTCGTTCCCCATGGATGCACAATATCTGTGCACACTTCCTATGCACAAGAGTTGTGCATAGGAAGTGTGCATGATCCGACCGTCGACGCGGCGAGGCTCAGGGAGCGAGGAGTTCGGTGACCCCGCGCAGCCGGGTACGCAGCAGGCCGGCGGCGCGGGAGGAGTCGAGGCGTACCTCGGCGGGGCGCTGCACCCCGGCGGCGACGGCGGTCGTGGTCTTCAGTCCAGCCGGGTCGAGCCCGGACTGCCGGGCGACCAGGAGACCCAGCTCGGCGCGGCTCACCGGGTCCGGCCCGGCCACGTTGAGCGGGCCGGCGTAGTCGGCGGGCACCAGTTCCAGCACGGCAGCGGCCAGCTCCGACACGTCGATCGGGCAGCGAAGCTCGTCGCTGAACAGGGTCGCCCGGCCGGCGAGCGCGTCGTGGCAGAGCGCGATCTGTTTGCTGCCCTCCCCCACGATCAGCGAGGTCCGCACCAGTACCGCGCCCGGGTCGATTGCCCGGACCGAGGTCTCCGCTGCCGCCTTCGCCGCCCCGTACGCATAGATCGGGGTGGGGACCTCGTCATCGAGATAGGGTGCCGGCCGCCCGCCGTGCAGCGCGTCGCTGGACAGGTGCACCAGCCGCGCCCCCACCTCGGCGGCGGCGTACGCGACGTGGGCCGCGCCGTCGGCGGTGACCGTCCAGTCGTCGAACCGGTACGGGGTGCTGATCACGGCGTCGGGGCGTACCTCGGTCAGCAGCGCGCGCACGGCGGCGCGGTCGGTGACGTCGAGCCGGCGTGGCGCGACCCCGGGGACCGTGACGGCCGCCGAGTGGTACGTGCCGACGACCCGACCGCCCGCCGCGACCGCCTGCCGGCAGACCTCGGCGCCGAGAAACCCGCTCGCCCCCACCACCAGCAGCGTCATGCGTCCTCCGGAAAGGGAAAGGCCCGCGCCATCGTGACGCGGGCCTTTCATCAAATCAGGATCAGGTCGGGTCGGCGACCGGCGCGGCCGGGCCGGCGGTGCCGGCGTGCGGCCCGGTCGGCGCCTTCGGCTTGGCGTCGACGCCCGCCTCGGCGCGCTGCTGCCCGGTGATCGGCGTCGGTGCGCCGGTCAGCGGGTCGAACCCGCCCCGGGTCTTCGGGAACGCGATGACCTCGCGGATCGAGTCCGCGCCGGCGAGCAGCATGCAGATCCGGTCCCAGCCGAAGGCGATGCCGCCGTGCGGCGGCGGGCCGTACTTGAACGCCTCCAGCAGGAAGCCGAACTTGTCCTGCGCCTCCTCCGGGGTGATGCCGAGCAGCTCGAAGACCCGCTGCTGCACGTCGCCCCGGTGGATACGGATGGAGCCGCCGCCGATCTCGTTGCCGTTGCACACGATGTCGTACGCGTAGGCCAGGGCGCGGTCCGGCGCCTCCTCGAACCGGTCCACCCACTCCGAGTTCGGCGAGGTGAACGGGTGGTGCACCGCCGTCCAGCCGCCATCGTCCGTCTTCTCGAACATCGGCGCGTCGACCACCCAGCAGAACGCCCAGGCGCTCTCGTCGATCAGGTTGGCCCGCTTGGCGATCTCGATCCGGGCCGCGCCGAGCAGTTCCTGCGCCTCCCGGGTGTCGCTGCTGGCGGCGAAGAAGATCGCGTCGCCGGGCTTGGCGCCGGCGGCGTCGGCCAGGCCGGCCAGGTGCGCCTCGGAGAGGTTCTTGGCCACCGGGCCGCGTGCCTCGCCGGTCTCCGCGTCGAGCACCACGTACGCCAGGCCCCGCGCGCCGCGCGCCTTGGCCCAGTCCTGCCAGCCGTCCAGCTCCTTGCGGCTCTGCGCCGCGCCGCCCGGCATCACCACCGCGCCGACGTAGCCGCCCGCGTCGATCGCGCCGGCGAACACCCGGAACTCGGTGCCGCGCAGGTAGTCGGTCAGCTCGGTCAGCTCGACGCCGTAGCGCAGGTCCGGCTTGTCCGAGCCGTACCGCGACATGGCGTCGTGCCAGGTGATCCGCGGGATCGGCCGGGGGATCCGGTAGCCGGCCAGGTCCGCCCAGAGCGCCGAGACGATCGACTCGCCGAGTTCGATGACGTCGTCCTCGGCGACGAAGGACATCTCGATGTCGAGCTGGGTGAACTCGGGCTGCCGGTCGGCGCGGAAGTCCTCGTCCCGGTAGCAGCGGGCGATCTGGTAGTACCGCTCCATGCCACCGACCATGAGCAGCTGCTTGAACAGCTGCGGCGACTGCGGCAGCGCGTACCAGCTGCCCGGCTGGAGCCGCACCGGCACCAGGAAGTCGCGGGCGCCCTCCGGGGTGGAGCGGGTCAGGGTGGGGGTCTCGATCTCCAGGAAGTCCCGCTCGTGCAGCACCTTCCGGGCGATCTGGTTGGCCCGCGAGCGCAGCCGCAGCGCCTTCGCCGGGCCACTGCGGCGCAGGTCCAGGTAGCGGTACTTGAGCCGGATGTCGTCGCCGGCCTCGATCTGGTCGTCCACCGGCAGCGGCAGCGGCGCCGCCTCGGAGAGCACCTCCAGCGCGCTCGCGGTGACCTCGACCTCGCCGGTGGGCAGGTCCGGGTTCTCGTTGCCCTCGGGGCGGCGGGTCACCTCGCCGGTGACCTTCACGCAGAACTCGTTGCGCAGCGCGTGCGCGTCCTCCTCGCGGAAGACCACCTGGGCCACACCCGAGCCGTCGCGCAGGTCGACGAAGATGACGCCGCCGTGGTCGCGCCGGCGGGCCACCCACCCGGCGAGCGTCACCGTGGTGCCGGCGTCCGTCGCGCGCAGGCTGCCGGCGTCATGGGTACGGATCACGACTTGCGTCTCCTCATCGCTGAACGGTCTGCCCCCGCATTCTGTCAGCTTGTCGGGGGGCGTCCCGCACCACCCGGCAACCCCGGGCCGCCCGCCTCCCGCGTCCGGGCTGTTCCAGGCGGTCTCACCTGCGCCGCCGCCGGGTCTCGTCCGCCTCGGACAGCACCGCCAGCCGGTCCCCGTACGCGGAGCGGGCCGCCGGTCGCCCGGCGGCCCGCTCGTGGGGGTCGATCAGTAGACGCTCACGCCGTAGGCGCTCAGCGCGGTGGTGACCGGCTGGAAGTAGGTGGTGCCACCGCTGGAGCAGTTGCCGCTGCCGCCCGAGGTCAGGCCGAGCGCGGTGGTGCCGGCGAAGAGGGAGCCGCCGCTGTCGCCCGGCTCGGCGCAGACGGTGGTGCGGATCAGGCCGGAGACGCTGCCCTCGGCGTAGTTGACCGTGGCATTGAGCGCGGTGACCGAGCCGCTGCGCAGGCCGGTGGTGCTGCCGGAGCGGTAGACGGTCTGGCCGACGTACGCGTTGCCGGCGGCGGTGATGTCCTGGTAGCTGCCGTTGTACAGGTAGACGTTGCCCGGCTGGACGGTGCTCTGGTTGCTGTACTTCACGATGCCGTAGTCCCGGCCCGGGAAGTAGGTGCCGGCACGGGTGCCGAGCAGCGAGGTCTGCGAAGAGTTGCTGTACCAGTTGGAGGCGATGTTGGTGCAGTGCCCGGCGGTGAGGAAGTAGTAGACGCCGGAGCTGCTGCGCACGTTGAAGCCGAGCGAGCAGCGACCGCCACCAGCGGCGTAGATGGCGTTGCCGCCGGAGATGCGGGTGCTCAGCACGCCGGCCTCGGCCTCGATCCGGACCGTGCCGCCGGTACGGGCGGCGGCGGCCTTGACCCGCTCCAGCTTGGCGCCGGTGATGGTGCTGTCGACGGAGACCACGACCTGGTTGGTGGTCGCGTCGACCCACCAGGCGGTGCCCGGGATCTTGGCGGACCGCTCCAGCTCGTCGGTGGCCGCCTTCAGCTTGTCGGCGCCGCGGGTGACGAGCTTCGGGGTGGCGCCGGCGGCGCGGACCTGGCGCGCGGCCGCGGCGTCGGTCACCGCGACGATCATCTTGCCGTTGCTGTCGGCGTACGCGCCGGCGGCGCGGTCGCCGAGCTTGGTGGCCAGGTCGGCCGCGGCGTCGGGGGAGGCGGGCGAGGCAGGGGCCGCCTGGGCGGGTACGCCGAGGAGCGAGCCCGTGACCAGGGCGCCGGCCACGGCGATGACGGCGGCACGGCGGAGCGAGGACCTCGTGGGTCGCATGTAACAACCTCCAAGGAGGGGGTGACGGGCGGCGTCACACGGAGGCCGCCCGAGGACAACCGGCCGACCTGGGGGAGCCGGCCGAGTGACCAAAGTATTCACACATTTAAGATCATAAGCAAGCGGCACTTTTGCCCGGATTGGGCCCGCTCGAAAAGCAATCAGTACGCAACATTATGGACACAGAGCGTCATCTATGCGCGTCCCGTACGGGTCAGCTCCGGCGGCGCGCACCCGGGCCCGGCCGGGGCAGCAGGTCGCGCGGTTCGGTGACCTCGTGCCCCTCGGCGCAGCGCAGCGCGACCCGGACCTCGGCCCCGCAGTCCCGGTGGGCGACCGTCAGCGGCGAGCCGTCCGGATCGGCCAGGTAGCGGTCGCCCCAGCCGAGCACCGCCACCAGCACCGGCCACAGATCGAGCCCCTTGTCGGTGAGCCGGTACTCGTGCCGCAGCCGGCTGCCCGGCTCCCGGTACGGCTCCCGGCGCAGCACGCCCTGCTCGACCAGCATGGCGAGCCGGCCGGTGAGCACCTGCCGGGGGATTCCGGTGCGCACCCGCATGTCGTCGAAGCGGCGTACGCCGTTGAAGACCTCGCGGAGCACGACCAGGGTCCACCGCTCGCCGAGGATCGCCATTGCGCGGGCGATGGTGCAGTTCTCCACCGACCAGTCCAGTGCCGCGGGTCTCATGCCGACCAGGCTAGGTCTGATTGACAGACTCAGCAACGCGCTGCGAGCCTGGGTCCATGACACAGACGCAGGACCGTAGCCGCACCTTCTCCTGGTCCGACCCGCTGGCCGGGGCCGCGCACATCGGTCGGCGCAGCGGCCTGGAGCTGCTGCGCGCGATGATGGCCGGGGAGCTGGCCGCGCCGCCGGTCATGCACCTGATCGACATGGCCCGGCTGGAGGCCGAGGAGGGCCGCGTCACGGTCGAGCTGGTGCCGCAGGAGTTCCACTACAACCCGCTCGGCACGGTGCACGGCGGGATCATCTCCACGCTGCTCGACACCGCCGCCGGCTGCGCCGTCCACAGCACGCTGCCGGCCGGCGTCGGCTACACCTCGCTGGACCTGAACGTGAAGTTCCTCCGGCCGGTGACCGTCGAGAGCGGCCGACTGCGCTGCGAGGGCACGGTGCTCCAGCGCGGCCGCCGCACCGCCCTCGCCGAGGCCCGCCTGACCGACGCGAAGAACCGCCTAACCGCCCACGCCACCTCCTCCTGCCTCCTCCTCCCCCTCAACCCCCCGACCTAACCCCACCCCTCCCCACCCCTCCCCCCTCCCCCCTCCCCCCTCCCCCCTCCCCCCCTCCCCCCTCCCCCCTCCCCCCTCCCCCGCGATCTTGCAGTTTCGGTCTGCGGGAAGCGGCCTTCGCGGCTTTTGCCCAGGCAGAAAGTGCAAGATCGCCGGGGTGGGGTGGGGACGGGGGGTGGTTAGGGGGTGGGGGTGAGGCGGGCGGCTCGGGCGGCGCGCTTCTCTTCGAAGCGGGTGGCGTGCGTCTCCAGGGTGTCCAGGTGGGCGGCGATCTGGTCGCGGGCGCGTTCGCCGTCGGCGTTCAGGCCGGTCGCCTCGAAGAGGTTCCACTGGCGCAGCACCGGGACGACCACCTCGTCCCGGTGGAGGCGCAGGTCGTAGATGCCGGCCAGGGCGATGGCCACCGACTTGCGGGCGAAGCCCTCGATGCCGACGCCCGGCATCTGGAAGTCGGCCAGCACGTCGGCGACCGCGCGCATGGCCTGGCTCGGCGCCAGCTCGAAGGCCGCGCCGAGCAGGTTGCGGTAGAAGACCATGTGCAGGTTCTCGTCGGCCGCCACCCGGGCCAGCAGCGCGTCGCAGATCGGGTCTCCGGCGGCCCGGCCGGTGTTGCGGTGCGAGATCCGGGTGGCCAGTTCCTGGAACGAGACGTACGCCAGCGAGTGCAGCACCTCGTCGCCGTGGGTGTTGTGGTAACCCGCCGACATGTGCACCATCCGGGCCCGCTCCAGCGCCACCGGGTCGACCGCCCGGGTCACGGTCAGGTAGTCCCGGATCGCGGTGCCGTGCCGCCCCTCCTCGGCGGTCCACCGGTGCACCCAGGTGCCCCACGCGCCGTCCCGGCCGAAGAGCGTGGCGATCTCGTGGTGGTACGAGGGGAGGTTGTCCTCGGTGAGCAGGTTGACGATCAGCGCGGTGCGGGCCACCTCGGGCAGCTTCGTGTCCGCCTCCGTCCACGGCTCCCCGCCGAGCGGGCCGTCGAAGGTACGCCCCTCGCTCCACGGCACGTACTCGTGCGGGAACCACTCCTTCGCCAGCGAAAGGTGCCGGTCGAGGTTCTTCTCGACCACGGGTTCGAGTTCGAGGAGAAGGGCGGTCTGGCTGAGCACGGTCACAAGGTTCTCCCTACGGTGGCGTAAGTTACGCCACCGTAGGTCGAATCGTCGTCAAGCGCCAGTCGGAGCGGGACCCACCAGCGGCGTCAGGTCGGCCCGGGCCGGCATCCACTCGCCCGCCACGGCGGCCACCTGCTCGCCCGAGCGGATGTCCTTCACCTCGTCGCCCTCGGCACCCGGGAACCAGACGTACGGGATGCCGCGCCGCTCGGCGTACCGGATCTGCTTGCCGAACTTGGCCGCGCTCGGCGACACCTCGGTGGGTACGCCCCGGGAGCGCAGCGCCTCGGCGACCCTGTTGCTCGCCGGCCGCTCGTCCTCGCTGTTGACGGCCACCAGCACACAGGTCGGCACGCTACGGGACACCGACAGCGCCTCGGTGCCGAAGAGCAGGCCGAGCAGTCGGGTCACCCCGATCGAGATGCCCACGCCGGGGAACCGGACGTTGCCCGAACTGGCCAGGTTGTCGTACCGGCCGCCGGAGCAGACCGAGCCGAACCGCTCGTACCCGATCATCTGCGTCTCGTACACCGTGCCGGTGTAGTAGTCCAGGCCACGGGCGATACGCAGGTCGGCGACGCAGAGGCCGGGCGAGTGCGCGGCGGCGGTCTCCACCACCGTGACCAGCTCCGCGATGCCCTCGTCGAGCAGCGGATCGGTCACCCCGAGGGCGCGCACCGCGTCGGCGAAGGAGGCGTCCGGCGCGGAGATCTCGGCCAGCGCCAGGCACGCCTTGGCCTGCGCCTCGCTCGCCCCGGCGGTCTCCGCCAGCAGCTCGGCCACCCTCGCCGGGCCGATCTTGTCGAGCTTGTCGACCGCGCGCAGCGCCGCCTCCGGGTCGGTCAGCCCGACCCCCCGGTAGAAGCCCTCGCAGATCTTGCGGTTGTTGACCTGGATCCGCACCGGCGGGATCGGCAGCGAGCGCAGCGCGTCCCCGATCACCAGCGGCATCTCGGCCTCGTAGTGGGCCGGCAGGGTGTCCCGGTCGACGATGTCGATGTCGGCCTGGAGGAACTCGCGGTAGCGCCCCTCCTGCGGGCGCTCACCCCGCCACACCTTCTGGATCTGGTAGCGGCGGAACGGGAACTGCAGCTTGCCGGCGTTCTCCAGCACGTAACGGGCGAACGGCACGGTCAGGTCGAAGTGCAGGCCGAGCGCGTCGTCGCCGGTCGCGCCCGCCGGGTCGGCCTGGAGCCGGCGCAGCACGTAGACCTCCTTTGCGGTATCCCCCTTCCGCAGCAGCTGGTCCAGCGGCTCGACCGAACGGGTCTCCAGGGGGGCGAAGCCGTACAGCTCGAAGGTGGCGCGAATTCGATCGAGCACAAACTGCTCGATCATCCGCTGCGGCGGGTTCCACTCCGGAAATCCAGAAATGGGCGTGGGCTTACTCATGACGCTCCTTCAAGACCCGCGCTCGCGGCGCGGGAAGGTCGAAAGGCGGCGCTACAGGCCGCGGGTGGGCGCGGCCGGGCGCGCGCCGCCGGTCCCCGCCACCTCGACGAGGTACGGGTTGGTCGCGCGCTCGCGGCCGATGGTGGTCGCGGGGCCGTGGCCGGGCAGGACGACGGTGTCGTCGGCCAGCGGGAGGACCTTCTCCCGGAGGCTGGTCAGCATGCGGGGCATGCTGCCGCCCGGCAGGTCGGTGCGGCCGATCGAGCCGGCGAAGAGCACGTCACCGGAGAGGCAGATCTGCTCGGCCTCCCAGGGCGAGCCGGCGCCGGGCATCCGGAACAGCACCGACCCGCCGGTATGGCCGGGGGCGTGGTCGACGGTGATCTCCAGGCCGGCGAGGGACAGCGTCGCGCCGTCGGTCAGCTCGGCCACGTCGTCCGGCTCGGTGTACGGCAGGCGACCGCCGAAGAGCTGGGTGAGATCCATCGAGAGCGCCTTGGCCGGGTCGGCGAGCAGCTCCCGGTCGTCCGGGTGGACGTACGCGGGGATGCCGCGCGCGCCGCAGACCGGGGCCACGGAGAAGGTGTGGTCGAGGTGGCCGTGGGTGAGCAGCACGGCGGCCGGGTGCAGGCGGTGCTCGGCGAGCACGGCGTCGAGCCGGTCCAGCACCCCGATCCCGGGGTCGACCACCACGCACTGCTCCCCCGGCGCGGTCGCCACCACGTAGCAGTTGGTGCCGAAGGCGTCCGCGGGAAAGCCGGCCACGAGCACGTCCGCTCCCCTTCCGTTCGAGTCGTCGTCCCCGTCAGCAGCCTAGTCGCCCGGACCATCGGGTTTCGCCGGCACATACGCCCCAGGGGCCTCACCGGTCCACAGCGAGAACGTCCGAAAAATCTTGGACCGAACCTCGTACACCACTTTCCCAGCCGGTGGCCGTACACTCTGGCGGGCGTGTGGCGTGGCGCACCTGCAAACCGACGGGGCGGACAGCGCCGGGCGCCGGCGAGGACCAGGGTAGAGGAAGGGGAGCACGGGTGGCTTCCAGCAGGGACCGGCAGCGCAAACTGGCGCGGGCCAAGCTCGACCGGCAACTCGCCCGGCGGGCCGCCGCCGCGAAGCGCCGCCGGCAGATCCAGGCCGGGGTCGGCGCCGCCGTGGTGCTCGCGCTGATCGTGGTCGGTTCGGCGTGGGCGCTCGGCGCGTTCGACTCGAAGCCCGAGCCGAAGGCCGCCGAGGACGTCTGCCTCTGGACCCCGCAGGACGCGAGCGCCAACACCAACCTCAAGGACGTCGGCACCCCGCCCACCACCGGCCTGCCCACCGACGGCACCCGGACGATGACGGTCACCACCGACCAGGGCGGCCCGATCACCGCCGAGTTGGACGTCGCCTCGGCGCCGTGCGCGGCGGCGAGCATCTCCTACCTGGCCGGCAAGTCGTTCTACGACAACACCAAGTGCCACGAGATCACCACCGAGGGCGCGCTGCACTGCGGCGACCCGAGCGGCACCGGCCTCGGCGGCCCGACCTACTCGTTCTACGACGAGAACGTGCCCACCGCGCCGGAGGCGAGCCCGTCCGCCTCGCCGGCGCCGGAGCAGCCCGCGGCGTACCCGAAGGGCACGGTCGCCATGGTCGCCAACCCGCCGGGGTCCAACGGCAGCCAGCTCCTGATCTTCTTCAAGGACTTCAAGACCGACACGCCGAAGTACCCGATCATCGGCAAGATCACCGGCGGGCTCGACGTGGTGGAGAAGATCGGCGCCCTGGAGACCGTGGACAATGGGAACGGGGCCAAGGTCAAGCCGAAGACGGACGTGGTGATCCAGAGCCTCACCGTCGGCGAGCCAGGCGCCGCGCCGGCGGCGAGCCCCAGCGCCGGCTGACCCCGACCGCCCCACACACACCCCAGCAGCGGCAACGTCCGCGCCCGAGAAACACCGTAAGGAGTGACCGTGACGTCCACCAGGGAGCGGCAGCGCGCGGCGGCGCGGGCCCGACTCGAGCGGGAGATGACCGAGCGCGCCGCCAAGGCCCGCAAGCGCCGGCAGACGCAGGCCATCGTCGGTGCCGCGGCGGTGCTGGTGCTCGTGGTCGCCGGCACGGTGTGGCTGGTCACCTCGCTCGGTGGCGACGACGACAAGCAGAACACCGCTGCCACCGAGGGCTACTCGCAGTGCGTCTACACCGAGGTCCCCAAGGAGGGACGCCCCGCACAGATCAAGGACGTCGGGCTGCCGCCGAACCAGCAGGACAACAAGGGCAGCCAGACGATGACGATCGACACCAACCTCGGCCCGATCACCGCGAAGATCAACCGCGACCAGGTGCCCTGCACCGCCGGCAGCTTCACCCACCTGGCCAGCAAGGGCTTCTTCGACAACACCAAGTGCCACCGGCTGGTCACCGAGGGCATCAAGGTGCTCCAGTGCGGTGACCCGAGCGCGACGGGCAAGGGCTGGCGGGACACCGACGGCACCGGCGGCCCGAGCTACAACCTGGCCGAGGAGAACCTGCCCACCGACAAGCGCCCGCCGTACCCCGAGGGCGTCATCGCGATGGCCAACTCCGGCCAGCCCGGCAGCACCGGCAGCCAGTTCTTCATCGTGTACGGCGACTCCCAGCTCGACCCGAACTACACCGTGCTGGGCACCATCGTCGGCGGTATGGACGTGGTGAAGCAGATCGCGGCGGCCGGTGACGACGGCGCGTACGCCCAGCAGGCCGGGGGCGGGCACCCGAAGAAGGAGGTCGTCATCAACAAGCTGGCGATGAGCGACATCCAGGGCGGCTGACCCGCGCCACGGACACGAAAAGCGCCCGCCGGCTCCAGCCGGCGGGCGCTTTCGCGTGCGTGCTGCCTCAGGCCCCCGAGGTGACCCGGTACGCGTCGAAGACGCCGTCGACCTTGCGGACGGCGGCCAGCAGGTGCCCGAGGTGCTTCGGGTCGGCCATCTCGAAGCTGAACCGGCTCACCGCCACCCGGTCCCGGGTGGTGGTGACGGTGGCGGAGAGGATGTTGACCCGCTCGTCGGAGAGCACCCGGGTGACGTCGGCCAGCAGCTTGTGCCGGTCGAGGGCCTCCACCTGGATGGCGACCAGGAAGGTCGACGCGGAGGTGAGCTTCCAGCTCACCTCGACCACCCGTTCGCTCTGCGCCTTGAGATCCTCGGCGTTGGCGCAGTCGTCCCGGTGCACGCTCACCCCGCCGGAGCGGGTGACGAAACCGAAGACGGCGTCCGGCGGCACCGGCGTGCAGCAGCGGGCCAGTTTGATCCAGACGTCGCTGACGCCCCGGACGACCACACCCGGGTCGTGGCTGGACGCCCGACTGCGCGGCGGCCGGGTGGCGACGGCGGTCTCGGCGATGTCCTCCGCCGCGCCCTCCTCGCCGCCGTACGTGGCCATCAGCTTCTGCACCACCGACTGGGCGGAGACCTGGCTGTCGCCGACCGCCGCGTAGAGCGAGGCGACGTCGGCCAGGTGCAGATCCCGGGCGATCGCCATCAGCGCGTCCGGGGTGAGCATCCGCTGCAACGGCATGCCCTGCTTGCGCATCGCCTTGACGATCGAGTCCTTGCCGGCCTCGATCGCCTCCTCGCGCCGCTCCTTGTTGAAGTACTGGCGGATCTTGGTGCGGGCGCGCGGGCTCTTGACGAACCCGAGCCAGTCCTGCGTCGGGCCGGCCGTGTCGGACTTCGAGGTGAAGATCTCGATCACGTCGCCGTTGGACAGCGTCGATTCGAGGGGCACCAGCTTGCCGTTGACCCGCGCGCCGATGCACTTGTGCCCGACCTCGGTGTGCACCGCGTACGCGAAGTCCACCGGCGTCGACCCGGTCGGCAGCGGGATGACGTCACCCTTCGGGGTGAAGACGTACACCTCCTGGCTGGACAGGTCGAAGCGCAGCGCGTCGAGGAACTCGCTCGGGTCGGCCGCCTCCCGCTGCCAGTCCAGCAGTTGGCGCAGCCAGGTCATCTCGTCGATGTGCGCCGGCGGGCCGACGACCGGCGTGCCCTTGTGCTCCTTGTACTTCCAGTGCGCGGCGATGCCGAACTCGGCGGTGCGGTGCATGGCGTACGTGCGGATCTGCATCTCGACCGGCTTGCCGGTGGGCCCGATGACCGTCGTGTGCAACGACTGGTACATGTTGAACTTGGGCATCGCGATGTAGTCCTTGAACCGGCCCGGCACCGGCTGCCAGTTGGCGTGGATGACCCCCAGCGCCGCGTAGCAGTCCCGCACCGTGTCGACCAGGATCCGCACCCCGACCAGGTCGTAGATGTCGTTGAAGTCGCGCCCCCGCACGATCATCTTCTGGTAGATCGAGTAGAGGTGCTTCGGCCGACCGGTGGTCTCCGCCTTGATCTTGGCGGCCTTCAGGTCGGTCGACACCTTCTGGGTCACCTGGCGCAGCAGCGCCTCCCGCTGCGGCTGGTGCTCCCCGATCAGCCGGTTGATCTCCTCGAACCGCTTCGGGAAGAGGGTGCCGAAGGCGAGATCCTCCAGCTCCCACTTGATGGTGTTCATACCCAGGCGGTGCGCCAGCGGCGCCAGGATCTCCAGCGTCTCCTTGGCCTTCTGCTCCTGCTTGGGGCGGGGCAGGAAGGTGAGGGTACGCATGTTGTGCAGCCGGTCCGCCAGCTTGATCACCAGGACCCGCGGGTCCTTGGCCATGGCGACCACCATCTTGCGGATGGTCTCCGCCTTCGCCGCGTCGCCGAGCTTGACCTTGTCGAGCTTGGTCACGCCGTCGACCAGCAGGGCCACCTCGCCGCCGAAGTCGGCGCGCATCTGGTCGAGGGTGTATTCCGTGTCCTCGATCGTGTCGTGCAGCAGCGCCGCGACCAGCGTGGTGGTGTCCATCCCCAGGTTGGCCAGGATGGTCGCCACCGCGAGGGGGTGGGTGATGTACGGGTCACCGGACTTGCGGTACTGACCCGAGTGCCAGCGGGCGGCGGTGTCGAACGCCCGCTGCAGCAGCCGGGCGTCGGCCTTGGGGTGGTTCTCGCGGTGGGTGGCGATCAGCGGCTCCAGCACCTCGCTGACCTGGGAGGTCTGCCACGGTGCGTTGAACCGGGCCAACCGGGCGCGTACCCGACGCCCGGTCGGGGCGTTGGAGAGGGCGAAGCCACCGCCGGCGGGAGACTCCCCCACGCCGTCGGCGCGCAGCGGCACCACGACCGCCCCGCCGCCGTCCGCCCTGGCCTCGGGCCCGCCGTCGGAGCCGGTCACCCGGGTCGGCACGTTGCCGTTCTGCCCGGTCGCCGAGCCGTCCGCGTCGCCTGTCGGGTGCACCGTGCCCTCCACCGGAGGGGCGACATCGTGGGACACCGGCCTCCTCACCGCTCGCCGGGATGCGCCGGCCGTCCGGCCGACGTTCTGTTCAACCGGCCCGGGGGCCGGCCTTGTTCCGCGCCGGCCGCCCGTCGACGTGGACCGCGCCGGCCCGCCGGGGACCTCGCGGTCCCGGCGCACCCGCGCGCCGCGCCGGCCGCCGGCCGGTGGTCGCGCCGCCGGACGGTCGCCCGCCCGGTCAGCAAAGGGCAATGCTACCCGCACGCAGGGTACGCCGCCCCTCCGCCGGACGGACCCCGTCGGGCCGGTCCAAGGCTCAAACGGTCAGCAGTGCATGGACCGGACGCGGGGCGAGCCGCTCACGCCCGTCGAGGAAGCCCAGCTCCAGCAGGACGGTGAAGCCGGCGACCGTACCGCCGGCCCGCTCCACCAGGTCGAGGGTGGCCTCGGCGGTGCCGCCGGTGGCGAGCACGTCGTCCACCACCAGCACCCGGTGACCGGCGGTGAAGGCGTCCTGGTGCACCTCCAGGGTCGCCTCGCCGTACTCCAGCGAGTAGGAGGCGGCGTGCGTGGCGCGGGGCAGCTTGCCGGCCTTGCGCACCGGCACCACCCCGACCCCGGAGGCGTACGCGATGGCCGCGGCGAGCACGAACCCGCGCGCCTCGATGCCGGCCACCGCGTCGAACGAGTCCCGCCCGTGGTACGCGATGATCCCGTCTATCACCTCACGGAACACCGCACCGTCGGCGAAGAGCGGCATCAGGTCCTTGAACATGACCCCGGGCTGCGGGAAGTCCGGCACGTCCAGCACCCGGCTGGCGACCAGCTGGGCGACCTCCGGGCCGCTGTCTCCCCGTACGCCGGTGGTGTGGGTCTCCGTCACGGTGCGTCCCATGTCCCTTCGAAACGACGACGGCGTCCGTCATGCCGCTCGCACAGCATGACGGACGCCGTCCGGCCGATTCCTACCGGGTCTCCCCGGTCAGGTCGGAGTTCCCCGGGTCAGCGGCGCTTCGCGCCGCCGGGCCGGTTGCCCCCGCCGCCGGGGCGACCGCCCCGGGCGCCGGTGGAACGCTTGCCGACCGGCCGGGCGCCCACCTTCGGGGCGGCCCCGGCGAGGGCGGCCGCCTCCGGGTCGATGACGTCGTCGCCGGCCACCACGGCCCGCGGCGCGCCCTTCGGGGCGACCTCGCCCCGGGCGATCGCGCCCCGGCGGGCCAGCACCCGCTTGTTGTGCGCGTTGATCCGCGGGTCCTGGTTCTTCAGCAGCACCAGCGCCGGGGTGGCCAGCAGGATCGAGGTCAGGAACGCCACCGCCATACCGACGAAGAGCACCAGGCCCAGGTCCTTCAGCGTGCCCGCGCCGAGCAGGCCCGCGCCGATGAAGAGCAGACCGCCGACCGGGAGCAGGGCGACCACCGAGGTGTTCAGCGACCGCATCAGGCTCTGGTTCAGCGCCAGGTTGGACGCCTCGCCGTAGGTCGTGTTGTTGTTCGCGGTGATGCCGCGGGTGTTCTCCTGGACCTTGTCGAAGACCACCACCACGTCGTAGAGCGCGAAGCCCAGGATGGTGAGGAAGCCGATGATCGTCGACGGGGTGACCTCGAAGCCGACCAGGGAGTAGATGCCGGCGGTGAGGACCAGGTTGGTGAGCAGCGAGGCGATCGCGGCGATCGCCATCCGCCACTCGAAGCGCAGGATCAGGTAGATCGCCACCACCGCGATGAAAATCAACAGACCGAGCAGGGCCCGGGAGGTGACCTGGCTGCCCCACGCCTCGGAGACCTGGCTGCCGCTGATCTGGTCGGCGTTGATGCCGAACTCCTGGGCCATCTCGGCCTTGACCGCGTTGGCCTGCTCGGCGCTGAGCTGCGCGGTGCGCAGCTCGTAGTACTCGCCGCTGGTGCTGCCGACCTTCTGCGCGGTGACCACGGTGATCCCGCCGCCCTGGGCCTGCAGCGCCGCGTTGACCTTCTCCTCGGCCTGGTCCAGGGTGCCGACGCTGGCCGGCACCTGGAACGAGTTGCCGCCGGCGAACTCGATGCCGAGGCTGAAACCGCGGAACGCGAAGCTGAACACGGCGACCAGCACCAGCAGACCGGCGACGCCGAACCACAGCTTGCGCCGGCCGACGATGTTGAGATCGGCCTCGCCCCGGTAGAGCCGGGACGCCAGACCAGTCTTAGCCATCTCAGGCCTCCTTGACGCGCGGGTTGCGAGCGGTGGCCTGCTCGGCCGACCGGACCGGCAGGGCCCGACCGAGACCGCTGACCCGCGGGGACAGGAACGCCCGGGTCCGGGCGAACATCGTCATGATCGGGTGACGGAAGAGGAACACGACGACCAGGTCGAGGACGGTCGCCAGGCCGAGCGCGAAGGCGAAGCCCTTCACCGCGCCGACCGAGACGATGTAGAGCACCACGGCGGACATCAGGGTGATGGCGTTCGCCGAGATGATCGTCCGGCGGGCCCGGATCCACGCCCGCGGCACCGCACTGCGCGGGCTGCGGCCCTCCCGGATCTCGTCCTTGAGCCGCTCGAAGTAGATGACGAACGAGTCCGCCGCCACACCGAGCGAGACGATCATGCCGGCGAGGCCGGCGAGGGTGAGGGTGAACCCGATCGACCGGCCGAGCACCACCAGGGAGCCGAAGACCAGCAGGCCGGAGAGCACCAGGCTGAGGAAGATGACCGAGCCGAGCAGCCGGTAGTAGAAGAACGAGTAGATGATGACCAGCAGCATGCCGATGCCGGCCGCGAGCAGGCCCGCCTTGAGGTGGCTGTCGCCCAGGGTCGCGGTGACGTTCTGCTGCTCCTGCGGCACGAAGGTCACCGGCAGGGCGCCGTAGCGGAGCTGGCTGGCCAACTGGTTGGCGCTCTTGCTGTCGAAGTTGCCGGTGATCTGGGAGTCACCGGTCAGCACGCCCTGGATCTCCGGGGACGAGACGATCTCGTTGTCCAGCACCACGGCGACCCGGCACTTGCCGTCCTGGCCGAGCGCGGTCTGGTCGCACGCCTGGCCCTCGTTGTTGTACGACTCGCGGGTCAGCGCGGTCCACCGCTCCTGGCCCTTGCCCGTGAAGTTCAGGCTCACCACCCAGGCGCTGGCCTGGTCGAGCTGGGCGGACGCGTTCTTGACGTCGGTGCCGACCACCTTCGCCACGTCCAGCAGGTACTTGGCACCGGACTCGCAGGCGACAGCCTTCTGCTTCTCGTCCTTGATCGACGCCGGCGGCCGCTTGTCGAGCTGGGCGCAGGTGATGGTCGGGACGTTGAACTGCATGTCGACCGGCAGCACCGCGATCTCCTGCGGGGAGAGGGTGCCGAACGGCTTGAGCTTCTCGGCCAGCGCCGGGTCGGCGGTCAGGTCGGCCGGGGCCTGCAGGCCGGTGGCGGCGGACCAGGCGTCCGCGCCGACCTTCTGCTCGACGGCCTTGCGCTGCTCCTCGACGGTCTGCGAAACCGGCTCCTCGCTCGCGCTCGGGCTCGCGGTCGGCTCGGCGGCGCTCGCCGAGGCCGACGGGGTCGGCGTGGCGCTGGCGCTCGGCGCCGGGGCCATGCCACCCTGCCCGCCGGTGCTCGGCGAGGCGGTGGCCTTCGGCGCGGCGCTGCCGGACGGCGTCGCGCTGCCCGACGGGGCCGGCGTGGCGCTGCCCGACGGCTCCGGGGTGGCGCTGGCGCTCGGGGCCGGCGCGACGGTGGCGCCGCTGCCGTCGGTGGCCTTGAGGACCTTGCGGAAGCGCAGCTCGGCGGCGCTGCCGACGTCGGTCAGGTCCCGGTTCTCACCGGGCAGGGAGATGACGATGTTCCGGTTGCCCTCGGTGACCACCTCGGCCTCGGCCACGCCGTACGCGTTGACCCGGCTCTCGATGATCTGGCGCGCCTCCTCGAGGTTGGCGGCCGTCGGGGGCTTGCCGTCCACGCTGTTGGTGGCCTCAAGCGTCAGCCGGGTGCCGCCGACCAGGTCCAGGCCGAGCCGGGGCTCCAGCCGGTCCTTCCAGCCACCGCTGGCACCGCCCGAGAAGAACACCAAGAGATAGAGGACGACAAAGATGAGCCCGAGCACGGCGAGCTGCCGTCCGGGGCGCATCTGTCCCTGAGGTGGTGCCACGGCTGTCTTGTCTCCCTGTACGGTCGCACCGCTGGGCAGCGGCGACGAAGATCGGGCCGGGGGTGTCCGCCCGACTGGTTGGGTGGGCCGGCACCGTCCACCGACACGCCTCCAGGGGTGACGACGCGGCGACGCCGGAGGAAATTCCCGCGTGCCGGCGTCGGGCGCCGACCCAACTATCCACTTGTGGCGCTGAATCCGCTGCCCCGTACGGGGCCGGCGGTCATTCCTTGACCGGCTCCGCGTCCTCGGTGACCGGCTCGATCGTCTCGGGGCGCTCGGCCTGCTTGACCACCCGGGCGACCGCCGGGCGCGCGTACCGGGTCTGGACGCCCGGGGCGACCTCCAGCAGGACGGTCTCGTCGTCCACGCCGGTGACCGTGCCGTAGAGCCCGCCGATGGTGACGACCTCGTCGCCCGGGGCAAGCGTGTTCTGCATCTGCTCGGCCTCGCGGCGCCGCTTCTGCTGGGGGCGGATCATCATGAAATACATGACGCCGAAGAGCAGAGCGATCATCAGGATCGGCGTCAGGCTGCCGGCTCCCCCACCACTCGCTGCTGCGTAAAGCACGGTTTCAGACCTTCCCATTGGCCTCCGCGCCGCCCCGCCAGGGGGCGCCGGAGCGGAGGCGGATTCTCACGTCCTGTACAGACCGCGGCGAAGTCTAGTCCCTGCACCTGGGAAGACCGAATGCGGCACAGATCACGTTCGGATCACGGCTGGTCGGCCTGGGCGGAGAAAAGATCGGGCGCGGAAGGGGTATCGGTACCAAATGTACCATTCGGCGGCGTACGCCCCAGGTGGTGCCAGGCAGCCTCGGTGGCCACCCGCCCCCGGGGCGTGCGGGCCAGCAGGCCGGCCCGCACCAGGAAGGGCTCGCAGACCTCCTCGACCGTGTCCGGCTGCTCCCCGACCGCCACGGCGAGGGTGGAGAGGCCGACCGGACCACCCCGGAACGAGTCGACCAGCGCGGTGAGCACCGCCCGGTCGAGCCGGTCCAGCCCGAGCGCGTCGACGTCGTACACGGTGAGGGCGGCCCGGGAGGTCTCCAGGGTGACCACCCCGTCGGCCCGGACCTCGGCGAAGTCCCGGACCCGGCGCAGCAGCCGGTTGGCGATCCGCGGGGTGCCCCGGGAGCGGCCGGCGACCTCGGCCGCCCCCTCGTCGGTGATCGGCACCCCGAGGATCCGGGCCGAGCGGCGCAGCAGCACCTCCAGCTCGGCCGGGGTGTAGAAGTCGAGGTGGGCGACGAAGCCGAACCGGTCCCGCATCGGCCCGGTGAGCAGGCCGGAGCGGGTGGTCGCGCCGACCAGGGTGAACGGCTCCACGTCGAGGGGAATGGCGGTGGCCCCGGGCCCCTTGCCGACCACCACGTCGACCCGGAAGTCCTCCATCGCGCTGTAGAGCAGTTCCTCGGCCGGCCGGGCGATCCGGTGGATCTCGTCGATGAACAGGACGTCGCCCTCGGCGAGGCTGGTCAGGATGGCGGCCAGGTCGCCGGAGCGCTCGATCGCCGGGCCGCTGGTCACCCGGATCCCCGAGCCCAGCTCGGCCGCCACGATATTGGCCAACGTGGTCTTGCCGAGGCCAGGCGGCCCCGAGAGAAGGATGTGGTCGGGCGGCGAGCCCCGCCGCATCGCACCCTTGAGCAGCAGGTCGAGCTGGTCCCGGACCCGGTGCTGGGCGATGAACTCGTCCAGGCGCTTCGGCCGGACGCTGGCCTCCGCGTCCCGTTCCGCGTCGCTGACGTACGCCGAGACCAGGTTCTCCCCCGTCATCGCTTGCCTTCCATTCGCGACTGCGAGGCTCGCGAACCCGGCTCAGGCGCGCACTCCGGCCCGGCCGCGTCCCACGCGAGCCGCCCCGGAACGCGCGTCCCCGCGCTCATCACCGGGTCCGACCCAGGAGGCGGATGGCCTGCTTGAGCAGGACCGGCACCGGCGGGGTCGCCCCGTCGACGGTCTCGGCGACCGCGGCGACGGCCTGCTCGGCCTGGGCGGCCGTCCAGCCGAGCCCGACCAGGGCCTGACGCACCTGCTCCGGCCAGCCGCCCGCGGTGACCCCGGCGGCACCGTCCGGCCCGACCGGCACCGGGCCGATCCGGTCGCGCAGTTCGAGGACGAGGCGCTCGGCGCCCTTCTTGCCGATCCCGGGCACCCGGGTCAGCGCTGCGGTGTCGGCGTTGGCGATGGCCTTGCGCACCGCGTCCGGGGTGTGCACGGCGAGCACCGCCTGGGCCAGCCGGGGGCCCACCCCGCTGGCGGTCTGGAGCAACTCGAAAAGCTGCTTGGCGTCGTCGTCGGCGAAGCCGTAGAGGGTGAGCGAGTCCTCGCGGACGACCAGGCTGGTGGCGAGCCGGGCCGGCTGGCCGACCCGCAGCTCGGCGAGGGTGCCGGGGGCACACTGCACCGCCAGGCCGATGCCGCCCACCTCCACCACCGCGTGGTCCGGACCGGTCGCGGTCACCGTGCCACGCACGCTGGCGATCATCCTCGGATCCCTCCTCGTCGGGCCCGTTCGGCGGCGGCGGCCAGCTTGGACCGGGTGCCGCCGCGCCAGACATGACAGATGGCCAGGGCCAGCGCGTCGGCCGCGTCGGCGGGCCGGGGCGGCTCGGGCAGCCGCAACAGCCGGGTGACCATCATGGTCATCTGCGCCTTGTCGGCCTGACCGGACCCGGTCACCGCCGCCTTGACCTCGCTCGGGGTGTACGTCTGCACCGGCAGCCCGGCCCGCGCCCCGGCCAGCACGGCGATCCCGCTGGCCTGGGCGGTGCCCATCACGGTGCGGACGTTGTGCTGGCTGAACACCCGCTCCACGGCCACCGCGTCCGGCCGGTGCTCGGCGACCAGGTCGGTGAGCGAGCGGTCCAGGTGCAGCAGGCGCAGCGGCAGCTCGTCGGCCGGGTCGGTGTGGACGACGTAATAGGCGACCAGCGTGCAGGGTCGCCCCGGCACGCCCTCGACCACGCCGACCCCGCACCGGGTCAGCCCCGGGTCGACGCCGAGCACCCGCACGCCGCCTCCTCCCCGACCGCCAGCAGTACGTGTGTTCGACACCCTACTGGTACGCCCTGACACGCGGCCGGGTGGACACGCCGGGAGCCGGCGGACCCGAGGTACGCCACACACCGAGCCGGTCGAGTATGTGTCGCCGCCCCATGTGCCGCCGGCCACAAGGCTCGTAACTTTTTGCGCCATGACGGCAGAACCCGTGGCGGTCCCCCACGTCGTACGCGTCGACCTGTCCGGTCGTAACGCCCTGGTGACCGGTGGTGGCAGCGGCATCGGACGGGCCTGCGCCCTGCGCCTGGCGGCCGCCGGCGCGGCCGTGCTGGTGGTCGACCGCAACGCGGAGGCGGCCAAGGCGGTGGCCGCCGAGGCGGGCGGCCGGGCCGAGGGCATCGACCTGGCCGACGCGGCGGCGGTGGACCGGCTCGACGCGAACATGGACATCGTGGTCAACAACGCCGGGTTGCAGCACGTCGCGCCGGTGCAGGAGTTCTCCACCGAGCGCTTCGAGTACCTGCACCGGGTGATGGTGGAGGCGCCGTTCCTGCTGATCCGGCGGGCCCTGCCGCACATGTACGCGCAGGGCTGGGGCCGGATCGTCAACATCTCCTCGGTGCACGGGCTGCGCGCCTCGCCCTACAAGGCGGCGTACGTGTCGGCCAAGCACGCCCTGGAGGGGCTGTCGAAGGTGGTGGCGCTGGAGGGCGCCGCGCACGGGGTGACCGCCAACTGCATCAACCCGGCGTACGTGCGGACGGCGCTGGTGGAGAGCCAGATCGCCGACCAGGCCGCCACGCACGGCATCGGCGAGGACGAGGTGGTCGAGAAGATCATGCTGGCCCGGGCGGCGATCAAGCGGCTGATCGAGCCGGAGGAAGTGGCGGAGTTGGTCGCGTACCTCTGCGCGCCGCCGGCCGCGTTCATCACCGGTGCCTCGATCGCCCTCGACGGGGGCTGGACGGCCAACTAGTGGCCGCGCGCACAATGTCGGTCATGTCGTCGCCGGTCGAGTTCCTGGAACTGCTGGCCCGGGAGGCCGCCGCGGTCGAGTTCGAAGGGCCGCTGGTCGCGGCCCGGGCCGCCGGCCTGCCGGCCGAGCGGCTGGCCGAGTTGGAGCAGGCGAAGGTGGTGGCGCTGCGGGTCCGCGCGCTGCTGGAGCGCCGGCGCCGCCGGGAGACCGAGCTGTCCGGCCTGTACGACACGGCCAGCGACCTGGCCGGGCTGCGCGACCTGGACGACGTGCTGCGGGCGATCGTGCACCGGGCCCGGATCCTGCTCGGCACCGACGTGGCGTACATGACGCTCAACGACGAGGAGCGCGGCGACACGTACATGCGGGTCACCGACGGCTCGATCTCGGCGCGGTTCCAGCGGCTGCGGCTGGAGATGGGCGACGGCCTGGGCGGGCTGGTGGCCCAGACCGGCACCCCGTACGTCACCGCCAACTACCAGGAGGACGCCCGTTTCCGGCACACCGGGGAGATCGACGACGGGGTCGGCGAGGAGGGCCTGGTGGCCATCCTCGGCGTACCGCTGCGGCTCGGGTCCAGCGTGATCGGCGTGCTGTACGCGGCCAACCGGTCGGCCCGCCCGTTCGCCCGGGAGGAGGTGTCGCTGCTGGTCTCCCTCGCGGCGCACGCGGCGGTGGCGATCGACACCGCCCGGCTGCTCGCGGAGACCCGCTCGGCGCTGGCGGAGCTCTCGGCCGCGAACAGCACGATCCGGGCGCACAGCAGCTCGGTGGAGCGGGCCGCCGCCGCGCACGACCGGATGACCGGCCTGGTGGTACGCGGCGGCGGGATGGAGGACGTGGCGGCGGCGGTCACCGACGTGCTCGGCGGGGCGCTGCTGGCGCTGGACGCCGAGGGGCGCCGGCTGGCCCGGGTGGGCGAGATCGAGGAGCCGGACCGGGCGGACATGGTGGAGGCGGTGGCCGCGTCCCGTACCGAGGGGCGCAGCGTCCGCCGGGGTCCGCTCTGGTACGCCGCGGTGGTGGCCGGCGCGGAGAACCTGGGCGCGCTGGTGCTGCGCCCGGACGGCGAGCTGGTCGACGCCGACCAGCGGATTCTGGAGCGGGCCGCGCTGGTGACCGCGCTGCTGCTGCTGTTCCGGCGGACGGTGGCGGAGGCGGAGGGACGGGTCCGGGGCGAGCTGCTGGACGACCTGATCGCCCGACCGCTGCGGGACACCGACGCGCTGCGCAGCCGGGCCCGCCGGCTCGGGGTGGACCTGGACGCCCCGCACGTGCTGGTGGCGGTCGGCGACGATGCCATCGCCGCGACCGGCTCGGCCCGGCAGCGGGTGCTCTCCTGGGCCACCACGTACGCCTCGACCCGGGGCGGCCTGGCCGCGGCGCGGGACGGCCGGGTGGTGCTGATGCTGCCCGGCAGGGACGCCGGCGGCGCGGCGCGCGCGGTGGCCCGCGACCTGTCCCGGGTCACCGGCCGGCCGGTGACCGCCGGGGCGAGCGGGCCGTCGACCGGCCCGGCGTCGCTGGCCACCGCGTTCGCCGAGGCGGAACGCTGCCTGACCGCGCTGGGCGCGCTGGGCCGCGCCGGCCAGGGCGCGAGCACGGCCGAGCTGGGTTTCGTCGGGCTGCTGCTGGGCGCGGTCGGCGACTCGGGCGACCGGGACGTGGCCGGGTTCCTCACCGCGACGGTGGGACCGGTGGTCGACTACGACGCCCGCCGGGGCACCGCGCTGGTGAAGACGTTGGAGGCGTACTTCGGGATGGGCGGCAGCCTGGCCCGCGCGGCCGAGCTGCTACACGTACACGTCAACACGGTGACCCAGCGGCTGGAGCGGGTCGGGCAGCTGCTCGGCGCGGACTGGCAGAAGCCGGAGCGGGCGCTGGAGGTGCAGTTGGCGCTGCGGCTGCACCGGCTGCGCACACCCGCCGACTGAGCCGACGCCGAGCAGCGCGCGTGACGGTCAGCGCCAGCCACGGCGTCCGGTCGGCCACCGGCGCGGCCGGCAGACGGTCAGCGGGCGCGGAGGCCGTCCAGGACGGCGTCGACGATCCGCTCCGGCAGGATCCTGCCGTCCAGCTCCGGCTGCCAGCGCAGCATCCGCTGCATCAGCATCGGCCCGCTCAGCAGCGCCATCGCCAGCTCGATGTCCAGGTCGGCGCGGAGTTCCCCGGTGCGTACGCCGCGCTGGAGCACCTGCCGCATGAGCTTCCGGCGCGGCTCGACCATGTTCTGGTAGAGCCGGTAGTGGGCCGGGCTGCGGTTCACCTCGGGCACCAGGCACGGCATGATCTTCGCGGCCCGGGGGTCGATGTTGTGCCCGATCGCGCCGACCAGGAGCACCAGGTCGTCCCGGACGGAGTGGCCCGCCGGCTGGGGCGGGGTGCCCTTGAGCGTGTGCAGCGCGTCGAGCAGCAGGGCGTCCTTGCCCGACCAGCGGCGGTAGATGGTGGCCTTGCCCACCCCGGCCCGAGCCGCGATCGCCTCGATGGACAGCGCCTCGATCGTGCTGCCCTCGGCGAGCAGGTCCAGGGTGGCCTGCACGATCGCCTCGTCCGCGCGGACGCTCCGCGGTCGCCCGGGCGACCGCGGAGCATCGGCGGTGGAACTCATGTCAGACATTGTCGCCGAGCCTAGGCGGTCCCGGCCAGCTCCGGTTCGGCCGCCGGCCGGGCGTCGGCCGGCGCGGGCACCGGACGGCCCGGCATCCAGCGGAGCACGATGACGACACCGAGCGCGGCCACCAGCGCGGAGACCGCCGCGGCCCAGTGCATCGCCGAGACGAACGCGTCGTTGGCCGCCGCGATCAGCCTCGGCGCCACCGGGCCGAGCTGGGCCGCCGCCGCGTACGCCCCGGAGATGGACTCCTCGGCCGCCGCCCGGGCCGGGGCGGGCAGGTCGGCGAGCGACGTCGCGACGTGGTCCCGGTAGACCGCGGAGAGCACCGAGCCGAGTACGGCCACGCCGAGCGCGCCGGCCACCTGGCGGACGGTGTTGCTCACGGCCGAACCGACGCCGGCCTTCTCCCGGGGCAGCGCCGACATGATCGACTCGGTGGCCGGCGGCATGATGTTGGCCATCCCGGCTCCCTGGAGGAAGCCCAGCGCCGAGAAGATCCAGATCGGCGTGTCCGCGTCGATGAGGACGAACGCGCCGAGCGCGGCGGCGGTGAGCAGCAGCCCGACGGTGGAGACGGCCCGACCGCCGTAGCGGCGGACCATCGCGGCGCTGCGCGGGGCGAAGATCAGCTGGGCGACCGCGAACGGCAGGAAGAGCAGGCCGCTCTCCAGCGGGCTGTAGCCGCGTACCAGCTGGAGGTAGAACGCGCCGAAGAACATCACGCCCATCGCGGCGAAGAAGACCAGCCCGACCATCGCCACCGGAGCGGCGAACCGGGGCACCCGGAACAGCCGGACGTCCAGCGACGGGTGGTCGCTACGCAGCTCGTGGACGATGAACCAGGCCAGCACCGCGAGCCCGCCGACGATGGCGACCCAGACCCGCAGCCGGTCGAAGCCGTGCTCACCGCCGTCGATGATGCCGTAGGTGAGGCCGACCAGGCCGACCACGGACAGCAGCACGCCCGGCGCGTCCACCCGGCCGGGGTTCGGGTCGCGGGACTCCGGCACCAGCGCGGTGACCAGCACCAGGCCGAGCGCCACCACCGGCACGTTGATCAGGAAGACCGAGCCCCACCAGTAGTGCTCCAGCAGGGCGCCGCCGAGGACCGGGCCGATCGCCACGGCGAGGCCGACCGCGCCGGCCCAGACGCCGATCGCCCGGGCCCGCTCGCGGGGATCGAAGACGTTGGAGATGATCGACAGGGTCACCGGCATGATGGCCGCGCCACCGACACCCATCAGGGCGCGGGCCGCGATCAGCTGCGCCGGGTCCTGGGCGTACGCCGACAGCAGCGACGCCAGCCCGAACAGGGCCAGGCCGATCAGCAGGAAACGCCGGCGCCCGAGGCGGTCGCCCAGGACACCGAAGGTGAAGAGCAGACCGGCGAAGACCAGCGTGTAGGAGTTGATCGCCCACTCCAGCTCGCCCTGGCTGGCGCCGAGGCCGTGCACCGGGTCGGCGAGGGTACGCAGGGCGACGTTGAGGATGGTGTTGTCGAGGACGACCACGAGGAGGCTGATCACCAGCACCCCCAGGATCGCCCACCTCCTCGGGTGTCCGGTGTTCTGGTGCGGCTCCATGTCCGGTTCTCCCCCCGGCTCACCCGCGTCGAAATACGATACGGGGCAGACTCGTAACGATGGTTGAGCGTAGGCGAGCAAGATTCGATACGGAACCGGTTCGTATCGTTTGTGCCCCAGGTCACGCAGCCGTGCACTCGGCGGCACAACGCACGACGGCCGCCAGCGAGAGAACGTGACCGAGTCGCACTGGGCGAGGGACCACCGCAGGGTGAGGCGTCGCTGGCGAGGGGCCAACTTCGGGGAAGTCGTGGCCCCGTCGCGCCCCGAGGGCATTTTCGGGGAAGTTGCGGCCTCGTCGTGTGCCTGAAGCTCCACTGTCGGGGAAGTTGCGGCATCGGTGTACCCGAGGGGCCAGTTTCGGGGTAGTTGCGGTTCCGTAGCGCTGGGATGGGCCCATTGCGGGGATGTTGTGTGGATCTTGGTGGGCTTCGCCTGACCGGCGCGGGTCGTATGCGTCGGGTGTCCGGTTCCGGGGCGGCGGGGTGGCGTCGCGGAGGGAATGGTCGGCGGTCGGCGGGCGTTGTACCGGGCTGCACGGCCGAGGAAGGCCCCGCCTCACGGGGAATGGCCGCCCGCTGCGATCGGGGTGGCCCGGGCCCGGAATGTTGGTGGGTCGTCGGTCGTTGTACATGGTCCCGGCGCCGCGAAGAGGCGATCCCCCGCCCCGCGAGCCAGCCGGTCGAAGACTTTCCCCTTGTTTGGGCGCCTGACGGTGCTTGCGCACGTGATGCCGACCCCCATCGGCGTGTGCGCCAAACCCCCGAATGGAGCTTTGGTCATGAACACGATGCTGCGTAAGAGCGTTCTCGGTGTTGCTGGTCTGGCTTTCGCCGGTGGCCTGGCGGCCGGCCCGCTGCACCACCACGACACGACCCCCACGACCGCGATGACCCCCGTCGCCGCCGTGCAGGCCGACAAGCCGGCCGTGGACAAGCCGGCCGTGGACATGGGCAAGCTGGTCCCGCACGGTGTGCAGGGCGCCCAGTCGAAGATCGACCTGAACGGTGAGCAGACCGCGAACGCGAAGGCGATCATCGCGGCGACGAAGAAGGCCGGCATGCCCGAGCGGGCCGCGGTCATCTCGATCGCGACGTCGCTTCAGGAGTCGAAGCTGGAGAACCTGGGTCACCTCGGTGACGCGAACGATCACGACTCGCTGGGTCTGTTCCAGCAGCGGCCGTCCTCTGGTTGGGGTAGCCCGGAGCAGATCACCGACCCCGAGTACGCGACGACCGCGTTCCTGAAGGGTCTGAGGCAGGTTGACGGGTGGCAGGACATGCCGTTGACCAAGGCCGCGCAGACGGTGCAGGTGTCGGCGTACCCGGACGCCTACGCCCAGTGGGAGCAGCAGGCCGCTGACCTGGTCGCCCAGAACTGGAACAGCTGACACAACACCGCTGGCCGGTACCCCCGAACATGGGGGTGCCGGCCAGCGGCGTCTCCGTCACCGACGACGGAAACGCAGCGCCAGGGCCGCGACAGTCCCCCAGATACCCCGCCGGAACAGCAGTACGACCAGGACGAAGATCCCCCCGGTGACCAGCCCGATCGTCTCGAACCCGGAGAACGACAGCCAGTCCTCCAGGCGTACCACCAGGGCTGCCCCGAGCACGCCGCCCCAGAGGGTGCCGATGCCGCCGAGCACCACCACGATGACCGCCTTGCCGGAGGTGGTCCAGTGCAGCACGTCGAGGGAGACGAACCGGTGGCCGACGGCGAAGAGCCCGCCGCCGAGCCCGGCGAGGAAGCCGGAGAGGACGAACGCGGTCAGCTTGTAGCGGTGCACCGGGTAACCGAGGGCGCGGGCCCGGGCCGGATTGTCGCGGATGCCGACCAGCACCCGGCCGAACGGCGAGTGGACGATCCGCCAGGCGGCGGCGAGCCCGAGCAGCACGATCGGCAGCACCGCGTAGTAGAAGTAGTAGTCGTCGGAGAGGTCGGCGCCGAAGAAGGAGCGCGGCACGCCCTGGAGGCCGTTCTCGCCCTGGGTGACCGAGCGCCACTCGTTGGCCACGTAGTAGACCATCTGGGCGAAGGCCAGGGTGACCATCGCGAAGTAGATCCCGGTGCGCTTGACCGCGAGGTAGCCGATCGGGAGCGCGAGCAACGCCGCGGCGAGCGCCCCGGCCAGCACGGCGGCCGGGAACGGCAGGCCGGCGTGGATCGCCACCAGCCCGGTGACGTACGCCGAGGTGCCCCAGAAGGCGGCGTGCCCGAAGGACATCAGCCCGGTGAAGCCGAGCAGCAGGTCCACCGAGACGGCGAAGAGCGCCCAGCAGAGGATGTCCACGGCCACGGCCGGGTAGAGCCCGTTGGGCAGCCAGAGCGCCACGACCAGGCCGACGGCGAGCAGCGCGTACCGGACCCAGCCGGGAGCTCGGGCGACGGTGAGCAGCCCGGACGGAGGCGCCGGGCGGGCCGCCTCGGCGGGCGTGTCGACGACGTTGGTCATGCCGTCACCTCGCTTCGCCCGGCGTCGTCATGACCTGTGGCACTGAGCTGGCTGATCCGCTCGCTCATGCCGGTGCCTCCTCACGGCCGAACAGGCCGGCCGGACGCCAGAGCAGCACCACGGCCATCACCACGAAGACGATCGTCTGCGACACGATCGGGAAGTCCGACAGGTACGCCTCGCCCCACGCCTGGATCAGGCCGATGCCGAAACCGGCGGCGACCGAGCCGAAGATCGAGCCGAGACCGCCGATCACCACCACCGCGAAGACCACGATGATCAGGTCGGCGCCCATCAGCGGGTTGACCGCGCGCATCGGGGCGGCGAGCACCCCGGCCAGCCCGGCGAGGGCGATGCCGAACCCGAAGACCGGGGTGACCCACTTTCCCACGTCGATGCCGAAGGCCCGGGTCAGCTCGGGCCGCTCGGTGGCCGCCCGGACCACCATGCCGACCCGGGTACGCCCCAGCACCCACCACACGGCTACGCAGAGCAGCACGGTGAAGCCGAGGATGAACACCCGGTACGTGGGGAAGGTGAAGAGCCCGAAGTCGACCGTCCCGCTCAGCTCGGCGGGCGTGGCGTACGGGCTGGACTGCACGCCGTACCGGGACTTGACCAGGTCCTGGAGGATCAGCGTCAGGCCGAAGGTGAGCAGGAAGTTGTAGAGCGGGTCGAGCCGGGTCAGCCGGTGGATGACCGCCCGCTCCAGGATCATGCCGAGCAGTCCCAGCCCGACCGGCATGATCACCAGCGCCGCCCAGAACGGCACGCCCGCCTCGGACAGCAGCACGTACGCCCCGAACGCGCCGAGCATGTAGAAGGCGCCGTGGGCGAAGTTCACCACTCGGAGCATGCCGAAGATGACCGCGAGCCCGAGGGCGAGCAGGGCGTAGAACGCCCCGCTCACCAGCCCGTTGAACGTGTTCTGCAGGAAGAAGTTCACAGCTTGCAGTCCGGCGACGGGGCGCGGAACGCCTCCGCGGCCGGGATGGTCTTGAGGACCTTGACGTAGTCCCACGGCTCGGTCACCTCGGCCTGCGGCTTCACCTGGGCCAGGTACGCGTCGTGGATGACCCGGTGGTCCTCGGCACGGATCTTGCCGTTGCGCAGGAAGAGGTCGTTGACCTCCTTGCCCTCCAGGCTCTTGACCACGGTGTCCGCGTCGTCGGTGCCGGCGGCCTGCACCGCCTCCAGGTACTGCGTGGCGGCGGAGTAGTTGGCCGCGTGGGCGAAGGACGGCCGGGTGCCGGTCTCCTTCTGGAACTTGTCGGCCCACTCCCGGTTCTGCTGGTCGAAGTTCCAGTACCAGGAGTCGGTGTAGGTGGTGCCGGCGAGCGCGGCCGGGGTGAGCGAGTGGATGTCGGTGATGGTCATCAGGCCCACGGCCAGCCCGACGCCCTTGTCCCGCAGCTTGAACTCGTTGTACTGCTTGACCACGTTGACCAACTCGGCGCCGGCCTGCATGGTGCCGAGCACCTGCGGCTTGGGGTTCAGCGTCGGTGCCTTGAGCAGGAACGACGAGTAGTCGCCGCTGGTGTTCGGGAACGGCGCGCCGTCCTTGCCGACGACCGTGCCGCCGGCCGCGGCGATGGCGGCGGAGAAGTTCTTCTCCATGTCCTGCCCGAAGGCGTAGTTCGGGTAGAGGATGTACCAGTTCTTGCCGATCTGCTCGGTGGTCACCGTGCCGGTGCCGTGGGCCAGCATGTACGTGTCGTACGCGTAGTGGAAGGTGTACTTGTTGCAGCTCTTGCCGGTCAGGTCGGTGGTGGCCGCGCCGATGTTGAAGTAGAGCTTCTTCTTCTCCTTGGCCACGTCGGCGACCTTCAGCGCGGCCGAGGAGGTCGGCACGTCGAGGATGATGTCCACGCCCTTGCGGTCGTACATCTCCTGGGCCTTGCTGTTGGCCACGTCCGGCTTGTTCTGGTGGTCGGCGGTCTCCACCGAGATGTTCTTGGTGATCGCCTTGTCGCCGTACTTCGCCTTGAAGTCGGCGATGGCCAGCTCCACGGCCTTGACCGAGTTCTTCCCGGACAGCTCCGAGTAGGCCCCGGACTGGTCGTTGAGGACGCCCAGCACGATCTTGTCGCCGGTCAGCTTCGAGTCGCCGCCGGACTGCGGTCCACCGCCGCCGCAGCCGGTGACCAGCGCCGCCACCGCCGCCGAGGCGGCGGCCACACCCACACTCCTGCGCATGTCGATCCCTTCCGTACCGCGCGGTGCGCGCGGGTCAGCCGTCGGTTCAGATGCCGAGGTACGCCAGCAGCTCGCGTTCCCGGGAGCGCACCTCGGAGTTCTCCATCGCCTCCGCGATCCGTCCCTCGGCCAGCAGGTAGTGCCGGTCGGCGACGCCGGTGGCGAAGTGCAGGTTCTGCTCGACCAGCAGCACGGTCACGCCGTGCTGCTTGGCCTCCCGCAGCAGGTCACCGACCTGCCGCACGAGCAGCGGCGACAGCCCTTCGGTGGGCTCGTCGCAGAGCAGCAGCCGGGCGCCCATGCGCAGCACCCGGGCCAGGGCGAGCATCTGCTGCTCGCCGCCGGAGAGCATGGTGGCCGCGGAGTCCCGCCGGGCGTACAGGGCGGGGAACGCCTCGTACACCCGCTCCAGCGGCCACGGGTCGGGGCCGACCCGGGGCGGCAGGGTGAGGTTCTCGGTGACGCTGAGGGTGGCGTACGCGCCGCGGTCGTCGGGGACCCAGCCGAGCCCGAGCCGCGCCCGCCGGTACGCCGGCAGCCGGGTGAGGTCGACGCCGTCCAGGGTGACCGTGCCGCGCTGGCCGGGATGCAGGCCCATCACGCAGCGCAGCAGGGTGGACTTGCCGGCGCCGTTGCGGCCGACCAGGGTGACCACCTCCCCGGCGGCCACCTCCAGGCTCACCTCCCGCAGCACCTGCGCCTCGCCGTACCAGGCGGAGAGGTTCTCAATGCGCAGCATCGGCGGCTCCCAGGTAGGCGGTGATCACCCGTTCGTCGGCGCGGACCTGCTCGTAGGGCCCCTCGACCAGGACCTTGCCGGTTTGTAGGACGGTGACGGTGTCGGCGAGCCGGCCGACGACGCTCATGTTGTGCTCGACCATGACGACGGTGCGACCGGCCCGCACCCGCCCGATCAGGTCCACGGTGCCGTCGACGTCCTCCAGTCCCATGCCGGCGGTGGGCTCGTCGAGCAGCAGCACCTTCGGGTCGAGGGCGAGGGCGATGGCCAGTTCCAGGGCCCGCTTGCGGCCGTACGCGAGGGCCTCGGCCGGGGCCTCGGCCAGCTCGGCGAGGCCGACCATGCCCAGCAGTTCGTCGGCCCGGTCCCGGTAGCGGCCCATCAGCTTGGCCGAGCGCCAGAACCGCCAGCCCAGCCCGCTGGGCGACTGGAGGGCCAGCGCCACGTGCTCCCGGGCGGAGAGCTGCGGGAAGAGGCTGGTGATCTGGAAGGAGCGGGCCACGCCGAGCCGGGCGACCCGCTCCGGGGGCAGCCCGGTGATGTCCCGGCCGGCCAGCTCGATCCGCCCGGAGGTCGCCGGCAGGAAGCCGGTGAGCAGGTTGAACAGGGTGGTCTTGCCGGCCCCGTTGGGCCCGACGAGGGCGTGCACGGTCTCCGGCGCCACGTCGAGGTCGACCCCGTCGACCGCCCGGAAGCCCCGGAAGTCCCGGGTCAGCCCGCGGGCCGACAGGAGCGCTTGCCCGGCCATCGTCACGCCCTCCATAGGTCCTGCACCCGACGGCCGGCTCGGTGACGGGGGTCACATGGCCGTCGCGTGCAGGAAACCTACGGCGAATCAACAGATTCGATCCATGTCTATCCTCCACACATTCGGCCCGGGTCGGACGGGTTCCGCCCCTATAGGACACAACCTGCCCGACCCCGTTCGCCGGCCTCGAAGGGCATCAGCGAGCGTCGACATGTGGGATGCCACCGTCGGCCTCGGTCCGGACATCCAGTCGCGCTGGCGGGCCGCGGTGACGATGTTGCGTACGTGCGGAGCATCGCCACCGACCCTGGCGACGCTGCACGAGGCGGTCGGCCTGGACCTGGACGGCGTCTTCGAGTTCGGCCTGCGCCGCCTGCTGGACGGTTACGCCACGATGTTCGGGTGCGCGGCGAGCGGGTCGCGGTAGGACCGGCCCTCAGCTCGTCAGCGCATCCAGCGCCTGGTCGACGTCCTCCTCCGTGGTGTAGAGGTGGAACGAGGCCCGGACCCGGCCGGCGCGTACCGCCGCGCGCACCCCGGCCCGGGCCAGCCGCTCCGCCGCGCCGGGCACCTCCACCGTCACGATCGCGCTGTCGCCGGGCGGTCGGCCGAGCCCGGCCAGGAACCGGTTGGCCAGCGCCACGTCGTACGCGTGCACGGCGGGCAGGCCGATCTCGGCGAGCAGTTCCAGGGCGGGCGCCGCCCCCACGTAGTTGAACCAGGCCGGGGAGATGTCGAAACGCCGGGCGTCGTCGGCCAGCCGCAGCGGCGGGCCGTAGTAGGAGCCGTGCGGGTCCTGGCCCGCGTACCAGCCGGCGGCGTCGGGACGCAGCCGGTCGCGCAGCGCCGGGGCCAGGTAGGCGAAGGCCACGCCGCGCGGCGCCATCAGCCACTTGTACGCCGACACCACCACCGCGTCCGCCCGGCCCGCGTCGAAGGGCAGCCAGCCGCACGCCTGGGTGGCGTCCACCGCGACGAGGGCGCCGTGCGCGCGGGCCGCCGCGACGATCTCGTCGTACGGGGCGACCGTGCCGTCGGAGGACTGCACCAGGCTGAACGCGACCAGGTCGGTGTCGGTGTCGATCGCGTCGACCAGGCCGCCCGGCGGCACCGTGCGGACCCGGACGCCCCGCTCCCGCTGCACCAGCCAGGGGAACAGGTTCGAGGTGAACTCCACCTCCGGTACGACCACGGTGGCCCCCGGCGGCAGCGCGGCGGCGACCGGGGCGAGCAGTTGCGACGCGGTGCTGCCGATCGCCACGTCCGCCGGGGCCACCCCGACCAGCCGGGCGAACCCGGCACGGGCCTGCCCGGCGGCCTCGCCCCAGACCTCCCAGGAGATCCGTCCCACCCGCCAGTCCGCCAGGGCGTCCTGCAACGCCACCCAGGCCGGCTCGGGCGGCAGCCCGTAACTGGCGGTGTTCAGCCAGCCGGGCTCCGGCTGCCACAGCTTCCGCGCCTGTTCCAGCTCCATGCGCACGACGCTAGCCCCGCCGGAGCGGTGCCGGTCAGCGCCAATTCCGTAGCGGTGGACCCGAACGCCGCCCGCCGACCGTACGGCCGCCCGCCACCGGGGCGGTGGCGGGCGGCGGCGGGTGCGGGCCGGGTCGTCGGGTCCGCGCCGGTCAGGCCGGCACGTCGGCCAGCGCGGCGGGACGCGGTGCCGGCGGCTCCGTCCGCCCCTCGGCCGGCTCGTCCTCGTCGAGCATGGTGGCCTCGTCGAACGGGCGCTGGCCGGCGAGTACGGCCCGGGCCTGGTCGCGGTCGAACTCGCCGGTCCAGGTGCCGACCAGCACGGTGGCGACGGCGTTGCCGGCGAAGTTGGTCAGCGCCCGGGCCTCGGACATGAACCGGTCGATGCCGACGATCAGGCCGACCCCGTCAACCAGGTCGGGGCGGTGCGACTGGAGCCCGCCGGCCAGGGTGGCCAGGCCCGCCCCGGTGACGCCGGCCGCGCCCTTCGAGGCGATGACCATGAAGACCAGCAGCGAGACCTGCTCGCCGACGGAGAGCGGCTTGCCCAGCGCGTCGGCGACGAACAGCGAGGCCATGGTCAGGTAGATCGCCGTGCCGTCGAGGTTGAAGGAGTACCCGGTCGGCACCGTGATGCCGACCACCGGCTTGCTGACGCCGACGTGCTCCATCTTGGCGATCAGCCGGGGCAGCGCCGACTCCGACGACGAGGTCGACAGGATCAGCAGGAACTCCCGGCCCAGGTAGCGCAGCAGCGAAAAGATCGACACCCGCGCGACGAGGCGCAACAGCAGGCCGAGCACCACGATCACGAAGATCAGGCAGGTGGCGTAGAAGCCGAGCATGATCTGGGCCAGGCTGGTCAGCGCGTCCACGCCGGTCGCGCCCACCACGGCCGCCATCGCGCCGAAGGCGCCGACCGGGGCCACCCACATGATCATCGCGAGCACCTTGAAGACGAGGCGCTGGAGCACGCCCACCGCCCGCAGCACCGGCTCGCCCCGGGTGCCGAGCGCCTGCACGGCGAAGCCGACGAGCAGGGCCACCAGCAGCGTCTGGAGCACCTCCCCCTCGGTCAGCGCGGAGATGAGCGAGGTCGGGATGACGCCGAGCAGGAAGTCGACCGTACCGCCGCTCTCGCCACCGGCGGCAGCCTTGCCCGCGCCCGCCACCTCCGGGCCGAGGTCCAGGCCGGAGCCGGGATGGATGAGGTTGCCGACCACCAGGCCGATCGCCAGCGCGACCGTCGACATGAGCAGGAAGTAGCCGAGGGCGAGGCCGCCGACCTTGCCGACCTTGGCGGCCTGGCGGACGGATCCGACCCCGAGGACGATCGTGCAGAAGATGACCGGGCTGATCATCATCTTGATCAGGTTGACGAAGCCGGTGCCGAGGGGCTTCAGCTCCTTGCCGGCCTCCGGGGCGACGAGGCCGACCACGATGCCGGCGACGACGGCCACGATGACCGCCAGGTAGAGGTACCGGGTCCGGTCCCGGCGGGCGGGCCGGTCGGTGGCGGGGGTGGTTGTGGTGGTGTCCATGCCCACAATGTGAGTCAGGTCTCAGCACTCGCCATGCTTGCGTTCATTCTGTTCACCCCTGTGACTCGCGGCTGAAACCGGTGGCTGACCGGTGCGCCACACTTGCCGACGACGAACGGCGGAAGGAGGGGACGTGGCCCGACGACGGCAGTGGAGCATCGCGGGGCAGCTGTTCGCCCTCCAGGCGGTCGTGGTGACGCTGCTGGTGCTCGCCGGCCTCGCGGGCGCCGTCTGGCTGGCCCGCAGTGACTCCCGGCAGTCCGCCGAGGACGAGGTGCTGGCCGTGGCGCAGACCGTCGCCCGCTCCCCCGACGTCCACGCGGCCCTCACCACGGCCGACCCGGCGGCCACCATCCAGCCGTACGCCGAGGCCACCCGCGGGGACACCGGAACGGACTTCGTGGTGGTGATGGCCCCGGACCGGACCCGCTACTCCCACCCCGACCCGGACCTGATCGGGCAGCCGTTCATCGGCGACATCGGCCCCGCCCTGGCCGGCGAGCCGTTCGTCACCACCAACGTGGGCACCCTCGGCGAGTCGGTGCGCGCGGTCGTCCCCGTGTACGACGACGAACATCGGATCATCGGGCTGGTCTCGGTCGGCATCACCACCAAGGCGATCAACCGCAAGCTGCTCGGCCAGCTACCGGTGCTGCTCGGCGCCGCCGTACCGGCGCTGGCCCTGGCGGCCACCGGGTCCTGGCTGCTCAGCCGCAGGCTGCGCCGGCAGACCCACGGCCTCGGTCCACGCCAGATGACCCGGATGTACGAGTACTACGACGCGGTCCTGCACTCCGTACGGGAGGGGCTGCTGGTGCTGACCCGGGACCGCCGGGTGGCGCTGGTCAACGACGAGGGCCGCCGGCTGCTCGGGCTGGACGAGGACACTGCGCTGACCGACCGGCCGGTGGCCGGGATCGACCTGCCGCCCGCAGTCGCCGAGCTGCTCGACTCCGGCCGGGACGCGTACGACGAGCCGATCCTCGCCGGTGACCGGGTGCTGGTGGTCAACCAGCGGACCACCCGCTTCGAGGGGGCGGTGCTCGGCACCGTGCTGACCCTGCGCGACCAGACCGAGCTGCGCAACCTGGCCAGCGAACTCGACTCGGTACGGGCGCTCACCGACGCGTTGCGGGCGCAGACCCACGAGTCGGCCAACCGGCTGCACACCGTGCTGACCCTGGTGGAACTGGGCCGCACCGACGAGGCGGTCCGGCTCGCCACCCGGGACCTGGCGCTCGCCCAGCAGCTCGCCGACCGGGTGGTCGGCGCGGTGACCGAACCGGCGCTGGCCGCACTGCTGCTCGGCAAGTCGGCGCAGGCCGGCGAGCGCGGCGTGGACCTGGTGATCGAGCCCGACTGCCGGCTCGACGACAGCCCGCTGCCCACCACCGACCTGCTCACCGTCGTGGGCAACCTGGTCGACAACGCCCTCGAGGCGGTGGCCGGCACGCCACCGCCGCGCCGGGTCCGGGTGTTCGTCGGCGCCACCGCGGACGAGATCGTGGTCCGGGTCGGCGACAACGGCCCCGGGCTGGCCCCGGAGCGGGTGGCCGACGCGTTCCGGCGCGGCTGGTCCACCAAGAGCGCCGGCCGGGGGCTGGGCCTGGCACTGGTCGGGCAGGTCGTCCACCGCCACGGCGGCACGTCCGACGTCGAGCGCACCGAGGACGGCGAGACGGTGTTCACCGTCCGGCTGCCGGCGAGGACGGAGGCGCGGGTCAGCGGGCGCGACGCGGCGGGGCCTCGGGCGTCCGCCGGACGGAGCGGGGCGGACACATGAACGACATCCGGGTGCTGGTGGTGGAGGACGAGCCGCTGCTGGCCGAGGCGCACCGGGCGTACACGGAGCGGGTGCCCGGTTTCGTGGTGACCGGGGTGGCGCACACCGCGCGGGAGGCGATGGCGGCGCTGCGGCACCGGGGCGGGGCCGACGTCGACCTCGTACTGTTGGACTTCCGCCTGCCCGACCTGCACGGCCTGGAGGTGTGCCGGGCGCTGCGGGCGGCGGGCAGCAGCGTCGACGTGCTGGCGGTGACCTCGGCGCGGGACCTGGCGATGGTCCGCACCGCAGTCTCCCTCGGGGTGACCCACTACCTGCTCAAGCCGTTCACCTTCGCCGCCTTCCGCGACAAACTGGAGCGGTACGCCGAGTACCGGCGGCAGGCCCTCGCCAAGGACGAGGTGGTCGCCCAGCACGAGGTGGACCGGATGTTCGCCACCCTGCGCGGCGCGGACCGGCACACCCTGCCCAAGGGCCTGGACGAGCAGACCCTGCACCGGGTGCTGTCCGCCCTCGACGGCGGCGGGCTCTCCGCGACCGAGGTCAGCCAGCGGACCGGGATCTCCCGGGTGACCGCCCGCCGGTACCTGGAATACCTGGTCTCCGCCGACCGCGCGGCCCGCGCCCCCCGCTACGGCACACCCGGCCGCCCGGAGGTCGAGTATCGGCCGCTCTGAGCATCGCGGACAGCGGAGGGCCGGGCGTGGGGACGCGACCGGCTCAGGCGAGAACGGGCGTGGCCGCCGGCGTCAGCAGTCGGCGGACGGCGGCGGTGATGATCGCGATCAACGCGGCGCTGACGACGTTCACCGCGACGGCGACGAGAACCTGGCTCATCTTCTTCTCCTCGGGTTGCCTGTTCCGGCGGCGCACCGGCCGGCGCGCCGTCGGGGAAGCGTAGGGATCCGAGATGAAGCGCAGCTTTACCCAGAGTGATATTCCCTGGTCAGGCAGGGTGCGTCTCGTCTACGGCGGGCGTGTTGTCGCGGGCGACTACCTTGATGATCGACTCAGCCATCCCGCCCTGTGAACGAAAGGTGCCGCGCACATGCCGTCCGGCTTCACCCTCGCGATCGTCACCGCCCTCGTCGCGGCCGTCGCCGTCGCCGTCGCCCTGTTGAGCCCGCGCCGCGCCCTGCGGCGCCAGGGCTTCCTGGCGGCAGCCGCCGCCCTGGCCGTCACGGCCCTGCTCGCCATCGCGTCGAGCGCCCACTCGGTACCGATCCGCTCGGTCGGCATCGTCACCAGCTTCGGCAAGCCGACCGGCGAGGTCACCGGCTCCGGCCTGAAGTGGGTCGCGCCGTGGCAGCGGGTCGGCGAGTGGGACGCCGGGCGGCAGAAGTACGACCACATCGGCAACGACAGCTGCGTCCGGGTGCGTACCGGCACCCTCGCCGACGCGTGCGTCGAGGTGCTGGTCGAGTGGCAGGTCCGGCCCGAGAACGCCCCGCAGCAGTTCATGGACTACAAGGGCGACTTCGTCAGCTTCCGCGGGCAGCGGGTCGGCGTCCAACTCGACAGCGCCGTGAACGACGCCTTCTCCACGTACAACCCGCTGGAGCGGATCGACGCGAAGACCGGCAGCCTGAACGTCGACCTCAAGCCGTTCGCGGAGAGCATCAAGAGCAACGCGAAGGGCCGGCTGGGCGAGGACGTCGAGATCCTGTCGGTAACCATCACCCGGGTCAATCACGACGAGAAGACCGAGGGCAACATCAAGGCGTTCCAGGACAAGCTCGCCCAGACCCGCAACCTCGAACAGGACCGCCGCAACGCCGAGATCCAGAAGCAGATCACCGAGACCAACGCCAAGGTGGACAAGGTGACCCGCTGCCTGGAGATCGCCGAGAAGACCGGCAGCTCCCCGGGCCTCTGCATCAACCCGGGCATCATCACCGGCTCGGCCAAGTGAGATCCGCCCTCACCGGCTGATCGGCGTACGGACGCCGCCAGGTGATCAGCCGGCGAGGGCCGGATCGGCGCCCGCCGCGCGCGGTGGGGGTGGGAGGAGGCCCGGTCAGCTCACGTTGGCCGGGCCGAGGACGCTCTTCAGGTCGCCCATCAGCGCGGTGGTGGGCGCCACCCGGAACGGGCCGAGCCGCAGCGTGGTGACCTTGCCGCCGTTGAGCAGCTTGACGTGCACCTCGGTGTCGCCGGGGTGCAGCACCAGGGTCTCCTTGAGCCGTTCCACCAGCGGCGGTGTGCAGCGGTGCACCGGGATGGTCAGGGTGACCGGCTTGTTGGCGGGGTTGCTGCTGATGTCCGGCATGGACATGTCCATCGCCATGATCCGGGGCGTGTCGTCGCGCCGGTCCACCCGCCCCTTGACCACCACGATCGCGTCCTCGGCGATGTACTGGCCGATCACCTCGTAGGTGTTGGGGAAGAACAGCGTCTCGACGCCACCGGCCAGGTCCTCCAGGGTGGCCGAGGCCCAGGCCCGGCCCTGCTTGGTGACCCGGCGCTGCACGCCGGAGAGGATCCCGGCCAGGGTGACCACCGCCCCGTCGGGCACGGTCCCCTCCTCGGACAGGGCGGCGATGGTGGTGTCGGCCGCCGCGCCGAGCACGTGCTCCAGGCCGAACAGCGGGTGGTCGGAGACGTACAGGCCGAGCATCTCGCGTTCGAAGGCGAGCTTGTCCCGCTTGTCCCACTCCCCGTCGCCGATCACCGGCATCACCGTGGTGTTGGTGGCCGCCTCGACGTCGCCGAACCCGGCGCCGAAGAGGTCGTACTGGCCGACCGCCTCCTTGCGCTTGACGTCGGCGTACGCGTCGATGGCGTCGGCGTGCACGGCGAGCAGGCCCTTGCGCGGGTGGCCGAGCGAGTCGAACGCCCCGGCCTTGATCAGGGATTCGACGGTCTTCTTGTTGCAGACCACCGCGTCGACCTTGGAGAGGAAGTCGTAGAAGTCGGTGTAGGCGGCCTTCTCGTCGCGGCATCGCATGATCGAGGTGACCACGTTCGCGCCGACGTTGCGGATGGCGGCGAGGCCGAAGCGGATGTCCTTCCCGACCGGAGTGAACGGCCCGGCCGAGGTGTTCACGTCGGGCGGCAGCACCTGGATGCCCATCCGCCGGCACTCCGACAGGTAGAGCGCCATCTTGTCCTTGTCGTCGCCGACCGAGGTGAGCAGCGCGGCCATGTACTCGGCCGGGTAGTGCGCCTTGAGGTACGCCGTCCAGTAGGAGACCAGCCCGTACGCGGCGGAGTGGGCCTTGTTGAAGGCGTAGCCGGCGAACGGGACGAGCACGTCCCACACCGCCTGGATGGCCTCGTCGGAGTAGCCGCGCTCGCGGCAGCCGTCCCGGAACGGCACAAACTCCTGGTCGAGGATCTCCTTCTTCTTCTTGCCCATCGCCCGGCGCAGGTTGTCGGCCTTACCGAGGCTGTAGCCGGCGAGGATCTGCGCGGCGCGCTGCACCTGCTCCTGGTAGACGATCAGGCCGTACGTCGGCGCCAGGATCTCCCGTAGCGGTTCCGCCAGCTCCGGGTGGATCGGCGTGATCTCCTGGAGGTTGTTCTTGCGCAGCGCGTAGTTGGTGTGCGAGTCGACGCCCATCGGGCCCGGCCGGTAGAGCGCCAGGACGGCGGAGATGTCCTCGAAGTTGTCCGGCTTCATCAGCCGCAGCAGCGAGCGCATCGGGCCGCCGTCGAGCTGGAACACGCCGAGCGTGTCGCCCCGGGTCAGCAGCTCGTAGGCGGCCTTGTCGTCCAGCGGCAGGGCCAGCAGGTCCAGCTCCTTGCCGTGGTTGAGCTGGATGTTCTTGACCGCGTCGTCGATGATCGTCAGGTTGCGCAGGCCGAGGAAGTCCATCTTCAACAGCCCGAGCGACTCGCACGTCGGGTAGTCGAACTGGGTGATGATGGCGCCGTCGGCGTCCCGGCGCATCAGCGGGATGTGGTCGATGATCGGTTCGGCGGACATGATGACCCCGGCGGCGTGCACGCCGGTCTGCCGGATCAGCCCCTCGATGCCCTTCGCGGTCTCAATGACCTTCTTGACGTCCGGGTCGGACTCGTAGAGGCCGCGGATCTCGCCCGCCTCGGCGTAGCGCGGGTGCTTCGGGTCGAAGATGCCGGACAGCGGGATGTCCTTGCCCATCACGGCCGGGGGCATCGCCTTGGTGATCCGGTCACCGACCGCGTACGGGTAGCCGAGCACCCGGGCCGAGTCCTTGATCGCGGCCTTCGCCTTGATCGTGCCGAAGGTCGCGATCTGGGCGACCTTGTCCTCGCCCCACTTGTCGGTGACGTACTTGATCACCTCGCCGCGCCGGCGCTCGTCGAAGTCGATGTCGACATCCGGCATCGAGACACGCTCGGGGTTGAGGAACCGCTCGAAGATCAGCCCGTGCGGGATCGGGTCCAGGTCGGTGATGCCCAGGGCGTACGCGACCAGCGAGCCGGCGGCCGAGCCGCGACCCGGGCCGACCGCGATGCCCTGGCTCTTGGCCCACTGGATGAAGTCCGCGACCACGAGGAAGTACGACGGGAAGCCCATCTGCACGATGACGCCCAGCTCGTACTCCGCCTGGGCGACGTGCCCCTCCGGGATGCCGTTCGGGAAGCGGCGTTCCAGCCCCTTGAACGTCTCCTTGCGGAACCAGGACTCCTCGGTCTCACCCTCGGGGATCGGGAACCGCGGCATCAGGTTGTGGAACTCGAACATGCCGGCCGGGTCGACCTTCTCGGCGACCAGCAGGGTGTTGCGGCAGCCCTGAAGCCACAACTCGGAGGTGTCGACCGCGCGCATCTGCTCGGCCGACTTGATGTAGTAGCCCCCGCCCTCGAGCCGGAACCGGTTCGGGTCGGAGATGTTGCTGGCGGTCTGCACGCAGAGCAGCACGTCGTGCGCCTCGGCCTGGTCCTCGCGCGTGTAGTGCGAGTCGTTGGTGACCACCGGCGGGATGTCGAGCTTCCGGCCAATCTCGATCAGCCCGTCCCGGACCCGCTTCTCGATGTCCAGCCCGTGGTCCATGACTTCCAGGAAGTAGTTCTCCTTGCCGAAGATCTCCTGGTAGCTCGCGGCGGCCTTGAGCGCCTCGTCGAACTGGCCCAGCCGCAGCCGGGTCTGCACCGCCCCGGACGGGCAGCCGGTGGTGGCCATGATCCCGTTTGCGTACTCGGCGATCAACTCCATGTCCATCCGGGGCCACTTGATGTAGTGGCCCTCGATGGAGGCGCGCGAGTTGAGCTTGAAGAGGTTGTGCAGGCCGGTCTTGTTCGCCGCCCACATGGTCATGTGGGTGATCGCGCCGTTACCGGAGACGTCGTCGCTCTTCTGCTCGGGGCGGCCCCACTTGACCCGCTGCTTGTGGAAGCGCGACTCCGGCGCCACGTACGCCTCGACGCCCAGGATCGGGGTGACCCCGGCGGCCATCGCCTGCTTGTAGAAGTCGTTCGCCCCGTGCATGTTGCCGTGGTCGGTCATCGCCACCGCCGACATCCCCTGGCGGCTCACCTCGGCGAAGAGGTCCTTCAGCCGGGCCGCCCCGTCGAGCATCGAGTACTCGGTGTGCACGTGCAGATGCGCGAACGAGTCGGCCATGCGTGGCGCCCCCCGGCGGTATGGATCTTGATGGTCGGACCGGACCGGGGCCTACCCTACCCAGGCCGTCCGACCGGCTCCACCGTCCGCGCCGGAGGTGGCCTCCGTCTCGCTCGAACACCCACCCGCGCCACACGATGTAATGCCGCTCGACAATAGTGTGTGTCACACAGTATGGTGTGAGACATGGTTAGCGAGGATGTCCTCCGGACCCATCTACAGGAGCTGCGACGCGGCACGGTCGTGGTGGCGAGCCTGGTCGCCCTGCGCCACCCCGACTACGGATACGCGCTGCTGCAACGACTGGCCGCGCACGGCTTCCCGGTCGACGCGAACACGCTCTATCCCCTGCTCCGGCGGCTGGAGGAGCAGGGGCTGCTGACCAGCGAGTGGAACACCGAGGAGAGCCGGCCGCGCAAGTTCTACCGGACCAGCGACGAGGGCGAAGCGGTGCTGGCCCGCCTCCTCGACGACCTCGCCGCCATCCAGACCTCCGTCACCGGCCTGACCGAAGGAGTGGACCGATGAGTTCGCTGACCGACCGCTACGTCGCCGCCACCCTCCGGGCCGTCCCGGCGCAGCGCCGCACCGAGATCGCCACCGAGCTACGTGCCTCCATCGAGGACATGATCGACGGACGCACCGACGGCGGGCAGGAACGCGGCAGCGCGGAACGCGAGGTGCTCACCGAGCTGGGCAACCCCGAGCAGCTCGCCGCCCGCTACACCGACCGCCGGTTGCAGCTCATCGGCCCGCGCTACTTCCTGCTCTGGTGGCGGCTGCTCCGGCTGCTGCTCACCTTCATCCCCGCCGTCGCGGGCGTGGCCACCGGCGCGCTGAAGGCGACGGTCAACGGCGATCCCGGCGCGGCGATCGGCGCCGGGTTCAGCGTCGGGTTCAACGCCGCGGTGCAGATCGCGTTCTGGGTCACCTTCACCTTCGCCGTGCTCGAGCGCACCAACACTCCGCTGAACCTGCCGGCGTGGAGCGTCGACCAGCTGCCCGAGGCGCCGGAGGAACGGCAGATAACCCTGGTCGACACCTGCTGCTCAATCGCGTTCCTGCTGCTCGCCGTCGCGTTCCTGCCCTGGCAGCACTTCCAGTCCTGGGCATCCGGCGACAGCTCTCGGCTGCCGATGATCGACCCGGCGCTGTGGGGCTCCTGGCTGCCGCTGCTGGCGGCGGTGCTGGTCGCCAACATCGGCCTGGAGATCGCCAAGTACCGAGCCCGTCGATGGACCTGGCCGTTGGTCGCGGTCAAGACGCTGCTCGATCTCGCGTTCGTCGTGCCGCTCGCCTGGCTGCTGCTCACCGACCGGCTGCTCAACCCGGAGCTGGTCCAGCGGTTCGAGTGGCTGCGCGAGGGCGGCACGCAGGACCTGGCCCGGGTGACCGTCGTGATCGCCGCCGCCATCGTCGTGTGGGGCTTCATCGACAGCGCCGTCAAGGCGCGACGGCACACCGTCTGAGACGGGTCCGGCCCGGCGCACACGGGGGCGCCGGGCCGGACCGTCGCCAGGGTCAGGAGTCGGCCGTCCCGGCCCGCCACTCCCGGGCCAGCAGGGCGTACACCAACTCGTCGGTCCACTCGCCCTTGACGAACTCGTTCTCCCGCAGGTGCGCCTCGCGGCGCATGCCGAGTCGTTCCAGCACCCGGGCCGAGGCGGCGTTCCGGGCGTCCAGGCGTCCGACGATCCGGTGCAGGCCGAGGCCGTCGAAACCGAGCCGCAGCATCTCCCGGGACGCCTCGGTGACGTACCCCCGGCCGACGTGCTCCGGGTGCAGCACGTACCCGATCTCGCCCTGCCGGTGCTCGGCGCTGCTCCAGGTCAACAGCACGTCACCGACCAGCTCGCCGGTCTCCGGCCGGGTGATCGCAAGGTTCAGCACGTCGCCCGGTTCGCGCAGCGCGGTACGCCCGCGCAGGCGCTCCAGCGCCGCCCGGGCGGCGGCGTCGTCGTACGGGTCGTGGTAGAGGAACCGGGTTACGTCCGGCCGGGAACGGTAGGCGGTCAGGGCGTCGAGGTCGTCGGCGGTGAACGGGCGCAGCAGCAGTCGCTCGGTACGCAGCGGCAGGTCGGGAACGAGCATTCCGGCAGCGTACGGACCGTCGGCGGACCGGTCAGCCGAGTTTCAGACGCTGTGGAGCGAAAGCCGTCGCTCGGGCCGGCCCGAGCGGCCGGGGTCAGCAGTCGACCGTGTCCCAGCGGGCGGGCAGGCGCGGCACCGGCCAGGCCGGATCCGGCTTCCAGGACGCCCACGCCTCGTCCCACCAGCGCTCCCCCGCGTCCAGCAGGGCGGCGATCCGGTCACCCTCGGCGCGGATGGCCTCGGCCATCCCCGGGTAGCGCCCCTCGTCGAGACGCTGGGCGAACATCTCCACGTCCTTCCAGACGTAGCGATCGGCGTCCGCGCCCCACCAGAGGTCCAACTCGTGGTCGAGGGTGTCCACCCCGATCGAGGTACGCCGGAAGGGATCCTGGAGGTTGAAGTACCAGCCGGCGAAGGCGCGGTCCGGACCGGTCCAGAAGACGTCGACCGAGTGCGCCTCACCGGGGCGGTGCAGCATCAGCTTGCCGTGCCCGCTCCAGGCCCGGTGGCCGGCGGTCTCCCACGGGTGCCGACCGGCCGGGAACACGCCGTGCCGGGGAAAGGCGAACTCGGCCCCGGGCGGCAGGTAGAGGGCGAGCAGGTCGGAGGAGTCCTCGACGCAGACGGTCGGGCAGCCGAACCACACCTCGCCGAGCAGGATCTCGCGCCGGACGACGACGTCGCCCGGCGCGAACCGCCCACCGGTCACCGCCGCCTCAGCCGACCGCCGCCATGACCTCGTCGGAGACGTCGAAGTTCGCGTAGACGTTCTGCACGTCGTCGCAGTCCTCAAGCACGTCGATCAGCTTGAAGACCTTGCGCGCGCCCTCCTCGTCCAGCGGCACGTTGACGCTCGGGATGAGGGAGGACTCGGCCGACTCGTACTCGATGCCGGCGTCCTGGAGGGAGGTGCGGACCGCGAGCAGATCGCCCGGCTCGGAGACCACCTCGTACGCCTCGCCGAGGTCGTTGACCTCCTCGGCACCGGCGTCCAGCACGGCCATCATCACGTCGTCCTCGGTGGCGCCCGCCTTCGGCACGATCACCACACCCTTGCGGGTGAACAGGTACGACACCGAACCGGCGTCGGCGAACGAGCCGCCGTTGCGGGTCAGCGCGGTGCGTACCTCGGTGGCGGCGCGGTTGCGGTTGTCGGTCAGGCACTCGATGAGCAGCGCGACGCCGTTCGGGCCGTAGCCCTCGTACATGATCGTCTGGTAGTCGGCGCCGCCGGCCTCCAGGCCGGAGCCGCGCTTGACCGCGCGATCGATGTTGTCGTTCGGGACGGAGTTCTTCTTCGCCTTCTGGATGGCGTCGTAGAGGGTCGGGTTGCCGGCCGGGTCGCCGCCGCCGGTCCGGGCCGCCACCTCGACGTTCTTGATCAGCTTGGCGAACATCTTGCCGCGCTTGGCGTCGATGACGGCCTTCTTGTGCTTGGTGGTCGCCCACTTTGAGTGGCCAGACATCTCATACCTCCGTTAGTGATCCACGCCTGCGTCGACTGCCTGCGCCGATTCCACGGTCAACCGGTACGGATGGAGCTGGCCGGACGGCTCCGCGTGGACGGCTGCGGCGAGCTGTGGCCCTGCCGAACCGCGGCAATCCTACCGAGAGCGCGTCCCCGCATGTCACACCCGGCACCCGTGCGGCGCGCGGCGACGGGCCCGTGGGGAAGCTCGGCGCTCAGGCCGCGGCCCGGACCAGGTCCACGAAGTAGCGGTGCAGCCGCAGGTCACCGGTGAGTTCCGGGTGGAACGAGGTGGCCAACAGGTTGCCCTGCCGGACCGCGACGATCCGGTCGTCGGCGGGTCCGTCGGTGACCCGGCCGAGCACCTCGACGCCCCCGCCGACCCGCTCGACCCAGGGAGCCCGGATGAAGACGGCGTGGAACGGTGCGCCCTCGACCCCGGCGATCCGCACCGGCGCCTCGAACGAGTCGACCTGCCGGCCGAAGGCGTTGCGCCGTACGGTCATCTCGATGCCCTGGAAGCCGCGCTGGTCGGGGCGGCCGTCCAGCACCTCGGACGCCAGCATGATCATGCCGGCGCAGGACCCGTAGACCGGCAGGCCGGCGGCGATCCGCTTGTCGATCGGCTCGCGCATCTCGAAGATGTCGACCAGCTTGCTGATGGTGGTGGACTCCCCGCCGGGGATGACCAACCCGCCGACCGCGTCCAGCTCGGCCGGACGGCGGACCGGGCGAGCGTCCGCGCCCGCGCCGGCAAGGGCGGCGACGTGCTCGCGTACGTCCCCCTGGAGGGCGAGCACCCCGATGACGGGTGCGGTCACCTTGGCTCCTCTCGGTCGTCCGGGCGGGCCCCCGGTCCGGGGGCCCGCCCGGTTCACGTCACCAGCCGCGCTCGGCCAGGCGGTGCGGCTGCGGGATCTCGTCGACGTTGATGCCGACCATCGCCTCGCCCAGGCCCCGGGAGACCTTGGCCAGCACGTCGGGGTCGTCGTGGAAGGTGGTGGCCTTCACGATCGCGGCGGCGCGCTGGGCCGGGTTGCCGGACTTGAAGATGCCTGAACCGACGAAGACGCCCTCGGCGCCGAGCTGCATCATCATGGCGGCGTCGGCCGGGGTGGCGATGCCGCCCGCGGTGAACAGCACCACCGGCAGCTTCCCCGTCTCGGCGATCTCCTTGACCAGCTCGTACGGCGCCTGCAGCTCCTTGGCCGCGACGAACAGCTCGTCGGCCGGCAGCGACTGGAGCTTGCGGATCTCCTTGCGGATCTTGCGCATGTGGGTGGTGGCGTTGGAGACGTCACCGGTGCCGGCCTCGCCCTTCGAGCGGATCATGGCCGCGCCCTCGGTGATCCGGCGCAGCGCCTCGCCCAGGTTGGTCGCGCCGCAGACGAAGGGGACGGTGAACGCCCACTTGTCGATGTGGTTCTCGTAGTCGGCCGGGGTCAGCACCTCGGACTCGTCGACGTAGTCGACGCCGAGCGACTGGAGAACCTGCGCCTCGACGAAGTGGCCGATCCGGGCCTTGGCCATCACCGGGATCGAGACGGCGTTGATGATGCCGTCGATCATGTCCGGGTCGCTCATCCGGGACACGCCGCCCTGCGCGCGGATGTCGGCGGGCACCCGCTCCAGCGCCATCACGGCGACCGCGCCGGCGTCCTCGGCGATCTTGGCCTGCTCAGGGGTGACCACGTCCATGATCACGCCGCCCTTGAGCATCTCGGCCATGCCCCGCTTGACGCGGGCGGTGCCGACGACGGGAGTGGCGTTGGTGTTCGGGGAGGTGGATTCGGGCACGGGTCATCGCTCCTCGGGCATGCTCGGGGGGTGGCTGCGGAAATGCTACGACGGGGTCAACGCCGTGCCGACAGCCAATCAGACCCACGGTGGCCTGCTCTGTGGCCGGCATCACGACCGGTCGGGCCGGCCGCGCGCCGGGGCGGATCAGCCGGCGGGGACGTCCGCCGCGGTGCTGAGCGTGGGATCGTCGACGTCGAAGTAACGGGGCAGAACGTGCCGGCGTCCCATCCGCAACAGGCGTACCAGGGGGCGACGGCGGGCCGTCCGGGCATCCCGGACCAGATCGGTGTGCACCTGCCGGGCCAGCGCCAGCCGCCGGCTGGCCGCGATCACCGCCTCGCAGGACGGATCGTCCGGGTCCAGCTCGACCGCGCGCAGCTGGTGGGTGAGGTCGTTCTCGGCGGCCTCCCGCTCCTCCGGGGCGGCGTCCAGGGCGATCCGCGCGGCCGCGTACAACTCCACGCCGTACCGCTGCTCGGCCAGCACCGCGGCGGCCGCCGCGCGACGCAGCAGGTGGGCGTCGAGCGCCCGGGCCGCCGACTCCGCCCGGGTCTGCAACCGCTCGACCCGGTTGGCCGTCCAGAAGAGGTACGCCGTGACGAGCCCGACCACCGACACCGCGCCCGCCACCCACCACATGCCCGGCATCGTAGTGCTGCTCCGTTCCCGCCCGATCCGGGCCGGTCGTCGGCCGACCCACCGGTCACACCGGCCACCCGGCTCAGCCCAGCTCCACCCACTCCTGGTCCATGACCCGACCGTCGGTGGCCTCGATCGCCGCCGCGTACACCTCCAGCACCCGGCGGGCCACCACCGGCCAGTCGAAACCGGCCACCACCTGGTCGCCGCAGACGGTCAGCGCCGCCCGCCGGTCCGCGTCGTCGAGCAGCTCGGCCAGGGCGGTACGCAGGGCCGCCGCGTCGCCGGTCGGGAAGAGCCACCCGGCCCGCCCGCCGTCCAGCACCCGGCGGAAGGCGTCGAGGTCGCTGGCCACCACGGTGGTGCCGGCGGCGAGGGCCTCGGTGAGGATCATCCCGAAGGACTCCCCTCCGGTGTTGGGTGCGACGTACAGGTGCAGGCTGCGCAACATGCGAGGTTTGTCCGCCTCGGGGATCATGCCGAGAAAGGTGACCCGGTCCCGCAACCCGGCCGGGAACTGCCCGTACAGGTCGTCCCGGTCGCCCGGCCCGGCCACCAGCAGGCGCAGCCCCGGCCGGTGCGGGGCGAGCGCGACGAACGCGTCCCGCAGAATCGGGAAGCCCTTGCGGGGCTCGGTGAACCGGCCCAGGAATCCCACCGTCCCGCCGGTGCCCGGCGCGCACTCCCCCGGCCAGCCGGGCAGCGGCTCGACGCCCGCGAACTTCGCCACCGCGACCCCGTTGGGGATCTCCACCGCGCCGCCGTCCAGGTGCTCGACCTGCACCTTGCGGGCCAGCGCGCTGACCGCGATCCGGGCGGTGATCCGCTCCAGCACGATCCGGAGCATCCCCTGCGCCGCGGAGAGCACCCGGGAACGGGTCATCGCGGTGTGGAAGGTGGCCACCACCGGGCCACGGGCGCAGAGCACGGCCAGCATCGACAGGCTCGGCGTGAGCGGTTCGTGCACGTGCAGCACGTCGAAGTCGCCCCGGGTGATCCAGCGCCGCACCCGGGCGGTGGAGACCGGGCCGAAGGCGATCCGGGCCACCGAGCCGTTGTACGGCAGCGGCACCGCCCGCCCGGCGGCCACCACGTACGGGGGCAGCGGCGAGTCCTCGTCGGCGGGGGCGAGCACGCTCACCTGGTGGCCCAGCCCGATCAACGCCTCGGCCAGGTCCATGACGTGGTTCTGCACCCCGCCCGGGACGTCGAAGGAGTACGGGCACACGATGCCGATCCGCATGTCAGTGCCCCTCGTTCGTGACTGCGGGGCTCCGCCGCGCCGCACTCCTCGCGCTCACCGCGGCCCCCTCCTCAGATCGTCCCGGTGGCGGCCGGCGGCTGCGGCGTGGCGCCCGGGCCGTCGGTCCGCTGGTCCAGCCACATCCGCTGCAACATGTGCCAGTCCTGCGGGTGGCGGGCGATGCCCGCCGCCAGACCGTCGGCGATCCGCTGGGTGAGCACGCGTACCCGGAAATCCAGCGAGCCGCTGCTCGGGCCGGGCAGTTCCAGCGGGCCGTCGAGGGCGGCGCGGGCGATGTCCGACTCGTACCACATCGTGGTGACGTAGAGGGGTGCGCCGGTCCGGATCGCCAGCAGCGCCGGGCCGGCCGGCATCCGGGTCCGGCCGCCGAAGAAGTCCACCTCCACGCCGCGGGCGGAGAGGTCCCGGTCGGCGAGCAGCGGCACCACCGTACCGGCCTGGAGCCGGTCGACCAGCACCTCGAACGCCGGGCGCTCGCCGCCGTGGGTGGGCAGGATCTCCATGCCCAGGCCCTGCCGGAAGGCGAGGAAACGCTCGTAGACGGCCTCCGGCTTGAGCCGCTCGGCGACCGTGGTGATCGGCCAGCCGGTGGCCGCCACCCAGGCGCCGGCTGCGTCCCAGTTGCCGCCGTGCGGCAGTGCGATCACCGCGCCCCGGCCGGACTCCACGTCGGCGCCGAGCTTGTCCGCGCCGTCGAGGCGGAACCCGGCGAGGATCTCCTGACGGCTCAGCGACGGCAGCCGGAACGCCTCCATCCAGTACCGGGCGTACGACCGCAGGCCGGCCCGGACCAGCTCGTCCAGCTCCGCCTCGGGCAGCTCCGGGCCGACCACCCGGCGCAGGTTGGCCCGGAGTCGCGTCGTACCCCGACCGCCCCGGCGGTACGCGCGGTCGGCGCCCGCCCGGAAGGCGGCGGCGACCACCGGCCGGGGCAGCGTGCGGGCCAACCGCCAGCCGGCGACGTAGCCCAGCTCGGTGAGGTTCACTCGTGGCCGGCCTGCTGCGCCTGCCGGTACACGTGGGCCATGCGCTGCCCGACCGTGAAGATCGAGACGGCGGCGAGCAGCCAGAGCGCGATCGGCAGCGCCAGTTTGACGCCGAGGCCGGTGAGCAGGCCGCCCACCCCGACGATCAGCAGCCGCTCGGTGCGCTCGGCGACGCCCACGTTGGCGGTCATCCCGAGCCCCTCGGCGCGGGCCTTGACGTAGGAGACCAGCCCGCCGGCGGCCAGGCAGAGCAGCGCCGCGGCCACCCCCGCGTACTGGTGCTGGGTGGCCAGCCAGTACGCGACCGCGCCGAAGACGGCGCTGTCGGCGATCCGGTCCATGCTCGAATCGAGGAAGGCCCCGAACCGGGTGGAACCTCCGCTCATCCGGGCCATCGTGCCGTCGAGCAGGTCGGTGAGCGCGAAGACCGTGACGATCAGCGCACCGGCGACCAGATGGCCGCGGGCGCCGAAGCCGAGCGCGCCGACGAGCACGCCGACGGTGCCGGTCACGGTGACCGCGTTGGGGGACACTCCGGCGCGGAGCAGACCGCGCGCGACCGGCTCCACGACGCGGGTCATGCCCGCTCGGGCCGTCACTTGGAAGATCTTCGCCATGGCGGTCCCACGATAACGGCCGGAAGCGGCCGGCGGCACGGCTGGTCGGTCCGAAGGTCCGACGGCCCTTGTGCGGGGTCGGCAACGGGTGTGAGATCGAGCGTGGGAGGTGAGCCAGCTCACCGAACCACCCGTCCGAGAACCCGTCGTCCAGGAGAGCACCGGAGGATATCGCCGCGGCACCCGCCCGGGCCCGCTTCCCCGTCGCGCGCGGCGGTCGCCACCACACCGGCTGAGGGAGGTGCGCCGCGATGGCGCAGAAAAATCAGGAGAAGGGTGTCACCGGCGGCGCGCCGGTGGTGACCGAGCCCGGCAGGGTTCGCAACGTGGTGCTGGTCGGCCACTCCGGGGCGGGCAAGACCACCCTGGTCGAGGCGTTGCTGGCGGCCAGCGGCACGATCGGCCGCGCCGGCACCGTCACCGACGGCACCACGGTCTGCGACCACGACCCCGCCGCCGTACGCCAGCAGCGTTCGGTGAGCCTCTGCTGTGCCCCGCTGCTGCACCGCGACGTCAAGGTGAACCTCCTGGACACCCCCGGCTACGGCGACTTCGTCGGCGAGCTGCGCGCCGGTCTGCGGGCCGCCGACGCGGCGCTGTTCGTGGTCTCGGCCGTCGACGGGATGGACGCCGCGACCGCCGCGCTCTGGGAGGAGTGCGCCGCGGTCGACATGCCGCGCGCGGTCGCGGTGGCCCGGCTGGACCACCCACGCGCCGACTTCGACGAGGCGGTGGCGCTCTGCCAGCGGGTCTTCGGCGACAACGTGCTTCCGCTCTACCTCCCCATGCTCGGCGACGACGGCGTGTCGGTCGCCGGCCTGATGGGGCTGATCACCCGCCGGGTCTTCGACTACTCGGCCGGGCTGCCCGCGGCGGTGCGGGAGCCGGACCCCGAGCACCTGCCCGCGATCGTGGAGGCGCGCAACGAGCTGATCGAGGGGATCATCGCGGAGAGCGAGGACGAGACCCTGCTGGACCGCTACCTCGGCGGCGAGGAGATCGACACCGAGGTGCTCGTCACCGACCTGGAGACGGCGGTGGCCCGGGGCCACTTCTACCCGGTGGTGCCGGTCTGCGCGGAGACCGGGGTCGGCCTGGACGTGCTGCTCGACGGCCTGGTGGCGGCGTTTCCGTCGCCGCTGGAGCACGACCTGCCGGCGGTCACCGGGGTGGACGGCTCGCCCCGGCCTCCGCTGGGCTGCGACCCGGACGGCCCGCTGGTCGCCGAGGTGGTCAAGACGACCGTCGACCGGCACGTCGGGCGGGTGTCCCTGGTCCGGGTCTTCTCCGGCACCCTCCGCCCCGACCAGGTGATCCACGTGTCCGGGCACGGCATGACCGAGCGGGGCCACGCCGACCACGACGCCGACGAGCGGGTCGGCCACCTCTACAGCCCGCTCGGCGCGACGCTGCGTGAGGTGGCCGCCGCCGTCGCCGGGGACATCTGCGCGATCACCAAGTCGGGCAGCGCGGAGACCGGCGACACCATCTCCGCCAAGGAGGAGCCGCTGCTCATCGCCCCGTGGGAGATGCCGGAGCCGCTGCTGCCGGTGGCGATCGTGGCGAAGAGCCGGGCCGACGAGGACACTCTGGCCCGCAACCTGGCCCGGCTGGTGGCCGGCGACCCGACGCTGCGGCTGGAGCGCAACGCCGAGACCCATCAGCTGGTGCTCTGGTGCATGGGCGAGGCGCACGCCGACGTGGTGCTCGACCGGCTGCGCGCCGGCGGGGTGGAGCTGGAGACCGAGCCGGTCCGGGTGGCGCTGCGCGAGACGTTCACCGTCGGAGCGAAGGGGCACGGCCGGCACGTCAAGCAGTCCGGCGGCCACGGCCAGTACGCGGTCTGCGACGTCGACGTGGAGCCGCTGCCCCGCGGCGCCGGCTTCGAGTTCGTCGACAAGGTGGTCGGCGGCGCGGTGCCGCACAACTACATCCCGTCGGTGGAGAAGGGCGTGCGGGCGCAGATGGAACGCGGCCTGGTCGCCGGTTCCCCGGTGGTGGACCTGCGGGTGACCCTCTTCGACGGCAAGGCGCACAGCGTCGACTCCTCCGACGCGGCGTTCCAGACCGCGGGGGCCCTCGCGCTGCGGGACGCCGCCGAGAAGGGCCAGCCGACGCTGCTGGAGCCGGTCGACGAGGTGACCATCCGGGTGCCCGACCCGTCGGTGGGCGCGGTGATGGGCGACCTCTCCGGCCGGCGCGGGCGGGTGCTCGGCACCGAGCCCGACCCGGACGCCGAGGGGCGCACCCTGGTCCGCGCCGAGGTGCCCGCCACCGAGCTGCTCCGGTACGCGGTCGAGCTGCGCTCGATGACCGCCGGCACCGGCACCTTCCGCCGCGAGTTCGCCCGGTACGAACCCATGCCCGCCCACCTCGCCGAGCAGGTCCGCAAGGAGCACGCCGCCCGTTCCTGACCCGTACCGCCGCCCGCGCCCGGGCACGCCCGCGGAACTCCTGGTCGGGGGCGGCCCGGCGGGCGGGGCGGTCAGGGGCGCGCGGCGGGGACCGGGGGCATCGGCCAGTGCGGCCGGTCGGCGTCCCGGAGAGCCGCCGTACGCAGGGCCGCGAGCCGGAGTTCCACCTCGGCGAACTGGTCCGGGGCGAGCGGCCCCCGGCGCAGCGCCGCGGCGTTCTCCTCCATCTGAGCGACCGTCCGCGCGCCGGGGACCGGGACGGTACGGCCGCTGCGCGCCCAGATCCAGCCGAGCGCACCCTGGGCCAGGGTCCGGCCGTCGGCGGTCAGCGCGCCGCGTACGGCGGCCACCCGGCGCAGCCACTCCGGCGCGGGCCGGCCGCCACGGAACCACTCCAACCAGTTCGGGGCGGTCCCGCGTACGTCGTCACGGGGCAGCGTCGACGCCGGGGTGTACTTGCCGGTGAGCAGCCCCATCGCGAGCGGCCCCCGGACGACGCTGGCCAGGTCGTGCTTGTCGCAGGCCACGAGCAGCGTCGGGGCGTCCCGGAGCACCGACAGGCCGTGCTGCACGGCGGTGGCGTGCCGGGCCACCTGGGCGAACGCGCCCGCCCGGTCGGCCCGGTCGGTGCTCCAGCCGTACGCCCGGACGAGGCCGTCGGCGACCAGGTCCTCCAGGGTGCCGACCAGCGCCTCGGCCCGGGGCAGCGGCAGGTCGCCGAGGTGCAGCTGATAGAGGTCGATCCGGTCGGTGTCCAGCCGGCGCAGCGAGGCGACGACCGCCCGCCGCAGGTACCCGGGCGACGGGTCCTCGCCGGTGACCTGCCGGGTCCCCTCGTCGAAGGTGTAGCCCCACTTGGTGGCGATCACCGCCTCGTCGCGGCGGCCGGCGAGCGCCCGGCCGAGGATCCGCTCGCCGTGACCGGCCCCGTACGTGTCGGCGGTGTCGAAGAACGTCACCCCGAGGTCGAGCGCGCGGCGGACCGTCCGGACGGACTCGTCGTCGTCCACCGCGCCCCAGCCCAGCGGTCGCACACCCTCCGTCCACGGGCCGCCGATCGCCCAGCACCCCATCCCGAGGGCGCTGACCTCGATGCCGCTGCGGCCCAACGTCCGCGTGCTGACTGCCACCGCCGCATCGTGCCACCCGCCCGGCCGCCGCGGGTGAGAAAATCACCCACAGCGATCGGGCGGCCACGGTGGACGGTCAGCGGGGCACGGCGTACGCCAGCAGGACCGGGGCGGGCTGCCCGGCCCAGGCGCCGGTCAGGCAGGCGTCGGACGGGACCTCGGCGGGGACCGGCCGCCGGACGACGGCCAGCTCGACCGGATCGGCCCGGATCAGCGTCGGCTCGCCGTCGACCACCTCGCGGGGCGCGCCGACCGCCGGCAGTTCGGCCCCGTCGACGCGGCTGCCGGTGAGGGTCATGCTGGGCGCGCGCACGTCCCGCCGACCGTCCACCTCGAAATACTCCTCCGCCTGGCCCGCGCCGGCGAGGACGGCCGCGGCCAGGGCGGGCGGGTAGACCGGGTCGGCGCAGGCGTCGTACACCCAGCGTGGGCCGAGCACGGAGTGCTCGGTGGTGCCGACCAGCCAGCCGTCGGCGCCGGCCAGCGGGGCGCCCCGGTAGGCGAGCGGCACCTGCAGGACCGGCCCGTCCCCGGCCCGGACGAGCAGGGTCTCGATCCCGACCTCGCCGGCCGGGTCGTCGAAGCGGTACGCCCCGACCCGGGTGACGGCGGCACCCACCGTCCCGGCGAACCAGGGACGGCCGGGCAGCCAGGCGGCGAGCAGGTCGAGCTTCGAGGGGCGCAGTTCCGCGCGGTGCAGCAGAGCCATGCGGAGGATCGTACTGTCGATGGGGATGCTCCGGGCTTTGCCGATCTTGGCGGCGAGACACCACCGCGACCTGGAGGAACGATGGGCCCCACGGCGGACGGGATCGAGCGGGCGAGCGAGGCGCGGCCGGTGCCGCGCTGGGTGGCGCCCATCTTCGTGGTGCTGGCCCTGCTCACCCTGCCGTGGATCGGCTATCTCGCGCTGACCCTGCCCCGGCACGCCGTGACGACGCACTACCGGGCCGCCTGGGTCGGGTTCGACCTGGGGCTGGCGGCGCTGCTCTCGCTGACCGCCTGGCACGCGTACCGGGGCAACCGGCAGGTGGTGCTGGCCGCCACCGGCACCGCGACCATGCTGGTGGTGGACGCCTGGTTCGACGTGACGACCACCGTGGCCGGGCCCGACCTGGTGATGTCGGTGCTGCTGGCCGCGCTGGTCGAACTGCCGCTCGCCGGGGTCTGTCTCTGGATCGCCCGGCACGCCGACCGGATGGTCGAGCGGCGGCTGCGCCAGCTCGCCCTCCGCGCCGAACCTGCCACCGACCCTGCCGAGGCGGCCCGGCGGAGCGGTCCCACCACGCACCGGCGGCCGGACCGCCGCCGGGGCAGGGCGCACTGACGCTGGGGCCGAGCACGCTGACGCCACCGGGACCGCGCACCGACCGGGGACGCCGACCGGGACGGCCGCCGTCAGCCGAACCGACCGGGCCGGATCAGGCCGGCCAGGCCTTGGCCAGCAGGTCCCGGGTGTCGGCGAGCAACTGCGGCAGCACCTTCGTCCGGCCGATGACCGGCATGAAGTTGGCGTCGCCGCCCCACCTGGGGACCACGTGCTGGTGCAGGTGGGCGGCGATGCCGGCGCCGGCCACGCCGCCCTGGTTCATGCCCAGGTTGAAGCCGTGCGCGTTGGAGACGTGGCGGACCACCCGCATGGCGTCCTTGGTGAACGCGGCCAGCTCGGCGGTCTCCGGCGCGTCCAGCTCGGTGTAGTCGGCGACGTGCCGGTACGGGCAGACCAGCAGGTGCCCCGGGTTGTACGGGTAGAGGTTGAGCACCGCGAAGACGTGCTCGCCCCGGGCGACGACCAGGCTCTCGTCCGGAGGCAGGCCGGGGGCCAGGCAGAACGGGCAACCGGCGGGCTTCTCGTAGCCGCCCGCGGGCCGGTCCTCGCCGGAGATGTAGGTCATCCGGTGCGGCGTCCAGAGCCGTTCCAGCCCGTCCGCCAGACCGTTGTCGGTGCCGCTGTCGAAGTGCCGATCCGCCCCAGTCACATCGCCGATCCTACGGTCACCGCGCCTCGACGAGCCGGGGTGCCTGGTGGGGGTTCGATGCGTACCGGGCACCGGACACGGCGAACGGCGGTACCCCGACGCCGGGGCACCGCCGTTCGCGGCACGTCACGCCCGGCCACGGCCGGGCCGGGGCTCAGCTCTCCGCCGAGGGCCCCGAGTTGGTCCGGGAGTTGACCACGTCGAGCACGTGGGCGACCGCCTCGGCCACCGGTACGCCGTTGCGCTGCGACCCGTCCCGGTAGCGGAAGGACACCGTGCCGGCGGCCACGTCGTCGTCACCGGCGATCACCATGAACGGGATCTTCTGCTGCTGGGCGTTGCGGATCTTCTTCTGCATCCGCTCGTCGCCCGCGTCGACCTCGGCCCGGATCCCCTCGACCCGCAGCGCCGCGACGAACTCCTGGAGGTAGTCGGTGTGGTCCTCGCGGATCGGGATGCCGACCACCTGCACCGGGGCGAGCCACGCCGGGAACGCCCCGGCGTAGTGCTCGGTGAGCACGCCGATGAAGCGCTCGATCGACCCGAACTTGGCACAGTGGATCATGACGGGCTGCTGCCGGCTGCCGTCGGCCGCCTGGTACTCCAGCCCGAAGCCCTTCGGCTGGTTGAAGTCGTACTGGATCGTCGACATCTGCCAGGTACGGCCGATGGCGTCCTTGGCCTGCACCGAGATCTTCGGGCCGTAGAAGGCCGCGCCGCCCGGATCCGGCACCAGGTCGAGCCCGGTCTCCCGGGCGCACTCCTCCAGCACCGCGGTCGCGGTCGCCCAGTCCTCGTCCGAGCCGACGAACTTGTCCGGCCGGGACTCGTCGCGGGTCGACAGCTCCAGGTAGAAGTCGTCGATGCCGAAGTCCCGAAGCAGGCTGAGCACGAAGCCCAGCAGGTGCTTGACCTCGCCCGGCGCCTGCTCCCTCGTGCAGTAGGAGTGCGAGTCGTCCTGGGTGAAGCCGCGCACCCGGGTCAGGCCGTGGATGACGCCCGACTTCTCGTACCGGTACACCGACCCGAACTCGAACAGCCGCATCGGCAGCTCACGGTAGGACCGCCCGCGCGACCTGTAGATCAGGTTGTGCATCGGGCAGTTCATCGCCTTGAGGTAGTAGTCGCTGCCCTCCATCTCCATCGGAGGGAACATCGTGTCCTTGTAGTAGGGCAGGTGGCCCGAGGTGTGGAAGAGACCTTCCTTCGAGATGTGCGGGGTCCCGACGTACTGGAAGCCCTCCTCGATGTGGCGGGTGCGGACGTAGTCCTCCATCACCCGCTTGAGCACGCCGCCCTTGGGGTGGAAGACCGCCAGGCCCGAGCCGATCTCGTCGGGGAAGCTGAACAGGTCGAGGTCCGCGCCGAGCTTGCGGTGGTCGCGCCGGGCCGCCTCCTCCAACAGCCTCAGGTACGCCTTCAGCTCGTCCCGGGTCGGCCACGCGGTGCCGTACACCCGCTGGAGCTGCGGGTTCTTCTCCGACCCCCGCCAGTACGCGGCGGCCGAGCGCATCAGCTTGAACGCGCCGATCAGCCGGGTGTTCGGCAGGTGCGGGCCGCGGCACAGGTCCGACCAGCAGACCTTGTCCTCGTTCGCGGCGAGGTTGTCGTAGATGGTCAGCTCGCCGCCGCCCACCTCCATCACCTCGGAGGAGTCCAGCCCCTCCCCCTTGACCTCGATCAGCTCCAGCTTGAACGGCTCGGCGGCCAACTCGCCCCGCGCCTCGTCCAGGCTGCTGAACCGCCGGCGGCGGAACCGCTGGCCGGACTTGACGATCTCCTGCATCCGCTTCTCGAGCTTCGCCAGGTCGTCCGGCTGGAACGGCTTGTCGACCTGGAAGTCGTAGTAGAAGCCGTTCTCGATCGGCGGGCCGATGCCGAGCTTCGCCTCGGGGAAGACGTCCTGCACGGCCTGGGCGAGCACGTGCGCGGTGGAGTGCCGCAGCACGTTCAGCCCGTCCGGCGAGTCGAGGGCGACGGGCTCGACCGTGGTCTCCTCGGCCGGCTTCCAGTCCAGGTCGCGCAGCTGGCCCTGCGGGTCGCGGACCACCACGACGGCCTTCGGGCCGCTGGTGGGCAGCCCGGCCGCGGCCACCGCGTCGGCCGCCGTGGTCCCGGCGGCGACGACGACGGGGTCGGCCACGACGGGGGTACGGGGTGCGGACACGGTGACTCCTGTCGTCGATGGGGCTCGGATCTGCCGGTTGCCGGCCCCTGCGATGCTATCGGTCCCCCTTTCCGCACCGTCGGCGACGCCGTGGTGTCCCGAACGATGGCCGGAACGAGTTCGCCCACGCGTTGAACCTTTCCGCCGCCCGGGCCGAACTACCCGGTACGGCCGGAGCCGGTGCCGGCCGCGTCGAGACGGATGGGGACGACCATGAGGATGACCCGTCGGGGCCGGTGTCGGGCGGCGACCCTGCTGGCCGTCGTACTGACCGTCGTCGTGGCCGGAACGCCGGGCTGGCCCGGCACCGCGACCGCAGCCGCCACCCGAATCGAAACCGCTACCGGAACCGCGACCGAGGCCGGGACCGCCGCCTCTGCCGGGGTGACGATCACGACCGTTCCGGCCGAGGTGCGCCAGGGGGACGCGGTCGAGGTGACCGTCGTGCTGCCCGAGGAGCGGGCCGGCAGCCGGACCACCCGGATCGAGCTGAGAATGCCGGTGGACGCCCCCGTCGGCGAGGTCTACCCCCTGTCGGTGCCGGGCTGGGCGCCGCGGATCACCACCCGTACCCTCGACCGGCCGGTCGCCGGCATCCACGCCCCCGAGCTGAACCAGGTGACCGACGCGGTGACCTGGATCCGGATGCCCGGAGCGGCCACCGGCCCCACCCGACTGCGGCTCGGCATGGGCCCGATGCCGGCGGTCGACCGGCTGGCCTTCCAGGTGGTCCGGACGTACGCCGACGGCACGGTGATCCGGTGGGCGGACCCGCCGGGCGGGGCGCACCCCGCGCCGACCGTGACCCTGCTGCCGGCCCTGCCCCGCACCGGCGGGCACGCCGGCCACGGCGGGTCCGCCGTCCGCCCGGCAGCCCCGGGGCCGGCCGTGGCCGCGCCGGCCGCCAACCAGGACGGTCCGAGCGCCGACCTGCTGCTCGGTGCCGGGCTGCTCGCCGGGCTGGGCGCCGGGGCGGTGCTCGGCTGGCTGCTCAGCCGCCGCCGACGCGGCCCGCTGGCGCTCGCCCCGGACGCGACACTCGACGTGCGGCCGGCTCCGGGCGAAACCGGCGAGCCCGTCCTCTCGGGCCGGCACGCCCCCGCCACCCCGACGAGCTGACGCCGACCACCCCGACGCGCCGCGAGGCAGCACCTTCCCCGAAAGCGGCCCATCCCGGCATCGCGAAGCAGCACTTTCGCCGACACTGCGCGAGCCGCGAGCCGCGAGCCGGGGGCGCGGACGCGGGGAGTCAGGGGTGGGCGGGGAGCCAGGTCGGCAGCGGCTCGCGGGCGGCGAGCCAGCCGTCGGGCACGCCGCCCGGCGTGCCGACCCCGGTGTACGCGGCGACCACCCCGCCGACGATGGCCGCAGTGGTGTCCACGTCCCCGCCCGCCTCGACGCAGACGCGGATCGCGGCCGGGTAGTCGTCGAGGTGGGTGGCGGCGACCCAGAGCGTGAACGGGACGGTGTCCTGCGCGGTGACCCGGGAGCCGTTGCCGAGCGCGTCGGCGGCCACGCCCGCCGAGTGACCGAGCAACGCGACCGCCCGGCGTACGCCCCGGTGCAGCTCGCCGCCCGGGTCCAGGGCGCCGGCCACCGCGCCGAGCAGCCGGGCCGGCTCGGGTCGGTCCCCGTCCAGCCGGGCCCGGGCGGCCAGCGAGGCGGCGACCGTCACCGCGACCGCGCCGGCGATTCCCTCCGGGTGGGCGTGGGTCACCTCGGCGGAGGCGCGGGCCTGATCGGCGGCGCGCCGGGTCGAGTCGGCGTACCAGGCGCCGAGCGGGGCGACCCGCATCGCGGCGCCGTTGCCGCAGGAGCCCTGCCCGTCGAACGCGGACGCGGCGGCCACCGGCCACGGCGTCCCGGCGCGGATCAGCTCCAGCAGCTCGACGGCGCCCGCGCCGTAGCGGCGGGCCGGGTCGTAGCGCTCGGCGAAGGCGCTGGCCAGGCTGTCGCGATCGATCTCCCCGGCCTCGGTCAGGACGGTCACGACCGAGCAGGCCATCTCGGTGTCGTCACTCCACGCCCACGGGCCGGGAGGCAGGTCATCGTGCCACGGCGCGGTCGGCCGGCCGGGGACGAAGAACATCGCGCCGAGAGCGTCACCGACCGAGAGGCCGGCGAGGGCGTCCCGGGCGAGCGCCAGGCGGGTGTCGGGGAACAGGGTGAACGTCATCGTCGTCCCAGCTTGCCCGGTTCCCTCAACTGCCGCAACGCGATCAACTTGCCACGCCGAGTACCGTCTTGACGTGGCCACCGTCCTCCTGGTCGAAGACGATCACGTCGTACGCGGTGCGATGCTGCGGTCCCTCACCGACCGGGGACACGCCGTGCACGCCGTCGGCACGGCGCTGGACGCGCTGCGCCGGGTCGCCGCCGAGACTCCCGACCTGGTCGTGCTCGACCTCGGCCTGCCCGATCTGGACGGCTCGGACGCGCTGCGGATGCTGCGCGGGATCACCGACGTGCCGATCATCATCGCCACCGCGAGGGACGACGAGCAGTCCGTGGTGCGGCTGTTGCGGGCGGGCGCCGACGACTACATGGTCAAGCCGTTCACCGGGGCCCACCTGGATGCCCGGATCACCACCGTGCTGCGCCGGGCGGGCCGGGCCAGCCGTACGGTCCAGCCGGCGGTGCACACCGTCGGCGGGCTGCGGGTGGACGTGGGCGAACGCAGCGCGGTGCTGGACGGGCAGCCGCTGGCGCTGACCCGTAAGGAATTCGACCTGCTGGCGTATCTCGCCGCGCGTCCCGGCCGGGTAGTGTCCCGGCGGGAACTCTTGGAGGAGGTATGGCGGCAGCCGTCGGTCGGCGAGGACCAGACCATCGACGTTCACCTCTACTGGCTGCGCCGCAAAATGGGCGAGTCCGCGGCGAAGCCGCGCTACCTGCGCACCGTGCGGGGGGTCGGCTTCCGGCTGGTGGTGCCCGACTGAGGCCCGCGCTGGCCTGGCTCACGGCCGGCATGTGCACCCTCGTCGCGCTCGCCTTCCTCATCCCGCTCGGGCTCGCCCTCGGCGACCAGTCGCGGCACGAGAAGCTGGCCGACGCGGCCCGGCGCAGTGCCCTGGTCACCGGCGCGCTCGCGGTCAGCACCGACCCGGACGTCGTCCACCGCGCGGTCGCGGCCACCGACGACGACCCGGCGCTGCGGCCGGTCGTACACGGTCTCGGTGGTGACGAGTCCCTCGGCCGCGCCGACGCCGCGGCGCTGGCCCGGGCCGGCGCCGACCGGCGGTCGCTGGTCACCGACGTGCCCGGCGGCGTGCTCCGGCTGGACCCGGTGGTGCTCGGCGACAGGGTCGCGGTGGTGGAGGTCTTCGTCCCCGACCGGGTGCTCGACGAGGGTTCCGGCCGGCGGTGGCTGCTGCTGCTCGCGGTGGCGGCGGCGCTGGTCGCGGCCGTGGTGATCGTGGTCGACCGGGTTGCCGCGCGGGCGGTGGACGCCACCGGCGAGCTGGTCAAGGCGGCGCTCGCCGTCGGCGACGGTGACCTCGGCGTACGGGTCGAGCCGGCCGGCCCGCGGGAGCTGGCCGAGGCCGGGCACGCGTTCAACCGGATGGCGGAGCGGCTCGTCGCGCTCCGCGCCGACGAGCGGGAACTCGTCGCGGACCTGTCCCACCGGTTGCGTACCCCGCTGACCGCGCTGCGGCTGGACGCCGAGGCGCTGGAGTCCGACGACACCAGCATCGGGACGTTCAGCGCGGCGGAACTCGACCGCCGGCGCGGCATCCGGCGGATCCGGCAGGCCATCGTCACCCTGGAGGGCGAGGTCGACCAGCTGATCAAGACCACCCGCAAGGCGGTCAGCCAGGAGGCCGGACCGGCGACGTGCGACGTGAGCGAGGTGGTCCGGGACCGGATGGTCTTCTGGTCGGCCCTCGCGGGCGACCAGAACCGGCCGCACCGGGTCGTCGGGGCGCAACTACGCATTCCGGCGCCGGTGCCCCGGGCCGAGCTGGCCGCCGCGCTCGACGCGGTGATCGGCAACGTCTTCCGCTACACGCCGCAGGGCACCGCGTTCGAGGTGGCGGTCAGCCGGCGGGACGGCTGGGTGGCGATCCGCATCGACGACGCCGGCCCGGGCATCGCGAATCCGGACCGGGCGCTGCGCCGGGGCGCCAGCGACCAGGGCTCGACCGGGCTCGGGCTGGACATCGCCCGGCGGGTCGCGTTGCAGGCCAACGGGTCGGTCAGCATCGACCAGGCCCGGCTCGGCGGGGCCAGCGTGGTGATGCTGCTGGCCGACCCGGAGGCGACGCCCCGGCAGGTCAACCGGTTCGGGCTGGTCGGCCGGATGGCGCGGGACGGCCGGGAGCAGAAGATCCGCCGCCGCCTGCCCCGGCCGCGCTGACCGTGTCTCGGCCGCTGGCTGTGGCCCGCCGCAAGTCTTCCTTAGGTCTGGGTTAACCACCGCCGCGCCGGCCCGACCGGCTGCCAGGATCTCACCGAACCCATCAGTTCCGTCGGCCGGAACGCCCCGGTAACACCCTCGGCCGGCGGATCCGTGCGCGCGGCGGGAGTTTCGGTCCCCCACACCTCGCTCCCGTCGCGCGCCACTCCCCGTCGGGTCCTCTCAGCGCGCCGCGCCCGCCAGGTACGCGTCGATCTCGCCGCTGATCCGGGCCTTCTCCGCCGGCTCCAGGAACGAGGCGGTGACCGCGGCCCGGGCCAGCGCGGCGAGCCCGTCCGGGCCCACGTTCAGCAGCCGGGCGGCGACGGCGTACTCGTCGTTCAGGGTGGTGCCGAACATCGGCGGGTCGTCGGAGTTGATGGTGACCAGCAGCCCGGCCTCGACGAGCTGCGGCAGCGGGTGCTCGTCGAGGGTCGCCACCGCCCGGGTACGGACGTTGGAGGTGGGGCAGACCTCCAGCGCGATCTGCCGCTCGGCCAGGTGGGTGAGCAGTTCGGGATCGAGCGCGGCGGAGATGCCGTGGCCGATCCGCTCCGCGCCCAGTTCCCGCAGCGCGTCCCAGATCGTCTCCGGCCCGGTGGTCTCGCCGGCGTGCGGCACCGAGCGCAGCCCCGCGGCTCGGGCCTGGTCGAAGTACGGCTTGAACTGCGGTCGCGGCACCCCGATCTCGGGGCCGCCCAGGCCGAAGCTGATCAGCCCGTCCGGCCGTTCCCGCAGGGCGATCTGCAGCGTCTCCTCGGCGGCCGGCAGTCCCGCCTCACCGGGAATGTCGAAGCACCAGCGCAGCGCGATGCCGAAGTCGGCCTCGGCCCGCTTGCGCGCGTCCTCGATCGCCTCGCAGAACGCGGGCGCCGGAATCCCCCGGCGCACGTGCGAGTACGGCGTGATGGTCAGCTCGGCGTACCGGACCTGCTGGCGGGCCAGCTCCCGGGCCACCTCGTGGGTGAGGATCCAGACGTCCTCCGGGTCGCGGATCAGGTCCACGACGCTGAGGTAGATCTCGACGAAATGGGCGAAGTCGCGGAACGCGAAATATTCGGCGAGCCGCTCGGGGTCGGCCGGGACGGGGCTGCGCCCCTCGTGCCGGGCGGCCAGCTCGGCGACGATCCGGGGCGAGGCGGAGCCGACGTGGTGCACGTGCAGCTCCACCTTGGGCAGTCCGGCGATGAAGGCGGACAGGTCGGTCACTTGGTCTCCTCTGCGCGGGCGCCGGTGCGGGCCACCGCGAAGATCCGGCGGAACGGGAAGTACACCTGACCCTGCCGCACCGGGTAATCCTGTGCGAGCCGGACGCCCAGCTCGGCGCGGAACTCGGCCCAGCCGGCGGCGGTCAGCGCGGCCCGGACCGGGCGCAGCGCCGTACCCTCCATCCAGGTCAGGACCGGGTGGTCCGCGCCGGCGGCGGCCGGGAGCAGGTGCACGTAGGTAGTCTCCCAGGCGTCGACCGCGCAGCCGGCACCGACCAGCAGCGCGGCGTAGTCGACGGGGTCGTCGACGGGCGCCTCGCGCAGCAGCGGGGCGAGCGTGTCCCGCCACCGGTCATGCCCGGCCACCGCACGCAGCGCCCGGTGCGACGGGGCGTCGAAGTTGCCGGGGACCTGGAAGGCCAGCCACGCGCCCGCCGGCAGCCCGGCGGCCCAGCGGGTGAGCAGCTCCCGGTGGCCGGGCACCCACTGGAGCACCGCGTTGCTGACCACCACGTCCACGTCCGGCTCCGGACGCCAGGACCGTACGTCGCCGACGGCGAAGGTGGCCGGGGTGTCCAGGGCGCTCGCCCGGGCGATCATCTCTGGGGAGGAGTCGATCCCGCCCAGCCGGGCCCGCGGCCACCGCCGGGCGAGGGTGGCGGTGAGCGTGCCGGGGCCGCAGCCGAGGTCCACCACGGCCCGTGGGCGCTCGGCCGGGACCCGGGCGACCAGGTCGTGGAAGGGCCGGGAGCGCTCGTCGCCGTAGCGCAGGTAGGTGGTCGGGTCCCACATGACAAACCTCCAAACCGTACGTACGTCTTGCTAGACGGTACGGCCCGCCGCGCGCGCCGGCAAGCCGCTCACTAGGCTTCCGCGAATGGAACAGCGCAGCTTCGGCCGGCTCGGCCGGCACGCGGGCATCGTCGGACTCGGTGCCTGGCAGCTCGGCGCCGACTGGGGTGAGGTCAGCGAGAGCGCGGCGATGGACGTGCTCGCCGCCGCCGTCGACTCCGGCGTCACCTTCCTGGACACCGCCGACGTGTACGGCGACGGCCGCAGCGAGCGGCTGATCGGCCGGTTCCTGCGCGAGCGCCCCGGGCACGGGCTGACCGTGGCGACCAAGATGGGCCGGCGGGTGCCGCAGACGCCGGAGGCGTACACCCTGGACAACTTCCGGGCCTGGACCGACCGCTCCCGGGCCAACCTCGGCGTGGACACCCTCGACCTGGTGCAGCTGCACTGCCCGCCCACCGCGGTCTTCGCCGACGACCGGGTCTTCGACGCGCTGGACACCCTGGTCGCCGAGCGGCGGATCGCCGGGTACGGGGTCAGCGTCGAGACCTGCGACCAGGCGCTCACCGCCATCGCCCGGCCCGGCGTGGCCAGCGTGCAGATCATCCTCAACGCGGTCCGGCTCAAGCCGCTCGACCGGGTGCTGCCCGCCGCGTCGGCGGCCGGCGTGGGCATCATCGCCCGGGTGCCGCTGGCCAGCGGCCTGCTCTCCGGTCGCTACGACGAGCACACCACGTTCCCGGCGAACGACCACCGCAACTTCAACCGGCACGGGGAATCGTTCGACGTCGGCGAGACGTTCTCCGGGGTCGACTACGACCTCGGCCTGGCCGCCGTACGCCGGCTCTCGCCGCTGGTCGGCGACGGCCGGACGATGGCCCAGTTCGCGCTGCGCTGGATCCTCGACCAGCCCGGCGTCACCGTGGTCATCCCCGGCGCCCGCGACGCCGAGCAGGCGCGGCGCAACGCCGCCACGGCCGACCTGCCGCCGTTGACCGGGGCCGAGCTGGCCGCCGTCCGCGAGACGTACGACGAGCTGATCCGGCCGCAGGTGCACGACCGCTGGTGAGCCGGACCCGCCGGCCCGTCGGCGCGGCGCCCGCGCCGGCCGGCCGGCGCGGGCATGCTGGAGTCAGGTGCCCGTCGGTGGAGGGGGAACGATGAGGGGCTGGTTCCGGCTCACCCTGGGGCTGCTGGCCGTCGTGCTGGGCGCGCTCTGGACCGTGCAGGGCCTGGGTTACGCGACCGACAGCGTGATGACCGGCCATCGGATCTGGGCGGTCATCGGCCCGGTCGTCGTCCTGATCGGACTCGTCGCGCTCTATTTCGGCATGCGGGCCCGGGGCCATCGCGACTGATGCCGAGAATCGTCCTATGAATGCGGAAAGCCCCGCCTCCCAAACGGGACGCGGGGCTACGCGGCGGCCGGCGTAAGCCGGCTCCGTACTCAGATGGGGCGGACCTGCTCGGCCTGCGGACCCTTCTGACCCTGGGCGATCTCGAACTCCACCCGCTGGTTCTCCTCCAGCGTGCGGTAGCCGCTGGTCTGGATGGCCGAGAAGTGGACGAACACGTCAGCACCCCCGCCGTCGACGGTGATGAAGCCGAAGCCCTTGTCAGCGTTGAACCACTTCACGGTTCCCTGCGCCATGTGTATCTCCTTCTAAAACTGGCGGCCGAGCACGCCGTGCGGCCGATTGGCCGTTTTCGAGCAGCGGCGCCTGAGGCGGCCCCCGGTGAAGGAGACTTCTCTCAACCCACGCTTCTCTCAACAGCGTGAGACAGCAAACCACGTACGCAAAAACTCTGCACAGCCTACCCGACGAAATTCTCCGACATGTGACCTGAAGGTTGCGGCGGGTCCACTGGCCGGGCCGAGCGGGCCATGCGAAAGGCCCCTTCCCTCATCGGGAAGAGGCCCTGTTCGCGGCCGGATCAGTCGGGCCAGTGCCCGGTGAGCCGGCGTACGCTGATCGCCCCGCCGCGATCCACGGCGGCCCGGACGACCGCGAAGATCGCGCCCTGCAACGCGGCGGCGGCCAGGATCTCGCCCCAGCGCCGATGCTCGTCGGTGGCGCTGGGCGCCTCCCCGTCGCCCGCCGTGACCCGCCAGACCTGCCGGAAGATGACCCCGGCGACCGTACCGGCGGCCAGCCCGAGCAGCACCCCGACCGGCTTGTACGCGGCCTTGCCGACCTTGTTGCTCACCTGCGCCTCCCGCGGACGATCAGCAGCACCACCATGGTCGCCACCGCGCCGGCCGCGACAGCCGCCCACGGCAACGGGCCACGTCGGACCGACCCGCCCTGCCCCTGCCCGTGCGCGCGGGCGAGCCGGATTTTTCCGGCCGCCTGCTCGCGGGCGAAGCGGGCCTGCCCCGCCGTCTGCCCGCGCACCCGGGCCATGGTCTGGGCGGCCTGCTCGCGCATCCGGCCCTTCGCCTGCGCGGCGGACTCCCGCAGCCGGGCCTTGACGTCGGCCCTGGCGGCCAGCAGCTCCATCGTCTCACCCAACTCGACCCGGGTCCGGCGGATCTCCTCACGGAGTGCCTCCACGTCCCCGGTGCCGTTGCCGGTCATGACCGCCTCCCGTCCCTCACCGCTGCGGTGACGGTGTCGACGTCCGCCCGTACGCTGCGGACCGTCGCCTCCGGCACGGGTGGGACGGCACGGCTGACCTGCTGCTTGCCGATGAGGGCGAGGAGCCCGGCGAGCAGGAAGAGGGCCACCGACACGATCAACGCGGCCGCCCACGCCGGCAGCACCAGGGCCAGCGCCAGGATCACGGTGGCGACCCCCGCGCCGGCGCCGAAGAGGGCCATCACCCCGCCGCCGCCGAACAGACCGATTCCGATCCCCGCGTGCTTGCTCTTGCGGGTCAGTTCGGCCCGGGCCAGCGCCAGTTCGTCCCGCACCAGGCGGGTGACCTGCTCGGCGGCCCGCTGCACCAGTTCTCCGGTGGACGGCTCGCTCCCGGTCCGGGACGTGCTGCGACTCGCGACGTCAGCCATGCTGTCCTCCTTTCGTCATCACCGCGCTGTATGCCCGGAGTCGCCGCCCGTCAATCCTGTGCGGAGCGACCGGCCCGGCCGCGCGCCACCGGACGTCCGGTCGCCGGAGACGGACCGGAATCGGGGCGTGCCCCAGCGGATCCCCCGAAACCGGCGGAACAAACGCAGCCGGTGCGAACGCTGCCGTCCGCGCCGGGCCGCCCGCGAGTGCGCGTGCTCGGTGAGCTCGGCCAACAGCAGCGAGCGCCGGCCGAGCCGCCGGGTCGCCCGGTGCGCCACCTCGACCAGCGACAGGGCGACCGCCGCCGCGGCCAGCGCGGCGACGACCGTTCCGAGATAACTCCGCACGGATTGCTCTCCCCTCCGGCCAGGGCAGCACGGGCCGTGCCCGGGTGCCCGGCCGCACCGGTGTCGACCAGGATCAGACGCGGCGATACCGGGACTGGAGGAGGCAGTAGACGCCGAAGGCGGCGATGCCGAGCGCCATCACCGTCAGCAGCACCGGCCCGTACGACCGGTCGCGCAGGGTCCGCAGGGCGGCGTCCAGGCCGCGCGCCCGCTCCGGGTCGTATCTCACCGCGGCCACGACGACCAGCAGGCCGGCGACGGCGAAGACCGCGCCCCGGGCGACGTACCCGAACATGCCGAGACGGCAGGCGAGGCTGCGGGTCCGCGCGGTCATCTCGCCGGTCATCAGGTTCTTCTCGAACTTCTTCCGCAGGCCGTAGACCACCATGCCGACGCCGACGGCGGCGAGCACCAGGCCGGCCAGCCCGACCAGCCACCGGCCACCGGTGGCGGCCATCAGCCTCGCCGAGAGCGCCTCCTGCTGATCGGAGGCGTTGGCGCTGGCGTCCTGGAAAACCCTGACCGCCGTCCAGGCCAGCCAGGCGAAGACGACGGTACGCACGACCGAGGCGGCCCGCTCGAAGAGCCGCTGCCGGCCGCGCAGGCCGCGGTGGCCGACGGTCGCCTCGAACGCCTGCCAGACGGCCATGGCGAACAGCCCGATCGCGACAGTGACCAGCAGGAACCCGCCGAGCGGCTGGGCGCCCAGGGTACGCAGCGCGCCGTTCTGGTTGCCCTCCTCACCGGAGCGACCGAAGGCGATCTGCACGACGAGCCAGGCGAAGAGGAGGTGCACGATCCCGTAACCGACGAATCCGGCCCGGGTGAGCAGTTCGAGCCACCGGCTGTTCGCGGCCTGGGCGGCGGCGGTCGCGGCGTTCCGGGTGAGTGACATGGCGGCACAATCTCCCGCCGGACGGCGTCCCAAACACCGCCCCGTCTGATCAGCCGTTCGGGTTGCGGGCCACCCGGAGCGCGACCTGCTGGTCGGTGACGCTGTCCAGGGTCACCTGGAAGCCGCCGGCCTCGGTGGCCTGCTGGCCGACGGTGAGCGAGAGCCGCTCCCCGGCCACCTCCACGGTGACCTGGTCGCCCTGGACGCCGACCAGCTTCGCCTCGACGCCGAGGATGCTGGCGCGCGCCTCGACCCCACGGTCGAAGGTGACCGTGCAGGCGTCCAGGCCGCAGTCGGTGGAGCTGCCCTCCGATCCGCAGCCGGCCAGCAGCGCGGCCCCGAGCGCGAGGCCCGCCAGCAGGCCGGCGGCGCGGCGGGTGGAGGTCGGCGAGGGGAAGGCGCGTCGGTTCGTCACCCGGCCAAGGGTACGAGGCGTCGGCCAGGCGAGGGGTCGACGAGGTGGACCGGTTGCCGGCCGAACCCGACCGGCCGGCCGGCTCAGGAGAGACAATGGCCCGGTGAGCTACCTGGTCGAGGAGAACCCCGCCAAGCACCGATTCGAGATCCTGGTCGACGACGCGCTGGCCGGGTTCACCGCGTACCTGCCGCGCGGCGAGGTGCTGGTCTTCACGCACACCGAGGTGGACGAGCGCTACCGGGGCATGGGCGTCGGCGAGGCGCTGGTCCGGGGCACCCTGGACCAGCTCCGCGAGCGCGGCGACCGCCTGGTGCCGAAGTGCCCCTTCGTGGCCGCGTTCATCGAACGCCACCCCGAGTACGCCAACCTGGTGGTCGCCGAGCCGTGACCCGCCGCCGGGCGGGGTGGCCGGAGCCGCCGCCGGTCAGCGCGGGCCGGTGAGGAGTTCCGCGGCGGCGTACCCGGCCGCCCGGGTGGCGCCGTGGGTGGCCAGGTGCACCGCGCCGGTGACCAGCTCGGGCACGCCCAGTTCGACCACCACGGCGTCCGGGCGGGCGGCCAGGGCACGAGCCACCGCGTCCCGCATCCAGTCGTGCCGGTGCAGGTCCCGCACCACCAGCACGAGGGGACGGTCGGCCGCCGCGGCGGCGGCCGGGTCGGCGACGGCGTCGTCCTCGGCGTAGCGGACGGTGGTGGTGCCGGGGACCAGCTCGGCCAGCGGGGCGGCGATCCCCCACGGGGTCTCCGCGCCGATCGCGATGTTGCGGGGCGGGACGAACTCCACCACGTGCGCCGGGCCGGCCAGCGGCAGCAGCCCGGCGCGACCGGTGACCACCCGGAGGGCCCGGCGGGCGGCGGCCAGCCCGACCGCCGAGCCGTCGCCCGCGCCGGCGGTCGCCGCTCGGCCGGCGCGGCTGGCGACGGTCCAGGCGGCGAGCTGACCGACCCGCTTCGCCGCCTCGGCCAGCCGTTCCTCCGGCAGTTGGCCGGCGGCCACCGCCGCGACGATGGCGTCGCGCAGCTCGACCGCGTCCGCCTCGGTGGCCCGCTCCCCGCCCACGCAGATGGCGTCCGCCCCGGCGGCGAGGGCACGGACCGCCGCCCCGGCGAAGCCGTACCGGTCGGCGACCGCCCGCATCTCCACCGCGTCGGTCACCACCGCCCCCTGGAAGCCCAGCTCGTCGCGGAGCAGGCCGCCGAGGATGCGCGGGCTGAGCGTGGCCGGCAGCTCCGGGTCCAGCGCCGGCACCAGCAGGTGTCCGGTCATCACCGCCTGCACCCCGGCGGCCACCGCGGCCCGGAACGGCGCCAGCTCGACGGCGTCCAGCCGGGCCCGGTCGCCGCCGATGCGGGGCAGGTCGTGGTGGGAGTCGACCCGGGTGTCCCCGTGGCCGGGGAAATGCTTGGCGCAGGCGGCCACCCCACCGGCCTGGAGTCCGCGTACCCAGGCGGCGGTGTGCCGGGCCACCAGGGCGGGGTCGGCGCCGAACGAGCGGACCCCGATGACCGGGTTGGCCGGGTTGGAGTTGACGTCGGCGTCCGGGGCGTAGTTGAGGGTGACGCCCAGGGCGGCCAGCTCGGCGCCCAGGTCGCGGGCGACCTCCTCGGTCAGGCCCTCGTCGTCGACCGCGCCGAGGGCGAAGTTGCCGGGCCGCGAGCTGCCCCGGGCCGACTCGATCCGGGTGACGTCACCGGCCTCCTCGTCGATCGCGACGATCACGTCGGGCCGTTCGGCCCGCAGCGTCGCGGTGAGCGCGGCGACCTGGTCGTGGTCGACGATGTTGCGGGCGAAGAGGACCACCGAGCCGAGCCCCTCGCCGAGCCACCGGCGCACCCAGGGTGGCGGGGTGGCGCCGACGAACCCGGGTTGCAGGACGGCGGCGGCGAGGGCCGCCAGGTCTCCGGTCGCTCCCACGATCCGCTCGCTGCGCTCGGTCATGCGCTGTCGTACCCCCGTCTGTTCCCCACGGCCTGCCCGCCGGCGGCGGTGCTGCCAATGTTCACACCGCACCCGGAAATAGTCAACAATCCTTACTGTTAGCGGCTGGCGTACCCGGACCGGCCGTGCGAGAGTGCGAACATGTCCCCCCCGCCGCTCGCCGACGCCACCACCGCCGCGGACGTCCCCGGCGTACGCCTGCTCGGCCTGGTGGTCGGCGGCCTGTTCCTGCTGCTCGCGATCCGCGCGATGTTCCGCCGCTGATCGCGGGGGACGGCGTTCGGGCCGACGCCTTCCGGGTACCGCTCTGGTCGGCCGGGCGGACGCCCGGCCAGGGCCGCGGCAAGGGGGAGCGATGCGGATCGGCTATTTCCTGTCCAGTGAGGAGTACGCCCCGGCGGAGTTGCTGGCGCAGGCCCGCGCCGCCGAGCGGGCCGGCTTCACGGCACTGTGGATCTCCGACCACTACCACCCCTGGATCGACGCCCAGGGCCAGAGCGCCTTCGTCTGGTCGACCATCGGCGCGCTGAGCCAGGTCTGCGGGCTGCCGGTGACCACCGCGGTCACCTGCCCCACCGTCCGCCTGCACCCGGCGGTGATCGCCCAGGCCGCCGCCACCAGCGCGGTGCTGCACTCGGGCCGCTTCGTGCTCGGGGTGGGCACCGGCGAGGCGCTCAACGAGCACATCTTCGGCGACGCCTGGCCGTCGACCGGCGTGCGGCTGGAGATGCTGGCGGAGGCGATCGAGGTGATCCGCGCGCTGTGGACCGGCGCGGTGGTCGATCACCGGGGCCGGCACTACACCGTCCAGCACGCCCGGATCTACACCCGGCCCGACACGCCCCCGCCGATCCACGTCTCCGGCTTCGGCCCGAGGTCGATCGACCTGGCCGCCCGGATCGGCGACGGCTACATCAGCACCCGGCCGGACGCCGACCTGGTCCGCCGGTTCCGGGACAACGGCGGCGGCGACAAGCCGTGCCAGGCCGGGTTCAAGGCGGCGTACGCCGACACCGAGGACGAGGGCGTGCGGATCGCGTACGAGAAGTGGCCGAACTCCGGGCTGCCCGGCGAACTGTCCCAGGTGCTCGCGTCACCGAGGCACGTCGAGCAGGCCGCGCGGCTGGTGCGACCGGAGAGCATGAAGCGGTCCTTCGTCTGCGGCAACGACCCGGACGCCCACCTGGAGATGATCGACAGGTACGCCCGGGCGGGATACGACGAGCTCTACGTGACGAACACCGGGCCGCACTGGCAGGGACTGATCGACCTCTACCAGCGCGAGGTGCTGCCCCGGCTGAGTTGACGCCGGGGCGGCCGGTTTCGCCCGCTCTCCCCTCGGGTACCTGCCGCCACTGACGGAACCGTCCACCCGTCCGATGCCGTCGCTCCGCGGGGCGCCTCGTCCGCCGCACCGACGGCCGCCCCGCGTGCGGTGCTGCACTAGCCTGACCCGGGCACCGACGCGGTGCCCGTGGACAACGACGACCAGCGCGAAAGGGGCTTGATCGTGATCGAGCAGCCGGCGTACACCGGGTTCGGTTTCTCCGACGAGGAGTGGGGGCTGCTGGTCGGGCTGCCGCAGTCCGTCCTCAGCGCGGCGAGCGCGGCCGAGTCCGACGGCACCCGACGCACCATGGCCGAGAGCGCCGCCGGGCTGGAGGCCATCGCCGGGGGACGCGAGTCGGCCAGCCCACTGGTGGCCGCCGTGGCCGGTGAGGTCGTCACGCGGGTGGGCGACCCGGAGACCGGCGCGGAACTGCCGGTCGTCGCGCCCGCCGACCCGCAGGCGGTGATCGACGACGTGCTCGCCCGGGCCGCCCGGGCGTCGGCCCTGCTGACCGGCAAGGTGGACGAGGGACAGGCCGGCGCGTACCGGCACTGGCTGGTGGAGATCGCCGAGCAGGTGGTCGGCGCGGCCAGCAGCGGCGGCATCCTGGGCCTCGGCGGCGACGTGGTCAGCGACTCGGAGCGGCGCTTCCGGGACCGGCTCGCCCAGGTCCTCAACGGCTGACCCCCGGTTCCCCGCCCGGGAACAACAGAGGCGATCATTGCCGTCAATGACGGATATCCGACGCCCCACGGCTGCCGCCAGGCGAGCCCGTGGGGCGTCATCCGCATGTAGAACGAGGCACAGGGGTCGTCAATGGACGCAAGGCTGAACCGGCAGGTCTTCGACACGGCGCACGCGCCCCCGCGCGACCGCTTCGGGATGTGGCTGGACATGCTCGCCCACACGCCCGCGCTCATGCGGATCCGCACCGAGCACGCCGACGACTTCGCCGCGCGGGCGGAGTTCCTCGACCTCGGCCCGATACAGCTGATCCGCCACCGCTACCCCTCGCTGGACGGGATCCGGACCCGGAAGCTGATCCAACGCTCCGAAGCGGACTGCTACCTCCTCGCGCTGACGCTGACCGGCACCGGCATCGCCGACCAGGACGGGCAGCGTGGCGTCTGCCGCCCCGGCGACTTCACCTTCTACGACAGCGCCCGCCCCCAGGAACTCAGCCACCACGGCGACGACAACGGGCGGAAACCCGTCAGCTCGATCGTCGCCTTCGTCCCGTACGACGTGCTGCCGCTGTCCCACCGCCGGCTCGCCCCGCTGTTCGCCGGCCGGATGTCCGGCGCCGAGGGGGTCGGCGCGCTGCTGGCCAACTACCTCATCCAGCTCACCGGCCATCCCGAGCAGTACCACGCCGTGGACGCCGAGCGGCTGGCCGGGGTCGGCGTGGACCTGCTCTCCACCATGCTCGGCCGGCACCTGGTCTCGACCGACGCGGTGCCCACCGAGGTACGCCGGCGCGCGCTGCTGGCCCAGGTCCGCGCCCACATCGGCCAGCATCTGGGCGAGACGTCGCTGAGCCCCCAGCGCATCGCCGACGCGCACCACATCTCCGTCCGGTCGCTGCACCGGCTCTTCGAGGCCGAGGAGACCACCGTCGCGGCGTACATCCGGGACCAGCGCCTGGAACGGTGCCGCCGCGACCTCGCCGACCCGGCCCTGCGCGACCTGCCCATCCAGGCGATCGCCGGCCGCTGGGGCTTCCGCGACAAGGCGCACTTCAGCCGGGCGTTCCGGGCCGCGCACGAGGAGACGCCGCAGGCGTACCGGGCGCAGCACCTGGAACGGGCACGCATCGTCAACACATCGGCGTCCGTGGTCAACTCCGAGCCCACATACTGATTGCGGGCCGGCAACCGGGAAACCCGGCGCGGCCCACTGGTAACGGGGGGCCGTGGCGAGGCGCCCGCGACCCTTCCGTCGCGGGCGGCCGCCCGGTGCCGGCGCGTGCCGGCGAGCATCCGTCGCCACCGGCCGTCGACGGCTACGCGGACTCCGGCCCCGTCGTGTTTCCCCCAGGACTGGCGGGTCGGTCAACCCTCCTCCTCCAGCAGCACCAGCACGGCCTTCTCCACCGCCTCCCGCGGCATCTCCGGCTCCACCGGAACCACCACGCCGTCGTGGTAGAGGTCCACCACCCGCGGATCCACGTACGACGTACGCGCCACCGTGGGCGTGTTGCCGAGCAGCTCGGCGACCGAACGCATCACCCCGGCCACCGCCCGCCTGCGGGCGGTGACCGACCGCTGCTCGCCGACCGTCGCCAACTCCGTGGCGGCCAGCACGGTGGCGTGCCAGGTACGGAAGTCCTTGGCGGTCATCTCCCCGCCGCTGGCGTCGCGCAGGTAGTCGTTCACCTCGTCGCTGCGCACGTCCCGCCAGGTCCGGCCGTCCCAGTAGCCGAAGAGCCGCTCCTCGGCCCGCCGCCGGCGGCGCAGGTTGGTCAGCACCCGGCACAGCTCGGGGTCCTCGATCCGGCGTACCTGCTCGACGCCGCCCTTGGCCGGGAACTCGAAGACCACGCAGCCGGCCCGGGCGCGGGCGTGCTCCGGGCGCAGGGTGGACACCCCGAACGTGGGGTCGTCGCCGGTGGCGTACTGGTCGTTGCCGACCCGGAAGGTGCCCATGTCGAGCAGCCGGGCGACGGTGGCGAGGACCCGCTCCCGCCGCAGCCCGCGCAGCGCGAGGTCGTGGTCAACCCGGTCGCGCAGCGCCGGCAGCCGGTGGGCCACCTCCAGCACGTGGTCGAACTTGGCCTCGTCCCGCTGCTGGCGCCACCGCGGGTGGTAGAGGTACTGCTTGCGCCCGGCCGCGTCGATGCCGATGGCCTGGATGTGCCCGTTCGGGTGCGGCGAGATCCAGACGTCCCGCCAGGCCGGCGGGATGACGAGGCCGCGCAGTCGGACCAGCTCGTCGAGGTCGCGGATCGACTCGCCCTTCGGATCGACGAAGAGCCAGCCCTTACCGCGCCGCCGGCGTCCGTAGCCCGGGCGGCCCGGATCGCTACGCCGCAACCGCACCGGAGACCCGCACGGCCCGTTCCGCCTCGTCCACGGCGGCCAGCACCTCGTCGACCGGGATGGCCGCCAGGCCCGGGTGGGCGGCTTCCCCACCGGCGCGGTCCCGGTCGAGCCGCACCCGGTGCCCGGCGCCGAGCACCCGGTGCCGGGGGCGGTCCGCCGGCGGTCCCCAGTGCGCGGGCGGCACCGGGCCGAAGAGCACCACCGAGGCGATGCCGTACCCGGTGGCCAGATGGGCCACCCCGGTGTCGCCGCTGACCACCAGCCGGGCGTCGGCCACCAACGCGGCCAGCGCGGCCAGGTCGGTCCGGCCGGCGAGCACGGCGTCCGGCGGCAGCCCGGCCTCCCGGGCCACCCGTCGCGCGAGGTCCCGCTCGTCGGCGGAGCCGGTGAGCACCACCTGGTGCCCCCGGGCGGCCAACGTCCGGGCGAGCGCCGCGAAACGCTCCGCCGGCCAGCGCTTCGCGAGGATCTTGCTGCCCGGGTGCAGCACGGTGGCGCCGGCCGGGAATCCGGCCACCGGCGGGCGGCGCAGCGCCAGGTCGGCCGGGTCGGCCGGCAGGTCGTACCAGTGCAGCAGCCGGCACCAGCGGCGGACCTCGTGCTCGTCGTCGTCCCACACCGGACCGTCGGAGAACCCCGCGTCGGGGTGGGCGAACGCGAGCAGCCGGCCGGGCCGGGCGGCGGCGAGCATCCGGTGCGACCGCGGACCCCGGCCGTGCAGGTTGACCGCCACCTCGGGCGGCGGGACCGGCCAGGCCGCCCGGTCGGCCAGCCCCTCCGTGGGCAGCACCCGGTCGACCACGCCGACCAGGTCGACCAGCGGCGTCAGCCAGGCCGGCGCGGCCAGCACCAGCTCCCGGCCGGGGAAGCCGGCCCGCAGGCCGCGCAGCGCCGGCACGGCCGCCGCCAGGTCGCCGACCCCGAGCGCCCGCAGGACCAGGATCACGGGTACGACGACTCCTGATCGGCGCAGACCACCATCTCGCGTACCGCGCAGCCGGGTGGCTGGGAGAGCGCGAACATGACCGCGGCGGCGGTGTCGGCGGGCTCGTTGAGCACGGCTTCCGGGCCGGGGCGGTACTGCGCGTCCCGCGCGTCGAAGAAGGCGGTGCGCATGCCGCCCGGAATCAGCAGGGTGACGCCGACCGCGCCGGCCAGCTCGGCGGCGAGCGCCCGGGTGAAGCCGACCACCCCGAACTTCGCCGCGCAGTACGCGGTGGCGTCGCTGACCGCCTTGACGCCGAGCGTGGAGGCGATGGTGACGATGCTGCCCCGGGATGCCTCCAGATAGGGCAGGGCGGCCCGGATCACCGCCGCCGTGGCGAGCAGGTCGACCGTGACGACCCGCTCCCAGGTCTCCGCCGGGACGTCGATCAGCTTCCCCGGCACGTCCACACCGGCGGCGGTGACCACGGCGTCCAGGCCGCCGGAGCGTTCCGCCAGTTCGCGGGTGGCCGCCTCGGCGGCCCGGGTGTCGGCCAGGTCGCACTCGACCCATGGCACCCCGTCGCCGGGCCGCTGCCGGTCCAGTACCAGGGGACGGCCCCCGGCGCGGGCCACCGCGACGACCACCGCCGCGCCCAGCCCGCTCGACCCGCCGGTGACCAGGACGGTCGGGCCGGTCCCGGGTGGACTGTTGCTCATGCCGCCCCCTCTGCTGTCGACCGGGCGATCGCCTCGCGACGCGTACCCGCCATCCGGACGTCTCCCGCGAAGCCGCGACCGGACCGGGCCGCCGCGATCATGTCGGTGGTGGACCGGCCGTCCAGGTACGGCACGACCACCGTGTGCCCGCCCCAGCGGGCCAGGATCTCCGCCTCGGGGAGGGTCTGCTCGCCGCCGCCGGTGGCGTAGTCGCCGCCCTTGACCCAGATGTCCGGACGCAGCCAGGACAGGGCCGCGTGCGGGGTGGACTCGTCGAAGACCAGCACGGCGTCCACGCAGCCGAGCGCGGCGAGCAGCCGGCTACGGTCGCCCTGCGGCACGACCGGCCGCCCCGCTCCCTTCAACCCGGCCACGCTGGCGTCGGAGTTGAGGCAGACGACGAGGCAGTCGCCGAGCTGCCGGGCCGCCTGGAGGGTCGCCACGTGCCCGGCGTGCAGCAGGTCGAAGCAGCCGCCGGTGGCGACGACGGTGCCACCGGCGGCGCGTACCTCGGCGACCACCGCGCCGGCGGCGGCCGCACCGATCCGCGCCCCGCCGCTGGTGGCCACCGGCGGCGGGACGTCCCGCACCGGGTCGGGCAGCGCGGCGGCCACTCCCCCGCCGGCCACGTACGCGGACGCCTCGGCGACCGCCTCCTGCACCGCCTCGGAGACCAGCGCGCCCCGGGCCAGGGCGAGGGTCGCCGCCGCGGCGAACCGGTCCCCGGCCCCGCAGGTGTCTCCCTCGGCGCTGGTCGGGGCGGGCACCACCAGCGGGGTGGAGCCGGCGTGGCAGAGCAGCGCGCCGTCCCCGCCCAGGGTCACCGCCACCGCGCCGGCCCGCCATCGCTGGCGCAGCGCCTGGGCGCTGCGGGACGCGGTGGCCAGTCGGGAGGCGCCCGGCCGTACCTTGGCCAGCTCGCGCGCCTCCGGCTCGTTCGGGGTGGTCAGGTGCACCCCGGGCACCGCGGCCGGGCCGCGCGGGTGCGGATCCCAGACCACCGGCGCGCGGGTGGCGGCGAGCGCGGCCCGCAGCGTCGGCTGCCGCGCCACGCCCCGGCCGTAGTCGCTGACCAGCACCGCGGAGGCGTTCGCGAGCAGCCGCAGCACCGCCTCGCTCGGCTCGCCGGGTGGGCTGGCCGGCCCGCCCCGGTCGTGGCGCAGCAGCACCCGGCCCCGGGCCCGCAGCCGGACCTTCTCCGGGGTGGCCCCGGGCAGCGGCAGCGCGTATAGCTGCACGCCGGCGGCGGCGAGCAGGGTGCCGAGCCGAGCCCCGCCCGCGTCGTCGGCGACCGCGGTGACCAGCGCGACCTCGGCGCCCCCGGCGGCGGCGAAGACGGCGGCCAGGCCGGCCCCGCCCGGGCGGTCGACGTACGTGGCCTCGTCGAGCACCGGCACCGGGGAATCCGGGCAGAGCCGGTTCACCACGCCCTCGACGTCCCGGTCCAGCAGGATGTCACCGAGCACCACCACGGGTCCCGTCATGCTCGACCTCCTCATCCGGCCTGCACCTCCCGACCGGCGGCGTCCCCGAGCACCACCTCGACGCCGGTACGCACCGGACCGGCCGGCCCCCGGTCCGCCGCCGGGGTGGCGAGCGCGGCCGGCAGGGCCCGGTCGACGTACTCGCAGAGCACGTGGGTGGCGACCAGGTGCAGCTCCTGCACCACCTGGCTCTCCGGCGAGTCGACGGCCAGGCTCTCGTGGCAGGCGGCGGCGAGCGGGTTGGGGGCCGGGCCGGTGAAGCCCCAGCAACGCAGCCCGTACTCGCGTCCGGCGCGGGCGGCGGCGAGCAGGTTGGCGCTGGCGCCGCTGGTGGACATGAGCAGGAGAATGTCGTCGGCGCGGCCGTGTGCGCGGACCTGGCGGGCGAACACCTCCGGGAAGCCGTAGTCGTTGCCGATCGCGGTCAGCGCGGAGGTCTCCGCGTGCAGCGCGATGGCCGACAGCGGTTCGCGGTCGTCGCGGAGTTTGCCGACCAGTTCCGCGGTGAGGTGCTGCGCCTCGGCGGCGCTGCCCCCGTTGCCGGCCACCAGCAGCCGCCCACCGGCGGCCAGCCGGAGCGCCAACTCCCGGCCCCAGCGCGCCAGCAGGTCCTCCGACCGGCGCAACGGCAGCAGCGCGGCGGCGAGCTGGGTCAGGTGGTCCTCCAGCACCGTCCCGCCGACGGCCGGCCCGAGCGCCGCCGACGGCCGGCTGCCGCTGGAGTCCGACGCCGCCATCAGGCGACCACCCGGGTGGGCCGGCGCACGGCGGCCACCTCGCCGTACACGCCGGCGAGGCGTTCCGCGGTGGTCGACCAGGAGTAGCGGGTGCGGGCCCGGTCCAGCGCCGCCGTCGCGTACGCGAAGCGGCGGATCCGGTCGCCGAACAGCCGGCGGATCGCGGCACCGAGCGCCTCGGGGTCCCGGGCCGGCACCAGGTCGCCGGTCCGGCCGGGCACCACCGTGTCGATCAGGCCGCCGACCGCGGAGCCGATCACCGGTACGCCGCACGCCATCGCTTCGAGGGGAGTGAGCCCGAACGGCTCGTACCAGGGTGCGGCGACCAGCACGTCCGCCGAGCGGTACCAGCGCCCCATCTCCTCGCGGGGCACCGCGCCGATCAGCTTGACCCGGTCGGCGATCCCGCAGGACCCGGCGAGCGCCCGCAGCCGCAGCGCGTACGCGTCGGTCTCCAGCAACCCGGCGGGCGGCCCGCCCACCACCACGCACTCGGCGTCGGGGACCAGCGCGGTGGCCCGGATGACGTCCTGGAAGCCCTTGCGTTCCACCAGCCGCCCGACGGTGAGGATGCGCGGCCGGACGCCGTCCCGCTCGGCGACCGGGCCGAGCGGGGCGAAGGTGGCCAGGTTCACCCCGGACGGGACGACGGTGATCCGGGACCGGGGCACCCCCATCCGGACCAGCTCGGCGACCTCGTCCTGGCACTGCGCCACCACCCGGTCCACCGAGCGGCCCAGCTCCCGCTCGTGCCCGATCCGGCCCGGCGGGCTGGTGTCCTGGGCACCCTGGTGGCGCCGCTTGACGGTGCCGAGCGCGTGGTACGTCTGCACCACCGGCACCCCGGTGCGCCGACCGGCCGCGAGGGCGGCGATGCCGCTCATCCAGAAGTGACCGTGGACCACCTCGGGTTGCCAGTCGCCGACCCGCCACCGTTCGGCGAGCCACTCCCCGAACGCCGGCATGTACGGCAACAGGTCGTCCTTGCCGACCGGCTCGGCCGGCCCGGCGGGCACGTGCACCACGCCGTAGCCGTCCGCGGCGCGGACCGTCACCGGCAGGTCCACGGCGTCGCGCCGGGTGTAGACGCGGACGTCGTGGCCGGCGGCCGCGAGCGCGGCGGAGAGCTCCGCGACATGCGTGTTCTGGCCGCCGGCGTCCTCTCCGCCGAGAACGGCGAGCGGACTGGCGTGCTCCGAGATCATCGCGATGCGCATACTTCCTCCTCCAGCAGCCGGTCCCAGTCGGCGAGGAAACGCTCCAGGCCGTAGCGGTTCCGGGCCGCGGCCCGCGCCGCGGCACCCGCCCGGCGGGCCGCCGCCGGGTCGTCCACGAGGCCGCGGGCCGCCTCCACCAGCACGTCGACCCGGGTGGAGAGGGCGCCGGCGGACGGCGGTACCGCCTCCACGGCCTCGGTGGTGGCCAGCGCCACCACCGGCATGCCGATCGTCATCGCCTCGATCAGGCTCAACCCGAGCGAGGTCCACCGGCACAGGTGCAGGTACGCGCGCCGGCGGGCCAGCTCGGCGTGCATGGCGTGCTGCGGCACGTCGTCGTGGCTGGTCAGCCGCTCCGGCGGCAGCCCGAGCCGGTCGGCCAGTCCGGCCACCCCCATGCCGTAGACGTCCAGCGGGGCGATCTCGGCGAAGCGGGTCAGCAGGTCGGTGCCGGTGACCCGCCAGCGGCGTACCGGCTCGTTGATGACGACGGCGAGCCGGTCCAGCTCGCCGGTCCACTCGACGGCCGGGGCGACCACGCCGTGCTCGATCACGGCGGTGCGGGTCCGGCCGTTGTCCCAGAACAGCTCGTTGAAATGGGTCACGTGGGTGAGCAGCAGGTCGGACCGGTCGGCCATCGGATGCCGGGTGTTCGGCACGTCGCCCTTCGGGGTGTTGTGCTCGACGTAGATCGCCGGCACGTCGCGGCCCACCCGGCGGCCCAGCCAGTCGCAGGCCAGGTCGAACTCCTCCGGGCGCTGGAGCAGCACCACGTCCACCTCGGAGCGGCGCAACTGCTGCGGGGTCACCTCGACGGCGTTCTCCGGCCAGGGATAGGTGCGCGCCCGGCCGAGGCCGTACGGACCCCGGTCGGGGGTGACCGGCACCAGGTAGCGGTGCTTGCCGTGCACGAACGAGGTGGTCCACGACCCGTGCACGTGCCAGACCAGTACGTTCATCGCACCACCCCGCAGGCGGAGACGGCCGGTCCCGTGACCAGGGGCTCCGGCGCGTCGGCGGGTACGCCGAGGAGCCGCAGCGCCTCCAGCACCCGCCCCGGCTCGACGGCGGAGAGGCAGGGGTGGCCGGGGACCGGGCAGCGGGTGGCCCGGGTGTCCCGGCACGCCGCACCGGCGTCACCGAGCCGGACGGCCGGCACGCGGTACGGCCCCCACTGTCCGAACGGGACGGTGGGGGCGAACAGGCTGACCACCGGCACGCCGAGCGCGGCGGCCAGGTGCGCCGGCCCGGTGTTGCCGACCACCAACGCACCGGCCCGGGCGATGACCGCGGCGAGTTCGCCGAGCCCGGTGCACCCGCCCAGGTCGAGGCCACCGGCGGCGGCGACCCGGGCGGTCAGTTCCCGTTCGTCCGGGCCGCCGGTCACCACCACCCGGTGGCCGGCGGCGCTGAGCACCCGGACGATCCGGGCGGCCAACTCGGGCGGGCAGGCCCGGGTCTCCACCGAGGAACCGGGGTGGAGCACGACGTACCCCGGCTCGCCGGGCCCGGCCGGGACGGGCGGCAACCGGTCGACGCGTAGCCGCAGGCCCGGCTCGTCGGCGGCGGGCAGCGCGAAGCCGGCGGCGGCGGCGAGGGAGAGCGCCCGCTCCGGTTCCGGCACCCCGTCCGGCACCCGGTGCCGGACGTCGAGCAGGGAGCCCGGGTAGTCGTCGCTGATCGCGCTGATCCGGGGTATCCCCGCCATCCGCAGCAGCAGGGCGAGCGGCAGCGCCGACTGGTGGAACGAGGTGAAGACGACCGCCTCGTCCGCGTCGAGCGCGGCGAGCCGGTCGGTGAGACGGCGCAGGTCCGCCGGGTCGACCGCGCCGGCCGGGGCGTCGATCCACGGCAGCGGCCACTCGATGATCTCGTCCACCCCGGGCAGCAGTTCGGCGGCGGCCCGGCCACGCGGCCCGCAGAGCAGCACCACCCGCTCCGCGGCGGCGGCGACCGCGCGGATGCCGGGGCCGGTGACCAGCACATCCCCGGCGGCGTCGCTGCGCGCCACCAGCACCGTGCCGCGCCGGGGCACGCCGGTGGGGGCGGCCACGAGGCGGATCCGGCGCAGGATCTCCGTGACCGCGCCCGGCAGGTCGCCGGCGACCGTGGGCGCGGCGGTCACCTCCGCCGGCCGGGTGGCCGGGGTGGGCACCAGGATGCCGGCGGCGCCGGCCGCGGCGGCGGCGATCATGTCGGCACCGATGTCGCCGACCAGCACGCACCGGGTCGGCGTGGTGCCGAGCGCCCGGGCGGCGGCGTGCACCAGGCCCGGGGCCGGCTTGCGGCAGGCACAGCCGTCCGGCTCGCCGTGCGGGCAGATCTGCCAACTGTCGAACGGCCCGAGCAGTTCCTCCACCCGGGCGTTGACCCGCCGCAGTTCGTCCGCGGTGAAACAGCCCCGGGCCAGGCCGGACTGGTTGCTGACCACCGCCAGGCGCAGGCCGGCCGCGCGCAGCCGGTCCAGGGCCTCCCGCGCCCCGGGCACCGGGCGGACCTTCTCCGGGTCGCCGTTGTAGGGCACGTCCTCGATCAGCGTGCCGTCCCGGTCCAGCAGCACCGCGTCGTACAGGCCGGACGGGAATCGGCCAGCAGCCGGGTCAACCCGGGCTGACCTGCACTGATCCCGCTCGTGGTCCCGTCGCACGGGCGGCGGGTTCCCGACCCCCCGAGGAGTAAACATCAACTTCGGCGGAGCCGCGTCCGCCGGTGCCGCCCGGTTCCGGTCCCCGCCATACCGGCCCGGTCCGGCGATACCCGCCGCCCCCGAGAAGCTAACCCGGCCGTCGTTAGCGGCGAACGTGGCGAGGGTATGGCGGGCGGGTGGCGATCGTGGAAAAGGTGATCGAGGCACCCCCACAGCAGGTCTTCGACGTGCTCGCCGACGGGTGGACGTACAGCGACTGGGTGGTCGGCACGACGCACGTCCGCGGCGTGGACGACAACTGGCCGCAGGTGGACGCCCGGCTGCACCACCGGGCCGGGCCGTGGCCGTTGTCGCTGCAGGACGCCTCCACGGTGCTGGCCTGCGACGCCCCGCACCGGCTGGTGTTGCGGGCGGGAATCTGGCCGGCGGGCGAGGCGATCGTCTCGTTCACCCTGGATCCGCTCGACGGCGGGCGGACGCGGATCCGGATCGGCGAGGACTTCGTCGCCGGGCCGCTGCACCGGATCTGCAACTGGCTCAACGACGTGGTGCTGCGCCTACGCAACAAGGAGACGTTGAACCGGCTCTCCGACATCGCCACCCGCCGGCCGAGCAACCGGTGACGCGGCTCGGGATCCTCCGGGCGGACGTCTGTGCGGAACTGACGGCGACAACTGGCTACCCTCTCAGATGAAACCTTTCGGCCGACCGAGGATGTCCGTGATGATCGAACCCGTGCAGTTGCCCTCGCCGTGGCGCGACGCACGCCTGACCGTCGTCGTTCCGACCTACAACGAGGCGGGCAACCTTCCGGTGCTGGTCGAGCGCCTTCTCGCTCTGCCGCTGCCCGGGTTGAAGGTGCTCGTCGCGGACGACAACTCCCCGGACGGGACGGGCGAGGTCGCCGACAAACTGGCCATCGAGCACCCCGACCGGGTGCTGGTGGCGCACCGCCCGGGCAAGGAGGGGCTCGGCCGGGCGTACGTGGACGGGATCGGGCGGGCGCTCGACGGCGGCGCGGATTTCGTCGCGCAGATGGACGCGGACCTGTCGCACCCGCCGGAGGCGCTGCCCGGCATGCTCGGCGCGCTGCTCTCCACCCAGGCCAGTGTGGTCATCGGCTCACGCTACGTGCCCGGCGGCGAGCTGGACGAGAACTGGCCGTTGTACCGGCGCGCGCTCAGCGGCTGGGCCAACCTCTATGTGCACACGCTGCTGCGGGTGCGGATCCGGGACCTGACCGCCGGCTTCAAGATCTGGCAGGCGGACGCGCTGCGCGACATCGGGCTGGAGCGGGTGCAGTCCAACGGCTACAGCTTCCAGGTGGAGATGCACTACCTCGCCACCAAGCTGGGGCACACCATCCTGGAGGTGCCGATCCGCTTCGAGGAGCGCCGGGACGGCGCCTCGAAGATGACCACCGCCACCAAGATCGAAAGTGCGCTGATGCCGTTCCGGCTGCGTAGCCGGCACCGCAACCTGGAGAGCTGAGCCGGCCGACCGGTTCACCACCGCCGACCTCACGCTGCGCCACCCGTGACGCAGCGTGAGGTCTTGCACCCCGACCGCACGTAACCGGCGGTGCTCAGCGGTAGATCGTCCGGTGCGCCGCGCCGATCGCGCCCGCGTACAGCCCGCCGGTGAGTGCGCGGTCCCGGGCGAGGGCCGCCCGCGCGGCGTTCGCGCCGGGCGCCCCGTGCACCCCGCCGCCCGGATGCGCCGACGAGCTGGCCAGGAAGAGCCGGTCGACCGGGGTGTCCGCCCGTCCAAGGCCGGGAATCGGCCGCAGGAAAAGCTGCTGGTACGCGGCCGAGGTGCCGCCGCCGATGGCACCGCCGACCAGGCTCGGGTCGCCGGCCTCCAGGTCGGCCGGACCGGCCACGTGTCGCCCGACGATCAGCGAGCGGAAGCCGGGGGCGGCCGCCTCCAGCACCTCCTCCATCCGCTCCAGGTGGGCGGCGATCTCCTCGGACCGCCAGTGCCGGCGGAACGGCAGGTGGGTGTACGACCAGAGCGACTCGGTGCCCGCCGGCGAGTGGCTCGGGTCAGCCACCGACATCTGCCCCACCAGCAGGAACGGGTCCCGTGGCACCTCCCGCCGGGCCAACGCCGCCGAGTACGTGGTGAGGCCGTTCAGGTCGGCGCCGAGGTGCACGGTGCCGACGCCCGCCAGGGCGCGGTTCCGCCACGGCACCGGCGCGGACAGCGCCCAGTCCACCTTCAGCGTGGAGCCGTCCCACCGGAAGTGGGCCAGATCCTCGACCAGCCGGGGCGGCAGCGCCGCGGCGCCGACCAGGTCCAGGTAGAGCGCCGGGGCGGGCACGTCGGCCAGCACCGCCCGGCGGGCGCGCCAGGTGGCGCCGCCGGCGGTACGCACTCCCATCGCCCGGCCCCGGGCGACGAGCACCCGGTCGACCCGGGCGCCGTAGTCGATCCGGCCACCCCGCTCGACCAGCCGGGCCACCAGCGCGTCGGTGATCTTCTGGGCACCGCCGACCGGCACCGGCCAACCCACCTGCTGGCCGAGCATGGTCAGCAGCCACCCGTACACCCCGGAGCCGGCCTCCTCGGGCGACAGGTCGGTGTGCAGCGCGCACCCGGCGAGCAGCGCCGGCCCGCCCTCGCCCTCGAAGAGCTCGTCGCCGAGCATGCGTACCGGCACCACCAGCCGCCGACCCAGCCGTAACGCGCCGGACACGTGCAGCCGGCGCAGCAGGGTCAGCCCGCTGCGGACCGGCGGGAAGGGGGTGGTGATGGCGTCCAGCATCGGCTCGGCCACCCGACACCAGTCGGCGTACGCCTGCCGCCAGCGGTCCCCGTCGGCGGGGGCGAACGCCGCCAGCGAGGCCGCGGTGACGTCCACGTCCCGGTTGATCACCGCAGCCCGCCCGTCCGGGAACAGGTGGGCCAGCACGTCCGGGGCGTGCGCCCAGGCCAGCCCGTACCGGTCGAGGTCGAGCCCGCGCAGCACCGGTGAGGCGTACCCGAGGGGGTAGAAGGAGCTGTAGAGATCGCTGAGGTAGCCGGGGGCGGTGACCTCGGCGGAGCGGATCGCCCCGCCGGGCACCTGGGTGGCCTCCAGCACGAGGACCTCCCAGCCCGCGTCGGCCAGCAGGTTCGCGGCCACCAGCCCGTTGTGACCGGCGCCGACGACGACGGCGTCCGCCGTGCCGCTGGGGTTCATCGGATCCGCCTACCCGGCCGGTTACCGGGCGAAACGCGTTTGCCTCGCCCGCACCGGGGCATCCACCGCCGCATGTACACGGTTGCACAGCTCATAGGTGGAGTGTGGGGTGCCGGGGGCGCGGGAGGCGAACTGGTCGTACGCGATCCGGCCGACGGCTCCCCGGTGACCACCGTGCCGGTGGCGACGGCGGACGAGGTGGCCAAGGCGGTCGAGGCGGCCCGGGGCGCGGCGGCCGAGTGGGCGGCGACCGCCCCGGCGGAGCGGGCGGCGGCGCTGCACCGCGCGGCGGACGCGGTGGCGGCCGTCGCCGAGGAACTGGCCCAGGCCACCACGGCGGAGATGGGCAAGCCGCTGGACGACGCGCGCGGCGGCGTGGCGGCCGGCGTCGGGACCCTCCGGCAGTACGCGGAGCTGGGCCCGGTGCGCGGTGGGCGGACGCTGCACGGCCCCCACTCCGCGCTCGACTTCATGGCCCCCGAGCCGCGCGGCGTGGTCGCCGCGATCACCCCCTGGAACGACCCGTTGGCGGTCTCCTGCGGGCTGCTCGGCGCGGCCCTGGTCACCGGCAACGTGGTGCTCTACAAGCCGAGCGAACGCACGCCCGCCACCGGCTGGCTGCTCGCCAGGGCCCTGGACTCCGCGCTGCCGGCCGGCGTGCTGTCGCTGCTCACCGGCGGCGGCGAGGTGGGCGCGGCGCTGGCCGGGCAGGACGTGGACGTGGTCGCCCACGTCGGGGCCACCGCCACCGGCCGGTCGATCGCCGCCGCCGGCGCCCGCACCGGCGCGAAGGTGCTGCTGGAGAACGGCGGCAGCGACCCGCTGGTGGTGGACGCCGGCATCGATCCGATCTGGGCGGCCGAGCAGGCGGCGCTGGGCTGCTTCGCCAACGCCGGGCAGATCTGCGTCGCGGTGGAACGGATCTACGTGCACCGGGACGTCGCGGAGGACTTCGTCGACGCGCTGGTCGAGCGGGCCGAGGCGCTCCGGCTGGGCCCGGGCCGGGATCCGGGCACGCGGCTCGGGCCGCTGGTCGACCGGCGGCACCGGGACCACGTGCACGGGCAGGTCACCGCGGCGGCGGCCGAGGGGGCGCGGGTGCGCACCGGCGGGGAGATTCCGGACGGACCGGGCGCCTTCTATCCGGCGACCGTGGTCGCCGACTGCCGGCACGAGATGGCCCTGGTCCGCGAGGAGACGTTCGGGCCGGTCGCCCCGGTGGTCGTGGTCGACTCGTTCAGCGAGGGGCTGCGCTGCGCGGCCGATTCCCCGTACGGGCTGGCCGCCACGGTGCTGACCGGGTCGATGAGCCACGCCCACCGGGCCTGGCGGGAGCTGCCGGTGGGCACGGTCAAGATCAACGCGGTTTTCGGGGGCGCGCCGGGCGGTGCCGCGCAGCCGCGCCGCGGCAGCGGCCAGGGTTTCGGGTACGGCCCGGAACTGCTCGACGAGTTCACCACGGTGAAGGCCGTGCACATCGAGGCGCCCGGCGGCGGCCACTGGTGAGGACGTGAACCGGAGCCCGGGACCGGTCCCGGGCTCCCGTCACGTCGAGCGTGGTCAGCGACCGCCGCGCGCCTCGCGGGTCGCCTTGTCGTTCGCCTTCTGGATCGCCTTGACCAGTTCCGGCTTGGTCATCCGGGACCGGCCCGGCACGTCCAGTTTCTTGGCGACCGCCATCAGGTGCTCCTTGGGCGCGTTGGCGTCCACCCCGACGGCGGTCGGTGCCCGCCGGACCGGGCCACCTCCGGCGGCCTGCTGGTCGCTCGGGCCCTTGCGTCCCTTCGGCTCCCAGTGGTCACCGACCTTCTCGAACTCGTGCTTCACCGCGGCGAACGCGGTGCGGTGCGCCCGCTCCCCCTCGCCGTACGTCTCCACGGCCGAATCGTGCGTCTTCTCCCAGGTCCGCTGCGCCTTGTCCGGGGAGCGCCGCAGCGTGCTGGGCAGTACCTCGCGCCCGGGCATCTCGTCCTCCTCCGTCTCGGTGGGTTCCTGTGACCGTTCCCCCACGTCCCGGCGGCAAACCGGTACCCGGTTTGTCGATTTTCGCCACGGGGTACCGCCGGGCCACGCGCACAGCGCGCCGGACGTCGGAGGGAGCGGTCATGGCGGCGACGACGGAGCCGGTGGTCACCGGCCGACGGGCCCGACTCCCCCGGCGGGTCCGCCAGCTGAGCTGGTCCACCTGGCGCGGGGTGCTGGCCCGAAGCGGGCGGAACTTCGTCCGGGACAACTGCGCGGACCGGGCGGCGGCGTTGACGTACTACGGGGTGCTGGCGCTCTTTCCCGCCACCGTCGTGGTGGTGGCCCTGGTCGGGCTGGTCTCCGACGGCGAGCGGACCGTCGACACGGTGGTCGGCCTGGCCCGGGAGATCGGCGCGGGCTCGGTGGTCGGCAACGACGGCTTCGTCAGCGCGGTCCGCGGCGTGGTGGAGCAGCAGGACTCGGCCAAGGTGCTGCTCAGCTTCGGCCTGCTCGGCGCGCTCTGGTCGGCGTCCGGATTCATCGGCGCGTTCACCCGGGCGTCCAACGCCGTCTACGGGGTCGCGGAAGGGCGGCCGTTCTACCGGCTGCGCCCGTTGCAGATCGGCCTGGCCGCGGTGTCGTTGCTGCTGCTCGCCGTGGCCGCCACCGGGCTGATCGTCAGCGGCCCGGTCACCGACGCGGTCGGCGACCGGCTGCACGCCGGCGGGCTGACCCGCGCCCTGTGGACGGTGGCGAAGTGGCCGCTGCTCGCCCTGGTGGCGATGACGCTGCTGTCGCTGCTGTTCTGGATCGCCCCGAACATCCGGCAACCCCGGTTCCGTTGGCTCACCCCGGGCGGCGGTCTCGCCCTGCTGGCCTGGGTGGCCGCCTCGGCCGGCTTCGGCCTCTACGTCGCCAACTTCGGCTCGTACGACGTGACGTACGGCAGTCTCGGCGCGGTCATCGCCTTCCTGGTCTGGCTCTACCTGTCCAACTGCGCCCTGCTGCTCGGCGTACAGGTCAACGCCGAACTCCAGCGCGGGCGGGTGATGCAGACCGGTGCCGGGGATCCCGGCGAGCCCGTACTGCCGCCGCGCGCCCCAGCCGAGGAGTGACCGGCTTCGGCTGGTTCGTCGCCCGATGACCGGCCCGGTCGCCCGGCCCGGTTTACCGCCGGTCCCCTCGGGCATGTCTGTCGGCATGGAACGTGGCAGCAGCAAGCACTCGCCCAGGGTCGACGACAACATGGTTCAGGACGTCAGCGGCCTCATCCAGGGGCCGGGGGCCGCGGGTTCCCGGGTCGACGAGTCCCGCCAGCCGGAGCCGGCGGGTGAGGACCAGCCGGAGCCGAAGACGTTGACGGCCGGCGCGAGCCGCGGCGGCAACCCGCAGGGCATGAGCATGGACGACGTGGAGGCGCGCAGCCGCCTCGGCCGGTTCATCACGATGACCGCTCTGCCCGGTGACCGCGCGGCGCTGGTGGCCAACGCCCGGGAGAACCAGGCGCCGACGGACATCGTCACCGCCCTGGAGAGCCTGCCCGACGGCACCCGTTACCAGACGATTTCCGAGGTGTGGGCCGCACTCGGGCACAAGAACGAGACGACGCGCTGGTGAGCGGATCGGCCCACGATCCGCGCGAGGAGACCGGCGGGAAGAGGAGGACCCTGCGATGAGCGACGTGATGGAACATGTGGACGTTGCCGTTCCGATCCGTACCGCGTACGACCAGTGGACGCAGTTCGAGGCGTTTCCACAGTTCATGGAGGGCGTCCACGAGGTCCGGCAGCTCACCGACACGATGACCCACTGGACGGTCGAGATCGCCGGCGTGAAGCGCGAGTTCGACGCCGAGATCACCGAGCAGCTACCGGACGAGCGGGTGGCCTGGCGGTCGACCGAGGGCGCCCGGCAGGCCGGCGTGGTGACCTTCCACCGCCTCGACGAGGGGCACACCCGGGTCACCCTGCAGATGGAGTTCGAGCCGCAGGGCCTGGTCGAGCAGGCCGGCGACAAGCTCGGCGTGGTCGACCGCCGCGCCCGGGCCGACCTGGAGCGGTTCAAGCAGTTCATCGAGCGACGCGGTCAGCAGACCGGTGCCTGGCGGGGCACGGTCGACCGGCCCACCCCCTGACGTCGCCGGCACGGCCGTTTGCGATCACCCCGCCCGGGTACCGCTAGGCAATGACCGACAACGACCGCCACGTGTGGCGCGACGAGACCCGTACTCCCCTGCACGAGGTGGACCGGGCGCTGGCCCGGTCGACCGTCGACGGGCAGGCCGACGACGTCACCGGCAACGACGCAGGTGAGGAGTCCGCGTTCGGCCACGGGCCAGAGGCGGTGGACCGGGGCGCCGGCCCGGAGGCCGAACGGCGGGAGATGACCGACGCGGACCGGGCGTACCGGCCGTCGACCACCGGCCGGACCGGCCCGGACGCGTGACCGGGCCGGCCGGCGCGACTCGGCCGAAACGCCAGGAATCGGGATACACCCGGTCGATAAAACGGACAGCCCATCCAGAATCGACCGAACGGGGGACGGCGTTGCCCAGGCCCCGGGTAAGACTTTCGGGATGCAACAGGGCTCAGGTTTCCTCACCCCACGTCAGCGCCGCCTGGCCTGGCTGGGCTTCCTGCTCACCGCCGTCCAGGCGCCCGTCGCGGCCAAGCTGGTTCCCGACGGATCCTGGCTGTTCAGCCTCGTGGTGGCCCTGATGGTGGCGACCGTGATCATCGCCGACGACGCCCGGCGCCGCCAGCCGGCGGATGCCTCGTCCGCCGACTAGCCGCCGGCACCGGGGCGCGCCTCGTGCCCCGGCCGGCCCGGGCTGCGCCGGCGTTCCTTCAGCTCGGCCTCGTAGAGGTGGCGCCGGCCGCCGACCAGTTCGTCGCGGGCCCGGCGGTCCAGCTCCCGGAAGAGCGCGTAGTACCCGTCGTCGAAGTCCTCGACGATCTGGAACGTCCAGCGTCCGGCGATCACGTTGCGGCCGAGCAGGTCCCGGGCCACCAGCCCGGCGATCTCGTCGTGGCCGGCCGACCGGAACAGCTCCACCGCGTCGTCGAGCATCAGGTCGGCGTGACCGATCATCTGGTGCAGCGAATAGAGGTGTCCACGGGCCCGCTCGACCGTCTCCAGCGCCTCGCTGAGCTTGCCGAGCGCCGCGACCGTGAGGTCACCCACGCCCGCCGGCCGGCGGTGCGCCTCGTCGGGTCCGTCCGCCTGCTGTCCCATCGCCGTCCTCCACGGGTCGTCCGCGCCGGTCCGCGCGGTGTCCCTTCTCCCCCGTAACGACCGGGTCAATCCCCCGGGGCGGGTCGGGCCGACACCCGGACGATCCGGGCCGACACCCGGACGATCCGGGCCTGCTCGCCGCCGCCGGCCGAGCCGGTCGACCGGTCGCGGCCGGACCGGCCGCTCACCCGCCTGACCGCTCCCGCAACTTCCGGGCATATCAGACATGCCGGGCCGACCCCTGCTGATCGCCGTTCGACGCCCCGCGCCGCATGATCGGAACCTTTTCGCCACGCTCCGGATAGGCTGCGGTCATGTCAGGCACGGTCGGGCGGGTGCCCACGCCTTCAGCCCCCTCCTCGGGAGCGCCGACGGGCCCGGGCGCCGCCGCGTCCGGCGCGGCCGACCCGTCGGCCCTGCGGTGGGCCGACACGCCGCTCGGTGCACCCGAGCAGTGGGACCCGGCCGTCCGCGCCGTGGTCGACCTGGTGCTCGCCTCGCCCGTACCGATGGCCCTGCTCTACGGCGACGACCTGATCCTGGTCTACAACGAGGGGTACGCCGAGCTGATCGGGGCGCGGCACCCGGGGGCGCTCGGGCGGCCGGCGGCGGAGGTGTTCGCCGACATCTGGCACGAGCCGGGCGCCGGGGAGGTGATCGAACGGGCGTACCGGCGGGGCGAGCCCTTCCTGGAACGGGAGGCGGTGCTGCCGGTCGACCGGCACCAGACCGGACCCACCGAGCCGGCCATGTTCACCCGCGGCTTCTCGCCGGTGCGGGACAGTGCCGGCCGGACCATCGGCGTGCTCAGCGTGGCCGCGCAGACCACCCAGGTCACCCGGCAGTTGCAGAGCCTGAGCGACTTCGCCGCCGCGCTCTCCGGCACGCTCACCCTCGACGACGTCGCCCGGGTCACTCTGCGCTACGGCCTCGACGCCTTCGGCGCCGACCGGGTCTCCTTCGGGGTCGACGAGGGGCCGGCCTGGCGGATGGTCCGTCGCGTCCGCGGCGAGCTGTTGGACGAGGCCGACGAACGGCTCCCGCCGTTGTGGCGACGGATACCGGCCGACTCGCCCGTCCCGATGGTGGTGACCGCCCGCAGCGGCGTGGCCCTGTTCACCGCCGACGGGCAGCCGCTGCGGAACTCCCCGGCGGACCGGCACGACCAGAAGATCCGCTCGCTCGCCGCCCTGCCGCTGCGCTCGTCTGTGGTCCGGGGCGCGGTGACCGTCGGCTACCAGGCGCCGCATCCGTGGTCGCCGTCGGAACGCGCGCTGCTCGCCGCCGCGGCGGAGCTGGCCGGCCAGGCCGCCGAGCGGGCCCGCCGCTTCGAGACCCAGCACGGCACCGCCCAGCTCCTGCAACGCAGCATGCTGCCCGAGCGGCTGCCCGACCTGCCCCGGCTGCGGATCGCCGCCCGGTACGACCCGGGCGTGGACGGCAACGCCGCCGGTGGCGACTTCTACGACGCGTTCGTGCTGCCCAGCGGCGCGCTCGGCGTGGTCCTGGGTGACGTGGCCGGGCACGACGTCCAGGCCGCCGCCCGGATGGGGCAGGTACGCGCGGCGCTGCGCGCGCTGGCGCTCACCGATCCCCGCCCGGACGCCGTGCTCGCCGGCCTGGACCGGCTGGTCGCCAGCCTGGGCACGGAGAGCGGGACGCAGGAGCTCTTCGTCACGGTGGTGTTCGGCGTCATCGAGGCCGACCAGGAGCGGATCACGCTGGCCAGCGCCGGGCATCCGGCCCCGCTGATCCGGCGCTGCCGGGCCGACGGCGAGCCGACGGCCGAGTACGTCGAGGTCTTGCCCGGCCCGCCGTTGGGCCTCGGCTACCGGCCGCGTACCACCGCGGTGCCGTTCCGCCCGGGCGACACCCTGCTGCTCTACAGCGACGGGGTGGTGGAGCGGCGCTGGCAGGACCTGTTCGCCGGGCTGACCGGGCTGCGCGCGGCGGTGACGGGCGCGAGCAGCGGCGACCCCCGGGCGCTCTGCGCGGTGGCCACCGCCGCCGTGCCCGGCGCGACCGAGGACGACGTGGCGGTGCTGGCCGTGGAGCACGCGGTACGGCCGAGCCGCTCGGCCAGCATGGCGGTGCCGGCGGAGCCGACCGCGCCGAGCCGGGTACGCCACTGGATGACCGCCCAGCTCACCGAGTGGCGGGTGCCCGAGGCGGTGATCGGCGGCGCGGTGCTGTGCACGAGCGAGCTGACCACCAACGCGCTGCTGCACGCCGGCACCGCCGCCCGGGTGGAGATCGACCTGAGCGCGGAACGGCTGCTGGTCTCGGTCGCCGACTCCGGCACCCGGGGGCAGGTGACCCGGGCGCAGACCGACGCCCTGAGCAGCCGCGGGCGCGGCCTGGGGCTGATCGAGGAGCTGAGCGACGCCTGGGGCACCGATCCCACGGTGCGCGGCTCGACCGTCTGGTTCGAGATCCTCATCCCGCCCTCGCCCGGCTCCTAGCCGTCGGGCGGGGCGGTCAGGCGCCCCGGCCCTGGGTCGCGGTGGCTAGCCCGGCGCGGCCACCGAGCCGTTCGGCGGCCGCGCCGATCTGGCCCGCGGCGTTGATCAGGCCGATGTGCGAAAACGCCTGCGGGAAGTTGCCCACTTGCTCGCCGGTGGCCGGGTCGATCTGCTCGGCGTAGAGCCCCAGGTCGTTGGCCTGCGCGGCGAGCTGCTCGAACAGCCGTTGGGCCCGCTCCAGCTCGCCGGCCTCGGCGAGGCAGCCGACCAGCCAGAACGAGCAGATCACGAAGCCCGCCGGGTCACCGTCCCAGCGCCGCAGCAGTCCGTCACGGGAGAGCCGCCGCTCCACCACGTCGACGGTGGCGCGCATCCGGGGGTCGTCGGCGGGCAGGAAGCCGACCAGCGGCATGATCAGCACCGAGGCGTCCAACTCGTCGGAGTCGAAGGCCCCGGTGTACGCGCCGACCCGGTCGTTCCAGCCCCGGGTCAGCACCGCCTCGCGTACCTCGTTCCGGGCCGCCGCCCAGCGCGCCACGTCGGCGGCGTCGCCGATCCGCGTCCCGAACCGGACCGCCCGGTCCAGCGCGGTCCAGCACTGCACCTTGGACGACAGGTAGTGCCGCTCGGCGTCGCGCGCCTCCCACATCCCGGCGTCCGGCCGGCGCCAGTCCACCGTCGCCTGGTCGGCGAGGGCGTGCAGCAGGTGCCGGACCTCGGGCGACATCGGGTCGAGGTAGTACCGCATCCGCCAGGCGGCGTCGAGGATCTCGCCGAGCACGTCGGTCTGCCGCTGCCGCCAGGCGTCGTTGCCGACGAGCACCGGCCGGCTGTCGGCGTAGCCGGCGAGGTGGTCGAGGCGGTGCTCGGTGAGGTCGCGCTCGCCCTCGACGCCGTACATGATCGGCACGGGTTCGTCGCCGATCATGCCCATGGCCCGGGACACCCAGGCGAACTGCCGGTTCGCCTCGTCGGGACAGGCGGCCAGCCAGAGCGCCTGGAGGGTGAGGCTGAAGTCGCGTACCCAGACGAAGCGGTAGTCGTAGTTGCGCTCGCCGCCGAGTTCCTCGGGCAGCGAGGTGGTGGCCGCCGCGACGACCGCGCCGCTGGGCACGTAGGTCATCCCCTGCACCACCATCGCGCTGCGCCGCACCTGGTCGCGGTAGTGCCCCTGGTAGTCGTGCAGCCCGGCCCAGGACCGCCAGCCGGCCACCGTATCGACCATCACCCGGTCGGCGTCGGGCAGCGCGGGCTCGCCGCCGTCGTAGGTCGGTGCGTACCCGAGGGTGAAGTGGTGGGTGGTGCCGGCGCGGGCGGTGAACCGCCCGCTCGCCGCCCCGTCGCCGCAGGTCATCGGGACGTTGGCGCGCAGGCTCAGCCGGCTGCCGCCGGCGACGGCGTCGATCGTCTGCTCGGTGCCGGTGAGGTAGGCGCGGACCCGGCCGTACTCGAAGCGGGGCTGGTACTCCACCCGCATCGGCACCTCGCCGGAGATCCCCTCGACGACCCGGGCCAGCACCTGCGGGGAGCACAGGCCGATCTCGTGGCCGCGCGCCCCGGCCGCCAGCGCCAGGGCGTCGGTGACGGCCACCGTCCCGGTCCGGGTGGTGAAGACGGTACGCAGCACCAGCGTGTCGTCCAGGTAGGACCGTTCGGTGGTGAAGTCGTCCTCGGGCCGGATGCTCCAGTGCCCGGCGGTGTCGTCGAGCAGCCGCCCGAAGACCGACGGGCCGTCGAACCGGGCCGGGCACCACCAGTTCACCGCGCCGGCCCGGTCCACCAGCGCGGCGGTACGCCCGTCGGCGAGGAACCCGTGCTCGCTGATCCGTCCGGCGTCCACGCCGGTGGCTACCCACCCGGCCTCCGGGCATGCGCGACGCGGCCCGGCCGTCGTCCGGTGTCCCCGCAGGCGTTACCCCTCCCTCGCGAATGGGAACGCCACCGCTTGACGAAGGAGGACGCACATGACCACACCCTCGACGCCGAGCGCGGCCTGGCGGCCCGGGATGCCCGGGCGCGACAACCTCCCGTCCGGGCCGGGCGGTCGTCCGGCCGCCCCGAGCGGGGACGGACACGGGCCGCAGACCGGCCCACCGACGGTCACGATCGGGTCGTACCCGGACTATCCGTCCGCCCAGCGCGTGGTGGACTATCTGGCCGACAACCGGTTCCCGGTGGAGCGGACGTCGATCGTCGGCACCGACCTGACCCTGGTCGAGACGATCATGGGCCGGATGACCACCGGCCGGGCCGCCCTGGTGGGTGCGGGCACCGGCGCCTGGTTCGGGCTCTTCATCGGGCTGCTCTTCGGCATCTTCACCGCGGGAAACTGGGTCGCGGTGATCGTGATCGGCCTGGTGGTCGGCGCGATCTGGGGTGCGGTGTTCGGCGCAGTGGTGCACGCGATGACCGGCGGCCGGCGGGACTTCACCTCGTCCAGTTCGCTGCGGGCCAGCCAGTACGCGGTGACCGTCGAGGCCGACCTGGCCGACCAGGCCCGGCAGTTGCTCGGCCGGATGCACTTCCCGAGCGGCGCGCCCGCCCGGTAACCGCACCCGTCCGTCAGCCGTGGTACGCCAACTCCCCGGCCCGGATCGGAACGTCGGCCCGGTTCTCCGCCGGGGCGAGGGGGCACGCCCAACGGTCGTCGTACGCGCAACTCGGGTTGTAGAGGTAGTTGGCGTCGAGGCGGACCCGCCCACCGGGCAGCACGGTCAGGCCCCGCCCGAAGGTGCCCTTGACCGTGTCGGTCAGGTAGCGCCCGCCCCCGTACGTCTCGGCACCGCAGGTGGCGTCGAGCAGCGGGACGAACAGCCCGCCCCCGTACGCATCGATCCACCACACGGTGAGCGGGCCCCACGGCGTCTCGGCCACCGCGACCCGGCGGTAACCGACGACCCCGTCGGGCCCGCCGGTGTCGATGCTCTCGGTGCCGGAGGCGGGGCGCAGCGGCGCCTCGACCACGGCCGCCGGATCGTGCGGGAACCAACGCAGCCCGGTGAACCCGGGCCGCTCGGCGGCCGGCAGCGGGCTGCACGGGTGCGAACGGAACAATTCGTCCCGGGCGGCCCGAAATCCGGCCAGGTCGAGATCGGAGAGGTACAGCCGGGCCAGCCGCTCCCGCCAGTCGAGCAGGTCGAGATCATCCATACCCCGACCGTAGCCGGGACCGCCGCGCGCTCCCGCGGCCGTCCAGTAGCCGACGCTGGCGTCTTCGCACCGCGCATTTACTCCGCCGGAGCATTCACTTCAGATTCCAACGACATCGCCTCGGCGTGGCTGTCGCGCGGCTCACCCTCAGCCCGAAGGCACTTGTTTAAATTTTAAGTAGTGCTACTCTCGTACCCGTGACCGAGAGCCTGAACCCCGAGCGGCTGGCCGCCTGGCGCGCGTACATCGAGGCGAGCCAGCGGCTCTTCACCCAGCTCGAGGACGACCTGCGCGCGGCCAGCGAGCTGAGCTTCGCCGACTACCACGTGCTGGTCCTGCTCTCCGAGGCGCCGGGGCAACGGTTGCGGATGGGCGAGCTGGCCGGCCGGCTGGTCTTCTCGCCGAGCCGGCTGACGTACCAGATCTCCTCGATGCAGCGGCGCGGCCTGGTCGCCCGGCAGTCCTGCCCGGAGGACCGACGCGGCAGCGAGGCCGTGCTGACCGCGGCCGGCCTGCTGGCGCTGCGCGAGGCCGCACCGCACCACCTGCGCTCCGTGCGTACCCATCTGATGGACGACCTCGACGACGCCGAGGTCGCCTGCCTCACCCGGGTCTTCGAGCGGCTCGGCCGGCGCCTGCGCGCCGACCGCGACGCGTCGTCCACCCCGGCCGACAAGTAAGGAGCCCGCGATGCCCGCCATCACCGTCGACGACGTTCTCGTCCTGCCCCGCCTGCCGCAGCTCGACGAGTCCACCACCTTCCGCCCGGTCCGCCGGGTGACCACCGCGCCGAGCGGCTACGAGGGCGAGGGCTTCCCGGTCCGCCGGGCCTTCGCCGGCGTCCCGCTGACCGAGCTGGACCCGTTCATCCACCTCGACCAGATGGGCGAGGTGGACTACGCCCCGGGCGAGCCGAAGGGGACGGCCTGGCACCCGCACCGCGGCTTCGAGACGGTGACCTACATGATCGACGGGATCATGGACCACCAGGACTCGCAGGGCGGCGGCGGCACCATCACCGACGGCGACACCCAGTGGATGACGGCCGGCAGCGGCCTGCTGCACATCGAGGCGCCGCCGGAGCAGCTGGTGATGAGCGGTGGTCTCTTCCACGGCCTCCAGCTCTGGGTCAACCTGCCCCGGGTGGCCAAGATGAACCCGCCGCGCTACCAGGACATCCGCGGCCGGGAGTCGGCGCTGCTGACCACGCCCGACGGCGGCGCGCTGATCCGGGTGATCGCCGGCGAGGTCGCCGGGCACCGGGGCCCGGGCTCGACCCACACCCCGATCACCATCGCCCACGTGACGCTCCAGCCGGGCGCGGAGCTGAGCCTGCCCTGGCGGCCGGACTTCAACGCGCTGGTCTACGTGCTGGCCGGCCGGGGCACGGTGGGCACCGACCGGCGCCCGATCCACCTCGGCCAGCTCGCCGTGCACGGTCCCGGCGACGCGCTGCGGGTCACCGCGGACGCGAAGCAGGACGGCAACGCCCCGGCCCTGGAGCTCTACCTCATGGGCGGGCAGCCGATCCGGGAGCCGGTGGCGCACTACGGCCCGTTCGTGATGAACACCCGGGACGAGCTGATCCAGGCGTTCGAGGACTTCCAGGCCGGCCGGCTCGGCGTGATCCCGGCCGGGCGGCTGCCGCACACCGGCGGCGAGGGCAGCCGCCCCTGACCGATCGGCAGGCGGGCGTCCCGGGGGCGTACCCGGGCACCCGCCGGCGGTCAGGAGACGGCGAAGATGCCGGCCACGCCGAGGATCACCATCAACAGGACCGCCACCAGCGCACCCCGTTCCCCCTCCACCGCCTGCTCGCGGTACTCGGTCACGGTGTTCGTCGTCTCGGCGGGCATGCGGTGGCCTCCTTCTGATACGTGCCTGGGGGTCCGGCCGGGCCCGCGGAAAGGCCCGCCGACCAGGGTCGGTCGGCGTCGGAAGCCGTCCGGGGGGTCCTGCCGTGCGGCGTTGTCTTACCCGTTCCGACGGCGCGAAACCTCGCCGGGCCGATGCGTCACGGCGCGGCACAGGCTGGCCGGCCGGTCAGCGATTGGGACGGGCAACGCCGGCGCGGCGCAGGTCGACCGGCCGGCCGCCGATGGGGCGGGTTACGACCCGGACGGCAGTCCGCTGCCGGCGCGACGCGCCGGCACAGGGTGGGCCGGTCCGGGGTCGGCGGCGGCCGACGGGTCGTCGAGCGCGTTCGGCCCCGGCGGGTACGCGAACGACACCCGTGGCGAGTAGAGGCCCCCGCAGATCACCAGCGGGTTGGCGGGGCGCAGCGCGTAGACCGGGTGCTCCGGGTCGAGGAAGTCGACCGACTCGACCTCGAACGGGGTCACCGGCTCCGCCACGTACGGGTAGTCGAGGCTGAGCAGTTCCCCGCCCCGGGCGGTCAGGTACCGGTGGTGCCCGGTGCACACCCGGCTGCCGGTGTGCCCGACCCGGGCCACGGTACGGATGATCGGCACCCCGTCCGCGTGGGTCTCCGCGGTGAGCTGTTCGCCCCGCAGGTCGAGCCGGGTCTGCCCGGGCGACGCCGGGGCGCCCCGGGCGACGGCGTACGCGCGTACCCGGGGGCTGGAGGCCAGGTAGTGGGTCCACCAGCCGCCGGGGGTGTCCCCCACCGGCGGCGGGTCGATGCCGTCGAGGGCGAGGCCGAGGTAGGTCAGGGAGTACGCGCCGAAGCCGGAGGTCTGGCAGTCGTCGTCCACCACGTACTGACAGAGGAAAACCTGGCGATCGGGGCGGGGCCGCAGCCCGGCCGGCACGAGCGCCGCGGCCGCGTCGGGGTCCGCCGGGAGCCAGCTGAACTGGAGCACCCGGGCGTTGACGACGAGTTGCGGGGCGGCGGGATCGAGCACGATGCCTCCGAAGACGGGTACACCGGCGACGCTACGGGCGGTCCCATCAGCGGGACAACGACTGAAAGCCGACAATGCGAGCCGATTGTCGGCTTTTTCGTTGACCGATCGGTCAGGCATACGCATCGACCGGCCAGCCGACGGCGGAGCACAGGGGCAGCCATTATGTCCGACTCAGGCACTTATTTTCTTTAAGTCACTTAAGTACATCGTACTTTCGGCTAGATTCCTGCCGGCCGATCGGGTTAAGGTGAGCTTCCGAACGGACCGATCGAGCCTAAACCGAAGCGTCACGTCTTTTTCCGTGGACGAGGTGCAGGGAGGACCGCCCATGACCGCGCACACGCTCAGCGAGCAGCGGACCACGCCGCCGCCCACCACCGGCAAGCTCGACCCGAACGCGCTCGCCGACAGCGCCGCCGATCTGCTCAACGCGATGGCCGCGCTGCCCGCCGACCACCCGTCGCGCCCCGCGCTGCGGGACCGGGCGATCGAGGCCTGGCTGCCGCTCGCCAACCACCTCGCCCACCGCTACGGCGGCCGGGGCGAGCCCACGGACGACCTGGCGCAGACCGCCGCGGTCGGCCTGATCAAGGCGATCGACAAGTTCGACCCGTCCCGGGGCGTCGACTTCGCCGGCTACGCCATCCCGACCATCATCGGCGAACTCAAGCGGCACTTCCGCGACCGCACCTGGGACATCCGGGTGCCCCGCCGGCTGCAGGAGCTGCGGCTGGCCATCTCCGACGCCAACAGCTCACTGCTGCAGACCCTCGGCCGCTCGCCCACGGTCGCCGACATCGCCGCCCACCTCGGCCTCACCGAGGAGGAGGTCCTGGAGGGCCTGGAGGGCGCCCGCGCGTACAACGCGGTGTCGCTGTCCACCCCGACCGGCGACGGCGAGCGGTCCACCGAGCTGGGCGACCTGCTCGGCGGCGAGGACGGCGAGTTCGAGCTGGCCGAACTGCGGGTCGCGCTGGGCCCGGCGCTGGCCACCCTGGACGAACGCGAGCAGCGGATCCTCACGCTGCGCTTCTACGGCAACCTGACCCAGTCGCAGATCGCCGAGCAGATCGGCGTGTCCCAGATGCACGTGTCCCGGCTGCTGGCCCGGGCGCTCGGCAAGCTGCGCGGGCAGCTCGACGGAACGTACTAGGGCGAGGGACGCCCGGGTCCCGCGCGGACGACCCGGGCGGCCTCCCGTCACCGGCCCTGGACGGGGTGCGCCGGGCCGGCGCACCGGATGCGACATTGGGACCGTGCTCTCCGACGTGATCCTCGACCTACCCGTCCGGGCGGTGCTGCCGGCGCTGACCGGGGCGCTGCGCGCCGCCGGCACGGCGGTGCTGGTGGCGCCGCCCGGCACCGGCAAGACCACCCTCGCGCCGCTGGCGGTGGCCGACGAGGTCGCCGGGCGGGTGGTGGTCGCCCAGCCCCGCCGGATGGCCGCCCGGGCCGCCGCCCACCGGATGGCCGCGCTGCTCGGCGAGCGCGTCGGCGGCCGGATCGGGTACGCCGTCCGCGGCGAACGCCGGGTCGGGCCGGACACCCGCGTCGAGGTGGTCACCACCGGCCTGCTGGTCCGTCGACTGCAACACGATCCCGAGCTGCCCGGCGTCGGCGCGGTGCTGCTCGACGAGTGCCACGAGCGGCAACTCGACGCCGACCTGGCACTGGCCTTCACCGTGGACGCCCGCGGCGCGCTCCGGCCCGACCTGTGGCTGCTGGCGATGTCCGCCACCCCGCCGGCGGGCCGGTTCGCCGCGCTGCTCGGCCCGTCGGACCGGCCCGCGCCGGTGGTCCGGGCCGAGGCGGCCCTGCACCCGGTGACCCGGGTCTGGGCGCCACCGCCCCGGCCGATCCCCGCCCCCGGGGCGGGACGGGTCGACCCGGCACTGCTCGACCACGTGGCCGCCACCGTCCGGCGGGCGCTGCGCGAACGGGCCGGGGACGTACTGGTCTTCCTGCCCGGGGCCGGCGAGATCGCGGCGGTCGCCGCCCGCCTGGCCGACCTGCGCGACGGCGTCGACGTGCTGCCACTGCACGGCCGGCTGACCGCCGCGGCGCAGGACGCCGCGCTGCGGCTCCGACCGGCCGGGTCCGGCCCCGACCCGGCGCGGCCCGAACCCGTCGACCGGCGGCGAGTCGTGCTGGCCACCTCGGTGGCGGAGAGCAGCCTGACCGTGCCCGGGGTACGGGTGGTGGTCGACGCCGGACTGAGCCGGGTGGCCCGTACCGACCTGGCCCGGGGGCTGGGGGCGCTGGTGACCGTGCCGGTGTCCCGGGCGGCGGCCACCCAGCGGGCCGGGCGGGCCGGGCGGGAGGCCCCGGGCGTCGTCTACCGGTGCTGGTCGGAGGCCACCCACACCCACCTCGCGCCGCAGCCCGAGCCCGAGATCGCCACCGCCGACCTCACCGGGTTCGCGCTGGAGCTGGCCGCCTGGGGCGACCCGGACGGCACCGGGCTGGCGCTGCCCGACTCGCCGCCGCCGGCCGCCCTCACGGTCGCCCGGGAGACCCTGACCACGCTCGGCGCGGTGAACCCGGACGGCAGGATCACCGCCCGGGGGCGGGCCATCGCGGCGGCCGGGACCCATCCCCGGCTGGCCCGGGCACTGCTCGACGGTGCGGAACGGGTCGGCGCCGACCGGGCCGCCGAGCTGGTAGCCCTCCTATCCGACCAGACCCAAACCACCACCACCGACGACCTGACAACCCTATGGCGGCACCTCCGCAACAACACCAACCCCGCCGCCACCACCCGCTGGCGCGCCGAGGTACGCCGCCTCCGCACCGCCCTCCCCTCCCCCGCAACCACTCCCCGCGATCTTGCAGATGGTGCCGCGACGAACGGGGCGAAAGCCGCACACCGCCGACCCAAAGTGCAAGATCGCGGGGGAGGGTGGGGGGCGGGGAGCCCTGATGAGCTGGCGGCGGGGTTGGTGGTGGGGTTGGCGTATCCGGAGCGGTTGGCGCGGGTGCGGCGGGGTGGCGGATCCGCGTATCTGATGAGCGGGGGGACTGCGGCGGAGGTGGTGGGCGGGTCGGGGCTGGTGGGGTCGGTTTGGCTGGCGGTCGCGGTGGCCGACCGCTCCCCGGGGGCGCCGACGGCGCGGGTACGGCTGGCCACGCCGGTGGACGAGGCGACGGCGCGGGAGGCCGGCGGGCCGCTGCTGCGTACCGAGCGCGAGGTCGGCTGGTCCGGCGGGGACGTGGTGGCCCGCGAGGTGGTCCGGCTCGGCGCGATCGAGCTGGTCGACCGGCCGCTCGCGGCGCCGGACCCCGCGTTGCTCGCCGAGGCCGTGCTCACCGGGCTGCGCCAGACCGGCCTGGGTCTGCTGACCTGGACGCCGGAGGCGACGGCGCTGCGCCGGCGGCTGGCCTTCTGCCGGCAGGCGCTGGGCGACGACTGGCCCGACGTGTCCGACCCGGCGCTGCTCGCCGACGCGCCCGCCTGGCTCGGCCCGGAGCTGGCCAGGGCCCGCCGCCGCGCCGACCTGGGCCGGATCGACGTCGCGGCGGCGCTGCGCCGGCTGCTCGACTGGCGGCAGGCCGCCCGGCTGGACGAGCTGGCGCCGGAACGGCTCGCCGTGCCCAGCGGCTCCCGGATCCGGGTGGACTACGCCGACCCGGCCGCCCCGGTGCTCGCGGTCAAGCTCCAGGAGACCTTCGGCTGGCGGGACGCGCCGCGGATCGCCGACGGCCGGGTGCCGGTGCTGCTGCACCTGCTCTCCCCCGCCGGCCGGCCGGTGGCGGTCACCGCCGACCTGGCCTCGTTCTGGCGGGTGGGCTACCCGCAGGTGCGGGCGGAGCTGCGCGGGCGCTACCCGCGGCACCCGTGGCCGGAGGACCCGACCACCGCCGAGCCCACCCGGCACGCGACGCCGCGCCGGCGCTGAGCCGGGCTACTCGTCCACCACGTCGGCGATCACCACTGTCACGTTGTCCGGGCCGCCGGCCCGCAGCGCCAGGTCGATCAGCTTGGCCGCGCACGCGTCCCGATCGGCGTACTCGCCGAGCACCTCGGTGAGGGTGTCCGCGCGGACCACGTTGGAGAGGCCGTCGCTGCACAGCAGCCAGCGGTCGCCGGCCCGGGGCACCATCGTCGCGTACGCCGGGGAGACCTCGTCGCCCTGCAACGCCTGGGTCACCACGGCCCGCCGGGGGTGGCTGCTCGCCTGATCGGGCGTGATCACGCCCTGGTCGACCAGCATCTGCACGAAGGTGTCGTCCCGGGTGACCTGCTTCAGCACGCCCTCGCGGAACAGGTACGCCCGGGAGTCGCCGACGTGGGCCAGGGCCAGGCAGCTACCGGTACGGGCGAAGAGCAGCGTGGTCAGGGTGGTGCCCATGCCCTGGCGCTCGGGGTCCTCGAGGACGGCCTGCCGGATCCGCGCGGTGGCCAGCTCGATGCCGCCCTGCAGGGCGGCGACCAGCGTGTCCTCGGGGGTCTCCACGTCCAGCGGGGTGATCGCGTCCATGGCGATCCGGCTGGCCAGGTCGCCGGCCGCCATGCCGCCCATGCCGTCGGCCACGGCGACCAGCCAGTTCCCGGCGTGCTGGGCGTCCTGGTTCCCGCTGCGGATCAGCCCACGGTCGCTCGCCCCCACGGAACGAAGCTTCAGGGTCATGGGAGGCAGCCTGCCAGGCGAAGGGCGCAGTTGTCTCTAGGAGATCAGGAGGATGCCGCGTGGCGCGGTGAATCTCACTACCGGGCGCGCCGCACGCCCATCGCCCCGGGTCGATTGACATCGGAGGGACACGCTGGAAACATCAGTCCGAATGGGAGCGCTCCCAGCTCTCGCCCGTCCCCACCGCACCCGACGCACGGAAGGAAGCTCCGTGACCCCATCCCGACGTCGCCTCACAGCGCTCGCCGCGGCCACCACCCTCGTCCTCACCGGCGCCACCGCCAACCCGGCCCTCGCCGAGGTGCCCCCGGACGCGCCCGAACAGATCCGTAACGGCGACTTCAGCGACGGCACCAGCCCCTGGTTCTCGTACGGCACCGGCGACCTCCGGGTCGTCGACGGCCGGCTCTGCACCACCGTCCCCGCCGGCCTGGCGAACCCCTGGGACGCCGGCATCGGCCAGGACGCGGTGCCGCTGATCGCGGGCGCCGAGTACGAGCTCTCCTTCGACATCTCCGCCACCCCCGGGACGGCCGTCACGGCGGTGCTCCAGCTCGGCAGCGCCCCCTACACCACGTACGCCAGCGCCAACGCGAACGCGACCGGCACCGCGCAGCACGTCGCCAAGACGTTCACCGCCCCGGCCGACAACCCCGGCGCGCAGCTCATCTTCCAGGTCGGCGGCAGCCCGCAGGCGCAGACGGTCTGCCTGGACAACGTCTCGCTGCGCGGCGGCGAGCCCGCCCAGCCGTACGAGCCGGACACCGGGCCACGGGTGCGGGTCAACCAGGTCGGCTACCTGCCCGGCGGACCGAAGAACGCCACCGTGGTCACCGACGCCGCCGACCCGCTGCCCTGGCAGCTGAAGTCCGCAGCCGGTGCGGTGGTGGCCAGCGGCCAGAGCACCCCGCGCGGCGTCGACCGGGCGTCCGACCAGAACGTGCAGACCGTCGACTTCTCGTCGTTCCGCACCCCGGGCACCGGCTACACCCTGGTGGTGGACGGGGAGACCAGCCACCCGTTCGACATCTCCGGCACCCTCTACGACCGGCTGCGCGCCGACTCCCTCCAGTTCTTCTACGCCCAGCGCAGCGGCACCGCGATCGACGGCGGCCTGATCGGCGCCGAGTACGCCCGCCCGGCCGGGCACCTCGGCGTGGCCCCCAACCAGGGCGACACGAGCGTGCCCTGCCAGCCCGGCGTCTGCGACTACTCCCTCGACGTGCGCGGCGGCTGGTACGACGCCGGCGACCACGGCAAGTACGTGGTCAACGGCGGCATCGCCACCTACCAGCTGCTGAGCGCCTTCGAGCGGACCAAGACCGCGGAGACGGCCGGCGGCGGCGCGGGCCTGGGCGACTCGACCCTGCGCGTGCCCGAGCGGGGCAACAACGTCCCGGACATCCTCGACGAGGCCCGCTGGGAGCTGGAGTTCCTGCTGCGGATGCAGGTGCCGGCCGGCCAGCCGCTCGCCGGGATGGCCCATCACAAGATCCATGACCGGAACTGGACCGGTCTGCCGCTCGCCCCGCAGGACGACCCGCAGCCGCGCGAACTGCACCCGCCGTCCACCGCGGCCACCCTCAACCTGGCGGCTGTCGCCGCCCAGTGCGCCCGGCTGTTCGCCCCGTACGACGCCGCCTTCGCCGCCCGCTGCGGCACCGCCGCGAAGACCGCGTACGCGGCGGCCAAGGCACACCCGAAGGTGTACGCCTCGGCGGCCGACGGCAACGGCGGCGGCGCGTACGACGACACGAACGTCACCGACGAGTTCTACTGGGCGGCCGTCGAGCTGTGGCTGACCACCGGGGCGCAGGCGTACCTGACCGATCTCACCGCGTCGCCGCTGCACACCGCCGACGTGTTCGAGGCCGGGGGCGCCTTCGGCTGGCAGAGCGTCGCCGCGCTGGGCCGGCTCGACCTGGCCACCGTGCCGAACGCGCTGCCGGCCGCCGAGCGGGCCCGGATCCGCGCCTCGGTGACCGCCGCCGCCGACCGTTACCTGGCCACCCTGCGCGGCCAGGCGTACGGGCTGCCGCTGACCGGCGAGGACTACTCGTACGTCTGGGGCGGCAACAGCAACATCATCAACAACGCGGTCGTGCTCGCCACCGCGTTCGACCTGACCCGGGACGCGAAGTACCGGGACGGGGCCGTGCAGAGCGCCGACTACCTGCTCGGCCGCAACGCGCTGAACATCTCGTACGTGACCGGCTGGGGCGAGCACGCGGCGCAGAACCAGCACAGCCGGATCTTCGGCCACCAGCTCGACCCGAACCTGCCGCACCCGCCGGCGGGCTCCCTGGCCGGTGGCGCGAACTCGGGCCTCCAGGACCCGTTCGCGGCCAACCTGCTGGCCGGCTGCAAGCCGATGTTCTGCTACGTCGACGACATCAACTCGTACGCGACCAACGAGGTGGCGATCAACTGGAACTCGGCGCTGGCGTGGCTGGCGTCGTTCCTCGCCGACCAGCGTGACGCGAAGGCGGTCCCCGCCCCGACCTGCGCCGCCACGTACACCACCCACGGAAGCTGGCCGGACGGCTTCAACACCCAGGTCACCGTGCGCAACACCGGCACGTCCGCGGTGACCGGGTGGAACGTGCGGTGGGCCTTCACCGGCGACCAGCACGTGAACAGCTACTGGTCGGCGCAGGTCAGCCAGTCCGGTGCCACGGTCACCGCGACGAACGAGTCGTGGAACGCGAAGATCGCCCCGGGGGCCGAGGTCACCTTCGGCCTGATCGGGTCGACGGCGAGCGGCCCCAACCCCAACCCCAACCTGGTCACCCTCAACGGAGTCGCCTGCACCCTCTCCTGAGAGACCCTGCTCGATCCAGGAAGTAGTGGCCTCCAGCTCCGTTGGAGGCCACTACTTCCATCTCACTTCGATCTTCGAGCGTGATCACCACGAGGTGGGGCGGGTACGGTCCCACAATGGCGTACCTGTTCCTGCTGGGCGCGATCACCGCCGAGGTGATCGGCACCAGCCTGCTCAAGGCGACCGACGGGTTCACCCGGCTCTGGCCGACGCTCGCGCTGGCGGTGGCGTACGTGTCGTCGTTCGGGCTGCTCGCCCTGGCCGTCAAGGAGATCCCCGTCGGCGTCGCGTACGCGATCTGGTCCGGGCTCGGCACCGCCGCGATCATGGCGATCGGGGCCGCCTTCCTGGGTGAGCCGCTCAGCGTCACGAAGGTGATGGGCGCCGGCCTGGTGATCGCCGGGGTGGTGGTGCTCAACCTCGGTGGCGGGCACTGAGCCGCACCAAATCCGGTGGACGCGGCGCGGCCGGTATCCGATGGTTGGCAACCATGGAGCCCGGTGAGCTGTCCGGCGCGGAACGCCGGGTGTGGGCCGCGCTGCCGGCCGGGACGCGGGACGCGCTGGCCGGCCTGCCCGCGGCGGACCTGCGGACGCTGCTGCTGACGGTGGCCCGCGACCGCGCGGCGGTGGCGAGCCCGGCGGAGGTGCTGCGGCGTTGGCGGGAGGACCGCTTCGTCCGGCCGTCGGAGGTGGACGCGCGCGTGCTCGCCCGGCTGGAGGCACGGCTGTGGGAGCTGCTGCCGACCGACGTGGCGGGCGTCGAACTGTCCCCGGTCGTCCCACTCGGCACCTGCTCCACCGTCGCGCCGGTGAGCCAGAACCGGATCGTCACCACCCTGCGCGGCACCGAGGTGGTGAGCGACCCGACGAACGCCCTCGCCGTCGAGGCCGCCGCGCGTCGGCGACGGCAGGGGCGGACCGGCGAGGTGCACCTCGCCGCCGTGCACCGGGTGCTCCGGGCGCAGGACTTCGGCCCCGACGCGTCCGCCCACTTCCGGCTGTTCACCCTGGTGTCCAGCGCCCGGGACGCGGGTTCGGGGCGTACCGAGGCGCGGCTGCTCCGGCGGCACCTGGCCTGGTGGCGGGCGGTCCTCGCCGAGCTGGCCCGGCCGGCCGCACCCCGGCTGCACGTCACGGTCCTCGACGACCCGGTCCTCGGCGAGCGGCTGGCCGACAGCGTTCGCCCGGCTCTCGCCGACGACGGGATCCCGCTGTTGGACGAGCCGGAGCGGGAACGTGGGCGGGGCTACTACATCGGGTGCGCGCTGCGGCTCACCCTGCACGACGGCGGGTGGGAGGTCGGCGACGGTGGCTTCACCGACTGGACGGCCCGGCTGACCGGCGACGCGAAGGAACGCTGCCTCGTCTCCTGCCTGGCCACCGAACGCCTCGTCAACGGCGGGGCGGGCCGGTGACGGCGCTGGTCGTCCAGCGGATCCGGCTCCGCTGGACCAGCCGAGACGCCGCCGCGGCCACCGTCCGCGGCCGGCTCCCCCTGGGGTACGCGCTGCCGCCGCTGCCGACCGACGGCATCGCGGTGCATGAGGTGCTGCTCGACGAGGCCACCGGCTACCGCCCCGTGGAACAGCTCCGGACGGGCCCGGCGGCGGCCCGCGACGCCGGGCTGTGGGTCGAGTGGCATGACGGCACGGCGTTGGTCGACCGGCTGCCGGGCAACGCCTCGTTCCCCGTCCGGCGGACCGGTACCCGGCTGTTCTCGCTCGCCCCCGGGCAGCTCTGCCGTTGGCGGGCGAACTTCCGGTTCACCGGCTGCCAGTGCGCGGCCCGCTGGTGGTTCGAGCAGTGGACCGTGCACGTCGCCCACGCGCCGGCCCGACCCGACCTCTTCCACGACGCCGCGTGGGCCCGCGACCGGGACGACCGGGTGCACCTGTACGGAGGGCCGCGCCCCGGCCGCCGCTGACTCCTCAGCCGACGGGCCGCCGCATGGCGATCCGCTCGGCCGGGTCCAGCCCCAGCGCCGCCTCGGCGGCCAGCAGTTCGGCCAGCCCCGCGGTGACCTCTCCACCGGTCAGCTCCCGGAACCCGCAGCGCGCGTAGTACGGCCCGTTCCACGGCACGCCACGGAAGGTGGTCAGCGTCAACGCCGGCAGCCCCCGCCCGGCCGCCCAGCCGGCCACGTCGTCGAGCAGCCCCCGCCCGATCCCCCGCCGGGCGTACGCCGGGTCCACGCTGAGTTGCAGAACGTGCGCGCAGCCGTCCACCAGATCGACCACCACGAAGCCGACCGCCCGGTCGTCAGCGTCCACGGCCACCCACACCCGCCCGGCCCGCTGACGGTCGGCCAGCACGTCCAGCGGCAACGGCGGCATGTCGGCGACGTCGATCATGCCGATCTCGCGGAACGGCGCCCCGGAGGCCACCTCTATCCGCTGCACCTCGGTCAACTCGTCGCCCCGGGCGATCCTGCTGCGCACCACGCTGCCAGACCCAACCAGACCGCACCGGTCCGGCCAACGCGTTTTCCGGCGACGGCAGTACCCTGCACCGGTGAGCCTGCCCCTGCCACCTGGCGACTTCCGCGCCTACCTGTTCGACTGCGACGGCACCATCGTCGACTCGATGCCGCTGCACTACGCGGCCTGGTGCTCGGCCCTGCACGAGTGGGGCTGCGAGTTCCCCGAGGAGCTGTTCTACGCCTGGGGCGGTCGCCCGATCGCCGACATCATCGCCACGCTCAACGAACGGCACGGGTTGACCATGCCGGTGGACACGGTCGCCCGACGGCAGGAGGAGCTGTACCAGCGGTCGCTGCCCGAGCTGACCGCCGTGCCGGAGGTGCTGGCGCACATCGAGGACGCGTACGGGCGTGTCCCGTTCGCGGTGGTCTCGGGCAGCACCCGGGAAGGAGTCACCGCCTCGCTCGGCGCGCTGGGTCTGCTCGACCGGTTCGAGGCGCTGGTCTGCGCCGGGGACTACGCGCGGGCCAAGCCCGACCCGGAGGCGTTCCTGCTCGCCGCCCGCCGGATCGGCGTACCCCCGGCGGACTGCCTGGTCTTCGAGGACACCGACCTGGGGATCCAGGCCGCGACGGCGGCGGGCATGACGGCGGTCCGGGTACCGCAGCCGTGGGAGCGCGCGGCAGCGGTGTGAGGATCCCAGCGCGACGCGAGGAGGTCCTCCGCTCTCCCCGGCAGGTGCGCGCCCGTCCGATGTGGCCGGCGTCGCGAGTTTCGGCTGCGCCACCGGGCGGCGGCCGCTGACCGACCGGCCGCGGTGGTGTAGCAGCATGTCGGCATGACTGACCAGCGGACCATCACCATCCGGCCGGGCGGGCCGGACGACGCCGCCACCGTGCTGCGGCTGCTCGACGGGGCCACCGCCTGGCTGGCCGAGCGCGGCCGGACCGGCCAGTGGGGCACCGAGCCCGCGTCGGCCGACCCGCGCCGGATCGCCCAGGCCGACGAGTGGGCCACCGGCGGTGGCCTGTACCTGGCCGTGCTCGGCGACGCCGCCGTGGGCGCCCTGGTGGTGGGCGCGGCCACCGAATACGTGCCGCCCGCCACCGAGCCGGAGCTGTACGTGAACCTGCTGGTCACCGACCGGGCGTACGCCGGCAACGGGATCGGGGCGCGGCTGCTGGCGTACGCGGAGGAACTGGCCCGCGACCGGGGCCTGGGTCTGCTGCGGGTGGACTGCTACGGCGGCGACGACCGGGCCCTGGTCCGTTTCTACGAGGGCTGCGGCTTCACCGCCACCGACCCGTTCACCGTACGGCGGCCCGGCCGCGACCCGTGGCCCGGCCAGGTCCTGGCGCGCCGCCTGCACTGACGCCCGGGGTTTCGGCCCGGTGGGCCGGTTACTCCGAGTGCGCGCCGGCGCCGGGGCCGGCCTCACCCGCGCCGACCCAGACGGTCTTGGTGTTGCAGAACTCCCGCATGCCGACGGCGGACAGCTCGCGGCCGTAGCCGGAGTTCTTCACGCCACCGAACGGCAGCTCCGGGAACGAGGTGGTCATGCCGTTGATGAAGACGCTGCCGGCGTCCAGGTCGGTGGCGAAACGCTCCTGCTCGGCCGGGTCGGTGGTCCAGGCGTTCGAGCCGAGGCCGAAGGCGGTGCCGTTGGCGATCTCGATCGCCTCCTCGTAGGAGGACGCCCGGTAGAGGCCGGCGACCGGGCCGAAGACCTCCTCGGCCCACATTCGCATCCCCGGCCGCAGGTCGGTGACCACGGTCGGCGGGTAGAACCACCCGTCGCCGGCGGGCAGTTCCCCGCCGCAGAGGATGGTGGCGCCGCTGTCCGCCGCGTCCTGGACCTGCGCGTGCACCTCGGCGCGGCCCCGGTCGGTGGCCAGCGGGCCGACGTCGGTGCCGTCGTCCATCGGGTCGCCGACGGTGAGCGCGGACATCCGCGCGGCGAACTTCTCGGCGAACGCGTCGAAGACGTCGGTGTGGATGATGAACCGCTTGGCGGCGATGCAGGACTGACCGTTGTTCTGGCAGCGGGCGGTGGTGGCCACCTCGGCGGCCCGGTCCAGGTCGGCCGTGGGCATTACCACGAAGGGGTCGCTGCCGCCCAGTTCCAGCACGGTCTTCTTGAGTTCCCGGCCGGCGATCTGGGCGATCGAGCGGCCGGCGGGCTCGCTGCCGGTGAGGGTGGCCGCGCGGACGCGCGGGTCGCTCAGGATCCGGTCGACGGCCTCCGAGCCGACCAGCAGGGTGCTGAACGCGCCCTCGGGGAAGCCGGCCCGGCGGAACAGTTCCTCCAGGTAGAGGGCGGTCTGCGGCACGTTGGAGGCGTGCTTGAGCAGGCCGGTGTTGCCGGCCATCAGGGCCGGCGCGGCGAAGCGCATGACCTGCCAGAGCGGGAAGTTCCACGGCATCACCGCGAGCACCGGCCCGATCGGCTGGTACCGGATGAACGCCCGCGTCGCCTTGACCGCGCCGGCGTCGGCCGGCTCGTCGGCGAGCATCCGCACGGCGTTGGCGGCGTAGAAGCGGCAGGCCGTCGCGCACTTGGTCACCTCGGCCTTGGCCGCCGCGTACGTCTTGCCCATCTCGGTGGTCATCATTCGGGCGGTCTCGTCCCGCTCGGCCTCCAGCAGCTCGGCCGCCGCGATGAGCCATCGGCCGCGCTGGGCCACGGTGGTGCCGTGCAACTGCCGAAAGGCCAGGTCGGCCCGCTCGATGGCGGCGTCGACCTGCTCGTCCGACATCGGGTCGTACGTCTTGAGCACCTGTCCGGTGGCGGGATTGGTGGTGGCGATGGGCATGTCGTGCTCCTGTCACTCGAACAGTGAGTGCCGCGCGCCCGGCTGCTCGCGGTGGCGGGCGGCGCGGCGACGCTGGATGATGACCAGGTCGACCACGGCCACGGCGGCGAGGACCGCGCAGACCACGCCCAGCCAGGCCAGGTGCACCGCGAAGGCGAGCACCGCGAAGAGGGTCATGATGACCAGGCCGAAGAGGGCGAGCCCGAGCCGCAGGTTCAGTGCGCTGTACGCGTGGCCGACCGTGCCGCGGGCGCGGCGGGGCTGTGATCGCGTCATTCCTTCGGGCTACCCCCACAGCGACCGCCCTAACCGACCCACCCCCGCACCTCGCGGACATTTGTCATGAATCATCCCCGGCAGCCGGGGGCCCCGAGGACGCAGCCGACCCGCGTAGCACGGGGTTGTTAACGACGATCGTCTATGGCAGATAGGTGACAGGGAATCCTGGGCCAGGACCGGTACGCATAGGGTCGGCGTACCGCTGGTTGCGCCGGACGGGGGACGGGATGCCTCGACGTGGGGTCGCCGCGCTGGCCTGCCTGGCGGCACTGGTCGCGCTGGCCTGCGACGGCGCGGGCTCCACGACACCCCGGCCGTCGGGCTCCGCCACACCCCGACCGTCCGGCTCGCCCCGCCCCGGCGGCCCGGCCGTGCTGGCCGCGCTGGGCGACTCGATCACCACCGGCTTCGGCTCCTGCCTGGTGCTGGTGAGCTGCGAGCGCAACTCATGGTCAACCGGGGACGGCACCCGGGTCCGCAGCCACTACCGGCGGCTGCGCGAGCACGCCCCCGGCCTGCGGGCGTACGACCGGGCGACGCCGGGGGCCCGCGCGGCCGGCCTCGCCGAGCAGGCCCGCGCGGCGGTACACGACAAGGCGGACTACGTCACGGTGCTGATCGGGGCGAACGACGCCTGCCGTGGCGACGTCGACGCGATGACCCCGGTGGCCACGTTCCGGGAGCAGGTCGACGCCGGCCTGCGGGTGCTGCGGGAGGGACGGCCCAAGGCCCGGGTGCTGGTGGTGAGCATTCCCGACCTGTACCGGCTCTGGGAACTCGGGCACACCGAGCCCCGGGCGGTACGAGCCTGGTCGCACGGCGTCTGCCCGGCCCTGCTGGCCGACGCGACGTCGACCGCGCCGGCCGCCGTGGCCCGGCGGGCCCGGTTCCGGGAGCGGATCGACGACTACGACGAGCAGCTCCGCGCCGCCTGCCGGGCGTACGGGGCCCGCTGCCGCTGGGACGGCGGGGCGGCGCACCGCGCCCGGTTCAGCCTGGACGACGTGAACTCCCTCGACTGGTTCCATCCCGACCCCTCCGGCCAGAACCGGCTCGCCGAGGTGACCTGGGCCGCCGCCGGCTGGGCCACCGACTGATCCACGCCGACCCCCCGGACCGGATCAGGGTTGGCGCTGGGCCGGCAACGGCCCCGGGGTGGCGCGGTACAGCTCCCGGGTCCGGTCGGCGAGATCGCTGGTGGCCGAGGAGTTGGCCCAGGTGCCGAGGACGATCGCCGCGCCGGGGACCAGCTTGGCGACGACCCGCTTCGCCGCGCGTACCCCGGCCATCCCGCACCGCCTCCAGGGCCAGGTGCTCCGGGGCGTACTGCGGGTCGTTCCGCATCCGGTCCCAGAGCGCCGCCGGCGGCGCCTCGGGAAGGTCCTCCCGCGTCACGGGGGTGTCCCGCGGCGCCGCCGGCGGCGTGGGGGTGGTGGGCTCGTCGTCGACGGGCGCGGGATCGGTCACGAAGGGCTCCCGGTGGTTGAGCAGGGCGACGCACGGTGCGTCGTTCCCCGGTCATGTCCACCCGGGGCCGGCGCCGGACGGCCGTCCACAGTGGCCGCCCGGCCCGCGCCGTCAGCCGAGGACCGCGTCGACGACCTCGGTGGCCCGCCACTCGTGCTGGGCGTACGCCCACGGGAACGCCGAGACCTGCACGGCCTGCGCGGCGTCGGTGAGCGCCATGTTCTGCCAGCCGGGGATCTGCAACAGGGCGGAGAGGAACTGCTTCGTGGCGTACGCCGGCTGCATCAGGTCGCGCACCGCGCCCCACCCGCTGCTGGGGCGCTGCTGGAACAGCCCGACCGAGTCGTGGTCCCAGCCGATGGCCTGGTGCGGGTAGTTCTGCGACTCGGGCAGCACGCCGCTGGCGTAGTTGTAGAGGTTGCTCTCCTGCATGGCGGTGGCCACCGCGATGACCAGGCCGCGCTGCGGCACGCCCATCTCCTGGCCGGCCCGGACGATGCTCACGGCGTTGGCCATCTGGTCCCCGTCCAGACCGGCCACCGGCACGATCCGCTTCGGGGTGGGCTTGGGCTTCGCCTTCGGCGTGGCCTTCGTGGTCGGCTTGGGTTTGGCGGTCGGCTTGGGCTTCGCCGCCGGCGTCGGGGTGACGTCCGGGGCGGCGGTCGGGGTGGCACTCGGGGTCGTCGGGGTGAGGGCCTCCCGGGCCAGGCCACGGGAGGCGGCGTCGGCGGCCGCCCGCTGGGCGACCTCCTGCGTCGGCACGAGAGCCGACGAAGTGTTGGTCGCACCGGCGCCGAGCTGGCCGACCCCGATCAGGCCGAGGCAGCAGACCGCGCCGGCGGCGACCGCCAGCTTGGTGCGGCCGGGTCGGGCGGCGAGGGGGTTTGCGAGGTCGCCGAGACGGGTACGGAGGGATTCGAGGGAAAGGCGTCGGGGGTTGGGCTCCTTGGAACCGGCTGACTGAACGGTGGAGTGGATATCGTCCGAACGGTCAGCCGATCCGCCGAGGCCGTACTGGTCGTCGAGGGTGCCGTCGTCACGCATTCGACGAGGCTAAGGGGGAAACACGTGGGTAACCGAGGGTGACCACGTGGCCCTCGCCACACTTCCTGCCTGCCAAAACGGACGCGGCGGCGAGGCGCGGCTCGCGTCGGACGAATCCTCGCGAAACGGTCGAACCTCAGGTGCGCGTGGAGCCGTACCGCTCGGGGCAGGAACGCCGCACCCGTCCGCACGCCAGCCGGTGATCGACAAACTCGTACTTTCGGCCGATGGCCGATGCCCTCCTATCGGCGGAAACGACGGGCATGATCGCCGGTTCGGACGGTAGCCGGACGGGCGTGGCCGAATCGTGATCATCCTCTGGCCCGTAACGGAATGGACCACGGTGGCCGGTACGTTGGCCGGGACGGGAAGGCCGTGCCGCCACGGCCCTTCCGTACGCGCGTACCCAGGGAGGTCTCCACCGGTGCTCGACCCACACGAGCTCTACGAACTCACCGACGATCTGCCCGACCTCGGCCAACCGGTGCTGATCCAGGCACTGACCGGCTTCGTCGACGCCGGCAGCGCCACCCGGCTGGCCCGGGAGCAGTTGCTCACCTCCCTCGAAGCACGGCCGGTCGCCCGCTTCGACGTCGACCAAATCTTCGACTACCGCTCCCGCCGGCCGGTGATGACCTTCGTCGAGGACCACTGGGCCGAGTACGACGCCCCGGCGCTGGAGCTGCACCTGCTGCGCGACGACGACGAGACCCCGTTCCTGCTGCTCACCGGCCCCGAGCCGGACCTGCAGTGGGAACGCTTCGTGGCCGCGGTCGCCGGCCTGACCGCCCGGCTCGGCGTACGGCTCACCGTCGGCCTCAACTCGATCCCGATGGCGGTGCCGCACACCCGGCCCAGCGGGGTCACCGCGCACGCCACCCGCCGCGAGCTGATCGCCGGGCACGAGCCGTGGCTCCAACGGGTCCAGGTGCCCGGCAGCGTCGGCCAGTTGCTGGAGTTCCGCCTCGGCGAGCAGGGCCGCGACGCTCTCGGCTTCGCCGCGCACGTGCCGCACTACGTCGCCCAGACCGAGTACCCGGCCGCCGCCGAGGCGCTGCTCGCCGCGGTGTCCCGCAGCACCGGCCTGCTGCTGCCCGCCGAGGAGCTGCGCTCCGCGGCCGAGGTGGTCCGGGTGGAGATCGACCGGCAGGTCGCCCAGACCGAGGAGGCGGCCACCCTGGTCCAGGCCCTGGAAGAGCAGTACGACGCGTTCGCCCGGGGGCGCGGCGGAAAGAACCTGCTCGCCGCCGAGACCGGCCCGCTGCCCACCGCCGACGAACTGGGCGCCGAGCTGGAACGCTTCCTCGCCGAGCAGACCCGGCCGGGCGACACGCCGGAGCGCTGACCGCGCGACGCGGGGACGCCGGGACGGCGGGGCGGCCGGCGATACGGCAGGCTGGAGACATGCGCCTGGCGACCTGGAACGTCAACTCGGTGAAGGCCCGCCTGCCCCGGCTGCTGGACTGGCTGGCCACCACGGAACCCGACGTCGTCTGCCTTCAGGAGACCAAGTGCCCCGACGGGGCGTTCCCGGTCGCCGAGGTGGGCGCGCTGGGCTACGAGGCGGCCAGCCACAGCGACGGCCGGTGGAACGGGGTGGCCGTACTCTCCCGGGTCGGGCTGGCCGACGTGGCGGTCGGCTTCCCCGGCGAGCCGGGCTTTCCCCTGCCGGAGGCGCGGGCCATCTCGGCCACCTGCGACGGGCTACGGGTCTGGTCGGTGTACGTGCCGAACGGCCGCGCCCCCGACGACCCGCACTACGCGTACAAGCTGGCCTGGTTGGCGGCGCTGCGGGACGCGCTGGAGCCGGAGCTGATCGCCGGGTCGCCGCTGGCGGTGTGCGGGGACTTCAACGTCGCCCCCACCGACGCCGACGTCTGGGACCCGGCGCTCTTCGTCACCTCCACCCACGTCACCCCGGCCGAGCGGGCCGCCCTGGCCGCGCTGCGCGACCTCGGGCTCAGCGACGTCGTGCCCACCCCGATGAAGGGCCCGCACCCGTACACGTACTGGGACTACCGGGCCGGCATGTTCCACCAGAACAAGGGCATGCGGATCGACCTGGTGTACGCCTCCGCGCCGTTCGCCCGCGCGGTCCGCTCGGCGTACGTGGACCGGGAGGCACGCAAGGGCAAGGGCCCCTCGGACCACGCCCCGATCGTGGTGGACGTCGACCTGGTGCCGGCCGTCGAGGCGTTCTGAACCCCGTAGGGTGGGACGCATGGCAGTCGTGAAGATCAACGCGATCGACGTCCCGCCGGGCGCCGGCGCGGAGCTGGAGAAGCGCTTCGCCGCCCGGGCCGGCGCGGTGGAGAACTCCCCCGGCTTCCTCGGCTTCGAGCTGCTCCGCCCGGTTGCCGGCGAGAGCCGCTACTTCGTCTACACGAAGTGGGAGTCGGAGGAGGCGTACCAGGCGTGGGCGCAGGGGCCGTCCCGCGCCGCGCACGCCGGCGGCGAGGGTGGCGAGCCGCGCAAGCCCGTCGCCACCGGCGCCAACCTGCTGGAGTTCGAGGTGGTCCAGCAGGTGCCCGGCAAGGGCTGACCGGTTCACCGGAAGGCCCGTCAGCGCCCAGGCGCAGGTTGACCGGTCCCGGCATGATGCCCACATGACGCGTCCGCCGATACGCAGTCGCCTCCTGGTCTGGCTGGTCGGCTCGGCCGCGGGTGGCCTGCTGCTCGCGCTGCCGGACTCCGGGCCCCGGCTGTTCTCGTTCAGCCGGACGCACGGGCCCTCCCCCGTCGACTTCCTCGGGATGATCATCGCGGTGGCCGCGTGGCTGCCGGTGGTCTGGCTGATCTGGCGACGCCGGTCGGCCCTGCGTGGCGGTGCCGGCGCGGGCTCGGCCGGCCTGGCGCTGGTCGGCGTGATCCTCCTGGCCGTCACGATCGGCGGCGACCTCGGGCTGTGGTGGCTGGCCGCGGTCACCCTGCTGGTGGCGGCGCAGCTGATCGCGCTGGTCTCGATCGCCCGCGAGTCCCCCGCCGGGAACGGCCCGTCCCCGGACGTCCCGGCCGGTTGACCGGGGCTGCGCCCGTCACGGCTCTCAGGTGTCGACCAGCGAGGCGAAGGTGATCACGTTGTCCGCGTAGCCGGTCCGCCCGCCGACCCACTGCCCGCCGCAGGTGATCAGGCGCAGCCCGGGCGGGCCGTCGTCGCCGTACACCCGGTCGGCGGGGAGGTCGGCCTTGTCGAAGTACTCGACGGTGTCGACCTTGAAGGTCACCACGCTCCGGTCCGCCCGGGTCACCTCGATCCGGTCCCCCGGCTTGAGTTCACGCAGGCGGTAGAAGACCGCCGGGCCGCTCTTGGTGTCCACGTGCCCGACGATGATCGCCCGGCCCGGCTCGCCGGGCACCGGGCCGCGGTCGTACCAGCCGGTCTGGTCGTGCTGGCTCAGCGGCGGCACGTCCACCGAGCCGTCCTTCGCCCGGCCCACCGGGGTGATCGGGGCGGACACCTTGATCGCCGGCACGGAGAGGCTCACCGGGCGGCTCGCCGGCTGCCGGGACCGGGCCGGCTGGGCGGTGCCCGCCGTCGACCCGGTCGCGTCCACCCAGTCGAACGGCCCGGCGGTCCGGCCCAGCCCGGCCCCGGTGGCGAAGACCCCGAGCAGCACCAGCACCACGGCGAGCGGCGCCGACCAGGGACGACGACCCCGGGCACGAGCCACCCCGGCGGGCGCTCGGGGGGCGGAGTGGGCGGCCATGGCCGGCTCAGCGGCGGGCGGTACGGGGTCGACGCGCCGCCGCCACGCCGACCACCGCGCCGGCCACGGTCAGCGCCAGCCCGACCGGCACCAGGAGCTTGCCGAAACCGGTCCCGGCGGTCCCGCCGAAGCCGGTGGCCGGCCCACGGCTGGGCCGTACGGCCTTGACCACCTGGAGCATCGTCGAGGCGGTCTGCCCACTCGGGCACTCCAGCTTGACCCGGTAGTTGCCGGCCCGGGTGCGTTCGTTGACCATCGGCGAGGCGGTGAGCAGGCCGCGCTGCGGCTGCACCTGGACCCGGCCGAAGGCGTCGGAGATCACGATCGCCGGCACGGAATTGTCCCGGCAGCTCGCCCGGAGGCCGACCAGGAAACCGGCCTCCACGGTGCTCGGGGTGACCTCGACGAAGATCAGGTCAGCGGGCGGCTGCTGCTGGCCCTGATCCGGCGGATCGGGAGCCGGCTCGGCGGCGGTCAGCACGGCCGGGGGCGGCGCGGCGGCGGGCGGGCCGGCCAGCGCGGGCGCCGCGAGCAGTGGGGCGGTGCACGCGGCGGCCGCGATCAGCAGTGCCGCGCCTCGCGTGACTGACACCATGCCCCCTCTCGGGCCTCACCGACGACTCCAGCTCGGCGCGTCTGACGCCGCGCCACGACCTGGAGCCGTCGCCGACGACATCCAACCCGGCACCCTCTGACGCCGCGCCACGACCTGGAGCCGTCGCCGACGACATCCAACCCGGCACCTCTCACGCCGCGCCACGACCTGGAGCCGCCGCGTCGGCGGTGTCGGGCGGCGGGCCACCCGTCCTGCCGTACGGGATGAATCCTCTCACTCCCGGTCGCACCTCACATCCGTTCCGCGGCACCGGTCGCGTACGCTCGGGTCGCTGTGACCGCCACCGACCAGAACGCCGTGCCGCCCGCCCACGCCGCCGGCATCCGCACCTTCCATCCGCGCCGTGGCCGGATGACCGACCGGCAGCGCGCGGCGCTGGCCCGGCTCTGGCCCGCGTACGGTCTGGAGATCGCCGACCTCGACGGACCGTACGATCCGACGGCGCCGTTCGGGCGGCGGGCCCCGCTGGTGCTGGAGATTGGGTCCGGTATGGGCGACGCCACCGCGGCGATGGCGGCGGCCGATCCGGACCGACACTATCTGGCGGTTGAGGTGCACACGCCCGGAATCGCCAACCTGTTGGACCTGGTCGACCGGCACGGACTGAGCAACGTCCGGGTGGCCCAGGGCGACGCGTTGGACCTGGTCCGGGCGATGCCGGCGGGGTCGCTGGACGCGGTGCACGTGTTCTTCCCCGACCCCTGGCCGAAGGCCCGTCACCACAAGCGCCGGATCATCCAGCCGGTCCACGTGGCGCTGCTGCGCTCCCGGCTGGCCCCCGGCGGCACGCTGCACTGCGCGACCGACTGGGCCGAGTACGCGGTGTCGATGCGCGAGACGCTGACCGCCGACCCGGAGCTGGTCGACGTGCACGGCGGCTACGCACCCCGCCCCGCGCACCGCCCGGTGACCAAGTTCGAGCGCCGCGCGCTGACCGCCGGGCGGGAGGTCTTCGACCTGATACACCGGCGGCGCTGAAGGTCCGCGACCGCCGGAGGCGGGAGGCCGGTTGGCGCGGGGGGCCATGATCCAGGCACGATGGGAGCCGCCATGACTCTCACCTCCGCGCTGCCCGCGACCGCCGACCCCGACACCCTCTACGACACGTTCGCCGGCTGGGCGTCCGAGCGCGGCCTCGACCTCTATCCCCACCAGGAGGAGGCGGTCATCGAGATCGTCTCCGGGGCGAACGTGATCATGAACACGCCGACCGGCTCCGGCAAGAGCCTGGTCGCCATCGCCGCGCACTTCGCCGCCCTGGCCGACGACCGCACCACCTTCTACACCGCGCCGATCAAGGCCCTGGTGTCGGAGAAGTTCTTCGCGCTCTGCGAGGTCTTCGGCGCGGAGAACGTCGGCATGCTCACCGGCGACGCCAGCGTCAACTCCGACGCCCCGATCATCTGCTGCACCGCGGAGATCCTGGCCAACCTCGCGCTGCGCGAGGGCGCCCGGGCCGACGTCGGCCAGGTGATCATGGACGAGTTCCACTTCTACGCCGAACCGGACCGGGGCTGGGCCTGGCAGGTGCCGCTCATCGAGCTGCCGCAGGCACAGTTCATCCTGATGTCCGCCACGCTCGGCGACACCACCCGCTTCGTCGACGACCTGACCCGACGTACCGGCCGGCCGACCGCCGTCGTGCGCTCGGCCGAGCGGCCGGTCCCGCTGCTCTTCTCGTACGCGATGACCCCGCTGCACGAGACGCTCGAGGAACTGCTGGAGACGAAGCAGGCCCCGGTGTACGTCGTGCACTTCACCCAGGCCGCCGCGCTGGAACGCGCCCAGGCGCTGATGAGCGTCAACGTCTCCACCCGGGCCGAGAAGGACCTGATCGCCCAGGCGATCGGCAACTTCCGGTTCACCTCCGGCTTCGGCAAGACCCTGTCGCGGCTGGTCCGGCACGGCATCGGCGTGCACCACGCCGGCATGCTGCCCAAGTACCGCCGCCTGGTGGAGACCCTCGCGCAGGCCGGGCTGCTCAAGGTCATCTGCGGCACCGACACGCTCGGCGTCGGCATCAACGTGCCGATCCGTACCGTGCTCTTCACCGGCCTGAGCAAGTACGACGGGACCCGGACCCGGCTGCTCAAGGCCCGCGAGTTCCACCAGATCGCCGGCCGGGCCGGCCGGGCCGGCTTCGACACCCTCGGCCGGGTGGTGGTGCAGGCCCCCGAGCACGTCATCGAGAACGAGAAGGCCCTGGCCAAGGCCGGCGACGATCCGAAGAAGCGCCGCAAGGTGGTGCGGAAGAAGCCGCCCGAGGGCTCGATCGGCTGGGGGCAGCCCACTTTCGACCGGCTGGTCGAGGCCGAACCGGAGCCGCTCACCTCCAGCTTCCAGGTCAGCCACTCGATGCTGCTCAACGTCATCGGCCGGCCCGGTGACGCCTTCGCCTCGATGCGGCACCTGCTCACCGACAACCACGAGGACCGGGCCGCCCAGCGGCGGCACATCCGCCGGGCCATCGCCATCTACCGGGCGCTGCGGGCCGGCGGCGTGGTCGAGGAGCTGCCCGAGCCGGACGAGCAGGGCCGGCGGGTCCGGCTCACCGTCGACCTCCAGCTCGACTTCGCGCTCAACCAGCCGCTGTCGCCGCTCGCCCTGGCCACCGTCGAGCTGCTGGACCGGGAGTCCCCCTCGTACGCCCTCGACGTGCTGTCGGTGATCGAGTCGATCCTCGACGACCCGCGCCAGGTGCTCTCCGCCCAGCAGTTCAAGGCCCGCGGCGAGGCGGTCGCCGCGATGAAGGCCGAGGGCATCGAGTACGAGGCCCGCCTCGAACTGCTCGACGAGGTGACCTGGCCCAAGCCCCTCGCGGAGCTGCTGGAGAACGCGTACGAGATGTACCGGCAGGGGCACCCGTGGGTCGCCGACCACCAGCTCTCCCCCAAGTCCGTCGTCCGCGACATGTACGAGCGGGCGATGACCTTCCCGGAGTACGTGCAGTTCTACGGCCTGTCCCGGTCGGAGGGCCTCGTCCTGCGCTACCTCGCGGACGCGTACAAGACGCTGCGGCAGACCGTCCCCGAGGACGCCAAGACCGAGGAACTGGTCGACCTCATCGAGTGGCTGGGCGAGCTGGTCCGCCAGGTCGACTCCAGCCTCATCGACGAGTGGGAGCGGCTGCGCAACCCGTCCGACGTCGAGCAGGTCGCCGCGTCGCTGGACGACCGGCCGCCGGCGGTCACCCGCAACGCCCGGGCGTTCCGGGTCCTGGTACGCAACGCGCTGTTCCGCCGGGTCGAGCTGGCCGCCCTGCGCCGCTGGGATCTCCTCGGGGAACTGGACGCGGAGCACGGCTGGGACGCGGACGCGTGGGCGGACGCGCTGGAGCCGTACTTCGAGGCGTACGACGGGATCGGGGTCGGGCCGGACGCCCGCGGGCCGGCGCTGCTCATGATCGAGCAGGGCCGGGAGCGGTGGACCGTACGCCAGATCCTCGACGATCCGGAGGGCGACCACGACTGGGGCATCAGCGCCGAGGTCGACCTCGCGGCCTCGGACGAGGTCGGTGCCGCCGTGGTGCGGATCACCGCCGTCGGGCAGCTTTAGGGGTACCGGCGGGACCCTTGGCCCTCCCTCGCGGGCGGCGTCGGCCCTAGGGTCGAGGGCGACCCGCGCGATGACGGTACGCAGTGACGCCGCGACCGTCCGTCGTCGGGCGACGCCCCAGCCCGACGGTGAGGAGTAACCGCCATGGCCGACGGCCGCCCGGCTGATCGATCGCCCCTGCGCTTCTTCGTGCTCGTCTTCGCGCTGGCGATCCCGTTCTGGCTCCTCCAGCCGCTGACCGAGGGCATGTCGGACGTGCTCCCGATGCGGCTGCCGACCAGCGCCGCGATGTTCGTCGCCCCGTTCGTCGCCGCGCTGATCCTCACCCGGGCCGACCGCCGGCCGGGCGGCACCCGGCGCCTGCTGCGGCACAGCGTCAGCCGGCAGGGCATCGACCGCAGGCGGTGGTACCTGCCGGCGCTGCTGATCATGCCCGTGCTCATGTTCCTGTCGTACGCGGTGGCGCGCGCCATGGGCGACGCGGTGCCCGCCCCCCGCTTCGACCCCACCTACGTCCTGGTCTCGGTCGCGCTGTTCGCCGTGGCCGGCCTCATGGAGGAGGTCGGCTGGATGGGGTACCTGGGCGGAGTCCTGCAACAACGGCGCAACGCCCTGTGGGCCGCGCTCCTCCTCGGGACGGTCTGGGCCGTCTGGCACATCGTGCCGTACGCGCAGGCCGGCCACTCCGTACGGTGGATCACCTGGCAGTGTGTGCTGACGGTGGCGCTGCGGGTCATCATCTTCTGGCTCTACAACAACAACGCGGGCAGCGTGCTGCTGGCGAGCCTCTTCCACGCCAGCATCAACGTCAGCGACGCGCTCTACCCGGTCGACGGGTCCGCCTACAACCCGGTCATCTCGGGCGCGGTGATCGTGCTGGCCGCCGCCGCCATCGCGTTCCTCTGGGGTCCGACCTCGCTGACCCGGTTCCGCTACTCCTCATCACGCCCCGACGCGGCCCGCGTCGACACCGGTCGGCCCGACACCGCCGGTCGCGACACGGCCCGGCTGCCCGGTCCGGACAGGTCGGGTCAGCGGTCGGCGTGACGGCCGGGAGCGGGCACCGGAACCGCTCTGCCCTCATGACTGGGCGATGTCAGACCCGTCGATTAGAATGTATGTACTAATCGAGCTGCTGACCTGGGAGGATGCTCGTGACCGCGCCCACTTCCACCGCCCCGATCACTCCCTACGCCACCCTCCTCGGATTCACCCGGTACGTGGACCGCACCGGGCCCACCAAGGCCACCTTCGTCGGGGGCCTGCGCAAGCAGCGAGCGACCCGGCACGGCTTCAACCCGCACGGCCAGTTCGTCAAGGCGCTCAAGGCCGACATCGCCTTCCACACCGGCGGCACCCATCTGGCCCAGGTCGCCGACCTGGTCAAGCCCCGTTGGCGCCCGCTCTACGAGGCCCTCGCGCCCGGCGCGACCGCCTGGCTGCGTTCTCTCGGCGATCCGGCCGGCGTCGACCTGGCGCAGACCCGGGACGCCCTGGCCATGCTGGGCGACCTGCCCGTCAAGATCAACCCGCAGTTCGGCGTCCGATACGCCGACGGCCGCGCCGAGGCGATCCGCCTGCACTTCGACGAGGCGCCGCCGAGCGAGGAGGCCACCCTGGCCACGCTGCACCTGATGGCCCGGCACATGGACGCGGTCCTGCCGCACGCCGAGCCGGTCCTGGTCGACATCCGGCGCGGCGAGGCCCACCGCATGCCCGACACGGCGAAGTCCGACCAACTCGAACAGTGGCTGGCGGGCGAGGCCGCCGCCTTCCGCGCCATCTGGTCCACCGCCGCCTGACCCTGTCAGCCCGCCCCGCAAGATCGTGCTCGAACGTGGATCGAGCGCGATCTTGCGACGCCCCTCATGCGGAGAGGTGCTGCTCCAGGTCGTCGAGGATCTTGTTGGCGGCGGTGACGCCGATGCCGGTCATCCACGTCTCGTCGGAGACGACGTGGGCCTTGCCCGCCTTGACCGCGGACAGCCCCTGCCAGAGGCTGCCGGCCGTGACCTTGGTCTGCTCGGCGGCGGCCTTCTCGCCGTACGCGGTGACGAAGATGACGTCACCGTCCACCTCGTTGACCCGCTCCGGGCTGACCAGGTCGAAGCGCTTGTCCTGCTTGCCGTCGAGGCGCTGGCGCACCGGGCGGCCCAGCCCGGTGTCGCCGACGACGATGCCGGAGAACGACTCCGGGCCGTACACCCGGATGTTGCCGGGGATGAAGCGCACGATGGAGATCTCCCGGCTGGCCGGGTCGCCGAGCGAGACGCCGAACTCCTTCGCCCGCTTCTCGTACGAGGCGAGCAGATCGCGCGCCTGCTGTTCCCTGCCCAGCGCCTGGCCGTCGAGGAGGAAGTTCTCCTTCCAGGTGATGCCCACCTTCTCGGTGAAGACGGTCGGCGCGATGGCGGACAGCTCGTCGTAGAACTTCTCCTGGCGGAACTTGCTGCCGAGGATCAGGTCGGGCTTGAGCGCGTTGATCGCCTCCAGGTCGGGCTCGGTGAGCACCCCGACCTCCTTGATCCCGGCGAGCTTCTCCGCGCCGAAGTAGGTGGGCCAGCTCTTCGCCTCACCGGCGGTCGCCGCGCCGACCGGCGTGACGCCGAGCGAGAGGGCGGTGTCGATCTTGTCGGTGTCGAGCACCACCACCCGCTTCGGATCGGCGGGCACCTTGGTGGCGCCCATCGCGTGGGTGATCTCCCGGGTCTCCCCGGTGGCCGTACCGGGGGCGGGGTCGCTCTCTCCACAGGCGGTGAGACCGGCACCGAGGGCGAGGGCCGCGGTGAGGGCGGCGGCGAGACGACGCATCAGGGTCCTTTCGTGTGGTACGGGTCGGCGGGCGCTCAGGCGTCGCCGACGGAGGAGCCGGCCGGAGCCGGCGTTGCAGCCGAAGCTGGGGTAACAGCCGGGGCCGAGGGGTCGGCCGGGCCGGGAGAAGGGGCCAGGGCGGCCGAGGCGTGGGTGCGGGAAGGGGCCGGGGCGGCCGAGGCTTGGGTGAGGGCGGGCACGACCAGGGGGGCGCCGGTGACCGGGCAGGGCACGACCACGCAGCCGAGCCCGAAGACCGCCCGGACCAGGTCGGCGGTGAGGATCTCGCGTGGCGGTCCGGCCGCCACCACCGCGCCGGCCCGCATGGCGACCAGGTGGTCGGCGTACCGGGCGGCCTGGTTGAGGTCGTGCAGCACGGCGACCACGGTCCGGCCGCGTTCGGCCCGCAGCCGGTGCAGCAGGTCCAGCACCTCGACCTGGTGGGCGAGGTCGAGGAAGGTGGTCGGCTCGTCCAGCAGCAGCGCCTCGGTGTCCTGGGCCAGGGTCATGGCGATCCACACCCGCTGCCGCTGCCCGCCGGAGAGGGTGTCCACCGCCCGATCGGCGAGCCCGGCGACGTCGGCGAGGGCCATGGCCCGCTCGACGGCCCGGCCGTCCTCCGTCGACCACTGTGCCCACCAGCGCTGGTACGGCTGCCGGCCCCGGCCGACCAGGTCCGCCACGGTGATCCCCTCGGGCACCAGCGGACTCTGCGGCAGCACGCCGAGGCGTCGGGCCACCTCGCGGGTGGGCAGGTCGCGGATCGCCGTACCGTCGAGCAGCACGGCGCCGCGGCGCGGGGTGAGCAGCCGGGCCATGGTGCGCAGCAGGGTGGACTTGCCGCACGCGTTCGGCCCGACGATGACGGTGAACGCGTCGGCGGGCAGGTCGAGGTCCAGCCCGTCCAGCACGGTCCGGCCGTCGTAGCCGACGACCAGGTCACGGGTGGACAGCATCGCGGTCACGACCGCCTCCCCCGGGTACGCAGCAACAGGAACATCAGGTACGGCCCGCCGATCGCGGCGGTGAGCACCCCGGCCGGGAGCTGGGTGGGGGCGAACAGGCGGCGGCCGGCGAGGTCGGCCAGCACCAGCAGCAGCGCCCCGAGCAGCGCGGCGCAGAGCAGCGGTGGCCGTTCCGCCCGGACCAGCCGGCGGGCCACCTGCGGGGCGACCAGGGCGACGAAGTCCACCGCGCCGATCTGGGCGGTGACGGTGGCGGCGACCAGCACACCGGTGGCGGCCAGCCCGATCCGCCGGGCCACCGGGCGCAGCCCGACGCCGCGGGCGGTGTCGTCGTCCAGCGCGGCGGTGTGCAGCGCCCAACCGGCCCAGGCGAGCACCGGCAGCAGCACGGCGAGGGTGGCCCCGATCCAGGCGGCCTCGGTCCAGCCCTTGCCGGCCAGGGTGCCGATCAGCCAGAGCTGGGCGCGCAGCCCGTCGATCGGGTCGGCGGTGAGCATGACCACCTCGATGAGCGCGCGGAACGCGAACGCCACCGCCACCCCGGCGAGGACGAACCGTTGCGCGGCCAGCCCGTGCCGGGCGCCGAGGGCGAACACCGCGACCGCCGCGACCAGGCCGCCGAGCAGCGCGGCCGGCGCGACCAGGATCGCGGCGGCGCCGCCGGTGAGGGCCACCGTCGCGGCCAGCCCGGCGCCCTGGGTGATGCCGATGACGTCGGGGCTGGCCAGCGGGTTGCGGGCGACGCTCTGGATCAGGGTGCCGGCCACGCCGAACGCGGCCCCGGCCAGCGCCGCGAGCACCGCGCGAGGCAGGCGCAGGTGCAGCACCACCAGGTCGTACGGGGTGCCGGCACCGGAGACCGCGCGCAGCACGTCGACGGGCGCGACGTACGGGGTACCCAGCGACAGGCTGAGCACCCCGGCCCCAACCAGCAGCAGCAACAGCACACCCGCGACAACCACCCCCCGCCCCCGCACCACAACACTCACCGCCCCCACCCGCACCACCAACCGGCGATCTTGCACTTCGGAACGGTGATTTGGGTTATCTGCACGCTTTGCCGGGGCCGCAACTGCAAGATCGCCGGAGCGGCGGGGGCGGGTCATGCGGTCACCACCCGGGCGCGGCGGACCAGGAAGGCGAGCAGGGGGGCGCCGAGCAGGGCGGTGATGATGCCGGCCGGGACCTCGCCGGGCGGCGCGACGAGCCGGCCGACGATGTCGGCGGTCAGCAGCAGGGCGGGGCCGAGCAGTCCGGCGACCAGCAGGGTCCACCGGTGGTCGGCGCCGACCAGGGACCGGGCCAGGTGCGGCACCGCCAGCCCGACGAAGGCGATCGGCCCGGCGGCGGCGACCGCGGCACCGGTGAGCAGCACGCCGGCGGCCCCGGCGCCGAGGCGGACCAGGGCGATCCGGTGGCCCAGGCCACGGGCGACGTCGTCGCCGAGGGCGAGCGCGTCGAGGCCCCGGGCGACCAGGGCGGCCAGTACGGTGCCGGCGAGGACGAACGGGAGCACCTGCCCGGCGACGCCGACGTCCCGGCCGGTCAGGCCGCCGACCACCCAGAACCGGTACTCCTCGAAGGTGCGGGCGTCGATGCTGAGCAGCGCGTACACGATGGCGCCGAGACTGGCGTCGAGGGCCGCGCCGACCAGCGCGAGGGTGACCGGGCTGGCGCCCTCGCGGGTGCGGTTGGCGACGGCGAAGACCAGCAGGCCGGCGAGGAGCGCGCCGCCGACGCCGAACCAGACGTACCCGGTGAGGGTGCCGACGCCGAAGACGGCGATGGCCAGCACCACGCCGACGGACGCGCCGGCGCTGACGCCGAGGATGCGCGGCTCGGCGAGGGGGTTGCGGGTGACGGCCTGGAAGAGCACCCCGGCGAGGGCCAGGGCGAGCCCGACGACCACCCCCAGGGCGGTACGCGGCAGCCGCAGTTCCCGGACGATCGTGCTGGCGTCCCCGCCGTCCGGGGCGGTGAGCGCATTCCACACCGCCTCGGCGGGCAGCGGCCGGCTGCCGAGCGCCAGGCTGGCGACCAGTGCGACGGTGAGCAGGAGCGCCGCCGCCAGGGTGACCGCGAGGCGGCGGCCGACGCCTCGGCGGACGGGGGTGTCGGCCCGGGCGGGCCGGGCGGCGACGCTGGTCACGGGCATTCCGTCCTGTTGGCTTAGGTTCGCCTTACCTTAGCCGAGAGGGTTAGGTGAACCTAACTCGGGATCGTCGATCCTCCGGCCGGGTTGCGGCTCCAGCAACGGGAGGCGCAAGGCTGAGGGACATGAACGGCGAGCGGCTCTACTCGATCGGCGACCTGGCCCGGCGTACCGGGATGACGGTCAAGACCATCCGGTTCTACTCCGACCGCGGGATCGTGCCGCCGGCCGACCGCGGCCCGACCGGCCACCGCCGCTACGGCCTGGACGCCGTCGCCCGCCTGGACCTCGTACGGACGCTGCGCGACCTCGGACTGGACCTGGCCACTATCCGCGCCATCGTGGACCGGGAGGTCTCGCTGCCCGACGTCGCCGCGGCACACGCCGAGGCACTGGCGGCCCAGATCCGTGTGCTGCGCCTGCGGCGCGCGGTGCTGACGGCGGTGGCCCGGCGCGGGTCCACACCCGAGGAGATGAGACTCATGCACAGGCTGGCGAAGCTCTCCGACGCCGAACGTCGGCGACTGATCGACAAGTTTCTGGACGCCGCCCTCACCGGCCTGGCCGGCGATCCCGCGTTCGCGGGGATCCGGCGGTCCCTGACCCCCGAACTCCCCGACAATCCCAGCACCGAACAGGTCGAGGCGTGGGTGGAGTTGGCCGAACTCGCCCAGGACCCGGACTTCCGGGCCAGCCTGCGGCGGCTGGCGGAGCAGCACGCGGCGGACCACGCCGACGCGCCGGTCGTACGCCGGGACGCGGTCGCGGTGGTCCGGGAGCAGGTCGGGCCGGCGGTGGCCGCCGGCGTCGATCCGGTCTCGCACGGCGCCGACGATGTGGTCGCCGCGGTCATGGTCCGGTACGCGCGGCTCTGCGGCCTCCCCGACGACGTCGACCTCCGGCGGCGGATGCTGGACCGGCTGGAGGCCGCGTCCGACCCCCGACGCGAGCGCTACCTGCACCTGCTCTCGGTGATCAACGGCTGGTCAACGGACGAGAGCCTGGCGCCGGTCCTCGACTGGTCGGTCCGCGCCCTGCGAGCCCGAACCCCTGATCCGTCGGGTACGCCCGGATTGAACGACGACATTCGATGAAATGACACCTTCCCGCCGGACACGTAGGTAGTGGCACCTGCGAGAGCCTCCGGGGATCGCCGCCTCGGCCGGCCCCTTTCGACCTATTTGCCCCCTACGCTGGGGGCATGCGATTCGACCAGCACACCGTCGTCCTCCTGGCCCGTCCCGCCGACCCACCCGAGCTGCCCCGGGACGCGGCCGACCGGTTGCAGGACGCGCACCTGGCCCACCAGGCCGGGCTGGTGGAGCAGGGCGCGATCCTCGCCGCCGGCCCGTTCCTCGGCGGCGAGGACGAGCGGATCCGCGGCTTCGTCGTACTCTCGGTGGACCCGCAGATGGCCCGCGAGCTGTACGCCAACGACCCCGCCGTGCGCTCCGGACAGCTGGTCGCCCGGGTGATGAGCTGGATGGTGCCGGAGGGCGTGCTCCGGTTCGAGTCGGTCCCGGTGCCCACGTCCATGCTGGAGATGGCGTCCGGGGACTGACTAGTCCTCCGCGGCCTGACGGCTGCCCGGCACCACCGGCATCGGCCACACCCCGGTCCGCGGCACGGCCGGCACCTCCACCTGGTGATCCGACCAGACGTACGTCTCGGGCAGCAGGTCGGCCACCGGAACCACGCGCAGCGCGTCCATCGGGCCGACGATCACCCTGATCGACGGGAAGTAGTCGAAGAGCACCTGCCGGCAGCGACCGCACGGCGGGATGACGCCCCGGCCCCGGTCGCCCACCGCGACGATGGTCTCCAGTTCGCCGGCGCCCTGGGTGGCGGCGGCGCCGACGGCCACCACCTCCGCGCACGGGCCCCCGGTGAAGTGGTAGACGTTCACGCCGGTGAAGACCCGGCCGTCGGTGGTCCGTACGGCGGCGGCGACGCTGTGGTTGTCACTGCGGCAGCGCAGCTTGGCCACGGCCGTGGCGGCCTGCACCAGCGCCCGGTCGGTGTCGCGCATGATCATCACGTCCCGTCGTCGACCTCGGTCGGCGGCCACTCTAGTCGGGGCGGTAACCCGGGCGCGCTCCGACGCGCGGCTGCCTATCCTTGGCGACGACATGCAGAATCCAGCCGTACCCGCCGCATCCGACGCCGCCCGCGACCTGCACCGCCGCCTCTCCCCCCTGATGTTCCGCGACCAGCGTCGCCTGCAACGGCGGCTGGACGGGGTCCGGAAGCTGCGCGACCCGCAGCGGCGCGAGGCGGCGCTGGCCGAGATCGCGGCCGAGGTGGCCCGGGCCGAGTCCCGGCTGCTGAGCCGGCGGGCCGCCGTGCCGACGATCACGTATCCGGCCCAGTTGCCGGTCAGCGAGCGCAAGGACGACATCGCCGCCGCCATCCGCGACCACCAGGTGGTGATCGTGGCCGGCGAGACCGGCTCCGGCAAGACCACCCAGCTGCCCAAGATCTGCCTGGAGCTGGGCCGCGGGATCAACGGGCTGATCGGGCACACCCAGCCCCGCCGGCTCGCCGCGCGTACGGTGGCGGACCGGATCGCCGAGGAACTCGGCACCGAGTTGGGCGACGTGGTCGGCTACAAGGTGCGCTTCACCGACCAGGTCGGCGAGAACAGCCTGGTCAAGCTGATGACCGACGGCATCCTGCTGGCCGAGTTGCAGACCGACCGGATGCTGCGCCAGTACGACACGTTGATCATCGACGAGGCGCACGAGCGCAGCCTCAACATCGACTTCATCCTGGGCTACCTGAGACAGCTCCTCCCCCGGCGTCCCGACCTCAAGGTGGTCATCACCTCGGCGACCATCGAGACCGACCGGTTCGCCAGGCACTTCGCCGACGCCGAGGGCAACCCCGCGCCCGTCGTCGAGGTGTCCGGCCGGACGTACCCGGTCGAGGTGCGGTACCGGCCGCTGGTCGAGGTCACCGAGACCGAGGAGGAGGACGAGGCCGACGAGGAGAACGTCCGCGACCAGATCCAGGCCATCGGCGACGCGGTCGAGGAGTTGGCCGCCGAGGGACCGGGCGACATCCTGGTCTTCCTCAGCGGCGAGCGGGAGATCCGGGACACCGCGGAGGCGCTCGGCAAGCTGGTGCAGAAGAAGCGGTCCCTGCTGGGCACCGAGATCCTCCCGCTGTACGCGCGACTGTCCACCGCCGAGCAGCACCGGGTGTTCGCCCCGCACGCCGGACGCCGGGTGGTGCTCGCCACCAACGTCGCGGAGACCTCGCTGACCGTCCCCGGCATCAAGTACGTGGTGGACCCGGGCACCGCCCGGATCTCCCGCTACTCCAGCCGGCTCAAGGTGCAGCGGCTGCCGATCGAGCCGGTGTCGCAGGCGTCGGCCAACCAGCGCAAGGGGCGCTGCGGGCGTACCTCGGACGGCATCTGCGTCCGCCTCTACGACGAGCAGGACTTCGAGTCCCGCCCGGAGTTCACCGACCCGGAGATCCTGCGCACCAACCTCGCCTCGGTCATCCTCCAGATGACCTCCATCGGGCTCGGCGACATCGCCGCGTTCCCGTTCATCGACCCGCCGGACCGGCGCAACATCACCGACGGCGTGAACCTGCTGCACGAGCTGGGCGCGCTCGACCCGGCCGAGACCGACCCGGCGAAGCGGCTCACCGCGCTGGGCCGGCGGCTGGCCCAGCTCCCGGTCGACCCCCGGCTGGCCCGGATGGTGCTGGAGGGCGAGCGGAACGGCTGCGCCACCGAGGTGATCGTGATCGCCGCCGCGCTCTCCATCCAGGATCCCCGGGAGCGGCCGGCGGAGAAGCAGGCCCAGGCCGACCAGGCGCACGCCCGGTTCGCCGACAAGGAGTCGGACTTCGTCGCGTACCTCAACCTGTGGCGGTACCTGCGCGAGCAGCAGCGCGCCCTGTCGTCCAGCGCGTTCCGCCGGATGTGCAAGGCGGAATACCTGAACTACCTGCGGGTCCGCGAGTGGCAGGACATCGTCAGCCAGCTGCGCCAGGTACTGCGTACCGGAGAAAAGGGGGACGGGCGCCGCGGGGCCGGCGCGGACCTGCCGGAGGAGATCGACACCCCGAAGGTGCACCAGTCCCTGCTGCCCGGCCTGCTCTCGCACATCGGGCTCAAGGACACCCAGAAGAACGAGTACCTGGGGGCGCGCGGGGCGAAGTTCGCCGTCTTCCCGGGCTCGGCGCTGTTCAGGAAGCCGCCGCGCTGGGTGATGGCCGCCGAGCTGGTGGAGACCTCCCGGCTCTGGGGCCGGGTCGCCGGCCGGGTCGAGCCCGAGTGGGTCGAACCGCTCGCCCAGCACCTGGTCAAGCGCAGCTACAGCGAGCCGCACTGGGAGAAGAAGCAGGCCGCGGTGATGGCCTACGAGAAGGTCACCCTGTACGGCATCCCGATCGTCAGCTCCCGCAAGGTCAACTTCGGGCGGATCGACCCGGCGCTGTCCCGCGAGCTGTTCATCCGGCACGCCCTGGTCGAGGGCGACTGGCAGACCCACCACCACTTCTGGCGGGACAACCAGCGGCTGCTCACCGAGGTGGAGGAGCTGGAGAACCGGGCCCGGCGGCGGGACATCCTCGTCGACGACGAGACCATCTTCCACTTCTACGACCAGCGGATCCCCGCCGACGTGGTCTCCGGCCGGCACTTCGACGCCTGGTGGAAGACGGTCCGCCGGGAGCAGCCGGAGCTGCTCGCCTTCACCCGCGAGCTGCTGGTCAACGCCGGTCGCGGCGGGGTGGACGAGGCCGACTACCCGGACGAGTGGCGCGCCGACGGGGTGACCCTCCCGCTGACCTACACCTTCGACCCGGGCACCCCGACCGACGGGGTCACCGTGGACATCCCGCTGCCGCTGCTCAACCAGGTGCCGGCGGAGAGCTTCGACTGGCAGGTGCCCGGGCTGCGCGAGGAGTTGGTCATCGCGCTGATCCGGTCGCTGCCCAAGGCACTACGCCGCAACTTCGTCCCGGTGCCCGACTACGCCCGTGCCGCCCTCGCGGCGATCACCCCCGGTGAGGAGCCGCTGCTCGACGCGCTCACCCGGCAGCTGCGCCGGATGACCGGGGTGACCGTGCCGCCGCAGTCCTGGGACCTGGACAAGCTGCCGCCGCACCTGCGGGTCACCTTCCGGGTGCTCGGCGAGGACGACAAACCGGTCGCCGAGGGCAAGGACCTGCCGGCCCTGCAACGCCAGCTCCGCCAGGAGGTACGCCAGGTCGTCGCCGCCGCCGCGCCGGACGTGGCCCGGACCGGGCTCACCGAGTGGACTCTCGACACCCTGCCGCGCACCATCGAGCAGGTCCGCGCCGGGTACGCGGTGACCGCGTACCCGGCCCTGGTCGACGAGGGCGCCACGGTCGGGGTGAAGGTGTTCGACTCCCCCGCCGAGCAGGACGCCGCGCACTGGGCCGGCACCCGGCGGCTGCTCCGGCTGACCCTGCCGTCCCCGGCGAAATTCCTCCAGGGACGCCTGAGCAACGAGGCCAAGCTGGCGCTGTCCCGCAACCCGCACGGCGGGGTGCAGGCGCTGATCGAGGACGCCACCGGCGCGGCGATCGACCGGCTGATGGCGGACGCGGGCGGCCCCGCCTGGGACGCCGACCGCTTCGCCGCGCTGCGCGACAAGGTACGCGCCGACCTGATCGACACCGTGGTCGAGGTGATGGGTCGGGTCCGCCAGGTGCTCGCCGCCGCGTACGCGGTGGAGCAGCGGCTCGGCGCGACGAGAAACCTGGCCGTGGTGGCCGCCCTGGCCGACATCCGCAACCAGCTTGGCGGCCTGGTCCACAAGGGCTTCATCACCGAGGCCGGGTACGCCCGCCTGCCCGACCTGCTGCGCTACCTCACCGCGATCGAACGCCGGCTGGACCGGCTGCCCGGCAACCCGCAGCGGGACAAGCAGCAGCAGGACCGGATCGCCGTGGTGCAGCGGGAGTACCAGGACATGCTGAACGCCCTGCCGCCGGCGAGACGGCAGGCGGCGGCGGTCCGACAGATCCGCTGGATGATCGAGGAGCTGCGGGTGAACGTCTTCGCCCAGGCGCTCGGCACCCCGTACCCGGTCTCCGAGCAGCGCATCTACCGGGCGATGGACGACGCCGAGGGGCGTTAGGGCAGCGGTTCGACGCCCGGTGGGAGTTCGTTGCCGACGGTGGCGTCGTGGACGTACTCCAGGAGGATGCGGCGCAGCTCGCGGCCGGCGTGGGTGGGCACCACGTCCCGGCGGCGGGCCACCGCGATGGTCCGGCGTACGCCGGGCCGGGCGAGCCGGGTGACCCGGATGCCGGCCCGGCGGGCCACCGCGATGCCCGGCACCAGCGCGACGCCGAGCCCCGCCTCGACGAAGCTGAGCACGGCGTCCATCTCCCCGCCGTCCACCGAGAGGGTCGGCTCGAACCCGGCCTCCCGGCACGCCTGGAGGGTGGCGTCGCGCAGGTCGTAGCCCTCGCGGAACATGACGAGCGGCAGTTCGCGCAGGTCGGTGATGCGCACCTCGCCGTCTTCGGAGGCGGCCGGCAGCGGGTCCACGGAGGCCACGACCAGGCTCTCCCGCAGGATCGGGTCGGCGCGCAGCCCCGGGTCGGTGCCGGCCGAGGGCATGATGATCAGCGCCAGGTCGAGGTCGCCGCGGAGCAGGTCACGGACCAGGTCCTGGGAGCCGCCCTCCTCCACCCGCAGGTCGACGGTGGGGTGGGCGTCGCGGAACCGGCGCAGCACCTGCGGCGCGAGCGAGGTGGCGAGGCTGGGCGTGGCCCCGAGCCGGACCCGGCCCCGGCGCAGCCCCACCAGCTCCTGCACCTCGCGGGTGGCGGTGTCGACGTCGGCGAGGATCCGCTTGGCCAGCGGCAGCAGCACCTCGCCCGCCGCGGTGAGGGCGATGTTGCCCCTTACCCGCTCGAACAACGGGGCCCCGAGGTCGGCCTCCAGGGCGTGAATTTGCTTACTCAAAGAGGGCTGGGTAATGCCCACGAGGTCGGCCGCCTGGGTGAAATGTCGTACTTCTGCGACCGCGACGAAGTATCGGAGCTGATGGAGCTGCACCTGCATAGCTTATGGCTATCAAGACTGCGAGGTCGATGCATTGGACGACTGATCGAACGACTCATAGCGTCGGTCACGTGGTACTCACGAAAACTCGGTCGCCCATCCGCTCCAACGTCGGCCTCAAGGCCGTGATGGCGGTGACGGGCATCATCCTGGTGCTGTTCCTGATCGCGCACATGCTCGGCAACCTGAAGATCTTCACGGGCGCCGAGGCGTTCAACCACTACGCGCACTGGCTGCGCGACCTGGGCACGCCGCTGCTCGCGCCCGGCTGGTACCTGTGGCTCCAGCGGACCGTCCTGGTGGTCGCGGTGCTCGCCCACATCGGGGCCGCCACCATGCTGGCGCTGCGCTCCCGTGCCGCCCGCCCGGTCGGCTACGCGCACCGCCGGAAGATCCACGTGAACTACGCGGCCCGGACCATGCGCTGGGGCGGGGTGATCATCCTGCTCTTCGTGATCTATCACATCCTGGACCTGACCACCGGCACGCTGAACCCGGTCGGGGACGCCGCCCGCCCGCACAGCAACGTGGTCGCCGACTTCGCGCCCGAGCGCTGGCCCGTGACGCTCTTCTACACGCTGGCCGTCGTCATGCTCGGCTTCCACCTGCGCCACGGCGCGTTCAGCGCCTTCCGCAGCCTCGGCCAGCAGACCCCGACGGGCGAGCGCCTGGCCCGGACCGGCGCGCTCGTCTTCGCCGTCGCGCTGACCGCCGGCTACCTGGTGGTCCCGTTCGCCGTACTCACCGGATTGGTGCGTTGATCATGGATCTCTACACCGCGGGCGACCCGATCGCCGACACCAAGGCCCCGGACGGCCCTGTCGAGACCCGGTGGGAGCGCCGCCGCTTCGAGGCGAAGCTGGTCAACCCGGCCAACCGCCGGAAGCTGACCGTCATCGTGGTGGGCACCGGTCTGGCCGGCGGCTCCGCCGCGGCGACCCTGGCCGAGCAGGGCTACCACGTCAAGTCCTACTGCTACCAGGACAGCCCGCGCCGGGCCCACTCGATCGCCGCCCAGGGCGGCATCAACGCCGCCAAGAACTACCGCAACGACGGCGACTCGGTGCACCGGCTCTTCTACGACACCGTCAAGGGCGGTGACTTCCGTTCCCGGGAGTCGAACGTGCACCGGCTGGCCGAGGTGTCGGTCAACATCATCGACCAGTGCGTCGCCCAGGGCGTCCCGTTCGCCCGCGAGTACGGCGGCCTGCTGGACACCCGCTCCTTCGGCGGCGCGCAGGTGCAGCGCACCTTCTACGCCCGGGGCCAGACGGGCCAGCAGCTGCTGCTCGGCGCGTACCAGGCCCTGGAGCGGCAGATCGGCCTGGGCAACGTGGAGATGAACGCCCGCCACGAGATGCTGGAGCTGGTCGTCGTCGACGGCCGGGCGCGCGGCATCGTGGTACGGGACCTGGTCACCGGTGAGATCACCACCGAGATGGCCGACGCGGTCGTGCTCGCCTCCGGCGGCTACGGCAACGTCTTCTACCTCTCCACCAACGCCAAGGGCTGCAACGTCACCGCCTCCTGGCGGGCGCACCGCAAGGGCGCGTACTTCGCCAACCCCTGCTACACGCAGATCCACCCGACCTGCATCCCGGTCTCCGGCGACCACCAGTCGAAGCTGACCCTGATGAGCGAGTCGCTGCGCAACGACGGCCGGGTGTGGGTGCCGAAGGCCAAGGGCGACGCCCGCAACCCGAGGGACATCCCCGAGGACGAGCGGGACTACTACCTGGAGCGGATCTACCCCTCCTTCGGCAACCTGGTCCCCCGCGACATCGCCTCCCGCGCCGCGAAGAACGTCTGCGACGAGGGGCGCGGCGTCGGCCCCAGCGGGCTCGGCGTCTACCTGGACTTCGCCGACGCCATCCAGCGGCTCGGCCGCAAGGCCATCGAGGCGAAGTACGGCAACCTCTTCGAGATGTACGAGCGGATCACCGGCGAGGACCCGTACGAGGTCCCGATGCGGATCTACCCCGCCGTGCACTACACGATGGGTGGCCTCTGGGTCGACTACGACCTCCAGTCGAGCATCCCGGGCCTGTTCGTGATCGGTGAGGCCAACTTCTCCGACCACGGCGCGAACCGCCTCGGCGCCTCGGCGCTGATGCAGGGCCTGGCCGACGGCTACTTCGTGCTGCCGAACACCCTGCCCAACTACCTGGCGAGCGCCGGCTCGTTCGAGCAGGTCGACGCCAGCCACCCCGAGGTGGTGGCCGCCCGCGCGGCCGTCGAGGAGCGGATCCAGAAGCTGCTCTCCATCAACGGCGACCGGACGGTGGACTCGTTCCACCGGGAGCTGGGCCAGATCATGTGGGAGCACTGCGGCATGGAGCGCTCCGAGGCCGGGCTGCGCAAGGCGATCGACGAGATCCGCGCCCTGCGCGAGCAGTTCTGGCAGCGGGTCCGCGTCCCGGGCGACGGCGAGGGGCTCAACCAGTCGCTGGAGAAGGCCGGCCGGGTGGCCGACTTCTTCGAGCTGGCCGAGCTCATGTGCATCGACGCCCTGCACCGCGAGGAGTCCTGTGGCGGCCACTTCCGGGCCGAGCACCAGACCCCCGACGGTGAGGCGCAGCGCGACGACGACCGGTTCGCCTACGTGGCGGCCTGGGAGTACACCGGCACCGGTCAGCCCGTGCTGCACAAGGAAGACCTGCAGTTCGAATACGTCCACCCCACGCAGCGGAGCTACAAGTGAATCTGACCCTGCGCATCTGGCGCCAGCAGGGCCCTGAGGACAAGGGTCGGATGGTGACCTACCAGGTCGACGACGTGTCCCCGGACATGTCCTTCCTGGAGATGCTCGACGTGCTCAACGAACGGCTGATCCTCTCCGGTGAGGAGCCGATCGCGTTCGACCACGACTGCCGCGAGGGCATCTGCGGCATGTGCAGTCTCATGATCAACGGTGAGGCGCACGGCCCGCAGCGCGGCACCACCGCGTGCCAGCTGCACATGCGGCAGTTCTCCGACGGCGACACGATCGACATCGAGCCGTGGCGGGCCCGGGCCTTCCCGGTCGTCAAGGACCTGGTGGTCAACCGGAACGCCTTCGACCGGATCATCGCCGCCGGTGGGTACATCACCGCGCCGACCGGCAGCGCCCCGGAGGCGCACGCCACCCCGGTGGCCAAGGCCAACGCGGACGCCGCCTTCGAGTCGGCCGCCTGCATCGGCTGCGGCGCCTGCGTGGCGGCCTGCCCGAACGGCTCCGGCATGCTGTTCACCGCCGCCAAGATCAACCAGCTCTCGCTGCTGCCGCAGGGCCAGCCCGAGCGGTACACCCGGGTGATCGGCATGGTGGACGCGCACGACGAGGCCGGCTTCGGCGGCTGCACCAACGTCGGCGAGTGCGCGGCGGCCTGCCCGAAGGGCATCCCGCTGAACACCATCGGCCGGCTCAACCGGGACTACCTCAAGGCGACGTCCCGGCGCGCCGGCACCCCGGGTTCCTGAGCCCCACGACGGCTCCGACTCACCGACCGCCGCAGCCCCACCCGGGTGCGGCGGTCGGCCGTTTTCCGGGTACGCCACACCGCGGCCGTGGGCCAGATGGCGGGCGGACGGCCCGGTTCAAGTCCCTCCTCGCGGGTAGCGACGAGCAGACGGCTCGGTGGTGCCGCGCCGGCCGGGTCGAGCGCGGATGGCGAATCGGCGTCGGGTGGCTACCGTGTACTCGGCGGCGGGCCTGGGCCGCCTCGGCCACGGGCGCGCGACGGCGGCCGGCGGGACACGGCGAAGGGACGGCGATGGGGGCAGCGGAGGAGCAGGCGGTCGAGCGGGCACTGAGCCGCCGGCTGTGGCGGACGGCCGGGGTGGCGGCGCTGGCTGGGCTGGCCTGGGTGGGCCGCGACGTGCCGGCACAGCTCGGCGGCCGGCTCGCCGGGGCGCGGGCGGAACGCGCGGAACGCTCCCCCCGGTACCGGAACGGCACCTTCCACAACCCGACGAGCACCCGCACGATGGTCGCCGACCCGGGGCGCAACCTGTTCAAGGAGCTGATCTTCGGCAAGCAGAAGCGGCGGCCCGGCAGCCCCGTCCCGCTGCTACGCCCGGCCGAGCCGGCCCCGGCGGACCGTGCCCGCGAGCTGGGCGTCGTCTGGTACGGCCACGCCTCGCTCCTGATCGAGATCGAGGGGCACCGGGTGCTGGTGGACCCGGTGTGGAGCGACCGCTGCTCCCCGTCCAACCTGATCGGTCCGCGCCGCATCCACCAACCGCCGGTACGCCTCGACGAGCTGCCCCGCATCGACGCGATCGTCATCTCGCACGACCACTACGACCACCTGGACATGGCGACCGTACGCGAGCTGCTCACCCACCAGTCCGCGCCGTTCGTCGTCCCACTCGGCGTCGGCGCCCACCTGGACCGCTGGGGCGTACCGGAGGAACGGATCGTCGAGCTGGACTGGTCGGAGAGCCACCGGGTGGGCGGGCTGACCCTCACCGCCACCGCCGCCCAGCACTTCTCCGGCCGCGGGCTGCGCCGCGACGGCACCCTCTGGAGCTCCTGGGTGGTGGCCGGGGCGCACCGCAGGGTCTTCTACACCGGCGACTCCGGCTACTTCGACGGCTACGCGCGGATCGGCGCCGAACACGGCCCGTTCGACGTCACGCTGGTGCAGATCGGGGCGTACGACCAGGCGTGGCCGAGCATCCACATGTTCCCGGAGGAGGCGGTCGCGGCCCACCTCGACCTGCGCGGCGACCTGCTCGTCCCGGTGCACTGGGCCACCTTCAACCTGGCTTTGCACGACTGGTCCGAACCGGTGGACCGGCTCTGGGCCGAGGCGAAGGCCCGCGACGTCCGGCTGGCGGTGCCGCGCCCGGGCGAGCGGGTCGTGGTGGACGACCCGCCGCCGGTCGACGGCTGGTGGCAGGCCGTCGCCTGACTCAGAGCACGAACGCGTCGGTCCAGAGGGCCCCGGAACGGCCGGAGAGGGCGTCCAGCATCGCCACCGCCTGACCGTCGGTGAGCTGCGCCACGAAGTCCACGATCGCCCGGCCCCGGGCCCGGCCGATCCGGTCCGGCGTACGCGGGTGCAGTTCCGCCTCGGCCAGCTCGACCAGGTCGTGCAGCCGGCGCGGCAGGCGGGACTCCTCCTCCGGGTCGAGCAGCCACTCCCAGAGCGCCTCCACCAGGGCGCCGAGCAGCCGCGCCTGGCCCCGCTGGTGCAGCGCCAGGTCGGGGCGGGCCAGGACGAACCGGTGGTGAACGAACTTGAGCACCTGCACCTCGTGCCACTGGGCCTTGGCCAGCAGCACGTGCCCGGAGCGGACGTCCGGCTCCGGGGTCACCGTGATCGCCTCGACGAACCGGGTGGACCAGCGGGCGGAGAAGCGGGCCACGTACTGCTCCGCCTCGATCGAGCCGTCGAACGGCAGCGCCAGCAGCCCGTCCACCAGTTCCTCGCGTACGTGTTCCACGGCGGCGGCGAACGCCTCGTCGTCGGCGATCCAGGCGTCCTTGCGGTGCAGCTGGCGGCGTAGCCGCTCGATGGCCGCGCCGGGCCGCCGGCCGGCGGCCGTCAGGGCCGCGTCGGTGATCGAGCGGAAGTGCCCGCTCTCCCGCTGCCAGGCCATCAGCTCGGCGGCCACCGCGCCCTGCTGGAGCACCCCGACCCGATAGAAGTCCTCCACGTCGTGGATGGCGTACGCGATGTCGTCGGCGGTGTCCATCACCGACGCCTCCGGGGTCTGCTGCCACTCCGGGATCCGCCCGGCGAACGGCTCCCGGGCCTGCCGCAGGTCGTCCACCTCCGTCCGGTACGCGCCGAACTTCACCGACCCGCTCTCCGGGTCGTCCGGCGGGGCCGCCGCGCCGCGCGGCGGCGGGTCCAGGTGCCGCGGGTGCGGGTCCGGGTGGTCCAGTCGGGTCCACGGGTACTTCAGCATCGCCGCCCGGACCGCCGCGGTCAGGTCCAGCCCGGTGGTCGCCGCGCCGCGGATCTCGGTGCTGGTGACGATCCGGTACGACTGGGCGTTGCCCTCGAAGCCGTCGGACAGTCCGAGCCGCTGGCGGGCCAGCCGGTCCAGCACCCGCTCCCCGAGGTGCCCGAAGGGCGGGTGACCGAGGTCGTGGGCCAGCGCGGCGGCCTCCACCACGTCCGGGTCGCAGCCGCCCAGCTTGTCCAGCAGGTCGCGGTGCGCCGGGTCGGCGGTGAGCCGCTCGGCGATCGCCCGGGCCACCTGGGCGACCTTGAGACTGTGGGTGAGCCGGTTGTGCACCAGCAGCCCGGACCCGCCCGGGCTGATCACCTGGGTCACGCCGTTCAGCCGGGCGAAGAACGGCGACGCGACGATCCGGTCCCGGTCGGCCCGGAACGGGCTGGCGGCCAGGTCGCCGAGCGCCCGGGCGCTGCCGCCGAAGAGCCGGCGACCCCGCGGATCCGCAGGTTGTTCCATGATCGCCCACGGTAGCGCAGCCGACGGCGGGTGCGCCCGCCACGCGTCGGGGGCGGCCGGCACAATGCAGGGCGGAACCCACCCGAGAAGGCGGATCAAGATCGTGACCGAGTCTGTTCATCAGCGGATCGCCGAGGAACTCGGCGTCGCCGAACGTCAGGTGCGGGCGGCCGTGGAGCTGCTCGACGGCGGCGCCACCGTGCCGTTCATCGCCCGCTACCGCAAGGAGGCCACCGGCCTGCTCGACGACGCGCAGCTGCGCACCCTGGAGGAGCGGCTGCGCTACCTGCGCGAACTGGACGAGCGGCGCGCCGCGGTGCTGGAGTCGATCCGGTCCCAGGGCAAGCTCGACGAGGCCCTCGAAGCGCAGATCATGGCCGCCGACTCGAAGTCCCGGCTGGAGGACATCTACCTGCCGTACAAGCCGAAGCGGCGCACCCGGGCGCAGATCGCCCGCGAGGCCGGGCTGGAGCCCCTGGCGGACGCGCTGCTCGGCGACCCGACGCAGGACCCGAAGACGGCCGCCGCCGGCTACGTCGACGCGGACAAGGGGGTCGCCGACCCGGCCGCCGCGCTGGAGGGCGCCCGGGCCATCCTCATCGAGCGCTTCGCCGAGGACGCCGACCTGATCGGCACGCTCCGCGAGCAGATGTGGTCGCGGGGCCGGCTGGTCTCCCGGGTACGCGACGGCCAGGAGAGCGCCGGCGCCAAGTTCGCCGACTACTTCGACTTCGCCGAGCCGTACCCGAAGCTGCCCTCGCACCGGATCCTCGCCATGTTCCGGGGCGAGAAGGAGGGCATGCTCGACCTGACCATGGATCCGGAGGCCGAGGGCGACTCCGACGCGGCGGTCACCGGCCCGACCCGGTACGAGGCGGCCATCGCCGGCCGGTTCGGCGTCAGCGACCAGGGGCGTCCGGCCGACAGGTGGCTGACCGACACGGTGCGCTGGTCCTGGCGTACCCGGATCCTCATCCACCTCGGCGCGGACCTGCGGATGCGGCTCTGGCAGGCGGCCGAGGAGGAGGCCGTGCGGGTCTTCGCCACCAACCTGCGCGACCTGCTGCTCGCCGCGCCCGCCGGCACCCGGGCCACCATGGGGCTGGACCCGGGCCTGCGCACCGGCGTGAAGGTGGCCGTGGTGGATGCCACCGGCAAGGTGGTCGCCACCCACACGATCTACCCGCACGAGCCGCGCCGGCAGTGGGACGCCTCGATCGACGTGCTGGCGAAGCTGGCCGCGGCGCACCAGGTCGACCTGATCGCCATCGGCAACGGCACCGCCAGCCGGGAGACCGACAAGCTCGCCGGCGACCTGATCAAGCGGCACCCGGAGCTGAAGCTGACCAAGGTGGTGGTCTCCGAGGCCGGCGCGTCGGTCTACTCCGCCTCCGCGTACGCCTCCCAGGAGCTGCCCGGGCTGGACGTGTCGCTGCGCGGCGCCGTCTCCATCGCCCGCCGCCTCCAGGACCCGCTCGCCGAGCTGGTGAAGATCGACCCGCGCTCGATCGGCGTCGGGCAGTACCAGCACGACCTGTCCGAGGTGAAGCTGTCCCGGTCGCTGGACGCGGTGGTCGAGGACTGCGTGAACGCGGTCGGCGTCGACGTCAACACCGCCTCCGCGCCCCTGCTCACCCGGGTCTCCGGCATCGGCGCCGGGCTGGCGGAGAACATCGTGCTGCACCGGGACGCCAACGGGCCGTTCCGGACCCGCGCCGACCTGAGGAAGGTGGCCCGCCTCGGCCCGAAGGCGTTCGAGCAGTGCGCCGGCTTCCTGCGTATCCCCGGCGGGGACGACCCGCTGGACTCCTCCAGCGTGCACCCCGAGGCGTACCCGGTGGTGCGGCGGATCCTCGCCCACACCGGGCAGGACCTGCGCGCGCTGATCGGGCAGAGCAGGATCCTGCGCGCGCTCAGGGCCACCGAGTTCGTCGACGAGACCTTCGGCCTGCCCACGGTCACCGACATCCTGGCCGAGCTGGAGAAGCCCGGCCGCGACCCGCGCCCGGAGTTCCGGACGGCGACCTTCGTCGAGGGGGTCGAGAAGATCGGCGACCTGACGCCCGGGATGGTGCTGGAGGGCGTGGTCACCAACGTGGCCGCGTTCGGCGCGTTCGTCGACGTCGGCGTGCACCAGGACGGCCTGGTGCACGTCTCCGCGATGTCCAACACCTTCGTCAAGGACCCGCGGGACGTGGTCAAGTCCGGCGACGTGGTCCGGGTCAAGGTGCTCGATGTCGACGTGCCGCGCAAGCGCATCTCGCTGACCCTGCGGCTGGACGACGACACGGCCACCGGCGGCGGCCGCCCGGCGGGCGGCGACGGACGCCGGGACCGGGGCGGCCAGGGCGGCGGCCCGCGCGGTGGCGGCCAGGGCGGCGGCGCACGCGGTGGAGACGGCGGCGGCGCACGCGGCGGCCAGGGCGGCACGCCGCGCGGGGACCGGGGCGGTTCCCGGGGCGGGCAGCAGCAGCGGACGGGCCGGGGCGGGGCTCCCGCGCCGGCCAACAGTGAAATGGCGGAGGCGCTGCGCCGGGCCGGCCTGGCCTGACGAGTACGCCGGCGGCGCGGGCGGCCCACCGGTGGCCGCCCGCGCCGCGGGAGCGGGCGGTCACCGGCGCCCGCAGTCCCACGCTCCGGGCGGCAGGAGGGCGGGAGGTCCCGCGTACCGTGGCAGCCGTGACGGACGACGGCCGGCAGTGGCGGGAGGAGCGGCGCCGCGCGGTGCGGGCGCACGCGGAGGCCGACGCCCGGCAGCGGGCCGCCGAACAGGCCGAGGCGGCGGAGCTGGTGGCCCGGTTCGCGGCCGAGGCGACCCGGCGCGGACTACGCACCGATCGACTCACCGTGGCGGCCTACGACGGGCGGGGCCGATACCGCACCAGGATCACCGGCTGGTACGTCGACCGGGCCCGCTCCCGGGCGGTCGACACCGACGGACGCTTCTATCTGCTGACCGTGCCGACCAGCCTGCGGTCGCGGCTGTTCGGGGCCGAGCCCGAGCCGTCCCCGCCGCCGCTGGTGGTCGGTCGGGGCGGCCGGGACGGCGAGTCGGTGCCGCTGGCGACGCTGCTCGACGCGCGACTCGCGGCGGGCGACGACTGGCGGTGCCCCCCGGTTGGCCACCGAAGCGGCCCGGGTCGGATCTGGTGACGTGAGGCCGCATCCCCGGACGTCGGAGATCGGTTGATCCAGCCGAGGCCGCACTAGTTGGAGCTTTCTCCCGATCTGGGGCCTTTATTACTGATAGAACGTTTTGGCATACCCAGGTCGATGAAGTGCACGGAGGTGGCGACCACGATGCCGATGTCCGGTCTGATGGAGGCACCCGCCCGGCCGGTGGCCGGGACCCGGCCAGAGCTGCTGAAGCGCGCGATCGACGTGACGGTGGCGCTGCTCCTCCTCGTCCTCACGGCGCCGCTGATCGCGGTGGTGGCGCTGGTGGTGGCGGTCGGGCTCGGCCGGCCGGTCCTGTTCCGTCAGCACCGCGCCGGACGGCACGGCCGCACCTTCGAGCTGGTCAAGTTCCGTTCGATGCTCCCGCCCGATCCCGGGCGCGGCCTGATCGAGGACGGCGACCGCCTCACGCCACTGGGCCGGTTCCTGCGGGCGACCAGCCTGGACGAGCTGCCGACCCTGTGGAACGTGCTGCGCGGGGACATGAGCCTGGTGGGCCCGCGTCCGCTGCTGCCCGAGTACCTTCCCCGCTACTCCCCCTGGCACGCCCGCCGTCACGAGGTACGGCCCGGGGTGACCGGACTGGCCCAGGTGAGCGGCCGGAACAGCCTGAGCTGGGAGACGAAGCTGGACCTCGACGTCCGGTACGTGGACAGCTGGAACCTGGGAGCCGACCTGGCGATCCTCCTCGCCACCGTCCGTACGGTGCTGCGACGCGACGGGATCTCGGCGGCGGGCACCGCGACCGCGCCCGAGTTCCTCGGTACGCGGAGCCTGGTCGAGGCCGGTGGCCGGGACCGGGCGCCGGTATGACGACCCCGGGCGGAGGCGGCCGATGAGCCAGCGGCAGATCCACCTGTCCGCGCCCGACGTCGGGCCGCTCGAGGAGTCGTACCTGATCGCGGCGCTGCGGTCCGGCTGGGTCGCGCCCGTCGGCCCGGACCTGGACGCCTTCGAGCGGGAGGTGGCGCTCCGGGCCGGTACGCGGGGCGCGGTCGCCGTCAGCTCGGGCACGGCCGCCCTGCACCTGGCGCTGCTCGGCGTCGGTGTCCGGCCGGGAGACACGGTCATCGTGCCGACCCTGACGTTCGTCGCGACGGCCAACGCGGTCCGGTACACCGGAGCCCGACCGGTCTTCGTGGACTGTGACCCGCAGACCGGCAACGTCGACGTCGCCCTGGTCGCCGAGATGCTGGCCCGGCTCGACGCCCGGGGGCAGCGGGTCGGGGCGGTCGTCCCGGTAGACCTCTTCGGCGGTTGCGCCGATCACACCGCGCTGCTGCCGGTCTGCGCCGCCGCCGAGGTCCCGGTGGTCGAGGACGCCGCGGAGGCGCTCGGCGCCACGCACGGGGGCCGGGCGGCCGGCTCGTTCGGGCGGGCGGGGGTGCTCTCCTTCAACGGCAACAAGATCATGACGACCTCGGGCGGCGGGATGCTGGTCTCCGACGACCTGGCGCTGCTCGCCCGGGCGCGGCACCTGTCCACCCAGGCCCGGGAACCGGCCCGGCACTACGAGCACCGGGAGACCGGCTACAACTACCGGCTGAGCAACCTGCTCGCCGCGTTGGGCCGCGCCCAGTTGGTCCGGCTCGACGGTATGATCGCCCGCCGGCGGCAGCTCCGCGACCGGTACGCGAAGCTCTTCGCGCCCGTACCGGGGGTCACGGTCCTGGGCGCCGAGGACGCCGGTTCCAACTGCTGGCTCACGGTGCTGACCGTGGATCCCGAGCGGTCCGGTTGGCGGGCGGACGACCTGGCCGGCCACCTCGCCGAGCGGGACATCGAGACCCGCCCGGTCTGGAAGCCGATGCACCGGCAACCGGCGTACGCCGGAGCGGAGAGTCTGCTGACCGGGGCGGCCGACCGGCTCTTCGCCGACGGCCTGGCCCTGCCCAGCGGCAGCGCGCTGACCGAGCAGCAGATCACCCGCGTGCTCGGTGCCATCGACGACTTCCTGACCGGACGGCCGGGCGGGGCGGCCCGGTGACCGTGCCGCTGGTGGTCATCGGCTGCGGCGGACACGGCCGGGAGGTCCTGACCATCGCGCGGGACGTGAACACCGCCCCGGCCGGGCCGGGGTGGCGCCTGCTCGGGTTCGTCGACGACCGCCCCTCGGAGGAGAACCTGAAGCGCGTCCAGCGGCTCGACGTCCCCTACCTGGGCGGGACCGACTGGCTGCGGGACGCGCCCGCCGACACCCACCACGTCATCGGCATCGGCGACCCCCGGATCCGGCGGGCGGTCGCCGCCCGCGTCGACCGGTACGGGACACCGGCGGCCAGCCTGGTGCACCCGGCCGCGACGGTCGGGCCCGCCACCGATTTCGGACCGGGTTTCGTCGCCTTTCCCGGCGCCCGGGTCACCACCAACGTCACCATCGGCCGGCACGTGCACCTCAACCAGAACTCGACCGTCGGCCACGACTCGGTCCTGGCGGACTTCGTCTCGGTGAACCCGCTCGCGGCCGTCTCCGGGGACTGCCGGCTGGACGAGGGGGTGCTGATCGGCACGACCGCGGCCGTGTTGCAGGGACTGCGCGTCGGCCGGGACAGCACCGTCGGCGCCGGCGCGTGCGTCGTACGGGACGTGCCGGCCGGCGCGGTGGTCAAGGGCGTACCGGCGCGCTGAGAAGCGCGCTACCGCCGGATGCCGGCCCAGTCGTGGTGCCGCCGCACCGTGGAGAGGATGAAGTCCACCACCCGCCGCGACGTGTCCCGGACCTGGTAGTCGACCGGGCAGGGCACCCCGTGGGCGGCCACCTGGTCCACCGTGACCGCGACCGCCTCCACCACGCCCTGCGGGTCGAGGCCGGTCATGATGATGCCGCCGGCGTCCAGCGCCTCCGGCCGCTCGATCGACTCGCGCAACGTCACCGCCGGGAAGCCGAGGATGGCGGCCTCCTCGCTGATCGTCCCGCTGTCCGACAGCGTGCAGTACGCCCTCGTCTGCAGGTGCACGTAGTCGAAGAGGCCGAACGGCTCGTGGAAGGCGATGCCGGCGAGGCGGCCGGCGTCCGGCACGGCCGCCTCCAGCCGCTTGCGGGTACGCGGATGGGTGGAGACCAGCACGGGATAGCCCCACCGGTCGCGTACCGCGGTGAGGCAGTCGAGCAGCCGCCGGAGCCGGTCCGGTTGGTCCACGTTCTCCTCGCGGTGCGCGCTGACCACGAAGTACCGGCCGGGCGCCAGGTCGAGTTGGCGCAGGACCGCCGAGGCCTCGATGTCGGCCCGGTAGTGCGCCAGCACCTCCCGCATCGGGGAGCCGGTGTGCAGGATCCGGCGGGGGTGCAGGCCCTCGGCCAGCAGGTTACGGCGGGCGTGTTCGGTGTAGACCAGGTTGAAGTCGGCCACGTGGTCGACCAGGCGCCGGTTGGTCTCCTCCGGCACGTTCAGGTCGAAGCACCGGTTGCCGGCCTCCATGTGGTAGACCGGCACCCGCATCCGCCGGGCCATCAGCGCCGCGATGCAGCTGTTGGTGTCGCCCAGCACCAGGAGGGCGTCCGGCCGTGCCTCGGCCAGCGCGCTCTCCATGCCGACCAGCACGCCGCCGAGCACCCGACCCAACGAGGAGGTGTCGACCCGCAGGAACCGGTCCGGGTCCCGCAGTCGCAACTCCTTGAAGAAGACGTCGGAGAGGGTGCTGTCCCAGTTCTGCCCGGTGTGCACGAGCACGTGGTCGACGGTGTCCTCGAGGCGGGAGATCACCCGGGACAGTCGGATGATCTCCGGCCGGGTGCCCACCACCGTCATGACGCGGGTCATGCGTCTCCTCTCCGTGCCGCCAGCTTGGTAAGGATGTCGTCGAACTGGTCCACGCCGACGGGCAGGGACAGGCGGTCGAGATAGACCTGTCGCGCTCGCGCGCCCAGCTCCGCCCGGCCGCCGGCCGGCATGTCGGCGGCCTGCGCGAACCGGGCGGCGAGGGTGACGGGGTCCTCGGGCGCGGCCACCAGCCCCACGCCGGTGGCGCCGACGAACGCGGCGGTGTCACCGCCCGCCGAGGCGATGACGGGTACGCCGCAGGCCAGCGCGGCCTGCAGCTTGGACGGGACGGTGCCGGCCAGTGCCGGCAGGTCGCGCAGACAGACGAGTTGCCACTCGGCGGCGGCGTACAGGGCGGCCATCCGTTCCCCGGGCTGGCGACCGACGAAACGGATGTTGTCGGCGCCCAACTCGCCGGCGAGCCGGCGGGCCGCCTCCTCCCCGGCGCCGGAGCCGACCAGCACGAGATCCACCCGGTCGCGCAGCGCCGCCGCCGCACGGATCGCCGTCTCGACCCCCTGCAGCAGGCCGAGGTTGCCGGCGAACATGACCGTCGGCCGTCCCCGGTGTCCGATGGCGGCCCGCGCCTCGGGTGACGGCGGCACCGGGCGGAACAGCTCGTCGTCGGTCCAGTTCCACACCACCCGTACCCGGTCCGGGTCCGCACCCTGCCGCACCACCAGATCGCCCATCGTCGGCGAGATCACCACGATGGCGCTGGCCAGCCGGTACGTCGCGCGCATCAGCCGGGCCAGGTTACGGGCGAAGGAGCGACCGGCCCGGCCCGTCGGCGCCATGCCCGACTGGAGCACCGACTCCGGCCACAGGTCCTGCACGTGCAGCACGACCGGGGTACGGCGGACCAGCCGGTGCACGGCGGCCGCGGCGACGGCCGTCGGCGGCGGATGGTAGACGTACGTGACGTCGACCCCGCGCAAAGCGCTGACCCCGGCCATCGCGCTGGTCGCGGCGAACGAGGCGAAGCTGAGCACCCGGCGCGCGGCGGAGGTGTCATGGCTCGGGTAGGACGGCACCCGACGTACCGTGACGGGACCGTGCTCCTCGCGGTGTCCCCACCGCTGCCGCCACCCCGGATAGACCCGACCGTGCGGATAGCTGGGGAAGGTCGTCAGAACGCGGACCTGGTGCCCACGTGCGGCGAGCCCCTGGGCCAGGTTGCCCGGGATGAAGGCACCCTCCGGGGGATACCACTGACTGACCAGACCGATCCTCATGCCGGCACCGCCACCCGGCCGGACGGGAGCCGCTCCACCGGCTCCGGCCAGGTGTCCGGCCGGTCCGGGTCGAAGAGTTCGTTGGTCCAGAACAGGGTGACCAGTTCGTCCGGGCCGGTGTTCACGATCTTGTGCACCCACATCGTCGGCATGTCGACCAGGACCGGGGTGTCGCCGGAGACCGGGAACCGGACGACCTCGTCGTCGCCGACCCGACGGAGACAGATGTCGGCGCTGCCGCGCAGCACCACGAAACGTTCCACCTTGGCCAGGTGGAAGTGCTCCCCCCGGGTGACCCCGGGGACGGTGCTCGAACAGAAGGTCTGACCCGCGCCGCCGTGCGCCCGTACCGCCTCCACCAGCTCTCCTCGCGCGTCGGCCCGACGGGGCAGTGGCAGCGGGTAGTGCGCCGGGAAACAGTGCGACCGGTAGGTGTTGAAGAGCCGGACGTGGTGCCGGTCCGGCAGCGGCGGGACGTCTCCGGTGCGGTAGACGGTGGCCAGGTGACCGAGCCGGTCCGCCAGCTCCCGTACCCCCACCCGCAGCGCGGGCAGCGCCGGATCCCAGGAGCCTCCGGCCGGCACCCCGATCAGCCGGGCCGCCGCGTCGGTGACGTGCACCAGGTCCAACTGGCGGTCCTGGTGCACCTCGGGCCGCCCACCGTCGGCGAGCAGCCGGCAGAAGGTGGCCACCACCGAGTTGTAGCGGGGCCGGCCGTGCTCCCCGTACAGGTTGGGCAGCCGGACGTCGTCGAGCGGCAGCCCGGTGTCGGCCAGAATGTCGGCGGCGGCCGCCTTGCCGTCCCCGTACGGGGTGCCGTTGCCGGCCTGCACCGAGTTGGCGAACACCACGGACCCGGGCGGTACGGACGCGGCGTGCAGCCCTTCGGCGAGTCGGGTGGCCAGCCGCGCGTTGCCGGCGGTCACCTCCGCCGGGTCGTCCGCCCGGTTCACCCCGGCCAGGTGCAGCACCCGGTCGACCCCGCTGACCTTCTCCGCGACGATCGCGCGATCGGCCAGGTCCGCCCGGGTGAGCAGGACCGGCTCCGGCCAGCCCAGCGCCCGCAGCAGCACCCGGATGTGCCAGCCGAGGAAACCGCCGCCACCGGTGATCGCCAGCCTCAGCACGCCAGCTCCGCCCGTACCTCCGGGAGGGTGAGCAGCAGGTCCATGATCCGGGGTACGTCGAGCCGGAGCGCGTTGGCCGAGTTGAACTCCTGCACCGGGGCCGGGTCGAGCTCGCCCTCGGAGACATAGAGCGCGTAGTTCAGGTCGCGGGCGTCGACCGGCACCCGGAAGAAGTCACCGAAGTCCTCGGCGCGGACCAGTTCCTCCCGGCTGGCCAGGGTCTCGTGCTGCTTCTCGCCGTGCCGCACCCCGATCACGTCCAGCTTCGGCGGCACGTCGAAGAGCTGGCAGACGGCCTCGGCCAGGTCGCCGACCGTACACGCGGCGGCCTTGCGGACGAAGACGTCGCCGGAGCGGGCGTGCTGGAAGGCGTGCTCCACGAGCTGCACCGAGTCCGCCAGCGACATCAGGAAGCGGGTCATCGCCGGGTCGGTGACCGTCGGCGCCCGGCCCGCCTTGATCTGCTCGATGAAGAGCGGGATGACGGAGCCCCGGGAGTACATGACGTTGCCGTAGCGGACGCAGGAGATCACGGTGCCGCTGCGCGGGTTGTTGCGGGCGTGCGACTGCGCCACCTTCTCCATCAGCGCCTTGCTCATGCCCATCGCGTTCACCGGATGGACGGCCTTGTCGGTGCTGAGCACGACGACGGAGCTGACGCCGTTCCGCACGGCCGCCTCCACGACGTTGGCGCTGCCGAGCACGTTGGTGCGAACCGCCTCCAGCGGGAAGAACTCGCAGGACGGCACCTGCTTGAGCGCGGCGGCGTGGAAGATGAAGTCCACCTCCCGGCTGGCGTGCAGCACCGAGTCGTAGTCGCGGACGTCGCCCACGTGGTAGCGGACCCGCTCGTCGCCGAGCGACCGCCGCATGGCGTCCTGTTTGGCCTCGTCCCGGCTCAGCACTCGGACCTCGGCTACACCGTTGCGAAGAAGCCGTCGCACCATGGTCTGTCCGAATGAACCGGTGCCGCCGGTGATGAGCACCCGTCGTCCGGCCGTGGAGTGTGTCACTGGAACTCCCTGTCAGTCGGGGTCGGCTCTCTCGAACAACGAGCCGGAATCGGACAGGTAGCGGATAAACGGAATTTAAGTCACTAAAGGCACATATTACCGGCCGGATCGCGGCACCCCCGGCACCGCGGGGCGACGGGCCGGAACCGTCCCGGACACCTGCCGCCACAGCGCCTCGTACCGGTCCAGCACGGACGGCAGCGCGTAACAGTCGTACGCCTTGCGGCGGGCCCGCTGCCCCGACACCACCCGTTGGTCCGGGTCCGCCAGCAGGGCCACGAGTTCGGCGGCGAGCCGCGCCGGGTCGGCGGGCGGCACCACCACCCCGCATCCGTCGGCCAGCATCTCGGCCACCGCGCCGACGTCGGAGGCGAGCACCGCCCGGCCGAGCGCCATCGCCTCCAGCACCGCGTTGGGGAAGCCCTCAGAGTGGCTGGGCAGGACGAAGATGTCGCACCGTGCCATGAGCGCCAACAACTCCGGGCCGGGCAGCTCACCGACGAAGGTCACGGTGGGCAGGTCGGCCGTGGCGGCGCGCAGCCGGGCCAGGTACGCCGGTTCGCACGGACCGGCGAGCAGAAGTTCGGCGCCGTCGACGTCGACGCTCCGCCAGGCCGCGAGGAGGTCCTCCACCCCTTTGGCGGGCAGCACCCAACCGGCGAAGAGGACTCTGCTGCCCGTCGGCGGTGTCGTCGGGGGCAGCACGGACAGATCGATGCAGTTGGGGATCCGCACGAGCCTCCGCGGCGCGGCGAACGTCCGCACGGCGCGTTCCGTCTCGGCGTCGAGCACCACAGTGGCCGCGGCCCTGCCGATCACCCGCCGCATGAGCCGCCACTCAAGCCGTCGAGCCGCCGCGATCCCGGGCACCCGTCCGAACCGGATGTGGTAGACGAAGGCGATCCGGAACGCGCGGGCGACGGCGAGCAGGACGAGGTCACGTAGCACGCCCAGGCCACCCGACGTGTTCGCGTGGACGACGTCGGGCCGGCGACGCAACGCACGCCACCCCAGTCCGGCCCCCGCCCGCACCACCTGCACCACGCCGGCGGCAATCCTGCGGGCGACGGTCGTCTGGTGGATGCTTCGCCCTCGCAACGCGATGTCCACGACCGCCACGTCGACCCGGTCCGACGACACCGCGGCGCGTTGGATCATCGCCGTCCATCGCGCGATGCCCCCCTGCGGCGGCGGCAGCGGCGAGACGAGGGCCGCCCGGACCGGACGGTCCACCTCAGGCATCGTCATGGCTCTTCCTTTCCCGGTCCGTCCCGTCGGCCGCCCGGGAGACAGCGGCCCGGTAGCCCCGGAGGGCACCCGGCACGACGGTGAGCAGATAGGCGACGATTCCGGCGAACGGAACGGCAGCGACCCCCCAGCGCTGGGCCCCGTACCACTTCAGTGGCACGGAGACGACCACGAAGGCGGCCCAGCCGAGCAGTTGTGGTCGTACGACCCCGGCGGCGTTCTGCACCATGAAGCACGGTGAGACCGTGGCCAACAGGATCCACCATCCGGCGAGGCCGGCGAGCAGCCATCCGGCGCCGTCCAGCCGTACGCCGGCCCAGAGCGCCAGCAGCGGCGCACCGGTGACGACGAGGACCCCGCCCAGCACGACCGCGACGGTGGTGGACAGGATCGTCATCTGCCGGGTGGTCCGCCGGACCCAGTCCAGTTCCCCACGAGCGAGGGCCTCCCCGTTCGCCGGCCACAGCGGCACGTTGACCAGGGAGATCAACAGACCGAGCTGGGCGAACAGTCGCGCCGTCACGGTGAAGTCGGTGACGTCCGCCAGGTCCAGCCGGTGGGCGATCACCAGGGCGTCGACGTTGCTCGCCACCGACATGACGACCGTCAGGACCAGAAAGAGTCCGCTCAGCCCGAACAGCTCCCGAGCGACGTGCCAGTCGACCATCCGGACGCTCGGGCGCAGCCGCGGCAGCCGGCGACCGTAGACCCAGCAGCTGGTCAGCAGGTTGGTCAGTGGCGGCCCGGCCACGCTGGCGGCGATCACGCCGGCCGGCGGCAGGTCGGCCCGCACCGCGAGCAGCACGAGAGGGACGCTCAGCAGACCGCCGACGGCCTGCCAGAGGTTGCTCTGCGCGACCTGCTGGTAGGCGAACTGCACCCGGACGACGAGCGAGAGCGGCACGTTGACCAGGAACGCGGTCAGACAGGCCAGCGCGATCGGCCGCGCCTCGGCGCCCACCGCCGGACCGGCATGGAACAACGCGGTCCACGGCACCAGCCCCGACACCGACCACAGGACGACGACCGCGCCGCCGGCGAGCGCCGTGAGCAGCAGATAGGCGCTGGAGACGTAGCGGCGGGCGCGGCGCCAGTCTCCGGTGGCGTAACACGGGGCCAGTCGGGTCATCAGGCCGTTGCCGAGGCCGAGGTCCGCGAACGCCGCCATCGCGGTCACCGCGGTCACCGCGCCCCAGAGCCCGTACAGGTCGGGACCGAGATCGGCGAGCGTCACCGGTACCAGCGCCAGTGGCGCGATCACGGCGACGCCACGGGACACGAGCGTGGCGGCCATGCCGCGCCAGAGCCGGCGTCGCCGTCCCTCGGCGGGCGGTCGGCCGGCAGGGGGCGCGGCACCCCTGCCTCCGAGGGCGCCGAGGTGTTCGACGACGGCTTCGCGGGCGGCAGCCACGGTCAGCCCGGAATCGTCCGACGGCTGAACCGCGTGGACGCCGTCACGACCGGCGTCCCGGTCGTCCTCGACGGCACGCGGCCCGCCCGGTCACCGTTCACCTGCCGGATCCCCTCAACGAGGTCAGGAAGGCATCGAGCGGTCGGGCGTAGTGGCGGTAGTCGAAGGCCGCCTCGGCCGCCGCCCGGGCCGCATCCCGCATGGCCGCCCGCCGCGTGCCGTCCAGCCCGACCGCGACCCGCAGCGCCCGCGCCACCTCGGCGACGGTCGGTTCGGCACAGAGAAGTCCCTCGACGCCGTCCCGCACGTACCGGCCGATGTCGCTGGTCGGGTTCGTGATGACGGGGGTACCGCAGGCGAGACTCTCGACGAGCTTGGTGGGGAAACCGGCGTGCGCGAACCGCTCCGAGGGCCGGAGCAGCACGCTGAAGTCGGCCTCACGCACCACATCCGGCACCTCCTGCTGGGGTATCCGGCCGGGCACCCGCACGCAGCACGGCAGCGGCCCGCCACCGAGCAGGTCGGTGACCTGCCGCTCCGAGGGCCCGTAGACAGCGAGGGTGAGGTCGGCGTCGCGGGCCACGGACGCCACCGCCGGGATGATCCGGTCGAGCAGATCCTTGCGCCCCGGCGAGCCGAAGTAGACCAGGCGGACGGTATCGGCGCGGCCCGTGCCACTGGCCGCCTTGAGACCCAGCACGTCGAGCGTCGGCGGCACCCGCAACACCGGGCACCCGCGGGCGCGGTAGTGCCGTTCGAGCAGGCCGCTGATCGCGATCACACCCGAGCTGCGCGGATAGTGGTACCGCAGCGCCAGCTTCGCGCTGAGGTGGATCGGCCCGAGCGCCCCGCCCACGAGCTGATGGGGGGCGTACCACTCCACGACGTCCACCACCAGTGGCACGCCGGTGCGCCGGCACCACCGGCCGAGCCGCGCGGCGTACTGTGCGCCGCCTCCGTAGAGGATGACCTGCCGCGGTGGCGTCGGCTGCGCGTCGAGCCAGCGGACGGTCCGGCGACCGAATTCGACGACGACCCGCACACCTCGGGACGCGGCCCCTGCCGTCGGCGGCGGCCGCTCGCCGAGACCGACGTGCCGGATCGAACCCCGGCCCTCGACGTCGTCGAGCGGCTCGGGCATCGCCGGTGCGGCCTCGCCGCTGCCGATGACGACGTGGTGCCCGGCCAGCGCGAGCGAGCGTGCGAGCCCGAGGACCCGGCGGGAACCCGGCTCGCCCCAGGGAAATCGGAAGGGCCCGACGACAGCGGTCCAGGACGGGATGCCCGTCATCTTCTCCTCATCACGTTGCGATGCCCGTCGAGCCCGGCGGCCACGACCCGTACGAACGGTCAGCGCGTGACCGGCACCCCGGCCATCCAGGCGACGGTCGCTTCGAGACCGTCGCGCAGCGGGTGCCGGCGTGCCCCCGGGAACAGCTCCCGCAGGCGGGAACAGTCCGCCTGGGAGTCGCGTACGTCGCCCGGGCGGGGCGGCTCGTGGACGACGTCCAGCCGCCGGCCCAGCACGTCCTCCAGCGTGGCGATCAACTCGCGCAGCGACACCCGCTCGCCGAAGGCGAGGTTGACGGTGTCCGGGGCCCGGACCTGCCGCAGCACCGCGTCGACGATCACCGAGACCACGCTGCCGACGTAGGTGAAGTCTCGGGTCTGTCCGCCGTCGCCGTGCACTCGCAACGGGCGTCCCGCCAGAGCCGCGGTGACGAACCTCGGCACGACCGCCGCGTACGCGTGGTTGGCCGCCTGCCGGGGGCCGTACACGTTGAAGAACCGGAACGGCAGCACCGCGAGGCCGTAACAGGAGGCGTAGGCGTTGGCGTACGCCTCGGTCGCGAGCTTGGACACCGCGTACGGGCTGACCGGCATCGGCCGCAGCGCCTCCCGCCGGGGCAGCACCGGGTTGGCGCCGTAGACGGAGGACGAGGAGGCGACCACGACGTGCGGCACCCCGTGTCGCCGGGCGGCCTCCAGCACGGTCAGCGTGCCGGTGGCGTTGGCGTGGTGGCTGCGCAGCGGGTCGTCGATGGACCGGGGCACCGAGCCGAGGGCGCCGAGGTGGACCACGCTGGCCGCTCCTGGCAGCGCCACGTCGAGGAGGTCCTGGTCCAGCACGGTGCCGATGTGCAACCGGGCCGGAAGGTCGCCGAGGTTGTCCAGCGACCCGGTGGACAGGTCGTCTACGATCACGACCTCGTCGACGCCGTCCGCCGCGTACAGGGCGTGCACCAGATTCGAGCCGATGAAACCGGCACCGCCGGTGACCACGATCCTCACGCACTGCTCCCGTCGTCGGATTCGCTGCGATCAACGACCAGGCCGGGCGACAAGTGACGCAAATTGCATGAGACCAACACGGTCGGCAATCGTCCGCGTGCCGTCCGGTGGCGGGAACACGACGACGTGCCTTGCCGTACCCGCTCCAGGTGGCCCGCCCGTGTGGTGAGCTGTACCGGTGGCGGGGTATGTGTTCGGGCTGGTGCTGCATCCCACCCGGGACGTCGCCGAGGTGGTCGGGATCATCGACCGGTGGGCCGCCCGGCACGGCATCAACCTGGCCGTCCGCGCCGAGGACCGGCACCGGGTCCCGTCATCGGTGGAGCCGGTGCCGGAGACGCAGCTGATCGCCAGGTCGGACGCGCTGATCAGCATCGGCGGGGACGGCACGATGCTGGGCGCCCTGCGGGCGGCGGTCCGGGACCCGAAGCCGGTGCTCGGGGTGCACCTGGGCCGGCTCGGTTTCCTGGTCGAGGTGGAGCCGCCGGACCTGCCCCGGGCGCTGGACCGGCTGGTGGCCAAGGACTTCACCATCGAGTCCCACGCCTGCCTGGCCTGCGACGTGTGCGGGGACGACGTGGTGGCGTTCAACGACATCGCCCTGGTCCGCCAGCCCGGCTCCGGCTTCGTCACCGCCACGCTGGCCGTCGACGGCCAGCGGTACGGCTACTACCGCTGCGACGCGCTGGTGGTGAGCACCCCCACCGGCTCGACGGCGTACAGCTACGCCGCCGGCGGGCCGTTGATCTCTCCGGCGGCGCAGGCCGTGGTGGTCACCCCGTCGGCCCCGATGGCCGGGATCTCCCGGTCCGTGGTGCTCTCCCCCAACGAGACCATCCACCTGGAGCTGCGCCCCGGCTCCGCCGCGGTGGCCGTGGAGATGGACGGGCTGGTGATCCGGAACGCGGCGACCGAGGGGACGGTGGACATCAGCTACCGCCGGGACGCCGGACAGGTCGTACGCTTCGACCCCCGCCGCTACCAGGAGCGCAACCAGATCAAGCTCAGCCTGCTCGACCTGCCGCTGCTGCCCGACCAACTCCGGGAACTGCTGCCGGACGAATTGCGCGAGCAGTTCAGCCGGCGGGAACTCACCCCGCCGCGCTGAGCCGCCCACGTCCCGGCTTTCCGCCGAAACCCCCCATCGTGGCCGTCCCGTACGCGTAGCGTTATCCAGACAAGTCACCTGATTGGGGTACGTGAGTGACCGGTCCCACCCACCGCGCGGCACCTACCCGCCGCCGCTCCCCCGCACCGCACCGGTTCCGGGACGGCAGCCAGGCGACCGCGCCCCTGCGGGCCAGGGGGAACAGCGCGGTGGACCACGCGCCCGCCGCGCGCGTCCGGGAGTCCGCCGCTCACCAGGGGTGGGACGGTTCCGTGGCCCGGGGGGTGGCGTTGACGCTGCTGTGCACGGCCGCCTTCGTGGCTGCCTGGTCCCCGGCCCTGATGGAACGGGTGTGCGGTCCGGCGGCCCTGCTGGCCTACGTGTGCTGCGGCCGGCGCCCCCGCCCCAGGGCCGCCGACCTGCTCGCCGCCGCGCTCGCCGTCTGGGCGCTGACCATCCAGGCGTGGGCGCCGGAGCGGGCCGTCGCCTTCCGGTCCGCGTACCTGTACGCCGCCGCCTGCCTGATGTTCATCGCGGTCCGCCACGTGGTGCGGACCCGCTTCGCCTGGTTCCTGGTCGGCTACGCGGCCCTCGCCGGGTGCCTCGTCGCGACGGGAAAACTGCTCACCGGGACGGAAGCCGGCAACGTCCCGAGCCGGGACTCCATTTTCGACTTCAGCGTCCGGTACGGCATTGACGGAGTCAACTTCAACTACACCTCGTACACGCTGGTCACCGGGCTGGTGCTCGGCCTGGCGCTGCTGCTGCTCCGGCCGGCGACGCTGGCCGAGCGGCTCGGCATCGCCGCCGCGCTCCTTCTCATCGGCTACGGGGTGGTGCTCACCGGCACCCGTGCCTCCGTCATCGGCGTGCTGCTGGGGGTTTGCCTCCTGCTGCTCAGCCGGGTGGCGCCGAAGGTCGCCCGACTCGGCGCGGCCACGGTGACGCCCGCCGCGCTCATCCTGATCCCCCTCGGCCTCTACCAGCTGTTCAGCTCCGAGACGCTCTGGTTGGACGGACTCTTCGGGCGTCCGACCGGCGACCTGTCCGGCCGGACCGGGATCTGGCCTGTCGCGCTGACGTCGTGGTCCGAGTCCCTGCTGACCGGGGTCGGGCCGTCCATGTTCACCGCTCTCGGTCCGTTGGGCGTGGGCCCGCACAATCTCCTGCTGACCCTCGGCACCGACCTGGGCCTGATCGGGGTGCTGCTGTACGGAGGCGTGTTCGCCACCGCACTCGCCGCGCCGCTGCGGCACGCGAACCCGGTCTGCTGGGGGATCACCGGGATCTTCCTGGTGGCCCTGCTGCCGGTCTGGCTGACCGGGCACTGGGAGAAGTCGGTGCTGTGCTTCGCGGTGGCGGGACTGGTCTCGGTGGCCCCGCAGGTCGTCCGGCCGGCGACCCCCGGTCGACGAACCACTCCTGACCAACCTCGGCCGGTCGCCGAGTCGTTTGCCCCGAGCCGTCCCTGACCCCGGACGGAACCGACCGCGGCCACGGCGCGCTCAGGACCGGCGGGCGGCCCGGGCGAGTTCCGCGGCGAACCGCTCCGCGACCTGCTGCTGGCCGTGGCACAGCTTGGCGAACGCGTGACCGCTGTCGCCGAGCCGCTGCCGCAGTGCCGGGTCGGCGCACAACTGCGCGATCCGCACGGCCAGCAGTGTCGATTCCTCCGCACCGACGATCACCGCGGCACCGGCGCGCTGGAGGTGTCGCATGGACGCCAGTTCCGCCGGCCCGTGGGCCAGGACGGGGCGACCAGCCGCGAGATACTGGGGCAGCTTGGTGGAGACGGACAGCCTGGTGTAGCGGGCCGTGTCGGGCGCGAACGACTCGACGTGCACGAGGACGTCGGCGCCGGCCAGCACGCCGCCGACCTCGGTGCTGGCGACCGAATGCCCCAGCCGGACGGCGGACAGCGGGCGGAACGCGTCGCCGTACCGGGCGAGGTCCCGCTCGGGTGCGTGGACGGTGAGCCGCGCGGAGCCGGGTACCGCCGTCTCGAGGGCCCGACCGATCCGGGCGAGCGACTCCCACCGGCCCAGATGCAGCCCACCAACGTAGACGAACTCCACGACCTGCCGGCCGGTCGCGTCGACGCCGACCGGCCGGCTCTCCCGGTACTGGTCGAAGGCCGCCTGGTCGACGCAGTTCATGAACGCGGTGAACCGGATCCCGTAGCGCCCCTCGTACTCCCGGGCCATCTCATCGCCGATGCAGAGGCCGAAGGGAGCGCGGCGCACCACCTGTCGGATGGCCTCGGTCAGCCTCCACCGCCCCAGTCCGCCCAGATCCCGGGCGGCATAGAGCGTGCTCGGCCAGTCGTCCATGAAGTGGGGTACCACGGGTGCGCCGGTCACCTCGGCGAGGCGCCGGACCAGGGTCATCACCCGAACGCTGCCCAGCATCGAGTAGATGACGTCGGGCTGCTGCCGCACCGCCCACGACCGCAGGCCGCGCGGCACGTGGAGGGGCCGTACGTCAGCGGCCGCCCGCAGCTCGCGGTGGACCAGGCGCCGCCAACCGCCCCGGACCGCGTCCGGGGCGGCCGGGCCGGCACCGGCGGCCACCCGCCCGGGTACGCGCCCGCGCCGGACCAACCGGTCGACGATCGCGGGCCGGGGCGGGAAGAACCGGAAGGATCCGCAGACGTCGTTCGCCGGCGGAGTGGCCGCGCTGTGCACCTGGGCGAGCCGGTCCGCCGGCCAACCCCGGAACAGGTTGCTCAGGGTGATCCCGGTACCCGTGTGGTAGCTGAACGGCTCGGCACCGACCACCAGGACCCGCGGGTGGACCTCGGACGCCTCCCGTCCCGGCTGGTCGCTGGCCATCCGGTCCCCTCATCTCGACGAACCGTGACCGGACGCGGTCGCGGTCACCCGAGGTGACAACGAGGCGGGTACGCCGGGGTGACGGCGCGGTCAGGCCTGCTTGAGCACCTCGGCGACCAGGGCCTGCGCCTCCTCCTGGATCCGGGCGAGGTGCTCCGGACCCTGGAACGACTCGGCGTAGATCTTGTAGACGTCCTCGGTGCCGGACGGCCGGGCGGCGAACCAGCCCGACGCGGTGGTCACCTTGAGCCCGCCGATCGACGCGCCGTTGCCGGGGGCGGTGGTGAGGGTCGCCGTGATCGGCTCGCCGGCCAACTCGGTCGCCGTCACCTGCTCGGGTGACAGTTTGGCGAGGACGGCCTTCTCCGCCCGGCTGGCCGGGGCGTCGAGCCGGGCGTACGTGGGCGCGCCGAAGCGTTCGGCCAGTTCGGCCCAGTGCTGGCTCGGGGTCCGGCCGGTGCTGGCGATGATCTCGGCGGCGAGCAGGCAGAGCAGGATGCCGTCCTTGTCGGTGGTCCAGGTGCTCCCGTCCCGGCGCAGGAAGGACGCGCCGGCGCTCTCCTCGCCGCCGAAGCCGACCGCGCCGTCGAGCAGTCCGGGCACGAACCACTTGAAGCCGACCGGCACCTCCAGCAGCGGTCGGCCCAGGTCGGCGGCGACCCGATCGATCATGGACGAGGAGACCAGGGTCTTGCCGACCGCCGCGTCCGGGCCCCAGTCGGAGCGGGTACGGAACAGGTGGCCGATCGCCACGGCGAGGTAGTGGTTGGGGTTCATCAGGCCGCCGTCGGGGGTGACGATGCCGTGCCGGTCGGCGTCGGCGTCGTTGCCGGTGGAGACCTGGTACCGGTCGCGGGCGGCGATCAGCGAGGCCATCGCGTTCGGCGAGGAGCAGTCCATCCGGATCTTGCCGTCGCCGTCCAGGGTCATGAACCGCCAGGTCGGGTCGACCGTCGGGTTGATCACCGTGAGGTCGAGCCGGTGTCGCTCGGCGATCTCGCCCCAGTACGCCACGCTCGCCCCGCCCATCGGGTCCGCGCCGATCCGCACCCCGGCCCCGCGGATCGCGGCGATGTCCAGCACGGCCGGCAGGTCGTCGACGTACCGGGCGAGGAAGTCGTACTCCCCGGTGGTGTCGGCGGCGCGGGCCCGCGCGTACGGGATGCGCTGCACCTCCTTGAGCCCGGCGGCGAGGATGGTGTTCGCGCGGTCCTGGATCCACTTCGTGACGTCGGTGTCGGCCGGCCCGCCGTGGGTGGGGTTGTATTTGAAGCCGCCGTCGTCAGGCGGGTTGTGCGACGGGGTGATCACGATGCCGTCGGCGAGGCCGCCGGTGCGCCCACGGTTGTGGGTGAGGATCGCGTGCGACAGCGCGGGCGTCGGGGTGTAGCCGTCGCGGCTGTCCAGCAGCACGGTCACGCCGTTGGCGGCGAGCACCTCCAGGGCGTCGACCGCCGCCGGCGCGGAGAGGGCGTGGGTGTCCCGGGCCAGGAAGAGCGGCCCGTCCAGGCCCTGTTCGCGCCGGTAGTCGCAGAGCGCCTGGGTGACGGCGAGGATGTGGTCGGAGTTGAAGGCGTTGCGCAGGCTGGACCCGCGATGGCCGGAGGTGCCGAAGGAGACCTGCTGCGCCGGGTCACTCGGATCCGGGTGCTCGGCGTAGTAGGCGGTGACCAGCCGGGGTACGTCGACCAGGTCGGCGGGCTCGGCGGGCTGGCCGGCACGGGGATGGGCCACTGCGGGATCCTCCTCGAACTGCTGACGGTCAGGGCTCGACGCGCTGGCCCTTGCCGATGACGACGATGCCATTGTCGGAGACGGTGTAGCGCTGCCGGTCCTTCTCCAGGTCGACGCCGATCTCGGCGCCCTCCGGAACGTAGACGTTCTTGTCCAGGATGGCCCGCCGGACCACCGCGTGCCGGCCGATCTCGACACCCTCCATCAGCACCGCGCCGTCCACGTGCGCCCAGGAGTGGACCTTCACCTTCGGCGACACGATCGAGTTCTCCACCAGCGAGCCGGAGATCACCGACCCGGGCGAGACCATCGAGCTGACCGCCCGGCCGACCCGCTCGCCCCAGGCGTGCACGAACTTGGCCGGCGGGTACGGCGGCTGGTTGCTGTAGATCGGCCAGTCGAAGTTGTAGAGGTTGAACACCGGGTGGACGTTGATCAGGTCCATGTGGGCGTCGTAGAACGAGTCGAGCGTCCCCACGTCCCGCCAGTAGCCACGGTCCCGGTCGGTGCTGCCGGGCACCTCGTTGTCCCGGAAGTCGTAGACGTTGGCCTCGCCCCGCTCGACCAGCATCGGGATGATGCTGCCGCCCATGTCGTGCTTGCTGGTCTTGTCCTCGGCGTCGCGCTCGACGGCCTCGCAGAGCGCCTTGGTGGTGAAGACGTAGTTGCCCATCGAGGCGTAGATCTGGTCGGGCGCGTCGGGCAGCCCCACCGCGTCGGTGGGCTTCTCGCGGAACGCCCGGATCCGCCGACCGTCGGAGCCGACCTCGATCACGCCGAACTGGTTCGCGGTCGACAGCGGCTGGCGGATGCCCGCCACGGTGACGGCGGCGCCGGAGGCGATGTGGTCCTCCACCATCTGCCGCGGGTCCATCCGGTAGATGTGGTCGGCGCCGAAGACGATCACGTGGTCGGGCTGCTCGTCGTTGATCAGGTTGAAGCTCTGGTAGATCGCGTCGGCCGACCCGGCGAACCACCACGGGCCGCGGCGCTGCTGCGCCGGCACCGGGGTGACGTAGTTGCCGAGCATGGTCGACATGCGCCACGTCGTGGTGATGTGGCGGTCCAGCGAGTGGGACTTGTACTGGGTCAGCACGACAATCTTGAGAAAGCCGGCGTTCGCCAGGTTGGAGAGGACGAAGTCGACCATGCGGTACATCCCGCCGAAGGGGACGGCCGGCTTCGCGCGGTCGGTGGTGAGGGGCATCAGGCGCTTGCCCTCCCCACCGGCCAGGACGATCGCGAGCACCTTGGCAGCCATGCTCAGACGCTATCCGTCCCGCCCCGACAGCACCACTCGTACGGGCACAGTTCGGTAGCGCGTGCACCGCCGGCATCTGCACTATGGTGCCGGGCATGACGGATTCCGCCCGCCCGCGCGTCGACCTGCTCACCCGGGAGTACCCGCCGGAGGTGTACGGCGGGGCCGGGGTGCATGTCGAGTACCTGGCGCGCGAGCTGCGCCGCCTCGCCGACGTACGGGTGCACTGCTTCGGCGCGCCGCGCGACGAGCCGGGGGTCACCGCGTACGCCGAGCCGGTCGAGCTGGCCGGCGCGAACCCGGCGCTGCGGACCATGGGCGTCGACCTGGCGATGGCCGCCGACTGCGCCGGCACCGACGTGGTGCACAGCCACACCTGGTACGCCAACCTGGCCGGGCACACCGCGAAGCTGCTGCACGGGGTGCCGCACGTGGTCACCGCGCACAGCCTGGAGCCGCTGCGCCCGTGGAAGGCCGAGCAGCTCGGCGGCGGCTACGCGCTCTCCTCGTGGTGCGAGCGCACCGCGTACGAGGCCGCCGACGCGATCATCGCGGTGAGCGCGGGGATGCGGCGGGACGTGCTGGCCGCGTACCCGGCGGTGGACCCGGACCGGGTACGGGTGGTCCACAACGGTATCGACACCGCCCAGTACGCCCCGGACCACGGCACCGACGTGCTGGACCGGCTCGGCATCGACCCGTCCCGCCCGAGCGTGGTGTACGTCGGGCGGATCACCCGGCAGAAGGGGCTGCCGTACCTGCTACGGGCGGCCCGGGAGCTGCCCGCCGACACCCAGCTCGTGCTGCTCGCCGGCGCGCCGGACACCGCGGAGATCGCCGCCGAGGTGGAGGGGCTGGTCGCGGAGCTGCGGGCCACCCGTTCGGGCGTGGTCTGGGTGGCCGCGATGCTGCCCAAGCACGAGGTGATCCAGGTGCTCACCCACGCCACCATCTTCGCCTGCCCGTCGGTGTACGAGCCGATGGGCATCGTGAACCTGGAGGCAATGGCCTGCGAGACGGCCGTGGTGGCGACCGCCACCGGCGGCATCCCCGAGGTGGTCGCCGACGGCGAGACCGGGCTGCTGGTGCCGATCGAGCAGGCCGCCGACGGCACCGGGACGCCGCTGGACCCGCAACGGTTCGTGGCCGACCTGGCGGGTCGGATCAACGAGGTGCTGGCCGACCCGGCGCGGGCGGCCGAGTTCGGCCGGGCCGGACGGCGCCGGGCGGTAGAACACTTCTCCTGGGACACGATCGCCGCACGGACGCTGGAGGTGTACCGGTCGGTGGGCGCCGCCGGCTGACCCGAGCGCGAAGCGATCTCGCGCAGTAGGTTGAACCGGTGACTGGACGGTTTCCGATCGAAGACGTCTCCCCCGTCGTCTCCTGCGGTCGCTACCCGGCCAAGGCGGTCGTCGGCGAGGTCGTGCCGGTGTCGGCCCGCGCCTACCGCGAGGGGCACGACGCGCTCGGCTGCAACGTGGTCTGGCTGGGCCCGGACGGCGCGGCCCGCCCGTTCACCCGGATGCGCGCCGGCGAGCCCGGCCAGGACCGCTGGCACGCCGCCATCCGCCCGGACGCGGTGGGCGAGTGGCGGTTCACCGTGGAGGCGTTCCAGGACCCGTACCTGACCTGGCAGAACGCGGTCACCAAGAAGCTCGCCGCCGGCCAGGGCCCGGCCGAGCTGGCCAACGACCTGGCCGAGGGGGCCAGGGTGCTGGAGGCGGCCCTGGCGCTGGTGCCGGCGGCCGACCGGAAGCGGGTCCGGGCCGCGGTGGTCGCGCTGCGGGACGACGACCGCGAGCTGCCCCGGCGGGTCGGCCCGGCGCTCGATCTGGCCGCGCTGCTCTGGGACCACCCGGTCCGGGAGCTGGTCACCACCGGTGACGAGCACCGGCTCTGGGTGGACCGGCCCCGGGCGCTCTTCTCCGCCTGGTACGAGTTCTTCCCCCGCTCGGAGGGGGCGGTCCCGGCCACCGTGGACGCGCCGGCCCGGTCGGGCACCTTCCGCACCGCCGTCGACCGCCTGCCGGGCGTCGCGGCGATGGGCTTCGACGTGCTCTACCTGCCGCCGATCCACCCGATCGGCCGGATCAACCGCAAGGGCCGCAACAACTCGCTCACCGCCGACCCGGACGACGTCGGCTCGCCGTGGGCGATCGGCGCCGCCGAGGGCGGCCACGACGCCATCCACCCCGACCTGGGTACGCCGGCGGACTTCCGCGCGTTCCTCGCCGCCGCCGCCGGGCAGGGCCTGGAGGTGGCGATGGACCTGGCGTTGCAGTGCGCGCCGGACCACCCGTGGGTGACCGAGCACCCGGAGTGGTTCACCACCCGGGCCGACGGCAGCATCGCGTACGCGGAGAACCCGCCGAAGAAGTACCAGGACATCTACCCGGTCAACTTCGACAACGACCCGGAGGGCATCCGGGCGGAGATCCTGCGGGTGGTGCTGCACTGGGTCGGCGAGGGCGTGCGGATCTTCCGGGTGGACAACCCGCACACCAAGCCGTTCGACTTCTGGCACTGGCTGATCTGGCAGGTCAAGCAGGTCGAGCCGGACGTGCTCTTCCTCGCCGAGGCGTTCACCCGGCCGGCGATCATGCACGGGCTGGGCAAGATCGGCTTCACCCAGTCGTACACCTACTTCACCTGGCGCACCAGCGCGGTCGAGATGCGGGCGTACTGCGAGGAGCTGGTCGCGGCGGCCGACTACATGCGGCCCAACTTCTGGCCCAACACCCCGGACATCCTGCACGAGTCGTTGCAGCACGGCGGCCCGCCGATGTTCAAGATCCGGGCGGTGCTGGCCGCGCTGCTCTCCCCCTCCTGGGGCATGTACGCCGGCTACGAGCTGTTCGAGCACGTCGCCCGCCCCGGCGCCGAGGAGTACCTCGACAACGAGAAGTACGAGCTACGTCCCCGGGACTGGGCCGAGGCCCAGGCGCAGGGCCGCTCGCTCGCCCCGTTCATCGCCACCCTCAACCGGGTACGCCGCGACAACCCGGCCCTGCACCGGCTGCGCAACCTGCGCTTCCACGACGTCGACAACCCGGCACTGCTCTGCTGGTCCAAACACGACCCGGACACCGGCAACACGGTGCTCGTGATCTGCTCGTTCGACTCGCGCTCGGTGCAGTGGGGCAACACCACCCTCGACATGCCGGCGCTCGGCCTCGACTGGCACGAGCGGTTCACCGTGCACGACGAGCTGACCGGGACCAGCTACGACTGGGGGCAGCGCAACGCCGTCCGGCTCGACCCGTACCTGCAACCCGCGCACGTGTTCACCGTGCGGCGGCCCGCCCCGCCGGCCGTGCCCGAGCCGGTGGCCGCGGCGCCGGCGGAGCTGACCGTCGCCGCCGTACCCGCCGACCTCTCCGGCGGCACCGCCCCGACCGCACCCGCCCCGGAGGACGAGGCACGATGGACCAGCTGATCGCCGGCGAGGCGTACGACCCGCACGCCGTGCTCGGCGCGCATCCCGCCGACGGGCGCACCACCATCCGGACCATCCGCCGGGGCGCGGCCGACGTGGCGGTGCTGGTCGGCGACGAACGGCACCCGACGCGGCGGGTGCACGACGTCGGCGTCTTCGAGGCCGTGCTGCCCGGCGAGGTGCTCGACTACCGGGTCGAGGTCGACGGCACGGTGCACGACGACCCGTACCGTTTCCCGCCCACCCTCGGCGAGCTGGACCTGCACCTGATCGCCGAGGGGCGGCACGAGCGGCTCTGGGAGGCGCTCGGCGCCCGGGTCCTCGACGGGGGCGTGGCGTTCGCCGTCTGGGCGCCCAACGCCCGCGGGGTGCGGGTGGTCGGCGACTTCACCGGCTGGGGGCCGGACGACGGCTGGCCGATGCGCTCGCTCGGCGCGAGCGGCGTGTGGGAGATCTTCGTGCCGGGCGCGTCGGTCGGCGCCCGCTACAAGTACCGGATCCTCGGCGCCGACGGGCACTGGCGGGACAAGGCCGACCCCCTCGCGGCGCGGACCGAGGTGCCGCCGGCGACCGCCTCGGTGGTGCACCGCTCGACGTACGAGTGGGGCGACGCCGCCTGGCTGGCACGGCGGGCCCGGCAGCGGCCGCACCAGGAGCCGATGAGCGTCTACGAGGTGCACCTCGGTTCCTGGCGGCCCGGCCTCGGCTACCGCGAGTTGGCCGAGCAGCTCACCGCGTACGTGACCGAGCTGGGCTTCACCCACGTGGAGTTCCTGCCGGTGATGGAGCACCCGTTCGGCGGCTCGTGGGGCTACCAGGTCACCGGCTACTACGCCCCCACCGCCCGGTTCGGCGACCCGGACGAGTTCCGGCACCTGGTCGACCGGCTGCACTCCGCCGGCATCGGCGTGATCCTCGACTGGGTGCCCGCCCACTTCCCGAAGGACGACTGGGCGCTCGGCCGCTTCGACGGCACCCCGTTGTACGAGCACCCCGACCCGCGTCGCGGCGAGCACCCCGACTGGGGCACGTACGTCTTCGACTTCGGCCGCCGGGAGGTGCGCAACTTCCTGGTCGCCAACGCGCTCTACTGGCTGGACCAGTTCCACGTCGACGGGCTGCGGGTGGACGCGGTCGCCTCGATGCTCTATCTGGACTACTCGCGCCAAGAGGGGCAGTGGGTGCCCAACGTGCACGGCGGCCGGGAGAACCTGGAGGCCATCGCGTTCCTCCAGGAGGTCAACGCCACCGTCTACAAGCAGCACGCCGGGGTGGTGATGGTCGCCGAGGAGTCCACCGCCTGGCCCGGCGTGACCCGCCCGACCGGCGAGGGCGGGCTCGGCTTCGGCTTCAAGTGGAACATGGGCTGGATGCACGACACGCTGCTCTACACCTCGAAGGACCCGGTCTACCGGCAGCACCACCACCATCAGCTCACCTTCTCCCTGGCGTACGCCTGGAGCGAGAACTACGTGCTGCCGATCAGCCACGACGAGGTGGTGCACGGCAAGGGCTCCCTCGCGGCCAAGATGCCCGGCGACACCTGGCAGCGGCTGGCCAACGTACGGGCGCTGCTGGCGTACATGTGGGCGCACCCCGGCAAGCAACTGATCTTCATGGGCTGCGAGCTGGCCGACGACCGCGAGTGGAGCGAGGAACGCGGCCTCGACTGGTACCTGCTGCACGACCCCGCGCGGGCCGGCGTGCAACGCCTCGTCGGCGACCTGAACCGGATCTACCGCGCCTCCCCGGCGCTCTGGGCGCAGGACACCGAGCCGGCCGGCTTCCGCTGGATCGCCGGGGACGACGCCGCCAACAACACCGTGTCGTTCGTCCGCATCGCGCCCGACGGCCAGACCCTGGTCTGCGTGGCCAACTTCTCCGCGCTGCCGCTGGAGGGTTACCGGATCGGCCTGCCGGCCGGTGGCGCCTGGACCGAGGTGCTCAACACCGACTCCCACCACTACGGCGGGTCGGGCGTGGGCAACCTCGGCGCGGTGCACGTCGAGAGCGTGCCCTGGCACGGCATGCCGGCGTCCGCGGCGCTCCGGGTTCCGCCGCTCGGCGTGCTCTGGCTCTGCCGCGACTGAACCCGCCGGGCAGGTCGGTGATCTGGCGGTGTCCGGCACCGGTCGACACCGCAAGATCCCGGATCCGGGGTCGAGCGGGCGATCAGACCAGGCCCGCCTCGCGCAGCAGCTTCCACAGGCCGGCGCCGTCCGGGGCGGAGAGCCACTTCTGCCCCACCGGGCCGGCGGACGGGCGGCCCGCCGGGGCGGGCAGGCTACCGGCGAGCACCGACTGGGTGGGCGAGAGCCGGCGGATCGCGACCCCGGCCACGCTGTCCGGGTGCGCCGCCGCGAACTCGCGGTAGATCTCCTGGTCGTGCTGCCCGTCGTCGCCGATCAGCAGCCAGCGGACGTCCGGGAACTCCCGGGCCAGCCGGGCCAGGGTGGCCCGCTTGTGTTCCCTGCCGCTGCGGAACCACCGGTCGGCCGTCGGCCCCCAGTCGGTGAGCAGCAGCGGCCCCGCCGGGTAGAGGTGCCGGGAGAGGAACCGGGTGAGCGTCGGCGCGACGTTCCAGGCGCCGGTCGACAGATAGAAGACGGGGGCGCCGGGGTGGGCGGTGACCAGCCGCTCGTACAGCACCGCCATGCCGGGCACGGCGGCCCGGGCGTGCTCGTCGAGGACGAAGGTGTTCCAGGCGGCGAGCAGCGGCCGGGGCAGCGCGGTGACCATGACCGTGTCGTCGATGTCGGAGAGAATGCCGAACCGGACGTCCGGGTCGAGGACGCGGACCAGGGCCTCGACCGGCTCGGCGTCGGGCACGCTGAGGCGTACGCAGCCCCAGCCGGGGGTGAAGTCGGCCTCGATGACGGTGTCGACGAAGCCGCTGCGGTCGGCGGTCGCCTCCTGGCGTACGTCGCCGGCCTCGATGGTCACCTTTGCGTACTTGGCGGGCAGGGTGGCGAAGCTGCGCCAGCCGCGGACCTTCTCCGGCCGGGCCCGCTGCCGTACGTCGGGGCGGCCGAGCAGCACCCGGCAGAGCACCCGCGCCCAGCCCGGGGCGCCGTAGCCGGCGTACGCCACGATGTTGATCTTCCACCCGGTGCGACGCAGCCGGCGTTCCACCAGGCCGTGCACGGCGTCCTCGATCCGGGCGGCCCGGTGCAGCCGCGGCACGGCGAGTTCTCCGGCGGGTGTCGGTGGCACGGTGCCACCCTGCCACACCCGGCCGCACAGGGCCATGCGAGTCGACCTCGCCGATCCACCCCGGCGCAGGCCGCCCGCGTGACAGACTGCGGTCGCAGGCGACGACGGGGGCGTGGTCGTGGCGACACCAGTGCGGAGACCGGGGCGGTGGCGTCCGACGCTCGACCGCCCGGCATCGGTCGCGCTGCTGCTCGGTGTGGCCGGGGTCGGTTACCGGCTGGTCCTGCTGCTGCTCTCGCTGCCCGGCTCGAACAGCGACGAGGCGACCTTCGGCCTCGCCGCCCTGCACATCGCGACCAGGCACGAGCGGCCGATCTACCTGTACGGCCAGCGCTACATGGGCATGCTGGAGTCGTACCTGGCCGCCCCGCTGGTGGGCTGGGCCGGGCCGAGCTGGCCGGTGCTGCGGCTGCCGGTGCTCGCGCTGTACGCGGTCTTCCTCTGGTTGGCGTACCGGCTGACCCGCCGGCTGTTCTCCCCCTGGCTTGCCGTCTTCGTGGTCGGGCTGCTGGCGCTCGGCTCGGAGCGGGTGGTCCGCGACCAGCTCACCGTGGTGGGCGGGCGGCCGGAGGTGAAGCCGGCGGTGCTGGCGATGCTGCTGATCGCGGTGGCCCTCGGCGAGCGCCGGGTGCGGCGCCGCTGGCTGGCCATGGGCGTGTTCGGGCTGCTCGCCGGCCTGGCTCTGTGGTCGGACTGGCTGATCGTGCCCTACCTGGCGGTGGCCGGGCTGGTGCTGGTCTGGGCGGCGCCCCGGGATCTGCTCGGCTGGCCGGGGGTGCTGCTGGTGGCCGGGTTCCTGGCCGGGGCCGCCCCGATGATCAAGGACAACCTCACCGCCCCGCCCGGGCAGGACTCATGGTCGGTGTTCCAGCGGATCAGCACCCGGCCGGGCGCGCCGCCCTCCTGGTCGGAGCGGCTGCACGGCGGGCTGCTGGAGGGGGTGCCGCTGGCCGGTGGGCTCTGCCCGGCGGCCGGCTGCGCCCGCTGGCAGGAGTGGTTCGGGCCGCTCTACCTGGTGCTGCTGGTGGCCGCCGCCGTGCTCGGGCTGGTCACGTACCGGCGGGCCGTCGACGCCGCCGGCCGGGTCCGGGCGGTCGCGCGACTCGCCCTGGTCGTCGGCGCGGCGCTGACCCTGCTCGGGTACGTGCGCAGCGCCCTCTCCGCGGCCGACCCGATGGGCAACGCCCGTTACCTGTCGGTGCTGCAGATCTCGCTGCCGGTGGTGCTCTGGCCGCTCTGGCTGGCCGCCGCGCACGCCTGGCGGGGCCCGGCCGGCGTGGCGGCCCGGATCGGGGGCACTGCGGCGGGAGTCGTGCTGGCCGCGATCACCGCCGCGACCGTGGCGGCGACCGTGGCGTTCGTCGCCGACGTGCCGTCGATCCGGGCCGAGGAGCGGCGGGCCCGGGACCTGGCCGACACGGTCCGCCGGGCCGGCCTGCACGAGGTGTACGGGGACTACTGGACCTGCAATCGGATGATCTTCAACACCGGCGAGGCGGTGGTCTGCGGGGTGCTCGACGGCAACCTGACGCCGGGGCAGAACCGCTACCCGGCGTACTGGCGGCGGGTGGGGCGGGCGGAGCGGCCCGGGTACGTGTTCGCGGCCGGGTCGCCGGCGGAACGGCGGTTGCGCCTGCTGCTCGGCGACCAGGCCGACGCCGCCGTGGTCGCCGAGGTCGGCGAATACCGCGTCTACCACCCGCCGATCGCCCTCCGCCCGTGGCGCTGAACCCGGCCCGTACGCTGGGCCGATGCTCATCCTGCTGCCTCCGTCCGAGGGGAAGGCCGAGGCCGGCACCGGCCGCCGGCTGGACCTGTCGCGGCTCTCCCTGCCGGAGCTGACCCCGGCCCGGGACGAGGTGCTGACCGCCCTGGTCGCGCTCAGCGCCGGGCCGGACGAGGCGGCGGGCCGGGCCGCGCTGGGCCTGAGCGAGGGGCAGCGCGGCGAGCTGCGCCGCAACGCCCGGCTGCGCGAGGCGGCCACCGCGCCGGCCGCGCGGATCTACACCGGGGTGCTCTACGAGGCGCTCGACCTGGCCTCGCTGCCGCCGTCGGCGGAGCGGCTGGCCCGCCGCTGCGTACTGGTCAGCTCCGGTCTCTGGGGCGCGGTGCGCCTCACCGACCGGATCCCGCCCTACCGCTGCCCGGTCGGGGCGCGGCTGCCGGGGATCGGCGCGCTGTCGGCGTACTGGCGCCGGGCGCTGGCCCCGGCGATGGTGGCGGCGGCCGGCGACGGCCCGGTGCTGGACCTGCGCTCGGGCGCGTACGCGGCCACCTGGACGCCGCGCGGGGCTGTCGCGGAGCGGACGGTGGCGGTCCGCGTGCTGCACGAACGCGACGTCGACGGCGTGCCGACCCGGTCGGTGGTGAGCCATTTCAACAAGGCCACCAAGGGGCGGCTGGTCCGCGACCTGTTGACCGCCGGGGCCCGGCCGCGCTCCGCCGACGCCCTGATCGGGACGCTGCGGGACCTGAAGTACGCGGTGGAGGAGCAGCCGGGGGCAACCGGACGACCACGACAGCTCGACATCGTGGTGACGGAGCTGTAGCCGCAATTTTTCCTCAAGGCTCGGCCGCAGCGGTTTCGCGGTGCCGGCGGCGGGGGCCACGGTAGGAGCACCCCGATGTGACAAGGAGTCCTCCGATGGCCCCCGAGTCCACCACCCTGCTCGACCGGCTCCGCCCCTCGTCGCCGGCACCCGCACCGCTGGACTGGCCGACCCTGGCCGACGCGTTCGAGGTCGCCTGCCTGGTGCGGTGCACCCCGCCCCCGGCCACCGACACCCGCCGGCTGGACAGCGAGACGTACCGGGGCGGCACGGCCGAGTTCAACGGCGAGCACGCGGCGCACCGGATGCGCCAGCTGCTCGGCCGGCTCAGCGTGCCGGTGGAGCACGAGCTGGCCACCGGCGGCCTGCGCCGCCGCTACGAGTTGCACCGGCTGTGGGTGCCCCGGGAGCACCGGTCGGCGTACGCGGCCCTGCTGGAGAGCGGCTGGTGGCAGGGGCGCCGGGAGCTGCTCGGCGGCCCGGCGCCGGGCGCCTCCCGGACCCGGCGGATGTGGCGTGCCCGGCTGGCCGCCGCCGCCTGGCGCGCGGCGCTGCTGGCCGGTGGGCGGCACGTCCGCCGGCACTGTCTCGGCGTCCGGCTGGCCGACCGTGACCTGGCCGCGGTGCTGGTACGCGGCGCGGCGCTGCTGGAGGTCCCGGCGACGCTCCGACCGGGCGCCGGCTGCTTCCTGGTGAGCGTCGCCAACGGCCCGCACCGGATGCGGATCGTGGACAGCGCGGCCCTCCCGTCGGCGGCGGCCTGCTGAGCCGTACGCCCGCGGCGCCCCGGTTGAACCCGACCGGCGCGGCGGGCGGCTGACCAGCCCGGCTTGCGCGACGGGCGGTGCCCGTCGCACAGTGCAGCCCGTGAGCCGACACTGGACCGTGCGTGGCCGACGCCGCGCCGCCGCGCCGGTGGCCCTGGTGATGCTGCTGGTGTCGGCGCTCGCCGGGCTCACCGCCTGCCAGGACGAGCCGACCGAGCCGGTACGGATCCGGATCGCCACGGGCAGCCCGACCGCCGTCTACCACGCCTTCGGTCAGTCGCTGGCCGCCATTCTCAACCGGGAGCTGCCCGGGGTGCGGGCCAGCGTGGTGGTGACCGCCGCCTCCGCGCAGAACGTCCGGCTGGTCGGCTCCGGCGAGGCGGAGCTGGGCTTCACCCAGGCCGACGTGCTGCCGCCGCACGGCCCGGAGCATCCCGCCGTGCTCGCCGTGGCCCGCGTCTACGACGACCTGCTGCACCTGGTCACCACCGCCGGTGGCCCGGTGCGGACGCTGGCCGACCTGCGGGGGCGGCGGGTGTCGGTGGGCGCCGACGGCTCCGGTACGGAGATCACCGCGACCCGGCTGCTGGAGGTGGCCCAGTTGGGCGGCGACCGGGTACGCCAGGAGCACCTCGGCCTGGACGCCTCGTTGGCGGCGCTGCGCGCCGGCCGGATCGACGCGTTCTTCTTCTCCGGCGGGCTGCCGGTGCGGGGCGTCGCGGAGCTGGCCGACAGCACGGCCATCCGGATGATCGACCTGGGCGACTGGACCGAGCCGCTGCGCCGCGGGTACGGGCAGGTCTACGTGACCCGGGACATCCCCCGCTCGGTGTACGGAGTGGACCCGGTCAGCACGGTGGCCAACCCCAACTACCTGATCGTCCGCGCGGACCTGCCGGAGGCCCTGGTGCGGGACGTGACCCGGCTGTTGATGGAGCGTCGGGAGGAACTGGCCGCCACCCATCCGGCGGCCGGCCGGATGAGTCCCCGGTCGGCGATCGCCACCACCCCGCTGCCGCTGCATCCCGGCGCGGCCGACTGGTACCGGTCGACGAAGCCCTGACCCCGGTCAGGCCCGCCCCGCGTCGGCGGCGCGCGGCTCGACGGCGGGTGAGTCGACGGCCACCGACTCGACGGCCACCGGCTCCACGACGACCGACGCGGCGGTGACCGACGCGACGCGCAGGTCCCCCGGTGCCGGGAACCAGACCTCGGCGACCAGGCCCCGGGGCTGGTTCTGGCGCATCGTCAGCCGGCCGTCGGAGGCGTCGACCAGCACCGCGACGATGGTCAGCCCCAGGCCGGCGCCGTCGACGTTCTGCACGTCCGGTGCCCGCCAGAACCGCTCGGTGGCCTGGTCGATCTGGCTGGTCGTCATGCCGGGTCCGGTGTCCCGCACCTGGAGCACCGTGCCGCCCTCGGCCACGCGTACGGTCACGGTCACCTCTCCCCCGGCGCCGCTGAACTTGACCGCGTTGTCGATCAGCGCGTCGAGCGTCTGGTCGATGGCGGTCGGCACGGTCCGGGCGTACGTGGGAGCGTCGGCGGTGTCCAGCCGCAGGACGACCGACCGGTGCCGGGCCAGCGGCTGCCAGGCGGCCACCCGGGAGGCGGCCACCTCGGCGGCGTCGACGGCGACCCGCTGGTTCTCCGCGCGTTCGGCCCGAGCCAGAGTGAGCAGCGCGTCGAGCAGCGTGGCCAGCCGGTCCGTCTCCTCCAGCGCGAGCCGGTGCTCGGCGCGGCCGTCGGCACCGGTCAGGCTCGGCCCCAACTCCTCCACCCGCAGCCGCAACGCGGTCAGCGGGTTGCGCAACTGGTGGCTGGCGTGCGCCACGAACGCCCGCTGCCGGTCCATCACGTCGGAGACCGCGTCGGCCATGTTGTTGAAGCTGGCGGCGAGCCGGCGCAGCTCCGGCGGGCCGAGCCGGGGGCGTACCCGGGCGGTGCGGTCGCCCTCGGCGATCTCATGGGTCACCGCGTCCAGTTCGGTGACCGGGCGCAGCACCCAACCGGCCAGCCCGAACGCGGTGGAGACACAGGCCAGCACCGCGAGCAGGCCGATCGCCGCGAGCAGCAGCCACCAGGCGGCGACGGTACGTCGCACCTTGCCCGCCGGGGTGGCCGTCACCACCGCCCCGAGCACCTCGCCGCCGTCGTTGATCGGAACCGCCACCACCAGCGGCCCGGCCATCCACGGCCACACCGAGTCCGGCCCGCTGAACTGCTGCCCGGCCAGCGCGATGTCCAGGGCCACGGTGGTGCCCGGGCCGGGCGCCCAGCTCGCCGAGGCGACCACGGTGTGCCGGTCCCGGTCGACCACGGCCGCGCCGACGCCGTACAGGTCGTCGTAGGCGGCCAGTTCCCCGTCGAGCGGTCCGGACCCGCCGCCGCGCAGCGCCGGGTTGGCGAGCGAGGCGAACCGGGTGGCGTCGGCGAGCCGGTCGGCCCGGACCCGGTCGGTCTCCCGGGTGGCCAGGGTGGCCGCCAGGGGTGTCTCCAGGGCAAACAGCACCAGCACCATCAGGAGCAGATAACTGATCACCAGCCGGCGGCGCACCCCGGACTCCTCACTCGCCGCGGAGCCGGTAGCCGACCCCGCGTACGGTCTCCACCAGCGTCGGGTCGCCGAGCTTGCCGCGCAGCGATCCGACGTGCACCTCCATGGTGTGCCGGTCGGCCCAGGTGGTGCCCCAGACGTCCAGCAGGATCCGGTCCCGGGACACCGCCACGCCGGGCTGCCGGGCCAGGGAGACCAGGATGTCGAACTCCTTGCGGGTCAGCGTCACCGGCCGACCGGCCACGCTGACCGTCCGGCCGCCGACGTCGATGCGGACCAGGCCCGCCTCGATGAGGTTCCGTTCCGGCGCGGCGTGCGCGGTCCGGCGCAGCACCGCCTCGATCCGTGCCTGGAGCTCCACCATGGAGAACGGCTTGACCACGTAGTCGTCGGCGCCCAGCCGCAGGCCGAGCACCCGGTCGCGTTCCTCCCCCCGGGCGGTCACCGCGATGATGCCGAGCTGGCTGCTGCGCCGGCGCAGTTCCCGGCACAGGTCGGTGCCGTCCCCGTCGGGCAGGGTCAGGTCGAGCAGCACCAGGTCGCAGGGGGCGGCGGAGAGTGCGGCCTCGACGGTGGCCGCGTGCTCCACCTCGTAGCCGCGCCGGGTCAACGCGGACGACAGGGCGGCGGCCACCCGACGATCGTCCTCGACCAGGAGGATCCGCACCCGTGCCCCCAATCCGCTCGACGTACTGCCCTGCGAATGGTGGCAGAAGTGCCGGCGGGACGGGAATGCCCGGGCCGGTCAGAGACCGAAGACCTCGTCGGCCGTCGCGTCGCGGACGCCGTCGACGAAACCCCGGAAGCCCGGGTCGGCGTGGCTGGCCGGCACGCTCGTCACGTTCTCGCCGGTGGCCTGCGTGACGGCGTCGAGCAGCGGCGGGTAGTCCGTCTCCGAGTCGCCGAACGTGTCGTCGTCCGCCTGACCGAGGTTGATCACGTGCTGGACGTCCTCGCTGGGGGTGTCCGGGTCGCCCGCCCACTCGGTGCCGGCCTGGTAGCACTCGTCGTAGACGGCCCGCTGGCCGTCGGTCCAGTCGTCGTCGTAGCTCTGCATCGCCATCCCTCCGGGCGCCTCCACCCGAGCATGCCCGCTTCCGGCGCGCGGGCGCGGGCGTACGCGGGAACCGGCCCGCCGCGACCGGCGGCGCCGCCCTAGGCTGCGATGGTGATCTACAAGATTCTCGCCGACGACGAGTGGGAGCAGGCGCGGGCGGTGGGGCGGTTCACCGGCACCGCGCTGGACCTGCGGGACGGGTTCGTCCATCTCTCCGGGGCCGACCAGGTGGTGGAGACGGCCCGACGGCACTTCGCCGGGGTCACCGGCCTCACCCTGCTCACCGTGGACCCGGGCCGGCTCGGTGACGCGCTGCGCTGGGAGGCGTCCCGGGGTGGGGCGCTCTTCCCGCACCTGTACGCGGCGCTGCCGGTCGACGCGGTGGTGGCGGCACACCCGCTGCCGACGGACCGACCTGCCGCCGACGCGGTGGCGGAACTGCTGGACTGACGGATCGATATGCTGCGTCGAGCCCGTGCCGGCACCGGGAGCCCGGGGCGGCCGGGCGGTCCTGACCCGGGCGGGCGCGGCGCTGAGCCGCCGCGACACCCTGGCACCGACGGCGCGACGACGCGCCCTGCGACGAGGCGAGTTTGAGATGACTGACACCATCTTCGTCCACCCGACGGCCGACGTGGAGGAGGGCGCGAAGGTCGGCGACGGCACCAAGGTCTGGCACCTGGCGCACATCCGGTCCAGCGCGCAGGTCGGCGCCGGCTGCGTGATCGGCCGCAACGTGTACGTCGACGCGAACGTCACCGTCGGCGACCGCGTGAAGATCCAGAACAACGTCTCGGTCTACCAGGGCGTCACCATCGAGGACGAGGTCTTCGTGGGCCCGTCCGCGGTGTTCACCAACGACTTCCGCCCGCGGGCCCAGAACCCGGACTGGACGATCACCCCGACCCTGGTCCGGCGGGGCGCCTCGATCGGCGCCAACGCCACCCTGGTCTGCGGCATCGAGGTCGGCGAGTACGCGATGATCGCCGCCGGCTCGGTGGTGACGAAGGACGTGCAGCCGTACCAGCTGGTGGCCGGCAACCCGGCCCGGCCCAAGGGCTGGGTCGACGAGAAGGGCGAGGTCGTCTCCCGCGACGTCGACACGCCGCCGCAGCGGGGCTGAGCACGCGCCGGGGGCGACAGCCGGGTCGGCCGTCGCCCCCGTGGCACCACCGCCCGTCGCTCAGCCGCAGAGCCGGCCGATCTCCGCCCGGAACCGCTCCATCGGGTTCGCCCCGGCCGGGCCGAGCAGGTACTCCCTCAGCTCCCGGCGCGCCTCGGTCAACGGGTCGTCCCCGGTCCGGGTGACGGCGAGGATCTTCGCCAGCTCGCCGCAGTCCGGCGAGAGCAGGTACGCGGCCCGCGCGGTCGGGAAGGTACGGCGGAACTCGTCCTCGGGCCGGCCCGCCGGGTTGGCCACCACGTACGGCCGCTCGCTCTGCACGAAGTCGGAGACCACGCTCGACACGTCGCTGACCAGCAGGTCGGTGACGTTGAAGCAGTCGAACAGGGCCGGCGTGCGGCCGGTGACCACCAGGTGCGCGGTGCCGTCCAGCGAGGTCGGGTCGGTCTGGCCGCCGGCCGCCCGGATCCGGGCCACGATCCGCTCGTGCACGGCGCGGGCCCGCCGCGACCGGGTGCCGGTCAGCGGGTGCGGCTTGTAGATCAACCGGAGGTTGCCGGCGGCCAGCAGCCCGGCCACTATCCGCTCGCCCATCAGCACCAGCGAGGTGTGGTACGGGTCGTCGTCCAGCCAGCCCTCCCAGGTGGGGGCGTAGAGCACGGTGAAGAGGTGGTCGGCCGCGCCGGAGCCGAAGGTGTGCACCCCGGCGAGCTGCGGGCGACCGATCTCCACGATGTTCCGGTCCTGCACGCCCACCCCGGCCCGGGCGTAGCGTTCCCGGCCCGCCGGCCCGGCCACCCACACCTCGTCGTACACCTTGCTGTACGGGTTGGCGCTGGCCTGCTTGTCGCTGTCGCCGTGGCCGACGAAGACGTGCTTCACGCCCGGCTCGCGCAGCAGGTGGATGTTCGCGCCGACGTTCGCCGCGTACAGGGCGACCCGGATCGGGCCGAGGTCGAGGTTCATGAAGTCGACGCCCGCCGGTACGCAGATCACCGGCAGCCGGGTGTCGGCCAGCTCGGCGAACGCGTCCTCCGCACGGAGCAGCACCACCGCCGGCCGGCCGGCCGCCTCGACCGGGGCGAGCCACATGTTGGCCTGGTAGACGTCCTTGGCCGGGCCGGCGAAGTAGAGCGCCACCTCGGGCCGCTCCCGGGCCAGCCAGTCGTGCACGGCGGGCAGCACGCCGGGGCTCCGGCCACGCCCACGCAGCCAGGTGACCGCCAGCACCGCCGCGGTGACCAGCCCCGCGGCCAGCGTGACCAGCCCGGTCACCACCACCGGGGTGACCCGGTCGACGAGGGCGGCCGCCACGGCCGCCGGGACGAGAAGCACGTTGAGCAGCGGCAGCCGCAGGCCGGCGAGCCGCTGGGCCCAGGCCGGCGGCACCGGCACCCGGCGCAGCGCGCCGAGGTCGATGTTGCGGGTGAACGCCGGGGTGGCGGCCCGGCCCTCGACGATCCTGGTGAGGGCGGTGGTGCCCACGGCCACGGTCCAGAGCGCGGCGGGCAGCAGCAGGACCGCGAGGGTGGCGCCCGCCCCCGGGCGGACCGCGGTGACGACCAGCAGGACGACGGAGAGGTCACGCACGAGTCGTCGCCAGACCGGCCCGAGGCCGGCCTTCTCCAGCAGTTCGCCGGTGTCGGCCAGCCGGGTGGCGAGGGCCAGCTCACCGGCGACGACGACCAGCGCGGCGACCGCGTACGGGATCGGCTGGCCGAGGGCGCCGACCAGGACCATGCCCCCGTACCCGAGCAGGGTCACGCCGGCGACGGCGACGCCCTGCTGACTTCGTACTCTGCTGAACAACGGCACGCTCCCTGTCTGCTCACCGGCGTCGATCAAACCGGGCAGCTGCGACCTTAAACGGGACAGATGGCTCAGGCATCGCCGGGGTGTCGGGCGGGTGAACGGGTGCCTACGCCCCTCACGTCGGGTGCCGGCCGGACCGCGTAACGCAGCGGGCCCCGGCCGTCGAACGGCCAGGGCCCACGGGCGTACGGACGGTCAGCCGCCGATGACCACCCGGCGGACGCCGGCCCACCGGGCCGGGTCGGTGACCCGACGGCCGTCGACCAGCAACGTCACGCCGGGCAGGTCAGCCGGGGTGAGGGTGCGGTACTCGGCGTGGTCGGCCTGGATGACGGCCGCGCCGAGCGGCTCGCCGTCGTAGCCGGGCAGGCCGTGCGCGGCCAGCTCCTCGTTGGTGTACATCGGGTCGGAGACGTACGGCTCGGCACCCCGCCGGCGCAGCGCCTCCACGGTCGGGAAGACGCCAGAGAAGGCGGTCTCCTTGACCCCACCCCGGTAGGCCGCGCCGAGCACCAGCACACCGACCCCGGTCAGGTCGCCGTACGCGGCGGCGAGCAGGTCGACGGCGTACTCCGGCATGGCGGCGTTCGCCTCGCGGGCCGAGCGGACCACGGTGGCGGCCGGGTCGTTCCACAGGTACATCCGCGGGTAGATCGGGATGCAGTGGCCGCCGACGGCGATGCCCGGAGAGTGGATGTGGCTGTACGGCTGGGTGTTGCAGGCATCGATGACCTTGGTGACGTCGACGCCGACGGTGTCGGCGAAGCGGGCGAACTGGTTCGCCAGGCCGATGTTCACGTCCCGGTAGGTCGTCTCGGCGAGCTTGGCCAGCTCGGACGCCTCGGCCGAGCCCAGGTCCCAGACGCCGTTGGGGCGGTCGAGGTCGGCCCGCTCGTCGAAGTCCAGCACCGCCTCGTAGAAGCGCACGCCGTGCGCGGCGGACGCCTCGTCGATGCCGCCGACCAGCTTCGGGTAGCGGCGCAGGTCGGCGAAGACCCGGCCGGTGAGCACCCGCTCCGGGCTGAAGACCAGGTGGAAGTCCTGGCCGGCGGTGAGGCCGGAACCCTCCTCCAGCATCGGCGCCCAGCGGTTGCGGGTGGTGCCGACCGGCAGGGTGGTCTCGTAGCTGACCAGGGTGCCCGGCTTCAGGCCACGGGCGATGGCCCGGGTGGCGTCATCCATCCAGCCGAAGTCCGGCACCCCCTCGGCGTCCACGAAGAGCGGCACGACCACGACGACGGCCTCGGACTCGGCGACCGCGGCGGCGGTGTCGGTGGTGGCCGACAGCAGCCCGGCGGAGACCGCCTCCTTCAGCTTCACGTCCAGGTCGGCCTCGCCCGGGAACGGCACAGCCCCGTCGTTGACCAGCTGGACGACCCGCTCGGAGACGTCGGCACCGATCACCCGGTGCCCCTTCGAGGCGAACTGCACGGCGAGCGGCAGGCCGATCTTTCCGAGCGCGACGACGCAGATGTTCATGTGACTACTTTCCTCCAGAGGGCAAGATTCGGCGCAGGCGGGCAAGGAACCGACGAGGGGTCACCGAGGTGATCGCGACGATCACCTGGCCCTTGTGGTTGGTGGTGGGCGTGACGAGGTGGAACCGGACACCGCGCCGGGCCAGCAGCCGGGGTGCGGCGAGCCGGCGGGCCGCCCGCAGCGGCACCGAGCCGGTCCCGCCCAGGGCGGTCACCTCGACCCGGACCGCCCGCCGTTCCCCGTTCGCCGGGGAGGTCGCGAGCAGCCGGTCCACCGCGAAGTCCGCCCGTACGACGGTACCCGGGCCGCCCGCGGCGGCGGTCGTCGCACCCGTCAGCTCCCCGACGCTGACCCGGACCGCCTCGGCGGTCAGCTCCGCCAGCTCCGCCCAGCGGCTCTGCGCCGTGACCACCAGCGTTCGGGCCCCGCTGGCGTCCCGCCCCCAGGCCAGGCCGGTCGCGGTCAGCCGGGCCAGCACGGTGGCGGCCTGTTCGGTCACCTCGTACCACTCGTCCGGATAGCCGAGCGACGGGTCGCGGAAGCCGACGTGGTGGGCGTACCAGCGCCCGCCCTCGATGGTGATCTCGGGCGGCGTCACGTCGCCCTGCTGCCCGATCAGTTCCCGCAACCGGTCCAGCTCGGCATCACGGGCGAGGGCCAGCCGCAGCCGCAGGTCGGGCGCCATCCGGGCCAGGATGCCGTCGGTGAGGTACGCCTCGGCGAGCGTGCGGATCCGGTCGTGGACGTGCTGCTGGACGCCCGGGTCGAGGCCGAGGAACTCGGTCTGGAGCAGTTTCGCCACCTCCCAGCTGAAGTGGCGCAGCAGGATCGCGTCGCGGCGCGCGCCCGGCTCGATCAGCCCGGCGACGAACCCGACCAACTCCTCGGCGCAGCGCAGCCGCTCCTCGAACCGGCTGGCGTAGGTGATGTTCTGCGCGTTGTCCCGCTTGACCGCGTAGTAGTACTCGTAGTCGGCGAGCACGGAGATCTTCTTCGCCCGGAGGCAGGCCTCCAGCGTGAACGGCTGGTCGCTGCCCATCGCCATGTCGGTGCGGTACCGCAGCCCGTGCCGCTCGATCAGATCGCGGCGGAACAGCTTGGTGTTCGACAGCGACCAGGGCAGCTCGCTGTCGAAGAGGTCGACCCGCTCCTCGGTGCTGGCGTAGACGGCCTGGTGCACGTAGCGCTTGTTGGTGCCGACCATCCGGCCGAGCACCACGTCGGAGTCCCACCGGTCGGCCGCGGCCACCAGGCGTTCCAGCGCCTCCGGGCCGAGGTGGTCGTCGGAGCCGATGAAGAAGACGTACCGGCCGCGGGCATGGTCCAGGGCGCGGTTGCTCGGCGCCGCCGGCCCGCCCGAGTTGGCCTGGTGCAGCACCCGGACGGTGCCCGGGTAACGCTTGGCGTACCGGTCCAGCTCGGCGCCGCTGCCGTCGGTGGAGCCGTCGTCGACCGCGACGACCTCCAGCCGGTCCAGCCCGATGGTCTGCCCGACCAGCGAGTCCAGGCAGGTGGTCAGGTAGGGCATGGTGTTGTAGACGGCGACGACCACCGTGACGTCGGGCTCGCTCATGCGCCCACCCCGACCGAGATCGACGCCGCGTCGGGGATCGGCGCACCGGTGGCGGCCGGAGCGTCGGGCAGCAGCCGGGAGTAGACCCCGTCCAGCACCGCCGCCTGCGCCTCCCAGGTCCAGCCGGCCAGCAACCCGGGCCGGTCGTACGCGGCGCGGTAGCGCGCCGGGTCGGCGAGCACCGCGGTGACCGCCCGGACGAAGTCCGGCACGTCCTCGGCCGTGAACACCTCGCCCTGCCCGGTCTCCCGGACAGTCCCCGCCATGGTCCGCACGTCGGAGACGACCAGCGGCAGGCCGGCGTGTGAATACTCGAAGAACTTGGTGATCAGGGCGATCTCGTGGTTCGGCCAGTGCTGGATCGGGATGACGCCGACCTGCGCGCCGGAGAGGAAGCGCACCACCTGGTGGTGCGGCACGTACGGCAGCACGTGCACCCGGTCGGCCACGCCCAGCGCCCCGGCCCGGTCGACCAGGCCCTTGACGTACGCGGACGCCGGCTTGTTGACCACGAACGCGACATGCGCCCCGGGCAGCCGCGGCAGCGCCTCGACCATCACCCCCAGGCCGCGCTTGGCCGCGGCCACCCCGCTGTAGACCAGCAGTGGGGTCTCCGGGCCGATCCCGCAGAGCGCGCGGATGTCCGGCACCGGCTCGGCCGGGTCGGCCGGCAGTTCGTCGACCGCGGGGGCGTTGAGCACCACGGCCGGGCGCTCGGCCAGCCGGTGCTCGCGTTGCAGCAGATCGGCCAGGCCGCCCGAGACGGTCATCGTGGCGTCGGCGTACGGCACGTACGTCCGCTCGTGGGCGACGTTGCCGGGCAGCCACCGGGCGTTGTCCCGCCACGGCTGCACGCCGGGCAGGTATTCGTGGGCGTCCCACAGCAGGGCGATCCGCCGACCCCGGGCGGCGGCCCGGATCTTGGCACGCGCGCCGACGCCGATCATGCGGAAGTCGTTGGCGTGGATCAGGTCCGGCGCCAACTCGTCCACGACCGGGCCGTACGCCAGCTCGTAGTCCCACAGGCCGGGCTCCAGCCGTCGCCACGCGCCGTCGCCACGCAGCTTCTGCCAGAACAGCGTGTACGCGCGGTCCCACGGGCCGGTCAGCTTGCGGCTCTTCCGGGCCTGGTTCAGTTGCCGGTTGCGGAAGCCCACCCACTTGCGGGTCAGGACGGCGAGCGTCTCCTCGGCACGCAGCGCGCCCCAGGCGAGACCGCCGGGGCGGCCGGCGCCGGCCTCGCGGGCGGCCACGGTCAGCTCGGCCCGGCGGACGGCGAGGTCGGCCCGCCATGCCTTGATCGCCTGGGTGCGGTGCGCCGCGATGCCGCTGGGCGGGTAGGCGAGCGGGCGACGCAGCCAGACGCGACGGAACTCGTGCCGGCGCCGGGCCAGCGGCTCCGGCATGGGGATGAGGCGGACCTCCGCGCCCCCGAGCCGCCAGCTCTGTGGTTGCCCGACCGGCGCGCGGCCGAGCAGGATGACCTCCCAGCCCGCGTCGGCCGCCGAGCGGGCCGCCTTCTGCACCCGGGAGTCGCCGATGACCCCGTTGTCCACCAGCATGACCACCCGTCCCCGGGTGGCCGCCGCTGCGGTCGTGCCGTCAGATCCCATTCCTTGCCCGTCTCCGTCTCAGCCAGCACCGCGACCGCGGACCCGAGCGAGTCTACGACAAAGGGCACGGCGGGCAGCGCCTCCGCCGTCGGCGGTACGCGCCCTCGCGTCCGGATTGCTACCCTGCATGCGGTTCACTGACCGTGACCTCGACAGGTTCCGCGCGCCAACCGGCGACGGGCCGCCGAGACGTCGGATCGCCCCAGCTCAACGCGGACGGGATCGCAGGATGGACGTGGTGACGACCGACGAGCCGAGCCGAGCGACGCCGGACCGGTCGCCCGATCCGGGGGCCGGACACGCCCGGCGCGGGGCCCGGCTGCGGACGGCCACCCGGCAGGCCCTGCCCGCGCTGCTCACGTACGCGGCGATCCGGCTGGCGGGGTTGCTGACCGTCTACTTCTGGGCCCGTTCGATCGGCATGTCGCCGCTGCGCGAGCTGACCCGGTCCGACGGGACCTGGTACCTGGGCATCGCCCAGCACGGCTACGACGGGTACGAGAAGGTGCAGAGCAACATGGCCTTCTTCCCGCTCTATCCGGGCCTCGTCGCCGCGGTGGACCGGGTCGCCCCGTACGGGCCGCGCGCCGCCGGGCTGCTCGTGGCGTGGATCGCCGGTCTCGCGGCGGCCTGGGGGCTGTACGCGATCGGCGCGTACCTGCACGACCGGCGCGCCGGCATCCTGCTGGCCGCGCTCTGGGCCGCGCTGCCGCACGGCGTGGTCGAGTCGATGAGCTACAGCGAGACCCTGTTCACCGCGCTGGCCGCCTGGTCGCTGTACGCGCTGCTGCGCCGCCGCTGGCTCACCGCCGGGGTGCTCTGCCTCTTCGCCGGCCTCACCCGCCCGACCGCCTCGGCACTGATCCCCGTGATCGGGCTGGCCGCGTTGGCGGCGATCGTCCGGCGCCGGGACGGTTGGCGGCCGTGGGCCGCGCTGCTGCTCGCCCCCGCCGGCTGGCTGGCCTACGTGGCCTGGGTCGGCGTCCGCACCGGCCGGCCGGACGGATGGTTCCACATCCAGTCGGCGGGCTGGCGGACCCACTTCGACTTCGGCGTCTACACCTATGAGCGGGGCCGGGAGGTGCTGGGCAGCCCGGAGTCCCTGCCCATGTTCCTGGTGTCCGTGGTGGTGGTGCTCGCGATCATGTTCTTCGTGCTGAGCCTGATCGACCGCCAGCCCTGGCAGCTCCTGCTCTACAGCGGGCTGCTGCTGGTCACCACGCTCGGCGCCGCCGGCTACTACCACTCCAAGGCCCGGTTCCTGCTGCCCGCGTTCGCGTTGCTGCTGCCGGCGGCCGTGGCCCTGGCCCGGGCCGGGTGGGCCCGGGCGGTCACCGTGGTGGTGGCCCTGACGGTGTTCTCCGCGTACTTCGGCGGGCACCTGCTGCTGATCTGGACGAAGTCGCCCTGACCGGTCACCGGGTCCAGGACCGGACGTCCCAGACCCACACGTCGTCCACCCGCTGCCCCGGGCCGAACATCGCGTCCAGCACGATCTTGAGGTCGTCGTGGCGCCGGGCCCGGTCGGGCAGCGCCACCGCGTCGGCCTTCCAGTACCGGACGTCGGCCCGTGCCTGATCGATCTCGACCGGGCTGACCGTCGCGGCCCGCTCGCCCTGGGAGACGGCGGTGAGCAGCTTCGCGGTCGGCTGCGGCTCGACACCCCAGCGGCCGGTGGCGTCGGTGTCGGAGACCGGCCCGAGGAAATAGCCGCTGGGCACGGCGAAGGCGGTCAGCGCGGCGGAACTCCAGTAGAGCGAGGTCATGCCGTCCACCGGCACCGGGACCAGGGTTCGGCCCGGTGCCACGTGCTCGCGCCAGGCGCCGCCGGTGACAAAGTCGGGGACGGGCACCCGGCCCCGGGCCTCCAACGGGGTGGGCAGGATGGGCAACAGGGCGGCGAACACCGCCACCGCGGCCAGCCGGGGCACCAGCCGTCCCTGCGCCGGGGCGTCGACCCGGACCTTGGCGAGCCGGTCGCCGGCGACCGCGAGCAGGACACCGAGCGCCACGGTCGTGATCAGGGCGAACCGGGCAACCACCACCGAGTCGAACACCGGCAGGCCGGTCACCAGCGCGAACGGCGCCGGCACACTGGTACGCCGGGTGCCCACCGTCCAGGTGGTGCCGATCGAGAAGGCCGCGGAGATCACGGCCACCACGGTGATCACCCGGACGATGACCTCGCGGCGCAGCCACCAGCAGGCGGCCAGCGCCAGCACCACCACCGACCAGCCGTAGAAGCTGGCCTGCTCGGTGGTGTTCGGGCCCCACCGGAGCGCGCTGGTGGGGCTGCCCGCCACCGACTCGGTGGCGTAGCGCACGAACGAGCCGAGCGTCAGCGCGTAGACGTCGGGGTTGCCGGGGTGCCCGATCCGGTGCTGCGGGCCGGCGAACTGCATCCACAGCGGGTACGCCGCGGCGGCCCCCACCAGCACCCCGGTGATCGCCAGCCCGCCGAGCATCGGGCGGGCCCGGCGCAGCGCCTCGCGCGGCCGGCAGATCAGGTAGCCGAGAACCATCATCAGGCAGCCGAGCGCGACCAGGAAGAGGATCTCCAGGCTGACGAAGAACTGCGTCACCACGAGGGCGCCCAGCACCAGTCCGTCCCGGACCGGGCGGCCGTCGCGGGCCAACCGGACGACCCGCCACACAATGAACGGGACCAGCCACTGCGCGGTGATGTGCGGGTGGCCGTTGCTGTGCGAGACGAGGGCGGGCGCGAAGGCGCAGAACAGGCCGCCGCCGAACGCCGCGACCCGGGACGACACCACGTGCCGGGAGAGGACGTGGTACCAGGCGTACCCGGTGCCGGCCAGGTTGAGGGTGATGAACAGCAGGTACGAGAACGAGGCGCCGAAGAGCAGGGTGACCGGCGCCAGCACGAGCCCGGGCAGTTGCATCCCGACGTTGGTCATCAGGTTGACCCCGTTCGGGGCGTTCTGCAGCGTGGTGAAGAACGGGTTCTCCAGGTGGCTGACGGCGTGCGCCGCGTACGCCAGCATCCACTCGTTGAAGCCCTGGTCGTTGGGGCGGCTGCCGAGCAGCCGGCCGCCGTGGTCCAGCCAGCCGCGGCCGGTCACCCACAGCGCGCCGGCCACGTACACCGCGGCGACCAGCAGGTCCAAACGGATCCGGCGCCGGCGTGCCGTCGCCCGCGCCTCGACCGGCGCGTCGGGTCCCGTCGCGCCCGGTGTCTCGGACCGCTCCGCTACGTCGGTGACGGTGGTCTCGGCCACCGCGTCCCCATCGGTGGAGGTGCGGCTGCGGATGTCGGGCCCCGAGGCGGTCATGGCGCCGTAGTGTACGCAAGCGGCACGGAATGCCCGGGCCAGGCTCACCACACCCAGAAGGTGCGTCGGGCCGGGCCGGGCGGCGGGCCGAGCCGGCGAACGGCCGACGAAGATCCGGCGAACATTCCGGCCCGGCGGCCCGGCCCGCGTGCCCATGCCGAGGGGCCGCGGCTCCACCTGCCCTCGGGCGCGGGGGCCCGGGGCGACCGGGCGACCCGGCACGGTCGGTTAGGGTTGTGCGTTGTGTCCCGTAACGCGCTGCTCGTCGCCGTCCGACCCGGACGACGCCGATGACCCGATCCGTCCGGCGGCCTTCGGCACGCGGGACGTCCCGGCGACCGCGTGCGTCGTCCCCCACCGATCGGGGCACTACTATTCCAAAGGCCGCCGCCCGCCCCCGGGCGACCGCGGCCGGCAAGGACGCCCCCGGGGCGTCGGCGGGCGCAGCCGTCCGCCGTGGTCGTCCCCGGGCCCGTCAGGGGCCCGGCGCCCGACAGTTCAGCAGCCGTTCCGGCCGGGACCACTCTCGGTCGGTCGGGGCGAGCACCGCCTTCGGCCCGTGCCGCAGGCGGCAGCGCCAGATCCGTCCGTGGTCCGGTAACCGATACCGAGGAGTCAGGTAGTGAAGGTCGTCAGCATCGTCGGCGCCCGACCGCAGTTGGTGAAGCTGGCACCCATCGCGGCCGCGTTCGCCGAGGACGGGTGCGAGCACGTGATCGTGCACACCGGGCAGCACTACGACGCCGACCTGTCCGACGTCTTCTTCTCCGGGCTCGGCATCCCCGACCCGGACGTGCACCTGGGCATCGGCTCCGGCAGCCACGGCGTGCAGACGGGCAACACCCTGGCCGCGCTGGACCCGGTGCTCGCCGCCGAGCGCCCGGACTGGGTCCTGGTCTACGGCGACACCAACTCCACGCTGGCGGGGACCCTGTCGGCGGTGAAGCAGCACCTGCCGGTGGCCCACCTGGAGGCCGGGCTGCGCTCGTTCAACCGGCGGATGCCGGAGGAGCACAACCGGGTGCTCACCGACCACGCCGCCGACCTGCTGCTCGCCCCCACCGAGGAGGCGATGCGGCACCTCGCGACGGAGGGCCTGGCTGCCCGGTCGGTCCTGGTCGGCGACGTCATGGTGGACGTCTGCCTGCGGGTCCGGGACGACGTGACCCGTGGCGGCCGGCCTCGGCCGGCCCTGCCCGAGGGGATCGACCCGGACGCGCCGTACCTGCTGGCCACCCTGCACCGCGCGGAGAACACGGACGACCCGCGGCGGCTCGGGGCGCTGCTCGACGCGCTGGCCGACCTGCCGGTGCCGGTCGCGCTGCTGGCCCACCCCCGACTGCTCGCCCGCGCCGAGGAGCACGGCCTGAAGCTGTCCCGGGGGGCGCTGCACGCCGGCCGTCCGCTGCCCTACGCCGGCATGGTGGCGGCGGTGCTCGGCTCCGTCGGCGTGGTCACCGACTCGGGCGGCCTCCAGAAGGAGGCATACCTGCTCGACCGCCCGTGCACCACGCTGCGCACCGAGACGGAGTGGGTGGAGACCCTCGAGGGCGGGTGGAACGTGCTGGTTCCGGACCCGCGCGAGCTGGGCGGAGAGTGGGCGGCCACGGCGACCCGTCCCGCCCCGGAGGCTCCCCGAGGCACCCCGTACGGCGACGGCCGGGCGGCCCACCGGGTCGCCGAGACGCTGCGACGGCACCTGGCATGACGGCGCGTCCCCTCCTCACGATCGGTCATCCGCGATGAGCAATCGAGTTGTCCCACTCCCCCGGTCCGGCGGCGGGCAACGGCCGCACGCCATCTACCTGGCCATCGGCTTCCCGCCCGCGGCGAAGAGCAGCGCGTACCGGCTGCGCGAGACGGCGAACCAGTTCGTCGCCATGGGCTGGGACATCACCGTCATCACCATCTGCCAGGAGGCATGGGAGCGGGAGTACGGCCTGGACCACACCCTCTCGGAGAAGGTCGACCCGCGGGTCAAGGTGGTCGAACTGCCGCTGATCCGGCAGGACCTGGAGACCGACATCCGGGCCTTCTCCGAGGAGCGCACGCTCGACCCGGCTGGGTGGATCAAGCGGCTGCGGCAACGCGAGCAGCGGGCTTTCCCCGAGCCGGTCTTCGGCGGCTGGCGCTACGACCTGGAGCGGGCGGTGCTGCGGGTGCACCGCGAGCACCCGGCCGACCTGCTGCTCGCCTCCTGCGCCCCGTACGTGAACCTGGCCGCCACCTGGAAGCTCTGGGAGGAGTACAAGGTCCCGTACGCGGTCGACTTCCGGGACGGCTGGTCGCTGGACGTGATCGGTGGCGGCGAGGCGTTCACCCGGGACTCGGTCTCCGGCCGCTGGGAGTCCAAGGTCCTCGAGCACGCCCTCGCCGTCTGGTGCGTCAACGACCCGATCGCCGACTTCTACCGCGAGCGCTATCCGCAACTCGCCGAGCGGGTGCACGTCGTGCGCAACGGCTACGACGAGGACAGCCTGCCCGACGTGGCGGGCCGGTCGCCGGACCCGGTCGCCGGGCTGACCTTCGGCTACCTCGGCTCGGTCAACTTCACGCCGGCGTTCCTCGAGTCGGTGCTCGAGGGCTGGCGGATCGCGCGACGGGACGACCCGGTCGTGGCCCGCTCCCGGTTCGAGGTGCGGGGCCACATCGGCGCCGGTCCGGCACGGGAGGCCAACCGGCACATGGACCTGCTCAAGGAGGCCGCCGTCGACGGCGTCACCTTCGGCGGGCCGGTGCCGAAGGCGGCCCTGTCGGCCACGTACGGCTCGTGGGACGCGCTGGTCCTGATGCTGGTCGGCGGTCGCTTCGTGACCTCCGGCAAGGTGTACGAGTTCATGGCCAGCGGGCTGCCCGTGCTCTCCGCGCACGACGTCGACCACGACGCGGCGAACGTCCTGGCCGGGCACCCGCTCTGGACCGGGGCGGTCGGCCTGGATCCACACCGTCTCGCCGACTCCTTCTCGGAGGCGGCCCGGATGGCCGTCAAGGCGACCGACGCGGACCGGGCCGCCGCGCGCGAGTTGGCCCGCCGGTTCGCCCGGCCGGCCGTGCTCGCCCCGGCCGTCCGGCACCTCACCGAGCTCGCCCGGCCGGCCGCGGCCGGCGTTTCCACCCCGGCCGCGGCCGTTTCGACGGGAGATGTCCAACCGTGACCACCGTGCTCATCGTGGCCAGTGCCGCACCGAAGCAGCCGGCCGTCCTGGTCGAGGCGCTGGAGCGCTTCCGCGACCGGGGTGCCACCGTCACCGTGGCCTGCTTCTTCGACAGCGCGGAGCTGCCGATCGACCCGGCGCTGGCGGACGTCCGCACCTTCGCCGTACCCGTCGAGAAGCGGGACGCCCGGTTCCGCAAGGCGCTCGGCCGGGCGCAGGCCAACCGGAAGCTGTGGCTGCACGCGCGGCGTAACGCCTGGCTGCGGCAGCGCTACCGGAAGGCCGACCTGCTGGTGGCTCTCGACGCCCGCACGGTGCACACGGTGTGGGAGATGGCGCAGCGCAACACCCGGGCCGGCGCCCACTACGGCCTCGTGCCCGCGCTGCGGGCCCTCGACTCGGCCCGGACCGAGCCGGTGGGCAAGCGGCTGGAGCGGCAGATGGCGGCGGCCGCCGGCATCGGTGCCCGGGGGGCCAAGCGGGCGGCGGTACAGACCGTGCGGACCACGCTCCGGAAGGCCACCGGCCAGACGGTGATGAGCAACCCGGCCGGCGCCTGGTTCTGGACCCGGGCGGTGGCGGCTCCCCGCGTGCCGGACCGGTTCCGCAGCAAGCTCGCCGTCCGGCTGCACGACAGCGCGGTACGCGCCGGCCGCCCGGCCGTCGCCGCCCGCGCCGCCTCCGCCGCGGTGAACCGGATCAGCAGCGCCGGCACCCGCGCGGACGTGCTGACCCAGGCGGCGCAGTCCGAGCTGGCCCTCGGCCACGTTCCGACCGGCCTGCACGACGCGATCCGGGCCCAGTTGGCGCTGGCGGACAGCCTGGTGTCCAAGAACCCCACGCAGTCCGCGGCGGCGGTCTCCAAGGCGTGGAGCCTGTCGTCCAACCGGGTGCTGCACTTCGACCGGCTCACCTCGCCGATGAGCGAGGACCCGGGTGCCTTCCTGGCGCCGTTCCGGGCCAGCGCGGCGGCGCGGAAGCTGTCCGGGCCGCGGTGCCGGCTCGCCCCGGCCGCGCCGGCGCCCACCGACCGGCCGCTGCGCCTGCTGGTCACCACGCTGATCAACGACAACTTCCTGCCGGAGATCCTGGAGCGGTACCGGGCGATGCCGAACGTGGAGGTCCGCTTCCTGGATCTCCACGAGGACCCGGTGACCCGCCCGCTGGCCCTCAGCGGCAGCGCCGTGATCGAACATCTGCTGGCGGGCGAGTCGTCGTACGGCGCCAAGATCGAGGAGTGGCTGCGGCCGCACCTGGACTGGGCGGACACCGTCTTCGTCGACTGGTGCCAGGCCACCGCGGCGCTGTTCACCCTGCACGACCCCGGCACCGCCCGGATCATCGTCCGGCTGCACAGTTTCGAGGCGTTCAACTTCTGGCCGCACCTGGTGGACTTCTCCCGGGTGGACGACGTCGTCTTCGTCTCCGAGCACCTGCAGGACCTCTCCACGGCGGTGCTGCCGCAGCTCGCCGAGCCCGGCGGTCCCCGCCTCTGGGTCATCGACAACGCGATGGACCTCCAGCGCTACCCCCGGGTGAAGTCGGCGGACGCCCGCTTCAACCTGGGCATGGTCGGGTTCAGCTCGGTGGCGAAGGACCCGCGCTGGGCGATCGACGTGCTGCGCCGGCTGCGCGAGCGGGACGAGCGGTACCGGCTGACGCTCATCGGCAGCAACTTCAACAACCGCACCAGCAAGCCGGCGAAGGACTACGGCAAGCTGCTCAGCAAGGACCTGGCCGAGCTGGAGCCGCTCGACGCGGTGCGGCGGTACGGGCAGACCGACGACGTCCCGGCCGCGCTCCAGGAGGTGGGCGTCATCCTCAGCACCTCCGTACGGGAGAGCTTCCACTGTGGTCTGGTGGAGGGTGCGGCCAGCGGGGCGGTGCCGGTGGTGCGGGACTGGCCGTTCTTCGCCGGCAAGCCGCACGGCGCCCGTACCCTCTTCCCCGCCGACTGGGTGGTCGCCACCCCCGAGGAGGCGGCGGAGCGGATCCTGGACGCCACCGCCACCGAGGAGCGGTGGCGGGAGACCGGTCAGGTCGCGTCCGAGCACGCGCTCAAGACCTGGGACTGGACGGTCACCCAGTCCGGTTTCGACCGGCTGCTGCTGGACGGCTGAGCCGTCCGCCGCGACGCGGGCACACAGCGAGAAGGGGCCCGGCCGATCGGCCGGGCCCCTTCGTCGTCTCCGCCGGTCAGCGCACCGGCATGACGGACCGCTGCGCCGGGACGGCCGGGGCGGCCTCCGGCGACGCCGGCGCCTTCGGGTGGTGCGGCAGCAGGCGGGTGTAGACCTCGTCCATCACCCGTGCCTGCGCCTCCCACGTCCACTGGTCCAGCACGCCCGGCCGGTCGTACGCCGCCCGGTACCGCTGCGGGTCGGCCAGCACCGCGCGTACGGCCCGCAGGTAGTCGTCCAGGTCCTCGGCCCGGAAGACCTCACCCTGGCCGGTGGCTCGCGTCGCCTCCGCCATGGTCTTGACGTCGCTCACCACCATCGGCAGCCGGCCGTGCGCGTACTCGAAGAACTTGGTGATCAGCGCCAGCTCGTGGTTCGGCTTGTGGTGGATCGGGATGACGCCGAGGTCGGCGGGGGCCACGAAGGCGGACACCTGCCAGTGCGGCACGTACGGCAGCAGGTGCACCCGGTCGGCCACGCCCAGCTCGGCGGCGAGTTCCTCCAGCTCGTACATGATCGGCACCTTGCCGTTGGGGTGCACCGAGACCAGCGCGACGTGCGCGTCGGGCAACTCGGTCAGGCCCCGGATCATGATGTCCACCCCGCGCGAGGGGTTGATGCCGCCGCAGTAGACCAGCAGCGGCGTGGTCGCGTCGATGCCGCAGCGCGCCCGGATGTCCGGCACCGGCCGGGCCCGCTGCTCCGGGGTGAGCGCCGCAGGCGGGGCGTTCAGCACCACCGCCGGCTGCTCGGGCAGGTCGTGCGTCTCCCGGAGCAGGTCGGCCAGGGTGGCGGAGACGGTGACGACGCCGTCGGCGTACGGCGCGTGCTCCCGCACGTACGCGATCTGCGCGGGCAGCCAGCGCTGGTTCCCCGGCCGGCCGATGATGCCGGGCACGAACTCGTGGGCGTCCCAGACCAGCTTGACGTCACGCCCACCGGCGCGGGCCCGCATGGCGGCACGCGCGCCCACGCCGAGCATCCGGAAGTCGTGTGCGTGGATGAGGTCCGGCTCCAACTCGTCCACCACCGGGGCGAAGGCCAGCTCGAAGTCCCACAGCTCCGGGTCCAGGCGGCGCCAGGCCCGGTCGCCGTGGAGTCGCTGCCAGAACCGCAGGGCGGTCCGGTCGATCCAGGAGTTCGGGTCCTGCTGGTGCGCCTGGAGGCGCTTCAGCTCCGCGTAGCGGAACTTGACCCACTGGAACTTCGCCTTGTTGACGAAGTACGGCAGGGCCAGCCGGGCCTTGCCGGCCAGCTCCGGCCAGCGCGGCCCGCCCTGGCTCCGCGCGACCTTGATCTCGGAGAGCCGGAAGTTCAGGTCGTCCCGCCGGGCCTTGAGCTTGTTCAGCTTCCGCTTGCCCTGGGAGCCCGGCTTGTACGCCAACGGGCGGCGCAGCAGGGCGCGACGGTAGGCGACCGGGTGCTGAAGCCGCCGGGACACCCTGATCAGTTGGACATCCGCGTCGCCGATTCGCCAGTTCTCCTCCGTGGCGTTGCCCTTCAGGATGCCGACCAGGATCACCTCCCAGCCGGCCTCGGCGGCGGACCGGGCGGCCTTCTGCACCCGGGAGTCGCCGTGGACTCCGTTGTCGACCAACATCACCACCCGCCCCCGGGTCGGTCGGGCGTCGGTACGCGGGGCAGCTTGCATCGGGTGCCTTCTCCTCGTTTGACGGGTCTTGCACGGGCGAACCGGATTCCGGCCGCCGGTCGTCCGTGGACGACCGGCGGTCGGTCACCGGAGGAACACGTCGAAGGCCGCGGCGGTGTGCCGGCCGTCGTGGTGTTCCCGGACGTAACGGGGTCCCGCCGCGGCGAGGACGGTCGCCGCGTGACGGTCGTCGAGCAGTGACTCGATCGTGTTGCCGATGGTGGTGGGCGTCGCGGAGGCGATCGGGGGACGGACGCCGACGGCGTGGTGCACGCTCTCGTCGAGGTACGCCACGACCACCTTCCCGGCGGCCATCCCCTCGCAGGAGAACGTGCCGTACGTGCCCATCACGAGCTGGTCGACGACAATGTCGGCGTCCCGCACCAGGTGGACCATTTCGTCGTACGGCAGCCCTTCCACGAGTCGCAGTTCGATGATCCGTCGGTCGTGCAGCTCCCGCAACCGGGGCAGGAGCCGGTCGGTGCCCTTCGTCCAGCGGCTCGTCGGGGCGTGCAGCACCACCGGGCGGGACCGTTCCAGCACAGGCCGGTCGCCGGCCCATGCGTCGACGTCGATCACCAGCGGCGCCCATGTGGCGAAGGGCACGTCGGCCAGCAGGTCGGGGGTGGTCACGAAGAGCGGCAGGCCGCTCTCCTCCGCGGTGCGCCGGTTCCGCTCGGCCACCGCGGTGAGCCGGTCGCGCAGTTCCTCCGGGGCGTCCCGGAACGCGGACTCGGCGTGCCGTCGCAGGTGCGCGCCCGGGTGGCGGATCTCGCTGCCGTGCGCCAGCAGCGCCACCTTGATCCCGGCCCGCCGCAGCGCCGGCAGGTCGGCGGCGATGTCGTCGCCGTTGAGCCGGCCGAGCACCGGCCGGAAGGCGTCGACGATCAGGTGGGTGTAGCCGGCGAGCACCCGGCGGGCCTGGTCCAGTTGCACGTCGAGGTGGTGCTCGGCCGGGAAGTGGAGGTAACGGTCCGCCGGATACCGGTACGAGGCCGGTGGCTTGGCGACCACCAGCTCCACCCCCACGTCGGGCCGGGCGGCGCTGATCGCGGTGGCCAGGGCGGAGAGCTGGCCGGCGTAGTTCGCGGTGCCGAGGCCGAGCCGGACCGGTCCCGTGCCGAGCGGGCGCCACGAGCCCGGAGCGCCGGCCTCGACCGGCGGGACCTGCGCCGTCTCCGGCGCTTCGGGTACGCGTTCCCGCGCCCGCTCCACGGCCGCGACGAACGAGGTCACCGAACCGGGGGCGAAGAACTCGGCCGGGCCGCGGCCGGCGAGGTGCTCCCGCACCGCCCGCGCCTCGCCCGCCACGACGGGCAGACCGGCCTCCCGGTACGCGTCGAGGACGGCCGGCACCAGCGGCCGGTCGTCCGCGACGGCCTCGAAGCCGTACACGGCCAGGTCCGCCGGGGCGAGGAACGCGGGCGTGAGCCGGCGCGGGCGGGGCACCTCGTGCACCCGGGCGGCCGCCGGGCCGGCCCGGCGCACCAGGTCCCGCACCTCGGCCCGTTCCCGGTCGGTGTGGACCAGGGCGAGGTGGCAGGCCGGCAACCGGGGCAGGGCGTCGACGATCGCGCCGAGTGCCCGGTCGGCCGCGATCCCACCCGCGTGCACCAGCAGCGGCGTGCTGGCGGGCAGTGCGCAGACCTCACGTACCGAGGCGGGTTCCGAGGGCCGCCCGTCGGCGGCGGCCCGGCGGAGCGCGACGCGCCGCCGCCGGGCGATCTGCGGCCTCGCCACGGACGTCGTCCGCCGCACCGGCGCCGGGCTCATCGCAGCGCCGGCTCCGCATCGCTGCTGGTGGGTGCGACCGACACGACCTTGCCGTCGGACGCGGACTCCAGGAGGCCCGCGGCGACCTGCACCGTACGCAGACCCTGCCGCAGGGTGACGATGTCGCTCTGCTTCCCCTCGACCGCGTCGCGGAACCGCTCGTGCTCGACGAGCAGCGGCTCGCGCTTCGGGATCGCGTACCGGACCATGTCGCCCTCGGCCACCCCGCGGAACGCGCGCAGCGCCTCCCACTCGGTGTCGATGGCGGCGTTGGCGTAGAAGGTGAGGTCGGCGGTGAGCGTGTCGGCCACGAAGCAGCCCTTGTCGCCGGTCACCACGGTGGACCGCTCCTTGAGCGGGCTCAGCCAGTTGACCAGGTGGTTGACCATCGTGCCGTCGGAGAGCTGGCCGACCACGGCGACCATGTCCTCGTGCAGCCGGCCGCTACGGGAGACCGTCCGGGCGGCCACCGAGGCGTATTCCCGGCCGGTCACCCAGGCGGTGAGGTCGATGTCGTGGGTGGCCAGGTCCATCACCACGCCGACGTCGGCGATCCGGTGCGGGAACGGCCCCTGGCGCCGGGTGACGACCTGGAAGACCTCGCCCAGCTCGCCGGCCTCCAGCCGGGTACGCAGGCTCTGCAGGGCCGGGTTGTAGCGCTCGATGTGGCCGACACCGGCGACCAGCCCGGCGGACTCGAACGCCTCGACCAGGCGGGTGGCCGCCTCGACCGACTGGGCCAGCGGCTTCTCGATCAGCGCGCACACCCCGTTGGCGGCCAGCTCCAGGCCGATCCGCTCGTGCAGCGCGGTCGGGCAGGCGACCACGGCGTAGTCGATGCCCATGGCCAGCAGGTCGCCCAGCTCGGGGACGACCGGGGCGCGGAGCGCGCCGGTGACGTCGCCGGCCGGGTCGACGACGCCGACCAGCTCGACGCCGTCCAGGTTGGACAGCACCCGGCCGTGGTTACGCCCCATCGCGCCCAGGCCGATCAGGCCGGCGCGCAGCTTGCGACCCTCGGTCATCGGGCACCCCCGGCGAGGTTGGCGCCCTCGGCGATCCGGTCGAGGTCGGCCTGGCTCAGCGACGGGTGCACCGGGAGCGAGATCACCTCGGCGGCGGCCCGCTCGGTCTCCGGCAGCTCCCACGGGCCCGGCGTGCCGTCCTCGGCGAGGTACGGCTTGAGCCGGTGGATCGGGGTCGGGTAGTAGACGGCGTTGCCGATGCCCAGCTCGGTGAGGCGGGTCATGGCGGCGTCCCGGTTGCCCGTCGCCCGCACCGTGTACTGGTGGTAGACGTGCCGGGCGCCGTCGGCCACCGGCGGGGTGACCAGGCCGGTGATGGTGGAGTCGAGGAACTTGGCGTTGGCCCGGCGCTGCTCGGTCCACTCGGCGAGCTGGGTGAGCTGCACCCGGCCGATCGCGGCGGCCACGTCGGTCATCCGCATGTTGGCGCCGACGATCTCGTTGGCGTACCGCTGCTCCATGCCCTGGTTGCGCAGCAGGCGCAGGGTCCGGGCCAGCTCGGGGTCGGCGGTGGTGACCATGCCGCCCTCCAGGGCGTGCATGTTCTTCGTCGGGTAGAAGCTGAAGCAGCCGGCGGTGCCGAACGCGCCGACCGGGGTGCCGTGCAGGGTGGCGCCGTGGGCCTGGGCGGCGTCCTCGACGACGGCCAGGCCGTGCCGCTCGGCGATGGCCATGATCTTGTCCATCGCGGCCGGGTGGCCGTAGAGGTGCACCGGCATGATGGCGACGGTCCGCGGGGTGACCGCGGCGGCGACCGCCTCCGGGTCGACGCAGAAGCTGCCCGGCTCGATGTCCACGAAGACCGGCTCGGCGCCGACCAGCCGGACCGCGTTCGCGCTGGCCGCGAACGAGAACGACGGGACGATGACCTCGTCGCCCGGGCCGAAGCCGAGCGCCATCAGGGTGAGCTGCAGCGCGGAGGTGCCGGAGTTGACGGCGACGCAGTGCCGGCCGGCGACCAGCTCGCCGAACTCCTCCTCGAACGCGGCGACCTCCGGGCCCTGCACGACCCGGCCGCTCCGCAGCACCCGGACAGCCGCCTCGATCTCGGCCTCACCGATGATCGGTCGGGCTGGGGGAATGAACTCTGGGTGCGGCCCAACCATGGGGCTTCCTCCTGTCGACACGGTGTTCCGTTTGGGGGGATCGGGGGATCGGGGCGATGGTAGCGGTTTTCACGAAAAACAACCCGCTCGTAACGAATGTCCGACGGGATGTGTCCTGCTGTTCATGATCGACTGTCGGATCGGGGCCAACGGCGTCCGGGGTCAAACTTCCACCTCATCCCGGACGGGCCCCAAGCATGCTACTCGCAGCGCCGCGACGATCGCCGACGCCAGCCGGGGCACCTCCTCGGCCTCCAGCGGAGCTCGGGAGATGGCCATCCGCCAGTAGACCGGGCCGACGATCAGGTCGACCGCGGCGCGCCGGTCGGTGTCCGGCGACAACTCCCCGCGCTCGACCGCCCGCCCGATCAGGATCCGGCCGACGGCCTGCTGGTAGTCGTCGAGGGCCGCCTGGAGCTTCTCGGCGATCTGCGGGTTGCGGGCGGCCTCGGCGAGCAGGTCCGGGATGATCTGCGAGGCCAGCCGGTGTTGCAGCGCACGGGCCATCACGTGCAACAGGATCTCCAGGTCGCCGAGGAGGCTGCCGGTGTCCAGCAGGGGCAGGTTGCGCCCCGCCACGGCGGTGACCATGTCCAGCACCAGGTCAAGTTTCGAACGCCAACGGCGATAGATCGCGGTCTTGCTGACCCCGGCCCGCCGGGCGACCGCCTCGATGGAGAGGCGACCGTAGCCGACCTCGGCCAACTCCTGCATGACGGCGGCCCGGATGGCCGTGGTGATCTCCCCGCGCAGCACTGCCGCCCCGGCCGGGGCACGCCTCTTCTCGGTCGTCACGTGGAACAATGTAGCGCAACGACGATACGGTTGCGTCCCGACGTGTTTTGGACTACCTTCCACGCAACAGCGAGGCCCCCTCCCCGCTCGGCCGCGCTGAATCCCGAGCACCGTATTTCAGCACCGCGACTCATCCCCACTGCTCCCCATCGGCACGAAAGATCGGAGCGCCAGACCATGGCCAACACCGCGGTGGCCGACCCCGAAACCGGGCTGACCCGGGCCCAGCTCGCCCAGCGATACGGGCTGCGGGTCGCCGGAGAACGCCCGCCCCTGCGCGAGTACGCCCGCCGGCTGTGGGCGTACCGGCACTTCATCACCACCTACTCCCGGGCGAAGGCCGCCTCGGCGCTCAGCAACACCCAGCTCGGGCAACTGTGGCAGGTGCTGACCCCGCTCACCAACGCGGCGGTCTACTACCTGATCTTCGGCGTGATCGTGGCGACGAACCGGAACATGACGAACTTCATCGCCTACCTCTGCACCGGCGTGTTCATCTTCATGTTCACCCAGACCGCCGTGCAGAACGGCACCAACGCGATCACCGGCAACCTGGGCCTGATCCGGGCCCTGCAGTTCCCCCGGGCCGCGCTGCCGATCACCGTCACCCTGGTGCAGTTGCAGCAGCTGCTCATGTCGATGGCGGTGCTGGCGGTCATCGTGCTGGCGACCGGCGAGCCGCTGACCTTCCGCTGGCTGCTGATCGCGCCCATGCTGCTGCTCCAGACGATCTTCAACATCGGGTTGACCATGGTGATGGCCCGGCTCGGCTCGAAGGTCACCGACCTGCGTCAGGTCATGCCGTTCGTGATGCGGACCTGGCTGTACGCCTCCGGCGTGCTCTACCCGGTCGCGCTGTTCCGGCAGCACCTGCCGCACTGGGCGGCGAACGTGCTGGAGTGGAACCCGCCGCTGGTCTTCATCGAGCTGGCCCGGTACTCGCTGCTCGAGTCCAACCAGGCGAACCTGGTGACCTCGCCGACGCGGCTGTGGTTCATGGCCCTGGCCTGGGCCGTCGTGATGGGCGTGGGCGGGTTCGTCTACTTCTGGCGCGGAGAAGAGGAGTACGGCCGTGGCTGAGCAGACCCAACCGGCGGCGAGCACCGCCGTCGTCGACTCGGGGCGAGTCCCCACCGTCGTGGTGGACGACGTCCACGTGATCTACCGGATCCACAAGGGCGCCACCAGCGGCACCAGCCCGGTCTCCGCCCTCAAGCGCATCGTGACCCGCAACAACGCGCCGAACATCCGCGAGGTGCACGCGGTCAAGGGGGTGAGCTTCACCGCGTACCAGGGTGAGGCGGTCGGGCTGATCGGCAGCAACGGCTCCGGCAAGTCGACCCTGCTGCGGGCCATCGCCGGGCTGCTCCCGCCCGCCCGGGGCGCCGTCTACACCATGGGTCAGCCCTCGCTGCTCGGTGTGAACGCGGCCCTGCTCAACGACCTCTCCGGTGAGCGCAACGTGGTGCTCGGCTGCCTGGCCATGGGCATGCCGCCGGAGGAGGTCAAGCGGCTGGCCCCGGAGATCATCGAGTTCTCCGGAATCAACGAGCGGGGCGACTTCGCCTCGTTGCCGATGCGCACCTACTCCTCGGGCATGGGCGCCCGGCTGCGCTTCGCCATCGCCGCGGCCAAGAAGCACGACGTGCTGCTCATCGACGAGGCCCTCGCGACCGGTGACCGCAAGTTCCGGGCCCGCAGCGAGCAGCGGGTACGCGAGCTGCGCGAGAGCGCCGGCACCGTGTTCCTGGTGAGCCACTCGATCAGCTCGATCCGGGACACCTGCGAGCGGACCATCTGGCTGGAGGGGGGCGTCCTGAAGATGGACGGTCCCACCGACGAGGTCTGCAAGGCGTACGAGAGCCAGAAGTAGCCGGACGGGAGCGCACCGTCCCGGGTTCCCGCCGGGTCGGTGCGCTCCGTCGTACGCGTTACTGTTTACCCCGACCCCGGCCAAAATTCGTCACCCGGTCACCGGGGCGTAAACCCCCCATCCCCGCAGAGTGAGGAAGCGCAATGACGCAGGACCGCACCGCCGCACCGGACGCCCTGCCGGCCAGCCCGGCACCCTGGCGCCCCACGCGTACGGTGGCCGTGATCCTCGCCGGGGGGACCGGGGAACGCCTCGGGCTGGGCATCCCGAAGCAACTGCTCAAGATCGCCGGCAAGCCGATCATCGAGCACACGCTGGCCGTCTTCGAGGCCGCGCCCGAGATCGACGAGATCATCGTGCTGATGGCCGCCGGGCACCTGGCCGAGGCCCAGCGGATCGTCGCCAACGCCGGGCTCCGCAAGGTGACCCGGGTGATCGAGGGCGGTGACACCCGCAACGCCACCACCCGGCTCGCGCTCGACGCGATCGGCGGGGGCGACGTCAACATCCTCTTCCACGACGCGGTCCGCCCGCTGGTCAGCGCCCGGATCGTGCGTGAGTGCGTGAACGCGCTGTGGACGTACTCGGCGGTCGACGTGGCGATCCCGTCGGCCGACACGATCATCCAGGTGGACGAGGAAGACTGCATCACCGACATCCCGGTCCGCTCCACCCTGCGCCGGGGCCAGACCCCGCAGGCGTTCCGCTCCGGCACCATCCGCGAGGCGTACCGGCTGGCCGAGGACGACCCGGACTTCGCCGCCACCGACGACTGCGGGGTGGTGCTGCGCTACCTGCCCGGCACGCCGATCAAGGTGATCGACGGTTCGGACGAGAACATCAAGGTCACCCACCCGGTCGACGTGCACCTGGCGGACAAGCTCTTCCAGCTCGCCGCCGCCCAGGCGCCCCGGCTGACCGACCACCGCGGCTACACCGAGGAGCTGACCGGCCGGACCATCGTGGTCTTCGGCGGCAGCTACGGCATCGGCCACGACCTGACCGAGCTGGCCCGCGGGTACGGCGCCCAGGTCTTCCCGTTCAGCCGCTCCACCACCGGCACCCACGTCGAGCGGGCCGAGGACGTGGCCGCCGCGCTGCGGACCGCCTTCGAGTCGACCGGCCGGATCGACCACGTGGTGGTCACCGCCGGCATCCTGGAGCGGGGCGCCCTCGCGGAGATGGACCAGGAGACGATGGACCGGCTCCTGCACGTCAACTTCGTCGGCCCGGTCACCATCGCCCGACAGTCGCTGCCGTACCTCCAGCAGACCAAGGGCCAGCTGCTGCTCTACACGTCCAGCTCGTACACCCGGGGCCGGGCCCGGTACGCGCTCTACTCGGCCACCAAGGCCGCGCTGGTCAACCTGACCCAGGCGCTCGCCGACGAGTGGGCCGAGTTCGGCGTACGGGTCAACTGCGTCAACCCGGAGCGCACCGCCACCCCGATGCGCACCAGGGCGTTCGGCGAGGAGCCGGAGCACACCCTGCTCTCCGCCGAGGCCGTCGCGCAGGCTTCCCTGGACGTTCTCGTCTCCGACCTGACCGGCCAGGTCATCGACGTCCGCCGGGCACCCGGCGAGCCGGCCACGGTGCCCCTGCAGCCCGGCGCGCACCCGTCGGACGACGGTTCCGGGTCGCGGCGCGGCGCCGGTCGCGCCGAGCCGGAGTCGTCGGAGCAGCTGCGCACGGGCGTCGGCGCCTGACCGGCCGAGCAACGGGACGGGACGATCCAGATGCGTGGTGACCTGGTCCGGAAGCTGCTCGCCCGGGTGCTGACCACCGGGCTGGCGGTGCTGGCCTTCCTCATGGTGGCGCTCACCGGGGCGACCGGTTGGGGGCTGGCGATCGCGGTCGCCGCCCTCGCCGCCGTCGGCTGGGAACGCCGGGTGCGGCCGAGCGCCGACGGTGCCGCCGAGTCGGTGCTCGTGGCCGCCGGGATCCTGGTCGGGTACGCCCGCCGGCTCGACGCCGGCTTCGACCCGGCGCTGGCCGCGACCGCGCTGGTGCTGCTCGGCCTGGTGCTGCTGGTGGGGCCGTTGCGCGACGCCGGCGCGCTGGAGATCCGCGCGGCCAACCTGCCGGTCCGCTCGTGGACCCCGCTGGTCGCCGCCCGGCTCGGCGACGCGCTGCTGGCGCTGCTCGCCCTGGTGGCGGTGGCTGCCGGCCTCGCCCTGCCCGGCTGGGTGGCGCTGGCCGCCGCCCTGCTGGTCGGCGCGGGCTGCGGCGCGGTCGGGCTCGACCTGGCCCGGCGTCGCTTCCGGCCGCCGGCCGGGGGCGGTCCGGTGGGCCGGGCGCTGCGCCGGCACCAGCCCGAGTTCGTGCTCTACTTCTCCGCCCCGCCCGGCTCGGAATACCAGGTCACCATGTGGCTGCCGTACCTGGAGCGGATCGGCCGGCCGTTCCTGGTCCTGCTGCGCGAGCCGGAGTTCCTGCCGACCGTCGCCGCCGCGACCCGCGCGCCGGTGGTCTTCTGCCCGACGCTCAAGGCCATGGACGAGGCGCTGGTGCCCAGCCTGCGGGCGGCCTTCTACGTCAACCACGGCGCGAAGAACAGCCACTGCGTCCGCTTCTCGCAGCTCACCCACGTGCAGCTGCACCACGGCGACAGCGACAAGGCGCCGAGCGCCAACCCGGTCTCGGCGATCTTCGACAAGATCTTCGTGGCCGGCCAGGCGGCGATCGACCGGTACGCCCGGGCCGGCGTGGAGATCCCCGCCGAGAAGTTCGTCGTGGTCGGCCGCCCCCAGGTCGAGGCGATCGAGGTACGCCGGGAGCCGACCCCCGGCCCGGCGCAGCCGACCGTGCTGTACACCCCCACCTGGACGGGGCACCACGCCGACGCGAACTACTGCTCGCTGCCGGTCGCCGAGACGGTGCTCCGCCGGCTGCTGGACCGGGGTGCCACGGTGATCCTGCGGCACCACCCGTACACCGCGCAGAACCCGGCGTCGGCCCGGCAACTGGCCCGGCTCACCGAGCTGCTCGCCGCGGACCGGGCGAGGACCGGCCGGGCGCACCTGTGGGGCCCGGCGGCCACCCGGGAGCTGACCCTGACCGAGTGCGTCAACCGCGCCGACGTGCTGGTCTCGGACGTCTCCGGAGTGATCTCCGACTGGCTCTACTCCGGCAAGCCGTACGCGGTCACCGACATGGGCGCCGACGGCGAGCACTTCGTCGAGCGGTTCCCCCTCGCCGGCTCGGGTTACGTGCTGCGCCGGGACATGTCCAACGTGGACGAGGTGCTGACCGAGCTGCTGGACACCGATCCGAAGGCGGCGGCCCGCTGGGTCACCCGTACCCGCTACCTGGGCGACTTCCCCGCCGAGTCGTACGCCGAGGCGTTCCTCGACGCCGCCCGCCGGCAGCTCGGACCGGGCTGGACCGCGCCGGCCCCGCGCGGCGCCGACGCGGTCGCGCCGGACGGCTCGCCGCTGTCCCCCACCGCCTGATCCACCCTCACCTCCGGACCGCCCCGCCGCCTTCGGCGGGGCGGTCTTTCGGTGTGCGGAAGATCACCGCCATTCAACGATCGTTGTAAATATTGAACATCATCATCATACTTGCTCCCGGGCAGCCCACCGGCGCAATGTCGCCGGCCCTACCGGCGATGCGGTCCGCCGCACGCCACCACCCCTCGTCCACAGGAGCACACATGCCAACCCTCCTTCGTCGACTCGCGATCTGGCTCGGCGCGCTCGCGCTCGCCGTGGCGGCCGCACTGACCGGCCCGACCGCCGCCCAGGCCGCGGCACCGGCCTGGCCCCTGCTCAGCAACGGCTCGACCGGCGCCAACGTCACCACCGCCCAGTACCTGCTGCGCCACCGCGGCTACAGCCTCACGGTCGACGGCCAGTACGGCGCCGGCACCACCTCCGTGGTGAAGTCCTTCCAGTCGGCCAACGGCCTCTCCGCCGACGGCCAGATCGGGCCGCAGACCTGGGGCAAGCTGGTGGTCACTCTGAGCGCCGGAGCCAACAACGACGCGGTCCGCGGGCTGCAGACCTCACTCAACAAATACGGCTACGGCCTGGCCGTGGACGGCGACTGGGGCCCCGCCACGACCAACGCCGTGAACAACTTCAAGTCCGCCCGTGGCCTCTCCGGCGGCTCGGTCGACGCCACCACCTGGCAGTACCTGACCGGCGGCAGCGGCGGCGGCACCGGCAACTACCGCCTCATCATCGGCAAGTCGGTGCTGCCCCGCAGCGAGTACGACGACCCGCACCACGACTACCCGGCGATCGACCTGCCCACCGTGACCGGCACGACCACGTACGCGATCACCTCCGGGACGATCGGGCACGTGGGCGGCAACTGCGGCCTCGGCATCGGCATCACCGGCGACGACGGCGCGTACTACCTCTACTGCCACCTGAACTCGCGCTCGGTCGCCGCCGGCTCCCGGGTCAGCGCCGGCCAGGTCCTCGGCTACACCGGGGCCACCGGCAACGTGACCGGCCCGCACCTGCACCTGGAGGTCCGCGTCAACGGCGCCAACCGCTGCCCGCAGAACATGCTGTTGGCCATCTACGACGGCGTCACCCCACCCGCCCCGTCCGCCCTGCCCGCCACCGGCTGCACGTACTGACGGCAACCCGCGGTCGTGATGTCGTCGCCCCGTCCACGGGGCGACGGCGTCACGGCCGGTCGGGCGACGCGAACGGCGCGAGCAGGTCGAGAACGGCGGCCGCGTCCTCGACGTGCGCGTTGTGGCCGAGCCCCGGCAGGGTCGTCACCGGCACGCCCAACTCCTTGAGCTGCGCGTCGGTCACCATCGGGTCCTGCTCACCCCGGGCCAGCAGCACCGGCACGTCGGTCGCGGCGAGCAGGTCGGGCAACCGCGGCTCCCCCACCGCGAACGCGGCCGGGTCCATGGCCAGCCGCCAGCGGCCGTCCTCGCGGCGCAGCCCGGCGTCCACCACCGGATGGTCGGGGGCGAAGAGCCCGGCCAGCCCGGCGACCCGCAGGTAGCGGCGGGCCGCCTCGTCCCGGCTGGCGAACCAGGTCACCGGCCGTTCGGCCAGCTCGCGGGCCTTGTCCAGCTCGGTCGGGGACCAGGCGACCTTGATGCCGAGCCCGATCACCGCGTCGACCGGCAGGCCCCGTGTCCGCGCGGCCAGCGCCAGCGCCACCACCCCGCCGAGCGAGTGCCCGAGCACCACCAGCCGGTCGCGGGGGCCGAGCCGGTCGGCTACCGGGCCGAGACCCGCCACCACCCGGTCCGCGAGGTCCTCGAAGGAGTACGCCGGCAGCGGCGGCGACCAGCCGTGGCCGGCCAGGTCGGGGGCGAGCCAGCGCCCCGCCCAGCGGCTCTCCAGCAGCGGCGCCCAGGGCAGCCACACCTCGCCGGTGGCGCCCAGGCCGTGCAGCAGCAGCAGATGGCGGGTACCCGTCTCGTCGGCCATACGGCGCAGTGTCGCATCGGACCGGCCACCCGCGCGAGACACCGCGCATACGAGGTCGGGCACCGGCTCGGAGGAGCCGGTGCCCGACGGGGGGAGGGGTGCGATCAGGCCGAGTAGCCGCGGGTGGCGGCCCAGTTCGCCAGGTTGATGGTGGTGATCCAGTAGGACGGCACCGCCGGGTTGGCCGAGTCGGCGATCTTCACGGCCCGGCCGTCGTCCTGGTAGCCGACCACGGCGATGTAGTGGCCGCCGGGGAACGAGTGCCAGCCGCCGTTGGTGTCGGTGGCGGAGCCGGCGATGTTGACCACCACGCCCCGACCGTCGGTGACGGCCTTGACCACGTCGGCCTGGAGCTGGTCCATCTGGGCCGGGGTCGCGGCCTGGCCGGGGATCATGTGGGTCCGGTACGGGCTGCCCTTGACCATCTGATTCAGACCCCGGGTGGTGTCCTCGGCCGAGTTGGTGCCGTTCTCACCGGCGTTCAGCGGCACGGCCATCGCGTCCTGGGTGGTCTCGATGCCGCTCGCGCTCAGCGCGTTGCGCACCGCGGCCGGGCCACAGTTCCAGTAGGCGGTCTGCGCCTGGTAGTTGTAGTCGAGGACCTTGGTCGACGGCGGCGTCGGCTTCGGCTTCGCCGTACGGGTCACGTCCGGGTCCGCCTTGGCCTTGCTCGGCGACTCCGACGCGCTCGGCGAGTCGGACGGCGACGCGCTCGGCGAGTCCGACGGCGACGGGGCGGCGACGCGCGCCTCGCCGCGGCTGGCGACCTCGCCGAGCCGGGGGGCCAGCTCGGCGACGGCGGCGGTGTGCTCCTGACGGGCGGGCGCCTCATCGGCGCTGGCCAGCGCGGCACTGGCGCCGCCGGCGAGCACGAGGGCCGCCGCGGAGCCGGCGACGATCTGGTAGGGGCGCTCGGTCGCGAGGCGCCCCAGCTGACGCTTCAGGTGGTGCTTCACGTATTCCTCCACGAGGGCCTGAGCGGCGCACGCCGACCCGACGCGCGGACGGGGTCACGCGCGTTGCCGGGCGGGGTGGCCGCAGGAACGGGCAGCGCCGGTGAGCCGGGCTGCGGGGGCGGTTGCCGGAACTCGGTCGCCGGTCAGGCGAGCGAGGGCACCGCGGCTCCGTGGAGGCGGGGGGAGGATCGGGGGGAGGTTGGCACGAGGATGGCACTCCTTCCGTGGCCGCCTACCGGGTTAGCTGACGGATTCGGGCGGGAAGTACGCCCTACCGCGGGCCGCAGCTCGCGGATTCACCCCGGTGTTGCACTGGGTCCCCGGTTCGCGAAGATCACGATTAAGCGGGTCGGTACGGCGTCGCCACCTGCGATCGAAAACCGCACCGGACGCGCCGACACTACCGGTGGGCTCGCCTCCTGCCAACCGCTCCGACCTGCTTAAACATCGGAATTACCGGCGCCGACCGGAACAGCTCGCAACTGATGTGACTCAATGGGACAGGCAGTTATCCCGTAACCGCCGGGCAAGAATCGGACACCGCACCGATGATCGTTCCGGAATTGCGGGAGTCGATCGCCCGCACTGATCCGGATGACCGTTTCCGGGCAGACAGTGACGGGACTCACCGAACTTGGGTAACGATTCAGCCGACCCGTGCCGGGCGGAAGCGCGCGGCACCGCCGGCCGGCACCGCCGCACGGGTCGGGGCCACCGGCTCGGCACGGCGTACCGGGGCCGGCCCGGGGCGCAGCGCCTCGGTGGCGGCGTACGCCTCCAGGGCCAGGGCGCGGGCCGCGTCGGCGGCCAGCTCGGCGTCGCGCCAGGCCCGCTCCTCCCGCTCGGCGGCGGCCCGCCAACCGGCCCACCGGCCGTCGCGTACCACGCGGGCCAGGACGATCTCCTGCTCGGCCGGGTGCCGGCGCGGATCCCACCCGTTGCGGTGGGCCAGGACGTCGGCGAGCTGGCGGGCCGACAGGTCGCCGTGCCAGTGGGCCACCATCGCGGCGTGGTGCAGCCACCGTTCCCGGGCCGCGTACTCGGCCGGCGTGCGCCGGGTACGCGGCTCGGGCAGCACGGCGGCACCGGCGAGACGCCGGGCGCCCGCCTCGGCCTCGTCGTACGCCCGCCAGGCCCGGTCGGCCGCCGCCTGGGCGGTCAGCCACTGCTCACGGCGCCGGCGGGCGGTCTGCGCGGCCCCGGCGGCGGCCACCGCCACCTCGTCGGCGTACCGGCGCAGGTCGGCGTGGCGGGCCGCCTCCTCGGCGGCCGGGTCGGGGGCGTCCTCCACCGGAACGTCCCGTTCCGGCCTGGCGACGAGCGCGGCCAGCAGGCCCAGGGCGAGCACGAGCAGGGCCGACCAGATGGCGGCGGCCTCGGGGATCTTGCTGAGGAAGTGGTAGAGAACGGTCTGCTGCATGGTCGGCACCTCACGGGAACGATGTGACGGAGAGGTCCGCACCGGCCCGAGTGCGGGCGCGACCGGTTACGGGCGCCGTCGGGCGGGTGCGGGGTGAGGTTCGGTCGGTACGGCGAGGGCGGGCCGCGGCCCGCGGGTCGTCAGCGGGTGGGCGGGGCCCGGGAGCCGACGGTCGCCGGGACCAGCCCGACCAGGGCGTGCTGCCGGTCGGCCGGCAAAGCCACGGCCAGACGCGACGCCACCGGATCTGGCGCACCGACCGGCCCGACCTGCCGGCAATCGCTGCCGGCCCGATCGACCGCACCGGCCCGGTCGGCGGCACGGTCCCGATCGGCGGCACCGGCCCGGTCGGCGGTGCCGGTCCGGTCGGCGGTGCCGGTCCGGTCCGCGGCACCGGTCCAGCCGGTGCTGCCTGCTCCCGGCCCGACCCGAGCCGCCGAGCCCGGCGCGGAGTCGGCGGTGCCGACCCGGAGGGTCAGGGCCTCGACGGGGCCGGCGGCGAATCGGGGAGCGGCCTGCGCGGTCGCGGCCGGGCCGACGGGCAGCGCGGCCGCGCCGAGCGAGCAGGCGACCAACACGGCCAGGCTGGCCAGCGTGCGGGCCCACCAGCGCGCCACCCACCACACGGGACAGGTGAGCGCGATCGGAAGCACGGCTCCAACCTACCGCCGATGCCGCGGCGCCGCACCGCCGCCGGGCGTGTCGCGTCCGCGCGGATCCGGGCACTGACCAGGATGGACGGCCGCGGCGCGGGGCATCGGGCGGGTGGCGTGCGGCTCGGCCCGGGTCGGGCCGCGCGGCGTGCTCGACCGACCTGGGTCGCAGTCCGCATCACCGTGCACCAGATGGAAGGCCGGCGCCCCCACGCGCCGGACGGGCGAGCGGGACGCCGCCCGCTCAGCCCGATGGCGTAGGATTCCGGCTCCTGCACGGAACGGGAACCGTACTGCCGGCCGGTCGGGCCGCCCCCGGTCCCCGCCGGGCACGCGGTGCCCGGGACGGAAGGTGGACACCCCGGATGCACCAGCGGATCCTGCTGCGCGCCCGCAAGGGCCCGTTCGACGTACTCACCGCCGAGGAGACCTACGAACGGGACTGGATCGGCAAGAACACCGGCAACCTGGTCTTCAGCCACGCCGCGCACAAACTGCTCGCCACCTCGGCTGCGGAGATCACCCCGTCGCGGTTCCGGGCGGACCCGCGCGAAGCCGACGAGATCAACGAGAAGTACGACGTCTTCGTGATCCCGCTGGCCAACGCCTTCCGCCGCGACTACACGGACCAGTTGGCCGCGATGACCCGGCTGATCGAGCGGCTGAAGATACCGGTGGTGGTGCTCGGGGTCGGGGCGCAGACGGACGTGGACGGCGACCGGGAGTTCCTGCGCCCGATCGACGAGACGGTGAGCCGCTTCTGCCGGGCGGTGCTCGACCGCTCGCACAGCATCGGCGTACGCGGCGAGATCACCGAGGACTACCTGCGTACGCTGGGTTTCTCGGCGGTCGAGCAGATCGGTTGCCCGTCGATGTTCCTGCACGGCGACAGCCTCCGGGTCGAGAAGACGAAGGCGTCCCTGGGCGTCGAGGACCGGCTCGCGTTCGTCATCTCGCCGTACGTCCGGGCGTTGTCCCCGCTCGTCCGCCACCACCACCGGCGCTACCCGAACGTGCGCTACGTGGCGCAGGACCTGTACACCCTCGGCACCCTGCTCTACGGCGACGCACCGCACCTGCGCGGCAAGACCAACGACATGCCGATCCACACCTCGCACCCGTTCTTCGTCGAGGACAAGGTGCGGATGTTCATGGACCCGTGGCCCTGGATGGAGTATCTCGCCGGCTTCGACTTCGCCTTCGGCACCCGGATCCACGGCACCATCACGGCGCTGATCTCCGGCACCCCCGGATATCTCCTCGCCCACGACTCGCGCACCCTGGAGCTGGCCCGCTACTTCGACATCCCGCACCGGCCGCTGCGCGACGCGCCGGACGACATCGACGCCGCCCAGCTCTACGCGGAGGCCGACTACACCGCCCTCAACGACGGCCACAAGGAGCGCTTCTCGCGGTTCACCGGCTTCCTCGCCCGGCACGACCTCGGCCTCTCCTTCGCCGACGGGGACAGCGCCACCCGCTTCGACCAGCGGGTCCGCGACATCGTCTACCCGCCGGCGGTCCGGCCGGCGTCCGCCTGCACGTCCGAGGAACTGCTGACCCGCCTCGAGTTCGTGCGGGACGAGAACCGGACGCTCCAGCAGAAGCTGAAGGCGCTCCGGGCGCAGCCGCTGCGCGAGCGGGTCCGGCAGGCCGTCGGCGGCCGGGTCCGCCGGATGCTGCGCCACTGATCGTCGTACGCCTGTTCGAACGCGGGGTAGGATCGGCGGCGTGTCCGACCTCGCGTACCAGCCCTCGATGCTCGACTTCGCCGCGCAGGGGCCGACCCTGGGCCCGCTCGCCGGCCGGTCGCGCCGGCACGAGTTGAGCCGGGACGCCTGGGTCGACCACCTGCCCGGCTGGGTGCGCGGCTCCGACGCGGTGCTCGACACGCTGCTGCGCGACGTGCCCTGGCGGGCCGAGCGCCGCACCATGTACGACAGCGAGGTCGACGTCCCCCGCCTGCTCTGCTGGTACGCCGCCGGCCGGCCACTGCCCCACCCGGCGCTCACCGAGGCACGCGCGGCGCTCACCCGCCACTACGCGGCCGAGCTGGGCGAGCCCTTCGTCACCGCCGGGCTGTGCCTCTACCGGGACGGCCGGGACAGCGTCGCCTGGCACGGCGACACCCTGGGCCGCTCGGCGCACGTCGACACCATGGTCGCCATCGTCTCCTTCGGCTCGCCGCGCCCGCTGCTGCTGCGCCCCCGGGGCGGCGGGACGAGCCTGCGTTTTCCGCTCGGCCACGGCGACCTGGTGGTGATGGGCGGCTCCTGCCAGCGCACCTGGGAGCACGCGATCCCGAAGACCGCACGCCCGGTCGGCCCCCGGGTCAGCGTCCAGTTCCGCCCCGCCGGGGTGGCCTGACCCGGGGCCCCACCCGCCGGCGTGCTACAAACAGCTCTCAGGGTCGATCACGCCCCCGTCACCTGACGACGCGAAGGGCGCAGCATGACCCAGTCCCCCACCGAGCCGCGATCCCGCTGGTCCCCCTGGCGGCTGCACGGCGACGGCCGGTCCGTACGGCCCGGCGACGTGGTGCACCCCGACGAACGGCTGTCCTGGCCGCGTACGGTCGGCGTCGGCGTGCAGCACGTCGTGGCGATGTTCGGCGCCACCTTCACCGTGCCGTTGATCACCGGTTTTCCCCCGGCCACCACGCTCTTCTTCTCCGGGCTGGGCACGCTGCTCTTCCTGCTGATCACCGGCAACCGGTTGCCGTCGTACCTGGGCTCGTCGTTCGCGTTCATCGCCCCGGTGCTGGCGGCGAAGGCCGGCGGCGGCATCGGGCCGGCGCTGGGCGGCATCGTGGTGGTCGGTGCGGCGCTGGCGCTGGTCGGCGTGGCGGTGCAGCTCGGCGGGACGCGCTGGATCGACGCGCTGATGCCGCCGGTGGTGACCGGCGCCATCGTCGCGCTGATCGGGCTCAACCTCGCCCCGGTCGCCTGGGACGGCGGCGGCAGCGGCACCGGCGTCAAGGCGCAACCGCTGATCGCCGTACTCACCCTGGTCGCGATCCTGGTCGCCACCGTGGCGTTCCGGGGTTTCCTGGCGCGGTTGTCCATCCTGCTCGGCGTGGTGTTCGGCTGGGTGCTCGCCGCGCTGCTCGGCGAACTGGACCCGAAGGCGGTCACCGGGCTGAAGGAGGCCGCCTGGGTGGGACTGCCCCAGTTCCACGCGCCCAGCTTCAGCGCGCGGGCGGTGGTGCTGGTCATCCCGGTGATCCTGGTGCTGATCGCGGAGAACGCCGGGCACGTCAAGGCGGTCGCCGCGATGACCGGCCGCAACCTCGACCGGGAGATGGGCCGGGCGTTCCTCGGTGACGGCATCGCCACCGTGCTCGCCGGCTCCGGCGGCGGCTCCGGCACCACCACGTACGCGGAGAACATCGGCGTGATGGCGGCGACCCGGGTCTACTCGACCGCCGCGTACTGGGTGGCCGGCGTGGCGGCGGTGCTGCTCGGCCTCTGCCCGAAGTTCGGCGCGCTGATCCTCACCGTGCCGGCCGGGGTGCTGGGCGGCGCCACCACCGCGCTGTACGGCCTGATCGCCATCCTCGGCGCCCGGATCTGGATCGAGAACCGGGTCGACTTCCACGACCCGGTCAACCTGATGACCGCCGCCGTGGCGGTGATCATCGGGGCGGCCAACTACACGCTCACCGCCGGCGACCTGTCGTTCAACGGCATCGCCCTCGGCACCGCCGCCGCCCTGGTCATCCACCACGGCATGCGGCTGATCGCCCGCCTCCGCAACACCGCGCCGGAAACCGCCCCCGAACCCGAACTCTGAGCTACCCGGACAGTCGGTCAAGGGTTTGCGTCATCCAGAGGTCTTCCGGTGACGCAAACCCTCGACCGGCAAGGGTCGGGCGGGTTGTCAGTCGCGTTCGATCTGGTGGCCGACGATCGCCGGGCCGAGCATGACGGCGAAGCCGGAGCCGTCCCGGCGCGGGTCCGCCGGGGGCAGGTCCACCGGCTCGCCGTTGGCGGTCGCGCCGACCGGGCGCGGACCCACCCAGGCCACCGCCAGGTCCACCTCGCCCTTGAGGAACCGCTGCGCCCGCACCCCGCCGGTCGCCCGTCCCTTCGCCGGGTACGCCTTGAACGGCGTCACCTTGACGGTGGCGCCGGTCGAGGTGACCACCATCGGCTCCCCGCGCCCCTTGTCGTCGGTGCGGATCGCGCCGAAGAAGACCACGTGCGCCCCGGCGGGCAGGTTGATGCCGGCCATGCCGCCGCCCTTGAGGCCCTGCGGCCGGACCAGCGACGCCGCGAAGCGCAGCAGTGCCGCCTCCGAGGAGACGAACGCCAGCGCCTCCGCGCCGTCGGTGAGCCAGGTCGCCCCGACCACCTCGTCGCCGTCGCGCAGCGAGATCACCTCGAACTCGTCCGAGCGGACCGGCCACTCGGGCGCGCAGACCTTGACCACGCCCTGCCGGGTGCCCAGCGCCAGGCCGGGCGAGCCCTCGGCGGACGGGCCGAGCGGCGCCAGCCCCACCACCGTCTCCCCCGGCTCCAGCGGCGCCAGCTCGGCCGCGGACATGCCGCCGCGCAGCGACACCGTGCCGGACTGCTCGGGCAGCACCGGCAGCGGCAGTACGTCGATCTTGAAGGCCCGCCCGGCGCTGGTGACCAGCAGCACCCGGCCGCGCGCCGTGGAGTGCACGACTGCGCGTACCGCGTCGTGCTTGACCCGGCCGCTGCGCCGGCGCCCCTCGGTGGTCTCCTCCGACTCGGCCGCGGTCCGGGCGACCAGCCCGGCCGCGGAGAGGATCACCTGGCACGGGTCGTCGGCGACCTCCAGCGGCCCGGCCGGTACGGAGGCCGCGAGGACCTCCTTGAGGTCGCCGTCGACCAGGGTGGTGCGGCGCGGCGCGTCGAACTGCTTGACCACGGCGGCCAGCTCGTCGGAGACCAGCTTGCGCAGCACCTTCTCGTCGTCGAGGATCCGCGACAGGTCGGCGATCTCGGCGCGCAGCTTCTCCTGCTCGGCCTCCAGCTCCAGCCGGTCGTACCTGGTCAGCCGGCGCAGCGGGGTGTCCAGGATGTAGGTCGCCTGGATCTCGGAGAGCTTGAACTTCTGCATCAGGCCGTCCTTGGCGGCCTGGGCGTCCTCGCTGGCCCGGATCAGCTTGACCACCTTGTCGATGTCGAGCAGGGCGATCAGCAGACCGTCGACCAGGTGCAGCCGTTCCTCGCGCTTGCGCTTACGGTACGCGCTGCGCCGGGTGACCACCTCGTAGCGGTGGGCGAGGAAGACCTCCAGCAGCTCCTTGAGCCCCAGGGTCTGCGGCTGGCCGTCCACCAGCACCAGGTTGTTGATGCCGAACGACTGCTCCAGCGGGGTGAGCCGGTAGAGGTCGGCCAGCAGTGCCTGCGGGTTGACCCCGACCTTGCACTCGATGACCAGCCGGGTGCCGTTCTCCCGGTCGGTGAGGTCCTTGACGTCGGCGATGCCGGAGAGCCGCTTGGTCTTGTTCACCTCGTTGGTGATCGCCGCGATCACCTTCTCCGCGCCGATGCCGTAGGGCAGCTCGGTGACCGTGATGGCCTGCCGGCCCCGGCTGCCCTCCAGCGGGCCGATCTCCACCCGGCCGCGCATCCGCACCACGCCGCGCCCCGTCTCGTACGCCCGGCGCACCTCGTCGAGGCCGAGCAGCAGCCCGCCGGTGGGCAGGTCCGGGCCGGGGACGAACTCCATGAGCTTGTCCAGCGTGGCGCCCGGGTGGTTGATCAGCCAGCGGGCCGCCTGGACGACCTCGCCCAGGTTGTGCGGGATCATGTTGGTGGCCATGCCGACCGCGATCCCGGACGCGCCGTTGACCAGCAGGTTGGGGAAGGCCGCCGGCAGCACGGTGGGCTGGGTGAGCGAGCCGTCGTAGTTGGGCTCGACGTCGACGGTGTCCTCGCCCAGCTCGCCGACGAGCAGCATCGCCTCGCGGGACATCCGGGCCTCGGTGTAACGGGCGGCGGCCGGTCCGTCGTCCGGGGAGCCGAAGTTGCCGTGCCCGTCGATCAGGGGCGCGTTGAGCGAGAAGTCCTGGGCGAGCCGGACCATCGCGTCGTAGATCGCGGCGTCGCCGTGCGGGTGGTACTTACCCATCACGTCGCCGACGATCCGGGCCGACTTCACGTGCCCCCGGTCAGGGCGGTGGCCCTGCTCGTACATCGACCAGAGGATGCGCCGGTGCACCGGCTTGAGGCCGTCCCGCGCGTCGGGCAGGGCCCGGGAGTGGATGACCGAGAAGGCGTACTCCAGGTAGGAGTCGGAGACCTCGGTGACCAGCGGGTTGTCGAATACCCGCGCGCCGGCCTGGTCGAAGGCGGACAGGTCGGCGCGGGCGCGGTCGTCCCTACGGCGTGCCATGGTTCAGCGTTTCCTTCCCCAACGATCGCGGTCAGGCGTCGATGGCGTCGCGGTCGACCCGGTCGGCCGAGTCGATCAGCCAGTTGCGGCGGGGTTCGACCTTCTCCCCCATGAGCAGTTCGAGGATCCGCTCGGCGGCGTCGACGTCGTCGAGGGTGATCCGGCGGACCGCCCGGGTGGCCGGGTTCATGGTGGTCTCCCAGAGCTCGTCGGCGTCCATCTCGCCGAGGCCCTTGAAGCGCGGGATCGGGGTGACGATCTGCTTGCCGGCCTTCTCCAGCTTGCGGACCGTCGCCTCCATCTCGGCCTGCGTGTAGGTGTAGACGGTCTGCGGGTTGCGCCCCCTGGTGGTGATCTTGTGCAGGGGCGGCATCGCGGCGTAGAGCCGGCCGGCCTCGATCAGCGGACGCATGTAGCGGGCGAAGAGCGTGATCAGCAGGGTACGGATGTGCGCGCCGTCCACGTCGGCGTCGGCCATGATGAGCACCCGGCCGTAGCGCAGCGCGGAGAGGTCGAACGTACGCCCCGAGCCCGCGCCGAGCACCTGCACGATGGCCGCGCACTCGGCGTTGTCCAGCACCTGCTGGAGGTTGGCCTTCTGCACGTTGAGGATCTTGCCGCGGATCGGCAGCAGGGCCTGGTATTCCGAGGAGCGGGCCATCCGGCTCGTCCCCAGGGCGCTGTCACCCTCCACGATGAACAGCTCGCTGCGGTCCACCCCGGTGGCCCGGCAGTCGACCAGCTTCGCCGGCATCGACGCGCCCTCCAGGGCGGTCTTGCGCCGGGCCGCGTCCTTCTGCTGCTTCTGGGTGAGCCGGACCCGGGCCGCGTCGACGATCTTCTGGAGCACCGTCCGGGCCTCGGCCTTGGTCCTCCGGTCCTCCAGCCAGGCCTTGAGGTGCTGCTCCACGAGGCCCTGGAGCACCTTGGTGATGCCGGCGGTGGAGAGCTCGTCCTTGGTCTGCGAGGTGAACTGCGGCTCCGGGATCCGCACGTGCACCACCGCGGTCATGCCCTCCAGGACGTCGTCCAGGGTGGGCGCGTCCTCCTTGGGCTTGAGCAGGCCGCGGGCGTTGCGAGCGGCCTCGGCGAGGGTACGCGCCAGAGCCCGTTCGAAACCCTTGCGGTGGGTGCCGCCGTGCGCGTTGCGGATGGTGTTGGTGAAGCACTCGACGGTGCGCTCGTAGCCGGTGCCCCAGCGGAAGGCGACCTCGACCTCGGCCCGGCGCTGCACGTTGGACTGCATCACGCCGTTGGCGTCGGCGGCGTTCTCCCGGTAGGTCCCCTCGCCGGTGACCAGCAGGGTGCCGGAGACCGGCCGGTCGCCGGCCGGGGCGAGGTATTCCACCATGTCGGTGAGGCCGTTGGGGAAGTGGAAGCTCTCCTCGACGGCCTCCTCACCGGTCTCGTCGCGCAACCGGTACGCCACGCCGGGCACCAGGAACGCGGTGTTGCGCAGCTTGAGCCGGACCGCCTCGACGTCGAGCGCCGCGCCGGTCTCGAAGTAGCGCGGGTCGTGCCACCAGCGGATCGAGGTGCCGGTGCGCTGGCCGCGCTTCATCGCCCCGACGATCTCCAACCCGGGGCCGGGCGTGAACGGCGCGTCCGGGCCGTCCCCGTCGAAGATCCCCGGTACGCCGTGCCGGAACGACATCGCGTGAACCTTGCCGCCGCGGCGGACCGTGACGTCGAACCGCCGGGAGAGCGCGTTGACCGCGGAGGCGCCCACCCCGTGCAGGCCGCCGGAGGTCTTGTAACCCGAGCCGCCGAACTTGCCGCCCGCGTGCAGCCGGGTCAGCACCAGCTCGACGCCGGAGATGCCGGACTTGGCGTGCACGTCGGTGGGGATGCCCCGGCCGTCGTCGTCGACCTGGACCGAGCCGTCGGCGTGCAGGATCACGTCGATCTTGGCGGCGTGACCTCCGACACCCTCGTCGGTGGAGTTGTCAAGGATCTCGTTGACGAGGTGACCCACACCACGGCTGTCGGTCGAGCCGATGTACATGCCGGGGCGCTTGCGGACGGCGTCCAGCCCCTCCAGGTGCGTCAGGTCGTCGGCCCCGTACAGGGTCTCAGGCTGTGCGGTCAACTGGTCGTACTCCCAGGTCTCGGCGGTGTGGTGCCGCTCACCGGCTCGATCGCCACGGGCGGCGCGCCGGAGCGAGCCTAGCCCGGCGATCCGACAGAGCTGTGGCACCGGGTGGGTGCGGCGTCCGGTTAGGCTGCGTCCGGCTCTGCACGACCGCCCGGTCACGGGCGTCCGGAGGCGAGGAGGCGCTCCGTGCGGCACAACGATTCGACCCACCGGTTGTCTTCCCCGGCGACCGTGGCGGGCGACCCGACCGGCCGGTTCGAGCGGCTCTACGCCGAGGCCGAGCGGGGCGAGGCGGACGTGCCGTGGGACCTGGACCGGCCGCACTCCCTGGTCGGCGAGTGGACCGACCGGACCCGGCCGGTGGGATCCGGCCGACGCGCCGTGGTGGTCGGCTGCGGCTTCGGCCGGGACGCCGAGCATCTGGCCGGCCTGGGCTTCGCCACTGTCGCCTTCGACATCTCGCCGACCGCGATCCGCGCCGCCCGCGAGCGCCACCCCGGTTCTCCGGTCCGGTACGAGACGGCCGACCTGCTCGATCCGCCGTCCGGCTGGCTGGACGGGTTCGACCTGGTGCTGGAGAGCATGAACGTGCAGGCGCTCCCGGTCGAGCTGCGGCGGCGGGCGATCCCGGCCGCCGGCCGGCTGGTGGCGCCGGGTGGGACGCTGCTGGTGATCGCCGCCGGCCGGCGGGAGGACCAGGAGGTCGACGGGCCGCCCTGGCCGCTGACCTGGGCCGAGGTCGACGCCTTCGCGGCCGGCCGACTGTTCCCGGTCCGGGTCGAGGAGATCCTCGCCGCGGACGGCGGAATCCGCTGGCGCGCCGAGTTCCGCCGGGACGGCTGACGCCGCGGCGTGGCTGGGCTGGTCACCAGCTCGGGCCGGGACGTCAGGCGGGCACGGCGACGCCGAGCACGTGCGGCGCGGCCGGCACCGGGAGGCGGGTCGGCGGGAAGCGGAACCGGTCCAGCTCGACGACGGTGAAGCCGGCGTTCCGGACGGCCGCCACCGTGTCCCGGCCGGTGTGGCAGCCGGCACACACCCACGGCCCGAGCGTCGCGTCCGTCCAACGCTGGACGCGGCGCAGCCCGGGAGTCTCCGCGACGACGTGCTCGTAGAAGCGGAGCTGCCCGCCCGGGCGGAGTACCCGGCGCGCCTCACGCAGCGCCACCGCCTGGTCCGGCACCGAGCAGAGCACCAGCGACAGCACCACGGCGTCGACGGATGCGTCGGCGACCGGCAGCGCCTCGGCGAGGCCGGCGGCCACGGTCACCGGGACCGGGGCGGTGGGGGCGGCGGCCCGCGCTGCGGAGCGCAGCCACGGCTCCGGTTCGAGGGCCAGCACCCTCGCCACGGCCGGTGGATAGTGCGGGAACATCCGGCCGTTGCCGGCGCCGACCTCAAGGACCGCGCCGCGCAGCCCGGCGACCAGGCGGCGCCGGTGCTCGGCCGCGCCGGCCCGGTCCACCGCCACGATGGCGCGGGCGAAGTACCGGGCGAACACCGGATGCGAAACAGTCATGGACCCTCTCCTGCCGCCTGTGGCCCGAGGCTAGCGCCGCGGGTCAACGGCGGCCCGAGGCTGAGCAGGAGCTGGCTGGTCGGACCGTCCACGAGGTCGCTGAGGCGTACCCCGTCGAGCACGCCGAGGAAGGCGGCCTGGGCCCGGCGCAGCTCGCCGCGGAGCCGGCAGGCCGGGAGCAGCGGGCAGGCCGACTGCTCGCAGGACACCACCTCGTCGTCCCCTTCGAAGGCCCGGACCACCTGCCCGACGGTCAGCTCGCCGGCGCGCTCGGCGAAGGCCACACCGCCGGACCGGCCCCGGAGGGTCACCAGTACACCAAGCCGCTGCAACCGCTGCACCACCTTGGCGACGTGGCTGCGGGGCAGCGCCAACCGCGTGGCCAGCTCGTCCACCGTGGTACGGGCCGGGGACGCGGCGGTGAGCATGGCGATCCGCAGGGCCATGTCCGTCGAGCGGTTGAGCTTCACCAGTCGAACCTAGCCACCGGCCAGGCCCGCGGACATGGGCCGATACGCCCGGTTGCCGCCGCTGTGACCAGGGCTACCCCGGACCCGGGACTTTCGACCCTAAAGAGGAATTCTAGATTCCCGTTAAGTCGGGCTCGACCCAGTCGACGCCCAAGGAGTAGTCGTGCTCTCGAAATCCTCAGCAGCGGTGGTGGCGGCCAGCCTGCCCGCCGTACAGGCACACGGAGAGGCCATCACCGGCCGGTTCTACCAGCGGATGTTCGACGCCCATCCGGAGCTGCTCGACATCTTCAACCGGGGCAACCAGGCCACCGGGCAGCAGAAGGCCGCGCTCGCCGCCGCCGTGGTCGCGTACGCCGAGCACCTGACCGGCGGCAGCGCCGTGCCGTGGGGCCCGGTCCTGGACCGGATCGCGCACAAGCACGCCTCGCTCGGCATCACCGCCACCCAGTACCCGATCGTCGGCCGGCACCTGCTCGCCGCGGTCGGCGAGGTGCTCGGCGACGCCGTCACCCCGGAGATCGCGGCGGCCTGGGACGAGGTGTACTGGCTGCTGGCCTGCGAGCTGATCGCCCGGGAGGCCCGCCTCTACACCGTCGCCGGGGTGGCCGAGGACGGCCCGGTGTGGCGGGACTGGCGGGTCGCGGAGAAGATCCAGGAGACCGTGGACGTCGTGTCGTTCGCCCTGGTTCCCGCCGACGGCGGGCCGGCACCCACCTTCACCCCGGGCCAGTACGTCTCGGTCGCGGTCGACCTGGACGGCCGCCAGGGCCAGCAGATCCGGCAGTACAGCCTCTCCGGGCAGCCCGGCGCCGACCGCTGGTGGATCACCGTCAAGCGGGTACGCGGCACCGCCGGCGCACCCGACGGCCTGGTCTCCACCCACCTGCACGAGCGGGTGGCCACCGGCGACACGCTCCGGCTCAGCCCGCCCTTCGGCGAGGTCAGCGCGATCGGCGAGGGCGGGCCGCTGCTGCTGGTCAGCGCCGGCATCGGCCTCACCCCGGCGATGGCGGCCCTGGCGCACCTGGCCGCCACCGAGCCCGAGCGCCCGGTGACGCTGGTGCACGCCGACCGGACCGCCGCGGCGCACGCCCGCCGTCACGAACTGCCCCGGCTCCAGGACCGGCTGCCGAACCTGTCGGTACGCCTCTGGTACGAGGACGCCACCGACGGCGAACTGGCCGGGCTGAAGGCGGAGATCGCCGCCGGCCTGGTCGACCCGGAGCTGATCCCGCTCGCCCCCGGGGCACGGGCCCACCTGTGCGGCCCGGTGCCGTTCATGGCCGGGGTCCGGAGCGGCCTGCTGCGCCGGGGCGTACCCGCGGAGCGGATCGCGTACGAGGTGTTCGGCCCGGGGATGCTCCCCGACTGAGCGGCGTCGCCGTGCGGGGCGGGCGTCGGTGATCACCGGCGCCGGCCCCGCGCCGGCCGTCAGGCCCGGTGCCCGACCACCGTGGCGAACAGCAGCAGGGTGCCGACCAGCTCGACCATCCCGACCCGGACCGGGGTCAACCGGCGGCCGGGCAGCAGCGCCGCGCGGAGCAGCAGCAGCGCGAAGACACCCACCACCGCCGGCCCCCACCCGGCGGCCACCGCGACCACCAGCGCCGCGAGGTGGTACGCCCCGGACGCCCACCGGTAGCCGACGCTGTCCCGTTCCCGGATCATCGTCTTGACGTAGAGCACCGTGCCGGCCAGGTACGCGCCGACCGCCCCGGCCACTGCGGCCAGCCCGGCGGGCGGAACCCCGGCGACGGTGGCCACCACGAAGACCATCAGCACGCTCTGCGCCACCGAGGCGAGGTCGTTGAGCAGGGCCCGCTCGCGACGCCGCCGGGCGTACCCGACGTTGACGGCGACGAGCAGCGCGTACAGGGGGACGTAGTCGAGGACCCCGGGCCTGGCCAGCAGCACCGGTACGACCAGCAGCGCGGTCGCGGCGCCGTAGAGCAGCAACTGCGGGCGTACCCGGTCGGTGCGGCCGGTCTTCACCGCCAGCAGCGCGTAGTAGGAGAAGAGATAGCCGGCCAGCCAGGCGCCGAGCAGCGGCAGGTGCGGCCACCGGAGGCCGGTGACGCAGACCGCCGTGGCGTACGGGAGGAGCAGCATCGCCCACGCGCCGTGCTGCGGCGGCAGGTAGCGGTGCCGGCGGGTCCGGACCGGCCGGGCCGCCTGCCGCGGTGGCGCCGATCGGGCCGCCGGTGACGGGACGCTCATCCGCGGGCGACCGTGAGCAGCACGACCGCGTCCTCGTCGGCGCGCAGCGTGCCGGGCGTCCGGGATCACCAGCAGATCCCCTGCCTCCCCCGGCCAGGACCGGTCCAGCGCGGTGAGCCGGACCCGCCCGCGCAGCACCTGGAGCGTCGCGTCGCCGGGGCTGGCGTGCTCCGCCAACGCGTGCCCGGCAACGAGGGCGACGAGCGTCTGCCGCAGCGGGGTGGCGGGACCGCCGTGCACCGTCCGGGCGCTGCGCCCGCTGCCGGTGGCGTGGGCGAGCGCGAGAAGTTCCTCGGCCAGCGCGGAGAGCGAGGATACGGAGACCACCGGTCCACCTCCGGAAGACGATTCGGGCGAGGCGTGCCACAAAACCGGAGTCGGCGTTGCCTCTTTGTTCAGTCTCATCGCCTCCCGCGCCACCCACCAGGGACTTTGGTCACTGGTCCGAGTCTCCGCCGGCGGCCGGAGCCCCCTTGCTACCCATCGGTAGCTTGCCGCCGTACGCTGGGCCGGTGAACGGGGAGTACACACAGGAGTTCGTCGACGTCGACGGGGCGCGCCTCGGCGTCCAGGTCTACCCGGAACCGGCCGGGCCGCCCGGTGCACCGGTGGTGCTGATCTGGCCGGCGATGGGCGTACGGGCCCGCTACTACCGGCCCTTCGCGGCCGCGCTGCGCGACGCCGGCCTGGCCGTGATCGTGGTCGACCTGCGGGGCACCGGCGAGAGCACCCCGCCGCCCGCCCGCACCTGCCGGTACGGCTACGCCGAGCTGACCGCCGACGTGGGCGCGGTGCTCGACGCGCTCAAGCCCCGGCTGGACGGCCGGGTCCGGGTGCTGCTCGGGCACTCCCTCGGCGGGCAGGTCGCGGTGCTGCACCAGGCCCTGCACGACGCCGACGCGGTGGACGGGTTGGCCCTGGTGGCGGTCGGCCTGCCCTGGTGGCGCGGCTACCCGGGGCCGCACGGCTGGGGCGTGCTGGCGTTCACCCAGGGAATCGCGGCGGTCGCCCGGTTGCTCGGCGTCTGGCCGGGCTGGGGGTTCGGCGGCCGGCAGGCGCGCGGGGTGATCCGGGACTGGGCGTACACCGCCCGGACCGGCCGGTTCCCGGTGCTCGACGGGGTCGACGCCGAGGCGGCGGTCGGGCGGGTGCGTACCCCGGTTCTCGCGGTCAGCGTGGACGACGACCAGTACACCCCGCACGAGACGCTGGACCACCTCTGCGCCAAGCTCACCGCCGCGCCGGTGACCCGGCACCGCTACCCGGTGGCCGAGGCCGGCGCCCCGCTGGACCACTTCACCTGGGTACGCGCCGCCGCCCCGCTGGCCGCCCGGATCGCGGCGTTCGCCGCCGCCCTGCCGCGACGTTGAGTCGGGGCAGCTCGGGCACACCGGCCCGGCGACGTGGCCGGCGCGTCGGGGCGTAGCCGGTCGGAACGCGGGTAAGCCCCACCGCCCGAACACGGTGGAGGGGGATCAGATGTTCGAACGGCACACGGCGTTGCGGTCGATGCACGATCTGGGCCTGGCGGCCTGGTTCGGCGGATCACTGATGGGTGCGCTCGGCGTCAACGGCGCGGCGGCGAAGATCAACGACGCCACGCAGCGGCTGCCGGTGGCGTCGGCCGGTTGGGCACGCTGGACCCCGGTCAACGCGGCGGCGATCGGCACGCACCTCGCCGGCGCGGTCGGCGAGCTGGTCACCGAGAGCCCGCGGATGGCCGCGCAGGCCGGGGTGGGAAAGGTCAGCGCGCTGAAGACCGGGCTGACGGTGGGCGCGCTGGCGGTGACCGGCTACAGCCGGCTGCTCGGCATGAGGCTGCTCCGGGCGGGCGGTCCGCCCGTGGACGGGGTCACCGAGCCGAGCCGTCAGACCCCGGCCGACGTCGCCTCCTTCCAGCGGCAGATGAAAGTGCTCCAGTGGGTGGTCCCGGCCTTGACCGGGGCGCTGGTGGTGGTCACCGCGTACATGGGCGAGCAGCAGAAGCCGGGCCAGGTGCTGCGGGGCATGCTCAGCCGGGCCGGCGGGCTGACGTCGTCGTCGCGGACGATCGGCAAGGCCATCGGGATGGGCGCGCCGAAGATCGGCAAGGTCGCCATGGGCTCGCCGAGGACGATCGCCAAGGTCGCCGCGATGGGCGCGGCGACCCGACACCTGGTCACGGCCGGTCGTTGACCGGGTCGACCGGCGGCGCACAACGGCGTGGCCGCCGGTGGTTCCCGTCGGGCGGCCGGCGCACAACGGCGTGGCCGCCGGCCGCCCGACGGGACACCGACCCGGCATGACCGGGCGGATGGTGGGCATTCAGCCCGGGCACGGGAACCCAGCCAGGTGAGGTGGCGATGAGCAGCAGGAAGCGCCCGAGCAGGGGTGAGGGACGGGGGCCGGAGGAAGCCGCGCCGTGGGGCACCACCGATGGCTTCGACGCCGATCCGCCCTGGGGCGCCGGCGAGGACGCCCCGATGGACGAGGGCAGCGAGGAGCCCGCCGTTCCCGAGGGCCGGCGTGGCGAGCGCCGGGCGGCCGGGGCCGGGCCGGGTGGGCCGCCGGCCGGCCGGCACGGCTTCGGCTCGGTGGAGCCGACCCGCGCCCCCGAGGCGGGGCCGGGGGCCCCGCCCGATCCAGGGCCGTCCGCACGGACCTTCCCCGACGACAGCGCCGAGGGAGACCTGCCGGACAACGCGCTGGAGGAGGCCACCGGCATGCACCCCGAGGGCGTGAGCTGGCGCGGCTGACCCCCGGGTCCGCCGACGCCCGCCGCTCTCGCGCTCGCCGCATGATCGTGCTCGATCCAGGAAGTTAGTGGCCTCGCCGCGACCGGGATGCCACCGGATCCAGGATCGAGCACGATCATGGGGAGCGCGGAAGTGTCGGTGGGTGGTCGTACGGTGTCCGCGGTCCTCGATCGAAAGGCGGGCGCCATGAGCGTTCCCGACCAGGTCCGCACCGGTGAGCGGGCGGATCTGCGCGACACGCTGCGCCGGCACCGCGGCTTCCTCCGGCAGACGGTGCAGGGTATGACCGACGAGCAGGCAGCCCGGCGCAGCACGGCCAGCGAGCTCTGCCTCGGCGGGCTGATCAAGCACGTGGCGACCACCGAGGAGCGGTGGATGCGGTTCGCCGTGGGCGGCGCCGAGGCGATGCGGAGCGAGCCGATCGACTGGGTCGGGCAGTTCCGGATGGCCGAGGGCGAGACCCTCGCCGGGTTGCTGGTCGAGTTCGACCGGGTGGCCGCGGAGACCGACGCGCTGATCGCCACCCTCGACCTGGACGCCGGCCATCCGCTGCCGTCCGCGCCCTGGTTCGAGCCCGGGGCCAGTTGGTCGGTGCGGCGGGTGCTGCTGCACCTGATCGCCGAGACCGCGCAACACGCCGGTCACGCCGACATCATCCGCGAGGCCATCGACGGGGCGAAGACGATGGGGTGAGCCGCCGACCCGGCGGCCCTCACCGCCCCCCGGTCCAGGGTGCGGGCAGCGGTTCCCGTGTGACGTCACGACCGGTGGCGGCGCTGAGGGACACGAGATGGACACGCACCGGATGGACCAGGAAACCGTCGAGCGACTGCTCGTCGGTTCCGTCCCCGACGGGCGCGACGGTCTGGGGATGCTCGTTCGGCTCCTCGCCGCGGTCCGCGCCGCGCCCCGCCCGTACGAACTCCTCGGTGAGGCCGCCGCCGTGCGGGCGTTCCGGATGACGTACGCCGGCGCGGCTCCGACGCACCCCGGGCGGGTTCCCGGTTCCTGGCACCGACCGGGGTCGCCGCCCGACGTGGTGGCGGCTCCGGCGGCCGTCACCCCTGCGGCGGAGCCGGACCCGGCGGGGTGACGGACCCGGCGGGGTGACGGACGGCCCCACGAACCGCCTCAGCGCTTCCGGGGGCGCCGGCCGCCGCTGGTCCGATCCCGCCCGTACGAGTCGGCACGTCCCCAGCGGCCGGGCACGTCCAGCAGTTCGATCCGGCCGTATCCCTCCGGGATGACCGGGTCCGCCAGCAGGTGCTCGCCGCACGGGCGCAGCCCGAGCATGGTGGCGAGCAGCATCAGCAGCGCCCCGGAGGACCACGACTGCGGTCGACCGGCCAGTGGGAGCTGGACCGGGTACTTGGTCAGCGGGCGCGGGTAGCCGGCGATCACCTCGGGCACCGAGCCACCGAGCGTCTCCACCACGGCGAACATCCCGGCCGCGACGAGGGCGGCCTCCTCGTCGTACCCGTAGCGGCGCAGGCCGGCGGCGACGATCGCGTTGTCCGACGGCCAGACCGCGCCCAGGTGCGCGCCGACCGGGTTGTACGGCCGTTGGCCGAGGGCGTACGTCCGCACCCCCCAACCGGAGAAGAGTTCCGGTCCACGCAGGTGTGCGGCGAGCGCGCCGGCCCGCTCCGGCTCGACGATCCCGCTCCACAGCAGGTGCCCGAGGTTGGAGGTGAGCGCGTCGACCGGCTCGCCCTCCGGGGTCAGCGCGAAGGCGTAGTACTCGCGCTGCGGCAGCCAGAAGTCGCGGTTGAACCGCTCCCGCAGCGCCGCCGCCTCGGCCTCCAGGCGGTCGGCGTACGCCGGGTCGCCCCAGATCTCGCGGGCCAGCCGGGCGCCCCGGAGCTTCGCGTCGTACGCGTACCCCTGCAACTCGCTGGTGGCCCGGGGGAACGCCGGCTGGTGGCCGTACCGGTCCACGACGGCGTCGGGCGAGTTGCGCCACACCTGGTTGGCCACTCCGTTGACGGTGTTGCGCGGTTGGTAGCGCAGGTAGCCGTCGCCGTTCGAATCGCCGTACTCGGTGATCCAGTCCAGCGCGCTCCGGGCCGGGTGGCGCAGCTCGTGGACCAGGTCGACGTCGCCGCTCCAGCGCTCGTACTCGTCGAGCAGGATGACGAAGAGCGGGGTGGTGTCGGCCGCGCCGTAGTAGACCGCGGTGGGCTGCTCCTCGAAGGCGGCCGACTCGCCGTACCGCAGCTCGGAGAGGATCTTGCCGGGCTCCTCGTCGTGCAGGTCGTCGAGCTGGCTGCCCTGGACCAGAGCCAGCATGCGCAGCGTGGCGGGGGTCAGCTCGGGGGTGAACGGCAGCGTCTCCAGGCAGGTGACGAGGGCGTCCCGGCCGTACAGGGCCATCGCCCAGGGCAGCCCGCCCACCGGCACCCGTTCGGTGTACGACAGCGGCAGGTAGCGCAGCGCCGCCAGGTCGGCCAGCGCCTGCTCGTACGCCTTCACCAGGGACCGCCGGTCGCCGGCGAGCTGCGGCGTCTGGTCGAACCAGCGCGCGAGGTCCGCCCGCATGTCCTGGCGTGCCCGCCGGCGGTACGCCTCCAGGCTGCGCCGCAGGTCCCGGCCGCCGGCGCCGTGGATGACCATCTCGACGTACAGGTCGGTGTGCCACTCGCCGTCCGGGTCGACCCGGATCCGGAAGGTCATGCCGCCCTGGTCGACGTCCACCGGCGCGCTGCTGGTGACGACGGTCTCCCGGGCGAACTGCTCGCGCTGGTAGCAGAGCCGTAGCTGCCGGTCGGCCGAGGCGGCGGTGATCACCGGTCGACGTGGCCCGGGTTGGCGGATCTCGGAGGTGTCGGCGAAGTCGTTGGCGATCTCCATCCGTACGGTGAGTTCGGCGGGCTCCGCCGAGTGGTTGAGCACGGTGATCCGCTCGTGCAGGCCCTCGTCGATGGAGCGGTGCCGGATCACCGACACGTCGGCGTCCACGTAGTGGCTGGCGGCCCCGGGCACGACCACGAACCGCGTCTCGAAGTAGGCCAGGTCGTCCCGGGACAGCGCGTGCAGCCGCTGCCCGTCGAGGGTGAGCACCCAGTGGGACAGGAACCGGGTGTCGAAGGAGAACAGGCCCGTCGGCGCTCGCGGGTCGGCCTCCATGTCGCCCTCCGCGTCGCTGAGCGCGAACGAGTTGCCGGCGAGGACGTGCGCCAACTCCGACGTCATCGCGCCTCCGTCCCGGGCGCGGACCGCCCGCCCGTGCCCTGGTCCGCGTGGCGGGGGTGCCGGGCCGCGGACGGGCCCGGGAAGAGCCGGCGCAGCGTCAGCAGCAGCCGCATGTCGCCCTGCACGTTGATGTCGTTGCGCAGCAGCGCCGCCACCAGGCGCGGGTTGCCGGAGGCGAGCCGGTCGAAGACGGCCCGGTCGGCGTGGACCACCATGTCGGCGTCGGCGGTGGAGCGGCCCACTTCGACATTCTGGTGTTCGATGGTCAGATACCAGTGCTCGGTGCGTCCACCGTCGTGCAGGTCGAGGCGGACCGTGCCGGCCGTGTGTTCCGGCAGCTCGGGGTGCCGACCGGCGACCTGCTCGATCACCTGCTCCGCCATCGAGGCGCCCATCCGTACCTCCCCGTGTCCGACGTCCCCGCAGGTTCCCCGCCGGGCGGGTGAGCCCAACTCACCCGATCCGGGTGATCCGGGCTTGCCCTGCCGACGACGGACGGGTACGGGATGGGGCGGAGGGATGCGAATGACACGGAACGCGACGACCGACCGGGTGCTGACCGCGCTGCTGGCCATGCAGCGCCAGTCCTGGGAGCAGGGGGTGACCGGGCACGCCCTGCTCGACCTGGGCCTGGACGAGCTGGCCGTGCTGGTCGCCGACGCGGCGGTGACCCGGCAGCACCCGGACGGCCGGCTCGGCGACGTCTCGGGCGAGGCCGGCGCGGTCAACGGCGCCGCCTGCGGCGAGGCGGTCCGGCACGCCGCCTCGACCGACGCGGATCCGCGCTGGTCGGCGGCCCTGGCGGCGCAGCTCGACTGGCTGGTGGCGCGGGCGCCCCGGGCCGCCGACGGCACCCTGTTCCACCTGCTCGACAACCGTCAGGTCTGGCCGGACACCGTGTACATGGTGGTGCCGCTGCTCGCCGTGCTGGGCCGGACCGACCTCGCCGCCGGGCAGGTCGCCGGGCACCGCCGCCGGCTGTACGACGAGCGCACCGGCCTCTACGCGGCGCGGTGGGACGAGGATCGGGGCGAGCTGGACCGGGCGGAACACTGGGGCACCGGCAACGGCTGGGTGGTCGCCGGGATCGCCCGGGCGCTGCGCCTCGCGCCGGACTGGCCGACCGGGCTGCGCGACGAACTGGCCGGGCACGCCCGGGCGGTGCTGGACGCCTGCCTGGCCCACCGCGCCGACGACGGGCTGTTCCACGACGTGCTCGACGACCCCGGCACGTTCCGCGAGGCGAACACCGCGCAGATGCTGGCGTACGCGGCGCTGACCGGGGTGGCGGACGGTTGGCTGCCGGCGACCTGGTTGGACGTCGGCGCGGACCTGCTGGCCGCCGCGGGCCGGCGGATCGACCGGTACGGGCGGGTGACCGGGGTGAGCGGGGCGCCCGACTTCGCGGGGCCGGGCACCTCGCCCGAGGCGCAGGCGTTCCACCTGCTCGGGCACGCCGCACTGGCCCGGGCCCGAGCGGCGGTCAGCCCCGCCGGATGAGCCCGAGCGGCGGTCAGCCCCGCTCGATGAGCCCGCGCACGTACCCGGCCTGACCGACGTGCTGAAGGTCGTCCGCCAGCACGCTCACCAACCGGACGCCGAGGGTGACCGGCGGGTCCCAGTTCCGGTCGACCACCCGGTCCAGGTCGGCGGGGCGCAGCCCGCGCAGGTACGCCCGGGTCCGGTCGACCACCGCCCGGTGGTAGTCGACGAGCACCTGGCCGCTCTCCGGGCGTACCGCGGCTATCTGGTCGGGGCCGTGCCCGAAGCCGGTGTCGTCCGGGTCGGGTTCGAGCCCCAGCCGGCCCGCCCAGTCGCCGGTGGCCCAGAGCTGCGCCTCCCCCAGCACGCCGGCGACGTGGTGGTCCTGGATCCGGGTCAGGTGCCAGACCAGCCAGCCGACCGGGTTCGCCCCGGCCGCCGGGGCCTGGCGGAGCTGCTCCGGGCTCAGCCCGGCGACGGCCGACTCCACCAGATCGGGCAGCCGGCCGTACGCGTCGGTCAGCAGGTCGTTCACGTCCACAGTTCCACGCTCCTCCGTCGGTGCCGTCCGGGCGGTTCGGTGCATCCGGGCAGTACCGCCCACCGGGCCGGGCAAACCTCACCTCTAGGGTGATCGAGTGGTCGCGGCGCTGGAGCTGTATCTCGACACCGACGCCACCCGGCGGATCCGGGTGTTGTGGGACGCGTTGGAGTCCGAGGGCGTGCAGAGCATGCGGTCGCTGCTGGAGCAGCGGCACCGGCCGCACGTCTCGCTCGCGGTGGCGCCGCGCTTCGACCCGGACCGGGTGGCCGAGGCGCTCGCCGGGATGGTGGTGGCGGCCCCGCTGCGGCTGGAGTTCCAGCACGCCGGCCAGTTCGTCGGTCGGGTCCTCTGGCTCGGGCCGGCGCCCACCGCCGAACTGCTGGCCCACCACGCCGAGGTGCACCGCCGGCTGGCCCGGGCCGGCATCGGCCTGGTCGAGCACTACCAGCCGGGGCGCTGGGTGCCGCACTGCACGCTCTCCATGCGGGTGCCGAACCCGCTGATCGCCGCGGCGGTCCGCCGCTGCCTGGAGGTACTGCCGCTGACCGCGACCGTGGTCGGGGCATCGGTCACCGATCACGCCCGCGGCATCTCGCACCCGCTGCCGTGAGGCTCAGCGCACCCCGAAGTCGACGATGAAGGTCGGGTACTCGGGCTGCGGGCAGGGCTCGCCGCGCAGGCCGAGCCGCTCGTAGAAGGGCGCCGCCCGCTCCCGGTGGGCCTGCCACTCCAGGTAGCGGGCCCGCCCGGCCGCCCACTCCGACGCCGCGGCGAGCAGGGCCCGCCCCACGCCGCGCCGGCGCCGGTCGGGGCGTACGTAGAGGTCGTGCAGGCGGGCGGTCCGGTGCGCGTCGCCGGAGCGCAGGTGCGGGCCGTGGTCCTGGGCGGCGGCGTACCCGGTCAGCCCGTCGGCGTCCGCCGCGCCGAGCAGCGCCCAGCGTGGGTCGGCGAGCAGGCGCAGGAAGCGCTCCCGGTGGGTCTCGGCTGGTTCGTCGCCGACGCCCATGTCGCGCAGCATCGGCCACAGTTGCGGCCAGTCTCCGGCGGTCAGCTCCCGTACGGTCGTCACGCCGGCCAGGATGCGGGCCGCGAGCGACTCCGGGCCAGCCGATTTCCGGGCCAGCCGATTTCCGGGCCGGCCGGGCCCGTCCGACGGCCCGGCAAACACGTGCAGAACTCGGGTCTTTCGCCATCTGCCGCCGCCGATGGCGATGCCGTCTCGCCGACGCAATCTGGTAAATACGCAGGTCAGGGCCATCCTGGCCACCCAGTGAGGTGCGGCCAGGAGCCCTGGAGCACACCCGGAGGCATCCATGGCCGCTCCCGTCATCCGTTCCGTGACCGCCGACCCCGCCGTTCTGCTCCCCGGGAAGTCCACCACCGTCGTGGTGGACGCCTACCATCCCGACTCACGACACCTGATCTTCCCCGGCCGGGTCGGTGAGCCCACCGGCACCGTCTGGGACACCTCGGTCCGGATCGACCTGGGCGTGCCGCTGACCGTCCAGCTCACCAGTGCCGCGCCCGGGGTGACCATCACACCGAGCGCCACCGACCCCAGCCGGTTCGCGGTGACCGTGCTGTCCGGCCCGGGCACGATCACCCTGACCGCCACGGTCCGGGACTCGGCCGGCCGGACCGCGACCGCCGCCACCACCGTGACCGTGCCGCTGCTGGTCGGGATGAGCACCGAGAAGGGGGCTCCGACCCAGCAGATCGTCGCCAACTACCCCAACATCCGCTACATGCGGGACTACGGGGTGGACACCGACGGGGACAAGCTGCCGGAGCTGCCCCCGCTGAACGCCGGCAAGTTCGTCGACGCGCCGTCGGCCGTGATGCACGTGTCGTGGAAGGACAACGTCGAGCAGCTCAGCACCTGGCTGAACGGGCTGACCCGGCCGGTCTACCTGACCTGGTACCACGAGCCGATGGGTGACGTGGCCCCCGCGACGTACCGGACCACGGCGGCCCGGGTGTCGCAGATCGTGGCCGCGCACCCGAACCGGAAGTGGGTGCTCGGACACGGGCCGATCGTCACCCGGTACTGGCTGGACGAGGGGAAGGGCAACCCGACCGACTGGGGCTACCCGGGCATGACCCACTACGGCGTGGACTGCTACTCGCGGGACACCGCGAGCTACTGGCCTGCGTCGCGGATCTTCGGGACGGCCTTCAACAAGGTACGGGCGGCGTATCCGACGATCCGACTGCTGGTGCCCGAGTACGGGCTGGTCCGTACCACCGCCGACACCACCGGGACGGGCCGGGCGCAGGCGATGAGGGACCACGTCACCTGGCTGCGCCAGCAGCCCTACGTGGACGCGATCGCGTACTGGAACAACTGGGCCGAGTTCCAGTTGGGCTACCCGTCGCCGGAGGCGACGGCCTGGCGGGACCTCCAGGCCGGTTGACAGTCAACTCGGAAGGACAGGGCCCCTGATCCCCGGCCCGCCCGATCCGGCCCCACCGCCGGCCCCGGGCCGGCCGGCCGCCCCGGGGCCCCGACCGGGGCGTTCGCCGGCCTCGGCGACGAGGGGCCGGGGCGGGGCAGGGCCCGCGCGGCGACGACGGTACCGTTGCGCCTCATCATGCCCTGCCGGGCGGTCATCCCGCCGGCCCGGCGCTGGCGAACTGACGGAGGATGGCGTATGTCCAACGGCGAGGAACCGTTCGCATCCCACGACGACGTGTCCGCACGGCCGCGGTTCGACCCGGTGCTGCGCGGCTACGACAAACGCCAGGTGGACCGGTACGTCCAGCAGATGGACGGCGAGCTGTCCGCGCTGACGGCCGACCGGGACCGGGCGTACGCGCAGGCGCGGGAGCTGACCGCGCAGATGCAGCGGACCCAGGCCGAGGCGGCGGAGCTGCGGCAGCGCCCCGCGCAGGTGGACCGGGCGTCCTTCCGGGACCTCGGGCCGATGGTCGACCAGATCCTCGACCTGGCAGAGAAGCAGGCCGGGCAGATCAGCGAGGCCGCCACCAAGCGCGCCGCCGAGCTCCAGGCCCAGGCGGAGAAGGTGCTGGCCTCGGCGCGGGAGGAGGCCGCCCGGGAGCTGCGGGAACTGGACGAGGAGCTGTCGACGCGCCGCGCCGAGCAGGAGAAGGCGCACGAGGAGCAGCGGGCCACCGCGCACGCGGAACTCACCTCGATCCGGGAGCTGGCCGAGAAGCTGCGGGCCGAGGGGCAGGCCGCCCACGAACGGGCGCAGCAGGAGGCGAAGCGGATCACCGAGCAGAGCACCCAGCAGGTCGAGCAGGCCCGCTCCGCGTCCGAGGCGCTGGTGAAGGCGGCCCGTACCCAGATCCAGCAGGAGGTGCAGGCCAACCGGAGCAAGGCCCAGCAGGAGCTGGCCCAGTGGCAGGCCACCATGGCCCGCGAGCTGGACGAGCGGCGGGCCGCCGCCGAGCAGGAGCTGGCCGACCGGGCCAGCGCCGCCGAGCGGGACATCGCCGCGCTGGTCGCCGAGGCCCAGCAGTACGCCACCGAGGTCCGCGAGCGCGCCGACGAGGAGACGGCGGCGCACCAGGAGCGGCTGTCCACGGTGCAGCAGGAGATCCAGCAGCGGCAGGAGACCGTCACGCAGCTCCGGGCCGAGCTGGAGACCGTCGGTCAGCAGCTCGAACGCAGCCGCCAGGAGATCACCACGATCGAGCAGGAGGGGGCCGCGCTGGAGGAGCGCCTGGTCGAGGTACGCCGGGAACTGGCCGCCGAGACCAAGCGGCTGGACGACGCCCGGCGGGCGGCGGACCTCGCCGAGCAGCACGCCAAGGAGACCCGCGCCCGGGTGCAGCGGGAGGCGAAGCGGGTCGCCGACCTGGCCGCGGCGGCGGTGATGGCGGCCGCGGCGGGCGGGGCCGAGACCGCCGAGTACCCGCAGGTGGCCCGGCCCGCCACCGAGCCCGCGGACCACGGCTCGGCCGACCGGGCGCTCACGGAGCGGCTCGCGGACGCCGTCCCGGACCGCTCTGCCGGCGCCTCGGCGGGCGAGCGGGTGGCACTGGAAGGCCCCAGCTTCGACGCGTTCGCGGTGCGTACGCCGGCGCCACGCTCCACCCCGGACTCCGAGCATGCGGCCGAGGAGCCGGCGGCTGGCCCCGGCACCGGCATTCCGGCCAACGCCTGAGGGCGGCACCGCTCCTGACCGGCGCCCACCCGGGTGCCGGTCAGGAACCGGCCGCCACCCGGGTGCCGTACGCCGTTCCCATCATCACGCCGACCTTGCCCCGGACCTCGGCGCATGCAAATATGTGGATCATTATGCGTGTGGCTGGAACTTCGGGGAGTTGATCGACATGCGGAAGTTGTCCTCGGTCGCGGCGGCGGTCACCCTGACGGTGGGCTGCACCGGCGTGGCGGTGACCAGCGTGGCCGCCCCGGCCAGCGCGAGTTGCAGCCACTCCCACAGCAACATCGACACCGCGGGCGGCCAGCTCATCAACGGCAGCAACGTCAACATCCGCACCGGCCCGCACACCTCCTGCCCCTCGCTCGGGTTCGGGCAGCTCAGCCACAACGTCGACTTCTGGTGCTACACCTCCGGCGACCGGGCCACCGCGAACGGCTACACCACCTACAGCTGGACGTACCTGAAGGATCTCACCACCGGCGTGTCCGGCTGGGTCGCCGACGCCCTGCTGAAGAACCTCGGCAGCAACGTCGCCTGCTGACCGTCGGCCGTGTGCGCAGGGCTGGCGGCGGCCGGGCAGGATGGGTCGTCATGGACGAGCTGCCCATGTACCCGCCGATCGAGCCGTACGCCACCCACCGGATCGCCGTCGGCGACGGACACGACCTGTACGTGGAGGAGGTGGGCCGGCCGGACGGCGTACCGGTGGTCTTCCTGCACGGCGGGCCCGGCGGCGGCCTGGTGCCGGCGGCACGGCGGTTCTTCGACCCGGACCGCTACCGGGTCGTGCTGTTCGACCAGCGCGGCGCGGGCCGGAGCACCCCGTTCGGCGAGCTGCGCGCCAACACCACCTGGCACCTGGTCGACGACATCGAGGTGATCCGCGAGCGGCTCGGCATCGACGCCTGGCTGGTGTTCGGCGGCTCGTGGGGCGTCACCCTCGGCCTGGCGTACGCGCAGACCCACCCGGACCGGGTCACCGGCCTGATCCTGCGCGGCGTGCTGCTGCTGCGGCGCAGTGAGCGGGACTGGTTCTACCAGGGCGGCCTGCGCCACCTCCAGCCGGACGAGTGGGACCGGTTCGTCGCCCCGATCCCGGCGGCGGAGCGGGACGACGTGCTCGGCGCGTACCACCGGCGGCTGCACGGTCCCGACGACGCCGAGGCCCGGGCCTGCGCGGCGGCGTGGGGGCGCTGGGAGGCGATCAACTCCGCGCTGCGCCCCGCCCCCGACACGCTCGCCCACTTCACCGACGAAGAGCAGGCGCTGCCGATCGCGCGCATCCTGTCCCACTACGCGGTGCACGGCGGCTTCCTCACCGGCGACACGCAGCTCCTCGACGGGGTGGACCGGATCCGCCACCTCCCCGCCGTGATCATCAACGGCCGCTACGACCTCTGCTGCCCACCGGCGTCCGCGTACGACCTGGCGCGGCGCTGGCCCGAGGCGGAGCTGCGGATCGTGCCCGACGCCGGCCACTCCGCCGCCGAACCCGGCATCGCCCGGGAACTGCTGCGCGCCACCGACCGCTTCGCCGACCTGCTCACCGCCCGATAGGCGCACCGGCCGACGCCCGGCTCGCCCGTCAGCCGTCCGCCGGGGCGGTCAACAGGCCCCGGATGGCGGCGGCGATCACCGGATCCACCGGGAACCGGTCCGCCAGCCAGCCCAGCGTCACCCGGGCCGCCGCCCGGTTGTCCCGGTAGCCGGGCACCATCCCGGCCAGCGGCAGCACCTCCGGCGGGTACGCCTGCTCGACCCGGCGACTCGGGTCGAACGGGTCCCGCCGGTGCGCCACGTCCGGGGCGGTGAGCCGCAGCAACGCCAGCACCCGGTCCACCGCGTACGACTGGATGAACCGCGACGCGCTGAGCCGCTCCCCGCGCAGCTCGCGGTGCAGGCCGACGTAGAGGTTGGTGAGCGCCTCGTTGAGGTGGAACTCGACCGTGTCGTACGGGGTGGCGGGGCGGGGCGGCGGCCCGCACTCGGCCAGCCCGGCGGGCGCGTCGGGCCGCTGCCACACCACCCGCGCGCCGGTGAACGGCAGCCGGGCCAGCTCGTCGACGGTGAAGACGGCGTACTCGGCGAAGATCCCGTCGGCGTAGAGCACCTTCCGGCCGTGGCGTTCGTTGGCGAAGCTGTACGCCACCGGGCAGGGCGCGGCCAGCCAGTCGAGCGACTCGACGTAGCGGGGCACCGCGCCGTCCGCGACGACGAGGAAGAAGTCCAGGTCGGAGTGGGCGTCCAGCCGGTCGTACGCGGTGCCGGCCGAGCCGAGGCCGAGCAGCGCCACGGTGTCCGGCCGGGTGGCGAGATGGGCGGCGAGGTCGTCGAGTCGACGCAGCATCGGGTGCATACCGTCGTCCCTTCCGTGAAGAGTCGACGTTTCATCCCGTACAGCCCTGCACGCCGCCGGGGTCGCGACACCGATGCCGTTCATCCTGCCCCGGCTGACCCCTGTCGCTCAAGCGCCCGCCTATCCATTCGCGAGCGGCAATGGCAAGATCGACCGGGTGACGGGTTCGCTGTTCGCGGTCAGTGACCTCCATGTGTCGTACGCCGAGAACCGCCGGATCGTGGCCGGTCTGCGGCCGGAGACGGCCGACGACTGGCTGATCGTGGCCGGCGACGTGGGCGAACTGTTCGGGGCCGTCGAGGAGACGTTGCGCCAGCTCCGCGACCGGTTCGCCACGGTGGTCTGGGTGCCCGGCAACCACGAGCTGTGGACGCACCCGGCCGACCCGGTGACGCTGCGCGGCCGGGACCGCTACGACGCCCTGGTCCGGATGTGCCGGGACAACGGCGTGCTGACCCCCGAGGACGACTACCCGGTGTGGCACGGCGAGGGTGGCCCGGTCACCGTCGCGCCGCTGTTCCAGCTCTACGACTACTCGTTCCGCGCCCCCGGCACCAGCACCAAGGAGGAGTCGCTGCGGCGGGCGTACGACGCCGGGGTGGTCTGCACCGACGAGATGCTGTTGCACCCCGACCCGTACCCGGACCGGGAGTCCTGGTGCTGGGCCCGGCTCGCCGAGACCGAACGCCGGCTGGCCGCGACCGACCCGGCGCTACCGACCGTGCTGGTCAGCCACTGGCCGTTGGTCCGCGAGCCGACGGACGTGCTCTGGTATCCGGAGTTCGCCCAGTGGTGCGGCACCGAACGCACCGCCGACTGGCACGTCCGGCACCGCGCGGTCGTGGCCGTCTACGGGCACCTGCACATCCCGCGCACCACCCATTACGACGGGGTGCGCTTCGAGGAGGTGTCGCTGGGCTACCCCCGCGAGTGGGGCCGCCGGGGCGGCGAACCGAAGCCGATGCGGCGGATCCTCGGGGCGGCGTCGTGATCGGGTCACTGCTGCCACCGTCGGTGGTGACCGTCGAGGCGTTCGCGGACCTGCCCGGCGAGTCGCCGTACCCCGGCGAGGAGGACCTGGTCGCGAGGGCCGTCGAGGGCCGCCGCCGCGAGTTCGTCACCGCCCGCCGCTGCGCCCGGGAGGCCCTCGGCCGTCTCGGGTACGCCCCGGCCCCGATCCTCCCCGGGCCGAAGCGGGAGCCGCTGTGGCCGGCGGGCGTGGTCGGCAGCATCACCCACTGCGCCGGCTACCGGGCCGCCGCGGTCGCCCGGGACACCGCGCTGGCGAGCCTCGGCATCGACGCCGAGCCGCACGGCGTGCTGCCGGACGGGGTGGGCGAGGCGGTGACCGTCGCCGGCGAGCCGGACCTGCTGCGCCGGCTGGCCCACGCCGACCCGTCGACGCACTGGGACCGGCTGCTGTTCAGCGCGAAGGAGTCGGTCTACAAGGCGTGGTACCCGGTGACCGGGCGCTGGCTCGGCTTCGAGGACGCGGAGCTGTCCATCGACCCCGCGTCGCGCCGCTTCACCGCCCGACTGCTGGTCGACGGCACCCGTACGGACGGTGGGCCGCCGCTGACCGCGCTGCACGGCCGCTACCTGGTCGCCGACGGCCTGGTCGTCACGGCCGTCGCGCTGCCGCTGCCGGAGTTGCCCTGACGACTGCCCCCGGGCGGGTCAGTCCACCGGGGACGGTCCACGATGCGGTGGACCCGCGGTGCTGACCGGCGCACCGTGCGCCTTGATCTCCTCGCCCCACCGGCGGACCAACAGGTCGGCGTCGGTCCTCCCCCGTACGCGGACGGCCCGCTCGTGCCCGCCGCCCGGCGGGCCGCCGGTGACCGGGTAGGCGACCACGGGCCAGGTGCCGCTCACCGCACGCCACGGCCACACCACGGCGGTCGCCAGGAGGGCCGCCGCCCAGAGGACCCCGAGTATCGTCGCCACGAGCACCATCCCGGCTATGGCCAGCCAGTCGTCGGCACCCATGAGTGCGCCCATCCACTCGGGAAGCCGTGGGATGAAGGCGAGGCGTCGCCGCCCCACCCGCCACACGTCCCACGACCCGTCGGCGCTGCGCGCGATGACCTTCACGTCTGCACGGCCCGGGTCGGCATCAACCGGGGAGCGAGCGGCACGCGGGTCCTCGAATCACGGATGCTCCTCCTGCGGCGTGTCGGGGTCGGGCAGGAGGCCCTGTGCGCGGAGCTGGGCGAAGTGGGCCTCGGGCGGCGGGTCGGGGTCGGGGTCGGACGGGCGCGGCCCTTCCGGCCCGTCCGACGAGAAGCGCAGCAGGGTCTCGATCCGGGTGATCCGGAACCGGCGGCCGAGCACGCTGACCTCGTCGGCGCGGCTGGCCTCCAGGTCGTCGGCGGCCTGCCGGTACGCGGCAGCCTCGTCCTCGCTGGGGTTGCCGGTACGCGGGATGAGCCACCGGAAGTCGAACATGATCGACTCGCGGGCCTCCTGCGCGGTGGCGACCGCCCGGCTGGACGGCTGCCACGCCCCGGCCACGTATTCGGCCACCGCGTAGCGGGTGGGCAGGAGCACCCCGTTCGGGTGGGAGCGGACGGCGGCGACGCTCTGCGCGTACACGTCGGCGGGCACGGTGGCGCGGGGGTAGTGCGCGGGCAGCAGTTCGACCTTCAACACGGCTTCGGCGACGCCGGTGGGTGCGTCCGGGTCGACGATCACGTCGTCGCCGCCGAGGAAGCTCTCGTACCTGTCGGCCTCGCGGGGATCGGGGTCGGTGGGTCGGGGCGGCTCGGGCCCGTCCGGTCCGAACCGGGCGAACGTGTCCGCGCGGACGATCCGGTGCCGTCGGCCGGCCACGGTCACCTCGTCGACCTTCTCCCAGTCCAGCACCTGCCCCGTCGCGGTCAGCTCGGCCGCCAGGTCGGGATCGGCGGTGTCGGCGAGTTGTTCGCGCAACCGGCTGGCCAGGGTGTCCCTGGCCTGCTGCGGCGCGTCGTCGACCAGGGCGTGCACCTGCCACCGCCCGTCGCCCAGGTCGACCGCGTGGCCGAACAGCGGCGCCCCGACCCGCAGATTCGGGTACGCCCCGGCGCGTCGGGCGGCGTCGTCCTCGGTCACCGCGTTCACCGGGTCGTCCCGCCGCTCGATCCGAATCACCGCACCCGGCGGCTGCTCACCGTTGTCCACAACACTGCATTCTGTAGCGGCGTCACTCCGAACGCCAGACGGCCACGCCCGCCGGTGGTGGTCGAGCCGGCCTCCGCGCCTTGTCGAACCCGGGTACGCCGCTCGGCGTTGGTGGCGCACCCGCTCGACGCCGTCAGCCCTCGGCGTTGGGCTGGAAGGTGCCGCACCGGACCCACCGGATGTGGCCGGTCTGCGAGTCGATGGCGATCTCAACACGCCTGATGGCTGCCGGATTCGCCGCATGATCCGACTTCCCCGCAGGAGACCCGCAAACCGCCACTGGATCGAGCTGCGGGAATCCCGCCGGCTCCCCGGTGAGCGAACCCAGACCCAGCGCCACCACGATCAGGATGGACCAGGGACGGGAGCGGCGTCCGGGCGAGGAACTGGGCGGGGCGTCCAGGTCGATAACGTGCACACCGCACCCTAGCGCCCCGTTTCGTTCCCGATCAGCGACCGACGGGCGACCCGTCAGGGCGGCGACAGCTCCTGCGGCGCACCGGCATCGAGGGCGCCCGCCCTCAGCGTGTCCCCCGGTCCGGCTCGGCTGGCGCTGGTTGCTGGCGGCGCCCCTGCGGCACCTGCATGCGGTACGGCGGCCAGGTAGTGTCCTGCCCCATGCGAGCGACTGTCCGCGCCTCGACGGCTGCCGTGGCAGTCATCTTCGGCTTTCTCTCGGGGTCGTACATCTCGCACGCCGGTGGCTCACCCGGCCGCGCTCTTACGGCCGCCCTCATGATGGCCGTAGTGCTCAGCGGTACGGGATTGGCGATCGGTGTGCCGCTCGGCGTCGTCAACGACGGACCGTGGGTGAAGCGCGGCCTCGCGCTCATGCTCGCCTCATACTGCGTCAGTGGGTTGCTGAACTCCCCGTTCCGCAGCCTGGTTGTGGACCTCCTGTTTCTCACCGTCTCCTTCGCACCGGCGTGCATCTTCGCCCCGATGGGGTTTGCCACCGGCCAGCGGAATGACAAGAGATAGCTGAGCCACGACCGCTTCGATATTAAGGAGCGGCCGCCGCTCGGCCCGCTGCCGCAGCGGCGGACGTCACCGTCGCCGACGTCCCCGCCTGTCCACGCGTTAGTCACCCCAACGCGACTCGCGCCTGGAGTCGCTGGACAACAGTAAACTCGGCTGATGGCGTCAGTAATCCAGGTCGTGGGCGTCGTCGGTCTTATCGGGGTCCTGGTCACCGTGGTGGTCCTCGCCTCGATTTCCTCCTGGAAGTCACGGCATCGCCGAGCAGACGATGACGCCGGGGGCTTCCCGCTCAGCCCTCCACTGGATGGCGGCAGCGGCGGCGACACGGGTGATGGCAGCTGCTAAAGGTCGAAGCGGAACTGCCGGCTAGCCTCCCGGCTCGGTTTGGCTGGCACGGTTGCTGCACTTCGCTGCTGTACGGCCGGCGGCCTGAACATCTCCGGTGAACGCGCTTCATGCATCTCAGAGGGAGGTTGGGGTCTGGGGCGCTGCCCCAGGGCCTGCGATCGGCGACGTGCTGGCCGTCGGCACCCAACGTGACGCCTCTCGAAGAAGATTTCGGGGGCCGTCTTCCTGCCGGATCGCTGGACCTGACGTCGAGATGCCGGGCGGCCCTTGTGCCACTGATGCGGGCCACGTCCCGCCGGCCTTCGATCGCACCGGCCGCAGCGCCGGTCCCCTGAATCCGCTGAGCGGCGTTCCCGCCGTCCACGACGGCCCGGATTCGCACACCTCCACAGGTGGGGGCAGCCAGACGCAAGGAATCATTGGTAGATCATCCAACGACGACGCCCCGCCCACCGAGCGGTGGGCGGGGCGTCGTCGGGTGACTGGGAGTCAGACGGCCACCGGCATCGCCACAGCCGCGGCCGCGTTGACCTTCCGCACCTGGCTCGGCAGCGTGAACAGGTCGATCCACAAGCCGACCGTCAGCCAGCCGAACGTGAGCAGCATCGACACGCCTCGGCCGGTCTTGCCGAGGTAGAACTGGTGGACGCCGAGCGCGCCGAGGAAGAACCACAGCAGGTAGGCGGTGCCGACCGACTTGGGCTGCATAGTGAGGAAACCTCCATTGAGGGTTGAGACAACCGGTCGATGGTCTGCCAGTGGATGACCGGCGGGAATCCACCGACGGGTCAGGGGTCTGCGGCGTTCCGCCGAGGATCGCAGTGGCCCTTCGCCGGCGCAGGCAGCGCCCCCGACCGGTCTGGTGATGGGGACCCTGTCTCACTTCCTGTCTCGCTACGGGATGCAGCAGGTCGCGAGTGTTTCGAACCCACCTCCTCCACGCCACCCCGCCACTACCGAGTTGGAACGCTTGCACGATCGCTGCGTAGGGAAAGAGCTGGTGACGCGTTGGTGGAACAACAGCGGGCGTGACGTTGGCTCGCAAGAGTTCGAGTGCCTGGCTGCCCACTCAAGCAAAACCCTGCTGGGGCCGGTCCGAGGACCGGCCCCAGCAGGGTCAGGCTGCGGCGTCAGCTGCCGCAGTTGTCGTACCTGTCCCGGCCGCCGAAATAGTAGTTCGAGGCGTCCACCATGTAACCCTCGTACCTTACGCAGCGGCCGGCCGCTTTGTACCTCACCGCGGCGTAGTACTTGTAGTCGCCGTAGTCATTGAAGAAACCCTCCACGGCGTAGATAAAGAGATTCGCGCCCACCCGCGTATTCTGGCCGACCCAGATCCGCTTGATCGTGGCGACGCAGTTGTAGCCGGTCGCGCTGTTGTACATCAGGTAGACGTCGCCGATCGTCTCGGCGCCGTGCTTGATCGCCCGGTGCCCGTCGCTCACGACAGTCCAGGAGCCGCCGAAGTCGTTGGCGCAGGCGCTGGGCCCGGTGTAGGGATTGGCTGCTGCCTGGGCCGGCGCAGCGGAGATCCCGACTACCACCGCAGCCGACGTGACCAGGACCGCTAGCCTTTGCGCAAACTTACGCATTTGCCCTCCTTTGTCTTAGGGATGCGGCTTCATGCTAGCTCTCTACTTTGGAAGCTGATCATGGGGGCGTCCCGCCAGCCGCGCCCGGCACTGGCCAGTCGCACCGGCCCGACGGCGTTGGCGAACTGGTGCTCGACACTCGGCCCACGCCCTCCACCTTCGGCACTGGGCGGGCTGAGCTCGTCAACTCGGCGCAGCACTCGCGCCACTGCTGCCGCATCTCGTCGTGGCGGATCTCAACGCTGAACCTCTACACGCACCGATACGGCGGAAGAGATAAACGCATCCGCGACACGTCCGCTGACGATCCGCTGACTTCCAACGACAACTAGCGATGCAATCAGCAAGAGGCACCCTCTCGCGAGGGTGCCTCTTGTTCGCTATTTCGATGGTGGGCGATTCTGGGATCGAACCAGTGACCTCTTCGGTGTGAACTCTCGGCAAGCCGGTCGGATCGGGCTCGATGCGAGGTCAAACGGCCTGCTGAGGCGCTTCCCGGCCCGGTTCGGCCGGCACGGTTGCTGTACTTCGCTGCTGTACTGCTGGCGTGGACTGGTCGACCTCCCTGGACCATCCGAGGAAGCGGCGGTGCAGCACGCCGGCCGGCGTGCAGGGCATGTCCTCGGTGGCTTGGACGAGATAGCCGCCGAGGTAGAGGGCCAACGACACCGGAGCGTCCGCGTACTCGGCCCGTAGCTCCCGCTTCCGGGTCGCGCAGGGCCAGGGCAGACCGCAGCCTCCGCAGCTCCAGATCGGCATGACCGGGCCGTGGGTGGTCATCGGACACCGCCCAGGAACCAGGCGGTGATCGTCCGGGCCTGCCGGCTGGTCGCCCAATCCACCTGCCAGCACGGGTACGGAGTCAGCCGCGACCACCACGCGCGGCAGCCGGCGCACATGCCGTCAAGCCCTCGGACGTGGACCGCAAGAATCACCTGCTCCTGCTCGTCGTTCATTCGGTGTCCCCGTGCGGCCAGTGACCCCGGTTGATCGGAATCCGGTGCCGGGTATGGCAGGGCAAGTCGCCGCCGCATCGGCAGATACGCCGCCAGTTCCGCCATGACCAGACCGGCCGGTGCCGTCGGGCGAGGGTCAGGGCGGTTACGAGCAGATACTCGTCGTACGAGACGCGCCGCCGGCCTGGAGTCGACATGGCAGGAGAGCCAGCCCCCGCCGGGCTCACCGGTGGCCCCTCGTTCCGTCACCGGTGCGCTGATCCAGCGCCGTCGGCACGTAGGGCCCTGCCTGGGTCGGCTTGCGGCGCCTTTGCGTGTCCCCTAACTGCTTCGCCTGGTCGAGCAGCCGCCGCTTCGCCGCCGCCTGCTCGGCGGCCTGGTGGCACTGGCCTGTGCCCGGTGGCGGAGGCGAGTCCGGCCGCCGCAGCAGCCACCGCATGATGTCGCGCAGCTCGGACCAGATCGCCACAGGTTCCGCCTCCCTCGTCGTGGTGGGAGGGTGGCGACGGCAGCGCAGATGTCAGGCGTCGCGCTCGGGTTGACACCGCCGCCACCCGGCGGACACGGCTGGCACAGCGCGTGCTTCCTGCCGTCGTGTCCTGATCGGAACGCTATGGACGGCACGGTGCGTGATGGCACACCTACGCACCACTACTGGCTGGAGACCCCCATGCGCTCGCACAGGCCCCGCAGCTCCGCGGAGACGAGCCCTCGGCGCAGCAGCCCACGCGCGATCTCTCGCGCCGCTGTCGACGACCGGGTGTGCTGCGGGCCAACCCGTTCGGCCGCCAGCAGCATCCGCACCGCGTCTCGCTCCCGTTCAGCCGCGACCATCGCGCGGGCCATGTCCAGCCAGAAGTACACCTGCCGCACCGCCGGCAGCTCCGCGACGGCCACCCCGGCAGCGGTCAGCAACGCCTCCTGCGGGCACCCGGTGTCGAGCTGGTAGGCCATCCGCCACAACGCCACGTTGCTCGGCCCCCACGCCAGGTCCCAGTTCGTCGTCTCCCCGGTGTGCGCGGCGATCCGCGCCGCCTCGCCGAGATGATCCTCGGCCGCAGTCTGGTCCTTCATGCCAGCGAGGTGATGCGCACGGGCCAGGTGCAGGAAGCCGAGCACATCCAACGCCGTGTCGGCACCGCTGCCCTCCAGGTCCGCCCCGGCCCGATCGCAATAGGCCAGGGCGGGACCGTACGCGCCGGTGTATGCCGACACCCGGGCCCGGTTCGCCGCCGCCACCCCCACCGCAACCGGATCGTCGAGCAGGTGCGCCGCCTGGGCACACCGCTCGGCGGCCAACCAGGCGTGGGCCGAATAGCCCACGTTCAGCAACGAACCCATCGCCACCCCGTACACCGGCACCATCAACCGGTACGCCGCCCGCTGATCGGTCACGCCGTGCAGGACCGGCAGGAGGTCTACCAGCCGACGCAGGGCACCCGCGTAGTCACACCGGCCGTACAGATCCCGCACCAACACGGATTCCCGAGCCGCCTGCTCCACACTGGCAGCCCCGACGACCGGCGGCCCGTCGAACGGATACGCCATCATCGCCCGCCACACCCGTTCGGCGTCGATACGCGCGCCATCGAGCTGCCGATCAGCAGGCGTGTACGGCTGCCCCGTGAGATCGAAGACCGAGCATTCCAGGGCGGCGGCCAGGTCGACCACCATGTACCGATCCGTGCGCTGAACACCACGCTCGATACGCGACCACGTCGTATGTGAGATACCCGCGCGACTCGCGGCATACCGGATGCTCCAGCCACGCAACTCGCGACGGGCCCTGATGCGATCGCCCACCGATGGATCAGCAGGTATGGCTCGGCGAGGCACAGCGATCCCCTCGGACAGCGGTCAGATGCGGCGGGCCACCAAGCACGACTACCGGCAACCATGCCGCCACCGACGGTACCCCTCTATTGACGGTGCTTCACAGACCGCCGCCGGGCGACAGGCCACGGAGCCAAGCGCCAGCGGCTTCGCCTGCTGTACTCATAGGTTGAAGCGGAACTTAGACGGCCTCTCCCGTGACCTGCGGCGACCTCGCGGCACGGCCGAACTTCCTCGCTGGTCACGTGGCGATCCTTGAGGTGTGCACGCTCAGCTTGGGAATCGTATTGATCCACTTGAGTGGTGCTAGCTGGCACTGAGTGCAGAGAGCGAGACGGCCAAGCTGTATGACGGCCGCCGTTGGCCGATATTGACCGCTGCATCGGGCACGGATCGGGTGCGGTCCATCCCGCCTTGGGGCCCTCATCGCGGAAACGCCGCCACCACCCGCCGGCCACCCCGGGCGGTGTGCGGAACCACGCCGGGCCAGACCGACGTCCAACCCACATGAGGAACGAAGGAATCATGGCGCTGGCCGCCACGCTGCTTCTGGCCGGCTGTACGGCCCAGCCAACCCCGCCGTCCGTACCACCGGCCGAGCCGAGCACGCAAGACTGCGGAACACTCATCCTCAGCCAAGGCCAGAAGGTGCCAGCCTCCGCGGTGCAATGCGTCATCGAGGCCGCCGGTGCCCGGCAACCGGCCCGACTGGCCATCACACGTCCCACCACCGAAGGCGACCCCATCACCACTAACTATGCGGTTACAGTTGACGGGCAGGTAGAGGTGACCACCGACGCCCGGGCTGACCGGTTCGGCTCCGGGCACGTGGAGCGCCAAACCTGCACAGGGCCGACCGTCCAGGACGCCCAGTGGCTGAGCTTCGCCACCTGCTCCAGCCCTGAGCTTGTCTGAAGCGTGCCCTCCATCGTGCGACGTCCGATCACCGTTCACGACGCGCGGCGTACCTGCGCCACGTTGCTGGCCGACCTCGACGTCCACCCGAGAGTCGCCATGCAGGTCCTCCTGCACGCCCGCTTCTCGGTGACGATGGAGATCTACACCCAGGTATCGACGAAGGCGACCAGAGACGCCCTCAAACGCCTCGGCGAATCCCTCGCACAATGACCGGGCTGCTGTACAAAGCTGCTGTACGACAGCAGAAAGGCCACCTCCCGAACCCGGGAAGTGGCCTTTGACCTGCGTGGACCATACTTGGCAGAATCCGAACCGCGTCCCAGCAGCTCACGGGCCTGTAGTAGCCGTCTCGCCGGTTCGGCGTCGCACCGCGCGCCACCGATGATGGCACGGCCGCAGGGCCAAACATGCCTCCAACGCGGTCATCCGCAGCCGGTCGGCCTTACGGGCGATGACCTTCATCTGGTCGCTGTGGCGTAGCCACAGGCGCGCCTCGGCACGCAGCGTCTCGGTGGCCGGACCGAGTCGCGCCCCGGTTTCGGTAGCGACCCTGATCGCCGCACGGCGTGCCCGAGCGATCTTGCCGAACTGTGTACCTGGCCTCAAGCCGTTACGGTCGACAGGTGCCGGCGATTCAAACCGCCGAACCCGCCGTCACGCAGGCCGCCGCCCGACCGGCGATCGCCTGGCGGGTCGTGGCGCCGCTCGCCGTCCTGCTCGCCACTGGCCGGCCTACGTCGCCCAGATCTCCCAGGCGGCCGCCGATCTACCCCCGGACGAACGGGCGCGGGCGATCGTCCTCACCGCCAACTACGGCGAGGCCGGCGCCCTCGACCGATACGGGCCCACCGACCTCCCAGACGTGTACAGCGGACACAACGAACTCTGGTTCCGCGGCCAACCGCCGGAGACCGCAACCGTGGTCGTGGCCGTGGGCTACGCCGACGGGCTCGATGACCTCTTCGGCTCGTGCGTCAAAGCTGTCGACGTCGACAACGGCGTCGACATCCCCAACGAGGAGCAGGACAACGACGTACGGGTCTGCCGCGACCCCATCGAATCCTGGGCGACGCTCTGGCCCAAGCTGCGCCCCTACAGCTGAGCCGACGCCGTGTCCTCGATAGTCAGGACTTCGACAGGAGTACGGCGAAGAGCACCAGCGCGGCCAATCCCAGCCCGGCGACGACCACGGCGGTGATGACCCGCCGGCGTTCCCGTCGACGCTTGAACGCCCGAATCGCCGCTCGCCCTTCCGCGGTGTCCCGCCGCCAGGCGGGGTCGAGCTTCGCCGTGCCGGCGGCGATCTCGTCCTGGACCCGCTGCACGTCGTCGGCATGGTAGACGTCATTGCTGATCTGTCCCGACGTGAGCGCCGTGACGACCTGCCGGACCCGCACCGGGCTGCCGTACTGGCGGGGTCTGTATCGCTAACGGCACCTCTCTGTGTCAAGGCGTTGGCAGCAGAGAGGACTCCAACTTGTTGAATTGGTGGCGGAGATCAGGGTCTGCAGCCATGATCTCCGAGGTTGTGGTCGGGGCCGCTCGGGAAACACCTGCCGCCCACGGGCTGGCCCTCGAACGGCCTGCGCCCCGGCCACAACCGCCGGCGAGAGTGGCTCGAGAGAGGTCTGTTTAGCCCGAAGTTGGTCTGCCCTCCTCGCCGGAACCCCCTATCCGGTTCCGCAAGGAGAAGCCCGTGCCCCCGGCCCCGCCCTCAGCATCTGCTCCGGTCGTCATTGCGATCGATCCCCACAAGGCTTCCTGGACCGCCGTCGCGGTGGACAACCGACTCCAGCCCCTGGCCGCGATCCGCGTCGAGGTCAACCGCGACGGCTACCGGCAACTGCGTCGCTTCGCCGGCCGTTGGCCGCACGCGACCTGGGCGGTTGAAGGCGCTACCGGCCTTGGCGCCGCGCTGACCGCCAGACTGACCGCCGACCACATCGACGTGGTCGACGTGCCTGCGAAGCTAGCCCGCCGCGTGCGGATGCTCTCGACGGGGCACGGCCGCAAAACCGACCAGGCCGACGCGCTGTCAGTCGGAATCGCCGCGCACACCGCGACCCGACCCAACACCGCAGTCATCTATGAAAACCTCGCCACCCTCCGACGCGCTTCACGTGCTGCAGCAGTCCGCATCGCTTGAGAAGCTCGCTGCCAACCTGCAGACAATCGTGGTCAGCACGGGGAAGTAAACCATCAGGTCCACGCCGGCGTACTGATCTGCCGCGCAGAGTACATCCTGGCCACAACCGAAGCGTCGGGCACGGCGGCTGCCATGGTTCCCGCCTGATGGATCATGTCGTCATGGCAGACATCGTCGAGATCCACGTCCCGCTCGCACCGACTCCGGACACCGCGCCCGACGTCTATCCGGTTGCCTGGATCGACCAGGTCGAGGACTTCCTGATCGAGCTGGAGGACGAAGGTGCGGTCGAGGTGTACGACGAAGGCGAAGAGTACGGCGACGTCTACATCTTCTTCATCACCGGGGCGAACGAGGCCAGCCTGCTGGCCGCCGCTTCCCGGGTAGCGACACTCGACAGCGTGCCGGCCGGCGCCTTCGCCATGGTCACCGACGAGAGAGCACCAGAACTCGGGATGGGCCGACGGGTCGACCTGCCGCTGTCCTGACCTGCCGCTCAGCCGATCCCGGCCCGACGGCCCCTCAGGGCGTACGGCCAGAGTCGGGCAAGAGCCGGTAGCCGCATCTCCCGCCGACCAGGCGTCACAGTCCGGTCAGCCCGCGCCAGTGCCGAGGGGCTGCCGCAGCCAGCATGTCTGGGACACGTTGTACTCCGCGCTCCGGGTGCTTCGGCACAGTCAGTCGTAGGCGTACTCGTCGATGTCCAGCTCGGCGCCCGCGAGCTGCAGGAACTCGAGCGTCCGCCGGTCAAGGTGCCAGCCCAGCAGCTGATGCTGTCCGGGCAGCTTCTCCAGCCCGTCATCCGGCCCGGACAGGTCTTCCGGTTCGCCCGCAGGATCCTCGAAAATCCGCACGACTTGAAGGACGGCCGATCCGGGACCGCCGTCTGTCTGGTCGAGTTCTGCCGCGAGAATGCCGATCTGCGGCGCGTGCACGAACAAGCGATCAACGATGTGTGCCATCTGCTCATCAACGGTCATTCCAGGCGTTCGGCAGACCACCTTCCAGCAGTGCGCCGCCGGATCACGGGATCAGCCGGGCGGCGGCTGCCTCGGACCACGGCTTCGTCCGGGTCGATCCCCAGGCGGGCGGTGATCGCCGATGCGGGCATGCTTGTTGATTTCAGCGCGAAGTAGACGTATTGGGAGATCAACACCGGGCGACCCGATCCGGAAGCTCTGCGGCTGTCATCGGTCCGGCTTGCCTCGGCCGTCCGCCATGATGATCTCCGGGCGCAGCAGTTCCTCGTCACAAGCCAGCGACTCACCGGCCGAAACGAAGGTAAGCAGCCTCAATGGCGCGTTGTTGGCCGCGGCAGCTGCCATCTTGTGGTGTCCGTCGAGCAGGAAGTGGAACAGGCCCCAGTGCCGTTCCCGCCTGAACCAGGGGCCTTCGATGTCGAGCAGCCCGAAGGCGACGGCCGTCGGTCGGCCAGGCGCCTGGGAGTGCCTCGCTACGACATCGGCGTCCAACTCGGTCGGGTCGCCCATCGGGACGGCGAACTCGAACAGTTCGTCATGGTCGCCAGCAGCAAGGCGATCGAGTCGGTAGTAGCTCGCGTTGGCAGGGTCAACGGAGTACTCGAACTCCCCGTTGCGCCAGCCGGCCGGCCCGTCGAAAGCGAAGTAGTCGTCCGTTGAGCCCGGCGCGACCAGCGTCGGCAGCGTGTCGAGGAGCATCACCTGGTAGTCAGCGCGCGGCAACTGGGCAGCGAAAGCGACCAGGCCGTTCACCATCCTCGGCCTCACAACATGATCATGAAACGGCCGTGGCCCGGTACACGTACCGCCATACCCCATTGACCTTCAAGTACGTCTCGTCTGAGCGCGGTCCGGCTATGCGGTCACCGCGCCGTCTGCGCGCGCCTTCGAGCGGCCCTCTCGTAATTCGAGGTACCAGCCGAACGTGGCGACCAGACCGAGAAGAGCACCACACGCGAACGCGACAGTCGCGGCGGCCTTCAGACCGGCGTCGATTTCGTCAGTGATGCCGAACATGCCGGAGACAACGCCGCCGCCGATGATCGCGAACAGCCAGAATAGCGAACCGATGAGCGCGGGTGCGTGTAGAGGAAGGATCGCACCGCGCGGGATCGGCCACAGGGCCGCCGCTACGCCCCACAACGGTCCGAGTACGACGGCGGCGGTCAGAATGGGATCGGTCAGCGGGCGCAACGCTCCGCCGAACGGGGCCAGGACGAAGAAGCAGGCGTCGAGGAAGACCAACATGGTCATCCCGACGATCCAGCCGATAGCGGCGAAGACTCCCGCCCGCCTGAACTCCGTGTCCTGCTCGCCAGACCGCGGGCGCCGAACGGGCTTCGTGGTCGAGGCAGGCGCAGCTGTCACGAGCGCGGGTGCCGTGGTCGGCGTGCCGGTGGCGTTCTCCATGCGCGGGCGCGACTCGCTAAGCATGACCACGTGCCACACGACGGCGGCGAAGACCGAGGTGGCGAGCCAGGTGATCGTGATACCGGGATGGTCGGGCGCAACCGGCTCGCCGGTCCGTCCCCATATCAGGGAAGAGGCAAGCCCGATGAGCGTCGCGACCACCGAGGCGGCGACCAGCGCGCGTCCGCCCTCGGCACGGCTGCGGGCCGGATCACGCACGTACAGCATCACCGACGTGAACACCGCCACGACGAACCAGATCGCATACCCCAACGGTGCGCTGGTCTCCAGAGTGCGGTGCAGCAGCCCGGCAAAGTCCGCAATCACAGTCAGCACGACACCGATGATGTCGAAGACCACAAAAACGACCAGGGCGATCGCGCCCTCGCGAACCCACGCCCACAGACGCTCGCTGGCCATTATCCGCTCCTGGTGTCAGACTCGCATCTGGCAACCTCAAGGCATGCCAGGTGTTCGAACATACCGGTTCGCTGACGGGCAGAAAGCGTTGGCGCGTCTCGGTTTCCGAACGGCGCAGAAGTGGACAGCCGCACGAAGGATGCCGGCTCGGTCACGTCCCGTCGTCGACTACCCGCCCGCCTGCGTACACGCTGCCCGGCCGCGGCCACCGCAGCGTGATCACCCGCGGAGCACTTGACCTGGCGCCGCTTCCCGACTGGCGATTCCAGCTGCTGGACCTGAACGCGCGTGGGCCAGCAGCGCCGCGCGGTGTCCGCGTCGACCACCACCAGCACCGCGGTCGCCGTGACCGACAGCGCGGGCAAGGACGGCATCGTCGCGGCCAGGATCAGCGGCGACAAGTCCATCTACGGCCAACCTCCGGTTGCTGGTCGATCCAGGAGAACGCATCCACCACGAGCGCCGGTGCCGGCCGCGACGTCCAGATCGCGAACAGCGTGGTGCTGGCCAGCGCACGGCTCACCGAAGCTGGCGGACAAGACAGTGATGGAACGCATCTGGCCAGGCTCTCCTCAGGTCACACCGTCGGCGAGGCGAGACCATGTGCTCGGGAATGGAACACGGCGGGCTCAGCTGGGGTGAGTCAGAGGTGAGCTCGAAGTTGCTGGTGTCGAGGACGTCGCCGAACCGGGGCAGGACGACGGCAAGGGCGTGTTCGTGTTCCGTCGTCGTCGTTGCGCTCATCGCGTCGGCTGCGAACACCATCTGGAAACGGATCCGCGAGTAGCGCGGTATCGCCGACCGATCTGCCGAGAACGTGCGTCCTGACTGGCACGGCCGAAGATTCGCATGGATGGGCCGTGCTTCCAGCCTGCGGTCGGACAGGAACCCCGCGCCCGTGTCGCCGCCTCGGACGCCCGGGAGGCGCTCAGGCCGCGCCGGGGGCGCAGATTCGCGCCGCCGGTGCGCGGTCCTCACTCTCCGGTAGGAGGTGAAGCAAAGCTACAGGCTCCCCGATTCTGGCCAGTTGGACCAGTGCGTGTTGGGCGGCAAGCTGGGCGCGTACCGGCTGACGTCGCCGGTCGCCAGGACATCGGCGATCTGTTGGAAGGTCTCAGACTCGCTGGGGCGTAGCCCGCTGGCCACGTCGGGGTGGTTCCACTGGTCCAGCCGCAGAACCTCCGGTAGGTCGGCTGGGATCCGGCGCCGTAGCTCTCCCTCATCGGCGAGGAGCAACTCACGATGACGCGGGACGAGCTGACGCAGTACGTCGACCAGATCCTCGCCCGGCTCGGCAGCAACAGCGATCGGCTGGCCGCGAACCACGACCGGCCCGCCCCGGTAGGTCTCCGGCTCGTCGGGGTCCTCTATCTGGTCCCAGTTGTCTACTCGTTCGTGAAAGTCACCGTTTTCGTAGCCAGGTTCGCCGCTGGTCAGGCAGACGCCGAATACGTGAAGCACGTCGACGACGTTGCCGGCCCGTGGCGAGTAGCCAACGGTCTCGACGATGAGGGCCCACCGCCTGGCATCGGTACCCATGCAGCCGAGCATCGACGGCGTAGTAGTGGCCGTGGCCGAGGTCCGGAAACAGAAACTCCCCGGCAGCGGCGTCGAGCTGTTCGATGACCTCAGCCGAGCGCACAACCGAGCAGTCTCATCAACCTCGGCTGCGACCCTAAGGCGTCCACATCCGCCGCAGGACCACGCGTCGCGCAGCGTCCTGTCCATCGATCGAAACGGCGCCCGGTTTCACGAATGCAGTGCGGCGATGAACGTCTCTTCGTTGGCCTCGGTGTGGGCGAGTTCGCGTTGGGTCCAGGCGAGCACATCCGAACAGCGTGCGCGCGGGATCGGGGATGAGCCGTCGTCGAGCATGACGCGCCAGAACGCTTCGTTGCGGTGCAGACGCTCACGGATGGCGGCTGGTAGCCGGTCGCGGTCGGTCGGGCTCAAGCCGTAGGCGTCCGCCAGGATCCGCACCTGGCGGGCCTGTTCTGCCGCGGGCCCCCGGTCGGGCCGCGACGAAATGCACCACGCCCACGCCATGTACCCCACGTCCTCCAACAGGTGCCCAGGCGCCGCGAAGTCAAAGTCGATGAACGCGACCGGCTGACCACCGCGGAAGACCGTGTTGTTCGGACCCGGGTCGTGATGGCAAACCACCTCCCCCCGCACGCCGGGCAACAAATCTCGTGTGGCGTCATGCAACCGTCGCAGCAGCATCGCCGCCCGGCCGACCTGGTCGTCGGTGAAACGCTGCCACCGTGGTGGAACGTCGCCGGGCACGAACGACAACACATCACGCCCGTCTTCGTCCCACCCCAGATGCTGAGGGCACCCCTCGAAACCCTTCACGGCGAGATGGGCCAACAGACGCGCCACGAAACGCGACGCCGGCGACGCCGGGCGGCGCACCGTGTCTCCAACCCGCACCACACCCGCTGTCAAACAACCCCCGGTCAAGGGATGCTCCACACCACGCCCAGTGCCCTGACCCACCTCGCGACCCTAACGACCGCACAGCCGCTGTTGCACCAGGCGGCCAATCAGGACGAGACGGTCCGCTCCAGGTCCCATTCCGCCTGCAACAGCCTCCCGCGTTTCCAACTTCGGAAGGTCGAGGAAGACGGTTCGCGCCAGGCAATCCGGACAACTTTTTTCTAACGGATCTATCGCCGGATGGCACAAGACAAAGGCCCAGCTCAAAGAGCTGGGCCTTTCGGTGACAGATATGTCCGAATAATCTTGGTGGGCGATTCTGGGATCGAACCAGTGACCTCTTCGGTGTGAACTCTCGGCAGGCCGGTCGGACCGGGTGTCATGCGAGGTCGTCCGGCCTGCTGGGGTCGCTTCGAGTCGGGTTCGGTGGGTGGGGTTGCTGTACTTCGCTGCTGTACCGCTGCTCGACGAGGAACCGCCCGAAGTGGGCTCGCATCCGTAGCCAGTGCTGGCGGTCGTCACAGGGGTGGAGTCGGCCGCACCGACACAGGCTCAGGGCCAACTCGGAGTGCTTGGCCAGCAGGATGTCCGCGTAGGCCACCTGCGCCTTGGCGTACTCCCAGAAGGCTGCCGAGGTGTAGAGGGCTCCCATCGGTCACCGCCCCGCCCTGGGGGTGTGGCGGTGATGCCAGAGGGCTTCGGCGACGGCGTCCACGGGGTCGATGTCCCCGGCCGCCAAGCGCTCGCGGGTGACGGCGATCCAGGGCGGCGAGGCGGGGGTGGCTTCACCGCAGGCGGTTCGCATTCCGTCCTGGGCGAGCTGGGCCAGCCGGCAGGGGTCGCGTTGGTTCGTGTGCCAGCAGCCAGCGACCACGCAGAAGCCGGCGCTGTCGGGCCGGTGGGCCTCCCAGAGGGCGCGGGCCAGTCGCCACAGCAGGCGGTGCTGGCACTCGTCGGGCGGCTCCACGGGCGGGTTCTCGACATCGAAGGACATGCGCCGACCATTTCGTCCGTCGACGGGCCGCTCCATGGCCAGCAGTCATGTCACGGTGACATCGGACGGCTCGACCAGCGCGAATGGTCGCCCTAGGCTGTCGACCTGAACACCTTGAGTAGTCGGAACGCGACGCCGGGAGCTGCCGTGCTGCTCGATCCGCTCGATCCGCTTCGAATACCGGAGGATGCGTGGTCGCACGGCGAGGTGCTGACCGCCTTGGCCGCCCGCGACACCGGCGGGCTGTTCCGTTGGATCACCCGTCTCACCGGAGCGAGTCAGAGCCGAATCGGGGCCGCCGTCGGGCTGGAACAGGGCTACGTCAGCCGGATCATGGCCGGACGCAAGGTCACCTCGATCGACGTCCTGGAGCGAATCGCCGACGGATGCCGGATGCCCGACCACGCGCGAACCGCGATGGGCCTTGCACCCCGACAGGCCGCGCCGCCGGCCGACCCCGGCCGGCTCACCCCCAGTCGGCCCAGCGAGCTGCCGGTCAACCGGACCTGGCAAGACGACGTACGCAGTGCCGCAGAGCTTTGGCGAGGTGACGTGAACCGTCGAGACGTACTCCGGCAGGTGGGCTTCAGCTCCGCCGGCTACACCCTGCCGGCGCTGCGCTGGTTCACCGCCCCCGACCCGGCCCCGGTCACCCAACCCGGACGCAGCGCCGTCGGTCAACCCGAGATTGACACCATCCGCGCGATGACCGCGACCTACCGCCGGCTGGACAACCAGTACGGCGGCGGGCACGCCCGCGACACCGTCGCCCGCTACCTCCACCAGGAGGTGACCCCGCTGCTCACCGACGGCCGGTACGACCACCCCACCGGTCAACGGCTGCTCAGCGCCGCCGCCGAACTGGCTCAACTCGCCGGATGGCAGGCGTACGACACGGCCGAACACGGCATTGCCCAGCGGTACCTCACCCTCGCCCTGGACTTCGCCCACGCCGCCGGAGACGACGGCCTCGGCGCGGAGATCCTCGCGGCGATGAGCCACCAGGCCACCTACCTCGGCCACACCGCCACCGGCCTCGACCTGGCCCGCGCCGCCGGGCAGACCGCCCGCCGCGCCGGGGTCCCCGTCCTGACCGCCGAAGCCCACGTCATGGAAGCCCACGCCCTGGCCAAAGCCAACGACGAACGGGCCTGCGCCGCCGCCCTGCACCAGGCAGAACAAGCCCTCGACCGGGCCGACCGCAGCACCGACCCGCAATGGCTCAGCTACTTCGACGAGGCATACCTGTCGGCCAAGTTCGGACACTGCTTCCACGCCCTCGGCCGCAACACCCACGCCGAACGCTTCGCCGCCCGATCCCTACGCATGGACAACCGCTACGTACGCGGCAAAGCCTTCAACCTCACGCTGCTCGCCAGCGTCCACGCCCAACAGGGAGAACCCGACCGGGCCTGCACCATCGGCGCAGAAGCCCTGACCCTGACCACCCAACTACGCTCCGCCAGAGCCGTCCGCTACCTCCGCGACCTGCAAACCCAACTCACCCCACACCGGCGACTACCCACCGTCCGGCACTTCACCGGCCGCATCGACGCCACCCTCGGCCCACAACGCTGAGCATCACAGCTCCCCCCGAGCCCTCCGCGCCACCAACTCCAGCACCGCAATCACCGTGCCAGCGCCGACGATCTCACCCCGGGACACCAGCCCGTACGCCTCGTCGAGCGGAACCCACGCCACCTGCTCCGCCTCGTTCACGTCCACGGGCGTACCGACGTGCTCAGCCTGCCGGGCCAGGAACAGCAGATTCTCAGCATCGGCAGTACCGACCCACGGTTGGAAGGACAGCAACGGCTCCACCCCCTGGGGCCGCCAACCCGTCTCCTCCTCGACCTCCCGCACCGCACACACCGCCGGCTGCTCCTCGCCATCGACGTAGCCACCGGGCAACTCCCACACCCACCGGTCGAACACGAACCGATGCCGCCGCATCAACAACAGCCGCTCCCGATCATCGAGTACGGCGACCATGGCCGACCGGGGAGCCCGGATCACGTACTGCTCGAAACGCACCCCGTCCGGCAACTCCACCTCGGCGATGCTCAACCGCGCCCGCCGGGTGTCGTCCACCACCCGCTCGCCGTGAACAGTCCACCGAGTCAACTCCGTCGCCCGCTTCTCCACCACCCCGCCAGTATCCGCGCCAAACCCCACACCACGCCGTAGGCGGCACCTCCTCGGCGCACCACCCGATGCGAGGCCCCGGACGAACACCCGACGCCGATCCCCATCGGGCGATGGGGTCTCAAACTGTCGCCCGCTGTCGGTTGGCGGCGGCCCGCGTCCACGAGCAGGCAGCGAACCTCGTCGGTTCACGTTCGGAGTCGACCTACACCGATGCTCGTACTGCCTCCTTGCTGCCTGACGCCTCGTTTACAAGTTCTGTGCACCGCGTCCGCACACGTTCGGGAGCGGCTGCGAACTCGGAGCCTCGTCCGTACCAGCGCCCCTCAGCGTGCCGCCGTCCGGCGTCGTTGCTGTCAGCGTTGCTGTCGACAGTCACTCCGCCGGTAGACCCGCCGATCCCGACTCCGCCGATGCACTCAACCGTCGTTGCTCGGATTTGCACTGTGGCGCACCTCATGGCTTACGTCGTACCGTAATTTCATGGATGTGTCGGGATCCGGCCCGGGTGAGCAACACCCTAGGCCCGGCCGCACGCCCGCCAGCTGGCGCGTCCCGGGATGGGCACAACTACCCGAACAGCCATGGTTGCTTCACCGACCTCATCCCGACCGGCCTGGCTACGTGATGTGCGGTCTGCGTCTCGATGCGTCGTGGATGCTCTGTAGCCAGCGGCCCGCCGTTGCGCGGGTGCTGTGCGGTCTGTGCAATGACGTCCGCGCCGCCGCTCTGGCATCCCAAGGAGACACTCACGCCTTGGCGAGCAGAGCTCGGGCTGGGCAGCGGGCACCGGCCCCGTCTCCCGTAGCGGGAGCCGGAAGTGACACGGTGGTCGGCAGTTTGGCGATCGCCGTGGTGGGCTCTACTTTCGCACGATCAGGGCCGGCGGCTGCACCGCCCTCATCCAGAGCGGGTCGGCCAGGTCGTTTGCGGTCTGCCTCTCGACAAATCCGCCGCGGTCTACCGCAGCCGGCCCCGGGTCGACGCCGGAGTCTGCGGCCAGTGCGGTCGTGGCGTGGGCCTCGCCCGCGCGGCACGGGGTCCGATCAAGGTTAGCGACCCAGCGGAGGTCGACCGACTCGACCGGTCCCGGATGCGGGGAACCTCAATACACACGGTGCGCGGCGGCCTCCCAACCCTGGGCCGACATCGCTGACGCCCGACACGGTCGCTGCACGGTGGTTACCGGCGAGCGGTGACCGCAGCTCGTGGCTCACTTCGTCCCGAACGCGGATGGGTCTCACCGTTGGGTGCTGTCGGCCGCCGTTCTGTGTTGCCGGCCATGGCCGGTTTGCTGTCCCGTGTCGTCTGCCGCTGGTCGTTGCCGCTGCTTTCGCTGCCTCCTGGCTGCCTCACCTCGCCCGCCTGACCCGGGCTCTACCACTGGGACCCCTTCTATACCAATAATGTCACCCCCACCTGCCAACATTGATGCATCTGACGATCAGAAGGGACAACATGGCTTCAGCGAAGCGGCAACGCCAACGCGAGCGGCGAATCCTCGGGCAACCCGCACAACCTGTCGGACCGGTCACGGTCGCCGTGCCAGAGAAGCGGGCATGCGAGCGGTGCGACGAAGGCTGCCGAACGGACAAGCCCGTCTACGGGTGGGTATGCGCCAACTGCGCCTATGAGCTTGACCGGTACGTGATGGTGCGCATGGGTCTGACCGGAGGCACAGCAGTTGGAGTGTACGAAGCCGCCAAGCGACGTGGGGAACGTCCTTCGCCCGGTCCACGTGGGCCGGGGGTCAACGTCCGCAAGCTGTAGGGGCCGGCAAGACGCCGGCGACCGTCACCCCGCTCATCCGAACGCTTGGTTCTCCTCTGCTGGTGCGGCTTGCTTCGGGATCTCCGGCTGTGGAAGGGGGGTAACGAACACCTCCAGCGGGACGCTCCACGCTTCGAATCCCTCCCGCCTGCACTTCAGCAGGAGACGGACCGGCTTCCCTTCGTAGTCGCGTCGCCAGGAAGCCTCGGTTCCGCTCCTGTTCCATGGCGGCGGGTTCTGGCGGTCCATGGCGAACTTCATTCCCTCGCCCATGGGCAGCTGGAAGGGCGCCACCGTCCGACCATTCTCCGAGCCCCCATCAATGCCGTGCCTAAACCTGTAGGGTCCCCACACGTGGTTGGCGACCTGCTCCGCATCGGGGCCTCCTGCGAGCGGTGACGCACCCCGGGCGTGGTAGTCGTCGCGGATAGAGAGTTGGATCTCGTCCAGACGGTCAAGCCGTAGTGGACCGAGCAGCTCAACATGCATCAGTGCGTACAGATCACTCTGAGCCTGGATGGAGACCTCGAACTGGGGGATCATGTCGGCCCAGTCGCGTCGAGCTTCGATTCTTGTCATCGCCGCCGCCGACTCGGCGGCCCCTCGGGTTGCCAGGTAGGCCAGGTAGGCCACGACAAGCGCTGAAAGCCCGGCGACGGCGGTGGCGACGGTACCGATAGCGCTCCAAAGCGCGGCTGTGTCCACAGGCTAGGACCGTACAGCCCTGCCACTATGGCAGGCTGTACGCCACGAGCTCACCAACGGGAGTCTCGTAGCCGAGATTCCGGCGTACAGGTCGACTCGTCCGTCGCCCACCAGGCCAGTCGCTGATGCACGGCGTCTGGCCTGCCACTTCTTCGGGTGTTGTGGGTCGTCGTCGGTCATCTTTGGTTGGCGTTTGACGGCCCAGAGACGGCCCAGAGACGGCCCAGTGTGGACTGAGGCAACTACCCTCATACAGACGGCGTCAGTGACCTGCAATGGAGACGGGCTTGTCGACCTTCGACGTGGAAGTGATATCGGATCCCATTGGGTTGCTACCCAACAAGGGGTTTAAGTACGATAGCCCGGTTTACCGGACTTCACCCGATTACGGCACACAAATTATCAAACCTGCGCTGCTGTTCGCTGACAAGGTACGGCTCGTAAGCTCTCGTACCAGTGTCCATCACTTCAGTGGCGTTCGGGCCGCCTACGTAGCCCGCAATCCGTGGGCACAGTTCACTTTGTTCCTGAGAATGTCTGCCAGTAGGCATCAGGCAGAACTGGAGCGACTTCGGTTTAGCGAAGACGACTTAGCCCCCTCCGCTGAGGCTGGAGCGATTTTGAAGACATTGAGTTCATGCCAAACGCAAGAGGCGCTAGACGACGCATTCATGCGTATAGCAAAACCGATGTGGGACAAATACGAGAATCAGGTGGCCTCCCTGGTGGAAGCTCATCTTCTCGTATGGCAGGAGCGGCATGATGCCCTTATCGCGCCCGAGATTCGCCAAGCAATCGATCGCGGTGTGGTAAGCCTCCAAGGGTGGGCAAACAGGGTTGATCCCGAAGTTCAGACTTTCGTGCCGAGCGATGATTTCCTTAAAGAAAGTCTCGATGGGATGTTGGAGCGGCTCCGCGATCCAAGCCGCGTCGCGCTCCTGGATCCAACCATCTCAAAGTTGTCCCCTCGCCAGCGCCGCACCTCTCAAGGGCCTCCTCCGACCTTCTTTGCCAACACGCTTCTGTCAAGGATGGTTGGCCTTCAAGATTTGCCCATCATTGAGATTCTCGACCTGCGGGAGGATCTCAAGACGCATCTGCCGCATTTTCGCAGCGAAATGATACGGCTTTCCGAAGAAGTCGCCTCCATTGAGTCAAGTGATGAGGTTGCCGACCTCGTCGAACGCCGCTGGCATCGCGATATATTGCCTTCGTTGGAGGAGATACGCAGGGAGGTCGCCGCCGCGCGATACCCAAGACGATTGTTGGATGCCGTAACCTCGGATCCGGCAGCCATGGCCGCCGGTGCTGGTGCCCTAACCCTTGCGGCCGGGGGGCTAGCTTACAACCTCAGCGCTCTGCTACCTGCCGTGGCTGGAGCCGCTTTGCCTTTGCTGAAGGCAAGAGCAGATCGAAATCAGCGACTCGACCAAGCGAAAAACAACCGGCTCTTCTTTTTGTACGCAGTTCAGGAAAGGTTTTCCGCCCGTTGAATTCCGGCATGCGCGTTGCCATCCCGATGCTCCTATGGATGTCAACCCGGCGACTCCTTGACCAGAAGGCAACCAACACGGCCCGCTGACCTTGGACGGCAGGAGCTTCTAGCAGCGTCAATCGTCCACCGATGTCCGTAGGCGTTCCATCATCGATCGCACCCGTCGTCACCCAATTAGTCACCCGGGCTGGTTATCACTCAATCCAGGCAGGTTCACGGACGTCTGACTTGATGGTCAGCCAGCTAGCCCCGACATCACTGCCAGTTTGGGGATTCTCCGAATACGGCGTCAGCCCAACCGGCTCCTCTGGACGGAAACGAAGCCGGAGGCTCAGTGCCCTCGTAGAACCACAGATCGGGCGGCGCTTTCCGAGATCCGATTCCTAGAACCCAGCCGGAAATAGTACGCCGGTAGGCGTACCATGCTTTTCCGTCCTTGCGGACCTTCATCACGATCCCATGGTTATCCGGCAAACCCTGCTGCTGGAAGTCTCCAATCATCGTAAGAATTTCTGGGCGGTAGCGCTTTCCGCGGTTGTTATGCCAGCCCGTTTGGCATGTGGCGACCCAGCGTAGAGCTTCCTTGGTTTCTTTGAACTCTCGCTGGTCGAGCTGCCGCCCTTCCTCATCAACGCCCTGCACACCAGCAAAGGCCGCAAGGCGTTCCAAGCGAGCTTTCTCTTGGGCAGCCCGTTCCGCTCTATCAGCCCTAAAAGCATCCACAGCTTGCATTCCCCCCCTCAGGGAACGCGCTTGTCCAGCCTGTCGAGCATGGCGACCTCGAAAGGAGTGGATGTCCAAAAGCCGCGCCCGGAGCGCCAGGACGACACCTAGCCGAGCTGCGAGGGACACACGCTCTTGCCCCGCCACGATCTTCATAATCGAGAATGCCTGCCCATACTCGGCGACGAGTGCTAGCGCAAAGACGAAAGGAAACGCGCCAAGCGTGAGCCAGAGCGGCATTAGCAGCTTGCGTAACTCCTGTTCAGAATCCAGTTCGGGCAGGCCTTGCACTAACGAGTAGATCACGTAGATCATCAGGCTAAGCGCGATCAGCGATAGTGCTCTCTCGGCAAACCTGCCCATTCGTTCGCGATTCTTATAAGACGCAATCACACGCATGGCAGCAAGGATAATTAGCGCGGGTTGCAGCAGCAGCTCACCGACCAGGTTAAGCGACTTGAAATCCAGGAAAGCCTGGAGAAATGCTCCAAGCGCAACCGCATCCACAGCCCTCTTGCGGAAGAAGCCTTCTTCCGCGCCAGCCTTGGCGGCTGCCAACACAAGCAGGACAGATCCGGACGCACAGGTCCAGAAAATGGATTCTCCAATTAGCTTCGGATTCCAAGCTCCTACACGGTGAGCAAGCCCGTGAAGTCCGACGAGCCACACGGCGTAGAGCAGAAAGGGCAGCCACACCCTTACACGAAAGAAAGCCTTGGCAACATCTTGGAGTAATGCGCGAGTAGGGCGGTTTGTGAGGGCCCAAGCGAGGATGGCAACCAGGATTAGGAGGATTGCCAACTGGCGGTTATCGAAGATCATCTGTTATTGGACCGACCTAGCCAGGTGGGGGATTTGACAGCTGTGCCTCTACGGCGTCCAGCCAGTGTGTCCCACACGTGCAACTCGGCGCGCCTACTGGAGCACACCACTCGACCTATGGCGTCAAGCTCACCTTGACGCACGTACGGACGCTGCCGGAACAGACTGAGTCGGCTCTCGTGTCGCGGACCGCGCGCCCGGCGGACACCGCCACAGTGGCGCAGTTGACCCAACCTCGACCGGCGCGGACCCGGCTCCCGGGGTCGGAGCTGGCCACCGGCGGCCACCCCTCCCCCTCCCAGGTGAGCTGTTGACCTGACCCTGAGCGGCTGTAGAGCCGGCTCCTGGACGACCGGCCTGCCGTCGCGCGGCCACCGCCCCCATGCTTGGGGCTTGCCGCGCGGACCCGGCGCGCCCCTTCCCTGCGCCGCGCTGCTGAGGCGCGGCGCGGCCGGCTGCCGGCGACGAACCTTCACCACTCTGCCCGCTATCCCGTCTGCGGCGGCCCCGGGCTTCCCGCTCCCCGCGCCAGCCGCCGGGCGTCAGGCGTGACGGCCGCAGAGCGACAGCGGCAGCGGCCGGCGCGCGCCCAGGCGGCGGCGCGTGCGGCCCGTCAAGGGCCGCCTTGATCGATGTAAGGAAAGTTCTCCCACTCGGCTGGCAGCCGGCTGGACCTCGCACGACAACGGGGGCCGGGTCGCCCTGGCCACCCCACCGCCCCGCTACCGCCCCTGGAAGGATGACTGCATGGACCGCTTCGAGGGCCGGTGCTGGCTGGACTGGTGGGCGAACTCATCTACGCTGCTCGGCAGCGTCGAGGTGGCCGTCGTGATTGCCGCCGTCACCGGCGGCTGGGAAGCCGACGGTCGCCTGGTCAGCGACAGCGACGAGGACCGCGAGGCGTTTGCATTCCTGTGCGAACTCGACCCCGTCTTCATGCTGCGATTCGAAGACGAGAGCGCTGTCGCCGTCACCGTGCATCCCACCGACGGGCATCGCCGCTTCAGCCTCACCGAGTACACCGGCCCGGCCCTGCGATCGGTCGACAATCGCATCGCGCTGTAGGCAGCGCCGAGCCAATCCTGTGATCGATCAGCTCGACAGCAGTTTCACGGCGGGTTGACCTGTCGGTACCCGGTGCTACTCTGGCCCTCGTCGAGCACGCCAGCGCGGCCTTCCTGCCAGATCGCTGGACTCGACGTCGGAGATGCCGAGCGGCCTTCCTGCCGCTGATGCGGGCCACGTCCCGCCAGCTCTCGACCGCACCGGCCACTGCGCCGGTTCCCCGAATCTGCTGAGTGCCCAGCACGGCCTTTCCTGCCGTCCACGATGGCCCGGATTCGCACACCTCACGGGTGGGGTCAGCCTGCGGCAACCCGCCGGATGCCGACATTCCAGGCTCCCCACCCGTGCCGGCCTCACTCATCGGCTCAACGAGCGCGAAAGGACATGACCCATCGGCGGGAAGTGGCACGACCACGAATCCGCCCTCCGGCGTCAGCCGCCCTCTCGGCGGTGCCAGGAGACACGACGAACACCACCAGCGGACAGACGTCCACGGCTGGTGGTGCTTCGTCTCCCGTCCCTGCCACCCCATGAGGAGAGAGTCGTGTCCACCCCGCTCACCCTGTCCCGTCCCGGTCTCGTCGCCGGTCGTGACGCCCAAGCCCTGTATCGCGCCACCGCGCCGGAGTTCTCCGGCTGGTTGGAGCACACCCGCCCTGCTGGCGGCTGCGCCCGCCCGATCCGCCTCACCGGCACCATCGCCGCTGTCGACCGCGACAGCGGCCGGGTCCTGAGCGAGCAGCACACCGGCGAGCTGCCCGACCGGACGCTCTACAAAGCGTGCGGCAACCGCCGCGAAGCGCAGTGCCGAGACTGCGCCTGGGTCTACCAGGGCGACGCCTTCCAGGTCGTCCGCTGCGGTCTGACCGGCGGCAAGGGCGTTCCCGCCTCGGTCGGCCGGCACCCGGTCGTCTTCGCCACCTTCACCGCCCCATCCTTCGGCGCGGTCCACCACCGCCACGTCGCACGCCACACCTGCCGCAGCCGGCAGCGCTGCGACTGCCGCCCGGCCCCCTGCCATGCACGCCGCGAGGCTGGCACCTGCCGGCACGGGCAGCCCGCGGTGTGCTTCGCCCGGCACGACGCCGACGATCCGCGGCTCGGGCAGCCGTTGTGCCTGGACTGCTACGACCACGACCACCAGGTCGTCTGGAACTACTTCTCCGGCGAGCTGTGGCGGCGCACCAAACAGGCCATCGAACGGCACCTCGCCGCCCTCTGCCGCAAGCGCGGCATCCCGCTCGCCCGCATCGTCACCGCTTCCGGCAAGGTTCGCTGGGTGCCGCCCGTGCGGGTGTCGCACGGCAAGGTCGCCGAGATGCAGCGCCGGGCCGCCGTGCACTTCCACTGCCTGCTACGCCTCGACGGCGTCGACCCCGACGACCCGGACGCCCTCGTGCCGCCGCCGGCCGCCATCACCGTCGACAACCTGGAGGAAGCCGTCCACGCCGCTGCCTCCCAGATCACCGTCACCACACCCCCGCACCCCGACCGACCGCAAGGCTGGCTGGTCGCCTGGGGCGAGCAGGTCGACGTCCGCCGCATCAACAGCGCCGGCGGCGAACTGACCGACGACAAGGTCGCCGCCTACCTCGCCAAGTACGCCACCAAGGCGACCGAAGCCACCGGCCACTGCTCCACCCGACTCACCCCCGCCACGATCGACAACTACGCCGACCCGGAAGGCAACCACCTCGCCCGCCTCATCGACGCCTGCTGGCACCTCGGACGACCCACCGGCACCGATACGACCAGCGGCGCCGCAACAGCCGACGACCGTCAAGACAGCCTTGACACCAAACCGCGCCCCTACGCCGGGCTGCGCCGCTGGGCGCACATGCTCGGCTTCGGCGGCCACTTCCTCACCAAGGCCCGCCGCTACTCCGTCACCTTCGGCCAGCTGCGCGACACCCGGGCCATCTACCGCCGCACCGAAGACGACAACACTGCCGACACCATCACCATCGGCACCCTCACCTACGCCGGCGCCGGCTGGCTCACCGAGGGCGACGCACTCCTGGCCAACACCGCCGCCGCCCAACGTCGCCGAGCCACACGCCTCGGTCGAGAAGAACTCGCCCACGAAGCGTGGCTCGTCGGGGCCGCCGCATGAGCAGACGCCTCACCCCGCGCTGGTATTCACCCGCCGAGGTCGCCGTCCTGCTCGGCTTCGGCATCTCCAAGGTCAAGATGAAGATCGCCACCGGCGAGCTGCGCTCCATCAAGGACGGCAAGTACCGCCGCATTCTCCCCGAGTGGGTCGACGACTACATCCGCGAACAGGTCAAACGCCAGGAGGCCGCCTGGTGCCTGGACGCGCCCGAGCCAACGGCGAAGGCTCCATCTTCCCGTACCGCAACGGCTTCGCCGCCTACGTCTGGGTTACCAAGCCCGACGGCCGGCGCACCCGCAAGTACGTCTACGGCAAGACACGTGAAGCGGTGCACGATAAGTGGATCAAGTTGCACCAGCAGGCGAAGCAGGGACCCGTGGCGACCAGCGTCCCCACGGTCGGCAGCTTCCTCACCTACTGGCTCGCCGAGATCATCCAGCCGAACCGGGCACCCCTCACCTACGCCACCTACGAGACGTTCGTCCGCCGCTACATCGCCCCCGGTCTCGGGGCCAAGCGGCTCGACCGGCTCCAGTCACGCGACGTGCAGACCTGGATCAACCAGGTGGCTCGCACCTGCCAGTGCTGCGCCCAGGGCAAGGACGCCGCCCGCCCGAAGCTCAAGTGGCGCTGCTGCGCGGTCGGCCGCTGCTGCCAGGCCGTCCCGTCGACCCGCACGGTCAGCGACATCCGGGCCGCGCTGCGGGCCGCCCTCGCCCACGCCCAGGCCGAAGACCTCATCGCCAAGAACCCGGCCGTGCCGGTCACCCTCGCCACCGTCCGCCGCCGCCGTGGCAAGTCATGGTCGAGTGACGAGGCCCGAAAGTTCCTCGAATCCGCCCGCGCCGACGAGGACCCCCTCTACGCCGCCTACGCACTGGTCCTCGTCACCGGCCTACGCAAGGGCGAAGCCCTCGGCCTCACCTGGTCAGACGTCGACCTCGACGCCGGAGAGCTGACCGTCGGCCGTCAACTGCAGCGCGTACGCGGGCAGCTCCTGCACCGCGACACCAAGACCCAGGCGTCCGACGCCACCCTGCCCCTGCCCGACATCTGCCTGACCGCGCTCAAACTCAGGCAAGAACAACGCGACGAGGCACGAGCAGCCGCCGGCAAGGCGTGGCATGAAAACGGCCTCCTATTCACCACCCGCTATGGCACACCGATCGAGCCGCGCAACTTCCAGCGCTCCTGGCAGACCCGGTGCGAGAGAGCCAAGGTCACGCCGATCACCGTTCACGACGCGCGGCGAACCTGCGCCACCCTGCTGGCCGACCTCGACGTCCACCCGAGAGTCGCCATGCAGGTCCTCCGGCACGCCCGGTTCGCCGTGACGATGGAGATCTACACCCAGGTATCGACGAAGGCGACCAGAGATGCCCTCAGACGCCTCGGTGACTCACTCGGCCACTGACGGAACTGCTGTACAAAGCTGCTGTACCACAGCAGAAAGGCCACCTCCCGAGCCCGGGAAGTGGCCTTTGACCTGCGTGGGCGATACTGGGATCGAACCAGTGACCTCTTCGGTGTGAACGAAGCGCTCTCCCGCTGAGCTAATCGCCCTCAGCGCCGATGACTCTACCTGATCGAGAACCCAGACCAAAAATCCGGGGTCGGCGGGTCGTCAGTTGGTCGCGAGGTAGTGCAGCAGCCGTGCCACCACGTCGATGCCGAGGCTGTACTTGAGCGACAGCCACACCACCACGGCCACGAACACCAGCCCGACCACGCCCAACAGAAAGCGCACCGGGAGTGACTGCCGGAGCACCCAGCGCGTCCAGGCGTGCACGTTCCGTCGGGTGAAGGTGAGCAGCCGGCGGGCCCAGATGAACTCGAGGGCCCAGATGCCGAGCCCGGCGATCACAATCAGCCAGCCGGGTCCGGGCAGCGGGATGAGTGCGATACCGATGGTGACCACGATGGCGCCGACGAGGGCAATGAAGATCTTGAGGGTGATCCGGCCGGTGGGGTTGGCCCGGATCAGGTCGAGGGTGGTGTGCAAGCGGCCCCGCCAGCGGCCTCGGGGCGGTGGCTCGACGGCGACGCCGGAGGCTTCCCGGTGGCCGTCGCCGGCGCCCCGTTCACCGCGCTCCACAGACACCTCGTACCCCCGCCTTTCGGCTGTTCGGGCCGCTCCTTTCGGCGGGTCGGCCGTGGCCCTCGCCTCCACTGAGGAACCCCTCGTGACCATTTCCACCCCCAGTGTCGCCCCGGACCGTCACCCCCGTTGAGGACTGGACGTTACCGGAGTAAGTCGACGACTGAACCACCCGTTGCCGGGCGGGACCACGGAACTGGGCAGAACAGGGAATCCTACAAGAATTTTCACATTCTCGGAGGCGTTTCCCACCCCCTTCCCACCACTGGGTGAAGTCAGCGTATGGCGGAGCGTAGCCAGGAGTAGCACCTGAGTATGGGAAAAGCGGGACACGCGCGTTCCGCAGCGGTGCCGGGGGGAGAACGTCCATGAGTGTCATTCGACCGACGACCGTAGAGGTCGAGACGTCGCTAAGGCTCGTCGCGCCTGACGCCACCGCATTGCCGGTGCGTGCCAGCTTGCGTTACGACCCTGCTGACCCGTATGCGGTCCATGTCCTGTTCCATGCCGAATCGGCTGGCGGTGAGGCGGTGAGCTGGTCGTTCGCCCGCGAACTGCTGGTCACCGGGCTCGACGAGCCGGCCGGCATCGGCGACGTCCGGGTGTGGCCGTGGGCCACGCCACGCGGCGACTTCGTCGCGCTCGCGCTGTCGTCCCCGGACGGCAACGCCCTCTTCGAGGTCCCGCGCAGCGTCCTCGTGCGCTTCCTGCGCCGGACCTACGTCGTCGTCCCGCGCGGCCGGGAGGCCGAGCACCTGGACGTCGACACGGCGGTGAACCGGCTGCTCGCCGGCCGCTGACGACGCACACCGGGGCCGCGCGGATCTGCCGAGTCCGCGCGGCTCCGGCAACTCACGGACCGGGGTACGCCCGACTCAGCCGTGCGTGGTGATGCCGCCGTCGACGGGGATGACCGCCCCGGTCAGGTACGCCCCGGCCCGGGACGACAGGTAGATCGCCGTGCCCGCCATGTCCTCGGGACGGCCGATCCGGCCCAGCGGCACCTGCCGCTCGATCGCCGCCCGGGACGCCGGGTCGTCCAGGGCGAAGGCCATCATCTTGCTCTCGAACGGCCCGGGCGCGATCGCGTTGACCGTGATCTGCTCGCCGGCGAGCTGGTGGGCGAGGCTGCGGGTGAGCATGTGCACGGCTGCCTTGGTCGCCGAGTACGCGTACACCTCCATCCACGGCACGCGGAGGCCGTCGATCGACCCGATGTTGATGACGCGGGCCGGGTCGTCGGCGCTGGCCGCCGCGCGCAGCGCCGGCAGCAGCGCGGTGGTGAGCCGGAAGACGGCCTTGACGTTGACCGCCCAGAGCTTGTCGAAAGCGCTCTCCGGGTACGCCTCCAGCGGCGCGCCCCAGGTGGCACCGGCGTTGTTGACCAGCACGTCGAGCCGGTCGGTGCGCTCGCGGACGGCGGCGGCCAGCCCCAGCGCGCCCACGTCGCCGCTCAGGTCGGCGGGGATCGCCTCGCAGTGCCCCTCGACGGACAGCTCCTTGGCCACCCGCTCGCAGACGTCGGCCTTGCGCGAGGAGATGATGACCTTCGCGCCGGCTTGCACGAAGCCCCGGGCGATCATGAGCCCGATCCCTCGCGAGCCGCCGGTGACCAGGACCGTCTTGCCTTCGACCGAGAACAGATCCGTCATGCCCATCCCATCGCGAGTCGGCCGGGCCGCGGGCCGGTCCGGCGCGACCCCGGCACTACCGATCGGTAACCTAACCGGCCGGCCTCCCCGGCGACAAGACCCGTCCTTGATGCCCGAATCCGTCGAAGTGCAACATCCGCCGCCGACCGTTAACGTCGGAACGATGGTCAACACCGGTCAGCTTCCCCCGGCCACCCGCACCGACCTGCCCACTCTCGGCTACGACCCCGACGACATCACCACCGGTGCGCTCGGTGACCTCGCGCCCGGGCCCGGCTGGTCCCGCCCGGTCCTCCTCGACGCGGACCTGCTGATCCTGGTCACGAGCGGTCACGGCAGCGCCGAGCTGGACTTCCGGGCGCTGCCCTGCCGGCCCGGCGCGCTGCTGCGGGCCCGCCCCGGCCAGGTGCTGCGCTGCCTCGGTGCGCAGCTCGACGCGACGGTGGTGCGCTGGGGCGCCGGGACGCTGAGCGGCCTCGACGTGGACCCGGACGCGGTGCCCCCGTACCGGCAGCTCGCCGGGGAGGACGAGGACGCGGTGATCAGCGAGGTGACCCAGCTGACCGTGGACGCGGACCGCCACGCGGGGGTGCCCGCCGCGGCAGCGCTGCTGCGCCACCAGCTCGCCGTGCTGCTGCTGCGGCTGACCATGCTTCCCGCCGCGTCGGGGCGCGCGCCGCGCCCGGAGACGGAGGCCTTCCAGCGGCTGCGCCGGGAGGTGGAGCGGGGCTATCAGCACACCCGCCGGGTGGAGGACTACGCCGCCCGGATCGGCTGCTCGGTGCGTACGCTGACCCGCGCCTGCCTGGCGGTGACCGGGCGCAGCGCCAAGCAGGTGATCGACGACCGGGTCGCGTTGCAGGCCCGCCGGCTGCTCGCCGCCACCGACGAGCCGATCGCCCGGATCGGCCGACGGCTCGGCTTCCCCGAGCCGACCAACTTCGGCCGCTTCTTCACCCGCGAGGTCGGAATGAGTCCGGGGGCGTTCCGGGCCGCCCGCGAGCACCCGTTGACCGTCGGTATGGTGCGCCCCCGCCCGCCCGCCGACTCCCCCGCCCGGCCCGGCCCGGCATGATGGCAGGGTGCAGATCTCCGCGCGCGGCGACTACGCGGTCCGGGCCGCCCTGAGCCTGGCCACCGCGTACCCCACCCTGCTGTCCACCCAGGCCATCGCGGCGGAGCAGGACATGCCCCGCAAGTTTCTGGAGGCGGTGCTGGCCGACCTGCGCCGGGCCGGGATCGTCCGGGCCCAGCGCGGCGCCGAGGGCGGCTACGCCCTGGCCCGGCCGCCGCGTGAGGTGACCATCGGGCAGATCCTGCGCGCCGTCGACGGCCCGCTGGCCGGGGTACGCGGGCTACGCCCCGAGGAGACCCGATACGAGGGCGCGGCGGAGAACCTGCCCCGGCTCTGGGTGGCGGTCCGCGCCGCCGTGCGGCAGGTGGTCGACGAGGTGAGCCTGGCTGAGATGGTCAGCGGGAAGCTTCCCGGCCACGTACGCCGGCTGATCGCCCGCCCCGACGCCTGGGAACCCCGCTGACCGGGGTCGGCGTCAGCGGGCCCTGACCGCCAGGTCGGCGCCGAGCGCCAGGGGCTCCCCGAGGACCACGGTGTGGTCGCCGGCCTCGGTCCGGCGCACCACCCGGCAGAGCAGGACGGCGCGGGCGTCGCCGATCAGCGGCACGCCGAACGGGCCCGGGACCCAGTCGAGTCGGGCGGCGCCGTCGAGGATGAAGAGGTCCACCGTCGCCGGGTGCCCGGTGGCGAGCGGGTGCCCGGTGGCGAGCAGGTGCACGGCCAGGTGCTCGGCGCGGGCCAGGGGCGGACAGTTCGCCGGCTGCCGCGCGAGGCGGAACGACACCAGCGGTGGATCATCGGATTCGGCGGTGAGGTCGGTGGCGGCGCCGCCGGCCGGCGGCAGCGAGGGCAGGCGCCGGCCGAAGGCGAGGCCGGGCGCGGTGACCACGGTGACCGTGGGCTCCTGCCGGCCCAGCAGGCCACGGAACGAGTCCCGGTCGACGGGGCGCAGCTCGACGGAGCCGGTCACGGGCCGGTCCACGGTGGTCACGCCGTCACCCGCTCGCGGCCGGCGCGCCTCGTGCGCGAGGGTGCGGATGCCCAGCCGACGCGCGTGGCGGCTCGCCGGGCCGACCGGCCACGGCCGGGCAGGAGCCGGCTGTGCCGGCGGCGCGGCGGCAGCGCGTGGTCCACGACGGCCTCCAGTTCGTCGGCGAGGGCGGGGCTGACTCCTCCGTACCCCGGGACGACGCGGGGCGATAGCGATCTCATGCTGCCGGGCACTCTCCGAGGCGGTCAACGGCCTTCCATCTAGTGAGATAAAGGTCGCCTACCCAGCAATGGTCCCCACTTACCAGCGTGCAGTGATCCAGAACCCCTACCTGTTGAGTAGGAACTCTGCCCGGGTGGTGGCGGTGCCGTCCAGAGCGGATCCGAGCGGGTTTCCCGAATCGCCAATTCGGGCATGTTCGGGGCCGCGACGCCGGGAGTCGACGAGAGGAGTCCGCGATGGGTATCCAGTTCCGCAAGCGGCAGAGGTTCGGCCCGCTGATCCTGAACTTCACCGAGCACGGTTTCTCCTCCTGGAGCATCAAAATCGGTCGGTGGTCCTGGAACTCCCGTACCCGCGCCCACCGGGTGGACCTGCCGGGGCCGCTCTCCTGGAAGCAGGACAAGTCCCGGGCGTGACGTCCCGGGGTCCGGCGGGGTGCCGATGGTTCACCGGCACCCCGCCCCGCGTCCGCGCGACCTCGCGGTCTCCCGGGGTGGCTTCGCTGTTCCCGCCGATCCGGCCCGCGTCGGGGCGGAGAATCGCCGCATGGCCGACGGGACGTACCGGCGGGAGCGCCGGCGGGCACTGGTGGCGTGCCTGCTGCTGCTGGGGGCGTACTTCCTGGTGCCGCTGGCGTACGACCCGAACGCCGTTCGCCTCGTCCTGCGCACGATCGGCACCGTGGTCGTGGTGGTGACCGTCGCCGTCGCGATCACCCGGCAGGTACGCGATCAGCTCGCACCCGCCGCGCCGAGCGGCGAGGCGGCGACCCGTTCGCTGATCCGCCTCGCGGTCGCGCTGGTCGCCGGGGTGCTCGCCTTCGCCCTCGGCGACTACGTCATCGCCACCAACCGGGCCGGCGAGTTCGTCGGGTTGCAGACCCGGGTGGACGCCCTCTATTTCGCGCTCAGCACGATCACCACCGTCGGGTACGGCGACGTGCACGCGCAGGGGCAGATCGCCCGGGTGGTGGTGTGCGGGCAGATGCTGTTCAGCATCGGCGTGATCGCGACCGGCGCGTCCATCGTGGTCAGGCAGTTGGCCCAGCAGTCCCGCCCGGGACGGCGTTGATCACCACGTCCCCGCCGAGCCGGCCGTGCTCGGGCTCCCGGCTCACCGCGCCCGCGGCGAGCAGCGAGGTCAGCGCCCGGTTGGCGTCGGCGGCCCGGTACACCGTCGAGGTGACCGCGAAGCGACGCAGCTCGGTCACCGTACGGGGGCCGGAGCGGGCGAGTTCGGCGAGCAGTTCGCGGCGCAGCGGGCCGGGCTCTGGGGCGAGGGTGATGTCCACCGGGCGGCCGGCCGGGTCGGCCGGGTCCCGGTAGCGGACCCCGGCGTACTCGTCGAGGGCCCAGAGCGCGTCCTTGACCGCCTCCAACGCCCGGTCGGAGCCGGTGGCGTAGCCGAGCAGCCGCGCCGGCGCGTCGGCGGGGACCAGTTCCACCTCGGTGGCCAGCGGGAACCCGGCCGAGGACAGCAGCGGACGCAGCGCCCGGCCGGGCTCGGTGACCAGGAGCAGCTCGGCCGGGCGGCCGGACGCGGCGGCGGCCAGCAGGGCCGGCCCGGGGTGACCGCCGTCGACCACGGTCAGCAGCGGGGCGCCCGCCGCGCCGGCGGCCTTGAGCGCCACCGGCAGCCGGTCCGGGTCGCCGGGCACCACGTGCACGGCGACCTCCGCCGGCAGGGTCGCCTCGACCGTGCCGAGCCGGACCGGCAGCTCCGCGCCGCCGGGGGCGAGCACCAGCACGGTCAGCCGCCGCCCGCGCAGCCGGTCGGCGAACTCGGCCACCACCCGCAGCGCGGCCTCCGCGCCGGTGGTGTCGCGCCCGGCGTACGCGAGGGCGAGGGTGGCCCGCCGGGACCGGTGCAGCGCTGCCGGCAACCAGTGGTCGAGCTGCCGGACGAGCAGTTCGCGGAGGAGGGTGTCGGTCGACATCCTGCCGTTCTACCGCACCGGTGTTCAGGCCGGGACGGAGATCCCCACCCCGCCGCGGGTCTGGCCGCCGTAGCGCTGCCGCTCCCGGTCGAGGTCGAGCCGGCCGATCCGCTTGCGGGCGGCGAGCGCGTCGGCGTCGAGCAGGTCGGCCGGGACGAGCCAGACGATCTCGAACTCCAGGCCGTCCGGGTCCTGCCCGTAGAGGCTCTTGGTGGTGCCGTGGTCGGAGGCCCCGACCAGGGCACCGGCGGCGGCCAGCCGCTCGGCGGTGGCGGCCAGCTCGTCCAGGGTGTCCAGCTCCCAGGCGAGGTGGTAGAGGCCGACGGTGGCCCGGCCGGCCGGCGACGGGCCGGCGGCGGCGCCGATCTCGAACAGGCCGAGGTCGTGGTCGTTGGTGGAGTCGGGCGCCTGGAGGAAGGCGGCGCCACGGAAGCCGTCCGGTGTCATCGGGATCGGGCGGAAGCCGAGCACGTCCCGGTAGAAGGCGACGCTGCGGTCGAGATCGCGGACGTAGAGGACGGCGTGGTTGAGACGGTGGATTCCCATGACTCCGACGGTAGCGCGATTTGGTTGAGCGTTCAACAAGTCGCCGTATGATGGACGCCATGACTAGGTGGCTGGACCCCGACGAGCAGCGAACCTGGCGCGCGTTCCTCACCGCCTCCCGGGCGCTGATGGACGCCCTCGACCGCGAGCTGCAACGCGACGCGGGGATGCCGCACGCGTACTACGAGATCCTGGTCCGGCTCTCCGAGGCCCCGGACCGACGGCTGCGGATGAGCGAACTCGCCGACGCCACCGGCTCCTCCCGCAGCCGGCTCTCGCACGCCGCCGCCCGGCTGGAGGCCGAGGGCTGGATCCGCCGCGAGGAGTGCCCGACCGACCGGCGGGGGCAGATCGCCACCCTCACCGACGCCGGCTACGCCACCCTGGCCGCCGCCGCGCCGGGCCACGTCGAGGGGGTACGCCGGCACCTGTTCGACGCGCTGAGCCCCGCGCAGGTGGACCAGCTCCGCCGGATCAGCGAGACCCTGGCCGACCACCTGACCGGATCCCGACCAAACTGATCCACATCGGGGCTTGTACTTACCGTCGCCGGCCGAGCACGATGGGGCGTGACCTCCGGCTTCGGTGAACTGACTGTCCAGGCGCACCACCTGGTGGCCGAGGGTGACCTCGCCGGAGCCCAGCGACTGCTCGCCGACGCGCTGACCGACGCCGATCCACGTCCCGCCAACGCCTCTCCCGAGCTGGCCGAGGCCGCCGGGCTCCAGGCCCGGGTGCTGGTCGCCCTCGGCGAGCCGCACACCGCCCGCGGCTGGGCCGCCTTCGCGTACGCGGCGGCCACCCGGCTGCACGGCCGCTCCGACGAGCGTACGGTGACCGCCGCCGCCACCCTGGCCGCGGTGCTGCACCGGGTCGGCAGCGACGCCCGGGCCGCCCGGCTCTACTCCGAGGTCATCATCGAGCTGACCGCCCGCGACGGCCCGGAGGCGCAGCGGGTGCTGGCCGCCCACGCCGACCTGGCCACCGTGGAGTACGCCCGCGGCCAGTGCGAGGTCGCCCGCGACCGGTTGCAGGACACCTGGGAGCTGCACCGCGAGGTGTACGGCGACGGCCACCCGAGCGGCATCAAGATGCTGGCCAAGCTCGGCGCGATGGAACGCGACTGCGGCCGGTACGCCGAGTCCCACGAGCACCTGACGCTCGCCGAGGAGCTGTGCGGGCTGCACCTGCCCGCCGACGACCCGCTCGCCGCGCAGGTGGCCGGGCTGGCCCGGGCCGCCGCCGATCCGGACCACGTCTGCGCCGGCCCGGAGCCGCCGGCCCGGGAGACGCCGGTCGTGCCCGCCGCCCGGGTCCCCCCGGCCGCCGAGGGCCCGCCCGAGCCGACCCTGCCCGAACCGCCGCTCTACCACCCGCCCGACCGCGCCGAGGGCGGACACCCCAGCGTGCCGAACCCCCGGACCCCGCCCGAGGCCGACGACCCGTTCGACGACTACCCGTGGCCGCCGGACGAGCCGGTCGACGAGCCCTGGCGCCCCGAGGAGAGCGCGCTGCCCCCCGCCGTGGTCGGATTGACCGAGGACGAGCCGGAGGGCGTACGCCGGGTGCCGCACGTCGCCGAGCCCGAGGCGCCGTCGCGCTACCTGCCGGTGCACGTGCCCCGGCCGCCGGCGCCCGAGCGGCGGGCCACCCCGTGGCTGCCGCTGGTGGTCGCCGGGGTGATCGTGGCGCTGCTGCTCGGCACCGTCGCGGTGATCGCCGGGGTGTCCCGGGTGGACCGCCCGCACGAGACCCCGGATCCCGGTACGCCGGCCGGCACCACCGGTACGCCGACCGGCGGCACCTCCGCCCGCACCGGCACGCCGAACGCCGCGCCCGCCGCCTCCCCCGGCACTCCGCCGGGGCGGGTCCGGCTGACCGACCGGCGGGACAGCATCGTGCTGAACTGGACGTATCCGACCGGCGCGGAGGGGCCGGTGGTGGTCGCCGGCGGCCGCTCGGGGCAGGAGCAGCACACCTTCCTCCAGTTGCCGGCCGGCACCGACAGCTACACCGCCTACGGGCTGGGCCGCAGCACCGACTACTGCTTCACGGTCGCGGTGGTCTGGTCCACCGACACGGTGGCCCGGGCCGCTCCGGTCTGCACCCGCCGGAGCTGACCCGCCCGCTGAAAATTGTCGCCACCAGTTGTTGCCCTGCCGCAAAATCTATACATCGACGTTCATCACGGTATACCGTACGGCCACCCAACCCCCATCCGGGTCCTCCGTAAAGGAGCTACGGTGCGCCTTCGGTTTCCCTCGCGTCGATCCCACCGCCTGGTCGGCGCCACGCTGACGCTGGCCCTCTGCCTCTCCGCCCAGTCCGCGCTCGGTGCCGGCCCCGCCCTCGCCGCACCCGCCGGCCCGGCGGCCAACCCGCTGAGCGCCGCCTTCGACACCGCCGCTGCGCGATACGGCGTGCCACGTGACCTGCTCGTCGCGCTCGGCTACGCCGAGACCCGGCTGGACGGGCACGGCGGCACCCCGAGCGCGTCGGGCGGCTACGGCCCGATGCACCTCACCAGCAACCCGGCCGTACACACCCTCGACGAGGCGGCCACCCTGACCGGGCTCGACCGCGCGGCACTGCGCACCGACCCGGCCGCGAACATCACCGGAGCCGCCGCCGTGCTGCGGTCGTACGCCGACCGGGCGGGCCTGACCGCCGCCGACCGCGGGGACGTCGGCCGGTGGTACGGCGCGGTCGTCCGGTACGGCGGCGCGACCAGCCCGTCGGTCGCCCGGCTCTACGCGGACACCGTCTACGGGCTGCTCGCCACCGGATTCACCGCCACCCGGGGCGGCCCGGTGACGGTCACCGGCCGGCCGACCGCGCCGCAGCGCGGCCAACTGGCCCGGGTGCCGGCACTCGGCACGGGCGACGTCGGCACCATGAGCACCGACTACGGGCCGGCCGCCTGGGCACCCGCGTACTCCGGCAACTACACGGTGGCCAACCGCCCCACCGACTACCGGATCAACTACGTGGTCATCCACGTCACCCAGGGCTCCTACGCCGGCTCGGTCAGCTGGTTCCAGAACCCGTCGGCCAAGGTGAGCGCGCACTACACGTTCCGCTCCTCGGACGGGGCGGTCACCCAGTCGGTCCGGGAGAAGGACATCGCCTGGCACGCCGGCAACTGGACGTACAACACCCAGGCCATCGGGATCGAGCACGAGGGTTACGTCGACGACCCGAGCTGGTTCACCGACGCCATGTACCGGGCGTCCGCGGCGCTGACCCGCAACCTCGCCAACAAGTACGGCATCCCGAAGGACCGGGCGCACATCATCGGCCACATCGAGGTGCCGGGGGCGACGCACACCGATCCCGGCCCGTACTGGAACTGGACGTACTACATGCAGCTGGTCAACGGCGTGACCGGCATCGGCAGCGGCACCGTGAACACCGGTGGCGGGACCCTCAACGTCCGCTCCGGCCCCGGGACCGGCTACGCCGTCGTCGGCTCCGTCGCGCACGGCGCGACCGTGAGCATCTACTGCCAGACCACCGGCACCAGCGTCACCGGCACCTACGGCACCAGCAACATCTGGAACCGGATCGGCACCAACCAGTACGTCGCCGACGCGTACGTGCTGACCGGATACAGCGGCTTCATCCCGAACGTGCCCCGCTGCTGACCCGGGCGCAGCGCCCGTCACCTCGCCGACCCGCCGAGGCGACGGGCGCTGCGGCGACCGGCACCCGGCCGGCTCGCCCGAAACCGCCGCCGGTCAGTCGTTCTCCGGGTCGTCGAGCGCCGGCAGCCGTACCGTCACCCGCAGCCCCGGCCCGGTCACCGCCGCGTCCCGGGGCGCGGCGTCCGCGAGTTCCACCGAGCCGCCGGCCCGGCGAACCAACTCGCGCACGATGGCCAGCCCCAGCCCGGTGCCGCCGTCGTCCCGGGCCCGGGCGTCGTCCAGCCGGGTGAACCGGGCGAAGACCCGCTCCCGATCGGCCGCCGGGATGCCCGGCCCGTCGTCGGTCACCGTCACCAGGTGGTACGCCCCCGCCGCCGGGGCCGCCCCGCGCTGGGCGGGCACCGGCGGGTCGAGGTGCGGCCCGCTGACCGCCAGCAGCACCTCGCCGTGCGCGTGCCGCAACGCGTTCTCCACCAGGTTGGCGAGCACCCGGCGCAGCTCCCCCGGGTCGCCCTCGGTCCACAGCGGCCCTGGCGGCGGCGCGACGCGTACCGGCGGGGCGGGGTAGCGGCCGGCGACGGCGCGCAGCAGCTCGCCCAGTTCCACCGGGCCCACCGCCCGCGACGGGTGCCCGTCCGGCCGGGCCGACTGCTCGTCGAGCCGGGCCAGCAGCAGCAGGTCGTCGACGAGCCGGGCCAGCCGGTCGGTGTCCGTGAGCAGGTTCTCCGCCACCGCCGGCCAGTCCGTCGCGCCGCCCAGCCGCCGGGCCACCTCCAGCTCCGTACGCATGTTGGTCAGCGGGCTGCGCAGCTCGTGCGCGGCGTCGGCCACGAAGGCCCGTTGCCGGGCGCGCGACGCCTCCAGCCGGTCGAGCATGTCGTTGAGGGTGACCGCCAGCCGCTGGATCTCGTCCCGCGCCGCCGGTACGGGCAGCCGGCCCGCCCCGGCCCGCCCGGTGATCTCGGCGGCGCCGCTGCGCAACGCCTCCACCGGGCGCAGCGTCGCGCCGACCACCCGCCAGGCGACCACGGCCAGCCCGGCGACCAGCAGCGGGAACCCCACCAGCAGCAGGGTCCGGACCACGTGCAGGCTCTGCCGGACGTCGGTCATCGACTTGGCGACCAGCACGGTGAGCGGATCGTCCGGGGTGCCCGTCGGTACGGTCACCACCCGCACCGGGCCGTTCAGGCCGACCCGCCGCCCGTCCTCCATGAGGCGCTGGCGTTGTCCGGCCCGGACCTGGTCGGTGCTGAGCATCGGGACCAGCCGGTCGGCGTCGATGGAGGCGGCGCGGACCCGACCCTGGGCGTCGACCACCTGCACCCGCAGTTGGCCACCGGCGACCGGCAGCGGGTCGGGCAGGCTGTCCTCGGCGGCCAGCCGCGCGACCGCGTCCGCGGTCTGGAACGCCTCGGCGTCGATCGTGCGCTGCAACGTCCAGCCGAGCGCGCCGAGCAGCAGCACCCCGCCGAGCGCGAACCCGACGCTGAGCCCGGCCACGCCGAGCACCAGCAGCCGGGCCCGCAGGCCGAGGCTGGGCAGCCAGCGACGTGGGCCGGTCATGTGGCGAGACGGTAGCCGGCGCCGCGGACCGTCTCCAGCCGGTCCCGGCCGATCTTGCGGCGCAGGTAGCCGACGTAGACCTCGACGGCGTTCGGGGCGGTGTCCAGGCTGGCGTCCCAGACGTGGTCCAGCAGTTCGGTCTTGGAGACCACCTCGCCGGCCCGGCGCATCAGGTAGTCGAGCAGGGCGTACTCGCGGGTGGTCAGGGCCACCTCGATGTCGGCCCGGGTCACCCGCCGCCGCGCCGGGTCCAGCCGCAGGTCGCCGACCGTGAGCACGGCCGGGCGTTGCGGCGCGCCCCGGCGCAGCAGCGCCCGCAGCCGGGCCAGCAGCACCACGTACGAGAACGGCTTGGTGAGGTAGTCGTCGGCCCCGCAGTCCAGCCCGTCGGCCTGGTCGTACTCGCCGTCCTTGGCCGAGAGCATCAGCACCGGCAGCCAGTGCTCCTCGGCCCGCAGCCGGCGCACCACCTCGTAGCCGGAGAGGCCGGGCAGCATCACGTCGAGGATCATCGCGTCGTAGCCGCCGTGCCGGGCGGCGTCCAGCCCGGCCGGCCCGGTCGACTCGACGTCCACCGCGAAGCCCTCGGCCTGCAGGCCCCGCTGCAACGCGTACGCGAGCCGCGACTCGTCCTCCACCACCAGCAATCGCACCCGTCCAAGGGTGCCACCCGGGTGACACCCCTAGGGAATCTCCTCAGCGGCCTCACAGCGACCTTCAGGCAGCATTACGGTCAGGAGGTGTCCATGATGTCCGTACTGAAGAACCGCGCCGTACTGCGCTGGCTGGTCCCGGTGGCCGCGGGGGTCGCCGTGATCGGCGGTGGGGCCGCGGTCGGCACGTTCGCCGCCGGTGCCGAACCGGCCCTGCCGCCGCGTACCGCGGCACAACTGTTGAACGACCTGCGCACGTCCCGCCTCGACGGGCTCTCCGGCACGGTGGTGCAGCGCGCCGACCTCGGGCTGCCGCCGATCGCCGGCCTGGCCGGCGCGGCCAGCGGGAACGAGCTGGCCAGCCTGCTCACCGGCACGCACACCCTACGCGTCTGGTACGGGGGCCCGGACCGGCAGCGCCTCGCCCTGGTCGACACGCTCGGCGAGCAGGACATGGTGCGCAACGGCCAGGACGTCTGGACGTGGAACAGCCGGACCAACACCGCGTCGCACCGGAAGCTGGCGGCGGGCGAGGCGACCGCGCCGTCCGCGCCGGCCACCCCGGCCGACGCTGCCGACCGGGCGCTCGAGGCGATCGACCCGACCACCGCGGTCACCGTCGGCCGCTCCGCCAGGGTGGCCGGGCGGGACGCGTACGAGCTGGTGCTCACCCCGCGCGACCCCGACTCCCTGGTGCACCAGGTACGGATCGCGTTGGACGCGAAGCAGCACGTGCCGCTGCGGTTCGAGGTGCTGGCCGACGGCGGCGGCCGGCCGGCGTTCGAGGTGGCCTTCACCCAGGTCGACTTCCGTACCCCGGACGCGGACCAGTTCCGGTTCAACCCGCCGCCGGGCGTCTCCGTCAGCGAGGCGACCGACGAGCGCGGGCCGGCCGGGAAGCAGTTCCCGGACACCGACCGGCGGCCGGACGGCCAGACCGTGCGGCCGGACGGCCAGAACGTGCGTACGGTCGGCACCGGCTGGACCACGGTGCTGGTGGCCCGGCTCGACGCGGCCGGACTGACCGACGGCCCGAAGACCGGCCCGAAGACCGACGCGAAGCCGGGCGCGCAGGGCGGCGCCGACGTGGTGGCCCAGGCGCTCGGCGGGTTGCCGAAGGTGAGCGGTGACTGGGGCAGCGGGCGGCTGCTCAGCGGAAAGCTGTTCAGCGTGCTGATCACCGACGACGGCCGGGTGCTGGCCGGCCTGGTCACGCCGGAGCGGCTCTACCAGGCGGCCAAGGGCTGACCCGAGGCCAGGGACCCGGCGGGGGTCCGGTCGGCGCGAGCCGGCCGGGCCCCCGCTTTCGTCTGGGAGAGGAGGCCCGGTCGGACGGGGAGAGGTGCGGCGCGGCGGGATGATGTGGCGGCGGGCCGACTGGCAGGCTTGGTCCACGGCGACGCGACGCGGTATCTTTCTCAGTTCAAACACAAAAAGGAATGGCGCAAAATGCCATTCCTGACGCAGATTTTAGCCAACAAGGAGCCGGCTTGTCAACGTACTCCGACGCATCCGATGAGCTGCACCAGGACGACGAGATCGGCCGCGAGCAGGAGTACGTCTCGATGCTCTACGACCGGCTGGACGACCTGCGCGAGCAGGCCGCCCGGCGGCTCACCGAGGAGCTGCGCACCACCGGCGGCACGTTGCAGGCCCGCTCACAGCGCGACTCCGTCGTCCAGATGTACGCCGACCAGGTCGAGCAGTTCTCCGCGGTGGAGAACGGCCTGTGTTTCGGCCGCCTCGACGGCGACGACGACTCGCGCCGCTACATCGGCCGGATCGGCATCTTCGACACCAGCGGTGACTACGACCCGCTGCTGATGGACTGGCGGGCCCCAGCCGCCCGGGCGTTCTACCTCGCCACCGCCGCCAACCCGCAGGGCGTACGCCGGCGGCGGCACCTGCGTACCCGGGAGCGGAAGGTCACCGGGCTCAACGACGAGGTGCTGGACATCGCCGCCGCCTCCCCCACCGCCCACGAGGAGCTGACCGGCGAGGCGTCCCTGCTCGCCGCGCTCAACGCCGGCCGCACCGGCCGGATGCGCGACATCGTCGAGACCATCCAGGCCGAGCAGGACCGGATCATCCGCGCCGACCTGCCGGGCGTGCTGGTGGTGCAGGGCGGCCCGGGCACCGGCAAGACCGCGGTGGCGCTGCACCGCGCCGCGTACCTGCTCTACACCCACCGGCAGCAGCTCTCCACCCGGGGCGTGCTGCTGGTCGGCCCGAACGTCACCTTCCTGCGCTACATCTCCCAGGTGCTGCCGGCGCTGGCCGAGACGGGTGTGCTGCTGCGTACCCAGGCCGACCTCTTCCCCGGGGTACAGGCCCGGCGGAGCGAGCCGGCTCGGACCGCCGCGCTGAAGGGGCGCGCCGTGCTGGTCGAGGTGCTGGCGAACGCCGTACGGGACCGGCAGTGGGTGCCCGACGAGCCGCTGGAGATCGAGCTGCCGCAGCGGGAGATCCTCACCCTCGACCCGGCCGTGGTGCGGGAGGCCCGCGAGCGGGTCCGCCGGTCGAACCGCCCGCACAACCTGGCCCGGGCGCTGTTCGACATCGAGATCGTGCACGCGCTCGCCGACCAGGTGGCCGAGCGGCTCGGCGCCGACCCGCTCGGCGGGGAGAACCTGCTCTCCGAGGCCGACGTCGCCGAGATCCGCCGGGAGCTGCACGAGGAGCCCGAGGTCCGCGCCACGCTGGACGAGCTGTGGCCGGTGCTCACCCCGCAGCGCCTGCTCGCCGACCTGTACGCCGACCCGCAGCGGATCGCCACCGCCGCGCCCATGCTCACCGACGCCGAGCGGGCGCTGCTGCACCGCGAGCCGGGCGGCTGGACGCCGGCCGACGTGCCGCTGCTGGACGAGGCGGCCGAGCTGCTCGGCGAGGACGAGCGCGCCGCCGCGGCCCGCCGGGAGCGGATCCGGTCCCTGCAACGCGAGTACGCCGAGGGCGTGCTGGAGATCGCCCGGGGTTCCCGGTCGATCGACGTCGAGGACGAGGCGGACGGCGGCGAGATCCTCGGCGTCACCGACCTCATCGACGCCGACCGGCTGCTCGAACGGCAGGAGGAGTCCGAGCGGCTGACCACCGCGCAGCGTGCCGCCGCCGACCGGAGCTGGGCGTTCGGGCACGTCATCGTCGACGAGGCGCAGGAGCTGTCACCGATGGCGTGGCGGCTGCTGATGCGCCGCTGCCCGAGCCGGTCGATGACGATCGTCGGGGACGTGGCGCAGACCGGCGCCCTCGCCGGCACGCCGTCCTGGTCGGAGGCGCTGACCCCGTACGTGGCGGACCGGTGGCGGCTGGAGGAGCTGACCGTCAGCTACCGCACCCCCGCCGAGATCATGGCGGTCGCCGCCGACGTGCTCGCCGAGATCGACCCGGCACTGCGTCCGCCCCGCTCGGTACGCGCCAGCGGCGTACCGCCGTGGGACCGTACCGTCGACGCGGGCCGGCTGGTCGCGGAGCTGGTGGAGGCGACGGCGCGGGAGGCGGCCGGGCTGGCCGACGGGCGGCTCGGGGTGATCGTGCCGGCCGGCCGGGTGGTCGAGTTGGGCGCGGCGGTCACCACCGCGTTGCCGGAGGCCGCGGTGGGCGAGCAGCCGGAGCTGGCGAACCGGGTGGTGGTGCTCACCACCGAACAGGCCAAGGGACTGGAGTTCGACTCGGTGCTGGTGGTCGAGCCGGAGCGGATCGTCGCCGAGTCCCCGCGCGGGCACAGCGACCTCTACGTCGCCCTCACCCGCGCCACCCAACGCCTGGGCGTCCTCCGCACCCCCTGACCCGGAGCACACGCCGAGGGCGGGCGCCCGGATGGGTGCCCGCCCTCGACGTCGGTGGGTCATTCGTTGGTGAAGTTGCCGACCTGGCTACCGCTCGACGAGGCGTCGCTGGTCGAGCCGCCGGCCGGGGTGCTCAGGCCGCCGGTGGTGGCGTCGCCGGTGGTGGTCGGCGCCACCTTGCCCCGGTGCCGCTCCGGCTGCCGGGCCACCCGGCGGGCGCTGGCCGGTCCGGCGGTGCCCCCGGTCGTGGTCACCGCGCCCTGACCCCGGGTCGGCCCGCCGTCGCGCAGCACGGTCGGATCGACCGAAACGTGCGCCGGGTCGTCCGGATCCTCGTCCTGGATCACCCGCAGCACGTCGGTCTGCGGAACGGTGACCTCGTCGAGCGCGCCCTCGCCGTACACGCCGCCGGCGATCCGTTCCTCGGCCCGTCGGGCGGCGTCCTGCCGCATGTCGTCCTCACGCACGTCAACCACCTCGCAGCGTTCTCGGGATCCTTGTTGCGTGCCCGACGGCCGGCGGTCCAAACCCCGCCCCGGGTCGGCCGCCCGGGATACACCGGGACGGCGCCGAGAACCCGGCATACCTCCACGGACGGGACGTCCGGCTCAGATCGCCTCGGCGCGGACGGGCCTCCTCGCCGACCAGCCGGAATAGGTGGCCACGGTCGGCACCCCGCGACCCCGCGCGGAGCCGAACGGGCGCGACCCCGGGAAGCCACGATCCGATCGACGGGTCGGTGTTACCTCTCCGGGGCCTCGGGTAGACGGTGGTTGCCCCCGCCAGGAACGTCGAGCCGCGCCGTGGCCGACACGCGGTAGCGGGGCGAGGGTATGCAGGGAACGACTCATCGCATCCTGAGGAGGACCAGATGAGCACGCAGGCTGCATCCACCAGGCCCATGAACCGGCCGATGCAGGAGGCCCCCAACCGGGCTATGCAGGAGACGCCCGACCGGGCGGCAATGCAGGAGACCCGTCCGATGCCGACGATGCACGACGGCTTCCGGGAGCGGGCACCTGGCACCGAGACGAAGCAGGCGTTCCTGACCACAGAGTTCTGGGTCTACGCCGCCGCTGTCGCGGTTGTCGTGATCACCTCGTACTGGCACGGTTCCATCACCAACGGGCTGAAGATCACCAACCCGAACCTCGCGTGGTGGTACCTGACCGTCCTGACGGGTGCCTACCTGCTGAGCCGTGGTCTGTCCAAGGCTGGTACCACGCGGCGGTCCTTCGCGGAACGCCGAGCGGCCCGGCGTTGAGTGAGCAACACCTGAGAGCGGCGGTGGCCCCGGGATTCGTCCCGGGGCCACCGTCGTCGTACGTCCGCCGAGGCGCGTCGGGCTACTCGTCCCCGCCCTCGTCGTCGCCGCCGAAGCCTTCGAAGGCGTCCTCGATCAGCTCACCGGCGACCATGCCGCCGACCACGCCGAGGGCACCGGCGGCGAGCATGCCGCCCATCCCCGAGCCGCGCTGGCCCTGGTGGCCGTAGTGACCCTGCGGGCCGTAGTGCCCCGGCGGGCCGTACTGGCCCTGGGGGCCGTAGGAGCCGGGCTGCATCCCGTAGCCCTGGGCGCGCAGGCTGCCGTAGCGCGAGGTGGTCTCGCGCAGCCAGCCGTCCACCACCTGGACCCAGTCGGTCCGGCCGGTGTCGCTGTGCGGGACGGCGTACCGGCCGATGACGTCCTGACCTCCGGTGAAGAAGCCGCCGCGCTTGTCGCACTCCAGGATCACCTCGACGCCCTGCGGGCTGGTCACGAAGGTCAACTCGACCTCGTTGACCGCCTGCGCGTACTGCGGCGCGGCGAAAAACTCGATCTCCTGGTAGAACGGGAGCGTCTGCTGCACGCCGTAGATGTGGCCGCGCTCCAGGTCGGCGTGCTTGAAGCGGAACCCGAGCGCCTGGAACGACTCGAGGATGCGCTCGTGGATCGGCAGCGGGTGCACGGCCACCTGATCCAGGTCGCTCTTGTCGACCGCCCGAGCGACCGCCACCTCGGTACGCAGCCCCATGGTCATGCCGTGCAGCCGGTGCCCGTAGACGTCGGTCACCGGGGTCTCCCACGGAACCGGGAACTGGAACGGGATGGAGAGCTGCTGCTTGGGGGCCAACTCCAGCCGGCCGCTGACCGGCATCCGATGGAACTCCATCATGCCGGCGTGATCGCCACCGCCGCTCTCGATCTCCACCCGGGTGACCAGGCCGATGCTGATCTGCTCGATGCTGGCCGGCGCGTCGCCGCCGACCAGGTTGACCTGCCCGTCGAGGGTAAGGCCGGGCCGGGTGTTCGGGTTGGTCAGCACCGTGTCGACGCTCGGGCCACCCACCCCGAACGCGCTCAGCATCTTCTTGAAGACCATCGCCACTCCGCTTCCACCTTTGGCACGCTCCACCCTGGAACGCGGGCCACGAAGGGGACCCTAACCGCCGCCGCTGTGAAATGTCTGAGAGGCACCTTTCCACGTACGACAGTCGTCCGGCCGCCGCGCCGCCGGCGGTAGGACATCGACCCAGCCCGTGACGCTCGGTCACGCCACCGGGAAGACAATGCCCTCTGTTTGGATATGACTCTGAGGCATATTGATGCCTCAGAGTCATCACTGAGAACTGGTTGGCCGGGTGGCCGCGACACGCGGGCCGCCGAGCGCGCCGTTCAGTCGGGAGTGTCGCCGAAGTCGAACTCGCCGTCCTTTACCCCGCCGACGAAGGCCGCCCACTCGTCGGCCGTGTAGATGATCGTCGCAGCGTCCCGCGCCTTGCTGTGCCGGACCGCCACCCGCCCGGAGCCGTCCAGCAGCGGCCCCGCCTCGACGCAACTCCCACCATTGTCGTTGCTCTTGGTGCTGATGTGCCAGGCCACCGCCGGCAGACCCTCGCTCATGACAACTCCTCCACGATGCTGGCGATCAGCTGTGCCGACTCACTCGTACCCAGCGCAGCTTCCCTGAGCCGATCGTACGCATGGACAAACCTCATTGATTTGGGTGCCTCCACATAAAGCCGGCCAGCCAGGTTCTCCAGGTAGGCGACCGCCGGATAGGGCCTCGGCAGGGTGAACAGGGTGAAAGAACCGTCCAGGCCGGCGTGCAACGCGGTCGAAGAAGGCAGCACCCTGACCTCCACGTTCCGCCGTAATGCCAGCTCGTGAAGGTGTTGAAGCTGCGCAGACATCGTTCGCCGGCCACCGACAAGTCGGCGCAGAACGGACTCGTCGAGGACGGCCGCCACCCTTGTGGATCGGTCCAGGACCTTTTGGCGCTCAAGTCTCAACTGCACCCAACGAGCAATCTTCGCCGCTGGCACGTCAGGCTTCTCCGCGTTGCGAATGACCGCCTCGGCATAGTCGCGGGTCTGCATGAGGCCTGGCAGCAAGATGGTGTTGTACGAGGTGATCTTCTCGGCTCGGCCCTCCAGCCAGGGGTATTCGATGAATGAGGAGTCGACGACGTCGCCGTAGTCGTCGTCCCAGCGGTCGGTGCGCCAGACCTCCTCGGCCAGCGCCAGCAGGCGAGCCCGCTCGGCCGCATTGTGAAAGCCGTACAGGTCCAGCAGCGCGGTGACATCGCCCTTTCGAATGGGCCAGTCGGCACGCTCGTAGCGGCCCAGCGCCGACATGTCGCGTTGCAGGTGCTCCGAGACGAGCTTCAAGGTCATCCCCCGCTCCTCTCGCAACGCCCGTAGCTGCTGCCCGAGCCACTGTGCCCGCAGCGTCCGAATGAACGGCTTGTGCGGCATGATCCACCTCTCGAAAAAGTTGGCGAAGCCCGCGAAGGAACCATTGCTCCAGTTCAAGCCCACTGGAAATGTGGCCTTCGGGTGAGGGTGATCACCGGCCCCCGGGGACGCCCGGTGCAAGCGCGGCAACCGCGGCTGTGCCAACAGCCGAGAAGGTGACGAGAGACGGCCTCGCGTGTGGCAGACGCATACCGGCTCTCGTCGGGTCTCAACATGGGGCGTCGGGACATAAGCGGCCCGGCCCCGATCCGACTTGACGAATACCTATCACGGACAGGCGGGTCGTTGCGACCCCGTCCTGTCCGACATCAGGACCATCCACCGGCAGCCCGGTGGCCGTACCCGCCGATTGAGGCTGCGGTCGCCGGGCGGGCGGTCCTGCCCGGAATTCCCCCTCCGGGCAGGACCGCCCCTCCAACCCGAGGAAGGGAGCCGACCGATGAACCGAGGCACCGTCTACGGCAGCGCGCCGCCCCGGCTGCATCCACGAAACGTCCGCGACCGGCATTTCTCCACCGTGGGGTTCGGCCGGCGCGGCCTTGACCCGCAGGAGGTACGGCACTTCCTGCACCGGGTCGCGCTGGAACTGGCCAGCCTGCATCAGGACGTCGCCCGGCTGAACGAGGAGAACATCCGGATCAAGCGGGCGTTGCGCGACTGGCAGAGCGCTCAGGCCCAGCGGCGCCAATCGTGAGCGACCCCGCTGGGCCGCCGCCGCTGCCTGTCGGGCCGGTCTTCGCGCCTCTGCCCCGGGCCGCCGTCGCGGCATTCACCAGGACGGACGCGAGCCCGCCCCGCTACGTGATCCATCTGCCGGTGCTGGTCGGCGGCCTCGACGCGGCGCTCGGCCTGGCCCGCACGCTGGCCCGGTCGCTGGCCACCCGGCCGGAGGTCGACGTCGCCGGCGCCACCGTCTCCGAGGAGGACACCCAACACGTACGGCACTGGGTGTTCTGCGACTGGATCATGCCGGACCGCCGTCGGTGCTACCTGCCGGCCGGTCACAGCGGTCCGTGCGGGCCCGAGGAACCGCCGTAGGTCCGGATCGGTCCACGAAAGGCCCCGGCAGCTCAGTCGGCGTCCACCACGACCAGCTCGCCGACCTGCTCACCGACCTGCTCGCGTGCCTCGTGCGGCAGGCCGGCGTCGGTGATGAGCACGTCGGCCTCCGCGAGCGGGGCGATCGTCGCGATGCCGATGGTCTCCCACTTGGTGTGGTCGGCGAGCACCACGAGCCGCCGGGCCGCGTCGATCAACCGCCGGTTGACCGCCGCCTCCAGCAGGTTCGGGGTGGTGAACCCGGTCCGTGGAGTCATCCCGTGCACCCCGAGGAAGAGCAGGTCGACGTTGAGCGCGGCGATGGCCTCCTCGGCCACCGGCCCGGTCAGCGCGTCCGACGGCGTACGGAGGCCGCCGGTGAGCACCACCGTCTGGTCGGCGCGGGGATTCTGGTGGAGGGCGTCGGCGACCGGTATCGAGTTGGTGACCACGGTGAGGCCGCGTACCTCGGCCAGCCGGGCGGCGAGGGCGGCGGTGGTGGTGCCGGCGGAGAGCGCGATCGCCATCCCGGGCTCGACCAGGCGGGCGGCCCGCTCTGCGATGGCCCGCTTCTCGGCCTGCTGCCGGATCGACTTCGCGGCGAAGCCGGGTTCCTCGGCCGACCCGGGGCCGGCGAGGGTCGCCCCACCGTGGACCTTGTCGACCAGCCCTCGTTCGGCGAGCACCTCCAGGTCCCGCCGGATGGTCATGTCCGACACCCCGAACCGGCTGACCAGGTGGCTGACCCGGACGCCACCGCGCTGGCGGATCAGCTCCAGGATGGCGCTCTGCCGTTGCTGGGCGAGCATCAGACCTCCTTCGCGGGCTCCTCGCGGACCACCGCCACCTCGCCGGCCGGCACGACCAACTCGCCCGCACACCGGCCGCCGCCCAGCAGCTCGGTGCCGGTGACGGCCAGCCGGGCCTCGGCGTCGCCGTGGTTGATGACGAACAGCCAGCTCCGGTCGGCGGCGCGCCGCCGGACCACCTCCACCCCCTCGGGCGCGGGCACCGGCGGGCGGGCCCCGGACTCGGCCAGCAGCCGGGCCACCAGGCGGTCGGTGCCTGTCTCGTCGAGCCGGGTGCCGACGTACCAGGCGGCTCCGGCGCCGACGGCGTGCCGGGTCAGCGCCGGCACACCGGGCAGCGGCCCGTCGGCGTACGTGGTGAGCACCTCCGCCCCCTCGGCGTGCAGCCACTCGGTCCACACGTCGGCGCCCGAGCCGTCGTCCAGGCGTACCCGCTCGCCGGCGCGGAGCGGGAAGAACTCCTCGGTCCACACCCCGAGCAGGTCACGGTACGCGCCCGGGTAGCCGCCGAGCCGGATGTGGTCGTGCTCGTCGACGATGCCGCTGAAGTACGTGACCAGCGCGGTCCCGCCCGCCTCGACGTACCGCCGCATGGCCGCGGCGTCGGCGTCGCGGACCAGGTAGAGGGTGGGCACCAGGACCAGCCGGTAGCGGGACAGGTCGGCCGACGGGTGCACCACGTCGGCGGTGACCCCGGCCCGCCAGAGCGCCCCGTGCAGGTCGGCGAGCCGGTCGACGTAGGTGACGTCGACGCTCGGGTGGGAGTCGAGTTCGACGCCCCACCACGCCTCGTAGTCGAACAGGATCGCCACGTCGGCCTCGACCCGGCTGCCGCGTACCTCGGCGAGGGCCGCCAGGTCGGCGCCGAGCCGGCACACCTCGCGGAACACCTTGGTCTCCGGGCCGGCGTGCGGGACCAGCGCGGAGTGGAACTTCTCCGCGCCCGCCCGGGAGGCCCGCCACTGGAAGAACAGCACCCCGTCGGCGCCGCGCGCCACGTGCGCGAGGCTGTTGCGCCGGAGCTGGCCGGGGGTCTTGGCGACGTTGCGCGGCTGCCAGTTGACCGCGCTGGTGGAGTGCTCCATCAGCAGCCACGGCCCGCCACCGGCGACGCCCCGGGTGTGGTCGGCGGCGAGCGCCAGGTCGACGTGGGGCCGCGGGTCGGCGGCGATCAGGTAGTGGTCGTTGGCGACCAGGTCCACGTCGGGCGCCCAGGAGTGGTAGTCCAGGTGCTTCACGCCGGTGCCGATCATGAAGTTCGTGGTTACCGGCTGCGGGGCGAGCCGGGTCAGCAGCTCCCGCTCGGCGCGCAGTTGGGCCCGCTGCTCGTCCGAGGAGAAGCGCAGGAAGTCCAGCTGCTGGGTCGGGTTGGCGAAGGTCGGGGCGGTACGCGGCGGGTTGACCTCCGCCCAGTCGTGGTAGCGCTGGCTCCAGAACGCGGTGCCCCAGGCGGCGTTCAGCGCGTCCAGGTCGCCGTAACGCACCCGCAGCCAGCGGCGGAACGCCTCGGCGCTGACATCGCAGTAGCAGTGCACGTTGTGGCAGCCCAGCTCGTTGGAGACGTGCCACATGACCACGGCCGGGTGGTCGGCGTACCGGCCGGCGACGGCCTCGACCAGGGCGAGCGAGCGCGCCCGGAAGATCGGCGAGCTGGGGCAGTACGCCTGCCGCCCGCCCGGCCACAGCAGCGTGCCGTCGGCCCGGCGGGGCAGCGTCTCCGGGTGCCGGTGGGCCAGCCAGGGCGGCGGGCTGGCGGTGGCGGTGGCGAGGTCCACATTGATCCCGCCACCGTGCAGCAGGTCCAGCACGCGGTCCAGCCAGCCGAACTCGTATCGGTCGGGGGCGGGCTCCAGCAGGGCCCAGGAGAAGATCCCGACCGAGACCAGGTTGACCCCGGCCCGGCGCATCAGCGCCACGTCCTCGGCCCAGGTCTCCTCGGGCCACTGTTCCGGGTTGTAGTCGGCGCCGTACCAGATGCCCGCACCGTGCCAGTTCCGCATGACAGCAGAGGGTGCCCCCGAAGCGCACCCAAGTCAACACGTTCCAACATCGACAGAGATTCAGCTCAACCTCTTGACAGCGCAAAACCAGGGGGTAGCTTCAACCGCCACCGGCTGTTTGTGTTCGGACATGTGGATTCACGGTGGAACTGTCCCCTGCCCGCCGATCACGCAGGAGCGCACAATGTCCCGTCCTCGATCGCAAGCCGAGTACCTCGCCCGACTCGTACCCCCGTCCGTCGCCGGCCTCAACCGCCGCTCGCTGCTGGCCGGGGCGGCCGGCGCGGGCGCGCTGCTCGGCACGGGAGTGCTCGCTGGTTGCGGCTCCGACTCCGGCTCCGGCACGGACTCCAAGACCGTGTCGGTCGGCTCGAACGCCTCGGACCCGACGCCGAAGGACGTCCTCGCCAAGCTGACGGCGGCCTTCCAGGGTTCGTCCGGGATCCAGGCCAACATCAACACGGTCGACCACAACACTTTCCAGGAGAACATCAACAACTACCTGCAGGGCAAGCCGGACGACGTGTTCACCTGGTTCGCCGGCTACCGGATGCGGTTCTTCGCGGCCAAGGGCCTGGCCGGCGACGTCAGCGACGTCTGGGGCAAGCTCTCCGGGTTCTCGGACGCGTTCAAGAAGGCGTCCACCGGGGACGACGGGAAGCAGTACTTCGTGCCGGCGTCGTATTACCCGTGGGCGGTCTTCTACCGCAAGTCGGTCTGGCAGCAGCACGGCTACCAGGTGCCGCAGACCCTCGACGCGCTGAACGCCCTCGGCGCGCAGATGAAGAAGGACGGCCTGAACCCGATCGCCTTCGCCGACAAGGACGGCTGGCCGGCCATGGGCACCTTCGACATCCTCAACCTGCGGATCAACGGCTACCAGTTCCACATCGACCTGATGGCCGGCAAGGAGGCGTGGACCTCCGACAAGGTGAAGAAGGTCTTCGACACCTGGGCCGGGCTGCTGCCGCTGCACCAGCCGGACGCGCTGGGCCGGACCTGGCAGGAGGCCGCCCAGTCGTTGCAGCAGAAGAAGAGCGGCATGTACCTGCTCGGCCTCTTCGTCGCCCAGCAGTTCAACGACAACGAGCAGGACGACATCGACTTCTTCACCTTCCCCGAGATCGACTCGACGATCGGGGCCAAGGCCCTGGACGCGCCGATCGACGGCTACATGATGGCCCGCAAGCCGAAGTCCACGGCGAACGCCAAGAAGCTGCTGGAGTACATCGGCAGCGTCGACGCCGCGAACATCATGGTGAAGGGCGACCCGGGCACCCTGGTCGCCAACACCGGCGCGGACACCAGCGGCTACACCGCCTTGCAGAAGAAGGCCGCCGAACTGGTCGGCTCGGCCACCGAGATCGCCCAGTTCCTCGACCGGGACACCCGGCCGGACTTCGCCTCCACCGTGATCATCCCGGCGTTCCAGCAGTTCATCAAGGACCCGAAGAACATCGGCGGGCTGCTGACCAGCATCGAGAACCAGAAAAAGTCGATCTTCACCAGCTGACGGCGGAAAGGGGAAGGACACCGTGTCCGACCTGCCCCTGATCCAAGCGGATCACGCCGTGCCAGCACCGGCCGCGACCACCTCCCCCGGTGGTCGCCGCCGCCGGCTACGGCTCCTGTCCCGTACCGACCGCGTGGTGATCACGCTGATGGTGCTCGTACCCCTGATCCTCGTCTGCGGGCTGGTCTGGCTGCCGGCGCTGGCCACCGTGCTGCTCTCCGGCACCAACTGGGACGGGATCGGCCCCATCGGCGAGATCGACTGGGTCGGGTGGAAGAACTACGACGACGTGGTGAACATCTACCCGCCGTTCGTGCCGGCGATCCAGAACAACCTGCTCTGGCTGGCCGCCCTGTTCGTGGTGGCCACCCCGTTCGGGATGCTCCTCGCCGTGCTGCTCGACAAGGAGATGCGCGGCAGCCGGTTCTACCAGACCGCGCTCTACCTGCCGGTGGTGCTCTCCCTGGCGCTGATCGGCTTCGTCTGGCAGCTCATCTACAGCCGCGACCAGGGCCTGCTCAACGCGGTGCTGGGCAGCAACGTCGACTGGTACGGCGACCCGCACGTCAACATCTGGGCGGTCCTGGTGGCCGCCGGGTGGCGGCACGTCGGCTACATCATGCTGCTCTACCTGGCCGGCCTGAAGGGCGTCGACCCGTCGCTGCGCGAGGCCGCCGCGGTGGACGGCTCCTCGGAGACCAGCACCTTCTTCCGGGTGGTCTTCCCGGTGATGCGGCCGATCAACATCATCGTGCTGGTGGTGACGGTGATCGAGTCGCTGCGCGCGTTCGACCTGGTCTGGGTCATCAACAAGGGCCGCAACGGGCTGGAGCTGCTCTCCGCGCTGGTCACCGCGAACGTGGTCGGCGAGGCGAGCCGGATCGGCTTCGGCTCCGCGCTGGCGACGATCATGCTGGTCGTCTCCCTGGTCTTCATCACCGTCTACCTGGCCACCGTCATGCGGGAGGACCGGCGATGATCGCCATCTCGACCCGGGAGCCCACGGCCGCCGCGCCGGCCGGGCGCCGCCGGCCACTGCGGCCCGCCCGGCTGGTCCTGCACCTCTTCCTGGGTACGGTGGCGGTCGGCTGGCTCTTCCCGATCCTCTGGGCGGTGCTGACCTCGCTGCGCTCGTACCAGTACACCGCCGCCCATGGCTACGTCTCGCTCGGCGGCTGGACCGTCGACAACTACGTCACCGCCTGGCGGACCGCCGAGTTCGGCAAGCACTTCCTCAACTCGGTCTACATCACGGTCCCGGCGGTGCTGCTGACCCTCTTCCTCGCCTCCTGCGTGGCGTTCGTGATCGCCCGGTTCAGCTGGCGGGTCAACCTCGTCCTGCTCGGGCTGTTCACCGCGGCGAACCTGCTGCCGCAGCAGGCCCTGCTGATCCCGCTGTTCCGGATGTTCACCCAGATCCCGCTGCCGTCCTGGATGAGCGACTCGGAGCTGCTCTACGACAGCTACTGGGGACTGATCCTGGTCAACGTCGCCTTCCAGTGCGGCTTCTGCGTCTTCGTGCTGAGCAACTACATGAAGGCCCTGCCGCACGATCTGTACGAGGCGGCGATGGTCGACGGGGCGAGCGTCTGGCGGCAGTACTGGCAGATCACCATGCCGCTGTGCCGGCCGGCCCTGGCCGCCCTCGCCACCCTTGAGGTGACCTGGATCTACAACGAGTTCTTCTGGGCCACCGTGCTGATGCGCAGCGGCGACAAGTTCCCGGTGACCAGTTCGCTGAACAACCTGCGCGGCGAGTTCTTCACCGACAACAACCTCGTCTCGGCCGGCTCGGTGCTGGTCGCGATCCCCACCCTGGTGATCTTCTTCCTGTTGCAGAAGCAGTTCGTCCGGGGCCTGACCCTGGGAGCGAGCAAGGGATGACGATCCTCCACCTGCGACGCGGACGGACCAGCCTGGTGCTCGACGCGCGCGGTCCGGGGCTGCCTCGGGTCGTGCACTGGGGTGCCGACCTCGGCCCGCTGCCCGCCGACGACCTGCCCGCCCTGGTCGACGCCACCATTGCGCCGGTGGTGCCGAGCAGCTTCGACATGCCAACCGTGCTGTCCCTGCTGCCCGAGGCGAGCGCCGGCTGGAGCGGCCGGCCGGGACTGTCCGGCCACCGTGACCGCCGGGACTGGTCGACCGCCTTCCGGCTCACCGCCGTGGACGTGCTCGACGAGCCGGCCGCCGAGGCGGGCGCGCAGGGCGGCACTGCGGGCACCGGCTCGCCATCGGCCCCGGACCCGAGCCGCGTGGCCGGCGGCGGGGACGCGGTGCGCGTATCCGGGGAGGAGCGGGACCCCGACGGGGCCGGGGTCGCGCGGGTGAGCGTGCGGGCGGCGGACCCGGGCGCGGGGTTGTCCCTCACCGTCGAGATCACACTGCACCCGACCGGGCTGCTGACGCTGCGGCACCGGCTGCGCAACGACGGCGACCGGGCGTACGAGGTGCGGGAGCTGACCCCGGTGCTGCCGGTGCCGGCGGTCGCCACCGAACTGCTCGACCTGACCGGGCGCTGGTGCCGGGAACGCGCCCCGCAGCGGCACCCGTGGCCGATGGGCGCCTGGGTACGCGAGGGCCGGCACGGCCGGACCGGTCACGACGCCACACTGCTGCTGGTCGCCGGCACACCCGGGTTCGGCTTCCGGCACGGCGAGGTGTGGGCGGTGCACACCGCGTGGAGCGGCGACCACGTCACGGTGGCCGAGCGCCGCCCGACCGGCGAGTCCACCCTCGGCGGCGGCGAACTGCTCACCCCCGGCGAGATCCTGCTCGCCCCCGGTGCCGAGTACGCCACTCCGCTGCTCTACGCGGTGCACTCCGCCGACGGGCTGGACGGGCTCAGCGACGTGCTGCACGCCCACCTGCGGGCCCGTCCCCGGCATCCGCGCACGCCCCGCCCGGTGACGCTGAACGTCTGGGAGGCCGTCTACTTCGACCACGACCTGGACCGGCTCGCCGGGCTCGCCGACCGGGCCGCCGAGGTGGGCGTGGAACGCTTCGTGCTCGACGACGGCTGGTTCCGGGGCCGCCGGCACGACCGGGCCGGGCTGGGCGACTGGTGGGTCGACGACGACGTCTGGCCGGACGGGCTGCAACCGCTCATCGACCACGTACGCGGCCACGGGATGCAGTTCGGGCTCTGGGTCGAGCCCGAGATGGTCAACCCCGACTCCGACCTGTTCCGGGCCCACCCGGACTGGGTGCTCCAGGCGCCCGGCCGGCTGCCGCCCGAGTGGCGGCACCAGCAGGTGCTCGACCTCGCCCACCCCGACGCGTACGCCCACCTGCTGTCCCGGTTGGACGCGCTGCTCGGCGGCCACGACGGCATCGCGTACCTGAAGTGGGACCACAACCGGGATCTCACCGAGGCCGGGCACGCCGGCCGGCCCGGGGTGCACGCGCAGACCGTGGCGGTCTACCGGCTGCTCGACGAGCTGCGCGCCCGGCACCCCGGCGTGGAGATCGAGAGCTGCTCGTCCGGCGGCGCCCGGGTCGACCTGGAGATCCTGGGCCGCACCGACCGGGTCTGGGCCAGCGACTGCAACGACGCGCTGGAGCGGCTCTCCATCCAGCGCTGGACCGGGCTGCTGCTCCCGCCCGAGCTGGTCGGCACCCACATCGGGCCGGGCCGCTCGCACACCACCCACCGGGTGCACGACCTGGGCTTCCGGGCGGTCACCGCGCTCTTCGGCCACCACGGCATCGAGTGGGACATCAGCGCGATCAGCGCGGCGGAGCGGGCCGAACTCGCCGCCTGGGTCGCGCTGCACAAGCGGCTGCGCCCGCTGCTGCACGGCGGCCGGGTGGTCCGGGTCGACCACCCGGACCACCCGGCCGTGCAGGCACACGGCGTGGTGGCCCACGACCGGTCCCGAGCGGTGTACGCGGTCTCGCGCCTGGCCACGTCGGTCGCCCAGGTGCCCGGCCCGGTACGCCTGCCGGGACTGGACCCGTCCCGGCGCTACCGGGTACGCCCGCCGGCCGGGGTGCCAGAACCGGCGCTCCTGGAGCTGGCCCCGCCGGGCTGGCTGGCCTCGGCCGACGGGGTGACGCTCGGCGGCTCGGTGCTCGCCACGGTGGGGCTTCAGCTGCCGGCCCTGCATCCCGAGCAGGCGCTGCTGCTGGAGGTCAACGCCGTCGCGTAGACCTCGCTACCTGGGCAGCCGATCGGTCCACTCGGCGGTCAGGGTGAACATCGCGTCCCCCGGCGTCGACATCCGGGCCCCGTCCGCGGTGACGAAGAAGTTGGTCTTCCGGATCCGGCTGGTGGTCGGGTCCACGACCAGGCGGGCCACCGTCTCCCCGTTGAGGCGGATCAGCAGACCCCGGCCGCCGTCCGTCGCGCCGGTGCTCGTCACCTCGGGATACGCGGCGACCGCCCGAAAGGCGGCGGCCCGGACCTCGGGCGGGGCGGGCAACTGGGCCAGCAGGGCGAGCAGGCCGTCGAAGACCATCTGCTCCCGCATCGCGGCGTCCGGCCGGCCGGCGCTGGTCCGGACGTCGCTGCTCCGTACCGACTCGGTGATCCAGTGCTTCAGCGCGGCCGGCTCGGTCGGCAACTGCTGGAGCTGCGCGAGGCTCACCTCGGGGCCGCCGAGCCGGAACGACGCGGCCCAGGAAAGCGCGATCACGTCGCCGCCGGTCTTCGCGCCCCGAACCCAGGTCCGGCCGTCGCGCCCGGTCCAGCTCTCCCACTCGGTATCGGTGGACGTCGTCCGCAGATACCAGTAGGCACCGGAGGTGGCGGGCGCCTGCTCGGCGGTGGTGGCGGCGGCGAGCAGGATCTGCTGGCCGGAGGAGGCGGCCGTGGCCGGGCCGTCGGCCGCACCCCCGGAGCCGCCGGACCCGCCGACGCCGATCACCACCACCGCCGCGGCCGCGGCGAGGGCCCCGGTCAGCGCCGAGGCCAGGATCAGCCGGCGCCGTGGCGCGGTGCGGCGTGCCGCCCGCTCGGCCGAGGGGTGGTCGGTGTGGATCTCGTTCATCACGAACTCCTGGATCAACCGGTGGCGGTCGCTCGGCAGGTCCCGCTCCGCCGGCGCCGGCAGCAGCCCGGCCAGGTCGGCGCGTACGTCTCTCGGGTCGGCGTTCATCGGGCGTTCTCCTGAGCGAACCGGACCGCGATCGTGCGGTCGACTGATACCTGTCCACGACCGCCGGGCGGTTCCGTGTTCTCCCCGGGCGGTGCCACGACTCCCCGGGGCGGATCGAGCCGCCCGGCGCCGACGAGCTTGTGCAGCTTGGTCCGGGCCCGGGACAGCCGGGACCGCACCGTCCCGACCGGTACGCCGAGCGCCGCCGCTGCCTCGGCGTAGTCGAGCCCGGACCAGACGCAGAGCGCCAGCACCTCGCGTTCGGGCTGGCGCAGCGCCGCGAGGGCGGTACGGACCCGGGCGAGGCGTTCCCGGTCCCGGAGGCGGCCGGCGACCTCCTCGGCGAAGTCCGGCACCACCTCCGGCGGGGGGAGCCGGGCCAGGGCACCGGCGTACCGGCGGGTGGCTCGGCGTACGTTGCGCGCGACGTTGGTGGCGATGCCGAGCAGCCAGGGCCGCAGCGCGCCGGCCTCGCCGCCGACGTCCACCCGGTCCCGCAGCCGCCAGGCTTCGAGGAAGGTCAGCGACACCACGTCCTCGGCCACCGACCAGTCCCCGGTCAGCCGGAAGCCGTGGTTGTAGACCGACCGGGCATGGTCGTCGAACAGCTGCCGGAACGCCTCGGGATCCCCGGCCCGTATCCGGCCGCGCACACTCATCTCCACACGCATCTGCTGTCCGTTCGACGGCCGGGGGTTCCCGAACGGTCCTGCCGGGGCACCCCATTCTTTTGCACATCGACCGGAAGGGCTCCGAAAGTTTTCGGGATCACCGGCCCACCTCCCGGCTCCTGAACCATGGTTTTCATCGATTCGATGCGGCGACGAGCACCCAAGGTGGCCGACGACCAGGGTGGACAGCCACGCGCGCGTTTTCCGCTCAGGACAAGGCTTCCACGGCACTTCCGGAAGTTGTTGACATCGCGAGGGACCCGGACCAATACTGTCGCCAATCGAGAGACCTCGATCGCGGTCGATACGGATCGCCCGGCGACCCGGCCCCCGGGTCAACCACCACCCCGAACCGACACCCCCGCCGGGTCGTATCACGCTGCCCGTCCCCCGCCAGCCCCCACCAGGAGGAGGCGCACCCGTATGCGAACCACACCACACCCGCCGAAGCGGTCCCTGATCGCGGGCCTCGCCGTCGCCGCGATGGTCGCGGCCAGCAGCGTCGCCGTCTCCCTCGCCGTCACCGCCGCCCCGGCGCAGGCCGCCGCCTGCAACGGGTACGTCGGGCTCACCTTCGACGACGGCCCGTCCGGCAACACTGCCGCCCTGCTCAACGCACTCAAGCAGAACGGGCTGCGGGCCACGATGTTCAACACGGGTCAGAACGCGGCCGCCAACCCGGGCCAGGTCCGGGCCCAGGTCGACGCCGGCATGTGGGTCGGCAACCACAGCTACACCCACCCGCACCTGATCCAGCAGAGCCAGGCGCAGATCGACTCCGAACTCTCCCGTACGCAGCAGGCCATCGCCAACGCGGGCGGCGGCACGCCGAAGCTGTTCCGCCCGCCGTACGGCGAGACGAACTCGACCCTGAAATCGGTGGAGGCCAAGTACGGCCTGACCGAGATCATCTGGGACGTCGACTCGCAGGACTGGAACAACGCCAGCGTCGACGCGATCGTGCAGGCCAACGCCCGGCTCACCAACGGCCAGGTCATCCTCATGCACGACTGGCCCGCCAACACGCTCGCGGCGATCCCGCGTATCGCGCAGGGGCTGGCCAGTCGCGGCCTGTGCGCCGGCATGATCTCCCCGCAGACCGGTCGCGCCGTGGCCCCCGACGGCGGTGGCAGCGGTGGTGGTGGCGGCGGTGGCGGTAGCTGCACCGCGACGCTGTCGGCCGGCCAGCAGTGGAGCGACCGCTACAACCTCAACGTCTCGGTGTCGGGCTCCAACGCCTGGACCGTCACGATGAACATTCCGTCCCCCGCGAAGGTCATCGCCACCTGGAACATCAACGCCACCTGGACCAACTCCCAGACGATGGTCGCCACGCCCAACGGCAGCGGCAACAACTTCGGGGTCACCATCCAGCACAACGGCAACTGGACCTGGCCGACGGTGTCCTGCCGAGCAGGCTGACCTGACCCGCGCCCGGTGGTCGTCGCCCGGCGACCCCGGCTGAGCCGGCCGAACGTCGAAGAGGGTTCCCGCACGTCACCGACCTGCGGGAACCCTCTCACTGTCCGTCGAGGTTCGGCCCCGGGCGGTCCTCTTGCCGAGAATTCTCCGGCGCGGATGTCGAGAACCGGGGTGGCGGCTTCTACCGGGGGTAGGAAGCACCGAGAATCGGTGCACAGGCATGAGGAGCCAACCGTGAAGTACATGCTGTTGATGCAGTTCAGCGCCGCCGCGACCGACTTCCCGTCGATCGACACCTGGACGCCGGAGGAGATGCAGGCGCACATCGGGTTCATGCGGGAGGTCAACGCCAAGCTCACCGCCGACGGGGAACTGGTCCAGGCGGAGGGGCTGGCCGGGCCCCAGCAGGCACGCATCGTCCGGGCCGGTGAGGGCGGCGCTCCGGTGGTCACCGAGGGGCCGTTCGCGGAGACCAAGGAGTTCCTCGCCGGCTGGTGGATCGTGGACTGCGAGACGCCGCGGCGGGCGGTCGAGATCGCCGCGCACATCTCCACCGCTCCGGGCCCCGGCGGGCGACCGCTGAACATGCCGATCGAGGTGCACCCGGTCATGTCCGCGCCGCCGCAGGAGATGTGACCGCTGGGCGCTCCGGAACGGCCCGTCGAGGACCTGCTGCGCGAGCTGGCGCCGCAGGTCCTCGGCGTGCTCGCCCGCCGGTTCGGTGACTTCGCCACCGCCGAGGACGCGGTGCAGGAGGCGTTGCTGGCCGCGGCCACCCAGTGGCCGGCCGACGGGCTGCCGGACAATCCGCGCGGCTGGCTCGTCCAGGTCGCGTACCGCCGGATGATCGAGCTGGTCCGGGCCGAGGCCGCCCGGCGTGACCGGGAGGACCGTGCCGCCCGGCGGGAGGGCGACCAGCGGCGGACTGCGCCGGCCGCGGACGAGCCGCTGGTCACGGACCGGGACGACACCCTGATCCTGCTCTTCCTCTGCTGTCACCCGACGCTGTCGACGGCGTCGGCGATCGCGCTGACCCTGCGGGCGGTGGGTGGCCTGAGCACCGCCGAGATCGCCCGCGCCTTCCTCGTGCCCGAGGCCACCATGGCGCAGCGGATCAGCCGTGCCAAGCAGCGCATCCGCAGCTCGGGGCTGCCGTTCCGGATGCCCGACGAGGGCGAGCGGGAGGGCCGGCTCGCCACGGTGCTGCACGTGCTCTACCTGATCTTCACCGAGGGCCACACGGCCAGCCTCGGCGCGGACCTGCGCCGGGTGGACCTGTCCGAGGAGGCGATCCGGCTGACCCGGGCGATGCACGCGCTGCTGCCCGACGACAGCGAGGTGGCCGGGCTGCTCGCCCTGATGCTGCTCACCGAGGCCCGCGCCGCCGCCCGGACCGGCCCCTCCGGCGAGCTGATCTCGCTGGCCGACCAGGACCGGAGCCGGTGGGACGCGACCGCGATCGCCGAAGGGACCGCGCTGGTCACCCGGGCGATGTCCCGGGGGCCGGTCGGGCCGTACCAGCTCCAGGCCGCCGTAGCCGCGCTGCACGACGAGGCGGCCACCCCCGCGCAGACCGACTGGCCGCAGATCCTCGCCCTCTACCAGGTGCTGGAGCGCCTCTCCGGAAACCCGGTGGTGGCGCTCAACCGGGCGGTCGCCACCGCGATGGTGCACGGACCGGCCGCCGGGCTGGCCGCCCTCGCCGACCTGGACGCCGATCCCCGGTTGTCCGGACACCACCGCCTCGACGCGGCCCGGGCCCACCTGTACGAGATGGCCGGCGACCGCGAGCGGGCGGTCGCCCACTACCGGGCCGCAGCCGGCCTGACCACCAGCCTCCCCGAGCAGCGCTACCTGCAGATGCGGGCCGCCCGGCTGGCCCAGAGCTGATCCACTTCATCTCGGCGAGGTGGCGGTGTCCCGGCGGCCCGGATACCGCCACGTCGGCGATCCGGCGGGTGGCCGGGCCCGTGCGGGCCCGGCCACCGGTGGGGTCAGCTCGCGGTGCAGGTCACCGCCGGGGCGGTGTTGGTGCTGTTGGCGGTGCCGAGGAAGCCGAAGCTGGTGCTGGCACCGGCACCGAGCCGGCCGTTGTAGTCGACGTTGCGGGCGGTGTACGCCGAGCCACTGTTGGTGATCGTCGCGTTCCAGACCTGGCTGATCGTCTGGCCATTGGCGTAGGTCCACTTCACCGTCCAGCCGTTGATCGCCGACGAGCCGGCCTTCACCTGGACCTCGGCCTGGAAGCCGCCCGGCCACGAGTTGGTGATCGCGTAGCTGGCCGTGCAGGCGCCGCTCGCCGGCGGAGTGGTCGGCGGGGTCGTCGTGGGCGGCGGGGTGGTCGGCGGAGTCGTCGTGGGCGGGGTGGTCGTCGGCGGGGTCGTCGTCGGCGGCGGGGTGCTGCCGGAGAAGACCGACGCCTCCTTGGCGGTCTGCTTGATGCCGTTGGCCCCGTTGAAGATCCGCTGACCCCAGCTACTCAGGCTGCTCGGGTTGAAGTTGTTGGTCATGTCGAGGTACTCGACGCCGCCGCCGTTGCCGCTCCACGACCAGCCCAGGTAGCCGATCCCGTTGGTCTGGCTGTACGCCATGATGGCGTCCTCGTCCGGGTCCCCGTCGGAGTGGAGGTTGCCGAACTCGCCGACCAGGATGGGCAGCTTGGCGGTGCGGAACCGGTCAAGGTAGTCGCTGACCTTGGCGGCGGTGTTGAAGACGCCGTACATGTGGATCGAGAAGATCGTGTTCTTCGACGGGTCGGCGTTGAAGACCGTGGCGGCGTTGTCGCGCATGGTGAAGGACCAGTCCTGACCCCAGTTCGGGCCGTCCACCATGATGGTGTGGGTGAGGCCGCCGGCGCGCAGCCGCTTGATCGCGTTGGCGGTGTCGGTCGCCCAGGTGCTGTAGCCCTGGTTGCCGTACGGCTCGTTGCCGATGTTGACGATGACGTACTTCTCCTGGCCCTGGAGGGCGCTGGCGATGCTCAGCCAGTAGGTGACCGCCCGGTCCAGGGTGATCGCGCCGCTCTGCTCGCCGTACCCGGTGGTGTCGTGCACCTCCAGGACGCAGATCAACCTGTTGGCCTTGCAGAGCGAGATGACGTTGGCGACGTCGGCGGTGTCGTTCTTGGCCCAGCGGTCACCGCTGGCCAGCACCACCCGGACGCTGTTCGCGCCGAGCGCCTTGATGTTGGCGAACGAGCTGGTCTGCTGCGGGTACCAGGTGTGCGCGTGGTTGACCCCGCGCATGATGAACTCGGTGCCGTTGGCGTCGTAGAGCTTGCCGTTCGATACGGAGAAGCCGGCGGCGGCGTGCGCCGGCTGCCCGAAGGCGAAGACGGCGGTGAGAACCGTCAGCAGGGCGGCGCCCGCGACGGAGAGGATCTTCTTCATGGCTGTCCTCAGGGAGGTCTCCCCGTGCCCAGATCGGGGTGCGGTGGTGATGACAAGACGGCTGAGCCCGACAGCCGCCGCCCGACTCCCGGCGGACGCAGGCATCAGCGTAGGGCGATGGAACGCGGAAGGCAACCGGTTAAGTTGATCGACCATCCCGGGCGGCGGCCTGTGACGGCTCACGTCGCCGTGAGCCGTCACAAGGGCGGCCATCCCCACCACAGGACACTGCGCCTCCCGGCCTGAACCGGTTAAGGCCGGACTGTAAGCAGCATCCCGCCCAGCGTCAAGACGTCCGGGTCGGAACCGGACACCAGGGTTGGCCTCCGCGCGGCGGGGTATCCGGTGACGATCCGCCCGGAAGGAGATGCGCCATGGTCAGCGTCGGCTACACCCTCCTGTGCGAGCAGTCCGGTCCGAAGGAGTTGATCGACCACGCCGTACGCGCCGAGGCGGCCGGCTTCGACCACCTCGTCATGTCCGACCACTACTATCCGTGGCTCGACTCGCAGGGCCACTCGCCGTACGCCTGGTCGGTGCTCGGCGCGGTCGCCCACGCCACCGACCGGGTCGGGCTGATGTCCTTCGTGACCTGCCCGATCCGCCGCTACCACCCGGCGGTGGTGGCGCAGAAGGCCAGCACGATCGGGGTGCTCTCGGACGGCCGGTTCACCCTCGGCCTCGGCGCCGGGGAGAACCTGAACGAGCACGTGGTCGGCGGCTGGCCGCACGTGGAGCAGCGGCACGAGATGTTCGAGGAGGCGCTGCAGATCATCCGTCCGCTGCTCAACGGCGAGACGCTGACGTTCTCCGGCAACCACTTCGACGTCCCCGACGCGTACGTCTGGGACCGGCCGGGGCGTCCGGTGCCGATGGCCGTCGCCGCCTCCGGCCGGCAGTCGGCCACCCTCGCCGCCGAGTACGCCGACGGCCTGATCGCCACCGAGCCGCTGCCGCACCTCGTCGCGATGTACGAGGAGGCCGGCGGCGCGGGCCGCCCGCGCCACGGGCAGGTGGCGATCTGCTACGGCCCGGACGAGGCCGAGTGCCGCAAGATCGTGCACGACCAGTTCCGCTGGTTCGGCCTGGGCTGGAAGGTCAACGCCAACCTGCCCGACCCGAACGCGTTCGCCGGGGCCACCCGGTTCGTCCGCGAGGAGGACGCGGCCGACGGGATCCCCTGCGGGCCGGACGTGGACCGGCACGTCGAGGCGTTCAAGAGGTACGTCGACGCCGGATTCACCCACGTGGCGCTTCTCCAGGTCGGTGGCGACGGCCAGCCGATGTTCCTGGAGTGGGCGCGGGAGGAGTTGCTGCCCCGGCTGCGCGCGCTGTGAGTCGCCCACCTGCGAAGGTGGGTCCATGCGTATCGGAAACACCGAGATCCGTCCGGTCGGGGGCGGTCCCGGTTGCCTGCTGATGATCCTGCTGTCGGTCCTCGCCTCGGTGCTGCTCACCGTGCTGGTGAACTGGGTGTTCTGAACCACCGTGGGGCGGCGGCGGTTCGATCAGCGACGCAGCCCGAGGGCGGTGAGCACCTGCCGGGTGGTGAGCCGGACCGGGTCCAGCACCGTACGACGCAGCCAGCGACGGGTCGGCGTGACCGTGGCCCGCCAGGTCGACCGGACGGCGCGCGCCACCGGCCCGACGACCGCCCGTACGCCCCGCCACAACGGCACCGCGGTGTGCCGCCACACCCAGCGCAGCGCCCATCCCAGCGGGCACAACAACACCCGGTACAGGAGGTGGAGCAACCGGCCGGCGAGCCGCCAGGCGCCCTCGAGCGCCAAACACAGCACCCGGCCGACGGCCAGCAGCGCCCGACCGACGACGTTCAGCGCCCAGCCGAGCGCGGCGAGCACGGCAGCGCCGACGACGGCGAGGCCGTACAGCGTCACCCGGAGCACCGGGGCGAGCAGCCGTACCCAGACCCAGCGCAGCGGCCGGACCACCAGGTGCCGGAGCAGCCAGCCCAGCGGCGCGGCGATCAGGTGCCGGGCCACCCAGGCCAGCGGACGCCGCAGGGCGTCGATCGCCACGGCGACGCCCCGCGCCAGCCACACCAGCGGCAGCCACACCAGCGTCCGCACCGCCCAGGCCAGGGGCCGCCAGAGCAGCCACACCGCGCACCAGGCCACACCCCGCGCCAGCCACACCAGGGGCTGCCACAGCAGGGTCCGCGCCGCCCAGGCCAGCGGGCGCAGCAACCAGCGGCGCAGGAACCGGCCGGTGGGCGTGAGCAGGTACCGGCCCAACAGCCGGCCGGCGACGACGACCAGCTCCCAGCCGAGGCGTACCGGAAGGACCACGGTCAGGGCGATGGCCCGGGCGACGGCCACCACCAGCGGGGACGGCTCCTCGGCGGCGGCCGGCGCGGGCGGGCCGGCGGCCGGGACCACGCCCGGCGGTGCGGGAGGGCGGGCCGGCGACGGGCTGGGCGGGCTGGTCACGGCGTCACGGTAGCCAGCCGCGGCAACGCCGCGCGGTCCCGGTCAGCCGGGGTCCAGCGCCAGGTCGGCGACGACCGGATAGTGGTCGGAGGCGGTGTCGGCGCCGCCGCCCCGGACCACCCGGACCGCGCGGGTCACGGCGGCCACCTCCGGGGTGGCGAGCAGGTAGTCCAGGCGCGTCGGGGCGAACTCCGCACCGCCGTACCGGGTCGGCACGGTCGGCCCGTCCGGCTCGCCGCCACCGGTGTACGGCCAGAGGTCGACCAGGCCGGCGTCGAGCAGTCGGGACACCGCGCGGGTGTCGACGGTACGGCCGTCCCGACGCAGGTGCCGCCGCCGGTAGAGGGTGGGCAGGCCGGCCAGCCGCGCGGTGTGGTCGACGGCCGGGTCGAGCGTGTTCAGGTCCCCGGCGAGCAGGGCCAGCCGACCCCCGGTACGCCCGACCGCCACCGCCAGCCAGTCCGCCTCCATCCGCCGCTGCCCACCCGAGTACGGATTCAGGTGGGTGCTGAACACGGTCAGCGGACCGGCTCCGGTGGCCACCTGGACCTGGGCGGTGGCGTGGTGGAACGGGCGGCGTACCCGGCCGGAGCGGAGCGCCCGCAGCGGCGCGCGGACCAGCACCGCGACCGGCTGCCCGAACCAGGAGCGGGCCAGGTGCGGCGTCATGCCCAGCCGGCCGGCCAGCTCCGCCAGCCGGCCGCCGCGGTCGAGGCCGCGCAACTCCTGAACGGCCAGTAGGTCGGGGCGCTGCGCGGCGACGACCGCGACGATCCGGTCCCACCGGTCGGTGCCGTCCCGGTCCCGTCCACCGGTCAGGATGTTCCAGGTCATCACCCGCAGCATCGGCGCCCGCTCAATCCTCGCGGCCGGCCCTGGCCGGCTCGCGCGCCTGCGCCGGCTCGACGGCCGGCCGGCTGCCGGCGGGCAGGTCGGCGTTGGGGCGGACCACCCACCAGAGCAGACCGACCCAGAGGACGCCGAGCAGGATCGCGCCCACGAAATCGGTCGGGTGGTGCATGCCCCGGTAGATCCGGGAGATGGCCACCCCGACCGGCATGAGCACGGCCAGGGCCACGAAGAGCCACCGCCACCAGCGGTCGGTCCGGGCGACCACGATGATCGCCATCGCGCTCCACAGACAGATGGTGGCCGCGATGTGCCCGGACGGGAAGGACGAGGTCGGCAGGCGGCCGTCCAGGTTTTCCACCGGCGGGCGGGGCCGCTCGACCAACCGGGCGGTGACGAGGAAGAGGCTCAGCTCGCCGAACATCGCCAGCACCACGAAGAGCACCGGCCGCCAGCGCTTCCCGACGGCCACCACCAGTGGGCAGAAGACCAGCGCGACCAGCAGGATGGCGTGGGTGTCGCCGAACTTGCTCCACCACCAGCTCAGCTCGTCGAGCGAGGCGGTACGCCGGGCCGCGAACCACCGCGGCACCGCGGTGTCGAGGGTGTCGAGGAACGTGCCCTCGGCGTGGTAGCTGACGAACATGCCGAAGCCGTAGAGGACGCCGAGGACGAGCACCCAGCCGACCAGCAGCTCGGCGACGGACGAGCGGGGGTGCTCCAGCACGTGCTCCTCGGCCGGCGCGGGGGCGATCTCCTCGCCCGCCTCCGGCTCCAGGCCCTCGCCGATCGGCGGCACCGGCCGGCCGCGCTCGCGACGCCACAGCCGGAAGGCGTACGCGGTGACGCCGAGCCAGGCCACCCCGAGCAGCCAGCCGGCGAGCACGTCGGAGACGAAGTGCACGCCCAGCGCGATCCGGGTCAGCCCGATCAGGAACACCAGCACGGCGACGGCGGCGACGGCCGGCCGACGTCGGCGCGGCGCCACGGCCGGCAGGAAGACCAGCAGCAGCGCCCCGTACGCGACGAACGAGCCGAGCGCGTGCCCGCTGGGGAAGCTGTTGCCGGGAGCGTGGGTGATCGGTACGTCGACGACCGGGCGGAGCCGGCCGACCAGTGCCTTCAGCGACGGGTCGAGGATCAGCCCGCCGACCCCGGTGATGACCAGATAGACCGCCAGCCGGGGCTGGCGGCGGATGAGCAGGCCCACCACCGCGATGGTGACCAGCCAGATCAGCACCGGCCGCCCGCCCAGGTCGGTGATCGCCTTGAGCACGGTGACCAGCGCGTGGTGCGGGGCCACCAGGGCGTTGAACCACTCCGCCGCCTCGCGGTCGGCGTGGTGGAGCGGGCCCCAGTGGAGCCGGACGAGCATGAGCAGGACGCCGAAACCAACCCCCGCACCGGCGACGGCGAGCAGCCCCGCGACGCTGCGCCCCGCGAAATGGCCGAGCGGCCGTCGCGTGATCGTCACCCCGCACCTCCTTGTCTGCGAGGCGCGCTGTACCCGATTCGCGGGCCGCGTACACGCCGCGGGCGGCAGCTCGTCAGCGCACGGCCGTCCCACCGGCCGCGGGGACCGGGCTGGTGCTACTCGTGCCGGGCCTCCTCGACCAGACGCGCGCCGCGCTCGGCCGCCGCGTCGGCGTCCACCGCCAGATCGGGGTCGCGCTCCGGCCTCGGTACGCACAGCCACAGCGCCCCGGGCCGGATCTCGGCGGTCAGCGACCGGCCCGGCTCGATCAGGTCCCCGTCGAGTTCCCGGGGCTGGGCCCGGTCACTGACGATCTCGACCCGGCGGGCCCGGAACAGCTCCATCCGGGGCACCCGGCCACGCCGGCCCAGCAGCGCCCACGCCATCGCCAGCCAGTGACCGAGCGTACGCGGGGTCAGCACCGCCACGTCGAGCCAGCCGTCGTCCGGCTCCGCGTCGGCGAGCAGGCGTACGCCGCCCTGGAGCCGGCCGACGTTGGCGACCAGGACCGAGCGGGCCCGCCGGCGCAGCGGCGGCCGGTCGTCGATCCGGACGCTGACCCGCATCGGCCGGTCCCGCAGGTGCCGCACGGCCCCCACCAGGTACGCCGGCCAGCCGAGCCGCCGCTTGGTCCGCTCGGAGGTGCCGTCGAGCAGCTGCGCGTCGAAGCCCATCCCGGCCATCACGGCGAAACACTGGTCGCCGACCGCGCCGACGTCGAGCCGCCGCGTACCACGCTCGACGGCGACCTCCAGCCCGGCGGCCAGGTCGTCGCGGAGGCCGAGGTTGGCGGCGAGCAGGTTGCCGGTGCCCAGGGGCAGCACGGCGAGCGCCACGTCGGTGCCGGCGAGCGCGGTCACGCAGGCCCGCACCGTGCCGTCGCCGCCACAGGCGAGGACGATCTCGGCGCCGGCCCCTACCGCCTCCCGGGTCTGGCCGAGGCCGGGGTCCTCGACGGTGGTCTCGTACCAGACCGGCTCCGGCCAGCCGGCCGCGGCGAGAGCGTCGTTCACCGTCCGGCGGAACCCGTCGAGGTCGGCCACCTTCACCGGGTTCACCACCACGGCGCAACGCGGCGCCGGGCGTTCGTCGTCTGCACCGTCCACGCCGCCAGTGTGCGGCAGCCGCGACCGGTCGGCGACTCGACGGCGACCGATGTCGCGTCGACCGCGACCAGGTTTCCCCGCCGGCGACACCGCCCGGCCCGACACGACGGCGACCGGCCCGCGACGGGCCCCGGCCGGTGTTACCGTCCGCTGGTGTTCCGCCGCCGCTCGCTGGACCGACCCGTCGACGCCACCCGTCGGCTGGCCGTCGGGCGGCTCACCCTGGAGATCGCCGGCGGCAGCGTGGTGGGGCACCGTTACCCGGAGAACTTCGACGTGCTGCACGTCGACCCCGAACTGCCGCTCGTCGCGGTCGCCGACGGGATGGGCGACGGGGAGGGCAGCCGGGTCGCCGGCGCCACCGCGATGAGCACGTTCGTCGCGGAGGTCCGCGCCGGCTGGCCGGCCGTCGGCGCCCGCGAGCTGCGCGCCGCCACCACCGAGACCCAGCTCCGGGTACGCCAGGCCGGGGCGGCGCTGACCGGTCTGACCGGCTGCACGCTGACCGCCCTGGTCGGGGAGCCCGACGGCGGGCAGGGCTGGCTGGTCCAGCTCGGCGACTCGCGGGCGTACCGGCTGCGCGACGGGCTGCTGGAACTGATGACGGTCGACCACACCATGGCCTGGCTCGGCGTGCTGCACGGCTGGTGGCCGGCGACCTCACCGGAGGCGGCCCGGGCCCGCTACCAGCTGCTGCGCTACGTCGGCCACCCGGACAAGCCCGAGCCGGACGTGCTGGCCGTACCGTTGCGCACCGGCGACACCTGGCTGCTCTGCACCGACGGGGTGAGCGACCAGCTCGGCTACCACCGGCTACGGGACCTGCTGGCCGCCCGGCGGGACCCGGCGCGGACCGTCGAGGCACTGCTCTCCGCCACGCTGGACGAGGGCGGCGACGACAACGCCACCGCCGTGATGGTCCGCGTGCACCCCACCGTCCCCACTCCCCGCTGACCACCGCCGGCAGCGGTTCGGCCGTCTCGGTCCACGGGGGCGTACCCCCGACTACGGTGGGTGAGGAGAGCGCGGTCGGGAGGTGAGGCGGGATGGCCACGCCCACCAACGACGCGGTGGTGGTCGGCATCGGCGGCTCGGAGGAGGACCTACAGGTGGTCCGCACGGCCGCCGGGGAGGCCGCCGCGCACGACCGTCCACTGCACCTGCTGCACGCCTTCAACTGGGCGGTGGCCCTTCAGGAGCCCTCGATGGCCGGGTCGCGCGCCGCCGCCGAGGACCTGCTGGAACGCGCCGAGCGGGTGGCCGTCGAGGCCGAGCCGGAGGTCCCGGTACGCGGCGAGATCGTCGAGGGCGCCCCGGTCGAGGCGCTGCTCCGGGCCGCCGAATCGGCGTACCTGGTGGCGCTCGGCGACGGCGGGATCGCCACCTGCCCGACCTGCGTACCGTCCGACGCCCCGGCCGTGCAGCTCGCCGCCCGGGCCGGCTGCCCGGTGCTGGTGGGCCGGGCCGAGCCGGCGCCGCAGGGGCCGGTGCTGGTCGGCGTGGACGGATCGGCGGCCGGCGACACGGCCCTCGGTTACGCCTTCGACTGCGCGGACGGGCGCGGGGCCCGGCTGCTCGCGATCCGGGTCGTCGAGCCCGGCCGCCACGACGACGGCGGCGACCTGCTCGCCGAGGCGGTGGCCCGGCACGGCGCCCGGCACCCCACCGTTGCCGCAGAGTGCCACACGCTGCGCGGCGACCCGGGCAACGTCCTGGTCGAACAGTCGCGCTCGGCGCAGCTCGCCGTGGTCGCGGCGCGGGGCGAGGAACCGCTGCGGGGCATGTTGGGCGCGGTCAGCCAGACGCTGCTCTACCATTCGCCGGCGCCGGTGATCGTCGTCCGTGGACTCGGACCGGCAGGCGTGGAGCGGCCATGACGCCCGCACGTCCGGGACCAACGGCCCTGACCGGATTCGCGGCGGAAGCGCGAGGCTGGACCTGCCCGGGCGGATATCCGCCTCAGGGTGGCAGAAGTCCCCGATCCGCGAGAGGCTATTGCAGCATGGACACCGCTCTCGACCTGCACAGCCCCCTGACCGAAGACGAGCTGCGCCGGCTTGACGCCTACTGGCGGGCGGCCAACTACCTCACCGTCGGGCAGATCTATTTGCTCGACAATCCGCTGCTGCGTGAACCGCTGCGGCCGGAGCACGTCAAGCCACGGCTGCTGGGGCACTGGGGCACCAGCCCCGGCCTCAACCTGCTCTACGCGCACCTCAACCGGGTCATCGTCGACCGGGACCTGTCCGCCATCTTCGTCACCGGCCCGGGCCACGGTGGCCCCGCGCTGGTGGCGAACACCTGGCTGGAGGGTACGTACAGCGAGCTCTACCATTCGGTGACCCGGGACGAGACCGGCCTGGCCCGGCTGTTCCGCCAGTTCTCCTTCCCCGGTGGCATCCCCAGCCATGTGGCGCCGGAGGTGCCCGGCTCGATCCACGAGGGCGGCGAGCTGGGGTACGCGCTCAGCCACGCCTACGGTGCCGCGTTCGACAACCCGGACCTGCTGGTCGCCTGCGTGATCGGCGACGGCGAGGCGGAGACCGGCCCGCTGGCCGGTAGCTGGCTGTCCAACGTGTTCCTCAACCCGGCGCGGGACGGGGCGGTGCTGCCCGTCCTGCACCTCAACGGCTACAAGATCGCCAACCCCACCGTCCTGGCCCGGATCCCCACCGAGGAACTGCTCGACCTGATGCGCGGCTACGGCCACCAGCCGTATCTCGTCGAGGGCGACGACCCGGCCGTGGTCCACCAGAGCCTCGCCGCGGCCCTGGACCGGGCGGTCGACGAGATCGCCGCGATCCAGCGCCGGGCCCGTTCCGGTGGCCCCGTCGAGCGTCCCCGCTGGCCCATGATCATCCTGCGTACGCCGAAGGGCTGGACCGGCCCGAAGGAGGTCGACGGCAAGCCGGTCGAGGGGACCTTCCGCGCCCACCAGGTGCCCGTCGACCAGGTGCGGAGCAACCCCGAGCACCTGGCCGAGCTGGAGCGCTGGCTGCGCAGCTACCGGCCGGAGGAACTCTTCGACGCCACCGGCGGCCCGGTCGCCGAGCTGGTCGCCCTGCCGCCCAGGGGCGACCGGCGGATGAGCGCCAACCCGGTGGCCAACGGCGGGCGGCTGCTCCGCGACCTGGATCTGCCCGACTTCCGCGACTACGCGGTCGACGTCCAGCAGCCGGGCGAGCCGATCGCCGGGGCGACCGGCGCACTCGGCCCGTGGGTCCGCGACGTGATCAGCCGTAACCCGCAGACCTTCCGCCTGTTCGGCCCGGACGAGGTCGCGTCGAACCGGCTCGGCGCCGCCTTCGAGGTCACCGACCGCGCCTTCGTCGGCGACACGGTCCCCGGCGACGACCACCTCGCCCCCGACGGCCGGGTGATGGAGGTGCTGTCGGAGCACCTGTGCCAGGGTTGGCTGGAGGGTTACCTGCTGACCGGCCGGCACGGCATCTTCACCAGCTACGAGGCGTTCATCCACATCGTCGACTCGATGGTCAACCAGCACGCCAAGTGGCTCAAGGTGACCCGGCGCATCCCCTGGCGGGAGCCGGTGGCCTCGCTGAACTACCTGCTCTCCAGCCACGTCTGGCGGCAGGACCACAACGGCTTCTCGCACCAGGACCCGGGCTTCATCGACCACGTGGTCAACAAGAAGGCCGAGGTGGTCCGGGTCTATCTGCCGCCGGACGCCAACACCCTGCTCTCCACCATGGACCACTGCCTGCGCAGCCGGCACTACATCAACGTGGTGGTGGCCGGGAAGCAGCCGGCGCCGAACTGGCTCAGCATGGACGAGGCGATCCAGCACGCCCGGCGCGGCCTGGGCATCTGGGACTGGGCCAGCAGCGACGACGGCAGCGAGCCGGACGTGGTGCTCGCCTGCGCCGGCGACGTGCCGACGCTGGAGACCCTGGCCGCCGCCGACCTGCTCCGCCAGCACCTGCCCGAGCTGAAGGTCCGGGTGGTCAACGTGGTCGACCTGATGCGCCTGCAACCGCCGTCGGAGCACCCGCACGGCCTGCCGGACAACGAGTTCGACACCATCTTCACCCGCGACAAGCCGATCATCTTCGCCTACCACGGCTACCCGTGGCTGATCCACCGGCTCACCTACCGCCGGACCAACCACGACAACCTGCACGTCCGCGGATACAAGGAGGAGGGCACCACCACCACGCCGTTCGACATGGTGATGCTCAACGACCTGGACCGCTTCCACCTGGTCATCGACGTCATCGACCGGGTGCCGGGGCTCGCCTCGCGCGCCGCGCACCTGCGCCAGGAGATGATCGACGTCCGGCAGTCCTGCCGCGACTACACCCGCCGGTACGGCGAGGACGATCCCCGGGTCGCCGAGTGGCGGTGGATCCGCGAGACCGAGCAGGGCCTGCGGAGCGACGGGTGAGCGGGGACCAGATCCTGGTCGGCTACGACGGCTCGACCGACGCCAAGGTGGCCCTGAACTGGGCGCTGGACGAGGCGGGCCGCTCGGGCCGGCCGGTCCGGCTGGCGTACGTCTTCGAGTGGCTGACGGTGGCCGGCTGGGTCGGTCCCGGGGTGGCGCCGGGCATCTGGCCGGACGAGACCGCCCGGCGGCAGGTCGAGGAGCTGGTTCGGTCGGCGGCGGCGAATGCCGCGGCCGACCGGCCCGGCCTCACCGTGCACGGCGAGGTCTTCGACGGACCGCCCGCCCTGGTGTTGCAGGAGCGCTCGACCGAGGCGGGGATGCTGGTGCTCGGCAGCCGGGGACACGGCGGTTTCGGCGGCCTCCTCGCCGGCTCCACCGCGGTCTCCGTCGCCGCCCACGCGCACTGCCCGGTGGTCGTGGTACGCGACGGGCGGCCGGCCACCTCCGGGCCGGTGGTGGTCGGCGTGGACGGCTCCGAGTCCTCGCTGCTGGCCCTCGGCTTCGCCGTCGAGCGGGCCGCCCAGCGGGACGTCCCGCTGTGGGTGCTCCGGGTCTGGGGGCCGTCCGGGGAGCGGCAGGTGCCGCCCGGCGCCGACCCGGGCGACACCGAACGGGCGGCGGTCGACCAGGACCTGGCCCAGTGGCGGAAGAGCTTCCCGGACGTGCCGATCGAGGTCCGGGTGACCCAGGGCAACCCGGCGGCGCTGCTGGTCGAGGCGAGCCGCGAGGCGCAGCTCGTGGTGGTCGGCAGCCGGGGCCGGGGCGGGCTGCGCGGCATGCTGCTCGGCTCGGTCAGCCAGCAGCTCATCAACCACTCGCACTGCCCCGTCGCGGTGGTCCGGGAACGCTGAGCCCGCGGACCGTTCCGCGGGGGAAGCGCCCGGCCCGTGACGCTCGGTCACGCCACCGGGGCTCGGTCACCGGCCGGCGGGGGTCTGTCCGTCCTCCGGGTTGAGCGAGAAGTAGTCCTCCTCTTCCTGGGCCATGTGCAGGCGCAGCACCGCGTCCAGGCCGTAGAGGGCGGCGAGCAGGTCGGGCAGCTCGTCCCGACGCAGCCGGCCGTCCGGGTGCTGGGCCAGGTGGCCGCCGATCCGGTCCACCAACCGGCCGATCTCCACATGCGCCCGGCTCATCGTCGAGGTCGCCTCGCCGCTGCCCAGCGGGCCGGCCAGCGCCGGGTAGAGATGCCGTTCCTCGGCCGCCTCGTGCGGCAGCACCTCGTCGACCAGCCGGCGGTGCACCTCCCGCAACGCCGGTAGGCTCTCCGGCGCGTCCGGGCGGGTCGCCATCAGGTCGGCGGTGTCACGCAGCCGGTCCAGCACCTCGCGGACGCCGTCGTGCTCGCCCGCGTACCGGTCGAGCAGTTCCCGGGTACGCGGCGGGACGTCCCGGTGGCGCAGGCCGCCCCGCAGGGCGCGCAGCGCGTTCACGATCACCAGCACGTCGATGCCCTCCTGGAGGAACGCGCCGGCGACCGGGGGCAGTTTTCCCACGGCGGCGGCCACCATCGCCACCACGGCCAGCGCCATCCCGACGGTGGCGCTCTGCACCGCGATGCGGCGGGCGTACCGGGCGATCTCGACGGCGTCGGCGAGCCGGTCCAGCCGGTCCACGGTGAGCACCGCGTCGGCCACGTCGGCGGAGGCGGTCGCCCCGGTGGCGCCCATCGCCACGCCGACGTGCGCCTCGGCCAGCGCCGGTGCGTCGTTGACGCCGTCGCCGACCATCACGGTCACCGCCCGGCCGGACTCCTCCTGCACCCGGGCGACCTTCTGCTGCGGCGTGCACTGGGCCCAGACGTCGTCCACGCCGACCGTCTGCGCGACCTGCCGGGCCGTACGCGGGCGGTCGCCGGTGACCATGACCAGGCGGTCCAGCCCGCTCTCGCGGAGCCGCCGCACGGTACGCCGGGCGTCGGGGCGTACCGGGTCCTCCAGCAGGATCGCGCCGAGCGGACCGTGGTCGTCGCTGACCCAGACGGTCGAACGGCCGGCCAGCTCGGCGCGCTCGCGTACCCGGTGCGCCCACTCGGGGGGCTCGCCGGCGAGCTGGCCCACCCGCACCAGGCGGCCGTCCACCCGGCCGGTGACCCCGTGGCCCGGCTCCTCCGTGACCTCCGCCGGCTCGGTCAGGCGCAGCCCCTGCGCGCGGGCCTGCCGCACCAGTGCGGCGGCCAGCACGTGCGGGGAGAGCTGCTCGACGGAGGCGGCCAGCCGCAGCACCTCGTCCCGGTCGCCGCCGGGCGCGACCACCGTCTCGGCGGCGCGCGGCCGGCCGGCGGTGAGCGTGCCGGTCTTGTCCATCAGCAGGGTACGGGCGCGGCCGAGCAGTTCCAGCGACCCGCCGTCGCGGACCAGCACCCCGCGCCGGGCCACCCGGGACAGCCCGGAGACGATGGCGATCGGGGTGGCCAGCAGCAGCGGGCAGGGGGTGGCCACCACCAGCACCGCCACCGCCCGCAGGAACTCGCCGGAGACCGCCCAGGCCACCCCGGCCACCAACAGGGTGAACGGCACGAACGCGGCGGCGTACCGGTCGGCCAGCCGGACCATCGGGGCCTTGCGCGCGGTCGCCTCCTCGGCGAGCCGGACGATCCCGGCGTACGTGCTCTCCGCCGCGCTCTTGCGGGCCCGCAGGCCGAAGCCCGCGCCGGCGTTGACCACCCCGCTGGCCACCTGCTCGCCCGCGGCGCGGGTGACCAACTGCGACTCGCCGGTGACCACCGACTCGTCCAGCGTCGCGGCCTCCTCGACGGTCCCGTCCACCGGCACCACGTCACCGGGACCGACCACCAGCCGGTCCCCCACCGCCACCCGGTCCAGCGGCACCACCTCGATGTCGCCGTCGGGGGTGCGCCGGCGGGCCTGCCGGGGTGCGCGTTCCAACAGCGCCCGCAGGTCCCGGCTGGCCCGGCGCTGCGCGTAGTCCTCCAGGCCCTGCCCGGTGGCGACCATCACGGCGATCACCGCGCCGGCCAGGTACTCCCGGACCAGCAGCGCGCCGACCAGCGCCAGCACCGCGATCACGTCCACGCCGAACTGCCGGCGCCACAGCTGCCGCACGGTGGTCCACGCGGCCGGCAGCAGCGCCACCAGGGTCACCGCCGCCCAGACCAGCTCGGCCACGCCGCGCCGCCCGCCGAACCACAACCCGGCGCCGGCCAGCACGGCCAGGGTGAGCAGGGTGAGCGGCGCCCACTCCCGCCAGTCCACCCGGCGCGGCCGCACCGGCCGCTCGGGTACGCACTCGCGCGGTTCCGCATCCACGTGCGGATCGTCTCAGCGAGGCGCGTCGCCGGGCAGGGCATCACGGGTAATCCGACGCGGGTCGAAGGACCCGGGTACGGGGGCCCGGGGCACCGTGCCACCGGACGCCGCGTGGCAGAGGATGGTGAGGCAACGCCACCCGGACCCGCCCGGGGTGCGGCACGATGGGGAAAAATGGAAAGGTCGTGACGATGAGCCACGAGACGACGGCTACGGACCGCCCGCTGACCACCGCGCTCGCGGAGGCCGCCGCGACGTCCGGTCGTGCCCCTTCGGTGCACAACACCCAGCCGTGGCGTTGGAAGGTCCTCCCCGACGCGCTGGAGCTGCGGATGGTGCGGGACCCCCGGATCTCCGCCACCGACCCGGAGGGCCGGCTGGTGACGCTGAGCTGCGGCACGGCGCTGCACCACGCGTGCGTGGCGCTGGCCGCCGAGGGCTGGACGGCGGCGGTGGAGCGGATGCCCGACCCGGGCCAGCCGGAATTCCTCGCCCGGCTCACCGGGTTCCGGCACATCGGGGCGGACCGGGACGCGATGCGCCTCGTGCAGTGCATGCGGGTCCGGCACACCGACCGCCGGCCGGTGAGCGACGAGCCGGTTCCGGACGCGACCCTCAACGAGATCGTCGGGGCGGCCCGCGCGGACGGCATACGGCTCCAGCTCCTCGACCCGGACCAGGTGATGGATCTGGCCGCCGCGGCGTCGCAGGCCGGCACGGTCACGGCCGAGGACCCGCAGACGCGCGAGGAACTGGAGTACTGGACCAGCCGGGCCGGCACCGGCACCGGGCTGCCGCCCGAGGTGCTGCCCGAGCAGGCCCCGCAGACCACCGTGCCGGGCCGGGACTTCGGCCGTCCCGGCACCCTGCCGGTCGGTCCCGGGCACGACCGGGCCGCCCGCTACGGGATCCTCTGGGGCACCGAGGACGAGCCGGACAACTGGCTACGGGCCGGTGAGGGGCTCTCGTCCGCCTGGCTGACCGCCACCCGGCTCGGGGTCTCCGTGGTGCCGCTCAGCGGCGTGGTGGAGGTGGAAGGCACCCGCCTGACCGTGCGCCGGCTGCTGGCCGGGCTCGGCTTCCCGTACCTGGCGCTGCGGCTGGGGCTCGCGGACCCGGCGCACGCGGGGCCCCCGCACACCCCGCGCCTGGCCACCGAGGAGATCGTCGACACCTCCGCGGCACACGGCGGGAGCCGGTAGCGGGCTCGTCTCCGACCGCCACCGGGCGATAGCATCGGCCGGTGGCCAGCGCACCGAATCCCCGGCACGAGCACGTCACCCCGTCACTGGGGCTGACCCCGCTGTCCCGGGTGCGGCTCGACGAGCTGCTCCAGGAGATGCTGGACCGGGTCGGTGAGGTGGTCACCAGCCGGGAGCGGCTGCGCGCCCTGCTCGACGCGGTGGTGGGCATCAGCACCGACCTCGACCTGCGCAGCACCCTTCAGCGGATCGTGCAGTCGGCGTGCGAGCTGGTCGGCGCGAGGTACGGCGCGCTCGGGGTGATCGGCGCCGACCGGATGCTGCACGACTTCATCATCCACGGGGTCGACCCGGAGCTGCGCGCGAAGATCGGCGACCTGCCGCACGGCCGGGGCGTGCTCGGCCTGCTCATCGACGATCCGCGACCGCTGCGCATGCCGGACATCACCCAGCACCCCAAGTCGTACGGCTTCCCGGCGAACCACCCGCCGATGCACAGCTTCCTCGGCGTGCCGGTCCGCATCCGCGACCACGTGTTCGGCAACCTCTACCTTGCCGAGAAGCAGGGCGCGGCCGAGTTCACCGAGGACGACGAGGAGATCGTGGTGGCGCTGGCCGCCGCGGCCGGCGTGGCGATCGAGAACGCCCGCCTCTACGCGCTGGCGCACCGGCGGGAACGCTGGCTGGCCGCCACCGCCGAGATCACCTCGGTGCTGCTCGGCGAGGTCCGGCGGACCGACGCGCTGACCCTGGTGGCCCGGCGGGCCCGGGAGGTCGCCGAGGCGGAGCTGGCGCTGGTGCTGCTCTACGACGAGGACGAGCGCCAGTTCACCGTCGAGGTGGTCGACGGCGCCGACGAGACCGTACGGGCCCTGGTCGGCACGGTGCTGCCGGCCGCCGAGACCACCTTCGCCGGCTCGGTCACCGAGGGCCGGCACGAGTCGCTGGCCAACCTCGCCGAGGCCGCGCCGTGGCCCCGGCCGGTGGTCGCCGGCCCGGCGGTGGTCTCCCCGCTCGCCGCGGCCGACACCCTGCACGGTGTCCTGGTGATCGCGCACCGCCCCGACCGCGCCCCCAGCGGCGAGGACGACGTCGCGCTGCTCAACAGCTTCGCCGGCCAGGCCGCGCTGGCCATGGAGCGGGCCCGGGGCCAGGAGGAGCGGGAGCTGCTGGTGGTCCTGGAGGACCGCGAGCGGATCGCCCGCGACCTGCACGACGTGGTGATCCAGCGGCTCTTCGCCACCGGCCTGCAGTTGCAGAGCGGGGCGATGAACGCGCGCCCCGAGGTGGCCAAGCGGATCAACGCGGCCGTCGACGACCTGGACGCCACCATCCGGGACATCCGGCGGACCATCTTCGAGCTGCGTACGCCGATGAGCGCCGCGCTGCGTACCGAGATCCGCGAGGCGATCGAGGTGGCCGCCGAATCGCTGGGCTACCGACCCCACCTGGACCTGGTCGGCCCGATCGACAGCGCCGTCCCGGACGAGCTGCGTCCCGAACTCACCGCCGTGCTGCGCGAGGCGCTCTCCAACGCCGTACGCCACGCGCAGGCCGACCGGGTGTCGGTGACGGTGCGGGTCGACGCCGGCTGGGTGACGGTGACGGTCACCGACGACGGGGTCGGCTGCGACCCGGAGGCGGCCCGCAGTGGTCTGGTGAACCTGCGCGAGCGGGCCGAACGCCTCGGTGGTGACTTCCAGTTGAGCCGGGTGGTCCCGCACGGCACCGAGCTGCGGTGGAGCGCCCCGCTGCGCGACTGAGCGGGCCGACTCGGCGCGCGGCAGCCCGCCCGGATCCCGGGCCGGGCGGCCGTCGGCGGACCGATGCCGTCAGTGCCGCTGGCCGAGCAGCCGGGTGGCCAGCACCGCCGCCTGCGTACGCCGCTCCAGGCCGAGCTTGGCCAGTACGCTGGAGACGTAGTTCTTCACGGTCTTCTCGGCGAGGAACATCTTGCCGGCGATCTCCCGGTTGGTGAGCCCCTCGGCCACGTACTCCAGGATCCGCCGTTCCTGCTCGGTGAGCGACTTCAGCTCGCGCGGCTGCTCGACCCCGCTGCGGATCCGCTCCAGCACCCGGGTGGTGATCGCCGGGTCAAGCAGGGACTGCCCGGCCGCCACCCGGCGGACCGCGTCGACCAGGTCGGTGCCGCGGATCTGCTTGAGCACGTACCCGGCGGCACCGGCCATGATCGCGGCGAAGAGCGCCTCGTCGTCCTCGTACGAGGTGAGGATCAGGCCCTTGATCGAGGAGTCCACGGCCCGGATGTCCCGGCACACGTCGATGCCGTTGCCGTCGGGCAGCCGGGCGTCGAGGATCGCCACGTCGGGGCGGAGCGCCGGGATGCGGCGGGACGCCTCCTGGGCGGAGCCGGACTCACCGACCACCTCGATGTCACCGCTGTTGGTGAGCAGGTCGGCAAGGCCACGACGGACGACCTCGTGGTCGTCGAGCAGGAACACCCGGATCATCCGTCCTTTCTACCCCGACGCCGCGGGGTCGTGCACGGGCCGAAGGTCCCGACCGCGACGGCGCGGCGGGTAGACGGTCCCCCCGAGATGGGGACCTTGGGCCCTGCTCGGGTAACCCCCGGTTGACGCACCGTAGGAGGGAGCCGACCGGGAGGCGGCGCCGCTGGCCACGGAAGGAGCAGCACCATGAACACCGGCTTCACCGTCGCGCAGCTGACGGCCGCCGCCACCGACGCCGTCCGGGCACCGTCCCTGCACAACACCCAGCCGTGGCGGTTCCGGCTGCGCGACGGCGGGATCGAGGTCTCCGTCGACCCGCTGCGCGGGCTCCCCGCCACCGACCCGAGCGGTTGGGGCGCCCGGATCGCCTGCGGGGCCGCCCTGTTCAACCTGCGGCTGGCGCTCGCCGTGGCGGGCACCCCGGCCACCGTCCGGCTCCGCCCGTACCCCGCCGACCCGAACGTGGTGGCCCGGCTGGAACCGGACGTGCCGCGCCGCCCCACCCCCACCGAGCAGAGCCTGTACGCGGCGATCGGCCGCCGGTTCAGCAACCGCGCCCCGTTCTGGACCGACCCGGTACCCGCCGACGCCCGGTGGCGGCTCGTCGAGGCCGCCCGGGCCGAGCAGTGCTGGCTGGAGCTGCTGATCGGCACCGGCGCGGTCAACGCGTTCGCCGAGGTCGCCCGCAGCGCCCACCGGGTCCTCGAACGCGACCCCGCGTACGTGGCCGAGCGGGCCGCCTGGATCCGCTCCGAGCCCTCCCCCGACGGCGTGCCGACCGCATCGGGCGGGCCGCAGGGCGAGCCGCAGGACCTGCTGCCCCAGCGCGGCTTCGGGGGACGCAACCGAGGGCCGGGGCGGGACTTCGAGCCGGAACCGCTGGTCGCGGTGCTGGGATCGGCGGGGAACACCACCACCGACCAGATCATCGCGGGCCAGGCCCTGCAACGGGTGCTGCTGACGGCCACCGACGCCGGGCTGGCCGTGTCGATGATCTCCCAGCCGATCGAGGTGTCCGGGGCGCGGGAGGCGCTGCGGCTCTCCCTGGGCCGGTTCGGCACCCCGCAGATGGGGATGCGGATCGGATACGGCCAGCCGGGCGCCACCACCCCGCGCCGCCCCGTCGAGGAGGTGCTCGACGTGCCGGTCGCGCCGGCCTGAGCCCGCCCGTCCCGCTACCCGGCGGCCGGGCCCGGTCAGGCCGGCCGGGCGACGCCGGCCAGCAGTTCCGCCTCGCGTTCCGGGTCGAGCCCCACCGGGGCCCGGGCCGGCCGGCCGGCGCGGGGCGGCACCTGACCCACCTCGCACAGCCAGCGCCAGGTGTCGGCGACCGTCTCGGCCACCGGCCGGCAGACCAGCCCCGCCGCGTACGCCCGCTCGACACCCCGCTCCTGCAACCAGCGGTACTCGTGCCCGACCGGGATCCAGATCGGCAGGTCGTTCCAGGGTTCGACACCCGCGGCCAGGATCGGTTCCGGGTCCGTCCAGCGCAGCACCGCGTCCGCGCCGGTGGCCGCGAGCGCCGCGTCGAGCAGCTCACCCATCGTCGTGTGCCCGCTGCGCCCCACCACGTTGTACGCGCCGCCGGTGCCCTCGGCACACCGATCCAGCAGCCAGCTCGCCAGGTCCCGGACGTCGATGTACTGCACCGGAAGGTCCCGCGGCCCCGGCGCGAGCACCTCGCCACCCCGGGCGATCCGCCGCAACCACCACGGCAGTCGTCCGATGTCCTCGCCCGGCCCGAGGATCAGCCCGGCGCGGGCCAGCAGCGCCCGCTCGCCGAAGACCTCCACTGCGGCCCGCTCCCCGCCCGCCTTGAGCTGTGGATAGTCGCCGTCCACCGCGTCCGCCGACGCCTCGACGACCGGCGCGTCCTCGGCCGAGCCCAACTCCACCGGTTCGCCGTAGACCGAGCCGCTGGAGACGTAGCCGTAGTGCCCCACCGAACCGGCCAGGGCCCGCGCGGCGTCCCGCACCGCCCGGGGCGCGCCGTCCCAGGTGTCCACCACCAGGTCCCACGCACCGCCGGCGAGCGCCGTCAGCCCGTCCGGCGCCGTCCTGTCCCCCCGCAACCGGCGTACGCCCCCCGGCACGTCGCCGTGCAGCCCCCGGTTGAACACCGTCACCGACCAGCCACGCCGTACCCCCTCGGACACCACGGCCCCACCGACGAATCCGGACCCACCCAGCACCAGCAGTCTCATACGTCCCACCCTGCCGGCCGTCGCGCCCTCCGACGAGCCAGGTTCACGCTGAGCGGATCTGCCCACGGCAGAACCCCCGCCCCCGGTCCCCCTTCCGCCCCCGGTCCCCGCCCGCCGCCCGCGCGCCGCCCCCGCCCGCCGCCCGCCGCCGGCCCGCCGGCCCGCCGGCCCGCCGGCCAAGATCCGCGCACCCTTCGGGGAACTGCGGCCTCGCTCCGCCGCTCCTCCGCCAGATACGGGATTTCGGGAAAGTTGCGGCTTTGTCGTGCCGAGATGAGCCGATTTCGGGGAAATTGCCGCGTCGCGCCTTCGGAGGGCCACCTCGGGGATGTTGCGGCGTCGCGTTCCCGAGGGGCCGATTTCGGGGAAGTTGCGGCTTCCTCGTGCTGGGATAGGCCCGTTTCGGGGATCTCGTGTGGATCTTGGCCGGCGCGCCTCGCCTGTCTGGGCGATATGCGCTGAATGGCCGGTCTCGGAGGCGGCGGGGTGGCGTCGCGGAGGGAATGGTCGGCGGTCGGCGGGCGTTGTACCGGGCTGCACGGCCGAGGAAGGCCCCCGAACCTGGGGGCTGATGGCCGCCCGCTGCGATCGGGGTGGCCCGGGCCCGGAATGTTGGTGGGTCGTCGGTCGTTGTACATGGTCCCGGCGCCGCGAAGAGGCGATCCCCCGCCCCGCGAGCCAGCCGGTCGAAGACCTTCCCCCCCTGTTTGGGCGCCTGACGGTGCTTGCGCATGCCCCGACCCCCCTGTCGGCGTGTGTGCCAAACCCCCGAATGGAGCTTTGGTCATGAATTCGATGCTGCGTAAGAGTGTTCTGGGTGTTGCTGGTCTGGCTTTCGCCGGTGGTGTGTTCGCTGGTCCGATCGCCGCTCACGCGGCTGAGCCCGTGCACAGCGTCCCGGTCGCCGCGGTGCAGGGCGCCCAGTCGAAGATCAGCCTGAACGGTGAGCAGACCGCGAACGCGAAGGCGATCATCGCGGCGACGAAGAAGGCCGGCATGCCCGAACGGGCCGCGGTCATCTCGATCGCCACGTCGCTTCAGGAGTCGAAGCTGGAGAACCTGGGCCACCTCGGTGACCAGAACGACCACGACTCGCTGGGTCTGTTCCAGCAGCGCCCGTCCTCTGGTTGGGGTAGCCCGGAGCAGATCACCGACCCCGAGTACGCGACGACCGCGTTCCTGAAGGGTCTGAAGCAGGTCGACGGGTGGCAGGACATGCCGTTGACCAAGGCCGCGCAGACGGTGCAGGTGTCGGCGTACCCGGACGCCTACGCCCAGTGGGAGCAGCAGGCCGCTGACCTGGTCGCCCAGAACTGGAACAGCTGACACAACCGAACATGAACAACACCGCTGGCCGGCACCCGAGCACGGGGTGCCGGCCAGCGGCGTCTCCGGACGTGCAGGTCGACGGCGTCGAGGCTGCTTCGAGGACAGGTTGCTTCAGTCGACGGTCGGGGCGACCACGAACAGCGTTCATCGAAGACGGCGGAGGTCGGTAGTGACCGGGGAACGGACTAGGAAGACAAAGAACGTGGCTGCCCTCGTCGGCGGCTGGAGCGCCCGCCACCGTTGGTGGGCAATCCTGATCTGGCTCGGGTTCGTGGTGGTCGCCACCGTTGTCGGCAACGCGGTGGGCACCACGCCGATGAAGAGCTACGAGGGCCAGAACGGCGACTCGCGCCGGGCCCAGCAGATCATCGACGAGGCCGGCTTCCCCGACGTGGCCGGCGAGATGGTGCTGGTCCAGTCCCGCGACGGTCGGATCACGGTGGACAGCCCCGAGTTCCGCCAGGCGGTGCAGGACGTCCGGAGCGCGGTCGAGGCCACCGGCCAGGTGGAACACCTGCGCACCCCGTACGACCCGGCCGGGCCGGCGCCCCGGACCAGCGACGGGACGACCGCGTTGGTGCTGTTCGACATGGCCGGCGCCGGCGACACCGCGGACGAGCGGGTGCAGCCGGTCCTCGACGCGGTGGCCGGCGTACAGGACCGACACCCCGAACTGCGGGTGGAGCAGGCGGGCGCGGCCAGCATACAGCGGCTGGCCGGCGTGGCGGTCAACGAGGACTTCCAGCGGGCCGAGGCGCTGTCGCTGCCGATCACCGCGATCATCCTGCTGATCGCCTTCGGCACCCTGTTGCCCACGCTCATCCCGCTCGGGGTGTCGATGACCGCGTTCTTCGCCGCCACCGGTCTGCTGGCGCTGGCCAGCAAGGTGCTGCACGTGGCCGACACGACCACCAACCTGATGCTGCTCATCGGGCTGGCGGTGGGCGTGGACTACTCCCTGTTCTACGTACGCCGGGAACGGGAGGAACGGGCGAACGGCCGGTCGAAGGAGCGCGCCCTGGAGATCGCGGCGGCCACCTCCGGTCGTGCGGTGCTGATCTCCGGGGTCACCGTGATCGTGGCGATGGCCGGCATGTTCCTCACCGACCACGGCGTGTTCATGGGCTTCGCGCAGGGGACCATCCTGGTCGTCCTGACCGCGATGGTGGCCTCGGTGACCGTCCTCCCGGCGACGCTGGCCGTGTTCGGCGACGCCGTTGACGCCCGGGTGATCCACGGAATCGTACGGCTGGTCACCCGGGGCCGGGTCACCTGGCCGCGGCGGCTGGGTGGCCGGGCCGGCGGCGGTCGGGTGTGGAACGTCGTCCTGACCGGCGTGCTGCGCCGCCCGTGGATCTCCACCGTACTGACGGTGGGCGTGCTCGCCGCGCTGGCGGTTCCCGCCCTCGGCATGCGCCTCGGCCAGCCCGGCATCGACGACCTCCAGGGCGACTACCCGATCGCGGCCACGTTCAAGGCGATCGACAAGGCGTTCCCGGGCGGCAACGAACCGGCCACCGTGGCGGTCAAGGCACCGGACGTGTCCAGCCCCGCGGCGCAGCAGGCGATCGAACGGCTCAAGGATCGGGCGCTGGCCAGCGGGGTGGCGCACGAACCGGTGAGCGTCCAGGTGAATCCGGCGCGGACGGTGGCCACGATCTCGCTCAGCATCGGCTACGGCGAGCAGGGCCGGAAGGCGGTCGAGGCGCTGCGGGAGACGATCGTGCCCGAGACCGTGGGCGCGCTGCCGGACACCCAGGCGTACGTCACCGGCACCATGGCCGCCACCGTCGACTTCAACCGTCAGATGTCCCGTACCGCGCCGCTGGTCCTCGCGTTCGTGCTGGTGCTGGCGTTCGTCCTGCTGCTGAGCAGCTTCCGCTCGCTCCTGGTGGCGATCCAGGCGATCCTGCTCAACCTGCTCTCGGTGGCCGCCGCCTACGGCGTGCTGGTGCTGGTGTTCCAGGACGGGCTCGGCGCGGACCTGCTCGGCTTCACGCCGGGCGCGATCGTGAACTGGCTGCCGCTGTTCCTCTTCGTGATCCTGTTCGGACTGTCGATGGACTACCAGGTCTTCATCCTCAGCCGGATCCGCGAGGCGTACGACAGCGGGATGTCCACGGAGCGCGCGGTCACCCACGGCATCAGGTCCTCCGCGGGCGTGGTCACCAACGCGGCGCTGATCATGGTGGCGGTGTTCGCGGTGTTCGGCACCATGTCGCTGCTCAGCTTCAAGCAGATGGGCGTGGGACTCGCGGTGGCCATCCTGATCGACGCCACCGTCGTACGCGCCGTCCTGCTGCCGGCCACGATGAAGCTCTTCGGCGAGCGGGCCTGGTACCTGCCGGGCTGGCTCGACTGGCTGCCCAGCCTCTCCCACGACGAGGAGCCGGCGAGGGCGGAGGACACGGAACGGCCGGAGACCACGCGCGAGCCTGTCCCGGTGAGCTGAGGGCGCCGACGGCCCGCGCCGCACAACCGCGGCGCGGGCCGTCCCGCGTCTCGCCCGGCTCGGGCCTCAGCTCGGACGGGCCGGCACCACCGGGGGCAGGTCGAAGTCGTCGTTGCGCGTCCGCAGCAGCGCCACGCTGGCGCCGGCGAAGCCGACCGCGGCCACGATCAGACCGATGCCGGCCGCGACGTGACCTGGCATGAACGGGTGAGTGAAGCCGCCGGCGGCGAGGGCGATACCCATCCAGGCGGGCGCGACGCGGCTGCGCCACAGCGCGATGCCGAGCAGCAGCAGCCCGATCGTGATGCCGAGGATGAACAGCAGCCCACCGAGCAGGGTGGTCGGGTGTTCCTCGATCGCGGTGGCGACCCGTGCCATGGTCGCGACGTCGAGGCCCTCGCTGACGGTGACGTTCTCCAGTCGCGGCGTGCCGCCCAGGATGCCGAAGCCGGCGAGCAGCCCGGTGAGCGCGACCAGCGCTCCGGCCGTGGTCAGGCGGGGCGCGGCGCGGCGCGCCGCCCAGACCACGGCGTACGTGGCCGGGACGAGCAGAACCAGGAACGGCACCTGGAGCCACTCCAGCAGGTCCATTCGGTCCTGGTGCGCGGCGAAGGCGGCGACGCTCTTCTCGAACGACACACCACCGTCGACCGGCAGGAGCACGTACTGCACGCCCATGAACAGCATGGGCAGCGGGGCGATGACGGCGAGCAGGATCCGCCAGAAGCCGCGGACATCTCGTGGCCGGGTGCCGGTCGTCGCGGCGACCGTGGCGGCGAGATGCCCGACCTGACCGGCGTCGAAGCGACGCGGGAAATCTCGCGTGTCGCTCCGGACGTCGCCGTGCTCATGCTCACCATGTTCGACGACGACGAGTCGGTCTTCGCCGCGATGCGCGCCGGCGCCCAAGGGTACGTCCTCAAAGGCGCCGCCCCCGACAACGTCATCCGCGCCATCGCCGCCGTCGCCGCGGGCGAGGCCATCTTCGGCCCCGGCGTCGCCCGCCGCGCCCTCAACCACCTCTCCGGCCGTACGCCGGATCACCGCACCTTCCCGGAGCTGACGCCGAGAGAACACGAGGTACTCAACCTGATCGCCGCCGGCCTCGGCAACGCCGCCATCGCGGTACGGCTCGGACTGGCACCGGCCACCGTCAGCAACCACATCAGCAGCATCTTCGCGAAGCTTCAGGTCGCCAGCAGGGCCGAAGCCATCATCCGTGCCCGCTCCGCCGGGCTCGGCCAGTAGGCCGGCACCCCTGCCCCAACCAAACCAGCACGGGCGTCGGCCCGCTCAACCATCTGGTGGGCGATACTGGGTTTGAACCAGTGACCTCTTCCGTGTCAAGGAAGCGCGCTCCCACTGCGCCAATCGCCCGAGCGCTCGCCGGATCGAAAAATCCGGCGACGGTCGGCCCCGCGAGGGGCGGATCGCGAGCGGACGACGGGATTCGAACCCGCGACCCTCACCTTGGCAAGGTGATGCGCTACCAGCTGCGCTACGTCCGCGTGTCACCGGCGTTCGTCGGTGACGGGTAGAACTGTACCCGATGGCAAGATCGCCGCACGGGTGGCCCCCACTCGCGGGGTGTCGCCCGCCACCGCCTCGGGATTGCGCTGGGCGCCGGCAGGGTACTGACTGCTCCCGACAGCACAACCCGTCCTCCGAAGGAGGCTGTCGTGGGAATCGGAACCAGCATCTTCCTCATCGCGGTCGGCGCGATCCTCACCTTCGCGCTGGACGCCAACATCGGCGGGGTCAGCCTGGACGTCGTCGGTTGGATCCTGATGGCGGCCGGCGTACTCGGCCTGATCATGACCGCGCTGGTCTGGGGTCGCCGCCGCGAGGTGGTCACCAGGACCGAGCCGGTGGAGTACCGGCAGGTCGAGCAACGCCGGGACGTGGCGCCGCCGCTGTGACGTACGGGCACCCGTGGCCGGCGGAGCTGACCGGTCACGGGACACCTGCGCCCGGGGTGCCGGCCGCCGCCGGCACCCCGGGCGGGTGCCGGGTCAGCCGCGCATCAACTCGTTGAGCGTGCCGTAGTCGAGGGCACCGGCGAGGGCGTCGTACGTCCCGGCGGCGAACGCCTCCTCGGCGGCCCGGCGGGCCACCCCGTACGCCGCCTCGGCGACCGAGGAGCCCAGGCTGACCCGGGCCACCCCGGTCTTCGCCAGTTCGGCCACCGCCGGGGCGCCCGGGCCGGCCAGGACGTTCAGCGGCGCCGGGATCGCCTCGACCAGGGCGGCCAGCGTGCCGGGGTCCACCGTCCCGGGCACGAACACCCCGTCGGCGCCGGCCGCCAGGTACGCCCGGGCCCGCGCCACCGTCTCCGCGACGCCTCCGGCGCCCCGCAGGAACGTGTCGACGCGTGCGTTGACGAACAGCGGGATCCCGGCCCGGTTCGCGGCGGACCGGACGGCCGCCAGTCGGTCGCACTGATCGTCGACCTCCCGTAGCGGGGTCGCCCCGTCGTGCCGGGCGTCCTCGACGTTGACGCCGACCGCGCCGGCCGCGATCACCGCCGCGACGCTCTCGGCGACCTCGTCGGCGGTGCCGCCGTACCCGGACTCGATGTCGGCGGTGACCGGCAGCGGAACCGCCGCGACGACCCGGCGCACCAGGTCGACGGCGGCGTCACGGCCGAGGGTGTCGCCGTCCGGGGCGCCGAGGCTCCAGGCCACGCCGGCGCTGGTGGTGGCGACCGCGCGGGCGCCGGCGGCGGCGACGATCCGGGCGCTCGCGGCGTCCCAGGCATTGACCAGGACCAGCGGCTCGCCGGGAACGTGCAGGGAACGGAAGTGCAGGGCCAGGCTGTGTTGATCGTTCACCCGACCAGTCTGGGTGTACGCCGCCGGTCGCCGTAATGTTTCAGTCCCAGCTGAAACGAAGGAGGCTGCGTGGTCGCGATCGGCCTGTCGGCGGGCGCCGTGGCACGGGTCCGGTTCGCGCTGTCCTGCCTCTGGGAGACGGTCGCCAGCGTACGGGTGCTCCGCGACCCCGGCCAGCACGCCATCCACCTGCCGTGGGTGAACCGGGTCCGGCCACGCCTGGCCGAGGCGAACCTGATCGGCCCGGACGGCGGCCTGCTCTGGCACCTCGTCCCGCCCGCGCCCGGGTACCTGGCCGACTTCCTCACCCCGCCGCCCGCCGGGCTGGCCCCCGACCTGGGGCAGGAACTCGCCGCTCTCCGCGCCACCCCACCCGGGACCGTCCGCGCCCACCTGGACCTCTACCCCGGCCACCGGCCACCGGCGCTGGCCGCCCTCTACGCCGACCCGGAGGACGGGCTGCGCCGGCTCGCCGGGGAGATCGGGGCGTACTGGCGGCTCGCCCTCGCCGGCGACTGGCCCCGGATCCGGGCCCTGCTGGACGCGGAGGTTTTCCGGCGGGCCTGCCGGCTGGCCGAGGACGGCGCGGCCGGGCTCCTCAACGACCTGCACGAGCGGGTCCGCTGGGAGGGCGACGCCCTGCTGATCAGCCAGCGGCACTGCACGGCTCCGGACGTGCCCGACGGCAGCGGGCTGGTTCTGGTGCCGTCGATCTTCGTCTGGCCGTCCGTGCTCAGCATCGCCGCCGGGGACGTGCCGCAGTTGGCGTACCCGGCCCGGGGCCTCGGCGCGCTGTGGGCCTGCCCGCCGGACGCGCCGGACGCGCTGGGCGCCGTACTCGGTCGGGGGCGGGCGCGGCTGCTCGCGGCGCTGGACGCGCCCCGGTCGACCACCGAGCTGGCCCGGCGGACGGGCCTCTCCCCGGCCGGCGTGTCGCAGCATCTCACCGCGCTGCGCGCGGCCGGCCTGGTGGTGACGCACCGACACGGCCGGTCGCTGCTCAGCAGCCGGACGGCGGTCGCGGAGGCGTTGCTGTCCGCGTCGGCGTGAGCGTGCCGACGCGGACAGCGGAAACAGGAAGGCTCGTCACCGGTGTCCGGTGACGAGCCTTCTGCTCATCGAACTGGTGGGCGATACTGGGTTTGAACCAGTGACCTCTTCCGTGTCAAGGAAGCGCGCTCCCACTGCGCCAATCGCCCTCGTCTACTGCCGAGGTGGAGACGGGATTTGAACCCGTGTACACGGCTTTGCAGGCCGTTGCCTCGCCTCTCGGCCACTCCACCGAGTGTGCCCCCGACATGCGTGGCGGCATCTCCGAGCGGACGACGGGATTCGAACCCGCGACCCTCACCTTGGCAAGGTGATGCGCTACCAGCTGCGCTACGTCCGCGTGCCCCCGGTGTTTCCCGGTGACGGATGAGAACTTTAGCCGAGCCCGGGAACGGTTGCCAAATCGGGGTCGGCATTCGGGCGCGTCTGGGTGACCGCGTCCGGCTTCGCGTAGAGCTTCCTAGGAGCCTGGGTGGCATCCGCCGGTCGGACGGGGACGTCCGCGCCGACACGCCAGGCGGGAAGTGTCCGGCTTCCGACTCACACCCGACCGACCGGCCGCGCCGGTAACTCCTCGTGGTCACATCGATGGGCTACGGTAACGGGCGTGACGAGACGCGCCGCCGAAATCCGCCTGGATGCCCTGCTTCGCACGGCCTGTGACGTGATCGCGGAACGCGGACTCGCCAACACCCGCACCGCCGACGTGGCGGAGGCCGCCGGGGTCAGCCAGGCCCTGGTCTTCTACCACTTCGCCACCAAGGACCGGCTGCTCGCGCAGGCGTTCGCGTACGCCGTCGAACAGGACCTGACCCGGCTCGACACGGTGCTCCGCTCCTCCGCCCCACCGCTGGCCAAGCTGCGCCGGATGCTGCGCCTCTACGCCCCGACCGGCCGGTCGACCTCGTGGTCCATCTGGATCGACGGCTGGGCGGAGTCGCTGCGCACCCCCGAGTTGGAGAAACTCTCCCGTCGGCTCGACCTGCGGTGGCGGCAGGATCTCGCCACGGTGATCTCCGACGGGGTGGCCGACGGCACCTTCGACTGCCCGGATCCGGCGGGCGCGGCGTGGCGGATCAGCGCGGTGATGGACGGCCTGGCGGTGCAGCTCGCGGTGCACGAGCGGGTGATCACCCGACGGCAGATCGCCGAGTGGATCCGCCTCGTCGCCGCACGCGAGCTGGGGCTGGAACCAGGCCAGCTCGACTGATCCCGCGCCCGGCCTATCGCCACCGCGCCCGTCTGACCGGCCGCGCGTACGCCGGCTCCGGGTCCTCCCCCGCCGCCTCGCCGACCGGCCGCAGCAGGCGCCGCATCCGCAGCAACATCCCGGCGCCGAGGCAGAGCAGCAGCCCACCGAGGAGGAAGGCCGCCTGGACCACCCCGAAGCCGCCCGAGGACGCGACCGGCCGGCCCGCCGCGCCGGGCGGCGGCGGTTCCACCGCCGCGTCGTCCGCCGCCGGGTCGTCCGGGTTGGCCGGCTCGTCCGTCGCCGCGGCCGGCTCGTCCGTCGCCGGGGCCACGGCGGCCGGTACCTCCGTCGCCGGGGCGGTGGGGGCGACCGGGCTCTCCGTCGGCTCCGGTGTCGCCTCGGTGGTGCCCGCGTTCCGGCCCACCACCGGGCGGGTCGCGGTCCGCCGGGCCAGCAGCCGCAGCTCCGGGTCGTAGGCCTCGGCCGCGAAACTCACCCGACCCCGGGTGACGTCCGCCGCGAAGGCGACCCGGTAGCGGGCGGTGACCGTGCGCCCCGGGCAGAGGATGCCGGGGTCGAGCTGCCGGTCGGTCAGCCGCGCCACGTCCCCCTCGGTCCGGATGTCCAGCGGGAACGAGCCGCCGTCCTCCACCCGGTCCACCCGCACCTGGTCCAGCCGCAGCCCCTGCACCCGCAGCAGCATCGACCAGCGCACCTTGACGCAGCCGCCCCGATCGGACCGGGACACCACCGCGGCGAGGGTCTCCACCCGGTCACCGGCGGTGAACTCGTCCGGCAGGCCGCTCAGCTCGGTCGCGAAGGGTGCCGCCGCCCGCGCCGGCACGGCCACGCCGAGCCCCACGCCCGACAGACAGGTCAACGCCATCCCGATCCGCAGCGCGTACCGCCACACGCTCACCACCGCCCGTCCTCCCGTCGTCCCTGGGGCAACGCTATGAGCGCCCCGGGCGGGCCGGTAGACGGGCGGGTTCGCACCGACCGCCAACTCCGGGGGCGGTTCTCACCGACCGTGGTGAACCGCTCACCGCCGAGCCGCGACACGCCGGGATCCGCCCGGCACGCACCGCGCGGCGGCCGGCGCCGGACCGTACGACAGAATCACCCGGTGTCCGACCTGTCCGCCGCCTTCGTCCGGCTGCACGCCCGGCTCGCCCCGGTCGCCTTCGTCCCCGAGGTGCGGCTGCACCAGGCCGACGAGCCGATCGGCCTCTGGGAGCTGACCGAGGGTGAGTTCCGCAGCGCCCAACCGCCGCCGTTCTGGGCCTTCGCCTGGGCCGGCGGGCAGGCGCTCGCCCGCTACGTCACCGACCACGCCGAGCTGGTCGCCGGACGGCGGGTGCTCGACCTCGCCTCCGGCTCCGGCCTGGTCGCCATCGCCGCCGCCCGCGCCGGCGCCGCCGCCGTCCGGGCCGTCGAGGTGGACGAGCGGGCGGTCGCGGCCGTCGCGCTCAACGCCGAGGCCAACGGGGTACGCGTCGACGCCGAACTCGGCGACATCCTCGACGGCGACGCCGGGGACGCCGAGGTGGTGCTGGCCGGCGACGTCTTCTACAGCGAGGCGATGGCCCGCCGGGTGCTGCGCTTCCTGCTCCGGGCCGCCCGGTCCGGGGCCCGCGTGCTGGTCGGCGACCCGGGCCGGGCGTTCCTGCCCCGCGAGCGGTTCCACGAGCTGGCCGGGTACGACGTGCCGGTGCCCGAGGCGCTGGAGAGCGTACGGGTGAAGCACACCACCGTGTGGGAGCTGGACCCGGCTCCGCCGGGGGCCGCCCGCTAGCGTGACGCCGTGCTGTTCCGGGGCTGGGGAGAGTCCGTCGACGGTCCGTGGCCCGACCAGGCCACCGTGGTCGACCACGTCGGCGTGCCGCACCTGGTGGTGACCCGGCACGCGCTGGTTCGGCAGCTGCTCACCGACCCGGCGACCTTCCGGCCGGACAACGCCCTCGACGCGGTGACCCCGATCCCGGTGGCCGCCCTGCGGGTCCTCGCCGGTCACCGGTTCCGGCTGCCGCCGACGCTGGCCAACAACTCGGGAGCCAGCCACCCCGAGATCCGCGGCATCGTCGCCGACGCGCTGCACCCCGACCGGGTGGCCGCGCAGCAGCCCTGGCTGACCGACCTGGTCCGGCGGCGGGTGACCCGGCTCGCCGCCGCCCTCGACGCCGGCGCGCCGGTCGACCTGTACGCCGAACTCGCCGCCGACCTGCCACTGCTGGTGCTGGCCCGGCTGGTCGAGCTGCCGGACGCCCCGGTCGGCGCGGTCAAGGACTTCGCCCGGGCCGCCCTGGAACTGTTCTGGGCGCCGCTCGACGAGGACCGTCAGCTCGCCCTCGCCGCCGAGGTGGGGCGGTTCCACACCGTGCTGCGCGCGTTCGCCGCGACCGGCGGCGGGCTGGCCGCCCGGCTGCGGGCCGCCGGGCACTCTCCCGACGTGGTCGTCGGCGCGCTGTTCTTCCTGTTGGTCGCCGGCCAGGAGACCACCTCGCAGTTCCTCACCCTGCTGCTGCACCGGCTCACCGGCGAACCGGCGGTCCGGGCCGGGTTACGCGCCGGCGAGGTCGCGGTCGCCGACGTGGTCGAGGAGGGGCTGCGGCTGGAGCCGCCGATCGTCACCTGGCGGCGGGTCGCGGCGGTGGACACCACGCTGGGCGGCACCCCTGTCGCCGCCGGCACCAGCATCGTGGCCTGGCTGGCCCGGGCCGGCCGGGACCCGGAGGTGGTCGCCGCGCCGGGTGAGTTCCGGCCGGGGCAGCGCGGCTCCCGCCGGCACCTGGCCTTCGGGGCGGGCGCGCACCGGTGCGTCGGCGCGCAACTGGCCCGGATGGAGGCCGCGGTGGTGGTCGCCGAGGCGACGCCGCTGCTCGACGGCGTGACCGTGGTCCGTCCGCCGTGGTGCCCGGACAATCTCACCTTCCGGATGCCGGACGCGTTCGTGATCCGCCGGCCCTGACCGCACCCGACCTCGCGCCTTCGTCGCATCACCCGGCCGCCCTGATGTCGTATCCGATTCAGCTCGACAGGACGCTCAGGGCGACCTGCGGGCGGCGGCGACTGTTCAGCTGGCGTCCTCGGCCCAGGTCCGCCAATCGTCGAGCACGCCGTAGAGGGCGGGGGTGAGCCAGCCGGGCGCGGAGCGGCGGAACACCCCCGGGTCCATCGCGCCGGCGCCCATCGGGACCGCGCCGATCAGGTTGGGCGCCAGCTCGGTCAGGTTGGCCCAGTGCACCAGCTCCGGCTCGGCCGGCCAGGCGCCGATGACCACGCCCGCCGGGATCGCCCGGCGTTCGAGGGCCTCCAGGGTGAGCGCGGTGTGGTTGAGCGTGCCGAGGCCGGCGCGGGCCACCACCACGGCCGGCGCGCCCAGCGACACCGCCAGGTCAGCCACCGTCCAGGGCTCGCCCGACGGCCGCAGCCCCATCGGTACGAGCAGCCCGCCGGCCCCCTCGACGAGCACCAGATCGTGCTTGTCGGTCTCCTCGCGGATCGCGTCGACGGCGGTGTAGAGCTCCAGCGGCGGCAGGTCGGCGACCCGGGCCGCGGCGAGCGGGGCGAGCGGGTCCGGATAGGCGGCCAGGGTCCGGCCGGTCAGCGGGGCGGCCAGTCGGGTGACCGAGTCGACGTCGCCCGGCTCGCCGGTGGCCGTACCGGTCTGGCCGGGCTTGACCACCGCGACCCGCAGCCCGGCGGCCTGCGCCGCCGCCGCGATCGCCGCGGTGACCACGGTCTTGCCCACCTCGGTGTCCGTGCCCGTCACCAACACCGGCCCGGTCCAGCCAGTAGTCATGAGCCCTCCTTCGGGGCACAGTCCACGATGACGTCCAGGGCCCGGACGAAGTCCGCCCGGGCCACCCCGGCGCTGATGGTCAACCGGAGCCGGGACCGGCTGTCCGGGGTGGACGGCGGCCGGAAGCAGCCTACGGCGACGCCCCGCTCCCGGCACCCGGCCGCCCACGCGGTCGCCGCCTCCGGGCTGGGCGCGGTCACCGACACCACGGCCGCGTCGGGGGCGGACACGTCCAGCCCGGCCGCGCCCAGCCGGCGGACCGCGAGCGCGGCCCGTTCGGCGAGTTCGGCGCGCAACCCGTCGCCGGACCGGGCCAGCCGGACCGCCGCCAGCACGCCGGCGGCCACCGCCGGCGGCAGCGCGGTGTCGAAGATGAAGGTACGGCCGGTCTCCACCAGGTGCCGGACGAACTCCGCCGGCCCGGCCACCACCCCGCCGGCCCCGCCGAGCGCCTTGGAGAGCGTGGCGGTCACCACCACGTCCGGCTCGCCGGCCAGGCCCGCCTCGGCCACCCCGCCCGCCCCGGCCGGACCGGTGACGCCGAGCGCGTGCGCGTCGTCGACCAGCAGCAGGGCACCGTGCCGACGGGCCACGGCGTGCAGCGCGGCCAGCGGGGCGAGATCGCCGTCGACGGAGAAGACCGACTCGGTGACCACCACCGCGGGTCGGCCGGGCGTGGCGGCGAGCGCGGCGGCCACCGCGTCGACGTCACCGTGCGGGGTCACCACGGTCTCCGCGCCGGAGATCCGGCACCCGTCGATCAGCGAGGCGTGGTTGTGGGCGTCGGAGACGAGCAGCGTACGCGGTCGCGCCAGGCCCCGGACGGCGGCGAGGTTGGCCAGGTAGCCGGAGGAGAAGACCAGCGCCCGGTCGGTGCCGAGCCACTCCGCGAGGGCGTCCTCCAGCGCGTGGTGGACGTCGGTCGAGCCGCGTACCAGCCGCGACCCGGTGGCGCCCAGCCCATACGCGGACAACGCCCGCGTGGCGGCGGCGGTGACCTCCGGGTGGGTGGCCAGGCCGAGGTAGTCGTTGCCGGCCAGGTCGACCACGGCGTCGGCGGCGGCGCGCGGGTGCAGCCGACGGGTCAGCCCCGCCCTGGCCCGCAGTTCGGCGCGGCGGTCCAGGGCCGCCAGCCAGTCCGCCACCGTCACTCCCCTGCCGTCGACCGCTTCGCGGCGAAGTTACCACCCACCCGCCGGACCTCGGCGGATCCACTCCCGCCCTGACCTCGACCCGGGCGCGGAGCCGATTTCTCCCCGTCAACCGGCCTTGTAGGGTACGAGCCATGCCAGAGATCCTCGACCAGGCCCGCACCCAGGTACTGGAGAACGGCGTCGGCCTCGACGAGGCCGGCGTCCTCGCCGTGCTGAACCTGCCCGACGAGCACCTGCCGGCCGCCCTCCAGCTCGCCCACGAGGTACGGATGCGCTGGTGCGGCCCGGAGGTCGAGGTCGAGGGGATCGTCTCGCTCAAGACCGGCGGCTGCCCGGAGGACTGCCACTTCTGCTCGCAGTCCGGCCTGTTCACCTCGCCGGTCCGCTCGGTCTGGCTGGACATCCCGGCGCTGGTCGAGGCGGCGAAGCAGACCGCGGCCACCGGGGCGACCGAGTTCTGCATCGTGGCGGCGGTACGCGGCCCGGACGCCCGGCTGATGAAGCAGATGCGCGAGGGCGTGGCGGCCATCAAGGCGGAGGTGGACATCCAGGTCGCCGCCTCGCTGGGCATGCTCACCCAGGAGCAGGTCGACGAGCTGGTCGAGATGGGTGTGCACCGCTACAACCACAACCTGGAGACCTGCCGCTCCTACTTCCCGAACGTGGTCACCACGCACTCGTGGGAGGAGCGCTGGGAGACCCTGCGGATGGTCCGCGAGTCCGGCATGGAGGTCTGCTGCGGCGGCATCCTCGGCCTGGGCGAGACGGTGGAGCAGCGCGCCGAGTTCGCCGCGCAGCTCGCCGAGCTGGACCCGCACGAGGTCCCGCTGAACTTCCTCAACCCCCGGCCGGGCACCCCGCTCGGCGACCGCCAGGTGGTGGCGGGCAAGGACGCGCTGCGGGCCATCGCCGCGTTCCGGCTGGCCATGCCGCGCACCATCCTGCGGTACGCGGGCGGCCGGGAGCTCACCCTCGGCGACCTGGGCACCCGGGACGGCCTGCTCGGCGGCATCAACGCGGTCATCGTCGGCAACTACCTGACCACGCTGGGCCGGTCGGCGACCGACGACCTGAAGCTGCTGGACGATCTGAAGATGCCGGTCAAGGCGCTCTCCGCGACCCTGTGAGGCTGAGACGTGACCCTGAGCGAGCTGTGGTGCGACCGCTGCGGTGAGTCCGCCGCGGCGGGTCCGCACGAGGCGTGCGCGGCGGCGCGGGCGTTGGAGCCGCCGCGCTACTGCGCGTACTGCCGGCGGCGGATGAAGGTGCAGGTGGTGCCGACGGGCTGGTCGGCGGTCTGCGTCGAGCACGGCGAGACCCGGGGCTGACCGGTGCTGCGCGGGCGGGCGGTGACACTGCGACCGGCGACGGACGCGGACGTGCCCGCCCTCGCGGCGATCCGGGCCACCCCGGAGGTCCGGCGCTGGTGGCGTGGCGGCGACGATCTGGCCGGGGAGATCCGCGCCGACCTGGCCGACGACGAGCTGACCGTCTACGCCATCGAGCACGACGGCCGGGTGGTCGGCGCGATCCAGTGGTCCGCCGAGACTGAGCCGGACTACCGCCACGCCAGCCTGGACCTCTTCCTCGACCCCGAGGTACGCGGCGCGGGCCTCGGCGGGGACGCCATCCGTACCCTGGTCCGGCATCTGATCGACGAGCACGGCCACCACCGCTTCACCATCGACCCGGCGGCGGCGAACACCGCGGCCATCCGGGCGTACGCGAAGGTGGGTTTCCGCCCGGTGGGCATCATGCGCCGCTACGAGCGCGGCGCGGACGGCCGCTGGCACGACGGCCTGCTGATGGACCTGCTCGCCGAGGACCTGCGCGACTGACTCAGCGGGTACGGATCCAGTACCGCCTGGCTCGCCCCCGCTCGGTCTCCCGGACGTCCTCCAGCACCCCACCGTGCCGCTCGATGATCCGCGCGGAGGGGACGTTGGCGTCGTCGCAGGTGACCAGGACCGGATCGATGTCCCGCCGGGCGGCCTCGGCGAGCGCCACGCCGAGGGCGAAGGTCGCCACGCCCCGGCGCCGGGCGGAGGGGCGCACGCCGTAGCCAATGTGGCCGCCGGCGCGCAGGAGGAAGTCGTTGAGTCGCAGCCGCAGCGAGATGGTGCCCAGCACCTCGTCGCCCTCGACGATCCACCAGTAGACCGCGGGGACCCAGCCCTCCGGCAGCGGCCGGGACTCGCCCGCACCGTCCTGCAGCCGCCCCACCCAGTCCGCGAAGCCCTCCGGTGAGTCCACGTCGTCGGTGGGCTGCAGTCCGCTGCCGTCCTGATGGACGCCCCGACCCCAGTCGTCCCGGGCGGCCAGCCAGGACCGGTGCAGGCGGGTGGTCGGGGTGATCAGTTCCGGCATGGGTGCAGGCTAGTGGCGCGGCCGGGTAGAGGCGAGCGAGTTCCCGCGGTCAGCGGTCCCAGGTCAAGTGGCCGTCGGGGAGACGGCGGGCGCCCTCGGCCGGCCGGTGCGGGCCGAGCCGGCCGTCCGGCATGAGGTGGCGCACCGGCACCCCGCGACCGAGCACGGCCACGTCGGCGATCAGGCGTCGGTGGCAGCGCCACCACACGCTCTCGCTGCACATCACCGCCGTGGTCCGCCGCGCCGCGTCGGCCAGCACCGCGTCCAGCGCCGCGTCGAACTCCGGCGTCCGGGTGTACGCGGCGTACGCCCGGAACGCTGCGACGGTCCACCAGGTGTCCGGCTCCGGTTCCCCGGCGCGTACGTGCCGGCGGCCACCGAGGCGGGGCTCCCAGCGGTAGCCGATCCCCCGCTCCGGCAGCCAGCGTTCGAGCGCCTCGCGCCGGACGTCCGGGTTGGTCCGGCTGGCCGGGTACCGCCGTACGTCCACCACGAGGGCGACTCCCGCGCCGGCCAGCAGCGCCGCGAGCCGTTCCCGGTCGGCGGCGCCGTGCCCGACGGTCAGCAACTCGCACTCCATCAGGTCAGCTTGCCCCGGTGCGCCACCATCCACCCGTCAACTGACGGCGACCCACCTCGGGGCGACGACGGGCAGCCGCACCGGCACCGCGGGCAGGCCCAGCCGAGAGCGTAGTGGCGACGCCTGCCGGCCAGGCGTCGCCACTACGACTGGTCCGTGGCCAGCAACACCGTGACTGAGACCGGGCGGCCCTGCGTGTACTTCGGCTCGGCCAGATCGGTTGCGGTCTGCACCAGCACACTGACGGCGGTGTCGGCGTCCTCGGATGCGGTGACGATCATTTCCGCCGGGTCGGTCCACACCACGAGGACCTGGCCGACGTCGAGGAGCACCAAGCCGCCGAACATCGAGTCCGCCAGCGCGTCCCAGCTGTTGTTGCTCACCAGCGGCGGATCGAGTGGCAGCGTCGCCCGGACGGCGTCGAAAAAGGCGTCCCGCCCGCCGCCTGCTCCGGTCGACAGCAGGTACACGCGCACGTTTTGTGCGCGGGCAGCCGCCGTGGCGGCCTCGATCTCCGAGGCCGCCACAGGCGTGACGTCCGGACGACGCTCCACCGTCCGGTCCTACTCTTTCTCCACCTCGATTCGGATGGCTGCCGAGCCTTCTTCCAGCCACCCGCAGTACGTATCGAAATCGAGGTGTCGACCATCGGGCACCGCATCCTGCGCCAACGTCAACAAGTGCCTGGCAAGAGAGCGCAGCCCGGCCCGATTTCCAGAGATGACGACAGTCCGCTCCGGCGCGTCCCATACCTCCGCTCGGAGGACGGTCTCGTCGTCCCACCACGTTCCGACGCCGTGTGCGGGATCGTAGGTGAGCACGTCGATGGTAACCGGCGACTTGCGACGGTCATGGGCACCACCAACGTCTACGGCGTGTGCCATCCCGGCTCCTCGGGTAGATAAATGTGAATGTTGGTAGCCGGACCGCCGCTTCTTACGCCGGGACCGATTGGCTGATTGTAAGTCTCGAAATTGATGTGTGGGTCTTGGCGCGGGTGTGCCAGATCCGCATCCGTCAATCGGACTTGTCGCAGCCCATCCTGGCTGAGGAACCTACCACCTCCCATGTCCCGATATCCAGGACCAAGGAACTCGACCGCTGTGTTCAGGGCATCACTGGTCGACATGTGCGCGCCGTCGGTCAGGTTCCTGACGCCACTGGGGACCAGCCGCCCTGGAATGCGCGCGCTCGGTCTCCCTAGTCCGTCAGTCGCCGCCCCGAGTACCGCCGCCAGCGCCAGGGCCTGGGTGTCCTCGCAGTCGTCCATGCACTGTCCGGCAGCGCCGGCATACGCCGCGACGGCGAGCATGCAGCCCGCGCCGGCCGTCTCCGGGCAGAGGGCGGCGCCGACGGCGGCCACGACGGTGGTGACCACCATCTGGTCCAGCGCCTCCCAGTAGTCCTTCCAAGTGGGTGACCCGAACAGGGCGTGCTTGAGGCGGACCATGATGGCGTTGTAGGCGGGCGAGCCGGGGATGTTCCAGGTGTCCGGGTTCTGGTCGACGACCATCCGGATGTAGTTGTCCAGCTGCCGCTTCTTCTCCGGCGGGATGGTCGGCAGGTTCGCCCTTGGGCTGTCGCCGGACCCCGAGCCACCGGTGGCCTGCCCGGCGCTCGTGTTCTGCCCGCTGGGGCCTTTCTCCTCGCAGCGACGCTGGGCGCTCCCGGTGTAGTTGAAGCACTCGTCCTTCGGTGGTTTTCCTACTCCCTCGGAGGTGCCGTCGCAGGTGTAGGCACCGGCGCAGTCCTTCAGCCCGCTCGGGTCGCTGAAGGTAACCGGCGAGCTGCTGCTGTACCCGTATCCGGTCCAGGACTGCGGATTCTGCAGGTCGAAGACCGGGTCGACGGAGACGAACCGGCCGGTGGCGGGGTCGTACTCCCGGGCGCCGAGGTGGGTCAGCCCGGTGTTGTCCTTGGTGCCGCCGACGAAGCCCTTGTCGTTGGCCCAGGTCGGGCTGCCGCCCCGCGGGTTGCCGTACGGGTTCTGCCGGCGCACTGTGGCGGTCTGTGCGGCGTTGGCGCTGACCGACACATTCGCCGTGCCCTGGTGGTCAGCGGCGAGCCAGGTCAGGCCCCCGCCGGTCCGGGAGGCGGCCAGCGATCCGCCGTACGCGTAGTAGCGCGTGCAGGTGGCGGTCCCGGTGCCGTTGGTGTAGCGCAGCTCCTCACCCGGCAGGTAGAGGGTCTTGCCGGCCGGGTCGCGGCGGATCAGCCGGTTGCCGTCCGCGTCGTAGATGTAGGTGGTGGTGCCGGTGGCGTCGGTGCTGGTCTCCAGGTGCCCCTCGGGATCCCAGGTGAGCACCTGCGACCCGGTGCCGGTCGGGCAGGTGTTGGTGGCCGTCCCCGCCGGCCGGCAGATCGTGTTGCCCGACTCGTCATACTTGTAGTTCTGGACCAGAGAGCCGGTGGTGGTGGTCGACAGGGTGTGCGGCTGCGCCGCCTTGGCGGCCGGGTAGCCGTACGTCGTGGTGGTGTTGCCCGTGCTGGTGTGCACAACTTGCGTCTTGCGGTTGCCCACCGGGTCGAACGTCCACGAGTGCCAGTACGGTGCCGGACCGCCCAGCGCGGTGGCCGACGGCGCGGCTGCGCAGTCGCCGTTGCTCGGCGTCCACGCATCGGTGAGCCGGCGCAGGTGGTCGTACGTGAAGCACTGGGTGTCGTCGACCGGGTCCGGCGCGACGTCCACCGCCTTGGTGATGTTGCCAGCGTTGTCGTAGGTGTAGCGGACGTCCGACAGCGTGTTGGGGGCAACGGTGTCCCGGTCCACCCGGACACCGGTCAGCCGCCCGGTCTCCAGCTCGTGGGTGAACGCCTGCCACACCCGGCCGCCGGCGGTGTCGTCCGTGTCGAGCGTGAGCTGGTCGAGCTCACCCAGAGCGTTGTACGTGGTGCCGGCCACGTAGGACAGGTTCGCCGCGCCGTACAGCGAGGTCATCGTGGTCGGCTGACCGAGGGCGTCGTAGGTGTAGGAGAGGGTCTCGGCCGGCAGGTCACCACCGGTGGACGGCAGGCTGGCCGAGTTGACGCTCCCGTCGATGTTGTACGTGCTGAAGAAGTCGTAGGTGCCGGCCAGGTTGGTCTCCGAGGTCGGGATCACCACCTGGACGCCGGTCGGCTGGTACTGGTCGGTGTATCCAACGATCTTGGTCTGGTAGGCGGCACTGCCCACGAACCGGGTCGACTGCGACAGCCGGCCCTTGGCGATGGTGTCGTAGACCCATTGCGCCCGCATGGTGCCGCCGACCGCGTTGTCGTACACCGCCCGCTTGCGGCCCAGCGGGTCGTAGAGGTACGCCAGCTTCTTGCCGCGGCCGTCAGTGGACAGGGTGACCCGGTCGGCCGCGTCGTACCCGAAGGTGCTGACGCCCGTGTCCGGGTCGGTCGTCTTGGTCCGGCGGCCCTGCAGGTCGTACTCGTAGAGCCACTGGTTGCCCAGCGCGTCCGTGACGCCGGTCAGCTGCCCCTTTCGGTTGTACGCGTACGACGTGGTGTCCCAGGAACCGACCGTGCCCGGGGTCGGGGTCGTGCCGTGGTACTGGCGCACCGAGACGGTTCGGCCCCGGGCGTCGGTGAGCGTGGAGGTGGCGGTGCCCCCGGCGGGGGGCGTCGTGTCGGTGCGGTCACCGGCGTAGTAGACGGACGTCCGCCAGCGCTCCGCGTCGTAGGGCTGGAAGACGGACGCGGTCGGCCGACCGGCGCCGTCGTACACGGTCCGGGTCTGGGTCGGTACGAACGCCCGCTCGGTGGCGGTGACCAGCGTGGTGCCCGGCGTCCCGGTGCTGTGGTAGCTGCCGAACGCCTTCACCTCCCGGCCGGCCGTATCGTAGAAGGTGTCGGTCAGCAGCCGGCCGCCCGACGGCGAGGGCGACTGGGTCTGCCGGAGCCGCAACAGGCCGTCGTAGAGGGCGTAGATCGAGTTGTACGCGCCAGCCGGGTTCAGCTGGGAGGTGGACACCACGGTGGCCGCGTTGTTACGGATCAGGTAGCTGAAGGTGACGTTGGCCGACTGGGTCGCCTTGTCCCGGCCGGGCAGCCACACCGCGGTCAGCCGGCCGAGGCCGTCGTAGGCCAGCTCCGTCCGCTTGTTGTTGGCGTCGACGATCGCGGAGTTGCTGCCCCACGCCGGGTTCACGGTCGTCGAGGCCACGTGCTGCAGCGCGTTCGTGACCGTGGTCGCGGTCACCGGCCCACCGGTGGCGGGGGTGTACGCCGTGGTGGTCTTGGCGTTCATCGCGTCCCACGCCGTGGTGACCCGCCCGTACTTGTCGTAGGCGCCCTGGGAGACGGTGGCGAAGGCGGGCGCGCCCGCGTTCCAGGCCGTCATCTTCTCGGTCTTCGTGGCCAGGCCCCGGGTGGGCGCGGTCCCGAAGGCCTGACCGTCGAAGCTGGTCCGCTCCTCGGTGATCACGTCGGCGTCCGTGAGGGTGCCGGTGGTCGCCGAGCACTGCACCGCGTACGACCGGGTGCGGTGCACCTTGTCCATCAGCCAGAGGGTGTCGTTGCGCGGGCCGTAGTCGATCTTCTGGCACTGCTCGTCGCCGGCGACCCCGTCCTGGCCGAAGTCGTCGACCTGAATGGCCATGCCGAGCGAGTCGTAGGTGGTTGTGGTCCGGGTGGCCCGCTCGCCGCGTCCGCCGTCCAGCGTGGTGTAGTTGCGGGTCGTGGCGACCCGGGTGAACCGGGCGGTCACCGTGTCGCCGTTGATGGTGCGGGTCGCGGTCGCCGCGGAACCCCACGGGTCGCTCGTCTCACGCGACACCACCGCCCCATCCGGCCCGTTGAACGTCTTGACCTCGCGGGTCAGGCCGGCGAACCAGTCCGCGTCGGCGAACCCGTCGATGGTGACCGACTTGGTGCCGCCCGACGGCGCGGCCCGGTCGCCGTCCATGCCCCGGAAGTAGCGGGTCTCGGTGTAGGTCTGCTCCCCCGGGTCACCGGTCGTCACGGCGACCCGGCCGTAGCCCCGGTAGCTCGACCAGGTCTTGTACTTCTTCTCGATCAGGCCGTCGTCGTCGCTGTAGTGCCACGCCGCGCCGTCGAGGTAGCTGTAGGTGTGCACCACCCGGGGGCTGCCCTGCGGTGGCGCCCCGCCGGTGTTGTCCTGCTCGTAGACGGTGGTCACGACGTACTTGTGGAACCAGTCGGTGACCGGGTTGCTGTAGCCCTCCGGGGTCCAGACCGACGGGTAGCAGCGCTTCGTGTTCGTCTGCGGTGTCGGCGTCTGGCCGGCCACGCAGTCCGGGCCGGAGTAGGTGACGCTGATCGTGCCGCCGGTCTCGGTCTGGATCTTGGCGATCCGCCACCAGTTCATCGCCGCCGCGAAGTCGATCGTGTCGACCCGGTTGGGCAGCTGTACCCCGGTGAACTCGATGTCCGGCACGGTGGTGGCCGTGCCGACCAGGCCGGCGTGGGAGATCTTCGACAGCCATAGGCCGGCCCGGGTGCCGTCACCCGGGTCGGGGAACGTGTGGGTCAGCGTCCAGCGCTCCACGTCGGAGTACGAGCTGCCGGAGCGGATCTGGGTGGTCACGGTCGCCAGCCGCTTGGTGGTCCAGAAGGTGGGCGAGAAGACCGTGCCGCAGTTGGACCCGGTGCACTGCTGGTCCCACGGGGTGTCCGGCCAGTGCGCCGCGTCGTGGGTGGCACAGCTCGACAGGCAGCGGTCCGCCACCCCGAAGACCACCTGCGCCGGCGCCGGGGTGCTCAGCACCGACTCCACGCCACTGTCGCGGCGGGTGCCGTACGAGATGTGGTCGAGGTAGCCGGCGCGGTCGTACGACGTGGCGTCGTTGGCGTCGAGGTTACGGCCGTACTTGTTGGTCTCCTTGGTGTACCAGTACGAGGCGGAGTTGCCGTGCACGTCCACCACGTAGTCGAGGTTCCACCGCCACGCCTGGGCGCAGGAGGAATCGATGAACGCGGTGGCGTGGCAGGGTTCGCCCGCGTGGTTGCCGAACACCGGCGCGGTCAGCGTCGAGTTCGTGACCGCGTTCCCGGACGCCCAGCCGGGCAGCCGGTTCACCCCGAACCAGTACTGGGTGCCGTCGGTGGTGGTCACCACCCAGTACTCGCCGTTGTTGTCGCCGTTGCTGGCGCCGGTCTTGCGCTCGATCCGCGAGCCGTCGTCCGAGCGCAGGTGCCAGCGGCCCTCGGTCGCGTTGTAGAGCAGTTCGCCGGAGTGGCCGCCGAGGGAGAGCGTGGCGTTGTCGGTCGCCCAGCACAGGTCGCTGGTCTTCTTGGTGTTGTTGGCCGAGCCGTCCATGTCCTGGCCGCAACCGAGGTAGCGCCGCTCGATGAAGCCCCCCGGGTTGGCCTCGAAGCCCTCACCAGCCCAGGAGGGCTGGTTGTTGCTCGCCGCCTGGCGGCCGTCGACGGAGTGCGACGAGTACGACAGGGCGAGGCTCGGTGCCGGCCCGTTGAGCGACGGCGGGACCCGCATCGGGTAGTTCCAGGTGAAGGCGCCGGAGTTCCCGCCGGCCGTCCAGGTCGAGGACGGCTGGAGCGAGGTGGCCTTGTAGTCGCCCGCGGCGCTGGAGTCGCCGGCCATCACCGCCACCAGGCTGTTGGTCGCGGCGACCGGCACGGCCGCCGAGACGGTACGCGCCTTCAGATCGTTGGTCGATCGCAGCGGCGTACCCGCGCACTCCTTCCCGCCGGGTTCGGTGAGCGCGCATACCGGCATCGAGACCAGGCGCAGCCGGGCGGCCCAGTCCGCGCCGTAGGCGGTGGCGAACCTGGCGTAGTCGACGGTCAGCTGGGCACTGCCCGCCTCCGGGACACCGTCGGTACGGCCAACCCGGAGCAGGACGCCCCGGACTCCGGCCCGCTCGGTGGCGGCCCGGTCCAGCACCTCCACCCGCATGCGGGACGGGGTGGCGGCGGGCGCGAGAGCCCGCCCGGCCGAGGAGACCGCGCCCGCGCCCGCCGCGCGGACGCGTACCGGGAGCGCACCAGCGCCGACCGGCGCGGCCGGACGGGCGGCGAGGTCCACCTCGGCGGCTCCCGCGGCCGGCCAGGCCGGCGCCGGGTTGCGGGTCGCGTCGGGCATCGCGGCCCGGGCGCCCGAGGTGCCCGGCGCCACCGGGGACACCGGCACCGTCGGCACCTTCCGTGGCGCGGGCGGCCGGTACTCGGTCGCGGCCGACGCGGCCGGGGGTGCGCTGATCAGCGCCATGGCCATGAGGGCCGCGGTGGCGGCGGCGGTCAGCAGTCGTGTCCGGCCGGGACGCGGCAGGGAGGGTAGCGGCAGGCGGACGCCATCCATGTGTGCTCCTCGAAGCATGCGTGATTACCGCATTCGATGAATCTCGACAGGCGTCGATCGACGTGGACCGGGTCGGGACACACGCCGTCGACGGGCAGCCAGGAGGGTCGGCCGGACCCGGGGAGATCGGGCCAGGACCGGGACCGGTCGGTGGATGAGGAGATCGGCGCGGTGGGCCTACGGCCGGTACCGGATCGCGCGGGAGCGCCGCGGCGGGGCCGCCGGGCGACGGTGCCGGGCGGGTCGCCGGACGAGTGCCGGCCGCGCCACCCGACGATGAACGCGCGGCCCGGAATCCGGCCCGTGGTGGCGTGGACGTTCGATTACGCGTCCAGCGTCCAGACGTGCAGCCATCGGTTGCCCCCCGCGGCATCGATGATCGTTGAAATTTGGAAGCAGTATAGAGATCACATGGACACGGACACAAGACCGTCGATGTCCGGTGCCGCGGACCGCCCGGGTGGGTCGGGCGCCGACGACATCGTGGCCGGCCACCGCGGAACGGTGACCGGCCACGACCGTCGGGTCGGCGTCAGGAGACGGTGCAGGCGGTGCCGTTGACGGTGAAGGACGTGGGCCTCGGGTTGCTGCCGGTGTGGGTGCCGTTGAAGCCGAAGCCGGTCGACGCCCCCGGTGCCAGCGTCCCGTTGTACGACAGGTTCGTCGCGGTGACCGCGGTGCCGGTCTGGGTGAAGGTGGCCGACCAGCCCTGGCCCACCTTCTGCCCGGTGTTCGGGAAGGTGAAGGCGAGCGTCCAGCCGTTGATCGTGGTCGTGCCGGTGTTGGTGAGCGTGATGTTCGCGGTGAACCCGTTGTTCCAGTCGTTCGTCACGTAGTCGATCCGGCACGGCGCGGTGGGCTGGGCCGGTGCCGTGGTCACCGTGACGGTCGCCGACGGGGCCGAGGCGTTACCGGCGGCGTCCACCGCGACCACGTAGTACACGTACGTGGTGGCGGGGGTCAGCCCGGTGACGGCGTACGTGGTGCCGGCGACCGTGGTGACCAGGGTGTCGGTGGACCCGTTCCGCCGGTAGACCCGGTAGCCGGTGACGCCGACGTTGTCGGTGGCCGGCCCCCAGGTGAGGGTGAACCCGTTCGGCCCGATCGCCGAGGCGGTCGGGGTGCCGGGCGCCGTCGGCGGGGTGGTGTCCGAGCCGCCGCCCGGGGTGGTCACCTCCAGCACTCCCGAGGCCGCCGACCGGTTGCCGGCGCCGTCGCGGGCGATCACCCGGAACCGGTACGTCCGGGCCGGCTGGAGCGAGCTGACGGTCAGCGTGTTGGTGCTGGCCTGGTACATCACCAACGCGTCGCTGCCGACGGTCTCCTGGCTGACGTCGTAGCCGGCCAGGCCGCTGCCGCCGCTGTCGGTGGAGGCGGTCCAGGTCAGCGTGACGGAGCTGGCGGTGAGCCCGGACGCGACCGGGGTGCCGGGCACGGTGGGCGGGGTGGTGTCCGGGGTACCGGGCCCGGGCTCGTCACCCCAGACCCGTACGCCGCCGGAGTAGAGCGGCACCTTCCGGTTCGGGCCGGCCGTCGTCTGGTACGACGGGTCGTTGGTCGGGTCCCAGGTGCCGCCCTCGGGCACGCCGACCTTGAACTGGACCTCCATCCGGTGCTGCGACTGCCCGGCCGGGGCGATGGTGTACCCGGTGCAGTCGACCTCGACGTACCAGATGTCGCCGCTGTACTGCTTGGCGGTGGTCGGCGACGGGCAGCCCTGCGTGTAGCCGGGGGTGACCTGCACCGGCCCGGTGCCGTCGGGGCGGAAGTAGTAGCGGAACTTGGCGGTGGTCAGCGCCCGGGCCGGGAAGGCCGACTTGTTGTAGATCATCACCTTGAGCCCGGTGGCCCGGGGCTCGGCCTGCATCACCGTGGTCTCCACGGTCAGCTCGTCCAGGTCCGGCTGCTCGGCGACCGGGAAGGCGGTGAGCGGGTTGCCGCCGTACTCCTTGGTCAGCCGCACCAGGGCGGAGGTGAAGCCGGCGTTGTAGTCGGTGGCGACCTCGTTCATCACGTAGTCGGACCGGCTGTCGGTGTACGCGTCGTTGGCCGACGAGGGGCCGCCGACCAGCGCGCCGTAGAGCACGTGCCGGGTCTCGGTGGGCACGGTCATGCTGTCCCACCAGGAGCCGTGCGCGGTGCGGTGGTGCGGGTTCTTCGGGGAGTTGTTCCCGAAGCCGATCACGTAGCTGGAGTTGCGCGGGTTGTCGCCGAGCGCGTAGTTGATCTGCCGGACGGCGAAGTCGTGGTAGCGGGTCTTGCGGGTGGCGTCGGTGGTCTTGTCGCTGTAGACCAGCGCCGCGAAGGCGGTGTTGGCGGCGTAGCGCAGCGCGCCCCAGGAGTCGAGGACCGCCATCCCGCCCGGCGAGTAGTTCACCTTGGACCCGTTGACACCGACGGTCCACCAGTCGAGCCAGCGGTTGGCGTCGTCGACGTACTTCTGCTTGCCGGTCAGGTTGGCCAACAGCACGTACGCGCCGAACTGCTTGTTGTCCCAGGCGATGGTCCACTTGTAGGAGCGGGTGGTGCTCTGCGGCTCGGTGCCGAGCTTGTCGTACTCGCTCTCCGCCTTGGCCAGGTAGGTGGCGTCGCCGGTGGCCCGGTAGAGCCAGATCGCGCCCCAGACCAGCTCGTCCTGCCAGCCGCTCCAGGACTTGTAGAAGTTGGTCGCGTCGGTGATGCACTCGTGGTAGCTCTTCCGCACCGTGTCGGCGAAGGTGTAGAGCTGCTTCGCGTGGGTGAGCAGCTTGTCGGCGTACGCGGCGTCGGTGGGGCGGAACACCATCGACGAGGCGGCCATCGCCGCCGCCGTCTCCCCCGCCAGGTCCGCGCCGCCGCAGCTCGCGTCGATCTTGTACGCGGGCCGAGCCATCGGCAGCACCTCCGCCGGACCCCACCACTTGTGGTCGTCGTCGCCCTTGCCGACCTGCCCGTAGAGCACGTTCGGCGAGGGGTGGGCCTTGACGAAGTAGTCGTTGACCCAGCGCAGGTTGTTGAGCAGGTACGGGAGCTGACCGGAGGCGGTGTAGCCGTCCCGGTACTCGACCGCGCCCCAGGCCATCATGGTGGCGCTGAACGCCATCGGGAAGCCGAACTTCACGTGGTCGCCGGCGTCGTACCAGCCGCCGGTGAGGTCGAGCCCGACGTCGGCGCCGTCGGTGAGCGCCGAGTCGCCCCGCCAGGAGACCCGGCTCCAGGTGGGCTTCCTGCCGGACTGCTGCGCCTCGTAGAAGAACAGTGACTTCTGCAACGCCTCCGCGTAGTTGAAGGTGGGCGCGGCCGTTGCCGGGGACGGGCCGGTGACGGCGGCGGCGAGACCGGCGCCGAGGCCGACGGCCAGGGCGGCACCGGCGGCGAGCAGTCGGCGCAGCCGGGACCGGCCACGGGGTGGCGGAATCCGAGGGGGCATGGCGAGCTCCTGCGGGTGGTGGTGGGGGTGGAGAACATGGGCGCGGGAGCGCTCCCATGGATAGTCGACAATGTAATCTCGGGTCACCGCTTTGGGAAGACGAGCGGCGCCGCCGGCCACGGCAGGCGCAGCGTCGGCGGCCCGTTTTGTGTTACCTCGACACGCCGCCGCGGGACGCCTATTTTCCCCGCCCTGCGAAACATCTCCGCAGCTCAGGCCGACCGTCCGATGTCGGCGGTCGGGGGCGTCTGCGATCATGTGACGTCCCCTCTACCGATCTTGGAGGATTCCTCATGCCAAAGCGTCGGCACGTGGCGCGCGCGGCCCTCACCGCGGCCGCCGTCACGGCCTGCCTTGGGCTCGCGGCTCCAGCCTGGGCCGCCGGCAATCCGCACAACCCACCGGGCGACAACGGCACCGTGAAGATCGACGGAATGCCGTTCACCGACAAGGTGGACAACCAACCGCACGTCACCTGCGAGTTCGAGCTGGAGTTCTTCAACTTCGACGAGAACCAGCGGGCGAATCTCACCCTCTGGGCGCAGGCACCGTCCGCCACCCCGAAGGACAAGGTCGTCTGGTCTCAGCAGGACGTGCTGATCAGCGATGACCCGGCCTCCGGCGCGGAGAACGACCACGACGCGGTCATCAGGCTCTCCGCGAACGACCTGGACCTGACCGGGCTGAAGCTGCAGCCGAAGCAGGGCTACCACATCAAGCTCGACGTGCAGCTGATCAACGGCAAGTCGGCCGGCGGCAAGCACAAGGTCTTCTGGCTGCAGCCGTGCGCCTCATCCGAGTCGCCGTCGCCGTCGCCGAGCCCGTCCACCCCGGGCCAGGAGTCGCCGACCCCGACCCCGGGCAGCTCGGAGAACCCGTCCGAGAACCCGTCGGAGAACCCCTCCGAGAACCCGTCCGAGGGCTCGTCGGAGAACCCGTCGGGCGCGCCCTCCTCGCCGGGTGGCGGCAACGGTGGCGGCAGCGGCACGGACGGCGGGCTGCCGCTGACCGGCGTGGCCGCGACCAGCATCGCGCTCACCGGCCTCGCCCTGATCGGTGGCGGTGTCGCCCTGATGGCCCTGCGCCGCCGGCGCGACAAGATCACCTTCACCAGCTGACCCTGGCGTCGGCCGAGCACCGGCCGTCGGATCCCGGTCCGGCGGCCGGTGCCGCGTCTCCGGCCACCTCGGCGCCGACCCGGGTCGAGCGGGACCGCCGCGGCCGACAACCCCCGCCGACGACGCCCGGAGCCGAATCACATTATCGACGATTCTCGATGCATGTCAGGCGTACGTCCAGTTCAGAGGCCGCGCGCGGGCATGTTACGGGTGCCAGCCGGTGGACCGGGCATCCTGGCATACGAGCGTACGGTTGCCCGCGCGCTCGGCCACGCGGGACAGTACGCGACACCAGCGGTGCCATCGACGCCGCCGCTCCCCGGACAACCCTGAGGAGATCGCGATGGCTCTCGAAATCGCCGACGGCACCTCCTGGTCAGACACCCTCGCCCGCGCGGTGGCCGCCACGCCGGAGGCCTTCGGCGCCGCGCCGGACGGCGGCGCCGTCCTGCACAACCTGATCGAGGGCGAGTGGCGGGCGGTCGGCACGCCGACCCCGGCCCGTACCCCGGTCGACAACACCGTGCTCGTGCACCTGGCCCGACTCGACGCCGACGCGGCGCGTGGGGCCGTCGCCCACGCCGCCGCCGCGCACGCCGACTGGGCGCGGACCCCGCTCGCCGAGCGCAAGGCCCGGGTCGCCGCGGCCCTCGACGCGCTCACCGCCCACCGCGACCTGCTCGCCATGCTGCTGGTCTGGGAGATCGGCAAGCCGTGGCGGCTGGCCTGCGCCGACGTCGACCGCGCCCTGGACGGCGTGCGCTGGTACGTGCGGGAGATCGACCGGATGCTGGCCGACGGCCGCGAGCCGCTGCCCGGCCCGGTCAGCAACATCGCCTCCTGGAACTACCCGATGAGCGTATTGGTGCACGCCGAGCTGGTGCAGTTGCTCGCCGGCAACGCGGTGATCGCCAAGACCCCGTCCCAGGGCGGCGCGGTGTGCCTCACCGTGGCACACGCGCTGCTGCGCCGCGCCGGGCTGCCCGCCACCCTGCTCTCCGGCGGCGGCGAGGAGCTGTCCGAGGTGCTGGTCCGCGCCCCGGAGATCGGCGCGGTGGCGTTCGTCGGCGGTCGCTCCAACGGCGGCAAGGTGGCCGCCGCGCTGCTCGACTCCGACAAGCGGCACTTCATCGAGCAGGAGGGCCTCAACGCCTGGGGCATCTGGAACTTCTCCCAGTGGGACCTGCTCGCCGCCCACCTGAAGAAGGGCTTCGAGTACGGCAAGCAGCGCTGCACCGCGTACCCACGGTTCGTGGTCCAGCGGGACCTGGTCGACGAGTTCCTCGACATGTACCTGCCGGTGGTGCGATCGATCCGCTTCGGCCACCCACTCGCGGTGGACGAGACGTGGCGGGCCGGCGACCCGCTGCCCGAGCTGGACTTCGGCCCGCTGATCAGCGCGGCCAAGGCCGACGAGCTGCGCCGCAAGGTCGACGAGGCGGTACGCGGCGGCGCCGTGCCGCTGCACCGGGGCAAGCTGGACGGGGCGTCCTTCCTCGACGGACAGGACACCTCGGCGTACGTGGCGCCGGCGGTGCTGCTCGCCCCGCCCGGCCGGTCCCGGCTGATGCACGCCGAGCCGTTCGGCCCGGTCGACACCATCGTCGTGGTGGACACCACCGACGAACTGCTGGCCCAGATGAACGCCTCCAACGGCGCGCTGGTCGCCTCCCTCGCCTGTGACGACGAGGAGCAGGCCGGCAAGCTCGCGGTCGACCTCCAGGCGTTCAAGGTGGGCATCAACAAGCCCCGCTCCCGGGGCGACCGGGATGAGCCGTTCGGCGGCCGGGGCGCGTCCTGGAAGGGCGCCTTCGTCGGCGGCGACCTGCTGGTGCAGGCGGTCACCGTGGGCGGCGACGGCCGGCTCTACGGCAACTTCCCCGACTACAGCAGCTACCCGGCGACCTGAGCCCACACCCGCCCGACGGCCCCGGCCCCGGACAGGGCCCCCGCACCGGGGGCCCTGCCGGGGCACCGTCCCCCGCACCGGGGGTCGGCCCAGGTGGCGCCGGGGATTGCCCGACACCGGTGCCGGCCACCCGCCGGTCGCCGTCCCCGCGCCGCGCCGTTGCGGTACGGGGCCGCGCCGGCGCGCGGCCGTCGGGTCAGTACGACCGGCCCGCCCGGCCGGCCGCGTCGGTCTGCCGGGGCAGCCCGGCCCGGCGGATGTCCAGCGGCACCGCCACGGTCAGCAGGCTGCCGTCGCGGACCACCGACGTGGGCCGGCCCAGCCGGCTCACGGTGCGCAACATCGGCGTGTTCCCGGCCTGCACGTGCAACAGCACGACGGCGTAACCGGCCCGGTCGGCGTGCCCGAGCAGCCGCCGCAGCAGGGCCGAGCCGAGGCCTCGACGCTGCCAGTCGTCGCGGACCAGCAGCGCCGCCTCCGCCTCGTCCCCCTCGCCGAGCAGGTTCCCCATCGCCACGACGGGTTCCGCCGTCCCGGGGCCGGCCGTGGCGACGAGGGTGAGCCCCCGTTCCGGCTCCAGCAGCCGGCGCAGCCGGGCCGGTGACGGCAGGGCCGCCCCACCCAGGTACCGCCGCTGCCGGCTGCGCTCCGAACAGGTCTCGTGCAGCTGGGTCACGCCGGGCAGATCGTCGACGGTCGCCGGACGGACCAGCGCCTCGGCCGCGTCGGGCAGCACCAGGGTGACCCGGTCGGCGTCCCGGCGGGCCACGGTCGCGGCCAACTCGAGCAGGGCCTGGGCCCGGGCGTACTCGGCCGGGGTGAAGGTCGGCTCCCGCCGGTGCAGCTCGTACGAGCCGCCGGACGCGTCGGCCAGCAGCATCGTCGTGGCGCCCACCCCGCCGAGCGGGCCGGCCGGCGTCGGCCGCCAGGTGACATCGTCGGCGCCGAGCAGGGCACGCAGCGCCTCGCCCGTCGCGTCCGGGTCGCGGACCAGCCGGGTGGCCAGGCCGAGGACCCGGGTGGGCTGGTCGGCCAGACCTCGCGCCTCGCTGCGTGCGACCCAGCACTCCCGGCCCCGGCCCCGCTCGACGGCCGCCCGCAGGTCCGCCTCGGTGAGCTGGTCGGGCGCGTCGACGAGGAAGTCGTCGACCGCTCCCACCTCGGTGGTGTGCACCTGCACGGTGAGGATGTTGACCCCGCGCAACGCGAGACTCGCGGTGAGCACCGACAGGTAGCCCGGTCGGTCGTCCACGGTGGCCCGGATCCGCCACAGCGCCATGATTCGCTCCCTTCCCCGGTGAACACCCTGCCGGCCGCCTGTTGCGCGGCCGTTGCGCACGGGTGAAACGGTGGGACAGGTCAGGTGATGGTGGTCACGGGCGGGGCGCCGACCAGGTCCAGCCGGTCGCCGAGGATCACCGCGCTCGCCCGGACGAGCTGCGCGAGCCGGTCCACCTCGATGGAGTGGAACGCGGCGGCGGTGAGGGGCACGGTGTGGTCCCGCGCCACCACCAGCACCAGGCCGGCGCGACCGAACGGCGCGACCGCGTAGTGGTGCCCGTCCGGGCCGAGCATCGCCCGGGCCCGCAGCGGGGTCACCTCCGGCAGCCGGGGCGGGACCGGGGCCCGCCAGCTCGCGTGCCCGACGGTGGCCACGCCCGCGCCGTGCCGGGAGGCCCAGTCCAGGGGTACGACCGCGGCCACCGCCCAGTCCGCGGCGAGCAGCCCGGGCACCGCGTCGACCAGGGTGGCCACCCCGTCGGCCGGGTTCGCGGCGATCTGGGCGAGCAGTTCGGCGTCCTGCCCCGCCGTGGTGGGCGTGCCGATCGCCCGCCACACCCCGTCCACCCGTACGCCGGGGATGGCGGCCAGGCCGGCCAGCAGCCGTTCCACCCGCGCGGCGCCCGGCCACACCACGGTGAAGTCGTCCACCGCCCGGCCGCCGAGCCGCTCCAGCACCACCACCTGGACGATGTCGGCGCCGGCCACGCCGAGTGTCCGGGCCACCTGGCCGAGCGTGCCGGGCCGGTCCGGCAGGGTCACCCGAACTCTCAGCAACATCTCCGATCCCTTCGCTCGGCGGGCCGGCCGGGCGTCCGGCAGGCTGGGCACCAGCCTGCCGGTTGACCATTTCGCCCCTGTTGCAGGGGCATGTCCCATCGGGAAAATCCAACCTTGACAAGAAGGTTGAGCTGCCATCAACTAACCGGATGACCGATCCGGCCGTCGATCCAGCACGGAATCCGACCGGTCCGGCTCCCCGCGGGCTCGACCTCGACCGGCTCGCCGCGTACCTGGCCGCGCACCTGCCCGAGTTGGCCACCGGGCCGCTCTCCGCGCGGCTGATCGCCGGGGGCAAGTCCAACCTGACGTACCTGCTGCGCGGCGGCGACCGCGAGGTGGTGCTGCGCCGGCCGCCGCTCGGGCACGTGCTGGCCACCGCGCACGACATGGCCCGCGAGCACCGGGTGATCTCCGCGCTGGCGCCCACCGAGGTGCCGGTGCCCGGCGCGCTGCTGCTCTGCCCCGACGACGAGGTGATCGGCGCACCGTTCTACCTGATGGAGCGGGTCGACGGCGTGGTCTACCGGAGCCGGTCGCAGACCGACCCGCTCACCGACGGGCAGCGGCGCGACCTGGCGCTGGCGATGATGGACAGCCTCGCCGCGCTGCACCTGGTCGAGCCGGCCGCGGTCGGGCTGGCCGACTTCGGCCGCCCCGACGGCTACCTGGCCCGGCAGGTCCGCCGCTGGGCCGGCCAGCTCGACCGGTCCCGCAGCCGCCCGCTGCCCGGCATCGACGAGCTGCGCGACGCGCTCGCCGGCAGCGTGCCGGAGGGCGCGAACGCCGGCCGCATCGTGCACGGCGACTACCGGCTGGACAATCTCCTCGCCTCGGTCGACCCGGTCGCCGTCCGGGCGGTGCTCGACTGGGAGATGGCCACCCTCGGCGACCCCCTCGCCGACCTCGGGCTGCTGCTGACGTACTGGGACGTGCTGGGTGACAGCGACGCGGCCGAGGGCAACCCGGTCGCCGACGGCCTCGGCCCGAGGGCCGGCTTCCCCACCGGCGCCGAGCTGATCGACCGGTACGCGGGCCGCAGCGACGTCGACGTCGGCCCGCTGCACTGGCACGTGGCGCTCGGCTGCTTCAAGCTCGCGGTGATCTGCGAGGGCATCCACTACCGGCACACCCTCGGGCAGACGCTCGGCGGGGGCTTCGACCGGATCGGCGAGCTGGTGGCACCGCTGGTCGAGCACGGTCTGCACGCGGTCAGGGAGAACTGATGGACTTCGCGTACGACGCCCGGACGGTCGAGCTGCGCGAGCGGCTGGCCGCCTTCCTCGCCGAGTGCGTCTACCCGGCCGAGCCGGTGCACGCCGCGCAGGTGGCCGGCGCCGGCGACCCGTGGGCCCGGCCGCCGGTGCTGGACGAGCTGAAGGCCGAGGCCCGTTCGCGTGGCCTGTGGAACCTGTTCCTCCCCGACCCCCGCTACGGCGCCGGGCTGACCAACCTCCAGTACGCCCCGCTCGCCGAGCTGACCGGGCGCAGCCCGCACCTGGCGCCGGAGGCGCTGAACTGTGCCGCCCCGGACACCGGCAACATGGAGCTGCTCGCCGAGTTCGGCTCCGCGGCGCAGCGGGAACGCTGGCTCATGCCCCTGCTGGCGGGCGAGATCCGCTCCGCGTTCTGCATGACCGAGCCGGAGGTGGCCTCCTCCGACGCCACCAACATCGCGACCCGGATCATCCGCGACGGCGACTCGTACGTGGTCGACGGCCGCAAGTGGTGGTCGTCCGGGGCGATGGACCCGCGCTGCGAGATCTTCATCGTGATGGGCAAGACCGATCCGGGTGCCGAGCGGCACCGGCAGCAGAGCATGATCCTGGTTCCCCGGGACACGCCGGGCGTCACGGTACGCCGGGGCATGACCGTCTTCGGCTACTCCGACGCCCCGCACGGCGGGCACGCCGAGATCGACTTCACCGGCGTCCGGGTGCCGGCGGAGAACCTGGTCGGGGTCGAGGGCGGTGGCTTCGCGATCGCCCAGGCCCGGCTCGGCCCGGGCCGGATCCACCACTGCATGCGGCTGATCGGGATGGCCGAGCGCGCCCTGGAGCTGCTCTGCCGGCGGGCCCTGGACCGGGTCGCGTTCGGCCGGCCGCTCGCCGAGCAGGGCGTGGTGCGGGAGTGGATCGCCGAGTCGCGGGTGCGCATCGAGCAGTCCCGGCTGCTGGTGCTCAAGACCGCCTGGCTGATGGACACCGTCGGCAACAGGGGCGCGCACACCGAGATCCAGGCGATCAAGATCGCCACGCCGGCGATGGCGGAGTGGGTGATCGACAAGGCCATCCAGGGGTACGGCGGGGCCGGCGTCAGCCAGGACACCCCGCTGGCCGCCCTGTGGGCCCAGGCCCGCACCCTCCGCCTGGCCGACGGCCCCGACGAGGTCCACCGCGCGTCCCTGGCCAGAGCCGAACTCCGCCGCTGGTCCTGACCCGCCCCGCCCCGGCGGCGGGCGGGCAGCCGGGGCGGGGGTCAGGCGGAGGCGCGGTGGATGAGCTCGGTTTCGAGGACGACCTGTGGGCTGGGGACCTCGTCGCCGCGGATGCGGGAGACCAGGAGGCGGGCCATCTGGCGGCCCATCTCCTCGACCGGCTGGAAGACGGTGGTCAGCGGCGGCTCGGACTGCCGGGCGATGGGGGCGTCGTCGAAGCCGATCACGGCCACGTCCTCGGGCACCCGGCGGCCGGCCTCCCGCAGCGTACGCAGGGCGCCGAAGGCCATCAGGTCGGAGGCGACGAAGACGGCGTCGAGGTCGGGGCAGATCTCCAGCAGCCGCCGCATGCAGGCGGCACCGGCACCCTCGCTGAAGTCCCCGTACGCGATCAGTTCCGGTTTGACGTCGTCGCCGGCCGCCCGGACCGCCTCCTTGTAGCCGGTCAACCGGGCCAGGCCGGCGCCCATGTCCTGCGTACCGGCGATGGTGGCGATCCGCCGCCGGCCCCGCGCGAACAGATACTCCACCGCCTGCCGGGCGCCGCCGACGTTGTCGACGTCGACGAACCAGGCGGGCTGGGCGTCCGGGAGCAGCATCCGGGCCGGCCGGCCGCCGAGCACGGTCGGCAGGCCACGCTCCTCCAGCAGGGTGGGCAGCGGGTCGGCGTCGTGCAGGGAGAGCAGCAGCACGCCGTCGACGTGCTGGTTGGTCAGGTGGTGTTCGACCCGCTCCCGCTCGATCGGCGACTGCACCATGGCCAGCCAGAGCTGCATCGGTGTCTCCAGCAGCCCGGAGCTGACGCCCCGGACGATGGCCGCGAAGAACGGCTCGGTGAAGACCCGTTCCCCCGACTCGGAGACCACCAGGGCCACGGAGTCCGTCCGCTGGGTCACCAGTGCCCGGGCGGCGCGGTTGGGCACGTACCCCAACTCGGCGATCGCCGCCTGGACGGCGGCCCGGGCCTCCGGGCTGACCTGGGGCGAGCCGTTGACCACGCGGGATACCGTGCCGCGCCCCACGCCGGCGCGGGCGGCGACCGCGTCGAGGGTCGGGCGCCCGAGCGACCGCGTGCGCTGCGTTGTCATCTCTGCTCCTCCGACGTCGGACCGGCCCGGCACCTGCTACGGCGTCGGTGCCGGGCCGTCCGTAACTGCTGGCCCAGCCTATTGTGCGGCCAGGCCGTTGCGTCGGATCACCTCGGCGTACCAGCTGGCGCTCGACTTGGGGATTCGGGCCTGGCTGTCATAGTCGACGTAAACCATGCCGAAACGCTTGGTATAACCCCAGGCCCATTCAAAATTGTCCATCAGCGACCAGGCGAAGTATCCCTGCAGCGGCACCCCGGCGCTGATCGCGGCGTGCGCGGCGCGCAGGTGCGCGTCGAAGTACGCCAGCCGGTCCGGGTCGTCGACCCGGCCGTCGATCACCGCGTCGACGAACGCGGAGCCGTTCTCGGTGACGTAGAGCGGCAGTTCCGTGTAGTCCCGGTGGACGCGTTCCAGGGTCTCCAACAGGCCGGGAGCGTCGATCTCCCAGTCCATGTCGGTCACCGGCACGCCCCGGGCGACGAACCGGACGTCCTCGCTGCCCGGCCAGCACGACGGCGCCCGCCAGTAGCGTTCCGGCTCCTCCCGCTCGACCGGCGCGGCGACCACGTACCGGCTGTAGTAGTTGATGCCCACCGTGTCGAGCGGGGTCGAGATGACCGCCAGGTCGCCGTCGCGGACGTGCCCGAAGTCGGTGACCTGACGCAGGTCGGCCTGCAGGTCCGCCGGATACGCCCCGCGCAGCACCGGGTCGAGGAAAAACCGGTTGGCCAGTCCGTCGATACGGCGGGCGGCGTCCGCGTCCGCCGGCGAGTCGGTCGACGGGGTGACCGGGTAGAGGTTGACCGTGATGCCGAGCCGCGCCTGCGGCCGGGCCGCCCGCATCGCCTGCACGGCCAGCCCGTGGCCGAGCATGAGGTGGTGCCCGGCCCGCACCGCGTCGCCCCCGTCGGAGCGGCCCGGCGCGTGCACCCCGGAGCCGTAGCCGAGGAAGGCCGAGCACCACGGCTCGTTCAGGGTGGTGAAGTGTCGTACCCGGTCGCCGAGGGCGTCGGCGACGAGCTGCGCGTAGTCGGCGAACCGGCCGGCGGTGTCCCGGGCCGGCCAGCCGCCGGCGTCCTCCAGCGGCTGGGGCAGGTCCCAGTGGTAGAGGGTCACCCACGGCTCGATGTCGTGGGCCAGCAGCTCGTCGACCAGTCGCCGGTAGAAGTCCAGCCCCTCGGCGTTGGCCGGCCCGGTCCCGCCCGGCTGGATCCGGGGCCAGGAGACCGAGAACCGGTAGGCCTTCAGCCCCAGGTCGGCCATCAGCCGCACGTCCTCGGACATCCGGTGGTAGTGGTCGCAGGCCACGTCGCCGGTGTGCCCGGCCACCGTCCGGCCCTCGGTGTGGCTGAAGGTGTCCCAGATCGACGGGGTACGGCCGCCCTCGGTCGCCGCGCCCTCGATCTGGTACGCGGCGGTCGCCGCGCCCCAGCGGAAGCCGGGCGGGAAGGTGAGCTCCGGCCCCTGGTCGAGGAGACCGACGGCGGGCGGGCTGGCTGGGTTGCTCACGACTTGACGGCGCCTTCCATGATTCCGCCGATGATCTGGCGGCCGAACAGGACGAACACGATGAACAGGGGCAGGGTCGCGATCAACGTACCGGCGAAGATCTGCGAGTTGTCCGCGAAGTAGGCGGTGTTCAGGCTACGCAGGGAGATCTGGACGGTCGGGTTGGCCGGGTCGGCCAGCACCACGAAGGGCCAGAAGAACTGGTTCCACTGGTCCATGAAGGTGAGCAGGCCGAGCACCGCGGCGGCGGGCCGCAGGGCCGGCGCCACCACGTGCCAGTACACCCCCCAGGTCGAGCAGCCGTCGACCCGGGCCGCCTCGATCAACTCGTTCGGGACGGCCTGCTCGGCGTACTGGCGCATCATGAAGATGCCGAAGCCGCCGATCAGGAACGGCACGGTCACCGAGGGCATGGTGTTCAGCCATTCGAGCTTCGCCATCAGGATGTACAGCGGCAGCACGCCGAGCTGGATGGGCACCATCATCGAGGCCAGGATGATCAGCAGCAGCGCGTTCTTGCCCCGGAAGCGGAGCTTGGCGAAGGCGAATCCCGCCAGGGAGCCGAAGAAGACCGTGGCCACGGTGATCGTGCCGGAGACCAGGAACGAGTTCAGCAGGCCCTTGACGATGTTGGCGTCGCCGTTGTCGAGCACCCGCTGGATGTTCTCGCCGAGATTGCCGCCGGGCAGGAACGGCGGCGGCCAGGAGTTGGCCGCGTCGTTGGTACGCGAGGCGATCACGATCATCCAGTAGAACGGGAAGAGCGACAGGATCACCCCGAGGATCAGCCCGACCATGGTCAGCGGGCTGGCCCGCCAGAGCCGCGCCGCCTGGTGGCTGGCGCGCACCGGGGCCGATGGCCGGGCGGGGGGGCGGTGCGTGGTGGTCGTCATCTCGTCACCTCACTTGTCTGAGCTGATGCGACGGGCCAGCAGGTAGTTCACCGTCGACATCAGCGCGATGAGCAGGAAGAGCACGAGCGCGACCGCGCCGGCGTAGCCCCACCGGAAGCGTTGGTTCATCACGTCGAGCAGATACATCGTGATGGTCTGGTACTGGCCCTCCGAGCCGCCGGAGATGCCGCCGGCGCCGCTGGTGAACAGCAGCGGCTCGGTGAAGAGCTGCAACCCGCCGATGGTCGAGATGATCAGCGTGAAGATGATCGTCGGGCGGAGCTGCGGGACGGTGATCGACCAGAACTGGCGGCGGCGGGAGGCACCGTCCAGTGCCGCCGCCTCGTACATGTCCTTGCTGATGGACTGCATGGCGGCCAGATAGATCAGGGCGTTGTAGCCGACCCACCGCCAGTCGACCATGGTCGAGATGGCGAACCAGGAGGCGTACCGGTTGGCCCGCCAGTCGATCTTGTCCAGGCCGACGGTGTCGAGCAACCAGTTGATCAGGCCGAATTCCCTCGCGTAGATCATCGAGAAGACGAGCGCGACCACCGCGGTCGAGGTGATGATCGGCATCGCGATGGCCATCCGGAAGAAGGTCTGTCCGCGCAGCTTCCGGTTCAACGCGTTGGCCAGCATCAGCGCCAGCAACAGCTGCGGCACGGTGGAGAGCACGAACATGCCGAAGGTGTTGACGACGGCGTTCCAGAACTTCGGGTCATCGGTGATCAGCTCGACGAAGTTGTCGAGGCCGACGAAGGAGATCGTCGGGTTCAGCGGCGACCGGTCGGTCAGCGCGATCCAGACCGTGTACACGATCGGGTACAGGCTGAACACCGCGAAGATCACGAAGAACGGCAGGACGTAGAGGTAGGGCGAGTACTTCAGGTCCAGCCGGGTGAGTGAGGCGCGGCGACGGTGTACGGGGCGGCCGGCGCTGGCCGGTCCCCGTCCGGGAGGCGCCGGGGCGTGCAGGTCGAGGCTCATGGGGAGTCCTTCTCCTCGGCCGGCGCCACCCGCCCACACGGGCGGCGCCGGGCTCTCCGGGCACCGCGGGTGGCGCCGACAGCCAGGGCTGTCGACGCCACCCGCGGCCGGGGCGGCCGGATCACTTGCCGGCGGCCTCACCGTTCTTCAGCGCGGCCTGCCACTGCTCCTCGGCGGACTTGCCCTGCTCGATGGCGCGCAGGGTGTTCTCCACCTCGGTGCGGACGGCGTTGTTCTTCGGGCCGAGGTAGACCGGCTTCAGCGAGGTGGCGCCGGCGGCGAAGATGGTGCCGGTCGGGGCGTTGCTGAAATAGTCGTTGCTCGCGGCGGCGACGGCCGGGTCGGACAGGGCCTGCGGCGAGGAGGGCAGGTTGCCGACCTTCTTGAACGCCTCGACCTGACCCTTGGCGCTGGTCAGGAACTTGGCCAGCTCAGCGGCCTCCTTGGGGTGCTTGCTCGACTTCGGCACGGCCAGCCAGGAGCCGCCCCAGTTGCCGCCGTTGCCGGGGGCCTTGGCGATGTCCCACTTGCCGGCCGCCGAGTCACCGGCGTTGCCCTTGATCACACCGGTCATCCAGGCCGGGCAGGCGATGGTGGCGAAGGTGCCGTTCTTGAAACCGGCGTTCCACTCGTTGGAGAACGACTGGAGGTTGTTCGACAGCCCCGCCGCGATCATCTTGGTGGTGAGGTCGTACGCCGCCTTGATGTCCGGGTTATCGCCGATGACCAGCTTGTTGCTCTTGTCGTAGTAGGTGTAGCCGGTGCCGTCGCCCGCCTTCTGCATCAGCACCACGTTGTAGAAGTTGGTCGCCGAGTCGACGAACTTGTGCTTCTTGTCGGCGGCGGCGAACCTCTGGCCGGTGGCGATGAACTCGTCCCAGCTCGGCCAGAGGGCGGCGACCTGCTCGCGGTCGGTGGGCAGGCCGGCGGCCTTGAACAGGTCACTGCGGTAGCAGAGCGCCATCGAGCCGACGTCGGTGCCGAGGCCGAGCACCTTGCCGTCCGGCGTGGTGCCCGCCTCCCACTTCCACGGCAGGAAGTTGCCCTTCAGGTCGTTCGCGCCGTAGTCCGCGAGGTTCTGGAACTTGTCGGTCTGCGCGTAGTACTGCACGATGGTGCCCTCTTCCAGGGCCACCACGTCGCCGGCACCGGACCCGGCGGTGATCTGCTGGGTCAGCCGGGTGTTGTAGTCCCCGAGGCCGAGGCCCTTGCCCCGCTCCTGGATCTTGATGTTCGAGTGGTCCGCCTCGTACTGCTTGTAGAGCTCTTCGTAGCCGAAGCCCTGGTCGCCGAAGACGTCGACGACCAGGGTGATTGGGCCGTCACTGCTGCTGCCCGACGAGTCGTCGCCGCAGGCGGTGGCGGTGGCGAGCACCGTCACGGACGCGAGCGCGATGGCCGCGAGTCGACGACGGCGGATTGGGACGCTCATCCGAACCCCTCTTTCGGTGGTGAGGCTGTGTCGTGTGGTGGGGGGTGCCTGTCGCGCGTCTCGCCACCATCGACCTGAAGGGGGTCACCGGCGGCGACCCGGGAGCGGGCGGAGATGAGATCCAGACCACTCGCGGGAGCGCTCCCATGAGATTGCCGCCAGGTGACAGGGGTGTCAATAGACCTATGGGAGCGTTCCCAGATCGTTACCGCGCCGATCTCAGGGCGTCGGCGGCGCGATCAGCAGAAGCGGCGCAGCAGGGTGGTGGCCCGGGTGGCGTCGTAGGCGTCCGGGTCGAAGCCGGGGCCGGCCCACTCCCGCATCGCCCGGTGCTCCCGGTGGGCCGGGTCGGCGAGCGCGGCGAGCAGAACGGCGTACCCGGACGGTCCACCGACCCCCTCCGGCGGGCAGGCCCGCTCCCCGTACAGGCAGGACGGGTAGCGCTCGTCCGGGTCGGCGGTGCAGGCGTCCTCCACCACCAGGTCGTGCTCCCACCAGTCGCCGAAGTCGTAGGTGTAACGGAACCGGCTGCCCTTGCCCACCACCGCGTCCATCCGGACGTCCAGCTCGTCGCGGAGCGCCAGCTCGCCGTCCGGGTCGGGCTCGCCGTACTGCAGGCCGTCGATCTCGAACGAGTGCAGGTGGCAGTCCCGCCAGCCCATCGCGTGCTGCAACACCCGGTGCAGCCGGTCCAGGGTGTAGCCGCCCGGGACCAGCACCCGCCGCCACACCGGCGGGCGTACCCCGGCCAGGGAAACCTTCAGCTGGAAGATCTGACGCGGCATGCTGCCCCATCCTCCTCGGCACTAGGCTGCCAGCATGATCTGCCGAGCGTGCCGGGAACGACGGCACGACGACTGTCCAGGCCGGAAGTGGTGCGACTGCCAGCACCGTACCCCCGAACCGACCCCGCCGGTCACCGGTCCGGCCGGCGAATGAGCGCCGGTACGCCGATCGCGCGGATCTGGCCGACGCCCGCGACCGGGCCGCTGACCGACCCGGAGCTGGCCGCGCTCTACGGCCGCGCCGACCGGCCCCACCTGCGGATGAACTTCGTGGCCAGCGCCGACGGCGCGGTCGCCCTGGACGGCTACTCCGCCGGACTCTCCGGCGAGCCGGACAAGCGGGTCTTCGGCCTGCTGCGGATGCTCTGCGACGGGCTCGTGGTGGCCGCCGGCACGCTGCGCCATGAGGGCTACCGGGCGGTCCGGTTGGACGAGGCGCGCCGGGCCTGGCGCCGCAAGCACGGCCTGGCCGGGTATCCGACCCTGGTGGTGGTCTCCGCCTCGCTCGACCTGGACCCGGCCCAGGCGGCCTTCGCCGACGCGCCCGTCCGACCGGTGGTGCTCACCCGGGCCGCCGCGCAGCCACCACCCGGCCTGACCGAGGTGGCCGACCTGGTCCGCTGCGGCGAGGATCGGGTGGATCTCGCCGTCGGCCTGGCCGAGCTGCGCCGCCGGGGTATCGGGCAGTTGCTCTGCGAGGGCGGTCCGCAACTGTTCGGCGCGCTCACCGCCGCCGACCTGGTGGACGAGCTGTGCCTGACCGTGGCGCCGCTGCTCGCCGGGGCCGGCCCCGGCCGGATCACCGCCGGGGACGGCAGCCCGCCACGCCGGCTTCCGCTGCGCCACGTGCTCACCGCCGAGGACGGCGTACTGCTGCTCCGCTACGCCCGCGACCCGGGCGACGCGCCGCCGGGCGGTGCTGCCCCCGCGGCCTGACGTGGGTCGGCGAGGTGGCGGCATCCCGGCGGCGGGTTGTCGCCACCTCGCCGACCTGGCGCGACCGCGCCCCGGAGGCGAACCCCCGGGGCGCGGCATCGGCTGATCAGTTGACGGAGACGGCCGACCAGGCGGCGGCCACCCGGCTGTACTCGGTGCTGGTGCTGCCGTACAGGTCCTTGGCGGCGTTCAAGGTGGCGGTGCGGGCGCCGGCGTAGTTGGTCCGCGAGGTCATGTACGTGGTGAGCGCGCGGTACCAGATGGCCCCGGCCTTGGCGTTGCCGATGCCGGTCACGGTGCTGCCGTTGCAGGTCGGGCTGTTGCCGTACGACGACGAACCGCTGCCCACGGCGAGCAGGTAGAAGAAGTGGTTCGCCACGCCGGAGGAGTAGTGCACGTCGAGGCTGCCGACGGAGCTGCTCCAGCAGTCGGCCGACTTGCCGTCCTTGGAGGGCTTGTCCATGTAGCGCAGCGGGACGCCGCTGGTACGCAGCTTCTCGCCGATCAGGTAGTCGCCCGGGTCCTTCGCGTTGTTCGCGTAGAACTCGACCAGCGTGCCGAAGATGTCGCTGGTGGCCTCGTTGAGGCCACCGGACTCACCGCTGTAGACGAGGCCGGCGGTGTAGCTGGTCACGCCGTGCGTCATCTCGTGCCCGGCCACGTCCAGCGAGGTGAGCGGGTACCAGCCGGAGCTGCCGTCGCCGTAGGTCATGCAGAAGCAGGAGTCGCTCCAGAAGGCGTTGGCGTAGTTGGTGCTGTAGTGCACCCGGCTGTACGCGGCGACCCCGTTGTTGCGGATGCCGTTACGGCCGAACGTGTTCTTGTAGTAGTCCCAGGTCACCTGCGCCCCGTAGGCGGCGTCGGCGGCGGCGGTCTGCCGGTTGGACAGGGTGCCGTTGCCGAAGACGTTGTTGGTGCTGGTGACCAGGGTGCCGGTGCCGCTGGTGCCGCCGTTCAGGTCGTACGTCTTGTGCCCGCCCCGGGTGCCGTCGGTGAGCTGGTACGTGCTGCCGGACAGGGTGCTGCCGACGGTGACCGTGCCGGAGTGGTAGGTGTTGCCGGTGCCGGCGTGCACGCCCTCCCACTTGTCGCGGACCTTGCCGGTGGTGGCGTCGACCAGCACGTGCAGCTCGCTCGGGGTGGCGTCGGCGTACACACCGCCGACGACGACCTCGTAGGCGAGCGCGGTACCGGTCGCGGTGGCGTCGTAGACGAGCTGGCTGCCGTCGACCCGGCGGTTGGTGGCGGTGGAGGCGGCGAGCGCGGTACGGGCGGCGGCCGCGGCGCCGACCCGGGCCTTGGCCCCCCGCGTCGGGGCCGCGCCGAGCGTCTGGCTGGCGCCCCGCCAGGTGTCGCCCTTGCCCAGGTGCACGACGGTGTCGCCACCGAGGACGGGCAGGCCGTCCTGGTAGCGGTGGAGCCGGACGTGCTCGGTGCCGTCCGCGTCGGTCTGCACGTTCTTCAGCGTGAACGTCTGGCCGTCGGCGACGAGGCCGCTGCCCGAGCGGGCCTTGAGCTGGGCGACCGCGCGGGTGAACGCGTCGCCGGAGACGGGGGCGGCGGAGGCGGTGGCCGGCAGGGTGCCGGCGGCGGCCAGCAGGGCGGCCGTGGCCAGCCCGCCGAGGAGAGTGGTACGACGCATGAAGTCCCTACTTTCACTAGGACTGCCGATCGGGGGGGTTGCCGACCGGCGGGCGCCCGCCGGTGTACGACGGGCTGGCCGCAGCCGGCGCGGGTGGCCGGACACGACGGCGCACGAGACATCGATGCGGGGAAGATCCTCGATGCGCTGTTGCACATTCTCGCGTCACGGGACCCCAATCTGTCACGACCCGCGACCAAGATTTTTTCCACGACTTCCTGGCGGGCGGCGACGCCCGTGGCGGCCTCGGCGTCGCCGGACGAGGTGGAGCCGGGGGTGTCCCGCCCGGCTCCACCCCGTCACTACCGCGTCAGGTGCACGACCCGCAGCGCCGGCGCGGCGAGGTTGGACTCCTCGCAGAACCGGCTCGGCACCCACCGGCCGGCCGAGAACATCGCCGTCTGGTCGGCGTAGTACGGCGAGGTCGGGTCGGCCGACTGCGACGACGCCAGCAGCGTGGTGACGTTCGGGCAGCCGCTCCCGTCGAACGCCACCACCTGGATGTACGTGCTGCCGGTGGCCACCTCGACGTTGCCCGCCAGCGGATGCCAGACCGGGTGGACCACGTTCAGGATCCCCATCTGCCACGATCCGCCGGGCAACGGGATCCGCTGGTCGCCCCGGGTCACCGTCTGGTGATCGGCGAGCCGGGCGTCCAGCGGGATGCCCGCCGCGCGCAACTCCGCGACGGCGTCACCGAACGCCCGCTGCACGTCGGCCCGGCCGGTGTCGAGCGTGTTCGGCGTGGTCAGCGGCGCTTGCGGATCGAACGGCACCCGCCACGGCAGGGAGGCGGGCACCGGGGCGCTCGGCACCAGCTTCATGACGAACCGCTCGAAGAGCAGCGAGCCGCGGCTGTCCAGCGAGTAGGTGCGGTCCCAGGTGCTCAGCGCGCCACAGGCCCCGGTGACGTCGACCGGTCCGCCGGCCGAGGGCGCCAGCCCGCCGGGGAACGCGGCGCACATCCGGGCGGTGTCCGCCGCCGCCAGTTCGGCGACCCGGCTCCGGTTGGCGAAAAGCATCTGCCGCATCGACGCGGCGGTGAAGCCGCCCTCCGCCAGCCCCTCCTCGACGCTGAGGATCGACTCCCGGGTACGCGGCGTGCGCTCGGTGTAGGCGTCGCCGAGGATCCGCTGGTATCCGGTGATCGGCGCGTGCGGGTTGGACAACCACGGGCTCTGGTTGGAGTTGGTCACGTAGTCCCGGCGTACCAGCCGCTGCATCCGGGACGGCCCGAGCAGCCCCGGCTCGACCGAGTCGGCGTCGGCTCCCCAGGCGCAGGTCGAGTCGGCACCGTTGAGCAGCGCCAGCCCGGCGGTGTGGAACAGGTACTGCCCGAGCGGCGTGGCGCAGCGCTGCGCGAGCGCGTCGGTGACGTGCGGGACCACCTGGATGTCGGCGTACAGCGCGTTGCCGGACCGGTCGACCGCCAGGGTGTTGAAGATCGGCAGACCCTGGGTACGGGAGAGCGCGTCGACGACGCCCGCCGTGTCCTGCGCGGTGGCGAGGCCGAACGAGGTGTTCATCAGCCGCATGTTGGTGGCGTTGGCGTCCCGTACGGCGTAGGCCGAGGTGGTGGTCCACGGCAGGTCCATCGACGCCGCGTTGCTCGTCACCGGTCCGAAGCGGGTCGCGTAGAGCGTCCGGGTGACCACGGCCAACCTGCCGTCCGGCTGCCTGGCCGGGACCGACACGGTCGTCCGGATCATCCGCTCCTTCTTCCCGTCCACCAGGTAGGAGGTCGGGTCGCCGGGGGCGAGCTTGAGTTCGTACAGGCCGAACGTCACCGGCGCGGCCCAGGTGTGCGTCCACGCGATCTTGTCGTTGAAGCCGATGGAGAGGAACGGCGTGCCGAGCAGGCCGGCGCCGGCGGCGTTCAACTTGCCGGGCACGGTCAGGTGCGCCTGCCAGAACCGGTTGACGCCGTGCCAGATGAAGTGCGGATTGCCGAGCAGAATGCTGTTGTCGCGCGCCGCGCCTTCCGCGCCGATCGCGATCCCGTTGCTGCCCGGCGAGTTCTCCCCGAAACGCTCCCCGAGACCGGCCCGGAAACGGGCCGCGGTGTCGGCGTTCGCGGCCAGGCCACTGGTCGCGGTGGCCGGCTTGGCGTTGACGATGCCGTCCACCATGCTGCCCGTGCCGGCATATGTCGCCATGGCGTGGAGCATGTGCCACACGTCTGTTTCGGTGATGGGGGTGACCCATTGACCGCCGCGGCAGGTCGGGTCACCGATCCCGGCCGCGCCGCCGACGTCACGCAGATAGCGGTTGTAGCCCTCGACGTAGCCCGCGACCATGTCGCGGACCTCCCGCTGCGGCCCCCTCGGCGCCGGCTGGGCCACCAGGCTCCACACCACTCCCGAGCTGTTGACCTGCTGGAAGTACAGGTCACTGGCGAGGTTGGTGGTCGCCGAGGAGACGGTGACGTCGCCGGAGCCACCGGGCCCGAAGAAGCGCGAGCGCTGGGCGCGCACGGTGGTGTACGAGTTGGCGAGGACGCAGATGTTGTCCTTCGCCACCGCATATCCGTAGCCGTATCCGAGACCGCTGAACCCGTCGGCGATGATGTGCGGAATTCCGTGCTCGGTGTATCGGATGGTCGCCGTGGTGCTCGTACCGGAAACAGACGATTCAGCTGGAGCGGCCGACGTGCTGGTCGACGGCACGGCCACCAATACGGAAACGGCAACCAAACCGCGCAGTAACTGACGACTCCGACGCATTGCCCGCCACCTTCCACATGAGACGACACAACAGAACCCGGCAGCTTAGTGCGCAATCACTTCGGATACCAGACCGTCAATGGCTGGGCGGCGGGGCGATATTGCGCCGGGGCGGGCGGGAAACGCCGGGCGGGCCGCGTACCCAGGGTGGCCGGTCGACCCCGTTGCGTACGGCCGGCCGGCTGACCGCGTGGTGTCCGCCGCGTCGCGTGGCAACCTGTCGCATCCCTCGGGCAGGATGCTCCTCGTGCGCCGCGACCGAGACGACCAGCCGACCGGAGACCGCCGATGACCGACGACCCGCTCGACGGCCCGGGCGACGGGGTCGGCCGGGTGCTCGGCACCGCCGACGCCACCCCACTCAGCTTCTGGACGGCCGTCTCCCCCGGCAGCTACCTCCAGCTCGACGACGTGGTGGTCACCCGGCGCGAGCTGCCCGACCGCGAGCCGGTGACGATCGCCGGCGTGGTCACCCAGGTCCGCGCCCGGCACGAGGGGGCGCAGTTCGACTCCGACGTCTTCGCCATCGCCGACGGCACCCTGCCCGCCCAGGTGCAGGAGGCCGCCGAGGTCACCACCACCCGGGTCGACCCGGAGCTGTACGTCCCGCCCACCCCGGGCGCGGTCGTGCACCGGGCCGAGGGCGACGCCCGGGCCCGCGCGCTGCACTTCGACCGGATGGAGCGGCGCATCCCGATGGGCATGGGCCGCGACGGCGTACCGGTCTACCTCAACGCCGACTTCCTCGACGGCACCCGGGGCGCGCACGTCTCCATCTCCGGCATCTCCGGGGTGGCCACCAAGACCAGCTTCGCCACGTTCCTGCTCTACTCGGTCTTCCGCTCCGGGGTGCTCGGCGGCGACGCGGTCAACGCCAAGGCGCTGATCTTCAACGTCAAGGGCGAGGACCTGCTCTTCCTCGACCATCCCAACGCCCGGCTCGACGACACCACCCGCGCCGGGTACGCGCAGCTCGGGCTGGCCGCCGGCGCCTTCCCCGACGTACGGGTCTACGCGCCGCCCCGGGTCGGCGACTCCTCCGGCACACCGGACGTGAGCAGCCGGCTCACCGGCGTGGACAGCTTCTACTGGACGCTGAGCGAATTCTGCGCCGACCGGCTGCTGCCGTACGTCTTCGCCGACGCCGACGACGAGCGCCAGCAGTACACGATGGTGGTCCACTCGGTCGCCGCCCACCTGGCCCGGTACGCCCAGCCCGCCGACGGCGGGGTGAGCGTCGACGGCGTCCGGCTCGGGTCGTACGCCGACCTGGTCGACCACATCGTCGAGCAGCTCAACGACGACGAGACCCGGGGCGACTGGGCGGGCAGCGCGGTCGGCCTGGGCACCGTCAACGCGTTCGCCCGCCGGTTGATCGGCAGCAAGAAGGACCTGGGCCGGCTGATCCGGGGCGATCTGGCCGTCCGCCGCCCGCACTCGATCAACACCTCGGAGAGCGCCCAGGTCACCGTGGTCGACCTGCACAACCTGCCGGACCGGGCGCAGCGCTTCGTGGTCGGCGTGACGCTCAAGAGCGAGTTCGAGCGCAAGGAGAAGGCCGGCACCGCCAAGCCGCTGCTCTTCGTCGTCCTCGACGAGCTCAACAAGTACGCCCCGCGCGAGGGCTCCTCCCCGATCAAGGAGGTGCTGCTCGACATCGCCGAGCGGGGCCGCTCGCTCGGGGTGATCCTGGTCGGCGCGCAGCAGACCGCCAGCGAGGTGGAACGGCGGATCGTCACCAACTCGGCGATCCGGGTGGTCGGCCGGCTCGACCCGGCCGAGGCGTCCCGCCCGGAATACGGCTTCCTCCCGCCGGCCCAACGGCAGCGGGCGCTGCTGGCCAAGCCGGGCACCATGTTCGTCAACCAGCCGGACATCCCCGTGCCGCTCTGCCTGGAGTTTCCCTTCCCGGCCTGGGCGACCCGGGTCTCCGAGGCCGGCCGGGCGCCCTCGGAGACGCTGCGCTCGATCACCCAGGCGGCCGACCCGTTCGCGGTGGTCGGCTCCGGCGGCGCCGACGACGACATCCCGTTCTAGGGGGCGGTGACAACCCATGAAGATCCTGCACACCTCCGACTGGCACGTCGGCAAGGTCCTCAAGGGGCAGTCGCGCGCCGAGGAACACACGCAGGTACTCGCCCAGGTAATCGAGATCGCCAACGCCGAGCGGCCCGACCTGGTCATCGTGGCCGGTGATCTCTACGACACCGCCGCGCCCACCCCGGAGGCGACCCGCCTCGTCACCCGGGCGCTGACCGCGCTGCGGCGTACCGGGGCGGACGTGGTCGCGATCGGCGGCAACCACGACAACGGCCCGGCGCTGGACGCGCTGCGCCCGTGGGCCGAGGCCGCCGGCATCACGCTGCGCGGCAGCGTCCGCGACAACCCGGCCGAGCACGTCATCGACGGGGTCACCGCCGACGGCGAACGCTGGCAGCTCGCCGCGCTGCCCTTCCTCTCCCAGCGGTACGCCGTCCGGGCCGTGGAGATGTACGAGCTGACCGCCGCCGAGGCCAACCAGACGTACGCCGACCACCTCGGGCGGGTCCTCGCCCGGCTGGCCGAGGGCTTCACCGAGCCGGACCGGGTGCACCTGGTCACCGCGCACCTGACCGTGGTCGGCGCGAGCACCGGCGGCGGCGAGCGGGACGCGCACACCGTCCTCGGGTACGCGGTCCCGGCCGCGGTCTTCCCCGGCAACGCGCACTACGTGGCGCTGGGCCACCTGCACCGCTCGCAGCGGGTCATCGGCCCCTGCCCGATCCGCTACAGCGGCAGCCCGATCGCCGTCGACTTCGGTGAGCAGGAGAACATCGGCTCGGTCACCCTGGTCGAGGTGACCGCGACGACGGCGGCCCGCATCCGGGAGGTGCCGGTGCCCGGGGCCACGCCGCTGCGTACGGTCCGGGGCACCCTGGCCCAGCTCGCCGAGATCGACCCGCCCGACGGCTGGCTGCGGGTGTACGTCCGCGAGCAGCCCCGCGCCGGGCTGCGCGAGGAGGTGCAGGAGCTGCTGCCCCGGGCGCTGGAGATCCGGATCGACCCGGAGCTGGTGCCCGCGCCCGGCAGCGGCACCCGCACCGCCCAGCGGGCCGGCCGTTCGCCCCGGGAGCTGTTCGCCGACTACCTGACCAGCCGGGGCCACGCCGACGACGGCGTCCAGGAACTCTTCGACGAGCTGATCGAGGGGGTGGATCACTGATGCGACCGATGCGGCTGGACATGGCCGGCTTCACCGTCTTCCGCGAGCAGACCACCGTCGACTTCACCGACGCGGACTTCTTCGCCCTGGTCGGGCCGACCGGCTCCGGCAAGTCGACGGTGCTCGACGCGATCTGCTTCGTCCTCTACGGCACGGTGCCCCGCTGGGGCGGCACCCGGGGCCTGGCCAACGCTCTCGCGCCGTCCGCGAACGAGGCCCGGGTCCGGCTGGTCTTCGAGTCCGCCGGCGACCGGTACGTGGCCACCCGGGTGGTCCGCCGGGACGGCCGGGGCACGGTGAAGACCGCCAACGCCGGGCTCCAGCTCATGCCGGCCGGGTTCGACGTCACCAAGCTCGACACCGGGCTCACCCCGGAGGATCTCGGCGAGGTGGTGGCCGGCACCCCGGCCGAGATGGAGCAGGCGGTGCTGGACGCGGTCGGGCTGCCGTACGAGCAGTTCACCAGCTGCGTGGTGCTGCCGCAGGGGCAGTTCGCCGACTTCCTGCATGCCAAGCCGGCCACCCGCCAGCAGATCCTGGTCAACCTGCTCGGCCTCGGCGTCTACGAGGCGGTGCAGAAGAAGGCCACCGAGCGTGCCGGCCAGGCCGAGGCGAAACTGGCGGCCGTCGACAAGATGCTCGGCGGTCTCACCGACGTCGACGACGCGGCCCTGGCCGACGCCGGGCGGCGGGTGGACCGGATGCGCGAGCTGGCCGAGGCGGTCTCGGTGGCCGTACCGGAGCTGGACCGGGCCCGGGCGACGGCGCGCGAGGTGACGGCGGCGCTGACCGCGCTCGACGCCGAGCTGACCGTGCTGGCCGGGGTACGGCCGCCGGACGGGATCGCGGAACTGGCCCGGGTGGTGGCCACGGCCCGGGTCGCGGCCGACGAGGCCGCCGCGGCCGTCGGGCTGGCCGAGGAGCGGGAGGAGAAGCTGCGCGGGGAGCTGGCCGCGGCCGGCGACGAGAGCGCGCTGCGGCTGCTGCTCAAGGCGCACGCCGACCGGGAGCGGCTGACCGGCGAGGTGGCGACCGTCCGGGCGGCGGTGACCTCGGCGCAGACCGAGCACGACGCGGCGGCCGAGGCCCTGGTCGAGGCCCTGGCGACCGCCGAGCGGGCCGAGGCGGAGCTGGAGGTGGCGTTCCGGGCGCACGAGGAGGCGAAGGCCACCGACCAGGCGGTGGCGCTGCGGGCGCACCTGGTCGCGGGCGGCCCGTGCCCGGTCTGCGAGCAGGAGGTTGACCGGGTTCCGGCGATGCCCGCCGGGTCCGCGGTGGCCCGGGCGGTCGCCGCCGGCAAGGCGGCCCGGACGGCCAGCGAGGCGGCCAAGCGGCTGGTGCGGGAGCGCGACACCGCCGCCCGCGAGCTGGACCGGGTGCTGCTGCGCGCCCGCGCCGAACACGACCAGTTGCGGGCCCGGTTGACCGAGCTGGACGGCCAGCTCGCCGACGCCGCCGCGCCGGCCGCGCTGCGGGCGGCGCTGGACGAACACGCCCGGCTGCGCCGCGCCCTGGAAGAGGCCGCCGGCGCGGTGCGGGCCGGCCGGGACGCCGCCCGCCGGGCGCGGAGCACGCTCGACGGCGCGGAGGAGCGGCTGCGCCGCGCCTGGCGCCAGTTCGACGCCACCCGGGACGAGCTGGCCCGGTTCGGCCCGCCGGCCGCCGACCGCGACGACGTGGCCGCCGCCTGGACGGCCCTGGCGGGCTGGGCCGGCGAGCAGGCCGACCGGCGCCGCGCCGACCGGGACGGGCTGGCCGCCACGGTCGGCCCGGCCGAGGCCGCCGTCACCGAGGTCGAGGCGCGGATCGTCGCGCTCTTCACCGCCGCCGGGCTGGCCGCGCCCGGCGACCCGTTGCGGGACGCCGCGGTGGCGGTGGAGCGCGCGGTCGCGGAGCTGCGCCGGCTGGAGGAGCGCCGGGGGCAGGCCGCCGAGCTGCGCGAGCAGCGGGCCGGCCACGAGCGGGAGGCCCAGGTCGCCCGGGCTCTCGCCGGGCACCTGCGGGCCAACAACTTCGAACGCTGGCTGCTGGCCGAGGCGTTGGACCTGCTGGTCGACGGCGCGTCGCGGATCCTGCGGGAACTCTCCAACGGCCAGTACGACCTGGTGCACGACAAGGGCGAGTTCTTCGTGGTCGACCATCACGACGCCGGGCTGCGGCGCGGGGTGCGGACGCTGTCCGGCGGGGAGACGTTCCAGGCGTCGCTGGCACTGGCGCTGGCCCTGTCGGAGCAGCTCGCGGGGATGTCCACCACCGCGGCGAGCCTGGAGTCGATCGTTCTCGACGAGGGCTTCGGCACCCTCGACGCGGCCACCCTGGACACCGTGGCGGCCACCCTGGAGAACCTGGCCGCCCGGGGCGACCGGATGGTCGGCGTGGTCACCCACGTGCCGGCGCTGGCCGAGCGGATCCCGGTCCGCTTCGAGGTCCGCAAGGACGCCCGCACGGCCCGGGTGGAACGGACGGGCCGGTGAGCGCGAGGAGTGCAGCGCAGCGGAGCCCCACAGTCGCGAACGAAGGGCCAGCACCGGTGAGCCGGGCAGCGCGGCGCGGCGGGGCGGGGGCGACGTGACGCGGTTCTACGTCGACGCGTGGGATCCGGCGTACGGGGCGTCGTTCGAGGCGGCCGGCGGGGGCGGGCCGGCGGCGCCGAGCACCGCCCAGGTCGACGCCGACGTCGAGCTGCCGTCGGCGGACTGGCGGGCGCTCGACGTCCGGCGGGACGTGGCCGCCCCGGACGTGGTGCTGCTGGTCGACGGGGTACGCCGGATCGACGCCAGCGTCTGGACGGCCGAGGAGGACGGCGGCTCGTTTCCGGGCATCGCCGCCTCGTACGCCGCCGGGGTGGTCCGCTGCGACCTGGAGCGCGGGGCGGCCGAACTGGCCGGCACCCGGGTGGGCCGGGGCCTGTTCACCGCCAGCCCGTCGGCGCAGGACGTGGTGGCGGGGCAGGTCCGCTATCCGGTGCACCGGGTGAGCGGCACCGGTGAGCTGAGCAAGCTGCCGGCCGCGGTGCAGGCGCCGCTGACCGCGCTGGAGGTGGCGGTCTCCGACGCCGCGCGTACCGACGGCGACCTGCTGGTGGTGGACGGCCCGCTGCGCAGCCGCCGAAACCTGCCCCGCACCCTCGGCTACATCAAGACCCAGCACAGCCAGTACCTCGACGCCCGGCTGAGCGCGGTGGTGACCGGGCTGGCCCCGGGCCAGCGTTGCCCGGTGTTCCGGCTGGGCACCGCCTGGGGCGGCTACTCCTGGTACCTCCGACTGCCGGCGGCCGGCGGCGCGCCCTGGGCGGGGATCGTCCGGGTGGAGTGCTCCACCGAGCTGACCGAGGTCGAGGCGATCGGGCTGGCCGACCTTTCGCTGGTCACGCTGCCCAGGTTCGCCTCCACCCCGTACAAGGATCCGCGGGCCCCGCAGAACCTCATCCCGATCGCCGGCCTGGAGCGCCGGCTGCGCGCGCTGCTCGGCGACGCCCGCCTGCTGCACCGGGTGCTGACCTCGGCCGCCCGGGGGCGCTGATGGGCCGCCGCCGCGACGCCGAGCGGGTGGTCGAGCCGGTCGACACCGGGCAGGCCGAGCTGGTGCCCGACCCGGACCGACCGGGCTCGTGGACGCTGCTGCTGGACGGCGCGCCGCAGTCCCACGTGGACCTGGGCGAGCCGACCCACCTGGAGTTCGAGTACGTCCGCCGGCTGGCCGCCGCGATCGACCTGATCGCACCGGCCGGCGCCCCGCTGCGGGTGCTGCACCTGGGCGGGGGCGCGCTGACCCTGCCCCGGTACGTCTCGGCCACCCGGCCCGGGTCGACGCAGCGGGTGTCCGAGGTGGACGGCGCGCTGGTGGAGCTGGTCCGCAAGGCGCTGCCCTGGCCCGCCGACCCACGGCTGCGGGTACGGGTGGCCGACGCCCGGGCCACCCTGACGTCGAGCCGCGACGCCAGCTACGACGTGGTGGTGGCGGACGTCTTCGCCGGCGCCCGCACCCCCGCCCACCTGACCTCGGTGGAGTACGCCGGCGAGGTGGCCCGGGTGCTCCGCCCCGGCGGCTACTACCTGGCGAACATCGCCGACGGCCCGCCGCTGCGGCACGCCCGCGCCCAGGTCGCCACGGTCCGGACGGTGCTGCCCCGGGCCTGCCTGGTCGGCGACGCGGCGGTGCTGCGGGGCCGGCGCTACGGCAACCTGGTGCTGGTCGCGTCCCGGGTCGAGCCGCCGGTGCCGGAGCTGACCCGGCGGGCCGCCGGTGACTGGTTCCCGGGCCGGGTGCTGGCCGGCGAGGAGCTGGACCGGTTCGTCGGGGGCGCCCCGGTGGTGCGCGACGCCGACGCCACCGACTCCACCCCGCCGCCGCCCGGGATTTTTTCCGTGCGTCGTTGATCTGCTCGGCGGATCGCTCCGTATCACTGGGCGGCCACGCCCGTGGGGGCCGGCTGATGTCACACGGACACCGGAGGTCTGCATGCATGCGGTGGCGGCCGGCTGGCACGGCGAGGGGGCGGCTCCGGAGTGGACGTTCGCCCGGGCGCAGCCCCAGTCGCGCGCGTCGAGGTCGGGGCGCGGGGTCGACGCCCGCTCCGGGGGTCGCCAGAATGACCCGGTGACGCCGCGACCGGCGCCCGGGCGCCATCAGGCGACGTCCACCGAGGCCAGCCACTCCGACCAGCTCATCCGGCTCTTGTACGCCGAGCACGCCGGGCCGCTGCTGATGTTCGTGATGCGTCTGACCGGCGGTGACCGGCAGCGCGCCGAGGACATCGTGCAGGAGACGCTGCTGCGGGCCTGGCGCAACGCGCACCGGCTGGGCATCCACGGCCAGGGCTCGCTGCGCCCGTGGCTGGTGACGGTGGCCCGCCGGATCGCCATCGACGAGCACCGCAGCGAGCAGGCCCGCCCGGCGGAGACGTACGACCGGGACCTGACCGCGTTCGCCGAGGCGGACAGCACCGACCGGGTGCTGCGCACGATGACCGTGGCGGACGCGCTGCGTACGCTGAGCCAGTCGCACCGGGAGATCCTGGTGGCGACGTACTTCCGGGGGCGTACCGTGCCCGAGGCGGCCGAGGAGCTGGGGCTTCCGCTCGGCACCGCCAAGTCGCGCGTCTACTACGCGCTGCGCGCGCTGCGCACGGCTCTGCAGGACAGGGGGGTGACGGGATGAGCCGGGCCGACCACATGGACGTCGCCGCGTACGCGCTCGGCGTGCTGGACCCGCAGGACGCGGAACGGTTCGAGGAGCACCTCGCCACCTGCTGGGCGTGCGCGGCGGAGCTGGAGACGATGGTCCCGGTGGTGGGGCTGCTCTCCGGCATCGACGGCGAGGCGATGGCCGCGCTGGAGCAGACCCACACCGACCCGGCGCTGTTGGACCGGACGCTGATGGCGGTGCGGCGGGACCGGCGGCGTACCCGGCTGCGGCAGCTCCTCGCCACCGCGGCGGCCGTGGTGGTCGTCGGCGGCATCACCGGGATCGGTTTCGTCAGCGTGTTCGGCGACGACGGGCGGCGGATCCCGCAGGCCGGGCCGACGCTGATCGCGCCGGTCACCGAGCCGCCGTCGAGCACCCGCTCGGCCGACCCGAACGACCCGGGCAACGGTGGCAACGAGCACGAGGGCGAGCAGCACAACCAGGTGGACCCCGGCACGGGGGTGAAGACCACCATGTGGCTGGCCGAGAAGGAGTACGGCACGCAGATCGACGTGTTCCTCACCCGGTTGCCCGGGCCGCGTACCTGCCGGCTGGTGGTGATCCGGAAGAACAACACCAGCGAGGTGGTCGGGACGTGGTCGGTGCCGGGCGGCGGGTACGGGACGAACACCAACCAGTTGCCGCTGGAGCTGAGCGCGTCCACCTCGGCCGTCCGGCACGACATCGCGAAGATCCAGGTGCAGTCCGTCGACGTCGCCGGCGTCGCCAGCCCGTTGGTGACGGTGGCCGACCTCTGATCGTCGGGACGCTCGCGGCACGTGTCGCGGGCCGGAACGGTTCAACGCGTTCACTATGAAATGTGCCACCTTCGGCTGTTCAACCTTGACAGCGCGCCGCCCGTACTACTCGGCGAACTGCCAAGACTGAGGAGGGCACGTGGCACATCTGAAGCGGACGACTGTCGTCGTCGCGAGCGCGATGGTCGCACTGACCGCCTGCGCCCCCGCGGGCTACGACGGGACGGACACGAACGCGGCCCAGCCGGTGGCCGTCGCCGCGGCTGAACCCACCGTGACGGCCGAGCCGGAAGGCTCCGCGTCCGCGGACGCCGGCACGGCACCCCGGTCGGACGTACGGCTCACCGACGAGTTGGTCGGCCGGAAGCTGCCCCGGATGGGCAACGTCGTCACCGACCAGGACGGCTGGGTCCTCTACCGCTTCGACAAGGACTCGGCCGACCCGCCGCAGTCGAACTGCGTGGACAAGTGCGCCCAGGTCTGGCCGCCCGCCCTGACCGACGGCCTCCCGCGGTTGCAGGGCGTCTCCGACGACAAGGTCGGCACGGTCACCCGGCAGGACGGCACCCGGCAGATCACCATCGGCGGCTGGCCGGTCTACCGCTACATCGGCGACAAGAAGCCCGGCCAGTGGAAGGGCCAGGGCGTCGGCGGCACCTGGTTCGTGGTCGACCGGAACGGCAAGAAGAACCTGACCTGCCTGCCCAAGGGCACCCCGAAGGCGGTCGCCCCGCCGGCCGCCGGTGACTCGGGCGGCGACTCGGGCTACTCGTACTGACCAGGGGGAACACGGGTGGCCGGGCGCGGCCGGAGACGGGCGCGGCCGGCCACCGTGGCAGAGTGACGGGGTGACCTCTCCCGCCGCCCGCCGGACGCTGCGCCCCCCGGCCGGCTACCGGCTGGCCGCGTCGGTCCGGCCGCTCACCTTCAGCCAGTACGACCCGTGCGCCCGGATCACCGCCGGCGGCTTCTGGTGGGCCACCCGCACCCCCGCCGGGCCGGCCACCCTCGCGCTGCGCCCCGCCGCCGGTGAACTGGTCGCCGAGGCGTACGGGCCGGGGGCCGACTGGGTGGCCGAACGCGCCGACGCGGTCGCCGGGCTCCGCGACGACCTGACCGGCTTCGCCGACCTGGCCGCCGCCCACCCGGTGGTGGCCCGGCTGGCCCACGAGCACCACGGGCTGCGGATCCCGGCCACCGGCCAGGTCTTCCCCCGGCTGCTGCGGGCCGTGCTGGAGCAGAAGGTGACCGGCAAGGAGGCGTACCGGGCGTACTCCGCGACGGTCCGGCACTTCCGCGAGCCGGCGCCCGGACCGGTGTCGCTGCTGCTGCCACCGGAACCGGCGGCGCTGGCGGCCAGCCCGTACTGGGTCTTCCACCCGTTCGGGGTGGAGCAGCGGCGGGCCGACACGCTGCGCCGGGTGGCCGCCGCCGCGGACCGGCTGGAACGCTGCGCCGACGCCGCCGAGGCCACCCGCCGGCTCACCGCGATCCCCGGCGTCGGCCGGTGGACCGCCGCCGAGGTGGTCCGGATCGCGTACGGCGACCCGGACGCGGTCAGCGTCGGCGACTACCACCTGCCCAACACCGTGGCCTGGGCGCTCGCCGGCGAGCCGCGCGGGGACGACGCCCGGATGCTGGCGCTGCTGGAACCCTTCCGGGGCCACCGGGGGCGGGTCTGCCTGCTGCTGGAGGCGGCCGGCATCCAGGCGCCGAGGTACGGACCCCGAGCGACCCTGCGCTCGTTCGCGAGCTACTGAGGCCACCTGCACCGTCGGCGGTTGCGGGTCCGCTACGCGGCCTCACGGAGGTCGGCCAGGCCGATCGGGGCGTACCGGCGGAGCAGTTCCGCCAGCTCGGCCACCGAGGCGACCTCGCCGATGACGTTGGCGCCGCCGCCGTGCTCCGGGCGGTAGCGGTGCGCCAGCCGGTACCGGTACCGCCCCCGGATCAGCTCCACGCTGACCCGCCAGCGCCCGCAGCACCCGCAACTCCACTCCGGCACGCGCGGAACGGTAGCTCTGACCTGCGGTTTCGCCATCCGGCCCCCGGTGACGAACGGGCCGGTGCGGGACACGCCACCCGACACCGGCGGTGATCTGCCTCACCACTGTCGGTGGCGTCTGATTGACTGGTCGCCGTGGACCTGCCGATCAATCCGCCGGTCGAGCCGATGCTGGCCAAGAGCGTGCCCCAACTCCCCACCGCCCCCGGCGTGACGTACGAGCCGAAGTGGGACGGCTTCCGCTGCATCATCTTCCGCGACGGCGACGAGGTCGAGCTGGCCAGCCGGGGCGGCAAGACGATGACCCGCTACTTCCCGGAGGTGATCGAGCAGGCCCGCCGCCAGCTTCCGCCCCGGTGCGTGGTCGACGGCGAGCTGATCGTGATCCGCCGGGACGGCCCCGACGGTCAGCCCCGGCTCGACTTCGAGCTGCTCGCCCAGCGCATCCACCCGGCCGCCTCCCGGGTGCGGCTGCTCGCCGAGAGCACCCCGGCCGACTTCGTCGCCTTCGATCTGCTCGCCCTCGACGACGAGTTGCTCACCGACCGGCCCTACCCCGAGCGCCGGGCCCGGCTGGAGCAGGCCCTCGCCAAGGTCCAACCGCCGGTGCACGTCACCCAGGTGACCACCGACCCGGAGACCGCGCGGCGCTGGTTCGACGTGTTCGAGGGGGCCGGGCTCGACGGCCTCATCGTCAAGCCGGCCGACCTCCCGTACGAGCCGGGCAAGCGGCTCATGTTCAAGGTCAAGCACGCCCGCACCGCCGACGCGGTGGTGGCCGGCTTCCGCTGGCACAAGTCCGGCCCGGTGGTCGGCTCGCTGCTGCTCGGCCTCTACGACGACGCCGGCGTGCTGCACCACATCGGGGTCAGCTCGTCGTTCACCGCCGCCCGGCGCAAGGAGCTGCTGACGGAGCTGGAGCCCTACCGCGACGCCGGTGGCGACCACCCGTGGGTGCACGGCGACCACGAGCGGGGCCAGCGCATCCCCGGCGGGGTGAGCCGCTGGACCGGCACCAAGAACCTGGAGTGGGAGCCGCTGCGCCCCGAGCTGGTGGTCGAGGTCGGCTACGACGCGATGGAGGGCGACCGGCTGCGACACACCGCCCAGTTCGTCCGCTGGCGCCCCGACCGCGATCCCCGCTCCTGCCGCTACGACCAGTTGGAGCGCCCGATCCGCTACGACGTCGACCAGGTGCTGCGCGGGGATCCGGCGGCGATCGCCGGCGACGTGTCCGGCCGGGCGTAGCCTGGCGGTCGGACATGATCACGGAAGGCTGCCACGTGACCCGCTTCTCCGACCGGATCCGCCGGGTCCGGCCCGCCCTCGCCGGGTTCGCCGCCGCGGTGGTGCTCACCGCCGGCTGCACGCTGCCGGCGTTCGCCCCGCGAGCCGAGAGCCAGGGCCCGGCGGCGCCCCCGGGCACCGCCCCGACCTGGCGCGCCTGCCCGGAGGTCCCCAACGAGTTGGTCGGCCGGGGCGCGGCGGGCATGCGCTACGAGTGCGCCCGGATCCTCGTACCCCGGAACTGGGGCAACGGCGCGGCCACCGGCGCGACCGCCGGGCCCGGCACCGGGGAGACCTTCGAGATCGCGCTGATCCGGATCCGTTCCGACAAGCAGCACGACCGGATCGGGTCGCTGGTGGTCAACCCGGGCGGGCCCGGGGCCTCCGGCGTCGACACCGCCGTCTACCTGTCGTTCGGCCCGGCGTTCGGTGGGCTGCCGACCACGGTGACCGACCGCTTCGACATCGTCGGGTTCGACCCCCGTGGCGTGGACCGGTCCAGCCCGGTCAAGTGCATCCCGGACGCCGACCTGGACGCCAGCTTCGGCTACGACCCCGATCCGCAGAGCCAGGCGTCCTTCGACGGGTTCGTCACGTTGAACCGGCGGATCGGCACGGGCTGCGGCGACAAGTACGGTGACCAGCTCCCGCTCTACGGCACCGAGCAGGCGGCCCGGGACATGGACGCGGTACGCGCGGCGGTCGGCGACGACAAGCTCACCTACCTCGGCTACTCCTACGGCACCCTGCTCGGCGCGGTGTACGCCCAGCTCTACCCGAAGCGGGTGCGGGCGCTGGTGCTCGACGGCGCGGTCGACCCGCAGCAGAAGCTGATCGCCGGATCGGAGAGCCAGGCGAAGGGCTTCGAGCGGGCGTTCGACAACTTCGCCAAGTGGTGCGCGGCCAACGCCGGCCGCTGCCCGATCGCCCCGGACGCCCGGGCTGCGGTCACCGCCGCCATCGACAAGGCCCGGGTCTCCCCGGTACGCGCCCAGGACGGCCGGGAGGCCACCGCCGGCTGGGTGTTCTACGCGGTCATCTCCTCGCTCTACACGGAGGCGGGCTGGCAGGAGCTGGCCCGGGCGATCGACTCGTTGCAGGGCGGCGACCCGCGCGGTGTGTTCGACCTCGCCGACGCGTACGCGGGCCGCGGCGACAACGGGCACTACTCGAACCTGTTCGACGCCAACCTGGCGGTGAACTGCGCGGACGAGACCGAGAAGCCGAGCCGGGAGCAGATCCGACAGCTCCAGTCGCAGTGGCGGCAGAAGTACCCGCTCTTCGGTCCGGCCCTGGCCGTCGGCATGCTCGGCTGCGTGGAGTGGCCCGGCGCGCGGGACCCGTACCCGACCGGGAAGGCGGCCAGCGCGCCGCCGATCGTGGTGGTCGGCACCACCGGCGACCCGGCCACGCCGTACGAGCAGACCGCCGCGCTCGCCTCGATGCTCGGGGTCGGGCGGGTGCTCACCTGGGAGGGCGAGGGGCACACGGCATACCCGCAGACCGCCTGCGTCACCGACGCCGTCGACGCGTACCTGATCTCGCTGACCGTGCCCCGGGAGGGGCTGCGCTGCCCGGCCCGGTGACCGGCGCGGGGTGACGGGGCGGCGTATCGCCGGACGTCGCTGTGGCACGCTGCCGGGGTGACCGACGTGACCTTCCGGGAGGCGGTCCGGGCGGACCTGCCCGCCGTCATCGCCCTGCTCGCCGACGACGTGCTGGGCAAGGCCCGCGACTTCGCCGAGGTGGACGACGCGTACGAGAGGGCGTTCGCCGCCATCGACGCCGACCCGCGCAACCACCTGGTCGTCGCCGACGCCGCCGGTGAGCTGGTCGGCTGCATGCAGATCACGTACATCCCGGGGCTGGGGCGGCACGGGGCCGAACGGTCGCTGATCGAGGCGGTTCGGGTCCGCTCCGACCTGCGCGGGCGGGGGCTGGGCCGGGAGATGATGACCTGGGCGATCGACCGGGCCCGGGAACGCGGCTGCGCGCTGGTGCAGCTCACCACCGACAAGACCCGCACCGACGCGCACCGCTTCTACCGCAACCTCGGCTTCGTGGCCAGCCACGAGGGGATGAAGCTGCCGCTCTGACCTTCTCCCCCGCGCCGGGGAGGCGTCTCCCCGCCGGGTGGGATGATCGCCAGCTCCGGCCACGGCAGGCTGGACGGGCAGCCCGACGAACGGGAGGAGTTCGCATGTCCACCGCCACCGCCACCGTCCACGCCGTCGCCCACCCGCGCGACGGACGGCCCGCGCCGACCTGGGCGGTCCGGGTCGCCCACCTGATCCCGCTGGCCGTCCTACCGTCCGGGCTGTGGCGGATCGCCCTGGTCGCCGGGCTTTCGATCGGCGCGTACGAGCACGGCGCACCGGCCCGCACGCACGGGGCGGAGAGCGTCTACGTCCTCTCGCTGAGCCTGGTCTCGGAGGCGCTGGCGCTGCTCTCGCTCGGCCTGGTCCGCCCCTGGGGCGAGGTGTTCCCCCGCTGGCTGCCGCTGCTGGGCGGGCGCCGGGTGGCGCCGTCGTTCGCGGTCACCGTCGCCACCGCCGGCGCCGTCGGGGTCACCCTCGTCTGGGGGTACGCCGCCTGGGGCATGATGGTCCACAGCCTCCTCGTCCAGGGTGACGGGCTGGGCTTCTCGCCGCCCGGCCTGGCGCTGCTGGTGGCCTGCTACGCCCCGCTGCTCCTCTGGGGCCCGCTCCTGCTCGCCGTCACGTACGCCTACCACCGCCGCCGCTGCCGCGACTGACCCAGCACGGCCGGCGACAGCGGGGCGGGGCGGGCGGTCAGTCGTCGACCAGGCGACCGTCGCGGAGGGTGAGCGTGCGGTCGGCCAGTTCGATCAGGGCCGGGTCGTGGGTGGCGACCAGGGCGGTCATGCCCCGGGCGTGCACCACGGCCCGCAGCAGGTCCATGATCGACCGCCCGGTCTCCGAGTCGAGCTGGCCGGTCGGCTCGTCGGCGATGAGCAGGTCCGGCTCGTTCGCCAGGGCTCGGGCCACCGCCACCCGCTGCTGCTGCCCGCCGGAGAGCTCGTACGGGCGCTGCGCGGCGTGCCCGCCCAGCCCGACCAGCTCCAGCAGCACGGCCACCCGCTGCTCCCGCTCCGCGGCGGGCACCTTCGCCAGCCGCAGCGGCACCCCGACGTTCTCGGCCGCGGACAGGATCGGCACCAGCCCGAACGTCTGGAAGACGAAGCCGACGGTGCCCCGGCGCAACGCGAGCAGCTCCCGCTCGCCCGCCGCGGTCACCTCGTGCCCGGCGACCCGGATCCGGCCGGCGTCCGGCCGGTCCAGGCCGCCGACGAGGTTGAGCAGGGTGGTCTTGCCCGCGCCGGACCGGCCCCGAACCGCGAGCAGCTCGCCACGGCCGGCGGAGAACGACACCTCCCGTACGGCGTGCACGGCGTGCTCGCCCTTGCCGAAGGTCCGGCTCACCCCCTCCACCCGGACCACCTCGTCGGTGGTGGTGATGGTGGTGGCGCCCGGCGCCGCGGACAACTGCTCGCTCATGCCTGCTCCTTCTCGGTGTGCGCGCGGTCGCCGGGCCGTACCTCGACGTGGTCGGGCTCCAGGTTGAGCCGGACCCGGTCCCGCAGGGCCAGGGCGTCCACGAAGGACGTCGGCAGTTGCATCCGGCCGGTCCGGTCGAGCACCGCGTACTCCTCGCTGACCAGCTCGGTGCTGCCGTCGGCGGCGACCCGCGCGGTACGGCGTACCTCCGAGGAGGTCCGGCCGTCGCGGATGGCGACGGTCCGCCGGACCTGACCGGCCACGGCGTGGTCGTGGGTGACCACGACGATGGTGACGCCCAGCTCGGCGTTGATGGTCCGCAGCGCGGCGAACACCTCCGCACCGGTCGCCTCGTCCAGCTCGCCGGTCGGCTCGTCGGCGAAGAGCACCTCCGGGTCGTTGGCGACCGCGACGGCGACCGCGCAGCGCTGCTGCTCACCGCCGCTGAGCTGGCCGGGCTTCCGGTCCGCGCAGTAGCCGACACCGACCATGTCGAGCAGCTCGCGGGCTCGTTCCCGGCGCGCCCGCCCGCCCCGCCGGCCGGCCAGCTTCATCGGCAGCTCCACGTTCTCCAGCGCGGTCAGGTACGGCAGCAGATTCCGGCCGGTCTGCTGCCAGACGAAGCCGACCACCTGGCGGCGGTAGCTGAGCCGGCGCCGGTTCGACAGGGCGAGCAGGTCGTACTCGGCGACCCGGGCGATGCCGGCGGTGGGGGTGTCCAGCCCGGAGAGGATGTTCAGCAGGGTCGACTTGCCGGAGCCGGAGGCACCGACGATCGCCACCAGCTCGCCCCGGTCGATGACCAGGTCGAGGCCCTGGAGAGCGACCACCTCCACCCCCTCGGTCTTGAAGATGCGGACCAGGCCGTCGCAGACGATGTGCCCGCGCAGCCGGTCCCGCCCGCCGGCCCGTTCGGCGGCGCGCTGCGCGGCGCGCTGCTGGAGGGCGGCCAGGTCCGGTACGGCGGACGCGGGCTGTCCGGGGTCGCGGCCCGGCGTCAGACGCGCCGAGCCCGGATGGCCGTAGGCGGTCCCAGTCATCTCAGCTCTCCTCTCCGAGCCGGAGCACCTCGCCGAGGCGCATCCGGCGGTTGTTCAAAGCCTCGACGGTGACCGCGAAGCCGAGGGCCAGCACAGCCAGGCCCAGCACGCCGGCCACCAGGCCGGGTTCGAAAGCCGCCCGCACCGCCACCCCGCCGGTGAACGCGCGCAGGCCGAGCACCGGGGTGAGCAGCACCGGCAGCAGCGCGCCGACCAGCGCGCCGGTGAGCACCGACACCAGCACCAGCGGGGTCAGCTCCACCAGCAGCAGGCCCCGCCACTGGTGGCGGGACAGCCCCATGGTGCGCAACCGGGACAGCACCTGCCCCCGGCTGCGCGCCTCGGCGAGCACCGCGAACGCGAGCGCGAGCAGGCCGAGCACGCCGCCACCGACCGCACCGACGGTGAACCCGAAGACCAGCAGCCCGTTCACCCCGGTGCCGCCCAGCTCGGCGCGGACCGCCGAGCGGGTCAGCACCTCCGGCGGGCGGGGTCGGTCACCGGCGACGAAGGACCCGCTCCGCTGGTAGCGCTGCTGTCCGTCCTCGGCGACGCGGGCCACGGCATTCCGGTCGACCCCGGCACCGGCGAGCAGGAAGCCGGTGGGGGCGAGCGGGTGCGGTGCGTCCGCCGGCACCGCCGGCCAGGGCAGCACCAGGAAACGCGTCACGTTCTGGTCGACCAGCGGGAACTCCTCGACGGTGCCGGCGATGCGCACCGGCAGCCGGTTGCCCTGCACGTCCAGCCAGGCGGGTCGGCGCCCCTCCTCGTCGGCCAGCCCGGCGTCGGCGAACTCCTCGGCGAGGGCCGGGGAGACCAGCCCCGGCATCGGTGTCGCCGGGTCGCCGACGGCCCGCAGCGAGTCGGGCACGGTCACCGGTACGCCCGCCCGATCGGCCACCTCCGCGAAACGTTCACCGTCGACCAGCAGCACCCGGATCTCCCGTACGCGGCCGAGCCGGCCGGCCTGGTCGGCGTACGGGCGTTGGCTCGGCTCGACGAGCAGCGGGACGACCGCGTGCACCCCCGGCAGCGCGGCCAGCGCCTCGGTGGTGTCCGGGGCGAACCGCTCCCCGTTGACCAGGAGGTCCCCGGGGACGGCACGCACGGCGGCCTGGTCCCGGCCGTTCTCGATGCCGGCGGCCACCACCCCGCAGAACGCGGCGGTGGCGACGGCGAGCACCACCACGACGAGCGGGCCGGTGGTGGCGGCCCGGCCGGCGCGGGCGGTGCCGAGGAACGCGACGCTGCCCCGGGCCCGGGCGGCGGCCCGGCTGAACAGCCGCAGCGGCCACGGGTACGCGCGCAGCGCGACCAGCGCCGCGGCGACCGCCAGCAGCACCGGCACGGACACCAGCAGCGGGTCCACCGTCCCGTCGAGGGTCAGCCCTCGCCGGCGCAGCAGGAACGCCCCGAGCGCGGCGACCGCGAGCACGGTCACCTCGACGGTGAGCCGCGCGGCGGCGGAGCGGGCGCCGACCAGATCGGCCCGCCCACCGCCGCGCATGGCGGTGAGCGCGGTGGCCGGCGGGAGCAGCGTGGCCGCCACCGCGGCGAGCAGCACCCAGCGCAGGTCGGCGCCCTGACCGGGGAGGAGTCCGCCGAGCAGCCAGCCGGCGCCGGCGGCGAGCGGCAGCACCAGCGCCGACTCGGCCAGCCCACGGCGCAGCACGCTGGCGGTCGAGCCGCCCCGGGCGCGGATCAGCACGTACTCGGCGCGGCGCCGGCGTGCCGCCACCCGGGCGGCGAGCAGGACCAGGCCGGCCAGGGTGGCGAGCAGTCCGGCGGCGATGACGGCGAGCAGCGTACGGGCGGCGGCGAGCGACTCGGCGAAGCGCCGCAGCGGGATGTCGACGCCCTGGGTGAGGGTGAGCCCGGCCGGGCGGTTCCGTTCCAGGGCGGCCAGCCCGTCGATCAGCGCGCTGAGCTGGTCGGCGGTCATCCGGTCCGGCGAGATGCGGTAGCGCCAGCTGAAACTGATCGGCCAGCCGGCGGCCGCCGCGGCGTCGAAGCCGCGCTCGCTGGTCACGCCGACGCCCAGGAACGGCTGGCCGTCGCCCTCGGGCTCGCCGAGCCGCAGCATCGACGGCAGCGCGTCCCAGATCCCGTCGGTCCGGTCGTTGGGTCGGAACACACCCACCACGACGACCGGCCGCTTCTCCGCCACAGTGCCGTCCGGGCGCATCATGTTGTAGATGAACCGGTCGCCGGCGCGCAGCCCGAGCTGGCCGGCCACGGTGTCGGCCAGCGCGACCTCGATCGCGTCGTCCGGGTCCGTGTCGGGCCAGCGTCCCTCGACCAGGGTGGCCGCCTCCTGGATGCCGGTGACCACGCGCAGACTGACGTCGATCAGCCCCTTGTCGGCGGTCAGCTTCGGGCCGCGCAGCCGCCCGTACGTCGTCTGCGCCTGGTGCCACCGCTCCCCGATCGTCGCGCGGACGGCAGCGGGCATCTGGTTCTGCAGGGTGTCCAGGTCGCCGGCCCGGGTGGCGGCGATTCGGGAGCTGCTGTTCGACACCCGCTCCGGATCCGAGGTGTAGGTCAGGTCGCGGAGGGCCGGCTTCTGGCTCGCGACGTGCTCGCGCAGCCCCTGCCCGGTCAGCCGGTCCGCGACCCGGGGCACCGCCGTGATCAGCAGCGCGGTGACCAGGGTCAGCACGGCAAGCAGCAGGAAGTGCCCCCCGTACGCCCGCACCCGCCTGGCGACCGCCAGCAGACTCATCGTTCTCCCCCGATCCGGAGCTGGGCCGCGGCCACCCGCTGGCGGATGCCGGCGGTGATGACGGCGCTGAACGTCAGGGCGACCGCGAGCAGCCCGAGCGCGGTCGCCCCGACCGGCGTCCAGGGCAGGATGAAGGCCGCGTCGGGCACCGGTCGGCCGGCGGCCGGGGTGAGGATCACCAGCGGCACCATGGTGGCCGCGACCCCCGCCCCGACCAGCAGGCCCACCCCGACCCCGATGCCGGCGAGGAAGGTCTGCTCGGCCAGGAGCGCCCTTGCCAGCAGGCGCGGTGTCGCGCCGAGCGTGTGCAGCACGGCGAACTCCGTCATCCGGTGCCGGGTCGTCGCCCAGACGTCGACGGCCAGGCCGACCAGGGCGAGCAGCACCGCGCCGAGGGCGGCGGCGAGCAGCCCGGTGCGCGCCCCCAACCAGTACGGGTCCCGGGCCGCCTCCGCGGCGACCTGGCGCCGGTCGAGCAGGGTGGTCCCGGGCAGCGCGGCGAGGGCAGCCGCCGCGGCGGCGTGGTCGCCGCCGGTGCCCAGCCACCACTCGGACGGCGGCCGGACCGTGCCCTGCTGGCCCAGCAGCCAGTCGGCGGCGGCCGGCAGGTCCAGCAGGATCCCGTCCCGCTCGGTGGCAGGCACGGCCGCGACCTGCCCGACCAGCCGAACCGGCAGGGACACCCCGGAGAGCGAGAGGGTGACCGTGTCCCCGTTGTGGAGGTTCAACGCTGCCGCGGCGCCGGGCGTCATGAGCGCGGGCACCGCAGCGTCGTCCCCGGTCCGCACCACGGCGAACCGGGACGACGGCTGGCGCGCGAACTGCAGGAGCCCTTCCGGCAACTTCACCTCGTGCGTGACGTCCACGGTGGTGCCGCCGACCCCGGCCGACTCACCCGGGCCCCGCAGGGGATCGGTCAGCCGCCAGCCGGTGCCGAGGGAGAGCGGCAGCGCGCCCCCGCCGGCGTCGGTGAGCCGAAGCCCGTCGAGACGCAGCCGGTAGCTGGTGCCGGTCGCCGCGCCCGCGTCGGCCTCGAACCCGGTCAGGCGCAGCGGAGTACCGCCGGTTTCCGGCAGTTGGACGGAGAACGGCACCGGCCGGTCGCCCTGCCCCACCGCCAGCGGCAGCCGCCAGGTCGTACCGTCGTCGGTGGCGAGCAGCGCCACAACGGCGACCTGCGGCGCCCCGAACGGCGAGACAACCGGGGTACGGACGGTGCCGGCGAACTTTCGGGCGCCGGCCGGGAGGGTGACCCCGGGAGGCACGAGGCGGTGCGCCAGCCGGTCCAGCAGTTCCGGCGCGGACGCGCCACCGGCGGCGTCGTCGAGCCGGATCAGCCCCTTCGCGGCGGACGCGTCCAGGCTCACCACGGTCACCGGCAGGTCGTTGCGGCCCAGCCGGACGTCGTCGCGCCAGGCCGGCAGCACCCGCTCCACTCCGGGCACCACGGCCAGCGCGGCGGCCCGGTCGGCCGGCGCGACGCCGTTGCGCTCGGTCAGCCGCAGGTCGGTCCCGACGGTGTGCCGGGCCTGGTCCCTCTGCGAACGATCCCAGGAGGCCATCAGCGACCAGGCCAGGGTGCTGCTGCCGACGGCGAGGGCGAGTAGCAGCACCGGACCGGCGTGCGGCCGGCGGCCGGCCTGCCACATGCCGAGAATGGTGGCGGTCCACGGCCGCCGGTCGACGAAACGCTCGGCGAACCGGGTCGCCGGCGGCAGCAGCCGCAGCGCGACCACCGCCCCGGCCAGCACGCCGATGGTGGGCGCGGCGGCGAGCAGCGGGTCGATACCGAGCTGGCCGCCGGCCCCCGCGAGGGGCGAGGCGTACTGCCGCAGCTGGGTCCAGGCGAGTACGGCGAGCGCGACGAGCGCCAGGTCGACGCTGGCCCGCTGGACGGCCGCGCCCCGGGTCGGGCGGGACCGGGCCGCCATGTCGGCGACGTAGGTGCCGGCCCGACGCAGCGCCGGCATCACCATGGCGAGCAGGCAGCCGACCGCGGCCGCGACCGCCACCGCCCAGACCTGGCCGAGAGCGGCGTCGGCCAGCCGTAGGTCGGCACCGATCCACCGCACCGCCTCCGCGGTCAGCGGCGGTGCCAGCAGGAGGGCCGGAGCCACCACCAGGGTCGCCTCCCGTACGGCGAGGCCGGCGATCTGTCCACGGGCGGCGCCCCGGGCGCGCAGCAGCGCGGTCTGCGCCCGCCGGTCCTCGTTCAGCAACGCGGCGACCAGCACCAGCGCGTACCCGCCGAGAACCACGATCAGCAGCAGCGGGGTGAGCAGGGCGGACCTGCCCACCAGGTCGGCCCTGCCGAGCCGGTCGGCGAGCCGGCCCAGGTTGCTGACGGTCTGGGCGGAGGAGCCGAGCCCGGTGGCGTCGGGGATCTTCTCGGCGACGGTGGCCACCGCCGCCTTGACTCCGGCCAGCCGGCTCGGCTCGACGGTGGCGAGGTTGGGCGCGACCAGCCAGGCGGCGGACGTGGAGCCGGGGAAGGTGCGCTCGAAGTCGGCCGGGTCCAGCGTGAACGGCCCGTTCGAGGTGACCGCGTCGGTCCCCTGGCTGTCGCCGACGCCCGGCGCCAGCCGCCAGTACGGCTCGCTCGGGTCGCGGGGCCGCCAGGTGCCGGCGACCACCACCGCGCCGGCCCGCTCGGCACTGCGGTCGTAGAGCGGCACCCGGTCCCCGGTCCGCAGCCCGAGCTGGCCGGCGATCTTCTCCGGGAGGGTGACCTGCAACGGCGTCGCCCCGCGCGTCGGCCACGAGCCGGCGGTGAGTTCGGCGTGCGCGGGCAGGTCGGCCAGCGTGGCGAGGTTGGCGAACATCGGGTCGTTGCCGATCCGGGCGGCACCGAGGTCCCCGGTCAGCTCGCGTCCGGTGCCGTACCGGGCGGCGGCGACGGAGACCGGCACGCCGCCCAGCCCGTCGGCGAACTGGGCGCGGACCGCGCGGTCCCGCTCGGCGTACGCCGCGGTGTCCCGGCCGCCGGAGCCGCTGACCAGCAGGCTGCGTTCCTCGGCCGGGGCGGCGGCTAGTACCGCCCGTTGACCGGCGTCGACGGCTCGACGGTTGTAGTCGGAGAGCCCGGTGACCAGCGCGACCGCGACCAGCGCCGCGACCGCGGCGGCGAGTAGCAGCCCGCGCGCCTCGACGGCCCGCCTCCACACCAACTTCATCCGACGCCCTCCCCTGGCCCCCGGTCGGGCCGATGACAAGGGAGAGCGGTCGGGAGGCGGGAAAGGTTCGCACGCGTTACATGATCGTTACCTGTCGTCCACCCGGGGCACCGGCACCAGGGACCACCGGGCTGGCAGGACCCGCCCTAACCTGGATCGATGAAACCACGGGGAAGCTGGCCAGCGCTCGCGCTGCTGGCGCTCGCGCTGACCGGCTGCGGCGGGACCGGTCAAACACCCGGCCCGCTGGTGCCGGGCTGTGCCGTCCCGGACGACGAGGGCGCGGTGCTCGACGCGTACGCGGGCGACCCGGTCCTCGCCGTGCGGCCGGAGGGGGCGCGGCAGGTCGACGGCATCACCCGCACCACGGGCTGCCACCGGCTGAACAAGGAGGATGTGTCGAACACCTCGGTCTCGCTGGCCTGGCGGCCGGACCACGACTACGACGAGTCCACCCTGCGCCGGACCTATGATCACGTGGCAATCGACGGCGGCTGGTCGCCGGTGGCGGACCCTGCTCTCTCGCCGAACCTGTCCGGCGAGGTGAATCTCACCTACTGCCGAACCGTGCGGGGCGTACCCAGCCGGCTACAGGTCCGGTCGCAGGCGGCACAGCTTGCCGACGTCCGGCCGAGTTCGGCGGACCGGCCACCGTCCCCGCAGTGGTCGGTCACCGCCCCGGCCGCCATCTACCTCGACATCTACGCGTGGCCGGCGTGCGCGAAGCCCTGACCGACCCGGACGGAGGGCTTTGGTCCGGACGAAATGGAACGCCTGTACCGCGAGCTGGCCACGGCGAGAACCGAGGCCGAACGCATCCGCCAGGCCCTGCGACAGTGGCAGTCGCGGCACAAGCACTGCCGCCACCGCGACCTGGACACCCCCGACGGCCGGTGTCCGTGATGACCCCACCCCGCTGGATCATCCACCTGCCCACCACGCTGACCAGCCAGGACGAGGCCGGCGCGCTCGCCGTGACGCTCCGCGACTCGCTCGGCCACGTCACCGCCATCGACTTCGGTGAGACCACGCTCAGCGAGGAGGACCGGCAGTTCGTGCGTACCCGGATCTGGTGTGACGCCCGGCTCGACGGCGCCGGCCGCTGCCGACGCCGCGACGACCACGACGGCCTCTGCGCACCCACCGACGACCGGAGTGCCGCCGGCTGACCTAGCCGCCTCCGGCCGGGTGCGCTCCGATGCCACTACTTCCCGGATCGAGCACGATCCTGGTGTGGGGCGAGGCAGCGGTCAGGCCCGGGGGCGGTCGCGGTCCTTGGAGGGCTGCACCCGCTTCGGTTCGCCCGGCATCTTCGGGTATTCCGGCGGGTACGGCATGTCGCCCTGCCCGGCGGCGGCGTCCCGCTCGGCCCACTCCAGCAGCGGGGTGATGTCCCACGGGGTGTCGTCGATGCCCGCGTGCGGGTCTCCCCGCTCGGCCACCCGGGCCGGCACGCTGCGCAGATCGAAGTCGTCCGGGTCGACCTGGGTCAGCTCGTCCCAGTCGACCGGGGTGGAGACGGTGGCCCGCGCGTTGGCCCGCAGCGAGTAAGCGCAGGCGATGGTCCGGTCCCGGGCCATCTGGTTGAAGTCCACGAAGACCCGGCTGCCGCGCTCCTCCTTCCACCAGGCCGTGGTCACCAACTCGGGGCGGCGGCGCTCCAGCTCGCGGGCCAGCGCGATGGTGGCCCGGCGCACCTCGACGAACGTCCAGCGCGGCTGGATGCGCAGGTAGACGTGCACGCCCCGGCCGCCGGAGGTCTTCGGCCAGCCGGTCGCCCCCAGCTCGTCGAGCAGCGCCCGCAGCTCGCCGGCGGCGGTGACCGCGTCGGTGAAGTCCGTGCCGGGCTGCGGATCCAGGTCGATCCGCAGCTCATCCGGCTGGTCGACGTCGGCGGCGCGGACCGGCCACGGGTGGAAGACCACCGTGCCCATCTGGGCGGCCCAGGCCACGTGCGCCAGGTCGGCCGGGCACAACTCCGCCGCCTTCCGGCCACTGGGGAAGGCGATCTCCGCGGTCGCCACCCACGGGGGTACGCCCCGGGCCGGCACCCGCTTCTGGAAGAACATCTCCCCCTCGATGCCCTCGGGGAAGCGCTGCAACGTGGTCGGCCGGTCGCGCAGGGCGCGCATGATCCCCTCACCGACCGCGAGGTAGTAGTGGAAGACGTCCGCCTTGGTGAAGCCGCGCTGCGGGAAGATCACCCGGTCCGGGCTGCTGAGCCGTACGGTGTGCCCGGCGACCTCGATCTCCTCGGCTGCGGCCTTGCTGCCAGCCATTGCGCGACGATATGCGATGCCACCGACGCCCGGCGTACCGTTGACCGGTGAGTCTTGACGAGAACGAGCTGCCCCGTACCGAGGAAGAGTGGCGGGTCCGGCTCAGCCCTGAGGAATTCCGGGTGCTCCGCCAGGCCGGCACCGAGCGGCCGTGGACCGGCGAGTACGTCGACACCAAGACCCCCGGTGTCTACCACTGCCGGGCCTGCGGTGCGGAGCTGTTCCGCAGCGAGGACAAGTTCGACTCGCACTGTGGCTGGCCGAGCTTCGACGACGCCATCCCCGGGGCGGTGAAGGAGATCCCCGACAACACCCTCGGCATGCGGCGTACGGAGATCCGCTGCGCCCGGTGCGACAGCCACCTCGGGCACGTCTTCGAGGGTGAGGGATTCACCCCGAAGGACACCCGGCACTGCGTGAACTCGGTCTCCATCCGGCTGGATCCCCGCTAGCCTTGGGCCACAGGTCCGTTTTCGGGGGGTTTGGCATGGCTACCTGCGAGGTCTGCGGCAACGACTACTGGATGGCGTTCGAGGTGCGTACGGTCAACGGGGCCACGCACACCTTCGACTGCTTCGAGTGCGCGATCCACAAGATGGCGCCGATCTGCGAGCACTGCCAGATCAAGATCGTCGGCCACGGCGTCGAGGTCAACGGCCGCTTCTTCTGCTGCGCGCACTGCGCCCGGGCGGTGGAGGGCGCCCAGGGCGCCGAGGTCCGCGACGCGGTGGGCGCCCGACCTGCCTGACCCCGGGCCGACCGCGCCCGGGCCGGGGACGGCATCACCGTCGGTAGCCGGTAGGCCGTTGCGCCGCCGCCACGAGCTGACGGCGGCCGTAACCGGGCGGTAAGGGTCGGAACGCTCGGCCGTGGATAGCATCCCGGCCATGCCTGCCTCCAGATCGCCACTGCTGCCGCTCACGCTGACCGCCGTTCTCGCCCTCGGCGGTTGCGCAGGCGCCGACCAGCCGACCGACGACGCGGCCCCGGCCGCCTCAGCCCCGGTGGCCCCGACCGCCTCGGTGCCGGCGGGCTCAACCTCGACGTCCGTCGCCACGTCGAGCGGCCCCGCCGCGCCGGTGCCCGCCACGCTGGACTTCACCGCGCGCACCATCGACGGCGGGTCGTTCACCGGCGGCAGCCTCGCCGGCAAGCCGGCCGTGCTTTGGTTCTGGGCGGCCTGGTGCAGTCGCTGCCGGAGCGTCGCCGACGACGTGGCCGCCGTGCGGCGGGACAATGCCGGCCGGGTCAACCTGATCGGCGTGGCCGGGCTTGGCAGCGGCGCCGACGCCATGCGCCGGTTCGCCCGGGACACCGGCATCGCCGCCTTCCCCAACCTGGCCGACGACGAGGGCGCGGTGTGGCGCCGGTTCGGCGTCACCAGCCAGGAGTGGTACGTGCTGCTCGACTCCACCGGGAAGGTGGTGCACTCCGGGGCGCTGTCCCAGGCGGAGCTGCGCCGGCGCGTCGCCGAGCTGGCCTGACATGCCCGACGCCCCCTACGGTCTGGCCGTCGCGGCCGGTCTGCTCGCCGCAGTGAACCCGTGCGGGTTCGCGCTGCTGCCCGCGTACCTGTCGGTACTGGTGCTGGGCGACGGCCCGGCGGCCGCCCGGGGACCGCTCGCCCCGGTGGGCCGGGCGCTGGCCCTGACCGGCGCGATGACCGCCGGTTTCGTCGCGGTCTTCGGCGCGTTCGGCCTGCTCGCCGGGCCGGTCGCGGACGCGGTCGCGCACCGGCTGCCGTGGGTGTCGGTGCTCATCGGCGCGGCGCTGGTACTGGCCGGCGGGTGGCTCCTCGCCGGTCGGCAACTACCGGCCGTCACCTCGCGACCGGCGGCCGGCCCGGCCGTCCAGGCCCGGTTCGGCTCGATGGCGCTCTTCGGTGTGGCGTACGCGGTGGCCTCGCTCGGCTGCACGGTCGGGCCGTTCCTCGCCGTGGTGGTGGCCGGCTTCCGGGCCGGCAGCGCGGCCGCCGGGATCGGCCTCTTCGTGGCATACGCCCTCGGCATGGGGATGGCGGTTGGCGCGGCGGCCCTCGCCGTGGCGCTGGCCCGGGAGTCCCTGGTCCGGCGCACCCGGCGGGCCGCGCCGCTGCTCGGCCGGCTCGCCGGCCTGCTGCTGGTGCTCACCGGCGGCTACGTCGCCTGGTACGGCTGGTACGAGGTCCGGCTCTTCGCCGGCGGCGACGCCGACGACCCGGTGGTCGCCGCCGCCGGCCGGGCGCAGGGCGCGGTGAGCGGGTGGTTGGCCGGGCTGGGCCCGTGGGCCGTCGCCGGCGTCGTCGCCGCGCTGCTCGGGGCAGCCGTCGCCGGCACGCTGGTCCGCCGCCGGGCCACCGCCGCCCGAGCCGACGCGGAAGCCGGCGTCGAGGCCACTCCGGTCCGGGGCAGCCAGAGCCGCGACGTGGACGCGACCTAACATCGCGGGATGCCCATCGAGTCCCACGTCGCGAGCTTCGCCGAGCTGGACGCCCGCACCTTCCACGACCTGCTCCGGCTGCGCATCGACACGTTCGTGGTGGAGCAGTCCTGCCCGTACCCGGAACTGGACGGCCGGGACGTCGAACCCGGGACCCGGCACCTCTGGCTGACCCGGGACGGCGCGGTGGTGGCGTACCTGCGGATCCTGACCGACCCCGGCGGCGTGGCGCGGATCGGTCGGGTGGTGGTGGCGCCGGCGGCCCGCGGCGCGGGCCTGGCCGGCCGGCTGATGACCGAGGCGCTGGCCCTGGTCGGCGCGGGCCCGTGCGTGCTGGAGGCGCAGAGCCACCTGGCCGCCTTCTACGCCGGCCACGGCTTCACGGTCAGCGGGCCCGACTACCTGGAAGACGGCATCCCGCACACCCCGATGCGGCGGGAGGGCCGGCCGGCCGCCTGAGAAGACATTGACGCACGCCGCTTTCTTGTGGGAGCGTGCCAGGCAGAGCCGTCGCGGGAGTAACCCAACGGGGCGCAGGAGGGGGCAACTCCGCGCCGTCCGGGCGTCGTCAACCGACCTCACCCCGGAGGCTCACATGTCCACACCGCCCCGCCGCCGCACCCTGGTCGCGACGGCGTTCCTCGCCGTCGGCACGCTCGTCGCGGCGCTGCTCACCACCGTCCTGGCCAGCCCGGCCTCCGCGCACGGGTCCGTGGTGGACCCGGCGTCACGCAACTACGGCTGCTGGCAGCGCTGGGGCAGCGACTTCCAGAACCCGGCGATGGCCACCCAGGACCCGATGTGCTGGCAGGCCTGGCAGGCCGACCCGAACGCCATGTGGAACTGGAACGGCCTGTTCCGCGAGGGCGTCGCCGGCAACCACCAGGCGGCCATCCCGGACGGCCAACTGTGCAGCGGTGGCCGCACCCAGTCCGGCCGGTACAACGCCCTCGACACCGTCGGCGCCTGGAAGACCACGTCGATCGGCAACAACTTCCGGATCAAGTTCTTCGACCAGGCCAGCCACGGCGCCGACTACATCCGGGTGTACGTGACGAAGCAGGGCTTCAACGCGCTGACCAAGCCGCTGGCCTGGAGCGACCTGGAACTGGTCGGCCAGATCGGCAACACGCCGGCAGCCAAGTGGACCCCGGAGACGGGCGGCGTCTCCATCCAGGTGCCGGGTAACGCCCCCGGCCGCACCGGCCGGCACATCGTCTACACCATCTGGCAGGCCAGCCACATGGACCAGTCCTACTACATCTGCAGCGACGTCGACTTCGGTGGCGGCTCGACCACCCCGCCCACCACCGCGCCGCCGACCACGGCCCCGCCGACGACCGCTCCCCCGACGACCGCCCCGCCGACCACCGCCCCGCCGACCACCGCTCCCCCGACCACCCGGCCGCCGGCCGGGGCCTGCTCCGCCGTCTACCGGATCACCAACTCCTGGACCGGCGGTTTCCAGGCCGAGGTGACCGTGACCGCCGGCGCCTCGGCGATCAAGGGCTGGACGGTCACCTGGACGTACACGGGCGGCCAGCAGATCAGCCAGTCGTGGAACGCCACGGTGACCAGCAGCGGGTCCACGGTGACCGCCAAGAACGTCGACTACAACGGGTCACTGGCCGCCGGGGCGCAGACCACCTTCGGCTTCCTCGCCTCCGGCAACAGTGCCACCCCCACTCCGACCTGCACCGCGACCGTCTGACGAGAAAGTGGGCAGGGGCCCCGGCAGCACGCCGGGGCCCCGCTCTCACACCAGGCAGGTGACGATGTCGGCGATGGGCCGGCGGCGGCCGGTGTAGAAGGGAACCTCCTCACGGACGTGCCGACGGGCCCGGGAGCCCCGCAGGTCGCGCATCAGGTCGACGATCCGGTGCAGCTCGTCGGCCTCGAAGGCGAGCATCCACTCGTAGTCGCCGAGGGCGAAGGAGGCCACCGTGTTGGCCCGCACGTCCGGGTAGCCGCGGGCCATCTGCCCGTGCTCGGCGAGCATCTCGCGCCGCTCGGCGTCCGGCAGCAGGTACCACTCGTACGAGCGGACGAACGGGTAGACGCAGACGTAGGCCCGGGCCTCCTCGTCGGCCAGGAACGCCGGGATGTGGCTCTTGTTGAACTCGGCCGGCCGGTGCAGCGCCAGCTGCGACCAGACCGGGGTGAGCGCCCGGCCCAGCGTGGTCCGGCGGAACCGCAGGTACGCGTCCTGGAGCGCGTCGCTCGACGAGGAGTGCCACCAGATCATCAGGTCGGCGTCGGCGCGCAGGCCGGACACGTCGTACGTGCCCCGGATGGTCACGTCCTTGCCGGCCAACTCGGCGAAGAGGGACTCGACCTCGTCGACGACGTTCTCGCGCAGCGACGGGAGCGGACTGGTCGCCCGGTACACCGACCACATGGTGTAGCGGATGGTCTCGTTGAGCTCCCGCAGCCGCGCCGCGTTGGTCTGCTCGGTCATGCTGCCGATCCTCCCAGTGCTGTGATGATCTCCTCGGCCGCGGTCTCGCCGGAGCGGACGCAGACCGGGATGCCGACGCCGTCGTAGCCGGCCCCGGCCAGGGCCAGGGTCGGGTGGGCGGCCCGCAACGCCGCCCGGACCGCCGCCACCCGGCCGAGGTGCCCGGGCGTGTACTGCGGCAGGGAACCGCCCCACCGCTGCACGTGCCGGCCGACCGGGCTGGGCAGCGGGACACCCAGCACCTTCGACAGCTCCCGGTGCACGGTGGCGACCAGGTCCTCGTCGGTGAGTTGCAGCGATGTCTCGTCGCCGTACCGGCCGACGGAGGCGCGGACCAGGGCGACGCCGTCCGCCCGGCGCAGGTGCCCCCACTTGGTGGTGAAGAACGTCGACGCCTTAATCAGCAGCCCCTCGGTGGCCGGCACCAGGAACCCGGACAGCTCCGGCAGCTCCGGCTCCGGCAGGGCCATGGTAATCAGCGCGACGCTGGCGTAGTCCAGCCCGCCGACGGTGGCGGCCACCTCGGGCGCCGGGCCGTCGAGCAGCCGGGCGGCCGGACGGGCCGGCACGGCGAGCACCACCGCGTCCACGTCGACGTAGTCAGGATCACGGGTGGGGCCGACGGTCAGCCGCCAGCCGGTGGCGGTGCGGTGCAGCTCCCGGACCGCCGCGTCCCGGCGGATCGTCGCGCCGCTGGCGGATGCCGCCGCCTCGACCAGGGTGCTCAGCCCGCCGGCGAGGGTGCCGAAGACCGGCGCGCCGGGGACGCGGGGCGCGGCGGCCTGCGCCGCCCGGACCGCACCGACCAGGGTGTGCTCGACCCGGGCCGCCCGAGCCAGGGCCGGCATGGTGGTGACCAGGGAGAGGTTGTCGGCCCGGCCCGCGTAGACGCCACCGAGCATCGGGTCGACCAGCCGGTCCACCACCTCGTCGCCGAGGCGGGCGCGGACCAGCGCGCCGACCGGCACGTCGGCGTCCGAACCGAGCAGCGGGCGGCCGGCGTCCCGGTCGGCGTCCGCCGCCGGCCGGGCCACCGCCGCCACCTTGTCCAGGTCCCCGGGTACGCCGACCAGGGTGCCGCCCGGCACCGGGCGCAACCCGCCGTCGACGACGAGCGCGGCCTGCCCGACGCTCGGGTGCACGATCGACCCGGCCAGGCCGAGCCTACGGACCAGGGCCACCGCGGCGGACTCCCCGCCGGCCGGGTCGCGCATCAGGAACGACTCGGCGCCGAACTCGACGGGGCCACCGGCCAGCTCACCGGTGCGCAGCTTCCCGCCGAGCCGGCCGGACTGCTCGTACACGGTGATCTCGGTACCGGCGGGGGCGCGGTCGCGCAACCGGACGGCGGCGGCCAATCCGGCGATCCCACCACCGACGATCGCCACCCGGCTCGGTCGCGCCACGGCCCCTCCTCTTATTCGACGGGCCGCGCGCTGAGCTCGTGCACCAGCGCGACCACCCGGGTCAGCACGTCGGGATCGGTCTCCGGCAGCACGCCGTGGCCGAGGTTGAACACGTGACCGGGGGCGGCCCGCCCCTGGTCGACGATGCGGCGTACCTCCGCCTCCACCACCGGCCAGGGGGCGAACAGCACGCACGGGTCGAGGTTGCCCTGCACGGCCTTGTCCGGGCCGATCCGGCGGGTCGCCACGTCCAGCGGCGTACGCCAGTCCACGCCGACCACGTCGGCGCCGGCCTCGCCCATCGCGCCGAGCAGCTCGGCGGTGCCCACCCCGAAGTGGATCCGGGGCACCGCGTCGGCCAGGCCACCGAGCACCCGGGTCGAGTGCGGCAGCACGTAGCGCCGGTAGTCGGCCTCGGAGAGCGCGCCGGCCCAGGAGTCGAAGAGCTGCACCGCGGAGACCCCGGCGTCGACCTGCACCCGCAGGAAGGAGAGCGTCACGTCGGCCAGCCGGTCGCAGAGCGCGTGCCACAGCTCCGGGTCGCCGTACATCAGCGCCTTGGTCTTCGCGTGGGTCCGCGACGGCCCGCCCTCGACCAGGTAGCTGGCCAGGGTGAACGGGGCGCCGGCGAAGCCGATCAGCGGGGTGTCGCCCAGCTCGGCGACGAGCAGCCGGACCGCCTCGTCCACATAGGACACGTCGTCGCGGGTGATCGGTCGGATCCGGTCGACGTCGGCGGCGGCGCGGACCGGCTCGGCCACCACCGGCCCGGTGCCGGGCACGATGTCCAGGTCGACGCCGGCGGCGGCCACCGGCACCACGATGTCGCTGAACAGGATCGCCGCGTCCACCCCGTGCCGGCGCACCGGCTGGAGGGTGATCTCGGTGACCAGTTCGGGGCGGCGGCACGACTCCAGCATCGGCACGTTGGCCCGGATCTCCCGGTACTCCGGCAGCGAGCGACCGGCCTGGCGCATGAACCACACGGGGGTGTGCGGCACGGGCTCCCGCCGGCAGGCGCGGACGAAGGACGAGTGGGCCGGCCCACCGGGGCGGGTTTGTCCGTCTCGGGCGGCGGTGCCCGTGGTGTCGGTGCTCATCGCGGCAATCGTGCCACGCCGGCCGATCCGGCCCGCCGCCCCCATCACCTTTTGTGACGTAGAAGAAGGGCCTGCTGACACCGGCCGCCGCTGTCACATGATCGTGACCGCCGCTCGGCGTGCCGTCGCCCGGCGCGGGCGGGGGGCGGCATAGGCTGCCGTCATGGCCCCCCCGATCGCGCTCCCGGAAACCTTCGCCCGCGCGGTCGCCGGGCTGCGGTCGGTGACGCCCCGCACCGAGATCGTGCTGGAGGAGGTCGGCGCCCCCCAGCGCCTCGCCCCGTACGCGTTCGCGCTCTCCGCGGCCGTGCTCCGGGACGACGACGAGGTGGCCACCGGGCGGCTGATCCTGCTGCACGACCCGGCCGGGCACGAGGCGTGGCAGGGCACCCTGCGGCTGGTCACCTACGTGACCGCCGAGCTGGAGGTGGACCTGGCCAGCGACCCGTTGCTGCCCGGGGTGGGCTGGACCTGGCTGACCGACGCGCTGGACGCGCAGGACGCCCGGTACCGGGCGATCGGCGGCACGGTCACCCAGACGCTCTCCACCCGGTTCGGCGAGCTGGCCGGGCCGCCCGCCGCCGGGGACATCGAGATCCGCGCCTCGTGGACGCCGCTCGGCGTCGACCTGGCCCCGCACCTGCTCGGCTGGTGCGCCCTGCTCGCCTCGACGGCCGGGCTGCCGCCACCCGGCGTGACGGCCCTGCCCTCCCGCCGCTCGGCCGGCGCCGCCTGACCGGCCGAAACGCCGGGGCGGGCCGCCCCGGGGAATCCGGAGCGGCCCGTACCACCGCCCGTCAGAGGTAGTTGTCGGCCTCGTCGCAGATCTTGTCCAGGCCCTTGCTGGCCTTGTCGAAGGCTGCCTTGTCGCCCCGGGACGCCGCTGCGAGAGCGGTGGTGAGCTTGTCCAGGCAGTTGGCGATGACCTTCTTCTGCCGGGCCTGCTCGTCCCGGTCGTTCTTGGTGCCGGTCAGGTCCTGCTCGGTGTCGGCGAGCTTGTCCCGCACCGTCTGGAGGTCGGCCCCGAGCTTGTCGATCTCCTGCCGGTTCGCCGCGATCGTGCCGTCCCGCTGGCTGACCTTCTGCTCGGTGACGTGCAGCTTCGTGTTCGTGGTGACGTAGAGGCCGGTCATCACGCCGCCGAGGACGAACAGCAGCCCGGCGACGATCGCGAGGACCAGGGTGGCGCGCCCCCGGCGAGCGCCCGCCACGGGCGCCCCGTACGGCGGTGCCATCCCGGGCGGGGCCGACATCGGCTGCGACCCGAACCCGGGGCCGGAGACCGGCGGGGCGGACATCGGTGGGGCGGACATCGGCTGCGGGTAGCCGGGCGCGGAGACCGGGGCGGAGCCGGGCGGAGGGACGGGCGCGGACCCGGGCATGTACTGGCCGGGGAGCGGAGGGGTGGGAGCCGGCGGGACGGGCTGGGGCGGCACGGGTGCGCCGTACTGCTGGGGCGCCGGCTGGGCGGCCGGAAACTGCTGGGTGGCCGGGAACTGCTGGGTGGCCGGCTGGCCAGCGCCGTACGGGCCGCCGTGGACGGTGCCGCGCGGCTGGGGCGGGTATGCCTCCGCTCCGGTCGGTGGCTGGGACATGTCGTTTCCTCCAGGTTGCTGATCCCCGCGGGTGGCCCCGACGGGCCGGAAAGCTCGAAATGACGACAAGGAAGCCGCGAGACGACGTGGCCAGGGCCACGCCGAACGGGCACGGGAGGTGGTCAGGACGACCGGGCGGAGCCGGTCAGCAGAGCTTGAACCTGTCGCAGGCGGTCTTGATCGGCACCGCGAGGCCGATGCCCTCGGCGTCCCGGGCCTTTGCGGTGGCGATGCCGACGACCTCCTTGGACCCGTTGATCACCGGGCCGCCGGAGTTGCCGGGATTGATCGGAGCGTCGAACTGGATCACCGGGCCGGAGCCGTCCTCGTCCTTGCGGAACGCGCTCACCACCCCGGTGGTCACGCTGTCCTGTAGGCCGAGCGGGGCGCCGACCACCACGATCTGCTGCCCGGACCGGACCGACGCGGCGGCCGCGACCAGCCCGGTGAACCGGGCGGTGGTACGCAACTGGGCGAGATCCTTGTCCTTGTCGACCTTGACGACGGTGGCCTCGAAGCGCTGGCCGGTCCGCTCCAGGAAGACCTTCCGGCCGCCCCCGTCGTAGACCGACTCCACCACGTGGAAGTTGGTGAGCAGCGTGGTGCCGCCGCCGGCCGGCGGCTTGCCGATCGCGAAGGCCGTACCGGTGAAATCGCCGGCCCGCACCCGGAACACGCTCGGCAGCACCGCGCTGGCCACAGCCTCCGGGTTGAACGCGGCGCCGGCCTGCTTCTCCAGGGCCTCCGCGCGCTCCTCCAGGCCGTCCAGCCGGCGACCGTCCGCGCCCTGGGCGTCGGCCAGCCGCCGGTCGGTGGCGGCGAGCCGGTCGTCCAGCCGGTAGATCTGGTACGCCTGCCCGCCCGCGACCACCGCCAGCACCGCGACCAGCGCGAACGCCAGCACCGGCAGCCGGCGCCGCCGGCCGGACCCGGCCGCCGGCCCGTCGGGGTACGCCCCCACCGGGCCGGGCTGCGCCGCATACGCCGGCCCGACGTCCGGCTGCCCCGGATACGCCGAACCGGCGCCCGGCTGTGCGGGTGCGGCGGCGGGCGGGGCCGGCGGCCACCCGCCCTGGACGCGCGGGGCAGCGCCGGTCGGGCCGCCCCACTGCCCGCTGTTCCCCGCCGGGGGCCAACCGGCCCGGCTGGCAGGCACGGCCGGCTGGCCCGGCACCCCGCCGAACTGCCCCGGCTCACCGCCGAACTGGCCCGACACACCGCCGAGCTGGCCCGGGACGGCCACGGGCTGAGGCGGACCGCCAGCAGGCTGGGCCGGGACGGCCGCGGGCTGAGGCGGAACGGCCGGGGGCAGGACCGGAACGCCAGCGGGCCGAGGCGGAACGGCGCGGTGGCCGACGGCGTCGGGTACGGCGGGCGGGGCGGGGAAGCTGACGGATCCGGCCGGCCAGGTGGGGAAGCCGCTCGCGGATCCGGCCGGCCGGGTGGCGTCGGTCGTCTCGTCGGCACCCTGCCCCGGCACCCCGTCGCCGGCTCGGTACCCAGCCGTCATGATCGATCGTCCTCCCCGTGAACGCCCGTCAGATGCCGCTACGCGGCTTTCGACACCCGCCGCGGCTCGATGGACCGTACCGGCGGGAACGGGGTTTGTCTCCCCCGTTGTCCGACCATGCCACGCCGGTGCCACCCGGCCCGATCACGACACCCGCCGGCCATCCCGCCGACACACGGCGGACCGGCTGCGCACACCGGATCGCCCGGCGAACTAGGGTTGTCAGGTGACCGACGAACCACCCCTGCGCCGTCGGGCCGCCGAAAGCCGTGTGGGAGAGGTCCTGCCGTATCCGTCGTCGGCCGCGCCGCAGCCCGCGGACGCGGGGACCGAACCCGCCGACGGTGGCCCCGTACCACTGACCTCGCCCCGCGAGGGCACCCCCGCGCCGGTGGCCACGCCGAGCGAACTCGACGAGGTCGTGGCGCGTTTCTCGGCGGGCATCGGCCCGGTGGCCCTGGACGCCGAACGCGCCTCCGGATACCGCTACAGCCAGCGGGCGTACCTCGTGCAGTTGCGGCGGGCCGGCGCCGGCACCGCGCTCATCGACCCACTGCCGCTGCCCGATCTCTCCGCCCTGGACGCGGTGATCGCCGAGGCCGAGTGGGTGCTGCACGCCGCCAGCCAGGACCTCGCCTGCCTCGCCGAGGTGGGGCTGCGCCCACGCCGGCTCTTCGACACCGAACTGGCCGCCCGGCTGGCCGGATTCGAGCGGGTCGGCCTCGCCGCGCTGACCGAACAGCTACTCGGCTACACGCTGGAGAAGCACCACTCGGCGGCGGACTGGTCCAGCCGGCCGCTGCCGGAGTCCTGGCTGACGTACGCGGCGCTGGACGTGGAGATGCTGGTCGACCTGCGCGACGCCCTCGACGAGGAGCTGCGCCGGCAGGGCAAGTCGGAGTGGGCGGCGGAGGAGTTCGCCGCGCTGGTCCGCACCGGCGCCCGTCCGCCCCGCGTACGGGCCGAGCCGTGGCGGCGCACCTCCGGCATCCACCGGGTACGCGGTGCCCGGGCGCAGGCCCGGGTGCGCTCGCTCTGGTACGCCCGGGACCAGATCGCCGCGCGGCGGGACGCGGCACCTGGGCGGGTGCTGCCGGACTCGGCGATCGTGGCCGCCGCCGAGCTGGACCCGAAGGACGAGAAGACCCTGCTCACCCTGCCCGGCTTCGGTGGTCGCTCGGTACGCCGGCTGGCCCGTACCTGGCTGGCCGCCCTGGACGACGCCCGCCAGCTGCCCGACGACGCGCTGCCGGTGGCCCCGGTCGTGGAGGGCCCGCCCCCGCCGCACCGGTGGGCGGAGCGCGACCCGGTGGCGGCCGCCCGGCTGGCCCGCAGCCGGGAGGTGGTGCTGCGCATCTCCGGCGAGCACAACCTGCCGGCGGAGAACCTGATCGCGCCGGACTACGTCCGCCGCCTCGCCTGGCAGCCCCCCGAGGAGATCACCGAGGACACCGTGGCGGAAACCCTCCGCGGCTTCGGCGCCCGGGAATGGCAGATCGGGCTGCTCGCCGGGGAACTGACGGGACAACTCCCCGGGCCCGACGAGCTCACCTGACCGGCGTATCCCCTCCGGTGGCGGCCCGCCGGAGGGGATCGGTGGCGGCGGGCCGGACGGGTCACCGGCTTCCGGTGGCTGCCGACCGGGCGTCCCGCAGTGCGGGGGCGAGCGCCCACCGGCGGGCCAGCGCCGTCGCCCCGGCCAGCGCGCCAGCCACCAGGGCCGCCTCGGCCAGCACCACCGGCTGCGCCGTGCTGTAGCCCATGGTCCAGGCGAAGGCCATGGTCACCGGCGTCACCAGCACCCCGGCTACCGGCAGGAGCAGGGCCATCGCCCACACCGTCCGGCCGATCGCGGGAACATCGGCCATCCACCGGCGGACGGCGAAAAGCGCGCCGCCGAGCACGGCCAGGACGCAGATCAGGTACCGGAGCACCAGGTCCGCGACCGACTGCTCCACCGGGAACGGCACCGGCGTCTGCGCCCACAGCAACAGCCAGGAGAGCACCAGTCCGGGCAGCGCGCCGACGAGCGCGGTGCGCAGCAGACGATCGGTCTCGTACGGCAGGCGGCCGGCACCGGCCTCGGCGGCGAGTCGCCGGGCGAACGCCCGGATATCGGCGTCACCGAGCAACTCCTGCGGGGTGATGCCGTCCGCGGCCGCGGCCTCCAACTCCCGGCGCAGGTCGTCGGCGAGCGCCGCCCGGTCGCGGGGTACCACCCCGAGGGCCCGCCACTCGTGTTCGGCGATGGCGATGACGTCGTCCGCGTCCTGCACGGCTACCTCCCGGTGGTGTGCACGTCGGTGATCGCGACGTCGACCGTGTCGACGAAGGACTTCCATTGCCGTTTCCAGGCGGCGAGCCGTCGCCTGCCCTCCGCGCTGAGTGCGTAGACCTTGCGGGGCGGGCCGCTCGGGCTCTCCTGCACCACGTCCGTGACCAGCCCGAGTCGCCGCATCCGAGTGAGCAGTGGATAGACCGTGCCGTAGCCGACCCCGACCAGGCCGGCGGCGTCCAGCCGGCGGACCAGTTCGTAGCCGTGGGCGGGCTCGTGATCCAGCAGCGCCAGCAGACACATGTCGAGGACGCCCCGGAGCAGCTGGGTCTGCCGCTCCTCACCCTCGCCTTCCTCCACCGGTACCATGCGACACATAATAGTGACGCTATTATGTGTCGTCAAATACCTCGCCGTGGTGTGGGGTGAGCCACACGGGGGATGGTGACGGCGCTGGTTACTGACGAGTAGCATCCGGATAAACGCCAGTGCCGGCGACCTTCATTCGGCCCGTGGCGCCGCCTGTCGGCGCGGAGGCCGGATCATGGTCGAAAAGGAGGCTCCAAGTGCCCCGTGAAGTTCGGGATGTCGTCTTCGTCGACGGCGTCCGCACCCCCTTCGGCAAGGCGGGTGGCATGTACGCCAACACCCGCGCCGACGACCTGGTGATCCGCTGCATCCGCGAGCTGATGCGACGCAACCCGCAGCTGCCGCCGGAGCGGGTCGAGGAGGTCGCCATCGCCGCCACCACCCAGATCGGCGACCAGGGCCTGACCATCGGCCGCACCGCCGCCCTGCTGGCCGGCCTGCCCAAGACGGTGCCCGGCTTCGCCATCGACCGGATGTGCGCCGGCGCGATGACCGCCGTCACCACCGTCGCCGGTGGCATCGCGATGGGCGCGTACGACGTCGCCATCGCCGGGGGCGTCGAGCACATGGGCCGCCACCCGATGGGCGAGGGCGTCGACCCCAACCCGCGGATCGTCGCGGAGAAGCTGGTCGACCCGTCCGCCCTGGTCATGGGGGCCACCGCGGAGAACCTGCACGACCGGGTCCCGCACATCACCAAGCAGCGCACCGACGCGTTCGCGCTCGCCTCCCAGCAGAGGACCGCCAAGGCGTACGCCAACGGCAAGCTCCAGGGTGACCTGGTGCCGGTCGCCGTCCGCGACCCGGAGACCGGGTGGGGCCTGGCGTCCGTGGACGAGGCGCCCCGGGACACCTCGCTGGAGAAGCTCGCCGGCCTGAAGACCCCGTTCCGCCCGCACGGCAAGGTCACCGCCGGCAACGCGGCCGGCCTGAACGACGGCGCCACCGCCGCCCTGATCGTCGCCGAGGAGACCGCCCGCGAACTGGGCCTGCCGATCGCCATGCGGCTGGTGTCGTACGGCTTCGTCGGCGTCGAGCCCGAGGTGATGGGGGTCGGCCCGATCCCGTCGACCGAGAAGGCGCTGCGCATCGCCGGCCTGACCATCTCCGACATCGGCCTGTTCGAGCTGAACGAGGCGTTCGCCGTGCAGGTGCTCGCCTTCCTCGACCACTTCGGCATCGCCGACGACGACCCGCGGGTCAACCCGTGGGGCGGCGCGATCGCCATCGGTCACCCGCTCGCCTCCTCGGGCGTACGGCTGATGACCCAGCTCGCCCGGCAGTTCGCCGAGCACCCCGAGGTCCGCTACGGCATCACCGCCATGTGTATCGGCATCGGCATGGGCGGCACGGTCATCTGGGAGAACCCCAACTGGGAGGGTGGAGACAAGTGAGCGCGAGGAGTGAGCCGGGTTTGCGAGCCCCGCAGTCGCGAACGGAAAGTGGCACTGTGAGCGCGCTCGCCGCACCGAACGAGGTCGTCACCCGGGCGCTGCTGCGCCAGGTGGACGTACCGGGGCTGGACCGTCCCGCCGCCCTGATCACCCTGGACAACGGCCTCGACCACACCAAGCCGAACACCTTCGGCCCGGCCGGGCTGGCCAGCCTGGACGAGGCGATCACCGCGGCCCTGGCGGCGAACCCGGCGTTCGTCGCGGTCACCGGCAAGCCGTACATCTTCTGCGTGGGCGCGGACATCACCAGCCTGCCGCTGCTGGCGAACCGCGAGCAGGCCCTGGAGATCGGCCGGCTCGGCCACCGGGTCTTCGCCCGGCTGAAGGACAGCGGGATCCCGACCTTCGCGTTCGTCAACGGCGCGGCGATGGGCGGCGGCCTGGAGCTGGCCCTGCACTGCCACTACCGGACGCTCTCCGGCGGTGCCGCGGCGCTCGCGCTGCCCGAGGTCTCGCTCGGACTGGTGCCCGGCTGGGGCGGCACCCAATTGCTGCCGAACCTCATCGGCATCCCGGCCGCCACCCAGGTGATCCTGCAGAACCCGCTGATGCAGAACCGGATGCTCAAGCCGAAGCAGGCGGCCGAGATGGGCATCGCGGACGTGCTGCTGGAGCCGGCCGACTTCCTGGAGCGGTCCCTGGAATGGGCCGCCGGGGTGGTCCGGGGCGAGGTCACCGTGACCCGGCCCGAGGTCGACAAGGACATGTGGGCGGGCGTGCTCTACTTCGCCCGGCAGACCCTCGACCAGCGGCTGCACGGCGCGGTCCCGGCCGCGTACAAGGCGCTGGACCTGCTGGAGACGGCGAAGGACGCCGACTTCGCGGCCGGCACCGCCGCCGAGGACGAGGCCCTCGCCGACCTGGTCTTCTCCGAGGAACTGCGCAGCGGCCTGTACGCCTTCGACCTGGTGCAGCGGCGGGCCAAGCGGCCGGCCGGCGCGCCGGACAAGGGCCTGGCCCGCCCGGTGACCAAGGTGGGCATCGTCGGCGCCGGCCTGATGGCCAGCCAGCTCGCGCTGCTGTTCGCCCGTCGCCTCCAGGTGCCGGTCGTGCTGACCGACCTGGACCAGGCCCGGGTCGACAAGGGCGTCGGCTACGTGCACACCCAGATCGAGAAGCAGGTCAGCCGGGGGCGGATGGACAAGGGCACCGCCGCCAAGCTGTACGGCCTGGTCAGCGGCTCGCCGAAGGCGGAGGCCTTCGCCGCGTCGACGCCGGGCCAGCTCACCTCGTTCGCTGACTGTGACTTCGTCATCGAGGCGGTCTTCGAGGACCTGGCCGTCAAGAAGCAGGTCTGGGCCGAGCTGGAGAAGATCGTCTCCCCGGAGGCGGTGCTCGCCACCAACACCAGCTCGCTCTCGGTCACCGCGATGGCGGAGGACCTGGAGCACCCGGAGCGGGTGGTCGGCTTCCACTTCTTCAACCCGGTCGCCGTGCTGCCACTGCTGGAGATCGTCCGGGGCGAGCGGACCGACGACGCCACCCTGGCCACCGCGTTCGCCGTCGGCAAGGGGCTCAAGAAGTCGTCGGTGCTGGTGAAGGACGCCCCCGCGTTCGTGGTCAACCGGCTGCTGACCCGCTTCCTCGGCACGGTCTTCGCCGCCGTCGACGCCGGCACCCCGTTGGACGTGGCGGACAGCGCGCTGGACCCGCTGGGTCTGCCGATGCGTCCGCTGGCCCTGCTCCAGCTCGTCGGCCCGGCCGTGGCGTACCACGTCGGCGGCACCCTGCACGCCGCCTTCCCGGACCGGTTCGGGGTCAGCGAGAACCTCAAGCGGATCGCCGACTCCGGCCAGCCGATCGTGGTCGAAGACCGGATCAACGCCGACGTCGCCAAGCTGCTCGTGGTCGGCGACCAGCCGTTGACCGCCGAGCAGGTCCGGCAGAACGCCCTCGACGCGCTGGCGCAGGAGATCCGGCTGATGCTCGACGAGGGCGTGGTCGCCGAGGCGCAGGACATCGACCTGTGCATGATCCTCGGCGCCGGCTGGCCGTTCCACCTGGGCGGCGTCACGCCGTACCTGGACCGGACCGGCACCGCCGAGCGGGTCACCGGCCGACGGTTCCTGCCGCCCGGGGTGGCCAGCCTGCGCCATTGATCCGCCGCCGCGTCCGGTGATCGCGGTGGCCGGCCGCCCCTCCCGGGCGGTCCGGCCGCCGCGATCGTCGTTCGGCCCGCTGGTCACAAGCCGGTTCCGGTTTCGTCACGCCCGTCGTGGCCGGACGGCGGCTTGTCGGTGGTGCTCGATACGATCACGCGTCCTAGATTTCAAACAGGAGCTGACCAAGATCATGTCGCAGCCGCCGTCCAGTCCCTACCCCGGTTCCTACCCCCCGCCCCAGCAGCAGCCCGGTGGCTACCCGCCGCCGCAGCAGCCCCAGTACGGCGGCGACCACCCGCCGGCCCCGCAGCAGCCCGGCCAGCAGGTCGGCGGATACCCGGCACCGGGCCAGCCCGGTTTCGGCACCCCCGCCGAGCCGCCGAAGAAGAAGTCCAGCGTCGGCAAGATCCTGCTGATCGTCCTGGCCGTCGTGGTGGTGCTCTGCGTCGGTGGCGGCGTGGCCGTCTACTTCGCGACCAAGGACACCGTGAACGAGGTGGTCGACGCCGCCAAGACCCGCCTGGTCGAGCCCGAGACCCTGGGCGGGCGGCCGAAGGCGACCGAGCCCGCGCTCATCTCCGCCACCGAGGAGGCGAAGGCACAGATCAAGAGCAGTGTGCCGGGAGCGACCAGCGTCGTCGGCGGTGTCTACGGTGACCCGGCGAAGCAGGACATGGTCATGGTCGTCGGCGCGTCCGCTCTGCTGGTCGACCCGAAGAAGGAGCTGGACAGCGCCATCAGCGGCCTCGGCGCCGGCCTCGGCGTGACGGAGTTCAAGTCGGTCGACGCCGGCCCGCTGGGCGGCGACGCCAAGTGCGGCGACGGCCAGACCGCCGGCCTCCAGGTCGGGGTCTGCGTCTGGGCCGACCGGGGTAGCCTCGGCATGATCGTCAGCTACTTCAAGTCCTCGGCCGACCTGCAGAAGGAGTTCGTCGCGATGCGGGGCGAGGTCGAGAAGAAGGACTGACCTTCACCTGATCGGTGAACCGGGCCCCCGCCAGGCTGGTGGGGGCCCGGTTCGCTGTGCGGATCAGTGCGCCGCGGCCCGTTCCGCCGGACCACGGCAGACGCAGAACTCGTTGCCCTCCGGGTCGGCCAGCACCACCCAGCCGGTGCCGTCCGGCCGACGCCGGTCGGCGACCAGGGTGGCGCCGAGGCCGAGCAGCCGTTCGACCTCGGCGTCCCGGGTGCCGTCGGCCGGGTGCAGGTCGAGGTGGAACGCGCCCTTGCCGTGCCGCTCCCCCACCCGTACGAAGAGCAGGTCGGGACCGTGCCCGTCGGGCGCGACGAGCACGGCCTCGGGGTCGCCCGGGTGGTCGTCGTCGTGCAGCTTCCGGTCGAGCACCTCGGCCCACCAGCTCGCCAGGGCGTACGGGTCGTCGGTCTCGCAGGTCACGCAGTGGATCTGTGCACTCACGGTGCTTCCTCCTGATCGGAGTGCGCCCCGGGGGAGTGGACCGTGTCAGCGGGGACCAGGGCGGGGCGCGGGACTGTTCACGGTGGACATCGACCACACCCCCTTCCACGCGTCGGGCTGACGCGGAAGATCATGTCACCGCCCCCACCCCGCGCACAAGGCGGTTTAACGCCGCCGGCCCGGCCCCGCTGGTGCGGGGCCGGGCCGGGCGGGTCACCCGGTCACGGGCCGACGAAGACCGCCTTCGCCCGCCAGTCGACGCCGTCCACGGCGGGGCCGCTGCGGACGGTGAACGCGCCGGTCGGCACGCCGGCGGACCAGTCCGTCGCGGACAGGTCGCCGGTGCTCCGGTTGACCTTGTAGAGGGTGTTGCCGGACAGGAAGATCCCGCCGGCGTCGGCGAAGCCGGTCACCCCGGCGACGGTGAACTTGTCCGCGCCGACCACCCCGCTGTCCGGGGTGAACCAGCGCCAGTAGAGGCCGCCCTGCCCGCCGAGGGTGTAGTACAGCCGGCCACCGCTGTAGAACATCCCGGTCACGTTCGGGATCTCGGCGTAGAAGTTCGTCGTCGCCCCGGCGTACGTGTGGCCGCCGGAGGCCGAGTCCACGGTGTCCCAGTACGCGTCGTGGTACGGGTCGACCAGCGACGGCGTGCCGAGGACGGTGCCGTTGAAGGTACGCCGCCACAACGCGCCGTTCATGCCGTAGAACAGCGTGCCACCGACCCAGAACGCGCCCCGCGCGGTGGACCAGGCGGTGCCGTCCGGGCTGGCCACCGGGCTCGCGGCCCCGACGGTGGTGTCCCCGTCGTACGACCGAACCTGCATCTCGTCGGGGCTGCCGGCCGGCGGCGGTCCGGTCTTGACGACCTCGATGCCGTTGATCAACGGGTTCTCCACCCGGTGCCGGAAGTCGATGTCGACCGAGCCGTCACTGACGATGGTGAACTCCCGCATGGTGCCGACGTTGTGCCCGACGCTGCCGGACAGGTCCAGGCGGTCGAGGACGGTCGCCCCGTCCAGCGCCACGTCGAACACCCGCGAGCCGGTGGTCGACGTGCCGTCGTACCGGTTGGCCAGGTAGAGCCGGACCTTGACCTCGGTGCCCACGGGCACCGGGAACTGCCAGCGCATCTCCGGGTCCCCGGCGGGGTCCCACCGCTCGGCGCTGTAGAGGGCGGCGGGCGTGCCGGCCGGCACAGTGGCGTCCAGGCTGCCCACCGTCCCGTAGCCGGCGGTGTTGCTGCCCGCGTTGTGGTACGGGCTGGGGTTGCCGCCTTCGTCGGCCGCCCAGTCCGGTCCGTTGTCCGTCGAGGCGAGCAGCGGGCCGCCGGCGTTGACCCGGTACAGCACGTTCGTGGGCGCCGGGAGGCCGGCCTGGTAGACGTTGCCGGGCAGGGCGGCGGTGGTGGTGGGGTGCGGCGCGGCGCCACCGGTCAGCGGGAAGAACGCGATCCGCTCCCGGCGGTACTGGAAGTTGCCGATCCACGGGGTGTCCGAGCCGATCCAGAGCCCGTCCGGGGTGACCAGCATCTCGGAGACGCCGACGCCGCGCGGGTGCCGGCCCGGGTTCCACGACAGCGGCAGGCCGCTGCGCGGGTCGAGGGCGGCGATGCTGGGCCGACCCACCGCGCCGGCCTGGGCGTTGTCGCCACCGAAGCTGTTGTTCAGCCAGCGGATGTGCCCGCCGACGTAGACCGCCTGCTCGCTGATGCCGACCGAGAGGAAGGTGTCGCCGCCGCTGTAGTCGACCCAGGTGGGCTGGAGTTCGGAGCCGGTGGCGCCGGACTCCCAGCGGGCGGCGGCGTCGCAGAGCGTCCCCCCGTTCGGGGCGCCGGTCGTCACCACCACGAAGTAGCTGCCGTCCGGGGCGTACGCGACGTCACGCATGTACGAGTCGAACGCCCACCAGGCGCAGCGCGGGGTGTACCGGCTGGTGTTCCAGTCGGCGACGGTGGCCGCGGTGGCGCCCAGGTCCAGCTTGACGATCTGGTCGTGGAGCACCCCGTCGGCGTTTTTGAAGTTGCCGATGACCACGAGCTGGCTGCCGTCGGGCGAGACGGCCAGCTTCTCGGCCCCGACCCCGGCGTTGGAGCCGCTGACCCCGTCGTAGTTGTGGTGCTCGGTCAGGTTGGTGGTGAGGTAGTTGTCCACCGCGCCGGTGCTGGCGTTGAGCGAGGCGAGGCCGCCGCGCGGGTTGGGGTTGCCGGCGGTGGTGAAGATGCCACCGACCAGCAGCCGGTTGCCGACCAGGACGGCGTCCTTGACCAGCCCGTTGAACGCCGGGCCGGCGAAGCTGGTGACCAGGGCGCCGGTGGCGACGTTGAGCAGGGCCACCTTGCGCCGGGTGGTCCCGTTGACGGTGTTGAACTTGCCGGCGACGAAGACCGTGCCGGCGGTGGGTCCGGCGATCACCGCGTTCACCTCGGCGTCGACGGTCGGCGCGAAGGCGTTGTCCACCGTCCCGGTGGCCTTGTCGAAGGCGAGGATGTAGTTGCGGGTGATGTCGACGTCGGACCCGCGGTTCCGTACCTGGGTGAAGGTGCCGGCCGCGATGATCTTCGCGCCGGCGTCGTAGATCGCGTTGACCGTGCCGTCCTTGATGTCCGGCGAGGCGGTGGACGGCGCCGCCTTGACCACCGTGCCGTGGTCGGGGGCGGCGTCGGCGGGACGGGCCGTGGCCAGGCCGGCGACGGTGAGCGCGGCGGTGGTGAGGACCGCGATGGCACGGCGCATGAAGGCCGAGGAGTGGGTCACTGGCAGCTCCGGTTGGGCGTGCGCGGACGGGGTGAGGCGTATCGCACCACACACCCTGAGGCACCGCTCACCGGCGGTCCAGCGATCGTCAGGTTTCTGCCCGACCACGCCGACGGTCCCGCCCGACCACCCGACGCCACCGGACGGGACAGCCGGGCCGGCCACACGAAAAGGTGACTGTGGATGGTGGTTCGGCGGCCCCCGCCGTCAGGTCGGCGGTCGGCCGCGTCGGACGTACGCCGGTCGGCGGGCCGGTCAGGTGGCGGCGGGGGCGTCCGCGGAGGGCAGGATGACGCTCACCTCCAGCCCGCCGCCCGGCTGGGCGACCGCCTTGACGGTGCCGCCGTGCGCGTCGCAGACCGCCCGGACGATGGAGAGCCCCAGGCCGGAACCGCGTGCGCCGGTACGCTCCTGGCCGCCGCGGCGGAACGGCTCGAACAGCCCCGGCACGTCGGCCGGGGCGACCTCGAAGCCGGTGTTCCCGACCACCAGCCAGGACCGTGGCCCGTCGCTGCCGGTCCGGATCCACAGCCGACCGTGCAGGTGGTTGTAGCGGACGGCGTTCTCCACCAGGTTGCCGGCCAGCCGGTCGAGCAGCCCCGGGTCACCGACCACCGGTGCCGGACGCAGCGCGGTGTGCACCTTCAGGCCGATCCGCTCCACCTCGCCGGCCATCGCCGAGAGGGCGTTGGCGACGCCCACCGCGAGGTCACCCTCGACGCGGCGGGCCAGCCGACGCCCGGCCTGCGCCTCGCTGCGGGCCAGCACCAGCAACGCGTCGACCAGGCCGTTCGCCCGCCCCGAGGCGTCCCGGACCACGGTGGCCATCCGGCGGTAGTCGGCGATGTCCGACTCGTCGTCGCTGAGCGTCACGTCGATCTCGGTCCGCATCACCGCGAGCGGGGTACGCAGCTCGTGCGAGGCGTTGGCCACGAAGCGCTTCTGCGCCTCGAAGGCGGTGGCGATCCGGTCCAGCATCGCGTCGAAGGTCTTGGCCAGCTCGGCCACCTCGTCGTCGGCGCCCGACCAGCCGATCCGCTGGTCCAGGGTGGCCTCGCCGAGCCGGCGGGCGGTGGCGGTGACCTGGTGCAGCGGGCGCAGCGCCCGCCCGGCCACCAGGTACGCCCCAGCGACGCCGACCACGCTGATCGCGAGCAGCGCCCCCAGGCCCTTGAGCAGCAGCTCCCGTGAGGCCGCGTCGACCAGTTGCCCCTGCCACTGCCCGGCTTCGAGCGTGCGGCCGTCGGCGAGCAGCACCGTCGTGCCGGGCCGCAGGTCGTCGGCCGGGCGCAGCCCGTCCCGGAGCAGCAGCCAGGCCAGCAACACCATGATCGCCCCGGCCCCGACCAGCAGCACCCCGTTGAGCAGGGTGAGCCGCAGCCGCAGGGTGGGCCGCATCCTCAACCGAGTCACGCTGACCTCTCCTCGGCGGTGCGGTAGCCGGCCCCGACCACCGTCTCGATCAGTGGCGGGTCGCCGAGCTTCTTGCGCAGCGTCATGACGGTGACCCGGACGATCGTGGTGAACGGGTCGGTGTTCGCGTCCCAGACCCGCTCCAGCAGCTCCTCGCTGGAGACCACCGCGCCGCGTGCCTTGAGCAGCTCGGCCAGCACGCCGAACTCCTTGTTGGTGAGCTCGACCGGCACGCCGCCACGGGCCACCACCCGGCGGGCCGGGTCGAGCACCAGGTCGGCCAGCGCCAGCACCGGCGGGGCGGCCGGGGTGGCCCGCCGGCCGAGCGCCTGCACCCGGGCGACCAACTCGTCGAAGGCGAACGGCTTGGGCAGGTAGTCGTCGGCGCCGAGCTGCAACCCCTCGACCCGGTCGGCGACCGTGCCGCTGGCGGTCAGCATCAGCACCCGGGTCAGGGTGCCGGAGGCGGCCAGGTCGGCGCAGATCCGGTCGCCGGGCACGCCGGGCAGGTCCCGGTCCAGGATCACCACGTCGTACCGGGTGACGAAGGCGGCCTCGTGCCCGGTGTCGCCGTCGTAGGCGACGTCCACGGCCATGCCGCGCTTGCGCAGCCCGCGCACGATCGCGTCGGCGAGGTTCCGCTCGTCCTCCACCACCAGTACCCGCATCCCGGCCTCCCGCCTCGTGACCTCCCGACAACCTAGTGCCGGCCGCCAACCAAGCGTCCCTCGCCGTCGTTGCAAAAAACCTTCGGGTACGCCATGCTTCCCGGCAACCGGCGACAAGGAGCTGCCGATGACCGGAACGGCCGCCCGGCGGGACGTGGCGTACCGCCGTTTCCGCTTCCCGCAGGACCTCGCCCTGGGCACGGTCGACGGGGTGGCCGCCGGCGCGGACGGCCTGGTGGTCGCCGGCCCGGCCGGCCGGATCGAGCACACCGACCCGCACACCGGCGTCACCGCCGGGTACGAGCGGGCCGCCTGGACGTCCCCGGTGGTCCGGGCGGGCTTCACGGTCGACGAGATCGTACCGTCGTGGACCGCCGACACCCCGGAGGGCTGCTGGCTCCGGGTGGAGGCGCGCGGCTGGCACGAGGACGCGCCGGCCACCGACTGGTACGTGCTGGGCCACTGGGCCGCCGACGACACCGCCATCCACCGCAGCTCGGTGCCCGGGCAGACCGGCGACGACGCGCGGGTGACTGTCGACGTGCTGCGCGTCGCGGCGGCGCGGGTCAACGGCTGGCAGCTCCGGGTCACCCTGTTCCGCCGCTGCGACGCCACGGCCGGTCCGGTGCTGCGGACCGTCGGCGCGGTCGCCTCGACCGACGCGCCGGCCGACCCGGCCGACGAGGCGACGGGGGCGGACGACGTCGACGCCCGGGGGCGGGTGCTCGACGTGCCCCGCTACGCGCAGCGACTGCACGCCGGCGGGGAGACCCGCTGGGGCGGCGGCGGGGACTCCTGGTGCAGCCCCACCTGCGTCTCGATGGTGCTGGACTTCTGGGGCGCCGGCCCCACCCCCGACCGGTACGCCTGGGTCGACCCGCCCGGCCCCCGGCCGGTGGTGGTGCACGCCGCCCGACACTGCTACGACCACGCGTACGCGGGGGCCGGGAACTGGGCGTTCAACACCGCGTACGCGGGCCGGCACGGGGTGGACGCCTTCGTCACCCGGCTGCGGGGCCTGACCGAGGCGGAGCGGTTCGTCGCCGCCGGCATCCCGCTGATCCTCTCCGCCGCCTTCACCGCCGGCCAGGTGCCGGGGCTGGACTACGCCACCCGGGGACACCTGATGGTGCTGGTCGGCTTCACCGCCGACGGCGACCCGGTGCTCAACGACCCGTACGCCCCGGACGACGAGGCGGTACGCCGGACCGTGCCACGGGCGCCGTTCGAGGCGGCCTGGCAGGCCGGCAGCGGCGGCGTCGCGTACGTGGTCCGGCCGGGCTCGGTGCCGCTGCCCCCGGCGCCCGCCCAGGCCAACTGGTGACTCACCGCTCCAGCGGCCAGATCACCAGCCCACCGGCCGGCTGCTTGCAGACCAGCACGGCGGCGGCGGTGGCGCACTCGCTCCAGAAGCCGGGAAGCACCGCGAGCATCCGGACCTGACCGGCCGGCACGTCCAGCTCCGCCACCAGCGTGCGGCCCCCGCTGACGGGGCGCGAGCCGAGCGGCCGGGACCGGTTCGGGACGAAGTCGGCCAACCGCCAGCGGCCCAGCCGGGCCAGGGTGCGCCCGGTGCCGGCGTCGAGCACCGCCAGGTCCTCCGCCCGCCAGTCGTCGGGAGCGACGAGCAGCCGGCCGTCGACGGGGATGGCGTCGCGCCAGCGGTCGGCGTGCCAGCGGGGACGGCCGGTGGCCGCGTCGTACGCCCGCAGGCCGGCCGACCGGCCGCTCAGGCAGACCACCTCGGCGCAGTCGGTGAACCAGGTGTCGCCCGCCGGCTGCCACGGAAGGGTCCACCGTCGGTCCAGCCGGTCCAGGCCGTACGCGGCGGCCGTGCCCGACGCGTCGCCGACCAGCAGCAGGTCGCCCAGCACGTGCGTCAACCGGTACGCCCGGTCGACGGCCGGAGGCAGCCGGCCGGCCCGCCGCAGCGCGCCGGAGTCGACGTCGTACACCTCGACCAGCCCGTCGCCGCCGACCAGCACCAGCGCCGTCACGCCCCGGCTCCCGTACCCGTACATCGGCCCCTTGCCGGCCAACGGGAGCGACCACCGGAGCTTTCCGGTCGCCGGGTCGACCGCCCGGAGCACGCCCGTACCGTCGGTGCCGGGCGAGTCGAAGATCACCCCGCCCGCCTGGGTCGGCGTCGGGTGGCCGGGCTGCCGCCAGCGCGTCGCGCCGGTGCGCGGGTCCAGGGCGACGGTGCGGACGTCGCCCGGGAAGCCCGCCGGGTTGCTCGCCACCAGCACCAGGTCGGCCACCGTCCACAACCCGAACAACTCGTCGCCGACGGGCAGGCTGAACCGCCACACCGGCGCGCCGTCGGGCAACCGGTACCCGCTGACCAGCCGGTCGCCGGGATCGGCCGTGCCCGGCCCGCCGGCCGTCACCAGCCGGTCGGCGAGAACCAGGAAGTTGGCGTTCCGCGGGGCCGGCACAGAGACGCCGGACGGTTGATCGGGCACCGGCGCGGCCCCGGCCAGGGTGAGCAGCACGGCACAGCAGAGCGCCGCCAACCGGGCCGATGCCGTCGGGGGCCGGCGCGGCTGCGGTGGCGGCTCGGGCTCGTCGCCGTGCCGCAGTTCCCCCAGCTCGATCATCCGGTTCACGGGTTCCGCAACAGCACGAAGCTGCCGTCGATCCGGTGGCAGACGAGCAGTGTCGCGCCGGCCCGGCAGTCCCCGACGGCGCCGGGCAGGGCGTCGCGGATCCGGGCCTGCCCGGCCGCCGGGTCCAGTTCGGCGACGAGCAGCCGACCGTTGCGGCCCAGCCGTACCGCGGTCATCGGGCCGTCCCTGTCGACGCGCGGGACCACCTGCCACTTGCCGAGCTCGGCGACGAGCCGGCCGGTGGTCTCCTCCACCACGGCCAGCACGGGCGAGGTGAGCGTCTGCTCGGCGACCAGCAGCAGCCCGTCAGCCACAGCCTCCGCCGACGCCGTCCAGCGCGGGTCGGTCCACCGGGTCGCGCCGGTGGCCGGGTCGAGCACCCACATCCCGCTCGGGTATTGGTAGGCGCAGAGCGACCGGCCGCACCGGTCGGCGTAGTCGGCCTGCGGCAGCGAGACGCTCCAGCGTTGCTCCAGCCGGTCCAGGTCGTAGCTGGTCACCGTGCCGCCGGCATCGTCGAGCACGAGCAGCAGGCCGGCGGCCACCACCGTCCGCTGTCGCCGGGGCGGCTCACCGGTACGCAGGTCACGGGCGAGCAGCCGGGCGCCGGAGGTGGCGTCGAGGACCTCCGTCGTGCCGGAGTCGTGCACCAGCACCACCCGCTCGACCCCGGCCGGTCCCCAATCGTTGTGCGGCTCGGCCGAGTTCGTCGGCACCGACCACAGTGTCCTTCCGGTGCGGACGTCGAGCCGGCGGGTCTCTTGGGCGCCGTCGCCATCACTGGTCCGCAGGAGCACGATGTCGCCCGTCGGGAAGGCCACCCCGGGGTGCCGCCAGCCGAGCCGGCCGGTCGCGGCGTCGAGAGCCATCGCCTCCCACCCCGCGTCGTTGGCGGTCCGGCCGATCAGCAGCAGCATCCCGTCCACCGCCCAGGCCAGATCGACGACGCCGGTGCCGGGCAACGAGGTCCGCCACAGCGTCCGCGGCCGATCCGCCGCCAGCCGGTACGCGACCAGCCGGCGGCCGGTTCCGCGCTCCGGGTCGACGGCCTCCACCACGTACACCCGGTCATCGACGACGAACGCCGCGGCGGCGGGACCACCCGGCACGGTGGCGGCGATCCGGCGGGGTGCGGGCGCCGCGCCGGCGAGGGTGGCCAACGCCGCCAGCAGCACCACGACGAACCGGTACGGGCGGCCGGCGGCCCGCGGTGGCCGGGTTGGCGGGTCGGGGGGCGCCTCGTCACGCAGCTCACCCAGATCGATGACCGCCACGATCACCCCTCTCCCGCGCCACCGCTGGACGGCGGCGGCCGGACCCACGTCGGGGCGCACCGGGCGGCCGGGGCGACGCCGGGCCGGCCGGTACGATGGCCCGTCGTGGCTGTGCCGGTGGTAGACCCCTCGCTGAACTCCTCGTCCGTCGCGGCCGAGCCCGCCGTGGCGGAGGTGCCGCGCCGATCCCGACGCCGGCCGGCCCGCGCCGACGTGCTGGCCATCGGAGCCTATGCGTTGCTCGGCGTTCTCGTCTGCCTCAACTACTGGGGGGACGTGCAGCACCGGGTCTCGTCGCACCTGCCGACCGACCACAGTTGGTTCGAGTGGCTCTTCGCGCACGGCGCCCACTCGGTACGGCACCTGGAGAACCCGCTGTTCACCGTCCGGCAGAACGCCCCGGACGGGGTCAACATGATGGCGAACACCTCGCTGCTCGGGGTCACCCTGCCGCTGGCGCCGCTCACCCTGCTGTTCGGTCCACAGGTGACGTACGCGCTCTATCTGGGCGCGGCCCTGTCCGCGACGGCGGCCACCTCGTACTGGGCGCTCTCCCGGCACCTGGTGCGCTCCCGCGCGGCCGCGTTCGTCGGCGGCGCGTTCCTCGGCTTCGCCCCCGGCGTCGTGCACCACGCCAACGGCCAACCCAACTTCGTCTCCAACTTCCTGCTCCCGCTGATCGTGGCCCGGGTGCTGCGCCTCGGCGAGCCGGGCCGCTGGCGGCGCAACGGGATCGTGCTGGGTCTGCTGGTGGCGTACCAGGTCTTCATCAACGAGGAGATGCTGCTGCTCACCGCGCTGGCCTGTCTGGTCGTCGTGGTCGCGTACGCGGTGCAGCGCCCGCGCGCGGCCCGCGAGCAGGCCGGCACGTTCCTCGCCGCGACCGGCGTGGGCGGCGGGCTGGCGCTGCTGCTGACCGCGTACCCGATCTGGTTCCAGTTCAACGGGCCGCAGTCCTACCGGGGCCTGCAGGGCGGGGTCTTCCACAGCTGGGGCGAGGACCTGATGGCCTTCGTCACCTTCGCCCGGGACACCGTGGCCGGTGACGAGGCGGTCGAGAAGACCATCGGACTGACCGAGCAGAACTCCTGGTTCGGCTGGCCGTTGGTGCTCGTCGCGCTGGTCGCCCTGGTGCTGCTGGTACGCCGGTCGCTGCCGGCCCGGATCGTCGCCGTGCTGGTGGTGCTCTTCAGCGTGGCCGCGATCGGCCCGAAGGTGCGCTTCGACGGGGTGGAGACCGGCGTCGACGGCCCCTGGGCGTACGTGCCGAACGACCTGCCGCTGGTCGAGATGATGATGCCGACCCGGCTCACCCTGGTGGTGGCGGGCGCGCTCGGGGTGCTGCTCGCGCTGGCCTGGAACGCCCTCTCCGGAACCGGTCGCCCGCCCGTGCCGGCCCAGCGCACCGGGAACGACCCCGGGCCGGCAAGCCCGCGCAGCGGCCTGACGCGGCGGCGGTGGCTGCGCGGCGCCGGGTACGCGGCGATCGTGGCCGCCCTGCTGCCGCTGTTCCCGCGTCCGCTGCCGGCCCAGCGGATCGACCCACCGCCACACTTCATCACCGCGGGCGGCTGGCGGCCGTACGTGCCGGCCGGCCGGACCCTCGTGCCGGTGCCGATCCCGAGCAACGTGCACGGCCTGACGACGCTGCGCTGGAGCGCGCTGACCGGGCAGGAGTTCCCGATCCCGGGCGGCTACTTCATCGGCCCGAACGAGCGGGGCGCCGGCGTCTTCGGCGCACCGAACCGCCCGACCACCAGGCTCATCTACGCCACGATGGACGCCAACCAGGTCCCGGCGGTCACCGACGAGGACCGCCGCCGGGCCGTCGAGGACCTGCGCCACTGGCGGGCGTCGGTGGTGGTGCTCGGCGCCGGCCCGCGCGAGCCGGTGCTGCGCGAGCTGATGACCGCCCTGCTCGGCCCGCCGCAACGCGTCGACGACGTCTGGCTGTGGGACGTGCGGTAAGGAGGGGCCCGGTCACGGCCGGGCCCCCGCGTCAACTGCTGAGGGCGCGGACGTCCCAGAGCCAGACGTCCAACTCCTGGCGGGCGGGGCCGACCAACTGCTCCACGGTCCGCCGCAGCGGCTCGGCGTTCGGCTGGTCCAGCGGAAGCACCACGATGGCGGCCCGCCAGTGCCGCAGCTCGTCGAGGCAGCGGCGGCGCTGCCGGTCGTCCAGCTCCGGCGTACGCCCGGTCGCCGCGACCTCCGCCAGCAGCGCGCCGATGCCGCTGGGCCGCCCGCCGAAACGGCCGGGGTCGCCGGTGACGCCGTTGCGGGGGGCGAGGAAGTAGCCGCCGGGGATCCGGAAGGCCAGGTCGGTGCTGGCCGCCCAGCGCATCGGGTCGGTGTGGCCCATGCTCGGTACCGGCACCGGCACCAGGGTCTGGTCCGGGCCGACGTACCGCCGCCACCGGTCGGCGGTGATGAACTCCGGCACCGCCGGACGGGTGGTGACCTGCAACGGCATCGGCGCGATCGGCAGCAGCGCGAGGACCAGCCCGGCGGCGGTGAGGGTACGGGCGGTCCGCCGGTCGAAGGTCCGCAGCGACCAGGCACGTTCGACGGCGATCGCCAAAAGCACCCCGACGACCACCGTGGTGATCAGCCCGAACCGGGTGGGCACCACCGCGTCGAGCAGCGGCAGCCGGACCAGCAGCTCCCACGGCCCGACGATCAGCTCCCGGTCCCACCAGGACACCCGCTCGCCCAGGGAGAGCACCGCGAAGAACAGCCCGGTCGCCGCGAGCGCCCGGACCATCACCTCCCGGCGCAGCCAGACCACGATGCCGACGGTCAGCAGCGACAGGCTCCACCCGAAGAAGGCGTTCTCCTCCGAGTAGTTCGGGGCGAGGTTGACGTTCGCCCGCTCGCTGCCGCCGATGGTGGGTGAGCCGGGGGCGAAGAACGAGGCGATGTCGTTGCCGTAGTCGCGGACCGTGTCGCTGAGCCCGTGGTACGCCATCGGCCCGGCGAACTGGACCCAGAGCGGGTACGCCAGCAGCGCCCCGGCGAGCACCGCGCAGACCGCCAGCCCGACGCCCAGCGGGCGCCATGCGGCGGCCCACCGCCGGCGCTCCTGGGCGACCACCGCGAACAGGAACACCCCGCAGGCCAGCGCGGTGAAGAGCAGGATCTCCTCGTTGATGAACGCCTGCGCGGTCACCAGCAGGGCGAGCAGCACGCCGTCGCGCAGCGGGCGGGTGGAACGGGTCAGCACCAGCACCCGCCAGACGATGAACGGCAGCAGGAACTGGCTGATGATGTTGGGGTGCCAGTTGGCGTGCGACAGCATCGCCGGCGAGAACCCGCAGAACCAGCCGCCCACGGCGGCGGCCAGCCGGTTGCGCACGACGTGCCGGGCGAGCATCCGGTACCAGGCGGCGGCGGTGCCGGCGAGGCCGAGTGTCACCAGTGTGACGAAGCTGACCGCCGGTCCGAACAGGACGGTGACCGGCACCATCGGGATGCCGAGGGCCAGGATGGCGGTGTTCGCCATCAGGTTCACCCCGTCCGGATAGTTGAACCGGTCGGTGAAGAACGGGAACTCGCCGTGCAGCACGACGCGTACCGAGTGGGCGAGGAAGAACTGCACCTGTGCCGGGTCGCTGCTGTAGAGGGCGGCCACCCGGCCGTCCGGGTCGATCCAGATCCGGCTGGTCACCCAGAGCGCGGCGAGCAGGAAGACGCCGTACGCGGCGAGGTCGAGGCGGCGCGGTGTCCACCGCCGACGTGGCGTCGAACGGCCCGGCCCGGCGTCGGACGACGCCCGTGGAGCGGCGAGTTCCGGTGCGACGGCGACGCCGCGAGGGGCGGGGACGATGCCGGTCAGGGTGTCGGCGTACGGAGGCGATTCGGCACGAGGCTCGGCAAGCGGCACAGTCGGCGGATTCTACCGGAGCCGGAAAATGGCCGCGAAACGCGCACCTGTCCACTGTGGTGGGAGCAACGGGGGCAAGGACCGGCGCGGCCGGCCCACCGGACATCTCGTACCATGTGGCTTCCAACCACGACCAACGCGATCGGGGGCGTACGGGTGGCCAGAGTCCGCCGACGCGGCACGAAGGCCATCGCGCTGCTGGCCCTGCTGGCCGCGGCCGGGTGCGGTCCCGTCGCCGGGCGGCAGCCGGCGGCGCTGCGGGCCGGCCACGACAGCCTGGACGGGCCGCTGACCGTCTGGCCCGCACGCGGCAGCCTGGCCGGCGACGCCGCCACGACCGCCACGATCACCGCTGCCGTGCGGGACTGGCGCTCGCCGGTCGGCGACCGGGCACGCCTGCCCTCCTCCGGCATCCTCTTCGCCGGCCAGGTGGCCGGGGGCCCGCTGGCCCTGGTCGCCGCCGACGTGCCCGGCGAGAGCGCCTCCTGGCTGCTGCAACTCGGCCGCGACGGGGACCGGTGGCGGGTGACCCAGGCGACCGAGTACACCGACCCCGGCTACCTGGTCTATTCCGACGTGCTGCCGGTCCAGCTCCCGGACGGCCGCCGCTACCTCACCTCGGCCCGGGTGGAGCGGCTGCTCGGCCCGGACGGCCGGGCGCTGACCAGCGCCGACGGTCTGACCGAGCCGGTCGCCGTACCGGCCTGCCAGGCGGTGGAGCTGACCGCGACGCTGCGCCCCACCCGGTCGCTGCCGCGCGGCCGGGCCGCGGACCGCATCCTCGACCTGGGTACGGCCACCGCCGCACCCCGCTATCCCCTGGTCCCCGACGAGACCGGCTCCGGCAAGCGGGCCCTGGCCGGGCTGGACACCTGCGTCCTCGCCGGCGACACCGGGCCGTTCGGCAGCGTCCCGCGACGCAGCGGCGACCGGGAGGCGCCACGTTCCGTCCCGGCGTCCTGGCCGATGGCGAAGATCGCCGTCCGGTCGCTCGGCGCGGTCGCGCTGCACGGCGGCGAGCCGGGCGACCTGGAGCAGTTGAGCTGGGAGAGCGCCACCGGCACGATGACCGCGGTGGTCTACCGCCCGGCCGACGGCGGGGCGCCGATCGTCTCCCCGGCCGACCGGTCCACCACGCTCCAGGCATACCGCCTACCGGTGCCCGGGCAGGCGCTGGCGGTGCTGAGCTGGCGCACCAACCGGGACGCCTCGTTCGCCGCGCCTCCGACGACCTCGCTGCTGGTGGAGAAGCCGGGGCTGGTGGTGCTGCCGCAGCCGGACCGGATGCAGACGTTCAGCCTGGCCGGCACCGAAAAGACCTGGTACAGGTCGCTCGGCGGCCGCTGAGCCCGTAGCGATCTTGGTAGGAAATGGCCCTCGGCGGGGCCGTTTCCTACCAAGATCTCCCAGCGGGTTCAGTTCTTGGCGGCGGCCCGGTCGGCGGGCGGCTCGACGGGCTCGGCGTCCAGGCCGGAGATCCAGCCGGTGACGTCGCGGGCCACGTCCTGCGCGGTCAGGCCGAGGTCGGCCAGGATCTGCGCCCGGGTGCCGTGCGGGTGCCAGTCGGCCGGCACGCCCAGGTCCTTCAGCGGCACCCGGACGTCGGCGTCCCGCATGGCCTGGCCGAGCGCGTCGCCGACGCCGCCGACCCGGACCCCGTCCTCGACGGTGACCACGAGGCGGTGCCCGGCGGCAAGCTCGACCAGCTCGGCCGGGACCGGGCGGACCCAGCGCGGGTCGACCACGGTCACGCCGTAGCCCTGCTCGGCGACCCGGGCGGCCACCTCCATGCCGAGGCCGGCGAAGGAGCCCACCGCGACCAGCAGCACGTCGGTACGCGCCGACTCGGCCAGCACGTCGACCGTGCCGATCCGGCGGACGGCCGGAAGGTCACCGGCGACGGTGCCGGTCGGGAAGCGGAGGATGGTCGGGCCGTCCTCCACGGCGACCGCCTCGCGCAGTTCCTCACGCAGGCTGGCCGAGTCGCGGGGCGCGGCGATCCGCAGGCCCGGCACGACGCCGAAGACGGACATGTCCCAGATGCCGTAGTGGCTCGGCCCGTCGGGGCCGGTGATGCCGGCCCGGTCCAGCACGAAGGTGACCGGCAGCTTGTGCATCGCCACGTCCAGCAGCACCTGGTCGAACGCGCGGTTGAGGAAGGTGGCGTAGACGGCCACCACCGGGTGCAGCCCGCCCATGGCGAGGCCGGCCGCCGAGGTGGCGGCGTGCTGCTCGGCGATGCCCACGTCGTACACCCGCTTCGGGTGCTTGCGGGCCAGCTTGGCGATCCCGGTCGGCTCGGCCATCGCGGCGGTGATGCCGACCACGTCGGGCCGCTCGTCGGCGATCGCGACCAGCTCGTCGGCGAAGACATGGGTCCACTTCACCGAGGGAGCGGCGACCAGCTGACCCGTCTCGACGTCGAACGCGCCACCCGGGCCGTGCAGGCAGTCCGCCTCGTCCTCCTCGGCCGGGCGGTAGCCGTAGCCCTTGCGGGTGACCGCGTGCACGATCACCGGGCCGCCGAAGTTCTTCGCGGCGCGCAGCGCCGACTCGACCGCGGGCACGTCGTGGCCGTCGACCGGGCCGACGTACTTGATGCCGAGGTCCTCGAACATGGCCTGCGGCGCGACCGCGTCCTTGATGCCCTTCTTGACCGCGTGCAGCACCTCGTACATCGGCTTGCCGACCAGCGGGGTCGAGCCGAGGGCGTCCTTGACGGTGTCGAGCACCCTCTCGTAGCCGGGGTTGAGCCGCAGCGAGGAGAGGTGGTCGGCGAGGCCGCCGATGGTCGGCGAGTAGGACCGGCCGTTGTCGTTGACCACGATGACGAGCGGGTTGCCGGCGGTGGCGATGTTGTTCAGCGCCTCCCAGCACATGCCGCCGGTCAGCGCGCCGTCGCCGACCACGGCGACCACGCAGCGCCGCTCGGCGCGCAGCGCGTACGCCTTGGCCAGCCCGTCGGCGTACGACAGGGCGGTGGAGGCGTGCGAGTTCTCGATCAGGTCGTGGTCGCTCTCGGCCTGGCTGGGGTAGCCGGAGAGGCCACCGCGCTGGCGGAGCTTGTCGAAGCCCTCCTGCCGGCCGGTGATGATCTTGTGTACGTAGGCCTGGTGGCCGGTGTCGAACAGGAGCCGGTCCCGCGGCGAGTCGAAGACCCGGTGCATGGCCAGGGTCAGCTCCACCACACCCAGGTTGGGCCCGATGTGCCCGCCGGTGCGGGAAACCTTGGTGATCAGGAAGTCACGGATCTCGGCGGCGAGGATGTCCAGTTGCTCGGCGGTCATCCGCTTCACGTCCTGCGGGCCCCGGACGGTGCGGAGCAGCCGACCGTCGTTGGCCGTGTCCTCTTCAACGCTCATGACCGAAGAGTCTATCGGCCGCCCACCGGCCCGCAGCCTGACCATGGATCTCGGCGGTGGCGAACGCCGGGTCACGGGGTGACGACCAGCCGTCGCGGCGGGACCGCCGGCACGGCCGCGTACGCCGGGCCGGCCGGGGTCCAGGAGCCCAGCACGGCGGCCCGGGACGCCCCGGTCACCGACGGGATCGCCCCGGGCAGGCCGTGCCAGGAGAGCCAGCCGAGCAGGGCGAACGCGTACGCTTCCTTGGCCTGCGCCGGCACCCCCAGCTCGTCGGTGGTCCGCAGCCGCCACCGCCCCTGCCCGAGCGCGGCCAGCCGGGCGCACAGGGTGGGGTTGCGTACGCCCCCGCCCGCGGCGACCACCTCGGTCACCCCGAACCGGTCGCACTCGGCGGCGACCGTCCGGGCGGTCAGCTCGGTCAGCGTGGCGAACACGTCGTCGGCGGCCACCGGCTCGCCCAGCGCGGCCAGCCGCTCGTCCAGGTAGCCGCCGTGGAACAGCTCCTTCCCGGTGGACTTGGGCGGCGGCGCGGCGTAGTACGGCTCGGCGAGCAGCAGCCCCAGCAGGCCCGGGTGCACCCGGCCGGCCGCCGCGCCGGCGCCGTCGAGGTCGCAGGGCCGGTCGAGGAAGCGCCGGGCCGCCGCGTCGAGCAGGGCGTTGGCCGGTCCCACGTCGTACCCGAGGACGGGCGCGCCGGGGGCGACCACGGTGAGATTGGCGATACCGCCGAGATTCAGCGCCGCCCGCGGCGCGATACCGCCGAGATTCAGCGCCGCCCGCGGCGCGATACCGCCCGGGTCGAGCGCCGTGGACGGGTCGAGCAGCAGCGCGTCGAAGGCCGGCACCAGCGGCGCGCCCTGACCACCGGCCGCCACGTCCGCCGACCGCAGGTCGTGCAGCACCGGTACGCCCACCCGGGCGGCCACCCGGGCCGGCGCGCCGAGCTGGAGGGTGCCCCGGGCCCGCCCCGCCTCGACCCAGTGGAAGACGGTCTGCCCCGGCGAGACCACCGCGTCGACCCGGCCCCCGGCCAGCTCGACCCCGATCGCCGCCGCCTCGGCGAAGACCTCCCCGAGCCGGTTGTCCAGTCGGCAGACCGCCTCGATCGTGGTGGCCCCGGGCGGCAGCAGCGCGCCGATCTCGGCGCGCAGGTCGTCGGGGTAGTCCAGGCCACGGTGGCCGAGGGGACACAGCCGCAGTGTCTCCCCGTCCCGGGTGAACTCGGCCGCCGCCACGTCCACCCCGTCGTACGACGTCCCCGACATCAGCCCGACGATCTTCATCGGGCCAGGCTAGTCAGCCGGCGGGCGGGAGGAACAGGCCGACCAGCTCGACGTGCTGGGTCATCGGGAACAGGTCGAAGCCACGCAGCGCAGCCAGCCGCCAACCCAGCCCGGTGAAGGCGCGTACGTCCCGGGCGAAGGCGGCCGGGTCGCAGGCCACGTACGCCACCGCGCGCGGGCCGGCGGCGGCGATGTGCCGCACCACCGGCGCGCCGGCGCCGGAGCGGGGCGGATCGAGGACCACCAGGTCGACCGGGCCGGTGACCCGGCGGCGGGCCAGCGCGGTCTCCACCCGGGCGGCGACGACCTCCACGGCGGGCAGGTCGGCCAGGTTCTCCCGGGCCGCGGCCACGCCCTGCTCGGCGGACTCGACCAGGGTGATCCGGGCGTCGCCGACCCGGCCGGCGAGCGCCGCGGCGAAGAGGCCGGCCCCGCCGTACAGGTCCCAGGCGGTCTCGCCCGGGCGCGGGTCGAGCAGGTCGAGGACCGCGCCGACCAGGGTGTCCGCCGCGGCCGGGTGGACCTGCCAGAAGCCGGACGCGGGGAGCTGCCACTCCCGGCCGGCGGCCACCTCGCGGACCAGGGCCGGACCGCTGACCGGGGTGGACGTCCCCTCGGCGAGCGCCGTGACGCTGACGTCCCCGCCGGTCGAGGCGACCGTCTCCACCGCGTCGGCGTCCGGCCAGCGGGCCCCGCTGGGCGCCAGCACCCGCAGCTCCTGGATGGCCGGATGGGCGATCAGGCAGCGGTCGACCGGCACCACCTCGTGCGAACGGTGCTTGAGCAGCCCGGCCCGGCCGGCCCCGTCGACCGCGTAGCGGACCCGGGAGCGCCAGCCCAGCGGCCCGCCGGGCAGGGCCGCCACCCGGACGTCGAGCGCGTCGACCTGCCCGTCGCTGAGGCCGCCGAGCCGGGTTAGCTGCTCGCGCACCACGGCGGTCTTCCAGTCGAGCTGGGCCGCGGGGGCGACGTGCTGGAGGTCGCAGCCGCCGCAGCGGCCCGGCTTCGCGTACGGGCAGGGCGGCTCGACCCGGTCCGGGGAGGCGCTGCGGATCTCCACCGCGTCGGCGCGGGCGAAGCCCCGGTGCAGCTCGGTCACCTCGGCCACCACCCGCTCGCCGGGCAGCGCGTGCCGGACGAAGACCACCTGACCGTCCACCCGGGCCACGCAGTGCCCGCCCGGCGCGACCGCGTCCACGGTCAGCTCGACTCGCTCGGCCTCCTCCAGCCCGCGCCGTTCACCGCTGCCGGCGGTCCCGATGCTCCCGGCCGCCCCGATGCTCCCGGCCGGAACGGCGGCCACGCCGCTCCCGGCCGGAACGCCCGTCACGGGCGCTCCCCGGCGCTCGGGCCGCTCTCCGCCGGCGGCGCGGAGACCACCGGCGGGGCGGCGGGCGGCAGGGTGCTGCGCGGGGCCACCCGGGGCCCACGCTTCGGGCCGCGGCTGAGCGTGGCGTCCAGCCGGTCCAGGTTCTTGGTGGCGGTGGAGGCGAGCTGCCAGGGCACGCTGGTCACCATCACGCCCGGCTCGAAGAGCAGCCGCCCCTTCAGCCGCAGCGCGCTCTGGTTGTGCAACAGGTTCTCCCACCAGCGGCCCACCACGTACTCGGGGATGAAGACGGTGACCACGTCGCGGGGCGACTCGCGGCGCACCGAGGCGACGAAGTTCAGGATCGGCCGGGTGATCTCCCGGTACGGGGAGTCGACCACGGTCAGCGGGACGGGCAGCTCGCGCCGCTCCCAGTCGGCCTGGAGGTCCCGGGTGTCCTTCTCGTCGACGTTCACGGTCACCGCGGTCAGCGTGTCCGGCCGGGTGGCCCGGGCGTACGCGATGGCCCGCAGCGTCGGCTGGTGCAGCTTGCTGACCAGCACGATGGCGTGGTTGCGGGCGGGCAGCACGCCCCGGGCCTCGGTCGGTTCCAGCTCGGCGGCGACCCGGTCGTAGTGCCGGCGGATGGCCAGCATCAGCACGTAGATCACCGCCATCGCGGCGATCGCGATCCAGGCGCCGAGCAGGAACTTGGTGACCAGCACGATGATCAGCACCGTGCCGGTCAGCGCCATGCCGAAGCTGTTGATCGCCCGGGCGCGCACCATCCGGCGGCGCGCCTCCGGGTCCCGCTCGTGACGCAGGTGCCGGTTCCAGTGCCGGATCATGCCCGCCTGGGAGAGCGTGAACGAGACGAACACGCCGACGATGTAGAGCTGGATGAGCCGGGTCACCTCGGCCTGGAAGCCGATGATCAGCACGGCCGCGAAGACGGCGAGGAACACGACGCCGTTGGAGAACGCCAGCCGGTCGCCCCGGGTGTGCAGCTGGCGGGGCAGGTAACGGTCCTGGGCCAGGATCGAGCCGAGCACCGGGAAGCCGTTGAAGGCGGTGTTGGCGGCCAGGAACAGGATCAGCGCGGTCATCCCGGCGACCACGTAGAGCAGCACCGACCCGTGGCCGAACACCGCCTCGCCGAGCTGGGTGGTGACGGTCTTCTGCACGTACCCGTCCGGCCCGGAGATGATCTGGCCGGCGGACTCGACGAACTGGAGGCGGGTCAGCCGGGCCAGCCAGACGATGCCGAACAGCATGCTCACCGCGATCAGGCCGAGCAGCAGCAGCGTGGTGGCCGCGTTGCGGCTCTTGGGCGCCTTGAACGCCGGCACCCCGTTGGAGATCGCCTCGACCCCGGTGAGCGCGGCGCTGCCCGAGGAGAAGGTCCGCAGCAGCAGGAAGACCAGCGCGAACCCGGTGACGCTGTGCTCGGCCTGGATCTCCAGGCCGGCGCTGGGCGCGCGCAGCTCGTGACCGAGGACGAAGATCCGGATCAGGCCGGTGAGCAGCATGCCGCCGATCACGATCACGAAACCGTAGGTCGGGATGGCGAACGCCGTGCCGGACTCGCGCAGGCCGCGCAGGTTCATCGCGGTGAGCAGGGTCACCGCGACGACCGCGATCAGCACCTTGTGGGCGGCCACGAAGGGGAGCACGGAGCCGAGGTTGGCCACCCCGGAGGAGATCGAGACCGCGACGGTGAGCACGTAGTCGACCAGCAGCGCACTGGCCACCGCCAGGCCGGCACGCGGCCCCAGGTTGACCGTCGCCACCTCGTAGTCGCCGCCGCCCGAGGGGTAGGCGTGCACGTTCTGCCGGTAGCTCGCCACCACGGTGAGCATCACCACCACGACCGCGAGCGCGATCCACGGTGAGAAGAGGTACGCCGACGCGCCCGCGATGGAGAGCGTCAACAGGATCTCGTCGGGCGCGTACGCGACGCTGGAGAGCGCGTCGGACGCGAAGACCGGCAGGGCGATCCGCTTCGGCAGGAGGGTGTGCTGGAGCCGGTCGGACCGGAACGGTCGACCGACGAGGAGTCGCTTCAGCAGCGAGGTGGGTCTGGCCACAACCGCCAAGAGTACGACCACCCGACGCCCGCGGTGGGGGTGGCTGATCACCCGCGCGGTACGGTCGATCCCCCGCCCGGAGCAGGGACGTGGCAGGCTCGCAGTCGACGGGCCCACCGGGGCGCACCGTGGGAGGAGCGGACACCGTGCATGTCGTGATCATGGGCTGCGGCCGGGTCGGGTCGACCCTCGCCCACAGCCTGGAGAGCCGCGGCCACTCGGTGGCGGTGATCGACCAGGACGCCGACGCGTTCCGCCGCCTCGGACCGGACTTCGCCGGCATCACCGTGACCGGCGCGGGCTTCGACGGCGAGGTGCTGCGCGAGGCCGGCATCGAGCGCGCGGACGCCTTCGCGGCGGTCTCCAGCGGCGACAACTCCAACATCATCTCGGCCCGGCTGGCGCGGGAGACCTTCGGTGTCTCCCGGGTGGCCGCCCGCATCTACGACCAGCGCCGCGCCCAGGTCTACGAGCGGCTCGGCATCCCCACCGTGGCCACGGTCCGCTGGACGGCCGACCGGATGCTGCGGCACCTGGTGCCCGAGGGCAACGTCGAGATCTTCCGGGACCCGACCAGCACCGTGTCGATCATCGAGGTGCCGGTGCACAAGGAGTGGATCGGCCGGCCGCTGCGTCAGCTCGAGGAGTCCACCGGGGCCCGGGTGGCGTACCTCAACCGGTTCGGGATCGGCACGCTGCCCACCGCCTCCACCGTGGTGCAGGAGGGCGACCAGGTCTTCATGCTGGTGACCGACGACATCATCACCCCGGTCACGTCGGTGGCGGCGGCGCCGCCGGAAGGAGGGCACTGAGCCATGCGCATCGCCATCGCCGGCGCGGGCAACGTGGGCCGGTCCATCGCCCAGGAGCTGATCGACAACGGGCACCAGGTGATGCTGATCGAGCGGCAGCCCAAGATGCTCCGCCCCGACCGGGTACCGGCGGCCGAGTGGGTGCTCGCCGACGCGTGCGAGCTGGCCAGCCTGGAGGAGGCCAACGTCGCCGGCTGCGAGGTGGTGGTCGCCGCCACCGGCGACGACAAGGTCAACCTGGTGGTGTCGCTGCTGGCCAAGACCGAGTTCGCGGTGCCCCGCGTGGTCGCCCGGGTCAACCGGGCGGAGAACGAGTGGCTCTTCACCGAGCAGTGGGGCGTCGACGTCGCGGTGAGCAAGCCGCGGGTGATGGCCGCCCTGGTCGAGGAGGCCGTCACGGTCGGCGACCTGGTCCGGCTGATGACCTTCCGGCAGGGCGAGGCGAACCTGGTCGAGATCACCCTGCCGCCCACTGCGCCGTACGTGGGTCAGCCGATCCACGCGGTGCCGATCCCCCGGGACGCGGCGCTGGTGGCGATCCTGCGCGGCAAGCGGGTGCTGGTGCCCAGCCCGGACGACCCGATCGAGGCCGGCGACGAGCTGATCTTCGTGTGCACGGCGGCCGTGGAGGACGACGTCCGGGCGGTGATCCTCGGCCCGGCCAGCGCCGAACGCGGCGGCCACGACCGGGGCTGAGCCGGGCGGCCACCCGCCGGACCGGTACGGCCGGGGGCTCAGGCCCCCGGCAACGGCGTCGGCGCGGTCTCCCGGGTCACCCGGCGCACCGTCCAGACGGTGATCAGCAGCAGCAGCGCGTACGGCGGGTAGCCCAGGGCGAGCCGGGCCACGCCCAGCGCGGTGTCCTGGTGGGCCAGGTAGAGCCCGGCCTGCACGCCCACCTTGGCCAGCCAGACCACGCCCCAGAGCACGGTGAGCTGGGTGAAGGTACGCACCAGGCGCGGATTGTCCCGCCACTCCGACCGACCCTTGGCCACCAGCACCGACCAGATCCAGCCCACCAGCGGCTGCCGCACCGCGGCGGACAGCAGCAGGGCCAGGCCGTAGCCGATGCCGTAGAGGATGCCGGGGAGGTAGAAGTCCCGCTCGTTGCCGGTACGCCAGGCGATGGCGGCGCCGATGCCGACGCCGAACAGCCCGTTGACCGCGTGCCGGACCGGCCGGCGCTGGGCCAGCCGCAGCCCGGCGATCAGCAGCGCGACGGCCACCGAGGCGATCACGGCGGGGCGCAGCTCGCCCACCACGTTGGCGATCACGAAGACCACCACGGGGACGCTCGACTCGACCAGGCCCCGCCAGCCGCCGAGCTGGTCGGCCATCTGCTCGGCGAGGCTGGGCAGCCGCTCCTCGTCCTCCGGACCGAGTTCCGGCTCGGTGGTCGGTTGCTGTCCGGTCGTCACTTCGGCGACTCCAGCTCGTAGTACGGGTTGTAGATCACCTTGCGGTCGTCCCGGACGGCGACCCGGCCGCGGGCGGTGAGGTGCCGGCCCGGCTCGATGCCGGCGATGTGCCGCCGGCCCAGCCAGACCAGGGTGACCACGTCACTGCCGTCGTAGAGGTCCGCCTCCAGGGTGGGCAGGTTGGTCCGGGGCGTGTAGACCACCGTGCGCAGCCGCCCGGCGACCGAGACCACCTGGCCGCGGGTGCACTGCTGGGCGGGCATGCCGCCCGACTCGGCGCTCTCCCGGCGCAGCTCCTGCGCCTCGATCTCGGCCTCGCTCGCGGTGAGCCGATGCAGGAGACGCCGCAGCGACAGCCGGCTCTCGTCGGTCGTCATGACCTCCGCGTCACCCTCTCCACGCTGGCCGGCCCACGCCGGCACTGGTCCGGCCCCGGGATGCCGGAACCGTCCCGCCAGCGTACGCCGAACCGGCCCGCTCGCGGACCCGGCGTAAGTGCGCAGTTGTGCCTCACTCACGTACCCCTGCGCCTACCGGACGCCAAGACGGGCCCGGCGCCGTCGGGATGCCGACGGGCCGGGCCCGGCGTGGTACGGGTCAGGCCTCGCGCTGGCCGGGCGCGGACGGCTGCCCGGCGGCCTGCTGCTCGGCGGCCTGCTGCTCGGCCACCTCGCGGGGCAGCCGCAGCGGCAGCGGCTCACGGACCGGCTTGGCCTCCTGGCCCCGGTCGACCACCAGGCCGTTCAGGCACAGCGCCAGCGGGCCGGCCGCGGCCGGGTCGGTGGCCGCGCCACCCTGGTAGACCCCGCGCACCATCCAGCGCGGCCCGTCGATGCCGACGAAGCGCAGGTCGGTCAGGCCGTCCGGGGTGCGGACCCGGGCCCGCAGCTCGGTGCCGTACTCCCCCTCGACCTCCTGGGCGGCGGCGCCGTCGTTGAACAGCGACTGCCGGATCTCCTCGCGCACCTCGTCCCAGATGCCCTCGGAGCGGGGCGCCGCGAAGACGCCGAGCTGCAGGGCGTTCTCGCCGTGCACCAGCACGACCTGCTGGATCACACCCTGCGGGTCGGCCTGCACCCGCACCTCGACCTCGGCCACCGCCGGGATCTGGAGGCTGCCCAGGTCGAGCCGGGGCTCGTCGGGCGCCTCGGAGACGTCGTAGGGGCCGCGCACCGGCGAGGTCGGCTCCCCGCTGTCCTCGGTGTCGAGGACCTCGGTGGTCCGCTCGTCACGCGCCTCGCCGGCCCGCTTTCGGGAGAAGATCACTGCGCCCACCCTCCGCTGTTCGCACTCACCCTGCCACCTCTTCCGTGTGCCCGCCCGCCGGTGCCGGGACCAGCCCGGCGTGTCCGCCGGTCGACCCGTGCCCGCCGGTCCCGCGCCGGGACGCGGGCAGCTCGGCCACCGGCCGGAACTCGGCCCGCGCGACCCGCTGGACGACGAGCTGCGCGATCCGGTCGCCCCGGCTGATCTTCGCCGGCATCTCCCGATCATGATTGATCAGGTTGACCAGGATCTCACCCCGGTAGCCGGCGTCGACCGTACCGGGCGCGTTGAGCACCGTCACGCCGAGCCTGGCCGCCAGCCCCGATCGGGGGTGCACCAGACCGACGTATCCCTCCGGTAGCGCGATGGCCACGCCGGTCGGCACCAGGGCCCGACCGCCGGGCGGCAGCTCCACGTCCGCGGCGGCCACCAGGTCCGCGCCGGCGTCGCCGGGATGGGCGTACGCCGGCAGCGGCAGCTCCGGGTCGAGCTGTCGTACGGGCACGGGTACGACGTCTGTCACGGTCTTCCTCTTCCGTCCGGTCCTTGCGGGGGTGACCCTGCCATCCTGCCGGTTGTCCGGCCCGTCGTGCGCCGTACCCTCGGACTGTGCGCCAGTCGTCGTCCTCGTCCGCCCCGGCGTCGCCGGTGGCCGTCCCGCCGGAGTACGCGGAGCGGCTGCGGCTGCCCTGGTGGGCCTGGCCGGCCGGGCTCGCCTTCGCCGGGCTGCTCGCCGCCGAGCTGTGGATGGGTGCCTCCGGGCTGCGGGCCTGGTTGCCGTTCGTGCTGCTGATCCCGCTGGCGGCGGCCGTGCTGGCGTGGCTGGGCCGGATCCGGGTCGCGGTCCGCGACGGGGAGCTGCGGGTGGACGACGCCCGCCTCCCGGTGCGCTACGTGGCCGACGCGATCCCGCTGGACACCACCGGCCGGCGCGAGGTGCTCGGCATCGGGTCCGACCCGCTCGCCTTCGTGGTGCAGCGCCCGTGGATCGGCGGCGCGGTGCAGGTGGTGCTCGACGACCCCGCCGACCCGACCCCGTTCTGGGTGGTAAGCACGCGCCACCCGGTGAAGCTGGCCACGGCGATCCTCGCCGGCCGCGACGCCGCCTGAGCGGAGTCGGGTCGGCCGGGGTCGCCGATCTGGCGGCATCCGCGCCCAACTGACCCCGCCACCTCCCCGACCTGGTGGTGCTGAAGATCGGGCTGAGCTGGTCGACGCCCGCCGCGCCGGATCAGGTCCGGCCGGGGGGCAGTGCCCGGGGTGCCCGGCGACGCAGGTCCTTGCGGAGCTGGTCAGCGAGGGTCCGGGTGGCCCGGCGGTTGAGGTAGCCGGCGACGGCGGCCCCGGTCAGGAACGGCCCGAGGGTGGTCAGGTTCCGGCCGAACCGGCGCAGCAGGCGGTCCCGCAGCTCCCGCCGGGCGGCGGTGCCGAGCACGGCGCTCACCCCGACGCCCGGCATCATCGGGTTGACCCCGCGCTGGCCGGCCCAGGACTGCACCAGGGCCACGGCGCGCTCGCTGCCACGGGTGGGCAGCGGCACCCCGTGGACCTCGTACAGCTCACCGATCAGCTTCAGCTCGATCGCGACCACGGCGATCGTCTCGGCGGCCAGCAGCACGGGCGCGGAGAGCAGCGTCGGGGCGACCGTCCACTCGACCGCGGCGACCCCGCCGCCGGCCGCGCCGACGCCCGCGGTGGCCCGCGCGGCGTTACGGACCAGCCGCTCGGCCAGCTCGTCGTCGGTCAGGCCGGGAAAGTGCCGGCGGAGGGTCGCCAGGTCGCGGACCGGTACGTGCGGGGCGACCTCGGCGATGGTCTCCGTCATCCAGCGGAGCGCGGCCTTCGGCTTGAACAGGTCGGTGAGGCCACGGGCCCGGGCCTGGCCGGCCACCCGGGCGAGCAACTGCCGGCGCCGGCCCGGCGCGATGTCGTCGGCGGTCAGCGCCGCGACGGTCGCGCCGAGCTGATCAGCGTCATCGTCCGGAGTGGCCGGAGCCGGCCGCTCGGCGTCGTCGCCGTCGGCCGCTCCCGCGCCGCCCGGTCCACCGTGCCTGCGCTTGCCCACCCGTCCGCCCTCCCGTGCTCACGCGACGGCAGCCGCCCGTACGAGTCGACACGCGGCGGCAGCCGCCGGTACGAGTCAAGCAGCTCCGCGCCACGCCCGCACGGCGACTCGAACAGCGGCGGCCCCGTCACGGAGGCCGCCGCCGGTGACACGGATCTCGGTCAGGCGCACTCGCGGCAGATCAGCTCGCCGTTGCGCTCGACCGCCAGTTGGCTGCGGTGGTGGACCAGGAAGCAGCGGGCGCACCGGAACTCGTCCTGCTGCATCGGTAGCACCTTGACCGTGAGCTCCTCGTCGGCCAGGTCGGCGCCAGGCAGCTCGAAGCTCTCGGCCACCTCGGCCTCGTCGACGTCCACGGCACCCGACTGTGAGTCGACCCGCCGGGCCTTGAGCTCTTCCAGGCTGTCCTCGCCGAGGTCGACCTCGTCGCGACGCGGGGCGTCGTAGTCGGTGGCCATCGGTTTCACTCTCCCATATCGATATGGTCGCTTCCGGTTGTAACGCCGGACGACGTGCTTCGGTTCCACTGGCCGGCCACCATTTGTGTCGGTCACCCGACCCGACGACCGGTGGGCCGAGTCCCGCCGGACTGGAACTGCCCGCGAGCGCGGAACCTTACCCCCCCTTTGGGCGAGGCATGTATACCGCCCTCGTGGCAGAGATGTACGCCCCTGCGCCCGAAGTTGTTCCCAATGTGACTCAGGCGACACGAAGATAGGGGTAGTAGTACCCGTTCCCCCGGTGGCGCGCCGGCATGTCGGACTGTTTCCACGCGACGGCCGGACAACCGTTAACCTCAGCGGCGTACTCGACGGCCGGCGGGGCGGCCCGACCGCCAGCGGCCGCCGCCACCCAACCACTGTTCGGGGAGCGCCCAGATGAGTTTTGCGCGAGTGCGGGCACTCGTTGTCGTCGGTCTGTTGGCGGTCCTCGCCCTGGTCTTCGTCGTGGTCGCGATGGTCCGTGACACCCAGAGCAAGGCGGGCACCGGGAAGGGCTGTCCCAAGGGCTGGCCGCTGGCCGACGTCGCACTGCACGAGCAGAAGGACGTCAAGATCAACGTCTACAACGCCACCGAGGAGGCCGGCCGGGCCGGCGCGGTCGCCGACGACTTCCGCAATCGCAAGTTCCAGGTGAAGAAGGTGGGCAACGCGGAAAAGAACGTCGACGAGGTCGCGGTGCTGCGCTACGGCCCCAAGGGCGTCGGCTCCGCCCACCTGCTGCGCGCCTATTTCCTCAACAACGCCAAGCTCGCCTTCGACATCAACCGCAAGGACGACACGGTCGACGTGGTCCTGGGCAACAACTTCCAGCAGTTGGCCACCACCACCGAGGTCAACCAGTCCCTCGGCGACCTCGGCTCGCCCGAAGCGCCGCCCGGCACCTGCCCCGCCCCGGTCGACGACAAGTAGCCCACCCCGGGCCCCGGCGGCGCCCCGACTCGCGGGACGCCGCCCGGTCGGCCTGTCCGGAGGTACGCAGCCCGACGCCGCCGGACCAGGCCCGTCGGGCCCGACGCGGACGGTCACGCGCGGACGGGTCAGGCGCGGACGGGTCAGGCGCGGACGGGTCAGGCGCGGACGGGTCAGGCGCGGACGGGTCAGGGTCCGCCGGAGGCGTCCAGAGCGGCGAGCCGGGTGTGCAGCGGCTCGAAGAGCGCGGGCGGGGCGGCGATCACCAGGTCCGGCCCGGCCGGCCGACCCGCGAGGCCGGTCACCAGCAGCCCGGCCTCGCGCGCGACCAGCCCGCCGGCGGCCAGGTCCCAGGCGGCCAACCCCTTCTCGTAGTACGCGTCCACCCGCCCCTCCGCGGCCAGACAGAGGTCCAGCGCGGCGGCGCCCATCCGGCGGATGTCCCGGACGTGCGGGATCAGCTCGGCGACCACCCGGGCCTGGTGCGCCCGGCGGCCGGCGGCGTAGCCGAATCCGGTGGCCACCAGCGCCTGCCCCAGGTCGGTCTCGGTGGAGCACCGTAGCCGCTCTCCGGCCCGCCACGCGCCGCCGCCCGCGGTGGCGGTCCACTCCTCCCCGGTGGCGACGTTGCGCACCACCCCGGCCACCACCTCGCCGGCCACCTCGGCGGCGAGCGAGACCGCGCAGTACGGCAGCCCGTAGAGGTAGTTGACCGTGCCGTCGATCGGGTCGACGATCCAGCGCACCCCGCCGTCGGCGGCCGGGCCGGTCTCCCCCGCGCCGTACTCCTCGCCCAGCACCGCGTCGTCCGGCCGAAGCGTCCGCAGGGCGTCCAGCACCTGCCGCTCGACGGCCCGGTCCGCGGCGGTGACCACGTCCGTGACGGTGCTCTTGGTGGCGGCGACGGACACCCCCTCGGCCCGCATCCGATGCGCGGTGGCGGCGGCGTCGCGGGCCACCGTGACGGCGATCTCCAGCAATTCCGGCGGGGTGGGCGCCGAGCGGATCATGTTTCGTCCCCTTCCGGCACGACCGGGACCGGCCCGGCCGAGCGCGAGTATCATCCTTACAAAGTCCACATCTGCGCCCAATCGGTGGTCCAGAGCGCCGTTACGCCGTGCGGCGCGGGATGATCGCCGCAGACGGCGTTACAATTCACCCTGCCCACGCGCCACGGACCGCCAGCGACCGGCCGGCCCGGGACACGGGGGTCCCTCAACTACTCGCCCGGCACGGCGTTCGGTGCTGCGCCGGACGACCCGGCCGTGCTCGCTCTTCGCCTCCGGAAGGTCTTCGTGACAGATCCCCGCCAGACCGGCGCCGACGTTCGCTCGCTCACCGACACCCTGATCGCCCACGCGCAGAGCGCGGGCGGCCAGCTCACGTCGGCCCAGCTCGCGCGCACCGTCGAGTCCGCTGAGGTGACCCCGGCCCAGGCCAAGAAGATCCTGCGTGCGCTCTCCGAGGCGGGGGTGACGGTGGTCGTGGACGGCTCCGCCAGCACCCGCCGCCGGGTGGCCGCCGCCCGGTCCGCCACGCCGGCCTCCCGGGCCACCACCGCCAAGACCACGAAGAAGGCCGCCGCGCCCGCCCCGAAGCAGGCGCCGGCCGCCGAGGAGGCCACGGCCCCCGCCCCGCGGAAGGCGACCGCGCGCAAGGCCGCCGGCACCACCGCCGAGGTGGCCGCCAAGGCCGCCGTCCCGGCGAAGGCCACCAAGGCGACCCGGGCCACCAAGGCGACGGTGGCCGCGAAGACCGCCGGGGCCAAGGCCGCTCCTAAGGGCGAGGGCCCCGAGGGCGAGATCGACCCGGAGGAACTGGCCGCCGAGATCGAGGACGTGGTGGTCGACGAGCCGGCCGAGCTGACCCAGGCCGCCGAGGCCGACGCGGCCAGCTCCGCCAGCGACAACGACTTCGAGTGGGACGACGAGGAGTCCGAGGCGCTCAAGCAGGCGCGTCGCGACGCCGAGCTGACCGCCTCCGCCGACTCCGTCCGGGCCTACCTCAAGCAGATCGGCAAGGTGCCGCTGCTCAACGCGGAGCAGGAGGTCGAGCTCGCCAAGCGGATCGAGGCCGGCCTCTACGCCGCCGAGCGGCTGCGCGCCGCCGACGAGGGCGAGGAGAAGCTCACCCGCGACATGCAGCGCGACCTGCTCTGGATCTCCCGGGACGGCGAGCGGGCCAAGAACCACCTCCTCGAGGCGAACCTGCGACTGGTCGTCTCGCTGGCCAAGCGCTACACCGGTCGGGGCATGGCCTTCCTCGACCTGATCCAGGAGGGCAACCTCGGCCTGATCCGCGCGGTCGAGAAGTTCGACTACACCAAGGGCTACAAGTTCTCCACCTACGCCACCTGGTGGATCCGCCAGGCCATCACCCGCGCCATGGCCGACCAGGCCCGCACCATCCGCATCCCGGTGCACATGGTCGAGGTGATCAACAAGCTCGGCCGGATCCAGCGCGAACTGCTCCAGGACCTGGGCCGCGAGCCCACCCCGGAGGAGCTGGCCAAGGAGATGGACATCACACCGGAGAAGGTGCTGGAGATCCAGCAGTACGCCCGGGAGCCCATCTCGCTCGACCAGACCATCGGTGACGAGGGTGACAGTCAGCTTGGTGACTTCATCGAGGACTCGGAGGCCGTGGTCGCGGTCGACGCGGTCTCGTTCTCGCTGCTCCAGGACCAGCTCCAGCAGGTCCTCCAGACGCTCTCCGAGCGCGAGGCGGGCGTGGTACGCCTCCGCTTCGGCCTCACCGACGGCCAGCCCCGCACCCTGGACGAGATCGGCCAGGTGTACGGCGTGACCCGGGAACGCATCCGGCAGATCGAATCCAAGACCATGTCCAAGTTGCGGCATCCCTCGCGTTCCCAGGTGCTCCGCGACTACCTGGACTGACCGCGCACGTCAACCAGTCGTGTCGGTTTGATCACCAGCCGTAGAACACTCATTGGTGATCGGTCGGTTGCCTGTTTGTGATCGTTGACGTGGCACCCTTGGTACACGGCACACTGTCTTCCACGCCAGGTGTGACCTCGGTCCCCCGCGGGCACACAGGGAAGGCAGGGCCCGAGCAGGGTGTTGCACGATAGGTGAGCAACGACCGAAGAGAGTGTTCATCGGTGACGACCAGAGGAGGAAGGCGATGACCCCGACCCTCACGCCGCCGCCCGAGACGGTGAGCCCCCCGGCCGCCGATGAACGGTGCGACCGCTGCAATGCTGCCGGCAAGCTCCGGATCACTCTGGCGGGTGGGAGCGAGCTGGTGTTCTGTGGGCACCACGCGAACAAGTACGCAGAGGATCTCGTCAAGATCACTGTGCGGTTCGCGGCGGACCCCGAGTTCAGCTGGCGTGGCGCCGATCTGATGGCGAACTGAGTTCGAAGAGTCCGCAACCTGACATAGCCGGCCGGAGGCACCCATGGGTGCCTCCGGCCGGCTTTTGCGACCCGAGGTCCCCGCGCCCCCACGATGTCCGGAATGCTGCGGCATCGACCGACTGAGGTGGCGTCAGAGGGTCTGCACGGTGGCGATGCGCTCCTCAAGCTGCTCGATCGTCGCCTGGGCGCTCGGCGGACCGCCGCAGATCCGGCGCAGCTCAGCGTGGATCTTGCCGTGCGGCTGCCCGGTCCGGTGGTGCTGGGCGGCCACCAGGGCGTTCAGCTGACGCCGGAGCGCCACCCGGCGCTGGGCGGCACTCATCGGTGGTGACGCCGACGCCGGGGCCTCAGCGGCCGGCTCGGCGGCCCGTTGGGCGGCTCTGCGCCGCTGCGCGGCGAGTTGCTCGGCCTGCCGCTTGCTCAGCAGCATCGAGACCTGGTCGGCGGTGAGCAGCCCGGGGAGGCCGAGATATTCCTCCTCCTCCGGGGTGCCCGCCTGGGCGGCGGTGCCGAACGACGCCCCATCGAAGATCACCTGGTCCAGCTCGGCGGTCGCGGAGAGCGCCGCGAACCGCTTCTCCAGCTCGCCGCTGGCCTGGTCGTCGCGCTGGGCGCGCTCCAGCAGGTCGTCGTCGAAGCCGTCGGACTCCTTCGGCTTGCCGAGCACGTGGTCCCGCTCGACCTCCATCTCGCTGGCCAGCCCGAGCAGGTGCGGCACGCTGGGCAGGAAGACCGAGGCGGTCTCCCCGGGCTGCCGGGCCCGGACGAACCGGCCGATCGCCTGCGCGAAGTACAGCGGGGTGCTGGCGCTGGTCGCGTAGACGCCGACCGCCAGCCGGGGGATGTCGACACCCTCGGAGACCATCCGGACCGCCACCAGCCAGCGCTGCTCGGACGCCGCGAACGTCGCGATCCGCGCGGAGGCGCCCTGGTCGTCGGAGAGCACCACCGCCGCCTTCTCCCCGGTCACCTGCTCCAGCAGCTTCGCGTACGAGCGGGCGGTCTGCTGATCGGTGGCGATCACCAGGCCGCCGGCGTCCGGCATGCCCGCCTCGCGCAGCACGCTCAGCCGGGCGTCGGCGGCCCGCAGCACCTGCGGCATCCAGTCGCCGGCCGGGTCCAGGGCGGTACGCCAGGCCTGCGCGATCAGGTCCTGGGTCATCGGCTCGCCCAGCCGGGCGGCCAGCTCCTCCCCGGCGTTGGTGCGCCACCGGGTCTCCCCCGAGTACGCCAGGAAGAGCACCGGCCGGACCACGCCGTCGCGCAGCGCGTCGGAGTAGCCGTAGACGGAGTCGGCGCGGGACCGCAGCAGCCCGTCCCCGCCCCGCTCGTAGCCGACGAACGGGATCGGGTTGTCGTCGGAACGGAACGGCGTACCGGTGAGCATCAGCCGGCGTACCGCGGGTTCGAAGGCCGCCTTGACGCCGTCGCCCCAGGTACGCGAGTCACCGGCGTGGTGGATCTCGTCGAGGATGACCAGCGTGCGCCGGGTCATGGTGCGCCGCCGGTGCACCTGCGGCGCCATGCCGACCTGGGCGTACGTGACCACGGCACCGTGGAAGTCGGCGGCGGAGTGCAGGTCGGCGTTACGGAAGGCGGCGTCGAGCTGGATGCCGACCCGGGCGGCGGACTGCGCCCACTGGGACTTCAGGTGCTCGGTCGGGGCGACCACGGTGACCGCCTCGACGGTGCCGTCGTTCAGCAGCTCGGCAGCGATCCGCAGGGCGAAGGTGGTCTTGCCCGCGCCCGGGGTGGCGACCGCCGTGAAGTCCTCGCTGCGGCGGCGCAGGTAGTCCACCATCGCCTTGCGCTGCCATGCACGCAGGGGCGGGAACGTGTCCAGCGCCGGCAACCGCGGTGCCACACGTAGCTCCTCTCCGACCGCACGACGGCGGGCCCCGGCCGAGGGCCACGGGTCCCGCCGCCCATGAAAACGCCTCCGCGCAAAAGGTGCCGCGAAGGCCGACTCAGCATAACCAGCGGGGCCCGTTCTCCCCACTCGACGCCACGCTGGTCACATCCGCCGGCCCCGCACCTCCGTGCTCGCCGACGGACGCCGTGCGGGAGCGGGCACGGTGCCGGCGGCGGCGCGGGGCTCAGCCTCGCGGGCCGCGGGTGCCGGTGCGGGGCGGACGCAGGGTGGCGACCGGGGCGGACCAGCGCCGCCGCAGCGCGACCAGCCGCAGCACGAAGACGAAGGCGATCGCCACGATCAGCCCGGCCGCGTGCGCCTGTCCGTACGCCGACAGCAGGGCCACCAGGATCGACCCGGCGAGCGCGGCGAGGGCGTAGATCTCCCGGCGCAGCACCACCGGGATCTCCCCGGTGAGCAGGTCCCGGCCCAGACCGCCGCCGATCGCGGTGAGCACGCCGATCATGCAGGCGCCGACCGCCGGGACGTGGGCGTCGAGGGCCTTGAGCGTGCCGGTGACGGTGAACAGGCCGAGGCCGGCCGCGTCGAGCACCAGCACGGTGGTGCGCAGCCGGGCCAGTTGCGGATGCAGCCAGAACACGGCGGCGGCGGTCGCCGCCGCCGTGGCCGCGTACCGCCAGTCGGCGAAGGCCAGCGGCGGGACCTCGTTGATGACCAGGTCGCGGAAGATCCCGCCGCCGAGCGCCGCGACGACGCCCACGAAGACCACCCCGAAGAGGTCGAGCCGCTTGGCCACCGCCGCGGAGGCGCCGGAGGCGGCGAAGACCGCGACACCGGTGAGGTCGGCGACGAGCAGGACGGTGGAGGTGGTCACCGGCGAAGGGTACGCGGGCGGGCGGCGGGGCCGCCCAAGGTCACTCGTCCCAGGAGTCGTAGATCTCCTTGCACTTCGGGCAGACCGGCGACCCGGGCTTGGCCGCCTTGGTGACCGGGAAGGTCTCCCCGCACAGCGCGACGACGAACGTGCCCATGACCGCGCTCTCGGCGATCTTGTCCTTGCGGACGTAGTGGAACATCTCGGGACCGGTGTCGGCGTCCTTCAGCTCGGGACGCTCGAGAACCTGTGTGCTCACGTCTACACCTCCAACTTTCCAGTTTTGCAGGTCCCGCGGGGCCGGTCCACCGCAGACCGGCCCGAACGCGGCCCGTACCGTAACGGAAGTGACCAACTTTCACATCAGTTTCGGCACCGAAGTGGCCGACGCCCTGCGCGACGGGCGTCCAGTCGTCGCCCTGGAGAGCACCATCGTCTCGCACGGCCTCCCCCGGCCGGACAATCTGCTGGTCGCCCGGCAGATCGAGCAGGCGGTCCGGGACGCGGGGGCGGTTCCGGCCACCATCGGCATGGTCGCCGGCGAGCTGATCGTTGGCCTGGACGACGCGCAGTTGACCCGGCTCGCCACGGTCGACGGCGTGAGCAAGCTCTCCGTACGCGATCTGGCGGTTGCGGCGGCGGCCGGCGCGGACGGTGCCACCACGGTGGCCGCGACCAGCGCGGTGGCCGCGGCGGCCGGAATCGACGTCTTCGCCACCGGCGGCCTGGGCGGGGTGCACCGGGAGGCGGCGCAGACCTTCGACGAGTCGGCCGACCTGATCACCCTGGCCCGGACGCCGATCGCGGTGATCTGCGCCGGGGTGAAGTCCATCCTCGATGTGGGCGCCACCCTGGAACGGCTGGAGACCCTGGGGGTGAGCGTGGTCGGCTACCGCACCCGCCGCTTCCCCGGCTTCTACCTGACCGACGCCGGCTTCGACCTGGACTGGTCGGTCGAGTCGCCGGAGCAGGTCGCCGACGTGCTCCTCGCGCGGAAACGGCAGGGCGTGCACCACGGCGGGCTGGTGGTGGCGAACCCGCTCCCGACCGACGAGCAGCTCGACCCGGCGCTGCACGACCGCACCCTCGCCGCCGGCCTGGCCATGCTGGCCGCCGAGGGGGTGACCGGAAAGGCGGTCACGCCGTTCCTGCTGGCCCACTTCCACTCGGCCACCGAGGGTGCCAGCCTGGCGGTCAACGTCCGGATCATCCTGCGCAACGCCGACCTGGCGGCACGCGTCGCGGTCGCCGCGGCGGCCCGGCGCGCCGAACGCACGGCATGAGCCAGCGAATCATCGCCCGGGGCGCCGTGGTGCCTCATGTCGGCGCCGAGCGAAGCGAGGTGACGGCATGAGCGAGCGTCCGCGAGCGAAACATCGCCGCAGAGAGGTGACGGCATGAGCCGAGCGTCCCGCATCGTCGTCGTCGGGGACGTGATCACCGACGTGGTCGCGGTGCTCTCAGGTCCCCTGGCGACCGGTTCGGACACCGCGGCCGGGATCCGGTTCAGCGGTGGCGGGCAGGCGGCCAACACGGCGGCCTGGCTCGCCGCCCAGGGGGCGGAGGTCACGCTGGCCGCCGCGGTCGGCGACGACGAGGCGGGCCGCGAACGGGTGGCCGAGCTGGAGCGGGTCGGGGTGGCCTGCGCGGTGGAACGCCACGAGGACTACCCGACCGGCACCGTCATCGTGCTCACCCACGACGGGGAGCGCACGATGATCAGCCAGCGCGGGGCGAACCTGCGGCTCACCGCGGCGCAGATCGACCGGGCCCTGGCGGAGGCGCCCGACGCCGGGCACATGCACCTGTCCGCGTACACCCTGTTGGACGCCGGGTCGCGCGGCGCGGGCCTGCGCGCGCTGGCCGCCGCCCGCGAGCGCGGGCTGACCACCAGCGTCGACGCCGCCTCCGCGGCGCCGCTGCGGCGGGTCGGCGCGACGGCCTTCCTGACCTGGGTACGCGACGTCGACCTGCTGCTGGTCAACACCGACGAGGCGACGGTGCTGGCCGGCGGGCTGGACCCGGCGGCGCAGGGGCGGGCGCTGACCTCGGTGGCCCGGCGGGTGGTGGTCAAGCGGGGCGCGGCCGGCGCGGTCTGGGTGGACCGGACCGGGGTGGTCGAGGCGGCACCCGCCCGTGGGGTGCCCGTGGTGGACGTCACCGGCGCCGGCGACGCCTTCGCCGCCGGCCTGCTCACCGCCTGGCGAGCCGGCGCCGACCCCCGCGCGGCCCTCTCCCGGGCCGGCGACCTCGGCGCCCTCGCCGTCTCCTCCATCGGCGCCCGCCCCACCCCCTAACCCACCCTCCCTCCCTCCCACCCACCCACGGCGATCTTGCACTTACGGCCCCGAATTTGTCCGCGTTCGGGGCGTTTTGCCGAGGCATGAAGTGCAAGATCGCGGAGGGGAGAGGGCGGGGAGAGGGCGGGGAGAGGGCGGGGAGAGGGCGGGGGGCGGGGGTGTGGGGGTGGTTAGGGTTCGGCGTCGATGATTTTGTGGGGGGACTGTTCGGCGGGGAGGGCCGTGGGTGGGGTGGCGGCAGGGGGGCGGTGGTGGAGTTTGTTGGTCAGGCGGTGCTGTTCCTTCGGGGGGCGGTCGTTGGCCAGCAGCACCGCCAGCCACGGGATGAGCGCCATCCCGATGCCGCACAGCGGCAGCCAGAGCCAGAGCAGGGGCGCCTTCGCGCCGACCAGGATCGCGCCGGCCACCAGACACGCGACCCGGATGCCCATCATCAGCACGTAGCGCTTCTGCCGGCTGGTGAGCTGGTCGTCCTGGCTGCGCGAGGCGTCGGTGATCAGGATCGGCTGGTACGCCTGACGCTTCACCACGGACCTCCTCAAGGGGATTACGCCTCATCCTGTCACCCCGGACGGTTGATCGGCGAAAATCGTGACAAGGCGTGCGTGTTACGTGCGTGGTACGCTCCGCCCGTGGGCAACCGGTTCAGCTTCACCGACGAGGCGTTGGCCAACCTGCGGGTCTACGACGTCACGCCGGGGGAAGTCTGGGAGGCCCTGCACAGCACGCGACGGGTCATCCGGCACCTCGGGGACGACGTCATGGTGGTCTACGCGACCGACCACCGGGGGCGGCGCCTCGCCGTGCTGCTGGCCGAGGCCGACGGCACCGACAACGACTGGGACATCCTCTCCGCCCGCGAACTGAGCGACGTCGAGGCCAAGCGCTACGACGAGACGGTGCGGAGATCACGCCGACGAGGAGGCGGTCACGATGCACCGTAACGAGGCGACCAAGCGGTTCCACGACGGCGGCGACGCGTTCGCCGACCTGATCGACGAGACACAGCCGGCCGAGCTGCCCACCCCCGACACCGACGTGCCGATGGTCAGCCGCTCGGTCCGCCTGCCGCTGGAGACGTACGAACGGGTCCGGGCCGTCGCCGAGGCGCGCGGCATCGGGGTGACCACGCTGATGCGGCAGTGGATCGAGGCCGGGCTGGCCGATCTGGACGACTCGGCGACGGTCTCGCTCGCCGACGTACGCCGGGCGCTGGCCGCGCTGTCCCGCCCCACCGCCGCCTGACCGACCCGACGACCGGGGTACGCGGCGGCCGGGTCAGCCCTTCGCGGCCTTCGCCTCGGCCTTCATCCGCTGCTTGTACTCCCGGACCTGGCGCAGCGCCTCGGGGCCGGTCACGTCCGCCACCGACCGGTACGCCTCGGCCTCGCCGTACCCGCCGGCGGCCTCCCGCCAGCCGGCCGGGGCGATGCCGAACCGCTTGCCGAGCAGGGCGACGAAGATCTGCGCCTTCTGCTTGCCGAAGCCGGGCAGTTCGCCGACCCGGCGCAGCAGCTCACGGCCGTCCGTGACGTCGGACCAGAGCCCGGCCGGGTCGCCGTCGTACCGCTCGACCAGGACCCGGCACACCTCCTGGACCCGGGCCGCCATGGCCTTGGGGAACCGGTGCAGGGCCGGCGGCTGGGCGAAGATCGTGACCAGGGCCTCCGGGTCGTAGCCGGCCAGCTCCCGGGCGTCCGGCTCGTGACCGATCCGCTGGGCGAGGACGTACGGCGAGGAGAATGCCTTCTCCATCGGCACCTGCTGGTCGAGCACCATGCCGAGGAGCAGCGCCAGCGGGCTGCGCGCCAGCAGCGCGTTGGCCTCGGGGTCGATGGGCAGGGAGAGCGTCATGCCCCCATCCTGCCGGTCGGGCCGCCGCCCGCCACGGCGACTCCCCGCGACGACGCGACGCGGCCCGGCGGACGGGGTCCACCGGGCCGCGTACGGGGCGGGTCGTCAGTTGACGACGAAGAGCAGCCGGTTCGGCGAGCCGCTGCCGGGGCTGGTCACCACGCCGCTGGTGGCGTTGCTGGTGAGGTAGCTCTTCACCTGCGCCGGGGTGTACGACGGGTTGGCGCCGAGCACGAGCGCGGCCGCGCCGACCACGTGCGGCGTGGCCATCGAGGTGCCGCTGATCGTGTTGGTGGCGCTGTCGCTGGTGCTCCAGGTCGACGTGATCGACGAGCCCGGCGCGAAGATGTCCAGGCAGGAGCCGTAGTTGGAGTACGAGGCACGGGCGTCGGTGCTGGTGGTGGCGCCGACGGTGATCGCGGAGGAGACCCGGGCCGGGGAGTAGTTGCAGGCGTTGGCGTTGTCGTTGCCGCCCGCGACGCCGTACGTGACGCCGGAGCTGACCGAGCTGGCCACCGCGTTGTCGAGGGTGGTGCTGGCGCCGCCGCCGAGGCTCATGTTGGCCACGGCCGGCTTGACCGCGTTCGCGGTGACCCAGTTGACGCCGTTCACCACGCCGGCCGTGGTGCCGCTGCCGGCGCAGTTGAGCACCTTGACCGCGATCAGGCGGACGCCCTTGGCCACGCCGTAGGTGCTGCTGCCGACGGTGCCGGCGACGTGCGTGCCGTGGCCGTTGCAGTCGGTGTTGTTGCTGTCCACGGTGTTGGTGCCCCAGCTAGCCCGGCCACCGAAGTTGCTGTGGGTGATCCGGATACCGGTGTCGATGATGTACGCCCGCACGTTCGTGGCCGTGTTCGGGTAGGTGAAGCTGCCGTTCAGCGGCAGGTTCCGCTGATCGATCCGGTCCAGCCCCCAGGTCGCGCCGGTCTGGGTGCCCTGGAGGGTAACCACCTGGTCCTGCTCGACGTACGCGACGGCCGGGTCGGCGGCGAGCCGGCGGGCCTGGCCCGCGCTCATCTTCGCGCTGTAGCCGGTCAGCGCGGCGCTCCAGACCGTGCCGACCGAGCCGCCGTAGCGCTTGGCGAGTCCGGCGGCGCGCTCCGGGACCGCGGTGCGGGCGGCGGGGCTGTTGACGGAACCCACGGTGTCGCTCTTGAGCACCACCAGGTAGCTGCCGCTGACGGCGTCCGGGGAGCCCGCGTAGCGGATGTCGCCGGTGGGGGCGGCGAGGGCGGGGGTGGAGGCGGCGGCGGAGAGGGCCGCGGCGGTTGCGGCGATGGCGAGCGCGCGGAGGGCGCGCCGCCGGGGCACGGACACGTCGGACATTGTCTGGCTCCCTACCGGGCACGCCCGGGCTCGTGGCCATCGGGGCACCCATCGGCGGATGTTGGGGGAGATGGTAGCCAGACATCGAAGTTGATGAAAGGGATCACGGCAAATGTATGGTGTTCGCGGTATGGAAGTCGCGGGTGCCGGCCGGTCGACGACACCGGGAGGGCAGGATGGCGATGTGGACCGTCAAGACATGCTCCTCTCCCCCGCCGGCGTCGAGGCGCTGCGGACCGCGCTGACCCGGGCGCGCTTCACCGCCAACGGCATCGCCGACCGGCTCGGTTCGCAGGCCACCGGCGGGGTGGCCCGCAACGACTTCCGGGCCGCGCTGCGCGCCACCGAGGACCGCGACCCGCTCGCCACGCTGATCCGGGTCTTCATCTGCGACCAGACCGAGCCGGAGGCGGCGGTGGCCGCCGCGCTCGCCCCGCTCACCGTAGCGGAGGCCGTCGCCGGCGGGATCGTCGAGCGGTACGCCGACGGCCTGCGCGCCGGCGTCGACCTCGAACCGTACGGCGACGACTGGTGGGTGCTCGCCGACGTGCCGGCCAGCGCCCGGCCCGGGAAGCCGCTGCACAGCGAGCACGTGCTCGGCATCGGCGGGGCCACCCAGACGCTGATCGGCGCCGCCGTCCGCCGCCCGGTGGAGACCGCGCTGGACCTGGGCACCGGCTCCGGCGTACAGGCCCTGCACCTGTCCACCCACGCCCGGCGGGTGACCGCGACCGACGTCTCCGAGCGGGCGCTGCGCTTCGCCGCCACCACCGCCGCGCTCAACGGCCAGGACTGGGAGCTGCTGCGCGGGGACATGGTCGCCCCGGTCGCCGGGCGCCGGTTCGACCTGGTGGTCAGCAACCCGCCGTTCGTGGTCGGCCCCGGCACCACCACGCACGTCTACCGGGACTCGGGCCGGGTCGGCGACGCGATCGGCGCCGAGTTGGCCGCCGCCGCCCCGCACCTGCTCACCGAGGGCGGCACGATGCAGTACCTGGCCAACTGGGTGCACGTCGCCGGCGAGGAGTGGGACGAGCGGGTGGCCGGCTGGTTCGCCGGCACCGGGCTGGACGCCTGGGTGATCCAGCGCGAGGTGGCCGACCCGATGGCGTACGTCAACCTGTGGCTGACCGACGTCGGCGAGGCGGCCGACCCGCAGCGGATGGCGGCCTGGCTGGACTGGTTCGACGCGCACAAGGTGGAGGCGGTCGGCTTCGGCATCGTCTCGCTGCGCCGCTCCGGCAACGACCAGCCGGTCGTCCGGGTGGAGGACCTGCGCCAGCGGGTGGAACCGCCGATGGGCGACCGGATCGCCGAGTGGTTCGACCGGCAGGACTGGCTCCGGTCCCGTGACGCCGACGGGCTGCTCGCCGCGCGCTACCGGGCCGCCGAGGGGCTCCAGCTACGGCAGGAGGCGACCATGGGCGACGAGGGCTGGGCGGTGGACCGGCAGGTCCTGGCCATGCCGCACGGGCTGCGCTGGACCGAGGAGATCGACCCGCTGGTGCTGGCCCTGGTCGGCGGCGCGGACGGCCGGCTGCCGCTGCGCGACCAGCTCGCGCTGCTCGCCGCCGCGCACGACGTCACCCCGGACGAGCTGGCCGAGGCGGCCGGCCCGATCGTGGCGCACCTGGTCGAGCGGGGCATCGTCGAGCCGGTGACGGACTGATGCGGGCGGTGGTGCAGACGGTCAGCCGGGCCAGCGTGACCGTCGGCGACGAGGTGGTCGGCGAGATCGACAACGGCCTGCTGGTGCTGCTCGGCGTGACCCACGCCGACACCCCGCAGGTGGCGGCCACCATGGCCCGCAAGATCCACGAGCTGCGCATCCTCGACGACGAGAAGAGCGCCGCCGACACCGGTGCGCCGATCCTGGTGGTCAGCCAGTTCACCCTCTACGGCGACGCCCGCAAGGGCCGGCGGCCGACCTGGACGGCGGCGGCCCCCGCCGAGGTGGCCGAACCCCTGGTCACCGCGGTCGTCGAGGCCCTGCGCGAGCGCGGCGCGCCGGTCGAGACCGGCCGCTTCCGTGCCCACATGCTGGTCGAGAGCGTCAACGTGGGCCCCCGCACGGTCCTCCTGGACCTCTGACCCCGCCCCGGCGGAGAGTCAGGAGAGGAGGCCGCGGCGGGAGAGGGACTCGCGGAGCCAGGCGTCGAGCTGGGCGGCCCAGTCCGTACGGTCCACGGTGGCGTGGTCGACGGTGAAACGGCCGAAGGCGTCTCCGCCCTCGGTGAACCGGCCGCCCCGCCGGTCCACCTCCAGCACCACCCGCATCCGGTCCGGGTCGGTCACGAAGGTGACCGCCAACTGGTCGATCGCGTGGGCGTACGACGGTGCCGGGAGGAACTCGATCTCCTGATAGAACGGCAGCGTCTGGTGCACGCCGTAGAGGTGCCCACGCTCGACGCCGGCCCGGGCGAACCGGAAGCCCAGCCGCAGCAACGCCTCCAGCAGCCGCTCCTGGGCCGGCAACGGGTGCACCGACACCGGGTCCAGGTCGCTCTGGTCGACCGCGCGGGCCACCTCCAGCTCGGTCCGCAGCCGCATCGTCACGCCCGGCAGGCGTTGGCCGTACAGGTCGGTCAGCGGGGTCTCCCAGGGCACCTCGAAGCGGAAGGGCACGTCGTACCGCTGCCCCGGGTCCAGCCCGAACGCACCGGTCACGTGCGCCCGGCCGAACTGCTGGGTGGTCTCGTACCCGGAGTCGCCGCTCGCCACCTCGACCCCGGTGACCAGGCCGAGCGCCACCTGGGTCACCTCCACCGGGTGGTCCCCGCCGACCAGCTGGACGCGGCCCTCCAGGTGGCCGCCGGGACGGCAGTCGGAGTCGGCCAGCACCGTGTCCACCGCCGGTCCGCCCACCCCCGTCGCCTGCCTGAGCCGCTTGAAGACCACCGCGTCCTCCGATCGCCCGTGCCGCCGGTCCCGACCGGCCGCTGGCACGGTAACCGGATCCGGCCCGCGACACCGGGCATTCCGCGCGGATTGGTGTCGGTTCCCCGATCGCCTCACTCCCGTTTTACGCCCCGACCGCCAAGCTGTTCTCACCGGCGCCGCTGCGGCACAGGGCGCGGAACCGGGACGCGGCACGACGGACACGGGGAGAACAGAGATGGCCCAGCAGATGATCGAGCACCAGACCCGCCCGGCTGCCACCATCGACGCCGAGCTCGGCACCGCAAACCCGACCGACCAGGACGCCGCCCTGACCGACCTGGACGCCACCGACGAGCGCGGCGTCTCCACCGACCTGGTCCGGGCTTATTTGAACGGCATCGGCCGCACCAAGCTGCTCACCGCCGCCCAGGAGGTCGAGCTGAGCAAGCGGATCGAGGCCGGCCTTTTCGCCGAGGAGAAGCTGTCCACCTGCACCCCGGTCTCCGCCGAACTCCGCGCCGACCTGGAGCTGATCGTGACCGAGGGCCACGCCGCCAAGAACCACCTGCTGGAGGCGAACCTGCGACTGGTGGTGAGCATCGCCAAGCGCTACACCGGTCGGGGCATGGCCTTCCTCGACCTGATCCAGGAGGGCAACCTCGGCCTGATCCGCGCGGTCGAGAAGTTCGACTACACCAAGGGCTACAAGTTCTCCACCTACGCCACCTGGTGGATCCGCCAGGCCATCACCCGCGCCATGGCCGACCAGGCCCGCACCATCCGCATCCCGGTGCACATGGTCGAGCAGGTCAACCGGATGGTCCGGGTCCGCCGCGAGCTGTCCGTCGCGCTGGGCCGCGAACCCACCGTCGCCGAGGTGGCCAAGGCGCTGGAGATCCCCGAGTTCCAGGTGATCGAGCTGATCTCGTACGACCGGGAGCCGGTGAGCCTGGACCAGGCGGTCGGCGAGGACGGCGAGAGCGCGCTCGGTGACTTCGTCGCCGCGGTGGACCCGCGCGAGGAGCCGGGCGACGTCGCCGCCAACGGAGAGCTGCGCAACGAGGTACGGATCGTGCTGGCCACCCTGTCCCAGCGGGAGCAGGCGGTGATCCGGCTGCGGTTCGGCCTGGACGACGGCCGGCAGCGCACCCTCGACGAGGTGGGCCGCGAGTTCGGCCTGTCCCGGGAGCGGATCCGGCAGATCGAGAAGGTGACGCTGCTGAAGCTGCGCGCCCCGGAGCGCGCCAACCGCCTGGAGGCGTACGCCTGCTGAGCGGGACGGCACCCCGACGGCCCCGGCGGTTCGCCGGGGCCGTCGGTGCTTGAATCGCCGCACCGCGACCGCTAGGCAGGGACGATGAACTGGACCCTGGAAGTGGTGGTGGTGCCGGTCTCCGACGTGGACCGGGCCAAGGAGTTCTACGCCGAGCGGCTCGGCTTCGTGGTCGACCACGACACCCGGTTCGGCGACGACGCACGGATCGTCCAGCTCACCCCGCCCGGCTCGGGCTGCTCGATCGTGATCGGCCGGGGCCCGCTGCCCGACATGCCGCCCGGCTCGCTCAAGGGGGTTCAGCTCGTCGTGCCCGACATCGAGCGGGCCCGCGCCGAGCTGGTCGAGCGGGGCGTCGAGGTCAGCGAGATCCAGGTGCTCGGGCAGAACCCGTTTCCGGTGCCACACCCGCTGGACAACGTCGGTTTCGTCTTCTTCACCGACCCGGACGGCAACGCCTGGACCGTGCAGCAGATCTCCAGCCGCGGCTGAGGCTCACAGCCGGCGGGGGCCGGTGTCGGGGCGGGGCGCCTCGACGCCGGTGCGGACGGTGGCGTGCAGCACCGAGATGCCGTCCGGGCGGGCCAGCACCGGATTGAGGGTGAGCGAGCGGACCCGGGGCTGCTCGTCGGCGAGCCGCCCGACCCGCAGCAGCAGGTCGACCAGCGCCACCCGGTCCACCGGCACGGCACCCCGGTGGCCACGCAGCAGCGGGGCGGCCCGGGGCTCGTCGACCAGCTCGGCGGCGTCCCGGTCGGTGAGCGGCACCGCCCGCCAGGCCCGGTCGCCGAGCAGCTCGGTGGCGACGCCGCCCAGGCCGAACCCGACCACCGGCCCGAACGCCGGATCCTCCACCAGCTCCACCACGCAGGCCACGCCGGGCTGGACCATCGGCTGGACCAGGACGTCCGCGCCGAAGACCGGAGCCATCTCGGCGTACGCGCGGCGCAGCGTGACCGGGTCGGCGAGGTCGAGCCGGACCGCGCCGAGGTCGAGCCGGTGCCGCAGCCCGGGGGCGGCGGCCTTGAGGGCGACCGGCCAGCCGAGCCGCTCGGCCACCGCCACCGCCTCGTCGGCCGAGCGCGCCGGCGCCGAGCCCACCACGTCGATCCCGTACGCGCGCAGCAGCCCCGCCGGATCCGTGCCGTCGGCCCGCAGCGCCGCCTGCCCGGCCACCCGGTCCACCCGGCCCAGCTCGGGCGGCACGCCGGGCGGGCGGCGCAGCCAGTCGGCGTACGTGGCGACCCGGCCGAGCGCCCGTACCGCCTCCTCCACGCTCGGGTACGCCGGCACCCCGGCGGGCACCCGGCCAGCGAGGAAGGTCGCCACCACCGGCTTGCCGACGGCCGCCGCGTCGGGCAGGGCGCCGGTGAAGTCGGCCTCCGGATCGGTGAGCTGGCCGGGCAGCGGCGGCGCGAAGACGGCCACCACGGCGTCCACCCGTTCGTCGGCGGTGGCGGCGGCGAGCGCGGCGGCGTACTCGACGGCACCGGCCCGGGGGCCGACGTCGTGCGGGTAGCCGTCGGCGACGGTGAGCCCCTGGGCGGCGCAGGCGGTGGCGGCCAGCCCGGTCAGCGCCGACGAGTTGCCGACCACGGCGACCCGGCGGCCGGCCGGCAGCGGCTGGTGGGCCAGGAGCACGCCCACGTCGAGCAGTTCGGCGACGGTGTCCACCCGGATCACCCCGGACTGGGCGAAGAGCGCGCTGACCGCGGCGGCGTCCAGCGCCGGCCCGTCGCCCAGCCCCGGCGGGCGGGCCAGCGAGGCGAGCGCGACGATCGGCTTGCTCCGGCCGATCCGCCGGGCCAGCCGGGCGAACTTGCGCGGGTTGCCGAAGGTCTCCAGGTAGAGCGTGATGACGTCGGTGCCGGGGTCGTCCTGCCAGTACTGGAGCAGATCGTTGCCGGAGACGTCGGCCCGGTTGCCGGCGGAGACGAAGCTGGACAGGCCGAGACCGCGCCGGGACGCCTCGGCGAGCAGGGCCACCCCGAACGCGCCGGACTGACTGAACACGCCGACCCGGCCGGCGGCGGGCAGCACCGGGGCGAGGGTGGCGTTGAGGCGTACCGCCGGGTCGGTGTTGGCGACGCCGAGGCAGTTCGGGCCGACCACCCGCATGCCGGCCAGGTGCGCGGCGCGGACCAGGGCGCGCTGGACGGCCGCCCCCGCCGGCCCGGCCTCGGCGAACCCGGCCGAGATCACCACCAGGCCGTGCGCGCCGGCCGCCGCGGCGTCGGCGACCACCTCCGGCACCGCCTCCGGCGCCACCGCCACCACCGCCAGGTCGACGTCGAGCCCGGCGTCGGCCGCCGACGGGTACGCGGGCAGCCCGGCCACCGTCGCCGCGCTCGGGTGCACCGGCACGATCGCGCCGGTGAACCCGCCGTCGCGCAGGTGCCCGAGCAGGGCCGCGCCGACGCCCTGCCCGCTGGTGCTGGCCCCGTAGACGGCGATGCCGCGCGGGGCGAGCAGCCGGGCGATCGAGCGGGCCTCGGTGCGGTGCTCCCGGCCACGCTGCACCTCCAGCGTCGCGTCGGTGGGTGCGATCGGGAAGCTCAGGTGCACCACGCCGTCGGCGTACTGGCGCTGGACCTGGTAGCCGAAGTCGGAGAAGACCCGCAGCATCGCCCCGTTGGCCGGGAGCACCTCGGCGACGAAGTGCACGATGCCGAACCGGCGGGCCGCGTCGGCCAGGTGTTCCAGCAGCACCGAGCCGATCCCCCGGCCCTGGTACTCGTCCTCCACCACGAAGGCCACCTCGGCCTCCGGAGACCCGGGGCCGAGCCGCTCGTACCGGCCGACGGCCACGATCCGGTCGCCGGCCAGCACCACGAACGCCTCCCGGTCGCGGTGGTCGACGTTGACGAACCGCCGCAGGTCCCGTTCCGGGATACGCGGATACGGCGAGAAGTAGCGCAGGTAGCGGGTGCGCTCGGAGAAGCGCGAGTGCATCGCCACGATCTCGGGGGCGTCGGCGGGACGGATCTGTCGCAGCTGCACGGCCGTGCCGTCGCTGAGCAGCACGTCCACCGGTTGCTCGACAGTGGTCACCGGTCGGTCCTCCCCTACCGTCCGGTCAGTCGCGTGGGTCGTACGGGTCGAGCCCGAGCAGTGGGAAGACGGCCCGGCGGGTGGCCGCGATCGCCCGGCCCACCGGATCCGGCTCGCCGTTGGGCTGCCACGGCTCGTACGCCGGGTCGACGTCGTCGGTCATCCGCAGCGGCACCTCGTGGCCGGGCCGCCGCTTCGCCGCCAGTTCCCGCCAGGCGGGCGGGGTGAGCGTGGCCGGGTCGATCGGTTCCCCGGTGGCCACGGCGAGCAGGTGCGTCCAGGCCCGGGGCACCACCTCGACCAGCGCGTACCCGCCGCCGCCGGTGGCCACCCAGCGGCCGTCGCACAGCTCGTCGGCGAGCGCCCGCAGCGTCCGGTAGGTGGCCCGCTGCCCGTCCACGGAGAGTTGCAGGTCCGCGAGGGGGTCGAGCCGGTGGCCGTCCGCCCCGCACTGGGTGACCAGCAGTTGGGGCCGGAACGCCCGCAGCACCGACGGTACGACGGCGTGGAAGGCGCGCTGCCAACCGGCGTCGCCCACGCCGGGCGGCAGCGGCAGGTTGACCGCGCTGCCCTCCGCGCCCGGACCGCCGGTCTCGTCGGGGAACCCGGTGCCGGGGAAGAGCGCGAGCGGGGTCTCGTGCAGGCTCACCGTGAGCACCCGGGGATCGTGGTAGAAGATCTGCTGCACGCCGTCGCCGTGGTGCACGTCCACGTCCACGTACGCGATCCGCTCCGCGCCGAGGTCGAGCAGGCGGGCGATGGCCACCGCCGGGTCGTTGTAGACGCAGAACCCGGCGGCCCGGTCCGGCATGGCGTGGTGCAGCCCGCCGGCCACGTTGACCGCGCGGCGGGCGTCCCCCCGCCAGACCGCCTCGGCGGCGGCCACGCTCGCCCCGGCGACCAGGGCGCTGGACTCGTGCATGCCGTCGAAGACGGGGTTGTCCGAGGTGCCCAGCCCGAAGCCGGCGAAGAGCGGGTCCCGGGGCGCGGCCCGCACCGCGTCCAGGTAGCGCGGGTCGTGCACCCGGGTCAGCAGCTCGTCGTCGGCCGGCTCCGGCTTGACCAGCCGGACCCCGGGCCGGTCGAGCACGCCGAGTTCGCGGGCGAGCGCCATGGTCAGCTCGACCCGGACCGGGTCGAGCGGATGGTCACCCATGTCGTAGGCGAGCAGGCCCTCGTCCCACACCACCACCGTGTCGTCGGCCATGGGGTCATCGTCGCACGTGGTCCTGGGCACGCCTGTTCCCCGCGGTGTTCAGTGGCCGGGTGTCCCACCGGTGGCGACCGGACGGTCCGGGTCGGCCACCCAGTTGCTCCACGAGCCGACGTACAGGGCGGCATCCGGGCGGCCGGCGAGGTGCAGCGCCAGGACCGCCTGCGCGGCGGTCACCCCGGAGCCGCAGTACGCCCCGACCGGCGCGCCCGAGGCGACCCCGGCGTCGGCGAACCGCTGACGCAGCGCCTCGGCGGCGGGGAACCGGCCGTCGGTGACGTACTCCGGCGCGGGCAGGTTGACCGCGCCCGGCACGTGCCCGGCGACCGGGTCGATCGGCTCGGTCTCGCCCCGGTAGCGCGGGGCGGCCCGCACGTCGAGCAGCACCCCGGCGTCGGCGGCGGCCAGCCGGGCGGCCTCCCCCGTGTCGAGCACCGGCAGCTCACCCGGCGTGACGATCACGTCGCCGGGCGTCGGGGCGGGTGCCGCGGTGGAGACCGGCAGTCCGGCGGCGACCCAGGCGGGGAAGCCGCCGTGCAGCACCCGGACCGCCCGGTGGCCGGCCCAGCGCAGCGTCCACCAGGCTCGGGCGGCGGACATGCCGTCGCCGCCGTCGTACACCACGACGGGGTGACCGGCGCGGACCCCGGCGGCACGCAGCGCGGCCTGGAGCGCGGCGGGGTCGGGCAGCGGGTGCCGGCCGGCGGCGCCCGGTCGGCCGCAGAGCTCGGTGTCCAGGTCGACGAAGACGGCGCCGGGCAGGTGGCCGGCGGTGTAGTCGTCCCGGCCGGGCGGGCCGGCGAGCCGCCAGCGGACGTCGAGCAGGGTGGGCGGGTCGGCGCGGTCGAGTTCGGCGGCGAGCCGGTCGGGCTCGACCAGCAGGTCTGCGGTTCCGGACATGCGGTCCAGTCAACACCATCCGGGCAGCGACCCCGCGCTTCGGCGGCGGCCGGGTGTCGGTGGTCCGGGGTAGCATCGACGACCGGGAGGCCATGACGTGAAGCATGACCTGGTCGATACGACCGAGATGTATCTGCGCACCATCCTCGAGCTGGAGGAGGAGGGGGTGCCACCGCTGCGTGCCCGGATCGCCGAGCGGCTGCGCCAGAGCGGCCCCACCGTCAGCCAGACCGTCGCCCGGATGGAGCGGGACGGCCTGCTCACCGTCGAGGGCGATCGGCACCTGTCGCTCACCTCGCTGGGGCGCAGCACCGCGGTTGCGGTCATGCGCAAGCACCGGCTGGCCGAGCTGCTGCTGGTCAACGTGATCGGGATGCCCTACGAGGAGGCCCACGACGAGGCCTGCCGGTGGGAGCACGTGATGAGCGACGCGGTGGAGAAGCGGGTCTACGACCTGCTCAACCGCCCCACCCGCTCGCCGTACGGCAACCCGATCCCCGGTCTGGAGGAGCTGGGCGAGCCGGGCCAGCCGGAGACCGAGTCCACGTCCACGGAGACCGAGCGCAACCTCGCCTTCCCCGGTCTGACCGGTCCGGTCGTGGTCCGGCGGATCTGCGAGAGCGTGCAGACCGACGCGGACGTGCTCCGGCAACTGCACGCGGCCGGCGTGGACCCGGGTGCGACGGTGACCGTGGCCCAGGAGCGCGACGGCGTCTCCATCGACCGCTCGGGCGACCGGGTCCGGCTGCCCCGCGAGGTGGCCTCCCGGGTGTTCGTCGCGGCCCGCTGACCTCCGGTCAGCGCTGTTCGCCGACCCGCCGGTCCGGCTGGCCCCGCGCCGGCCACAGCGGTCAGGCTGGCCCCGCCGGTCACAGCTGGCGGGTGTCCACCGCCTTGGCCAGGTTGACCAGCTTGCCGGCCATCTTCTGGGCCTCCCCCACGTCGCTGCCGTTGGGGCAGGTCCAGCGCAGGGTGGCCAGCCGCCCCTCGGTGGCGAGCCAGCCCACCTCGGCCACCGGGCCGACCTTGCCGGCCTTCGGCAGGTGATGCTGGTAGGCGATCTTCCCCAGCTTGCTGACCTTCGTGGCGCCCCTGGGCAGCACGTCCTGGGTGAAACCCGACGTGTCGATCGACGTCTCGGTGACGCTGAGGGTCAGCTCCGGCAGCAGGGCGGCCTCGGCGCGGAGCACGCAGGTGTGCGTGTCGCCCCGCTCCACGGCGGCGGCCACGTCGAACCGGGCCCCGGTGTGCTTGGCGATCACCCCGAAGTCGAGCAGCCGGCAGGCGCCGCCCGAGGAGGCGGCGGCCACCTCGACCCGCTTCGGCGCCGCCGCCGGCAACGCCACCGGGGTGGCGTCCGCGGTGCAGCCGGCGGTCAGCAGTACGGCCGAAGCGGCGAGCCAGATCCGGGCGTGCACGTGGAGACCTCCGCGATCGTCGACGGGAACCCGCCGGATGTCCGTCGGACACCGTAACGGGGTGCCCGCGTGCGAGGGAAGTCGTCAATCGTCCACGTACGGACAGTGCCGGCAGCCTCGCCCGCAGCAGGTGCCACGCCGGGCGAGGAACCCGGCGGTGAGGACGAACAGCGCGGTCTCCGGGTCGAGGTAGCCGGCCTCCCCGGCGGCCAGCGCCGCCGCGTGGGCGGTCAGAATCCGCTCCCGGTGCGGGTGCTCGGGCGAGAGCCGGGACGGGTGCGGCTCGGTCAACGGCCGCCCCGCCAGAGGTCGTCGCTCTCCGCTCACCCGGCGAGTCTACGGAGATCGCGCGGACACCCACCCGCCCGTACCGGGCTTCAACGCCTGGGCCGGGCTACCCGTGCCGGGCGAAGGCGTCGGCGACCGCGGCGCGGTCCGCGCGGCCGGCCAGCAGGAGTCGGAGCAGCACCTTGGCCTTGTACGGGTCGAGCAGCCCGCCACCGACCAGCCCGCGCCGGAGCAGGTCGGTCTCCGAGCCGACCGCCCCGTACGTGCGCCGCAGCACCGACCCGGCGCCGGTCCGCGAGGCGAGCACCACCGGCATCCGTTCCGCCAGCGCGCCGAGCGCCGGGGCGAAGTCCGGCGGCACGTGCCCCACCCCGAAACCGGCCACCACCAGCCCGTCCAGGTCGCGGGCGAGCCCGTCGAGCAGCGCCACGTCGTCGTCGAGGGTGACCGTGTGCAGCGCCACCCGGGTTGCGGCGAGCCGGCCGGCGTCCACCGGCGGCAGCGGGGCGCGTCGGGGCGGCCGGGTGAGCAGGCGTACCTCCCCCTCGATGACGTGGCCGAGCGGGCCGGCGTTGGGCGAGGCGAAGGTGGCCGTACTGGTGCTGTGGGTCTTGCGGACGTGCCGCGCGGCGTGGATCTCGTCGTTGAACGCGACCAGCACGCCGAGGTCGCGCGCGGCCGGCGCGGCGGCGACCCGGGCGGCGGCGAGCAGGTTCGCCGGGCCGTCCGGGCCGGCGAGGGTCGGGTTGCGCATCGCGCCGGTGACCACCAGCGGCGCCGAATACGGCCAGACCAGGTCGGCCAGGAACGCCGTCTCCTCCAGGCTGTCGGTGCCCTGGGTGACCACCGCGCCGGTCGCCCCGGCGGCCACCGCCGCGCCCGCCGTGTCGACCAGGTCCAGAACCTGCCGGTACGTCAGCGCGGCGCTCGGCACCGCCCGCACGTCGTGGACGTCGAGCGGAACGTCGGCGAGCCCCGGTACGGCGGCGGTGAGCTGGGCCCCGGTGAGCCGGTTGACCACGCCCTGACCGGCGCTCCCGGCCATGGCGATCGTGCCGCCGAGGGTGAACAACGCGACGGTCACCGGTCCTCCACCGTCAGGTCCGGCCGCTCGGCGAAGGCGGCCAGCATGCCCCGGTCGAGCGGGCCCTCCACCACATCGGGGATCAGCCGCGCGTAGTCCACGGCGACCGTGTCGTACGCGGCGCGGGTCTCGGTCAGCCAGCTCGGTTCGGTCACGACAGGAGACCCTAGTCGCCGGCCGGGTCGGTTCCCGTCCCCAGTCGGGCCGGGTACGCGACGAACGGTTCCGGCCGCGTCGCGTGCGCGGCCTCGCGCCTGCGTGACGACGGCCACGGCGTCCGGAAAACTTTCCCACGGAGCGCTGTCGAATCCGGCCGGACCCGATCGTCGGGTTGGCAAGAAGGCGGAACACCGATCAAGAGGAGAACCTCATGGCCCAGTACGCAGTCCTGATCTACTCGCCCGCGCCGGCCGACCCGACGGAGATCACGCCGGACTACCTGGCGCTGTTGGAGCGGTACCCGGCGCAGGTCGAGGAGCTGGGCGGCAAGATCGTCACGGGGTTCGCGCTCCAGCCCAGCACCACCGCCACGGCGATCCGCGGCGACCTCGTCACCGACGGCCCGTTCATCGAGGCCAAGGAGGTCGTCGCCGGGTTCTTCATCCTGGAGGCGCCCGACCTGGACGTGGCCCTGAGGATCGCCAAGCTGAACCCGGCCACCATCAGCGGCGGCGTCGAGGTCCGGCCGCTGTTCGTCCCGCCGGCCGAGTGACCGAGGCCGGGACGGCCGCGGCCGAACGCGCCGTGGCGGACGCGCACCGTCGCGAGTGGGCCTTCGTGCTCGCCGCGACGGCGCGCGTCGCCGGCGATCTCGACGTCGCCGAGGAGTGCGTCCAGGAGGCGTACGTGGCCGCGCTGGCCGCCTGGGCCCGGGATGGCGTACCCGACAAGCCCGGCGCCTGGCTGACCGCCACGGCGAAACGCAAGGCCCTCGACGTGCTGCGCCGGGACAAGGTGTTCCGGTCGAAGATGCCCCTGCTCGTGGAGCCGGTGGAGGCCGAGATGGCGGAGGATCCAGGCGAGGACGCGGTGCCCGACGACCGACTGCGGCTGGTCTTCACCTGCTGCCACCCGGCGCTGGCCCGGGACGCACAGGTGGCGCTGACCCTGCGCCTCGTGTGCGGAGTGAGCACCGGCGACATCGCCCGGGCGTTCCTGGTGTCCGAGCCGACGATGGCCGCCCGGGTCACCCGGGCCAAGAAGAAGATCGCCGCGGCCCGGATCCCGTACCGGGTGCCCGAGGCCGCCGAGCTGCCCGAGCGGCTGGACGCGGTGCTGTCCGTGATCCACCTGCTCTACACCACCGGGCACACCGCGCCGACCGGCGGCGACCTGGTCCGCGCCGACCTGGTCGACCGGGCGCTGCACCTGACCCGGATGCTGCTCGCCCTGATGCCCGACGAGCCGGAGGTCCGCGGCCTGCTCGCGTTGCTGCTGCTCACCGACGCCCGCCGGGCCACCCGTACCGACCCCGAGGGTCGGCTGCTGGTGCTGGCGGAGCAGGACCGGTCCGCCTGGGACCGGGCCGCCGTCGCCGAGGGCAACCGGCTGGTCCTCGGCGCGTTCCGGACCGGCCGGGTCGGCCGGTACGCGCTCCAGGCCGCCATCGCCTCGCTGCACGCGGTCGCGCCCAGCTACGCCGCGACCGACTGGCCCCAGGTGGTACGCCTCTACGACGAGCTGCTGAAACGCTGGCCGTCGCCGGTCGTCGCGCTCAACCGGGCGGTGGCCGTGTCGATGGCCGAGGGCCCGGAGGCCGCCCTGGCCGAGGTCGACGCCCTCGCCGGGGATTCCCGGCTGGCCGGCTACCACTACCTCCCGGCGATCCGCGCCGACCTGCTGCGCCGCCTGGACCGACGGCAGGAGGCGGCGAACGCGTACCGCACGGCGCTGACCCTCGTCGACAACGACGCCGAACGCGCCTTCCTGACCACCCGTCTCGCCTCCCTCACCCCATGAGACGCGCTACCCGAACCAGGTGATCCCCTGCCCGTGGCCCCGCGTCCAGGCGAGCGGCTTCCCGTCCAGCGCGAGCACGTTGAGGTGTGCCCCGCTCGGCGGCTCCGGCAGCCCGTCGTAGCGCAGCACCTCCGGGCCCTCGTTCGCGACCCAGTGGCCGGGCAGCCCGCGTACCAGCGCGGCGAACGCGTCCCGGCGGGGTGCCGGCACCTGGTACAGCACCGAGGTGTGGAACACCACGAGGGTGGCGCCGGCCGGGGCCTGCGCCGCCAGCGCGGGCAGGTCGTCCACCAGGTCGCCCCGGACGAGCAGTGGCGGGTCGGCCGCGGCCACCTCCGCCGCGGCCCGCAACCGGGTACGCCGGTGGGTGTGCTCCGGCCAGATGAGGGCGTCCAGCCAGGCCACGTCCGCCTGGTCGGTCACGTCGAGCGGGTTCAGATCCAGGCCGGCCCGCCACACCACCTCGGGCCGCTGAGCCGGCAGCGACACCCCGGTCGCCGTGCAGTCGAGGACCGGCTCACCCGCGCCGAGCACCTGCTCGCCGTAGCGGTAGGCGTACCGGTCCGGGTAGAGGCACAGGCCGGCGGACGCGCCGACCTCCAGCAACGCGAGCGGCTGCGGCAGCGTGGCGAGCACCGGCAGCAGTACGGCGCACCGCCCGGGCTCGTTCGTCTGCGTCGACCGGGTACGCATCTCCGCCTCGATCGCCGGCCAGTTCGCCGCCGCGTAGTCGTGGAAGGCGGCCGGATCCTCGACCGGGCCGCCGAGGAGGCGGACCACGGCGAAGAGCAGGTTCGGCTGCCGCTTGGCCGGTGGGAGAGCCGCCAGCAGGGCGAGCAGTTCGTCGTCCTGGGACACCGCCAGCGCCAGCCGCTCGTACGCGGGTGACACACCGTGCGCCTCGCGGGCGCCGAACCTGGCGTAACTGGTCGCGGTCGTCATCGCTCAAGCTCCTTTCGTGCCCGCGCGACGGTCCGACGGGCGTCGCGCCAGGCGATCAGGGCGGCCGGTAGCCGGGGTGAGGAGACGTTCTCGCCCCGGCGCCGGGCGGCGAGCTGGTCGATCAGCCACCCCGGGGCGGCAGCCCGCTGGATGGCCTCGGACTTGGTGAGCAGTTCGCCGTGACGAAGTGCGTAGCGTCCCCGGGCCATCGACGTGAGTCCGAGGTCGGCGATGACCGGATCCCACCACAGCCACGGACGCCGGGCGGCCCAGGCCCAGTAGCCGGTGAGTTCGGCGCGGGCCGCCGCGCGTACGTCGTCGGCGCTCATCGGCGGGAGGACGTCCCGGGGCGCGGGGCCGAAGATCGCGTACCCGTGGCGTACCAGTTCGGCCCGGGTGATGCCGGAGAGGATCCGCTGGACGAGCTGCCCGTGGGTCCAGGTCGGATGCCGCACCTGGACGTCGAGCATCCTCGCGGTGTCGACGTAGACGCAGCCGAGCCGCAGACCTTCACCGCTGTCTGTGTCGAGGCGACCGTGCAGGGCGGCGAGCGTGGCCTGCCGGTCCGCGTCGACCGGGCCGTCGACCAGGGCGACCAGGTCGAGATCGCTGACCCGGGGAAGGTAGTCGCCGGTCGCCAACGAGCCCGCGACCAGAAGTCCACCGACCCAGTTGAGCGCGGCGAGTTCCCGACCGAACTCCGCTACGACCGGCGGCGAGACCACCATGGCCGCAGTCTATGGGTGGCCCGGCGGTAACGGTGGCAGGGATCGGCGCCCCGGCTGAATCGTCTACGACATCAGGTCCATAGCGAACTGAAGCACCGTCGTTCAGGCCGCCCAACGCCCATCGGCGCGTCGAGCGCGCAGCGAACGAGCACCGCGGAACGCCGCGGGCGCGGCAGGAAGCCCTGCCGCGCCCGCGAGCGATACCCCGTTGGGGTCAGCTGCAGCCGCTGGTGGAGCCGCAGCCCTCGCAGACGTAGCAGCTACCGGCCGGCCGCATCTTCGTACCGCAGGTGAAGCAGAGCGGCGCGTCGGCGGCCTTGCCGATCACGGCCTCCAGCAGCTCGGTGCTGGAGCCCACCGACGGCGCCGGCTTGACGACGACGACGTCCGCGACCTCCTGCTTCGGCTGGGCGACCGGGCCGGTCTTCGGCTCGGGCGTCGCGACCGGGGCGGAGGCGGCCATCGCGGCGAGGTCCGCGCCGTTCGCCTCCGCCTCCGCCTCGGCCTGGAGCTGGGCGGCCCGCTCCTTGGCGGTGAAGATGCCCAACTCCGCGCGGCGGTCGTACGGCAGGAAGTCCAGGGCCAGGCGACGGAAGATGTAGTCCATCACCGAGGCCGCCATCCGCACGTCCGGGTCGTCGGTCATGCCGGCCGGCTCGAAGCGCATGTTGGTGAACTTGCTGACGTACGTCTCCAGCGGGACGCCGTACTGGAGACCGATGGAGATGGCCACCGAGAAGGCGTCCATCACGCCGGCCAGGGTCGAGCCCTGCTTCGACATCTTGAGGAAGACCTCGCCGAGGCCGTCGTCCGGGTACGACGAGGCGGTGAGGTAGCCCTCGGCGCCGCCGACCGAGAAGGAGATCGTCTCCGACGGGCGCTTCTTCGGCAGCCGCTTGCGCACCGGCCGGTACTCGACGACCTTCTCGACGACCTTCGCCACCTCGGCGGCGGGGGTCTCGGCGGCGGCCTTGTTCGGCTTGGCGGCCGAGAGCGGCTGGCCGACCTTGCAGTTGTCCCGGTAGATCGCCAGCGCCTTGAGGCCGAGCTTCCAACCCTCAAAGTAGATCTTCTCGACGTCCTCGACGGTCGCCTGCTCCGGCATGTTGACCGTCTTGGAGATGGCGCCGGAGATGAACGGCTGGACGGCCGCCATCATCCGCACGTGGCCCATCGGCGCGATGGACCGCTCGCCCATGGCGCAGTCGAAGACCGGGTAGTGCTCCGGCTTGAGGCCGGGGGCGTCCACCACGTGGCCGTGGTCGGCGATGTGCTCGACGATCGCCTCGACCTGCTCCTCGGGGTAGCCGAGGCTGCGCAGGGCGCGCGGCACGGTCTGGTTGACGATCTGCATCGAGCCGCCGCCGACCAGCTTCTTGAACTTGACCAGCGCCAGGTCCGGCTCGACACCGGTGGTGTCGCAGTCCATCATCAGGCCGATGGTGCCGGTCGGGGCGAGCACGCTGGCCTGCGAGTTCCGCCAGCCGAACTTGTCACCGACCCTGTTGCCCAGGGTCCACTGCTTGGTGGCCTCCCGCTGGATGGCGGTGGCCACCGTGCCGGTCGGCTTGATCACGTCGTTGGCGGCGGCGTGCTTGCGCATGACCCGCTTGTGCGCCTCCGCGTTGCGGGCGTAGCCGTCGTACGCGCCGACGATGCCGGCCAGCTCGGCCGAGCGGCGGTACGCCGTGCCGGTCATCAGCGAGGTGATCGCCGCGGCGACCTCCCGGCCCGGCTCCGAGTCGTACGGCAGGCCGGAGGCCATCAGCAGCGCGCCCAGGTTGGCGTACCCGATGCCGAGCTGCCGGTAGGCGCGGGTGGTCTCCCCGATCTTCTCGGTCGGGAAGTCGGCGAAGCAGATCGAGATGTCCATCGCGGTGATGACCAGCTCGACCGACTTGACGAACTTCGCCACCTCGAAGCCGCCGTCGGCGCGCAGGAACTTCATCAGGTTCAGCGAGGCCAGGTTGCAGGAGGAGTTGTCCAGGTGCAGGTACTCCGAGCACGGGTTCGACGCGGTGATCCGCCCGGTCTCCGGGCAGGTGTGCCAGTCGTTGATGGTGTCGTCGTACTGGAGGCCGGGGTCGGCGCACTCCCAGGCGGCCTGGGAGATGGTGCGGAAGAGCTTCTTGGCGTCGACGGTCTCGATGGTCTGCCCGTCGAGCCGGCCACGCAGGTCGAAGGTGCCGCTCTTCTCCACCGCGGTCATGAACTCGTCGGAGACCCGGACCGAGTTGTTGGCGTTCTGGTACTGCACGCTGACGATGTCGGCGCCGCCCAGGTCCATGTCGAAGCCGGCGTCCCGCAGCGCGCGGATCTTGTCCTCCTCGCGCGCCTTGGTGACCACGAACTCCTCGATGTCCGGGTGGTCCACGTCGAGGATGACCATCTTGGCCGCGCGCCGGGTGGCGCCACCGGACTTGATGGTGCCGGCGGAGGCGTCCGCACCACGCATGAAGCTGACCGGGCCGGAGGCGGTGCCGCCGGAGGAGAGCAGTTCCTTGGAGGACCGGATCCGGGACAGGTTGGCGCCGGAGCCGGAGCCGCCCTGGAAGATCAGCCCCTCCTCCTTGTACCAGTCGAGGATGGAGTCCATCGAGTCGTCGACGGCCAGGATGAAGCAGGCGCTGACCTGCTGCGGCGACGGCGTACCCACGTTGAACCAGACCGGCGAGTTGAAGCTGAACACCTGGTGCAGCAGCATCCAGGTCAGCTCGTGCGCGAAGACCTCCGCGTCGGCCGGGGTGGCGAAGTAGCCGTACTCCTCACCGGCGGTGCGGTAGGTGCCGACCACCCGGTCGATCAACTGCTTGAGCGACCACTCCCGCTCCGGGGTCCCCACCGCGCCCCGGAAGTACTTGGTGGTCACGATGTTGGCCGCGTTGACGCTCCAGGACTCGGGGAACTCCACCCCGCGCTGCTCGAAGTTGATCGAGCCGTCCCGCCAGTTCGTCATCACGACGTCGCGGCGCTCCCAGGCGACCTCGTCGTAGGGGTGCACCCCCTCGGTCGTCCAGACGCGCTCGATCTTCAGCCCTGTCCCGGCCTTGTTCCGCGACTTGCTCGTCGTCACCGACGTCGCCCCCCTCGTGTGCGCGGTCACCCACCGCGCGTACCAATCTGTCAGAAACCCGAAAAAACTCAGCTGGTCCGGCCGGCGACCTCGGCCGGCTCGGCCCCGGCGCCCTCCCGGGCGCGTGCGGCGGCCCGCAGCGTCTCGATCTCGCGCTCGAAGTCGGCGAGCGAGTCGAAGGACCGGTAGACGCTGGCGAATCGCAGGTAGGCCACCTCGTCCAGGTCGCGCAGCGGCCCGAGGATGGCCAGCCCGACCTCGTGGCTGGGGATCTCGGCGGCCCCCTTGGCCCGTACGGTCTCCTCGACCTTCTGCGCCAGCAGCGCGATGGAGTCGTCGTCGACCGGCCGGCCCTGGCACGCCTTGCGCACCCCGCCGATGATCTTGATGCGACTGAAGGGCTCGGTCACCCCGCTGCGCTTGACCACGGCGAGCACCGCCTCCTCGACGGTGGTGAACCGCTTGCCGCACTCCGGGCAGGCCCGCCGCCGCCGGATGAGCTGGCCGTCGTCGGCCTCCCGCGAGTCGACGACCCGGGAGTCGGCGTGCCGGCAGTACGGACACCGCATCGCCTGACCTCCTTGACCAAGAGCAACCACGGGCACACCGACCGGCTCCCGGGCACGCGTGACCGCGACGACGCCATCGTTCCGATGGCGGTCGCCGGTCGACGATACGGGAGTGCGTTCGGTAGTCGAACCCAACCTGTAGGCGACTTACGCCCATGTGACTACTACATCTAGGGGTCGACCGTATGCCGTCGCCCTAGCGAGGTCAAGTTGGCCGGCGTGTCCGGCGCGTCACGCGCATCACCCACCCGAACCACCCCTTCCGGTCACCGAAGACCCAACGGTCGACACCCGGGACGGTTACCGCACAACCCTCAATCCACGTCCGCGGATCGAACACCCGTTCGAGAACCACGTACTATTAGCAGAACAGGCGTTCGGAAATCCAGGATTTCACCGCAACACGCCGACAACAGGTCGTACAGATGTTTGAAAATGACCGATCTCACCTATACGGTCAACAACGACCGGACGCGGCGTGTCGCGGCGGACCGGTCCACAGCACCACCTGAACGCAGCACCACCTAAAGCGCAGCACCACCTGAGCACGCACCACGAGCCGACGAGGCACCCAGCGCCGACCAGGGAGGACGGACGTGACCGAGGACCGGGCCAGCCGGCAGAAGAACCCGCAGCCGATCGACGGGGCGGGTCCGCCGGCGACCCGCCGACCCCGCGCCGCGCGCAGCCGGGCGGCCCAGCCCGCCGTGCGCCCGGTCACGCCGGTGGTGAGCGGCTTCCCCGACCCGGCGGCGGTCGACCTGACCGCCCGGCAGCGCCGCATCCTGGAGTTCATCCGCACCTGGGTGGAGCGCCACGGCTACCCGCCGAGCGTGCGGGAGATCGGCGAGGCGGTCGGCCTGGTCTCCCCGTCCAGCGTCGCCTACCAGCTCAAGGAGCTGGAGAAGAAGGGCTTCCTGCGCCGCGACCCGAACCGGCCACGCGCGGTGGACGTCCGCGCCCCGGGCGACGCCGACGACGAGGCGGCCCGCGCGCAGCGGCCCACCCCGGCGTACGTGCCGATGCTGGGCCGGATCGCCGCCGGTGGTCCGATCCTCGCCGAGCAGGCGGTGGAGGACATCTTCCCCCTCCCCCGTGAGCTGGTGGGTGAGGGCGAGGTCTTCATGCTCCAGGTCAAGGGCGACTCGATGCTCGACGCGGCCATCTGCGACGGCGACTGGGTGGTGGTCCGGCAGCAGCCGACCGCCGAGGTCGGCGACATCGTGGCCGCCATGCTCGACGGCGAGGCGACCGTGAAGACCTATCGGCGCCGCGACGGGCACGTCTGGCTGATGCCGCAGAACCCGGCCTTCGACCCGATTCCCGGCGACGACGCCACCATCATGGGTCGCGTGGTCGCCGTGCTACGCCGGATCTGACCCGCGATCGGGTGACCGCCCACAGGGCGGTCACCCGCGTCACGGAGCGCGAAGCGGGGGCGGGCTCAGTAGCGGTCGCCCCGATACTCCCGGCTGCCGGAAACCGGCCCGTAGTGGCCCCGGTCGTCGTAGCCGTCGCCGTGTCGGCCGGCACGCGGGTCCCCGTAGTCGGGCTCCCGCCGTGGCGGCTCGGCGCGCCCGCCGCCGTACCTGCCGCCGCCCTGCGGGGCACCGCCGCCGTAGCCGCCGCCACCCTGCGGGCGGCCACCGCCACCGCCGCCGTAGACACCGCCACCGCCACCGCCACCGCTCGGCCGGCCACCGCCACCGCCGTAGACGCCGCCACCGTGCTGCGGGCCGCCACCGTGGCCGCCGCGACCGCCGCCGTCCTGGGGCCGGCCGCCCCCGCGGCCGCCGCCGTCCTGCGGCCGGCCGCCGCCGTACACGCCACCGGAGGGGTTCCGGCCGGCGGGGCCGTTCGCCGGGGCACCACCGTAGCCGCCGCCACCGCCGTAGACCCCGCCCCGCGGACCACCGGGGGCGTCGGGCCGGCCGCCACGCGGCGGGACGCCGTTACGCGGCACATCGTCGCCGCGCTCCGGCCCACCGGCCGGCTCCTCCGTCGGCGCGGACCTGCGGCGGGCCGACATGATGCCGAAGATGCCGGCGCCGACCATCAGCGCGCCGATCACCCCCACCGCCGCGATCAGGTACGTGATCTCGTTCAGGGTCAGTCCCTCGATCCAGGATTTCTCTGCGGCCGGCTTGGGCGCGTCCTTGCCGGCGTTCGGCAGCGCCTCGGCGCCGCCGGTGGACGGGGTGTAGCTGAGGATGTCGATCGGCTCGGAGCTGTCCAGCAGGCCGCCGTCGGAGACGGTGACGAAGAGCTTGCCGTCGGGCGTGTAGGAGATGGCCTCGCCGAACGGGTCGGCGAGGGGGGTGACCCGCGGCTTGCCGGTGGTGAGCGCGCCGACGATGTCGCCGTTGGTGACGTCGTACTCGAAGGCGTCCGCGTAGGTGCGCAGGACGACCTTGGCGCCGTCGGGCGAGCGGGCCGCCCCGGTGACCGTCATCCGGCCGGGCGCGCCGAGCTTGTTCTCGGTGGTCGTCTTCGGAACGGTGACCTCGCCGACCTTCGTCATCGGCACCGGGTCGGTGTCGCCCGACCTGAGCTTCGCCTCGGGCTTGAAGATCTCCGCCTTGCCGGACGGGTCCTTGGTGATGACCAGCGGCAGGTTGTCGTCGCCGATGAGCAGCGCCTCGGCGTCGTGCGGCTTCTTCTCCGGGTACGACAGCCGGTGCAGCACGGGCTGCTTCGAGCCGTCGAGCGGCATGGTCCAGACGGCGACCCGCTCCCGGCGGGTCTTGTTGGTGATGTTGTCACCGGTGTCGGCGATCCAGAGGGTCTTGCCGTCCGGCCCGAGGGCCAGGTCCTCGGTGTCGTACGGGCCCGCGCCCGAGTAGCGGACCTCGTCCGAGACCGCGCACTTGGCGTTGAGAAAGAAGACCCGCTTGTGGCTGTCCAGCTCACTGCCGTCATTGATCACCACGTAGCCGCTCGCGGTGACGACGAGACCGGACAATTCACGCAGTCGCTTGTCCTCGACCGTGCACTTCTTCTTCGGTGCGGGGGCCGCGGCGGGCGCCGCCAGGGCCAGCCCTGGCGACGCCACGACCGCGCCGAGCAGGCCCAGCGCGATCGTGGCCGAAGAGACAGCGTGCCGCATGTGCCAAGTGTCGCATGTCCCCGGTTTCGGGCGGGTGACGCCGGACGGCTCAGCGACCGGCGCCCACCCGCTCCTCGCCGACGAGCCGGTCCCCGGCGCGGTACGGCGCCAGTTCGGCGGCGAGCGCCTCCCCCACCCGTACGTGCAGCAGCGTGCCCTCGGGCAGGTGGGAGGTGCTCAGCACCTCGCCCTGCCGGTGCACCCGGGCCACCAGGTCGCCCCGGTCGTACGGGAGCACCGCGCGGACCTCGACCGCCGGGCGGGGCAGCCGCTGCTCGATCGCCTCGCGCAGCCCGTCGATGCCGCGCCCGGTGTGCGCGGAGACGAGGACGGCGTCCGGCCAGAGCCGCTTGAGCCGCAGCAGCGCCTCCTCGTCGGCCGCGTCGGTCTTGTTGACCACCAGCAGCTCGGGCAGCCGGTCGGCACCGACCTCGGCGAGCACCTCGCGGACCGCGCGCACCTGCTCCTCCGGGTCCGGGTGGGTGCCGTCGACCACGTGCACCACCAGGTCGGCGTCGGCGACCTCCTCCAGCGTCGAGCGGAACGCCTCGACGATCTGGTGCGGCAGGTGCCGGACGAAGCCGACCGTGTCGGAGAGGGTATAGAGCCGGCCGTCCGGGGCGGTGGCCTTGCGGGTGGTCGGGTCCAGGGTGGCGAAGAGCGCGTTCTCCACCAGCACGCCCGCCCCGGTGAGCCGGTTGAGCAGGCTGGACTTGCCGGCGTTGGTGTAGCCGGCGATGGCCACCGCGGGCACCGCGTTGCGCGAGCGGCGGGCCCGCTTGGTCTGGCGTACCGTGGTCATGCTCTTGATCTCGCGGCGCAGCTTGGCGATCCGGTGCCGGATCCGACGCCGGTCGGTCTCCAGCTTGGTCTCACCGGGCCCGCGCAGACCCACACCACCGCCGGCGCCGCCGCCACGGCCGCTACCACCGGTCTGCCGGGAGAGCGTCTCACCCCAACCGCGCAGCCGCGGCAGCAGGTATTCGAGCTGGGCCAGCTCGACCTGCGCCTTGCCCTCGCGGCTCTTGGCGTGCTGGGCGAAGATGTCGAGGATCAGGGCGGTCCGGTCGACCACCTTGACCTTGGTGCGCTGCTCCAGGTTGCGCAGCTGGGACGGGGACAGCTCACCGTCGCAGATCACCGTGTCGGCGCCGGTGGAGAGGACCACCGCGCCCAGGTCGTCGACCTTGCCCCGACCGATGTACGTGGCCGGGTCGGGCCGGTTGCGGCGCTGGATCAGCCCTTCGAGCACCTGCGAGCCGGCCGTCTCGGCCAGCGCCGCCAGCTCGGTGAGGCTGTTGTCGGCGTCGGTCTGCGTCCCCTCGGTCCAGACGCCCACCAGGACGACCCGCTCCAGCCGCAGCTGGCGGTATTCGACCTCGGTGATGTCGGTGAGCTCGGTGGAGAGGCCGGGGACCCGCCGCAGCGCCTGCCGCTCCGACAGCTCGAACTCGCCGGTGGTGGCGTCGAGCTCGTCGTCCTCGTAGGGAAGGAAGGTCTCCTGCTCTCGCAAACTGCGTCTCCTGTCCGTTATATCCTTCGCCGAGCGGTTTCCGGCGCGTACGAGCAATCCTGACATGTGGCAACGCTCGACGCACCCGCTATATGCCCGTGGACACCGCGCGTGGGCATACCCACCAGTAGCGGGGGCGGATGCCGACAGAACTGGGCGAGCGAGTAGAAATGCGAGGCGAACCGCTCAGGAAGACGGAGGAGTTTTCGTGGCCATCAGCCGACTGCCGAGTGCCGGATTCTCGATCACGATCCGGATCGCGGTACCCGCGGACGCCTCCTCCATCGGGCGGTTGACCACCGCGGCCGGCGAGGCCGGCGCCATCGTCACCGCGCTCGACGTGGTCGACTCCGACCCGGCGTACGTGATCGTCGACCTCACCTGCGACACCGCCGACGCCGGCCACGCCGACCAGGTGGTCAAGACGCTGACCGAGCTGGACGGGGTGGACGTCCGTAAGGTCTCCGACCGGACGTTCCTGCTGCACCTGGGCGGCAAGATCGAGGTCAACTCGAAGGTGGCGCTGCGCACCCGGGACGAGCTGTCCCGCGCGTACACCCCGGGGGTGGCCCGGGTCTGCATGGCGATCGCCGAGAACCCGGCCGACGCCCGCCGGCTCACCATCAAGCGCAACACGGTCGCCGTGGTCAGCGACGGCTCGGCTGTGCTCGGCCTGGGCAACCTCGGGCCGGCCGCCTCGCTGCCGGTGATGGAGGGCAAGGCGGCGCTGTTCAAGCGCTTCGGCGGGGTGGACGCCTGGCCGGTGGTGCTGGACACCCAGGACACCGACGAGATCGTCTCGATCGTCAAGGCGATCGCCCCCGCGTACGGCGGGATCAACCTGGAGGACATCGCCGCGCCGCGCTGCTTCGAGATCGAGGCCCGGCTGCGCGAGGCGCTGGACATCCCGGTCTTCCACGACGACCAGCACGGCACCGCGATCTGCGTCCTCGCCGCGCTGACCAACGCGCTGCGCGTCGTGGGCAAGCGGCTCCCGGACGTCCGGGTGGTCGTCTCCGGCGCCGGCGCGGCCGGCACCGCGATCATGAAGCTGCTGCTCCGGCAGGGCGTGGGCGACATCATCGCGTACGACCGGCAGGGCGCCCTGCACCGTGGGCTGACCGACCTCAACCCGGCCTGGCAGTGGCTGGCGGAGAACACCAACAAGGAGAACTACGCGGGCGACCTGCGCGGGGCGGTCGCGGGCGCGGACGTCTTCATCGGGGTGAGCGCGCCGAACCTGCTCACCGGCGACGACATCGCCACCATGGCCAAGGACGCGATCGTCTTCGCGCTGGCCAACCCGGACCCGGAGGTCGACCCGCGGGAGGCGCGCAAGTACGCCGCGGTGGTCGCCACCGGCCGCTCCGACCAGCCGAACCAGATCAACAATGTGCTCGCCTTCCCCGGCGTCTTCCGGGGCATGCTCGACGCGCACGCCGAGGAGTTCACCGAGGAGATGGCGCTCGCGGCGGCCCAGGCCATCGCGGACGTGGTCGGCGAGGACAAGATCAACCCGACGGTGATCGTGCCGAGCGTCTTCGACGCCCGGGTCGCCCCGGCCGTCGCCGCCGCCGTCCGCGCCGCCGCGCAGAACCCGGCCGCGACCCCTCCGCCGGTCGCCGACCCCGGCCCGGCCGACCTCCCCGAGATCGCCGCCGAAGCCAGCGCCACCCCCTAACCCACCCCTTCCCACCCCCTTCCCCACGCCCTTCCCCACCCCCGTCCCCACCCCCTTCCCGCCGATCTTGCACTTCCTGCCTAGGCATACCGGGCATCTGGGGCGCAGGGGCGACTCAAAGTGCAAGATCGCGCGGGGTGGGGAAGGGGAGGGGGAGGGGGAGGGTGCCGGTGGCGATCAGGACGGCGGGGCCGGCGAGCCAGCAGGAGTCGGCGGTGAGGGTGACCGTGAGGCGGCCACCGGGGACGTCGACGGCGATCGTGCCGGCGTCCCGGTCGGCGTCCCGCAGCGCCACCGCCGCCACCGCGCAGGCACCCGTGCCGCAGGAGAGCGTCTCGGCGGAGCCGCGCTCGTAGACCCGCATCAGCACGTGCCCGTCGGTGCCGGCCAGCGGCCCGCCGGGGGCGGTGAACTCGACGTTCACCCCGGCGGGAAAGACCGCCGGGTCGACATCGGGCGCCCGGGTGAGGTCGAGGGCGGCCAACTCCACGCCGGCCGGCAGGGCACAGACCAGGTGCGGGTTGCCCACGTCCACCGCCGTGCCGGTCAGGGCCAGCCCGCCCAGGCCGGCGGCGGCCGGGTCGCCCAGCCGGGGGTGGGGCATCTCGATCGCGATGTCCTCCTCCCCCTCGACGCGGGCGCGGACCAGGCCGGCCCGGGTGGCGACCGGCAGCCCCGCCCCGGACGGCACGGCCAGCCCCGAGTCCAGCAGGTAGCGGACGAAGACCCGGGCGCCGTTGCCGCACATCTCGGCGTACGAGCCGTCGGAGTTCCAGTAGTCCATGAACCACTCGGCCTCGCCGGCCAGGGCGACGCCCTCCGGGTGCTTGGCGGCGCGTACCACGCGCAGCACGCCGTCCCCGCCGATGCCGCGCCGCCGGTCGCAGAGCGCGGCGACCAGCCGGGGCGTCAGGTCGAGCGCCCCGTCCGGGTCGGGCAGGATGACGAAGTCGTTGCCGGTGCCGTGGCCCTTGGTGAACTCCACGCTCCCATCATTCCCGATGGTCGGCGACCACCCGCAGCGCAGTGTCCAGAAACGAAGGCGACGCCGAGTCCAACCAGTGGATACGCGGGTCACGCCGGAACCAGGAACGCTGCCGGCGGACGAACCGGCGGGTGGCCCGGATCGTCTCCTCGTACGCCTCGGTCTCGGTCAGCTCCCCGGCCAGGAGGCGCAGCACCTGCTGGTAGCCGAGGGCCCGGCTGGCCGTACGCCCCTCGGGCAGGCCGCGTCCGACCAGCGTCCGCGTCTCGGCGACCAGGCCGTCGGCCCACATCCGGTCCACCCGCAGCGCGATCCGCTCGTCCAGCAGCGCGGTGTCCAGGTCCACCCCGAGCTGCACCGACGGGTAGTACGGCGTCGGCTCGGGCAGGGACGCGGTGAACGGCGCCCCGGTCAGCTCGATCACCTCCAGGGCCCGGACGATCCGCCGCCCGTTACCCGGCAGGATGCCCGCCGCCGCCGCCGGATCGGCCTCGCTGAGGCGGGCGTACAGCGGGGCCGGGCCGACCGCCGCCAGCTCCGCCTCCAGCCGCTGGCGCACCGCCGGATCGGTGCCGGGGAACTCGAACTGCTCCAGCACCGCCCGCACGTACAGGCCGGAGCCGCCGACCAGCAGCGGCACCCGCCCCCGGGCGAGGATGTCGTCCACCGCCGCGCGGGCCAGCTTCTGGTATTCGGCGACGCTGGCCGGCTCGGTCACCGCCCAGATGTCGAGCAGATGGTGCGGCACGCCCTCCCGCTCGGCCGGGGTCAGCTTGGCGGTGCCGATGTCCATGCCCTGGTAGAGCTGCATCGAGTCGGCGTTGACCACCTCGCCGTCGAGGGCGTGCGCCAGGGCGATGCTCAGCGCCGACTTGCCGGCCGCGGTCGGCCCGACCACGGCCACCACGGTCCCGGTCACCGCTGCTCTCCGTTCGCGACCGCGGGGCGCGCGGGTTCGCCCACCCGCCCCCAGAAGGCCACGAAGTAGGCGACACCGTAGGGCGCCGAGTAGTGGTGCGGCTCGCCGCGCCAGTCGCCGCCCGCCGCGCGGACCGCGCCGGCCAGCACCTGCCAGGACGCCCGCCCGGCGACCCGCAGCTCCGCCGACAGCACCGGGTCCAGGCCGAGCAGGGCCTCGGCGTCCGCGTCGGCCAGGGCCCGGGCCACCCCGTCGTCGTACGCCTCCGCGCGCGGGTCGTCGTAGCCGGGCGCCTTGACGCCCCGGCACGCCGACCCGTCTCCCATGACCAGCAGCGCGGTACGCCGCTCGGAGTCGGCGGAGAGGGCCACCCCGAGCTCGGCGCACTCGGCCACCGGGGCGTCGACGGCCACGGAGCGGGCCAGCCGGGGCAGCTCGGTGCCGGTCCGACCGACCAGCCACGCCCCGACGGTGAGGCTCAGCGGGAGGGCCTCGACGCCGGAGCAGTTGGTCTTCCACAGCCGGACGTACCGGTCGAGGCCGTATCCGCGCAGCGACCCGTGGTCGGCGGCCCCGAACCGGGTGGTCTCCGGCCCGCCGCCCACCAGCAGGATCTCGTCCGGTTCGGTGGCGAGGAGGCGGGCCAAGGCGGCGGCGCAGGCGGCGCGGAGGTCGTCCAGCTCCGGCGCGGCGGCACCGGCCAGCTCGGGCACGATCAGGGGCGGGTGGGGGCAGACGGCGGCGGCGACCAGGGGCACCGGTCCAACCTATCCGGCTGCCCCGGTGCGTCCCCGCGCCGATCCGGTCATCCGGGCGCTACGACACCGTATGGTCACGGTCGACGACAGGCGCTCGACACGGACCGGGTCGGACCTGTGACAATGCCGGAAGTAACTTTGCTGCGCCGTGGCGGCGATCGCGGGGACCTCCCGTCGACGCCGGGAGAACGAGGATGGGCACATGAGCGACTGGACTGCCTTCGGACGGGTGGACGCGGACGGCACCGTCTACGTCAAGACCGCCGAGGGCGAGCGGGTGGTCGGATCCTGGCAGGCGGGAGCCCCGGAGGAGGGGTTGGCCCACTTCGCCCGGCGCTTCGACGACCTGGTGACGGAGGTTGACCTGACCGAGGCCCGGCTCAACTCGGGCGCGGCGGACGCCGGGCATTCCCTGACCACGATCCGGCGGATCCGCGCCTCGCTGGCCGACGCGCACGTCGTGGGCGACATCGACGCCCTGACCGCGCGCCTCGACAAGCTGGCCACCGTGGCCGAGGAGAAGGCCGGCGAGGCCAAGGCGGCCCGGGACGCCGCTCGGGGCGAGGCCCTGGCCCGCAAGACGGCCCTGGTGGAGGAGGCGGAGAAGCTGGCCGCCGAGTCGACCGGATGGAAGACCGCCGGGGACCGGCTCAAGGAGATCCTCGACGAGTGGAAGACCATCCGCGGGGTCGACAAGAAGGCCGACGGTGAGCTGTGGAAGCGGTTCGCCGCGGCGCGGGACGGCTTCACCCGGCGTCGGGGCGCCCACTTCGCCTCCCTGGACCAGCAGCGCAAGCAGGCGCAGTCGGCCAAGGAGGATCTGGTCGCCGAGGCCGAGAAGCTGAAGGACTCCACCGACTGGGGAGCCACCGCCGGCCAGCTCAAGGACCTGATGACCCAGTGGAAGGCCGCGCCGCGGGCGTCCAAGGAGGCCGAGCAGAAGCTCTGGGAACGGTTCCGGGCGGCGCAGGACGAGTTCTTCACCCGGCGCAGCGAGGTCTTCTCGGCCCGGGACAACGAGCAGCGCGCCAACCTGGAGCGCAAGCAGGCCCTGCTCGCCGAGGCGGAGGGGCTCGACGTCGACGGCGACCCCAAGGGCGCCCAGGCGAAGCTGCGGGACATCCAGGCTCAGTGGCACGAGGCCGGCCGGGTGCCCCGGGAGGCCGCCGCCGGGTTGGAGCGCCGGCTGCGCGTCGTGGACGAGAAGGTCCGCGAGGTGATGGATTCGGCGTGGCGGCGTACCGCCCCGCAGGACAACCCGCTGCTCGCCCAGATGCGGGCGCAGGTCGCCGAGGCCGAGGAGCGGCTGGCCCGGGCGCAGGCCGCCGGCGACGCCCGGCGGATCAAGGAGGCCGAGCAGGCGCTCGCCTCGAAGCGGCAGTTCCTCCAGCTGGCCGAGCAGGCCAGCTGAGCTGAGCCGATTCCGGGAGCCCCCGGTCCCACCACGGGACCGGGGGCTCCCGTCTGTCGGGTGGAGCCGCCAAGATCGTGCTCAGACCGGGAAGTTGGCGTCGGAGCCGGCCTGAGACCACTCGATCCAGGAACGAGCGCGATCTCGCGGAGGCGCGACCGGTTGACGCATCGAGGCGAGCTGATCAGAATGGGCGGCAGAGCCAGGTCAGCCCACCGGCGTGAGGGCACCCCGACGGCGAGGCCGCCGTCGCAGTCGCCGGTGCATCCCCGTGAGTGGCCGTCCACGTGACACGGCCCGTCGCGGTTGTCCGCGTACTCGATGACGAGCGGGCCGTCTCCCTTGGTCTTTCCGTCCGCGGCGCCCGCGCGCCGCGGGCATCCGAAGTGGAGTCCGCATGCACCGACCGTCCGCTCTCGGCGGCGCGCTCGCCGCGCTCGCCACCGCCGCGGCCGGCGTCCTCGTCGCCGCCGCCGTCAGCACCACCCCGGCCGCCGCCGCCACCGGCGGCACCGGCACCGGTTATCTGCGCACCAGCGGTAACAAGATCGTCGACAGCACGGGGGCCACCGTCCGGCTCACCGGCATCAACTGGTTCGGCATGGAGACCGACAACAAGACCTTCCACGGTCTGTGGTCGAGCAACCCGTGGCGCAGCCAGCTCGACACCATGGCCCGGCTGGGCTACAACACCCTGCGCATCCCGTACTCGAACGACGCGCTGAAGCCGGGCGCGACGGCCACCGGGATCAACGACTACGTCAACCCCGACCTGGTCGGGAACTCCCCGTTGCAGATCCTCGACAAGGTCATCGACTACGCGGGCAGCAAGGGGATGCGGGTCATCCTGGACCGGCACCGGCCGACCTCGGCCGGGCAGTCGGCGCTCTGGTACACGTCCGGCGTGTCCGAGGCGACCTGGATCAACGACTGGAAGATGCTGGCCCAGCGGTACGCCGGCAACACCACGGTGATCGGGGCGGACCTGCACAACGAGCCGCACGCCGAGGGCACCAACCCCAACGCCACCGGCGCCTGCTGGGGCTGCGGCGACAACGCCCGGGACTGGCGGCTGGCCGCCGAGCGGGCCGGCAACGCGATCCTCGGGGTGCAGCCGAACTGGCTGATCTTCGTGGAGGGAGTGAGCTGCCCCAGCGGCGGGCAGCCGAACGTCTGGAACGGCGAGACCGAGGACTGCGGCTGGTGGGGCGGCAACCTCTCCAAGGCCAAGGACTTCCCGGTCCGGCTGAACGTGGCCAACCGGCTGGTCTACTCGCCGCACGAGTACGCCATCTCGGTCTACCACCAGACGTGGTTCGACGACCCGACGTACCCGGCGAACATGCCGGCCATCTGGGACAAGTACTGGGGTTACCTCTACAAGCAGAACATCGCGCCGATCATGATGGGCGAGTTCGGCACCACGCTCCAGGACCCGAAGGACAAGGTGTGGCTGCAGAACCTGATGGCCTACACCGGGACCGGCGTCAACGGGATGTCCTTCACGTACTGGTCGTGGAACCCGAACTCCGGTGACACCGGCGGCATCGCGAACGACGACTGGACCACGATCAACCAGGCCAAGCAGGACATCCTCCAGCCGTACCTGATCGCGCCGGTCGGCGGGGGCACCACCAGCCCGAGCCCGACGGTCTCCCCCACCGTCAGGCCGACCGCGACGCCGACCGGGGGGCCGACCGGGGGGCCGACCACGCCGCCGCCGTCCGGCGGGTGCACGGCGACGTACAAGCAGACCAACGCATGGCAGGGCGGCTTCCAGGGTGAGCTGACCGTGAAGAACACCGGCACCGGCACGTTGAACCCGTGGTCGGTGACCTGGACCTGGCCGTCCGGGGTGACCCTGGCCAGCGGCTGGAACGCCACCGTCACCCAGTCCGGCACCACGGTCACCGCCGCCGCGCCCGACTGGGCGAAGACCCTCGCCCCCGGCGCCTCGGTGACCATCGGCTTCACCGCCAACGGCACGGCCTCCACGCCCGCCACCGTGAAGCTCAACGGCACCGCCTGCTGATCCCACCCCCACGACCGCCTCGATCCGGAGCGGCTACGCCGGCCGCGTTCCGCTCCGGATCGTGCGCACCTCTGGGTACGCCGGAGCCGGGCCGGGCCAGGGTCCGCATCGAGCCTCAGCAGCGTGGCCGGCATCCCGTACTCGTACACCGTCGACAGCGCGAGCAGCGTCAAGTCGGTCGTGACGGGCGGCGCGGGCGCCGGGCGGATCACGGTCTGACGGCGAGTTGGTCGGGGCCCGCCGGCGTGGCGGGCCCCGACCCGCGTCAGTGGGCGGCGCAGCCGGTTGCCGGCGCGGGCGCCGCGGCCGGGGCACCGATCGTGGGGAGTCCGAGCAGCACCCCGGGGGTACGCGGGGCACGCCCCGCCTCGGCCCCGTCGCCGGCCCGGGTACGCCGGTGCGACAGCGGCTCCCCGTCGGCGTTGAGGTGGTGCGGGGCGGCGTAGGTGACCGTGGTGTGCACGATGTCGCCGGGGCGGATCTGCCCGGCCAGGCTCCCCGCATCGAAGTGAACGAGGCGGCCGTCCCGGGACCGGCCGGACATCCGGCCGGTGCGCTCGTCCTTGCGCCCCTCGCCGACCGCGACCAGCACCTCGACGGTCTCGCCGACGAGCTTCTTGTTCTCCGCCCAGGTGATCTCCTCCACCGTGGCGATCAGCCGCTCGTACCGCTCCTGCACGATTTGCTTGGGAAGCTGGCCGTCCATGGTCGCGGCCGGGGTGCCGGGGCGCTTGGAGTACTGGAAGGTGAACGCGGAGGAGAAGCGGGCCGCACGGACCACGTCGAGGGTCCGCTCGAAGTCGGCCTCGGTCTCGCCCGGGAAACCGACGATGATGTCCGTGGTGATCGCCGCGTCCGGCATCGCCGCCCGGACCTTTTCGATGATGCCCAGGTATCTCTCCGACCGGTACGAGCGCCGCATGGCCCGCAGCACCTCGTCGGAGCCGGACTGCAACGGCATGTGCAGCGAGTGGCAGACGTTGGGCGTCTCGGCCATCGCGGCGATCACGTCGTCGGTGAAATCCTTCGGGTGCGGGCTGGTGAACCGGACCCGCTCCAGCCCGTCGATGTCGCCGCAGGCGCGCAGCAGCTTGCCGAACGCGTAGCGATCACCGAACTCCACGCCGTAGGAGTTGACGTTCTGCCCGAGCAGGGTCACCTCCAGCACGCCCTCGTCGACCAGGGCGCGCACCTCGGAGAGGATGTCGCCGGGGCGGCGGTCCTTCTCCTTGCCGCGCAGGGAGGGCACGATGCAGAACGTGCAGGTGTTGTTGCAGCCGACGGAGATCGACACCCAGCCGGCGTACGTCGACTCACGGCGGGTGGGCAGCGTGGAGGGGAAGACGTCGAGGGATTCGAGGATCTCCACCTCGGCGGCGGCGTTGTGCCGGGCCCGCTCCAGCAGCACCGGCAGCGAGCCGATGTTGTGCGTGCCGAAGACCACGTCCACCCAGGGGGCCTTGCGGACGATCTCGCCCCGGTCCTTCTGGGCCAGGCAGCCGCCGACCGCGATCTGCATCCCGGGGTGCCTGTCCTTCACGGGGCGCAGATGACCCAGGTTGCCGTAGAGCCGGTTGTCGGCGTTCTCCCGGACGGCGCAGGTGTTGAACACCACCACGTCGGGTTGCTCGTCGGCCTCGGCGGCACGCACGTACCCGGCCTGTTCCAGCAGGCCGGAAATGCGCTCGGAGTCGTGCACGTTCATCTGGCAGCCGTACGTGCGCACCTGGTAGGTGCGCGGGCTGCCCGCGGCTGCGGTAGTCATGACGGGAACAGCGTATCCGGGCCGAGCCGATCGGACCGAATGAGGAGGAGCCGTGTGCCGGAGTATCAAGACCCTGCGTGAGCCGTACGTGCCGGTGGTCACCGAGGAGGACATCCGGGCCGCCGCGCTGCAGTACGTCCGGAAGATCTCCGGGTTCCGTACCCCCGCCGCGCACAACGCCGAGGCGTTCAACGCGGCGGTGGACGCGGTGGCCGCCGCCACCGCGACCCTCCTGGACCAGTTGGTGGTCCGGGGCCAGCAGCCGGCCGCCCGGGGCTGACCCCGGATCCCGGCGACCCGCGGCGTCCCGGCGGCTCGGTCAGGCGGCGGCGAGCGCCGGGGCGACCGAGTCGGGGCCCCACTGCGACCGGTGGCACTGCGACCAACCCCGACAGCCGGGGTGGGCCACGGTGCAGAGCCGCTGGTCGCTGAGCACCTCACCCTCGTCGGTCTCGACGACGTCGAAGTGCACCGGGCGGATCGTGCCGTCCGGGGCGACCAGCAGGTGCCGCCCGGCGTCGAGGGTGTCGTCGCGCATCAGGCAGTTGCGCTCCAGCAGCTTGGCCAGCGCCGCGATGCTGGGCAGTTCGCGCAGCCGTTCGGGCACCCCGTAGCAGTCGATCATGGTGCCGTACACCCCCGGCGCCTCCCACACGTCGCACACCACCGCGTACGCGGGAAGTCGGACCGGGTCGGCGACGGCGAGGGGCATCACCACCCGGCCGAGCGCCTCGGCCAGCGCCGGGTAGACCTCCACGGGCGCCGCGCCGTCGATTCTCCAGTTCCACAGCTCGGTCATGCCGCCTCCTCGCTGTGCTCGTCCCACCGGCCTCCGGATCGGGCCTTACTGACGATGGTGGGGTGCATATGACCTCAGCCGGGGGCAAGTTACCGGTCTGTGACCATTCCGGGCAAAATTTCCTCCAGCGCCGTTGCTCGGAGTAGCGGGAAGATGACAGTTTATCGGGTATGGTGCCCCGCCGGTGGCAACGACATGAGGTTCAGCGGACCCGGATCAGGTACTCGCCGGCCGGCAGCAGCTCCCCGATCACCGTGCCGCCGGGCACCTCGCCCGCGACCAGCAGCCCGCCCGAGGTCTGCGCGTCGGCCAGCAGCAGCCGCTCCCCCTCGTCGAGACCACCGAAGTCGGTCCACGGGGTCACCCAGTCCAGGTTGCGGCGGGTGCCGCCGCTGACGTACCCGTCGCGCAACGCCGCCCGGGCCGCCGGCAGGTACGGCACCGCCGCCGCGTCGATCGCGACCGTGAGCCGGCTGGCCCGGGCCAGCTTCGAGGCGTGCCCGAGCAGCCCGAAGCCGGTCACGTCGGTGCCGCAGCGGACGCCCGCCGCCACCGCCGCCCGGGCCGCGTCCCGGTTGAGCCGGGCCATCGTGGCGACCGCCTCCGGAAACCGTTCCCCGGTCCGCTTGTGCCGGGTGTTCAGCACCCCCACCCCGAGCGGCTTGGTCAGCGACAGCGGCAGGCCGGCCCGGCCGGCGTCCAGGGTGATCAGCTCCTCCGGTCGGACGACCCCGGTGACGGCCAGGCCGTACTTCGGGCCGTCGTCGTCCACGCTGTGCCCGCCGGCCAGGTGGCAGCCGGCCTCCCGGGCCACGTCCTGACCACCGCGCAGCACCTCCCGGGCCAGCTCCAACGGGAGTACGTCCCGGGGCCAGCAGAGCAGGTTGAGCGCGACGAGCGGGGTGCCGCCCATGGCGTACACGTCGGACAGCGCGTTGGCGGCGGCGATCCGGCCCCAGTCGTACGCGTCGTCCACCACGGGGGTGAAGAAGTCGGCGGTGCTGACCAGGCCGGTGCGCTCGTCCAGCCGGACCACCGCGGCGTCGTCGCCGTGGTCCAACCCGACCAGCAGGTCCGCGACGCCGGTGGCCGGGCCGAGGCCGGCGACCATGGCCTCCAGTTCGCCCGGGGGAATCTTGCAGGCGCAACCGCCGCCGCGGGCGTAATCGGTCAGCCTGAGCGGCTCGGTCATCCCCACATGATCGCCCTGGGCTGCCTGCGCCGCCACTCGAACTGGCCGGTCAGTGACGGAATTCGGACTCCCCAGCACACTGGCAGCCGGTGTTACCGCTCCGTGACCATTCGAGTTGCATCCCGACACATCGCGCCGCCTACAGTTGCCCAACCGGGGACGACCGCCCCGGTTTCCGCCACGGACGACAAGGGACGGTGGACGACGTGACGACGGGCGAACCGCTCATCGTGCTGGACGGGGTCAACAAGTGGTTCGGCCCCCTGCACGTGCTGGACGACGTCTCGCTCTCCGTCGGCCGGGGCGAGGTGGTCGTGGTGATCGGTCCTTCGGGTTCCGGCAAGTCGACGCTCTGCCGGACGATCAACCGGCTGGAGCCCATCGACTCGGGCACCATCACCTTCGACGGCACCCCGCTGCCCGCGGAGGGCAGGGCGCTGGCGAAGCTGCGCAGCGAGGTCGGCATGGTCTTCCAGTCGTTCAACCTCTTCGCGCACAAGACCATTCTGGAGAACGTCACCCTCGGCCCGTTGAAGGTCCGCAAGGAGAAGCTGGCCTCCGCCCGCGAACGCGGCCTGGCCCTGCTCGACCGGGTCGGCATCGCCAACCAGGCGGACAAGTACCCGGCACAGCTCTCCGGCGGCCAGCAGCAGCGGGCGGCGATCGCCCGCGCGCTGGCCATGCAGCCCAAGGCGATGCTCTTCGACGAGCCGACCAGCGCGCTGGACCCGGAGATGGTCGGCGAGGTGCTGGACGTGATGACCTCGCTGGCCCGCGACGGCATGACGATGGTCGTGGTCACCCACGAGATGGGCTTCGCCCGGCACGCGGCGAACCGGGTGATCTTCATGGCGGACGGCAGGCTCGTCGAGGACGCCCCGCCGGCCGAGTTCTTCGCGAACCCGCGCAGCGAGCGGGCCAAGGACTTCCTGTCCAAGATCCTCACGCACTGAGCGTCCGTAGTGGAGTGCGCCGTCCCCCGGCGGCTCCGTCGAAGAAGGAGATGAGAATGCGTTACAAGCGCGTGGCGGCAGTCGCCGCAGCGGCCACCCTGGCGTTCGGCATGAGCGCCTGCGGCGGCGACGGGGACAGCGGCTCCGGCGGCAGCAGCGCCAAGGGCATCATCGGCAAGGCGCAGAACCAGAAGAAGCTGGTCATCGGCGTGAAGGCCGACCAGCCGGGCCTGGGCCTGCAGACGGGTAGCCAGTACGAGGGCTTCGACATCGAGATCGCCAAGATCGTGGCCAAGGGCCTCGGCGTCGACGCGAACAACATCGAGTGGAAGACCACCGTCTCCGCCAACCGTGAGCCCTTCATCCAGCAGGGCACCGTCGACCTGGTCGTGGCGACCTACACGATCAACGACGAGCGCAAGCAGAAGATCAACTTCGCCGGGCCGTACTACGTCGCCGGCCAGGATCTGCTGGTCAAGGCGGACTCCACCATCACCGGCCCGGAGGGGCTGGACGGGAAGAAGGTCTGCTCGGCGCAGGGTTCGACCCCGGCCAAGCGGATCCAGACCGACTACCCGAAGGCGTCGCTCCAGCAGTTCGACGCGTACTCGAAGTGCATCACGGCCCTTGAGGGCGGCCAGGTCGACGCGGTGAGCACCGACGACATCATCCTGGCCGGCTACGCCGCCCAGGACCAGTACGCCGGCAAGTTCAAGGTCGTCGGCAAGCCCTTCTCCACCGAGCCGTACGGCATCGGTCTGAAGAAGGACGACAAGGACGGCTGCGAGAAGATCAACGAGATCCTCAAGACGGCCGCCGGTGACGGCTCGTACAAGGCCGCCTGGGACGCCACCCTCGGCAAGAGCGGCACGGCCGCCCCTGAGCTGGACACCACCAAGCTGACCAACTGCGGCAGCGTCTGACAGGTTCCGGGGCCGGCATCCGTACGGATGCCGGCCCCGGCCTGCCGCGACGCCGACGACGTCCCCGGGAGTCGACGCATGCACGTATTCAGTGATCCGACCAACCTCGACGCGTACCTGTCGGGCTTTCTCTGGATCCTCAAGCTGACCGGCGCGTCGGCGGTTCTCGCGCTGGTGCTCGGCGTGCTGCTCGCCGCGTTCCGGGTCTCCCCGGTGCCGGTGCTGCGGTGGTTCGGCGCGGCGTGGGTGAACATCTTCCGCAACACACCGCTCACGCTGATCATCTTCTTCTGCTACTTCGGCCTCTACGCGACGCTGAGCATGAGCCTCGCCGACGACCTGAACCTGAACAACTTCTGGCTCGGCGTGGTCGGCCTGTCGGTCTACACCGCCGCGTTCGTCTGCGAGGCCGTCCGTTCCGGCATCAACACCGTTCCGGGCGGGCAGGCGGAGGCGGCCCGGGCGATCGGGCTGACCTTCTTCCAGACCCTGCGGATCGTGATCCTGCCGCAGGCCGGGCGGGCCGTGGTGGCCCCGCTGGGCAGCGTGCTCATCGCGCTGTGCAAGAACGCCACGATCGTCGGCACCATCGGCCTGATCGAAGCATCCAGCGTGATGAAGCAGCTGATCAACGACAACGGTGACGCGGTGATCCCGATCTTCCTGGTCTTCGCCGGCACCTTCGCCGCGATCCTCGTTCCCACCGGATACTTCTTCGGCTGGCTGGCCAACCGACTGGCGGTGAAGCGCTGATGAGCACCAGCACCGTTCTCTACGACCACCCGGGGCCACGGGCCCGCGTCCGCAACGTGGTGCTCAGCGTCGTCTTCGGCGTGGGCCTCGTCGCTCTGCTCTGGTGGGTCTACGCCAAGTTCGACCAGGCCGGCCAGTGGGAGGGCAGGCTCTGGACGCCGTTCACCGAGCCGGCCACCTGGACCCAGTTCATCCTGCCCGGTCTTCAGCAAACGCTGCTCGCCGCAGCCACCGGCATGGTGCTCTCGCTCGCCTTCGGCATCATCTTCGCCGTCGGCCGACTCTCCGACCACTGGTGGCTCCGGCTTCCGTCCGGCGTGGTGGTGGAGTTCTTCCGCGCCGTGCCGCTACTCTTGATGATCTTCTTCATCTTCTACGGCGTGCCGTTCCTCATCCAGGGGCCGGTCCCGGCGTTCTGGGCGGTCGTCGTCGGTCTCACCCTCTACAACGGGTCGGTGCTGGCCGAGGCGTTCCGCGCCGGCATCCGGGCCATCCCCGGCGGGCAGGCCGAGGCGGCATACGCGGTGGGTATGCGCAAGAACCAGGTCATGCGGCTGATCCTGGTGCCACAGGCCGCCCGGGCCATGCTGCCGGTGATCGTCAGCCAACTCGTGGTGCTGCTCAAGGACACCGCGCTCGGCTACATCGTGGCCTTCCCCGAACTGCTCCAACGCGGTGTGAACGACCTCGCGGCCAACCACGGCAACGTGGTCGCCGCCGCCATCGTGGTGGCCGCCATCTACATCGTGCTCAACTCGCTGCTCACCGCGCTGGCGGGCTGGCTGGACCGGCGTAGCCGTCGGCGGGCGTTCCGGGTCGTGAAGCAGACCGCCGCGCCGGGCTCGACCCCGGCCGATGGAGCCGCCGTCGTCGAGCCACAGGGCTGAAATCGGACCCTCCGACGACGCCGTGCCACCATCCCGGTGGCACGGCGTCAGTCGTTTCCGTCCGCGTTCCCGACGCGACTCGAACGCGGCGCCGGCCGGGACGCGGGTCAGCGGGCGATCTCGGTCACCCGGGACTCGCGGACCACTGTCACCCGGATCTGGCCCGGGTAGGTCAGCTCCTCCTCGATCTGCTTGGCCACGTCCCGCGCGAGGACTGCCGCGCCGATGTCGTCGACGTCCTCCGGCTTGACCATGACCCGGATCTCCCGGCCGGCCTGCATGGCGAAGACCTTCTCCACACCGAGCTTGCCGGCCGCGATCTCCTCGATCCGCTCCAGCCGCTTGACGTACGCCTCCAGGCTCTCCCGCCGGGCCCCCGGCCGACCGCCGGAGCAGGCGTCCGAGGCCTGGGTGAGGACCGCCTCGATGGTCTGCGGCGGCACCTCGTTGTGGTGCGCCTCGATGGCGTGCACCACGTCCTCGCTCTCGCCGTACTTGCGGGCCAGGTCGGCGCCGATGATGGCGTGGCTCCCCTCCACCTCGTGGGTGAGCGCCTTGCCGATGTCGTGCAGGAACGCGCTGCGCTTGATCGTCGGCACGTCCAGCCGCAGCTCGGCGGCCATGATCCCGGCGATGTGGGCGGTCTCCACCAGGTGCTTGAGCACGTTCTGCCCGTACGACGTCCGGTAGCGCAGCCGACCGAGCAGGGTGACCAGCTCCGGGTGGATCTCGGTGATGCCGACCTCGACCAGGGCGTCCTCGGCGGCCCGGTGGCAAAGCTCCTCGACCTCGTGCCGGGCCAGGTCGTAGACCTCCTCGATCCGGTGCGGGTGGATCCGGCCGTCCAGCACCAGCTTCTCCAGGGTGAGCCGGCCGACCTCCCGGCGTACCGGGTCGAAGCAGGAGAGCAGCACCGCCTCGGGGGTGTCGTCGATGATCAGGTTGACCCCGGTGACCGACTCGAAGGCCCGGATGTTGCGCCCCTCCCGGCCAATGATCCGCCCCTTCATCTCGTCACCCGGCAGGTGCAGGACGCTCACCACGCTCTCCGCGGTCTGCTCGCTGGCGACCCGCTGGATGGCGTCGACGACGATGTGCCGGGCCCGCTGCTCGGCGGTGCTGCGCGCGTCGGACTCGATGTCCCGGACCAGCAGGGCGGCCTCCCGCTTGGCCTGGCTCTCGATCGACTCGACCAGCTCGACCCGAGCCGCCTCGGCCGTCAGGCCGGCCACCCGTTCCAGCTCCCGGCGGCGCTGCTGCTCGGCCCGCGCGAGGTCCTGTTCCCGTTCGACCAGGGCGGTCTCCCGAGCGGCCAGGGCGGCGCTGGCTGCGGTGAGCTGCCGTTCCCGCTCGGCTAGCCGCTCGACCTCCTCGGTGTGCAGCCGCTCTCGCTCGTCCATCCGGGCGGCCCGCCGCTCGACCTCGGCGGCCTGCTCGCGGGTGGTCGCGGCGAGCACCGCCACCTCCCGCTCACCGCTACGCCGGGCCGTGGCGCGGAGCTGCTCGGCGTCCGCCTCGGCCTGCTTGTGCGCCCGCTCCAGCACGGTGTCGGCCTCGGTTCGGGCGTCGTCGAGAACCCGCCGGGCCTCGGCACGGGCGGCCTTCGCCTCCGCCTTCGCGGCAGCCGCCTCCGTACGGGCCGCCGCGGCGGCCGACTTCGCCACGTCGATCGTGCTGTTCGCCTCGTCGGCGGCGCTGCGCAGCGCCGCCAGCGACTGCTCCTGCCGGTCCTTCTCGGCGATGAAGGCCGGGTCCTCGGGGGCGGGCGCGAGGCTGAACCGGCGCAGGATGCGAACTCCGGCCAGGACGGCGCCGACCACCACGACGGCGAGGATCAGCACCACCGCGAGGATGACGACGTCAAACGCGCTCATGCGGCCGCTCCGAGCGGATGGCCGGATCGCCAGGGGCCGGTGGTCCGGAGCCCGGGCCCGTCGGCATGGCTGGGCGGCGACGCGCGACCGGCGACGTGTGGAAGAGCGCCGGTGATCCTGTACCGCCCCGCCATGGCCGCCTCCCCTGAACGACGCGCCGCAGGCGGGTGTGCCAACAGGCACGTACCTGCGGCTCTGAACGCCCGACCGGAGCGACTGGCCGTGGGTAGCTTTCCGTCGGCGGTGCCCAACGTGGGGCATCGCCGGCGGCCGGTTGCAGTTGTCGGTCGGTTCCGGACCTTCGTTCCGGAACCGCCGTCAAAGGCCGGTGAAGCTGGCCCAAAGTGATGCTGTTCTGTTACGCGTTCTATGTTGTGCGCTTAGCCTGCGCTGGTCGGGCAATGTGAGCCTGTATGGCGAGGCTAGGTCTCCGAGGGCCGTTCGGTCAAGAACTCATGATCAAACCACCCGGACGGAGAGAAGTCGCGAGACTACGCTGCGCCGAGCAAATGCCGGACACAGGCGGACAAACCTCTCGGCTGCCCGACCGACCCGGTCACCTTTCCGACCTGCTCAGACCCCTCGCCGCGACATGCGCAGGGCTCGGGACGGCACCGTCGGGAAAAGTGTGACCCGACGCAACCGGAGCGCCACACTTTCCGGAAGATCGCGCGTACGCGACCGGGTCGGCCGGGTCAGCGGGCGTCCCGGTCGAGTTCGTGCTCGGCGTCGGCGAGCGCGTCGGCGTCGATGTGCTCGGCGAACTCGGCCGCCTCCGCGCTCTGCGCGGCCAGGGCGTCCTTCACCGCCCGGATCGCCACGCCCGGCGGATAGCCCTTGCGGGCCAGCATGCCGACGAGACGGCGGAACACCGCGTCGGGCTCGCCCCGGGCGGTCCGCAGCTTCCGCTCCACCAGGGCACGGGCCGTCTCCGCCTCGGTCTCCTCGTCGAGCTCGCCGAGGGCCTCGCTGGCCACCTCGCCGTCGACGCCGCGCTGGCGCAACTCGTTGGCGAGCGCCCGCCGGGACAGCCCGCGACCGGAGTGCCGGCTACTGACCCAGGCCCGGGCGAAGGCGGCGTCGTCGACGATGCCGACCTCGTCGTACCGGTCGAGGACCTGGGCGGCGACCTCCTCGGAGATGCCCCGCCGGGCGAGCGCACCGGCCAACTCCGCCCGGGTACGCGGCCGGACGGAGAGCTGCCGCAGGCAGATCTCCCGGGCCAGCTCGGCCTCGTCCCGGGGCGGGGTCGGGGCGGCCTCGGGGTCGGTCTCCGCGCCGCGCCCACGGCGCCCCGGACGGGGGCGCGGCGGGGTGGTGGCGTCACCCGTGCGGGGCGGACTGGCGTCCCAGCCCCGCCCCGTACGGGCGCGTCGTCCTGCCACGGGTCAGGTCAGAAGTCGACCGGCGGCAGCTCCGGGCCACCGGCGGCGTCGCCCACGCCGACCCCGACGCCGAGCTTCTCCAGGATCTTCTTCTCGATCTCGGCGGCCACGTCCGGGTTCTCCCGGAGGAACTCGCGGGCCTTCTCCTTGCCCTGGCCGAGCTGGTCGCCGTCGTAGGTGTACCAGGCGCCGGACTTGCGGATGATCGCCTGCTCCACGCCGACGTCGATCAGCGAGCCCTCGCGGGAGATGCCCTTGCCGTACATGATGTCGAACTCGGCCTGCTTGAACGGCGCGGCGACCTTGTTCTTCACGACCTTGACCCGGGTGCGGTTACCGACCACCTCGGTGCCGTCCTTGAGGCTCTCGATGCGGCGCACGTCGAGCCGGACCGAGGCGTAGAACTTCAGCGCCCGACCACCCGTCGTCGTCTCGGGCGAGCCGAACATGACGCCGATCTTCTCGCGGAGCTGGTTGATGAAGATCGCCGTGGTGCCGGTGTTGTTGAGCACACCGGTGATCTTGCGGAGCGCCTGGCTCATCAGCCGGGCCTGGAGACCCACGTGGCTGTCGCCCATCTCGCCCTCGATCTCGGCGCGCGGCACCAGGGCGGCGACCGAGTCGATCACGATGATGTCGAGCGCGCCCGAGCGGACCAGCATGTCGGCGATCTCCAGCGCCTGCTCGCCGGTGTCCGGCTGGGAGACCAGCAGGGCGTCGGTGTCGACGCCGAGGGCCTTCGCGTACTCCGGGTCGAGCGCGTGCTCGGCGTCGATGAAGGCGGCGATGCCACCTGCCCGCTGGGCGTTGGCCACCGCGTGCAGGGCGACCGTGGTCTTACCGCTGGACTCCGGGCCGTAGATCTCGATGACCCGGCCGCGGGGCAGACCGCCCACGCCGAGCGCGACGTCGAGCGCGATCGAGCTGGTCGGGATCACGGCGGTCTGGATGACCGGCCGCTCCCCGAGTCGCATCACCGAACCCTTGCCGAACTGCTTGTCGATCTGAGCGAGAGCAAGGTCGAGTGCCTTCTCCCGGTCCTGCCCTGCCGCCATCGTTGCCACCCCTGCCTTCGCCGGCGTCTTACCTGAGCTTCGCGTCACGCGGGACACGCTAGGCGCTAGGTCCGACAGAAAACCAGCCGACGGGCCGCGAGCTGTGGACGAGCACCCCGCTGTGGACAATAGCCGAACAGGTGTACGACTCGGCAAGCGACACGCGGAACCGGGAAAAATGCTGCTCAGCGTAGCCGCGCGGGCACCCGGTCGGGATACGCGGCGACCACCGCCCGCCACACCACGTGCGTCTCCTCGCCCGCCGCGAGGGCCTGTTCGATGGTCCGCCCGCCGAGCTGGGACAGCACCTGGTCGCTGGCGATACTGGCCGCGTAACCCGGCCCGAACGCCTCCTCCAGCCGGGTCCAGAAATCGGTCAGCCGCACGCGATCAATCCTCCTCGTCGGGCGCCGTCGGCGCCGGACGCAACGCTAACGCCACCAGGGGCACCACCGCGACGGCCGCCAGCAGGGTGAGCGTCGGATAACCGGCCACCCGCATGACAAACCCGCTGAGCGCCGCGGCACCGGCGCCGGCCAGCCCCATGATCAGGTCGGAGAGCCCCTGCACCGTCGGCCGGACGGCGGTCGGCACCGACTCCGACAGCAGCGTGGAACCGGCCACCATCGTGCCCGACCAGCCCAGCCCCAGCAGCGTCAGACCCACCGAGAGCCCCGGCGTGTGATGTCCGGCGGTGCCGGCGATCGCGCAGGCGGCCAGCAGCACCCCGATCCCACCGAGGATCACCGGCCGCCGGCCGAGCCGGTCGGTGAGCCAGCCCACCACCGGGGCGAGCGCGTACATGCCGGCGATGTGCAGACTCAGCACGACACCGACCACCCGCAGCACGTCGGCGTCGTGGTGGAACTCGCCGAGGCGTACCGGGGTCATCGACATCACCGCGACCATGACCAGGTGGCCGACCGCCACCGCGGCGATGCCGAGCCGGGCGGCGGGGCGCTCGCGTACCACCTGCCAGGCCCCGCGCATCCCCGGGCCGCGCGGCGCGGGGGCCTCGGCCGGGGCCGCGACCGGCTCGGCCGCCGCCAGCCGGCGGGCGGTGAGCAACGGGTCCGGCCGCAGCAGGATCAGCAGTACGACCGAGGCCAGCACGAACGCGGCGGCGCTGAAGGCGAACGGGCCGGCCAGCGGAGGCAGCCCCCAGCCGCCGGTGGTGTGGTCGGCGAGCGCGGCGAAGTTCGGGGCGGCCACCGCGCCGATGGTGGTGGCCCAGACGATCAGCGAGAGCTGGCGCCCCCGCCGGGCCGGTTCGGCCAGGTCCACCGCCGTGTAGCGGGCCTGGAGATTCGCCGCGCTGCCGCCACCGAAGAGCAGCATGCCGAGGAAAAGCAACGGCACCTGACGGGTGACCGCGGCGAGCACCACAAGCACACCCCCGGCCGCCCCGACCAGGTACGCCACCACCAGGCCCGGCCGACGGCCGTGCCCGGTCATGATCCGGGTGACCGGGACGGCGAGCAACGCCCCACCGACCACGGCGGCGCTCTGCGCCAGACCGGCCACGGCGGTGCCGGCGATCCGGGCGGCGAGCAGCGCGCCCACGGCGACGCCGATGGTGACGCCGATCCCGCCGATGATCTGGGTGACGAAGAGCAGCCGCAGCGTCCGGCGCTGGATCGGGGCGACCTCGGGCCGGGTCAGCGCCGGGGCGGTCAGGTCGGTGGCCATGCGTGCTGCTCCTCGGTAAGGGGTGACCCATCCTCCCGCACCCGACCGGGCCGCCGGCACGCGGTTCTGCTACAGGCCGAGCCCGCGGCCGATGATCTCCTTCATGATCTCGGTGGTGCCGCCGTAGATGGTCTGCACCCGGCCGTCCAGCCAGGCCCGCGCCACCGGGTACTCCAGCATGAAGCCGTAGCCGCCGTGCAGCTGGAGGCAACGGTCGGCGACCCGGTTCTGGAGTTCGGTGGTCCACCACTTGGCCTTCGCCGCGTCGGTCACCGAGAGCCGGCCGGCGTTGAACTCGGCGACGCAGTGGTTGACGAAGGTCCGCGCGATGGTGACCTCGGTGTCCAGCTCGGCCAGGAGGAAGCGGTTGTGCTGGAACGACCCGATCGGCCGACCGAACGCCTCCCGGGAGCGGACGTGGTCGAGGGTCAGGGCCAGCAGCCGCTCCGCCGCCGCCACCGCCACGACGGCGATGCCCAGCCGCTCCCGGGGCAGGTTGGCCATCAGGTGGTAGAACCCGTGGTTCTCGGTGCCGATCAGGTTCTCCGCCGGCACCCGGCAGTCGTCGAAGAACAGCTCGGCGGTGTCGTTGGCCTTCAGGCCGACCTTGGCCAGCCGCCTGCCGCGGCTGAATCCGGGGGTGCCGGTCTCCACCGCGATCAGGCTCACCCCGTGCGCGCCCCGGTCCGGCGCCGTCTTGGCGACCACCACCACGAGGTCGGCCAGTTCCCCGTTGGTGATGAACGTCTTCTGCCCGTTGAGGACGTACGAGTCGCCGTCGCGGACCGCGCCGGTACGGATCCCCGCCAGGTCGGAGCCGGCCCCCGGCTCGCTCATCGCGATGGCGGTGACCAGGTCGCCGGAACAGAAGCCCGGCAGCCAGCGCTTGCGCTGGTCGCCGGTGGTCAGCTCGGTGAGGTACGGGGCCACCACGTCGTTGTGCAGGCCGAACCCGAGACCGGAGCAGCCCGCCGCGACGATCTCCTCGTCGAGCACCGCGTTGAACCGGAAGTCGCGCTGCCCGCCGCCGCCGTACGCCTCGTCGACGTCCATGCCCAGCAGCCCGGCCGCGCCGGCCCCGCGCCACACCGCCCGGTCGACGATCCCGTCGGCCTCCCAGCGCTCGTGGTGCGGCACCGCCTCCCGGGCCAGGAACGCGCGGCACAGGTCGCGGAACTCTTCGTGCACCGGATCGTAGAGATGCTGCTCCATGCCGACGAGTGTGCCCGCCCGGCCGCTGGGCGGGAAGGGGCCGGCGGCCGAGGGAACCAGTCGCAAGGGTCTTGACGACGCTATCCGTCGCAGCTTTATTCTCACGAAACGATTTCCGTGGACCTTGGTCCGCTGGTGCGACGCTAACCGTAGGACTGAGGAGCGCCCATGTCTGCTGGGCCCGCTACCCCCGCGCTCGCCCTTCGCGGCCTGCGCAAGTCGTTCGGCCCGGTGGAGGCGGTGGCCGGCGTCGATCTGGAGATCGCCGACGGCGAGTTCTTCGCCATGCTCGGGCCGTCCGGCTCGGGAAAGACGACCGTGCTGCGCATGATCGCCGGGTTCGAGCCGCCGACCGCCGGCACGGTCCTGCTCGGCGGGCGCGACGTCACCCGGCTCGCCCCGTTCGAGCGGGACGTCAACACCGTCTTCCAGGACTACGCGCTGTTCCCGCACCTGACCGTGCGGCAGAACGTCGAGTACGGCCTGCGGGTACGCAAGGTGGGCCGCGCCGAACGCCGCGAGCGCGCGGACGAGGCGCTGCGCGACGTACGCCTCGACGGCCTGGGCGACCGCCGGCCGGCGGCGCTCTCCGGCGGGCAGCGCCAGCGGGTCGCCCTCGCCCGCGCCCTGGTCATCCGGCCGAAGGTGCTCCTGCTCGACGAGCCGCTCGGCGCGCTGGACCTGAAGCTGCGTGAGCAGATGCAGGTCGAGTTGAAGGCGCTCCAGCGGGAGGTGGGCATCACCTTCGTGTTCGTCACCCACGACCAGGAGGAGGCGCTCACCATGAGCGACCGGGTGGCGGTCTTCGACAACGGACGGATCGCTCAGGTGGGCACCCCCGCCGAGGTCTACGAGCGGCCCGCCACCCCGTTCGTCGCCGGCTTCGTCGGCACGTCCAACCTGCTCAGCGGCGACGCGGCGCGGGCACTGCTCGGCCGGGACGGCACCTTCTCGATCCGGCCGGAGAAGATCCGCCTCGTGGGCCCGCCGACGGCTCCGGATCGTGGCGCGGCGTCAGAAACGCCCGAGCCGGAGTTGTCGCCCGCGAGCGCGGCGGAGACCTCGGCCACCGGTCGGATCGCCGAGGTCGTCTACGCCGGGCCGACCACCCGGTTCGTCGTCGACCTCGACGCCGGTGCCCGGCTGGTCGTGACGCAGCAGAACCTCACCACCTCCTCGGCCGACGTGGCGGCGCTGCGCGGCGCCCCGGTCCGCCTCGCCTGGCGCACCGAGCACGCCGTACCCGTACCCGACCCCGTGGTGCCGACCCCCCGTGACAAGGAGAGCGCACATGCGTACCGGTAGAACTCTGACCGCGCTCGCCGCGGTCGGCCTGCTCGCCCTGACCGGCTGCGGCGACGGCGGCACGAACGCCGGCGGTTCTGGCCCGGGCGGCATCAAGCCACCCAAAATCGACGAACTCGCGTCACTCGGTGCCGGCGAGGGGCAGGTCAACATCGTCGCCTGGGCCGGATACGTCGAGGACGGCTCCACCGACCCGAAGGTGGACTGGGTCACCGACTTCGTGAAGCAGACGGGCTGCAAGGTCAACGTCAAGGTCGCCGGCACCTCCGACGAGATGGTGACCCTGATGAAGACCGGCGAGTACGACGTGGTCTCCGCCTCGGGGGACGCGTCGCTGCGGCTGATCTACGGCGGGGACGTCGCGCCGGTCAACACCGACCTGGTCACCAACTACCAGGACGTCTTCGACGGGCTCAAGCTCAAGCAGTGGAACTCGGTGGACGGGGTGGCCTACGGCATCCCGCACGGGCGCGGCGCCAACCTGCTGATGTACCGCACCGACGCGGTCAAGCCGGCCCCGACGTCGTGGGGTGCGGTGTTCGACGCCAACTCGCCGTACCGGGGGAAGATCACCGCGTACGACTCGCCGATCTACCTCGCCGACGCGGCGCTCTACCTGATGAAGCACCAGCCGGAGCTGGGCATCAAGAACCCGTACGCGCTGGACGACAAGCAGTTCGACGCGGCCGTGGCCCTGCTGAAGAAGCAGAACGAGACGATCGGCGAGTACTGGTCGGACTACACCAAGGAGGTGCAGGCCTTCAAGACGGGCGACTCGGTGCTGGGCACCACCTGGCAGGTGATCGCCAACCTGGCCCAGGCGGACAAGGCCCCGGTCGAGGCGATCCTGCCCGAGGAGGGGGCGACCGGGTGGTCCGACACCTGGATGATCTCGGCGAAGTCGAAGCACCCCAACTGCGCGTACCGCTGGATGGACCACATCATCTCGCCGAAGGCCAACGCCGCGGTGGCGGAGTGGTTCGGTGAGGCGCCGGCCAACCGGCTGGCCTGCGCGCAGACGGCCGACAAGAAGCACTGCGCGACCTTCCACGCCGAGGACGAGGCGTACTTCGAGAAGGTCTGGTTCTGGAGCACCCCGGTGGCCCAGTGCCTGGACGGGCGCACGGACGTGACCTGCAAGGACTACGCGGCCTGGACCCAGGCCTGGACCACCGTCAAGGGCTGAGGTGGCCACCTCCACGCTCGACCGGCCCACGGGCGCCGCCCCGGCGGAGGTCGCCCGCGGGCCGGTCCGCCGGCTCTCCGCCTGGCTGCACCGGCACGCCGGGGTACGCCTCGCCGCGCTGCTCGTCGCCCCGCTGTTCTGGCTCGTCGTGGCCTACCTGGGTGCGCTGGCCGTGCTGTTCGTCTCGGCACTGTGGACCGTCAACGGCTTCACCGGTGAGGTCGTCCGGCAGCCGACCCTGGCCAACTTCCGCACGATCCTCAGCGACGAGGTGTATCGGACGGTCGCGCTGCGCAGTGTGGGCGTGGCCGCGGCGGTGACCGTGATCGACACGCTCATCGCCCTGCCGATGGCCTTCTACATGGCGAAGGTGGCCCGGCCCCGGCACCGGCGCTGGCTGGTGGTCGCCATCCTCACCCCGCTCTGGGCCAGCTACCTGGTCAAGGCGTACGCCTGGCGGGTGCTGCTGGCCAACGGCGGGCCGGTGGACTGGCTGTTCGGCGGGCCGGGCCACGGCCCCGGGTACGGGCTGACCGCGACCGTGCTGGTGCTGGCCTACCTGTGGTTGCCCTACCTGATCCTGCCCGTCTACGCGGGCCTGGAGCGCCTGCCCGACTCGCTGCTGGAGGCGTCGGCGGACCTCGGGGCCCGGGCCGGCCGAACGTTCCGCAAGGTGGTGCTGCCGGTCATCGTCCCGTCGGTGATCGCCGGTTCGATCTTCACCTTCTCGCTCTCCCTGGGCGACTACATCACCGTCCAGATCGTCGGCGGCAAGACGCAGCTCATGGGCAACCTCGTCTACGCCAACATCGGGGCGGCGAACAACCTGCCGTTCGCGGCCGCGCTGGCCACCATCCCGGTTCTGATCATGGTCGTCTACCTGGTCGCCGTACGGCGGTCCGGGGCTCTGGAGGAGTTGTGACGCTCTCCCGGTCGGCGCGCTGGCTGCTGCGCGGCGCGATGGCGCTCGGCCTGGCCTTCATCTACCTGCCGCTGGCCGTCGTGCTGGTCAACTCGTTCAACGCCGACCGCACCTTCGCCTGGCCGCCGCCGCGCTGGACCACCGAGTGGTGGGCGCGCGCGTGGGACAACGCCGGTGCGCGGGAGGCGCTGTGGACGTCGGTCAAGGCGGGGCTGGGCGCCACGGTCATCGCGCTGGTGCTCGGCTCGCTGGTCGCCTTCGCCGTGCAGCGCCACCGGTTCTTCGGCCGGGGGACGGTGTCGCTGCTGGTGGTGCTGCCGATCGCGCTGCCCGGCATCGTCACCGGCATCGCGCTGGACAGCGCGTTCCGCTCGGTGCTGGCGCCGCTCGGCGTCGGCAAGGGGCTCTTCTCGGTGATCGTCGGGCACGCGACGTTCTGTGTCGTGGTGGTCTACAACAACGTGCTGGCCCGGCTGCGCCGGCTCGGCGGCAACCTCCAGGAGGCGTCGGCCGACCTGGGCGCCGACGGGTTGCAGACCTTCCGGTGGGTCACCTTCCCGGTGCTCCGCTCGGCGCTGCTGGCCGGTGCGCTGCTGGCGTTCGGGCTCTCCTTCGACGAGATCATCGTCACCACGTTCACGGCCGGGCCGGGCGTGCAGACGCTCCCGATCTGGATCTTCAGCAACCTGTTCCGGCCGAACCAGGCACCGGTCATCAACGTGGTGGCGGCCGTGCTGATCGTCGCCTCGGTGGTGCCCATCTACCTCGCTCAGCGGATCTCGGACACGGCCACCGGCGGTCGCCTCTGAGGCCGTACGGTCGCGGGGCGAGCTACCGCAGGGCGCGGGCGGCCACCTTCAGGTCGGCGACGAGGCCGTCGTACGCGACGTCCTGGTTGTCGGCGCGCAGCACCGCGGACGGGTGGATGGTGGCCAGCAGTCGGGCTGCGGGGGCGTCGGCCACCTTGCCGGTGTTGTCCACCGGCACCCGGATGAAGTCCTCGGGGCGCTGGGCGGCCGCGGGCCAGGGCAGCAGTTCCCCGCGCTGCCTCGTCACCCGGAACGTCGGGCCGAGCAGGGCCTTGGCGGCGGTGGCTCCGAGCACCACCACGACCTCCGGGCGGAGCCGGGCGAACTCGGCGACCAGCCAGGGCCGGCATGCGGTGATGTGCACCCGGTCCGGCGTCTGGTGGATCCGCCGCTTCCCGCGCAGCTCGAAGCGGAAGTGCTTGACCGCGTTGGTGAGATAGATGTGGCCGGGTTCGATGCCGGCGTCGTCCACCGCCCGGCGCAGCACCCGGCCGGCCGGGCCGACGAAGGGCAACCCCTTCTGGTCCTCCATGTCGCCGGGCTGCTCGCCGACGAAGACCACCCGGGCGCTCTCGTCGCCTCGACCGAAGACGGTCTGCGAGGCGTCCCGGTAGAGCTCGCAGCCCCGGCAGCCGGTCGCGGCGGCGCGTAGCTGGTCGATGGTGTCCGCCTGCGGCGGGATGAACTCCTGGGCGCCGGGCGCGCTCTCGGTCTCGGCCATGCCGACTTTATATACCGGTTTCGTCAGCGCCGCCCGGTCCGGGGTGGGTCCCGGCTCAGTAGCCGCCACCGCCACCACCGTGCCGCGAGGCCAGCACGATGCCGATGATCACCAGAATGATCACCACCGCCACGGCGATCCAGAGTCCCGTCCTGGATCTGTTCGAAGCCATGGTCGTCCACCTCCCGGCCCCCGGGTACCCGGCCGGGGTCGGACCATGCCGCGGCCCGCTCAGGCGGTGTAGGCGGCGGGTGCCACGGGACGGACGGCCCGGGTCACCGCGTCGGCGAACGACGCCAGGTCGGCCTCGTCGAGGGAGCTGACGGTGACGCGCACGCCAGGGTCGGCGGCGATCCGGTTCAGCGCGCCGGGGGCGACCGACCAGCCGGCGTCGCGCAGCGCGGTGACCACCACCGTCTCGTCCGGCACGGGCACCCAGACGTTGATCCCGGTCCGGCCGTGGGCGGTCAGCCCTCGGGCGGCCAGCGCGTCGACCAGTCCGGAACGCCGCCGCTCGTAGCTCTCGGCCGCCCGGCGTACCAGATCAGCGGTGGCCGGGTCACGCCAGAGCGCCAGGACCAGGCGCTGCAACACCGTGGAGACCCAGCCGGCGCCGACCCGGGCGCGGCCGGCCACCCGGGCCACGGTGGCCTCGTCGCCGGCGAGCACGGCGAGGCGCAGGTCCGGGCCGTACGGCTTGCTCACCGACCGGACGAAGGCCCAGTTCGGAGTCGCCCCGGCCAGCGGGTGCAGGGGTACGCGGGCCAGCTCGGCGGCGTGGTCGTCCTCGATCAGCAGCAGGTCGGGCCGGCCGGCGAGCAGCGTACGCAGCTCCTCGGCCCGGCCGGCGGAGACGGCGGCGCCGGTCGGGTTCTGGGCGCGGCTGGTGACGACCAGCGCGCGGGCCCCGGCGGCGAGGGCGGCCCGGACGCCCGGCGCGGTGGGGCCGTCGTCGTCGACCGGCACCCCGACGGCGCGCAGCCCGAGCGCGGCGACCAGGTCGAGCAGGTTGGCCCAGCCGGGGTCCTCGACCGCGACCGGGTCGCCGGGCCGCAGGTGGGCGGCGAGCAGGCGCTCGATGCCGTCCAGCGCGCCCCCGGTGACGGTGATCTCGCCGGCCGGCACGCCGTCGGCGGCGAGCCGCTGCCGCGCCGCGTCGGCCAGTTCGGGCAGGACGGCGGTGGCCGCGTACCCGCCGGGCGGGCCGACCTCGGCGGCGAGCGCGGCCAGGTGCGGGCCGAGCGGCGGCAGCAGCCGGCTGTCGGGCTGCCCGCCGGAGAGGTCGCGGGCGCCGGGCAGCGGGGGCGGCATCAGCCCGGCGCGGCGGGTGGCCACCGGGGGGCGCGGCCGGACCCGGGTGCCGTGCCGGCCGGCGGTGACGACCAGGCCGCGCTGGCGCAGTTCCTGGTACGCCCTGGCCACGGTGGCCGGGCTGACGGCCAGCTCGGTGGCGAGGGCGCGGACGGCCGGCAGCGTGTCGCCGGGGGCGAGGGCGCCGGTGCGGATGCCGGTTTCCACGCTGGCCGAAATGGCGGCCGAGGACGAGCCGACGATCTGATAATGTGCTGCCACAGTTCGGAGATTGTACTAGAACAAAGGTGACCGCCGCATGTACCCCCGGACCGAACGGACCACCGCCACCCGGATGCGCGACCGGATGAGCTACGACGAGACCGCCGCGCACGCCGCCATCGACGAGGCGTACCACTGCGCGCTGTCGTTCGTCGCCGACGGTGAGCCGCGCGTGCTGCCCACCCTGCACGTCCGCGTCGGCGACACCCTCTACCTGCACGGCTCCACCGGCAGCCGGCCGCTGCTCGCCGCCCGCGGCGGGGACGGGCTGCCGGTCTGCGTCGCGGTGACCCACCTCGACGGCCTGGTCCTCGCCCGGTCCCAGTTCAACCACAGCGCCAACTACCGGTCGGTGATCGTGCACGGCACCGCCCGCCTGGTCACCGACGAGCGGGAGAAGCGCGACGTGCTCACCGCGCTGGTGGAGAAGGTGGCCGCCGGACGCAGCACCGACAGCCGGCCGCCGACCCGCCGGGAACTGGCCGAGACGGCCGTGCTGGCGCTGCCGCTGCGCGAGGTGTCGGTCCGGAGCCGCGCCAGGGGGGTGGGCGACGAGCCCGACGACCATGACCTGCCGTACTGGGCCGGAGTGGTGCCGCTGCGGCTCACCGCCGGGGCGCCGGAACCGGACGCCGGGGTGGTCGTACCGGTGCCGGCGTACCTGCGACCGGTCCGGTCGCCCTGGCTGGAGCCGGTGGCGTTGCGGGGCGAGCACGTCGTGCTGGAGCCGCTCGACGAGTCCCACGCCGAGGAGCTGTACGCCGCCCTGGACGACCCGGAGGTGTGGCGGTACGTCGGCAGCCCCCGACCCGCCACCGTGGACGAGACGGCCGGCCAGATCCGGGCCGCGCTGGACGCGAACCTGCGCGGCGTCCGGACGCCCTGGGTGCAACGCTGCGCGGTCACCGGCGCGGTGGTCGGCACCACGTCCTACTACCAGCCGGACGAGGATCTGCGGACCCTGGAGATCGGCTTCACCCAGCTCGGCCGGCCGTGGTGGCGTACCGGGATCAACACCGAGGCGAAGCTGCTGCTGCTCACCCGGGCCTTCGAGGAGCTGGACGCGATCCGGGTGACCTGGCAGACCAGCACGCTCAACGAGCGCTCGCAGCGGGCCATCGAGCGGCTCGGCGCCACCCGGGAGGGGACGCTGCGGTCCAACCGGCGGCGGGCCGACGGCTCCTGGCGGGACTCCGCGTTCTACTCGATGCTCGCCGCCGAGTGGCCCAACGCACAACTCCGGCTGCGGGAAAGGCTTCGCCCGACGGCACCCTTGGCGTCATGATGTCCGGCGTGCTGGGCATCACCGACATCTGGACGTACGTGCTGGGGACCGTGGCGATCGTGCTGCTGCCCGGGCCGAACTCACTCTTCGTGCTCTCCACCGCCGCCAAGCGCGGCGTACGGACGGGCTACCGGGCCGCCGGCGGCGTGTTCGTCGGCGACTCCGTGCTGATGTTCCTCTCCGCCGCCGGGGTGGCATCGGTGCTCAAGGCGTACCCGCCGCTCTTTCTGGTGATCAAGTACGCCGGCGCCGCGTACCTCGGCTACGTGGGGTTGACCATGTTGCGTGGCGCCTGGCGGCGCTGGCGCGACCGCAACGACCCGGCGACGCCGCGCCTGATCGACGCGGCGGAGCCGGCCGCGCTGCACAGCCCCTTCCGGAAGGCGCTGGTGATCAGCCTGCTCAACCCGAAGGCGATCCTCTTCTTCATCTCGTTCTTCATTCAGTTCGTCGACCCCGGGTACGCCTGGCCGGCGCTCTCGTTCGTGCTGCTCGGGTTGATCGCCCAGGTGACCAGCGCGCTCTACCTCACCGCGCTCATCTTCACGGGCACCTTCCTGGCCGCCCAGTTCCACCGCCGGCGGCGGCTGGCCGCCGGCGCCACGACCGGGATCGGGATGCTCTTCCTCGGCTTCAGCCTCAAGCTCGCCACCGCCTCGGTCTGAGGAGGGGCCCCTGACCGCCTGCGGGAGGGGCCCCGGTCGCCGGGAACCGGCGGTGCCGTGGTCAGATGCCGCCGCCGTTTCCGCTGCTGACGCCGCCGGTGCCGCCGGCCGTGCCGCCGAGGCCGTAGCCGGGCGCGACGGGCTCGTCCGGCCGGCGGCTGACGTGCGCGGACTCCCGGATCGTGGCGGACCAGTCGGCGTGCGCGGCGGCCGCCGCGTGCCGGTTGATCGCGTGCCGCAGCCAGCCGTCCACGGTGGCGACCCAGTCCCGCTGCTCGGCCCCGGCGTGCCAGACCCGGAACCTGCTGATGCTCTGGTGGGTGACCCCGGCCAGGGAGAGCCGGCGGTCCAGCCAGAGCAGCACCTCCAGGCCCGCCGCGTTGGTCACGAAGATCACCTCCAGCTCGGTGATCGGACCGGCGTAGAGCGGCGCCGCCCAGTAGCCGAGCCGCTCGTGGAACGGCAGCTTCTGCTCCACCCCGGGCAGGGCGCCCTGTTGCAGGCCCGCCTGCCGCATGACGAAGCCGAGGGTGTCCAGCGCGGCGAGCACGTGTTGCTGGGCGGGGAGCGGGTGGACGAAGACCGGCACCATCGCGCCCTGGTCCAGATCGGGGTCCACCGACACCTCGGTACGCAGCCCGGTGCGCAGGCTCATCAGCGGCACCCCGCCGAAGATCGTCACCGGGGTCTCCCAGGGCAACAGGAAGACGAAGTCGACCGCCCGTCGCCGCCCGGCCGGCACCACGAACCGGCCGGCGATCGGCACCTGGTGGTACTGCACCAGCCGGCGGGGCGAGTCGGGATCCGCCGGCTCCATCTGGGCGACCAGCCCGAGCCGGACGTACCGGACGGGCACGTCCTCACCCGCGGCGGTGAGGGTCACCCGGCCGGGTAGCCGCAGGCCCGGTCGGGTGCTGGGGTTGGGCAGGGTGGTGCTCACCGAGAGCCCGGTCCGGACGGACTCCGGCGACACCCCGGTCAGCCGCATCTCGCGCCCTCCCCGTCCTGGTTGCCGTGCGCGGCGCTTTCCCGGCCAGCGCCCGGACACGCCTCCGGCGTCCGTGCCGGATGCCGGCGCGGCCGCCGGGCCCGAGGGACCCGGCGGCCGGATGGAAAGAGACGGAAGGGACGAGCGTCAGCGCATCCGACGACCCCTGGGCACCGGGTCGGTCTCGTCGTCGAACTCGCCGATGACCTCCTCCAGCAGGTCCTCCAGCGCCACGAAGCCGATCGGCCGGGTCGGGCCGCCACCGTTGCGGACCAGCGCCAGCTGGGCCTGCCGGCCGCGCATCGCCGCCACCGCCTCGGTGACCGAGGCCCCGGCGGGCAGGACGAACGCCGGGGTCATCAGCTCGCCGGCGGTCGCCGCCCGGCCGTTGGTGACCGCGCGGACCGCCTCCCGTACGTGGACCAGGCCGCAGACCTCGCCAGCGGCGTCGACGACGGCCAGCCGGGAACGACCGCTGTCCCGGGACACGTGCTCGATCCGCTCGGCGTCGTCCTCCCGCCGGACCGTGACGATCCGGTCGAACGGCTCCATCACCTGCGCCACGGTGGTGCCCTGCAACTCCAGCATGCTGGTCAGCATCTGGTGCTGCTCGGCGCCGAGCAGCCCGTGCTCGCGGGACTGTTCCAGCAGGATGCGCAGCTCGTCCGGGCCGTGCACCTGGGCGAGCTGGTCCTGCTGGCGTACGCCGACCAGCCGCAGGACCGCGTTGGCCAGGGCGTTCAGCGCGGAAAGCACCGGACGGGCGACCCGGGCGAAGGCCCGGAACGGCAGCGCCAGCAGCATCGCCGAGCGCTCCGCGTCGGTGATCGCCCAGGACTTCGGGGCCATCTCGCCGACCACCAGGTGCAGGAAGGTCACCAGGGCCAGGGCGAACAGCAGCCCCACCGCGTGGCTCGCCGCCGCCGGCAGCCCGACCGCGTGCAGCAGCGGGCTGAGCAGGTGCTCGATCGCCGGTTCGGCCAGGGCGCCCAGCCCCAGCGTGCACAGCGTGATGCCGAGCTGCGCCCCGGCCAGCATCAGGGACAGCTCGCGGACGCCGTCCAGCGCCGCGCGGGCCGCCCGGCCGCCACCGGCAGCGAGCTGTTCCAGGCGGTACCGCTTGGCCGCCACCAGGGCGAACTCGGCCGCCACGAAGAAACCGTTGAGCGCCAGCAGCACGATCGAGAAGAACAGCGCGAAACCGGGCGTCATGCCGCCTCCTCCCCGCGTTCGGCGGCGGCCATCCGGAGCCGGACGGAGTCGGCCACGTGCCGGTCCACGGCCAGCACCTCGACCAGCGCGCGGGGCTCGACGTCGGACTCGTCGCCGTCGACGCCGAGACTGATCTCCAGCCGGTCACCCACCTCGGGCACCCGGCCCAGCTCCCGCATGACCAGCCCGGAGAGGGTGTCGTACTCGGGCGCCTCGGGCAGCGCGATGCCGGTGCTGTCGGCGACCTCGTCGATCCGCCAGCGGGCGGGCACCACCCAGGACCCGTCCTCCTGCCGGGCCGGGGCCCGCTCGGGCGGGTCGTCCTCGTCGCGGATCGGCCCGACCAGTTCCTCGGCGATGTCCTCCAGCGTGATCACGCCGGCGAAGCCGCCGTACTCGTCGACCACGCAGGCGAGCTGCCGATGCCCGACCCGGAGCCGGTCCAGCACCGTCGGCAACGGCAGCGTCTCCGGCACCAGCAGCGGGGGTACGGCCACCGTCGCGACCGGGGTGGTGGCCCGCGCCGCGGGCGGCACCCCGAGCACGTCGGCGATGCCGACCACGCCGACCAGGTCGTCGACGCCCTCGGCACCCCGGACGGGGAACCGGGAGTGGCCGGTGTCGAGCAGCTCGACGACCCGACTGACCGGCTCGTCGGCCCGTACGGTGTGCACGTCGACCCGGGGGACCATGGCCTCCCCGGCGGTCAGCTCGCGGAAGTCGAGGCCCCGGTCGAGCAGCTCGGACATCGCCGCGTCGAGGTGCCCCTCCTCCCGGGACTCGGCGATGATCTGTTCCAGGTCCTCCGGGGTGGCGCCGCTGGGCAGCTCCTCGATCGGCTCGATGCCGACCCGGCGCAGCAACCGGATGGCGGCCCGGTCGAAGAGGGTGATCACCGGTCCGGCGATCCGCAGGTAGATGAGGGTGGATCGGGCCAGCGCCCGCGCCAGGGGTACGGCGCGGGCGATGGCCAGGTTCTTCGGGGCCAGCTCGCCCAGGACCATCTGCACCACGGTGGCGATGATCAGGGCGAGGGCCACCGACAGCGGCAGCGCGACGCCGGTGGAGACCCCGGCGACGCCGAGCAGGTCGGCCAGCCCCGCGCCCAGGTACGGCTCGGCGGCGTAACCGACCAGCAGCGCGGTCACGGTGATGCCGAGTTGGGCGCCGGAGAGCATGAACGAGAGCCGGCCGGTCACCTCCAGGGCCCGGGCGGCGGCCCGGTCGCCACCGTCGGCGAGCTGCTTGAGCTTGCCCCGGTCCACGGCGACGTAACCGAACTCCTGGGCCACGAAGTAACCGGTGGCGGCGGTGAGCACGATGATGAGAACGAGACCGACGAGGATCAGCACGGGAGGTTCAGGGCTCCCGGGTTCGTCGGGGCGAGGGGTTGCCGGGCCGGACCCGGCTGGCTACTGCTGCCCTCCTGGGCAGAAGAGTCGATCATGCGGGTCATTCTATCGGCGTTGGCTGGACGTCCGCTGAAGGTGCCGGGAAGCCTCCCCGCCGTCCGGTTCACCGCCCGGCCAACTCGTCGACGTCCAGCAGGGCACGGTCGATCCGCCCGGACCGGTAGGCGGCCCGGCCGATCATCTGCGCCGCGACCGGCGCGGTGGCCAGTTGGAAGACCGCGACCAACGCGATCATGCCCAGGTCCCTGGGCGTACGCAGGCGCAGCGCCAGCCCGAGCAGGAGCATCAGCACGCCCAGCACCTGCGGCTTGGTGGCCGCGTGCATCCGGCCCAGCGCGTCGGGGAACCGCAGCACGCCGATCCCGGCGGCCAGGCCGAGCAGCGCACCGGCCAGCAGACAGGCCGCGCCCAGCCAGTCGGCGAGGGCGCTCATCACGCCTCCTCGCGTACCGCGAAGCGGACCAGGGAGACCGATCCGACGAAGCCGAGCAGGGAGAGCACCACCAGCACGGGCAGCGTGCTGGCGTGCCCTTTGACCGCCGCCTCCGCGCCGACCGCACCGAGCATGGTGGCCAGCAGCAGGTCGGCGGCGACGACCCGGTCGACCAGCGACGGCCCCCGGTAGATGCGGGTCAGGGCGAGCAGCGCGGTGACCGAGAGCAGCACGGTCAGCGCGACGGCGAGGACGGTGGTCATTCGGGATTCCTCCTGTCGACGGGTTCGACGGGTTCGACGCCGAGCTGGCGTACCTCCTCGGCGGAGCCGACGGCGCGGACGATGCGCCGTTCGGCGGCGAGGACGCGCTCGCGGCTGGCGGTCAGGTCCTCGGGGCGGCGGACGTCGAGGACGTGCACGTAGAGGACGCCCCGGTCGCGGTCCACGTCGAGGATCAGGGTGCCGGGGACCAGGGAGACCAGCTCGGCGGTGAGGGCCAGGTTGAGGTCGGTGCGGACCCGCAGCGGCGCCGCGATGACCGCGCCGCGCGGCCGGCAGCCGGGGCGGACCGCGACGGCCGCGACGTGCACACTGGCGCTGACCAGTTCGCCGACGAAGGTGACCGCGAGGACCAGCAGCGGGCCGGGGCGGAGCCGGCCACCGAAGGTGACCGGCGGGAGCGGGAAGAAGATCAGCACGGCCGCGCCGACGACGAGGCCGCCGAGCAGGTTGCCCCAGGAGAGGTCGCCCCACAGCAGCAGCCAGATCGCCACCAGCCAGCCGAGCGCCACGGCCTGGTCCCGCCGCCGCCCGCCCCGCCCGACGGCCGCCGGCGGGTCCTCAGCCGCCGGCGCGTCACGGGCCGCGCCGGGGTCGTGGGACGCCTGCGGGTCGTCGGGTGGGCGGGCCTCCGGTGCCGGTCCGCGGCGGTCCGGCCGGTCGTCGGTCACGGTGCGTCCACCGGCAGGACGGCCCGCACGTACGGGGTGCGTTCGCGCAGGTCGGTGGCGGCGTCCACGCTGACCCGGAACAGCGGCCCGGCGGCCACGGTCAGCGCCACGCCGAGCGCCACCAGGGCGGTGGTGGCGCCGACCATCAGCGCGGGCAGCCGTACCGGCGGGTGCGTGGTGGCCTGCCGGGGCGCCCGCCAGAACGCGATGCTCCACACCCGGGAGGCGGTGTAGAGGGTGAGCAGGCTGGTCAGCGCCCCGGCGGCGACGAGTACGGCGGGCAGCACCCCGCCGGCCGCCACGCCGGCCTGGAGCAGGCCGAGCTTGCCGAGGAAACCGGAGAACGGCGGGATGCCGGCCAGGTTCATCGCCGGTACGAAGAAGAGCACGGCGAGCAGCGGGGCGACCCGGGCCAGTCCGCCCAGCCGCCGCAGGTCGGTGCTGCCGGCCCGCTGCTCGACCAGGCCGGCGACCAGGAAGAGGGTGGTCTGGACGGTGATGTGGTGAACCACGTAGAAGATCGCCCCGGCCAGGCCGGCGACGCTGCTCAACGCCACCCCGAAGATCATGTAGCCGATGTGGCTGACCAGGGTGAAGGAGAAGAGCCGCTTCATGTCGAACTGGGCCACCGCGCCGAGGATGCCGACCACCATGGTCAGCCCGGCCACCACCAGGAGCAGGCCGGCGACCTGCCCGCCGGGGAAGAGCAGGGTCTCGGTGCGGATGATCGCGTACACGCCGACCTTGGTGAGCAGGCCGGCGAAGACCGCGGTGACCGGGGCCGGCGCGGTCGGGTAGCTGTCCGGCAGCCAGGCGGAGACCGGGAAGACCGCCGCCTTGATGCCGAAGGCGAGCAGCAGCATGAGCTGCAACCCCAGGCGTACGCCGTCCGGCAGCGCGTCCAGCCGCCCGGCGAGCTGGGCCATGTTCAGGGTGCCGGTGGCCGCGTACACCAGGCCCACCGCGGTCAGGAAGATCATCGAGGAGAGGATGCTGACCACCACGTACGTCGGGCCGGTGCGGATGCGGGTCTCGGTGCCGCCGAGCGTGATCAGCACGAAGCTCGCGGCCAGCAGGATCTCGAAGCCGACGTACAGGTTGAACAGGTCGCCGGCCAGGAAGGCGTTGGTCACGCCGGCGGTGAGCACGAGGTAGGTGGGGTGGTAGATGCTCACCGGCGCGCTCTCGCCGACCTCCCCCCGACCCTGGCCGACCGAGTAGAGCAGCACGCAGAGGGTCACCGCCGAGGAGACCACCAGCAGCAGGGCCGCCAACTGGTCGGCGATCAGCACGATGCCGACCGGCGCGGGCCAGCCGCCCACCTGGACCACCACCGGCCCGTGCCGGTACGCCTCGACCAGCAGCAGCACCGCGACCGCCAGGGTGGCGGCGAGGCCGAACACGCTGACCGAGCGCTGCAACCTGGGCCGGTTGCCCAGGATCAGGGTGAGCGCGGCGCCGAACAGCGGCACCACCACCGGCAACGGCACCAGCGCCGGGGTCACCCCGCCACCGCTCACCGTGCTTCCCCCGTTCGCGACTGCGGGGCTCGCAAAACCGGCTCACTCCTCACGCTCACCGTGCCTCCCCCCGGCGGCGCAGCCGGCGCAGCGCCGGCTCCGGGTCCACCTGCTCCGGGTCGTCGTCCGGCCCCTCGCCGCCGAGGTCCGCGGCGGAGACCTCGTTGCGCTCGGCGAGCCGGGCGATCTGTCGGTCCTCGAGGTCGTCCTGCACCTCGTCGTCGCCGCTGAGATACCAGCTCCGGTAGGCGACGGCGAGCAGGAACGCGGTCAGCCCGAAGGTGATCACCACGGCGGTGAGCACCATGGCCTGCGGCAGGGCGTCGCTCGTCCCGCCGGTCGACCCGGTGCCGACCAGCGGCGCGTCGCCCGCCCGGCCACCGACCAGGATCAGCAGGTTCACCCCGTTGCCCAGCAGGATGATGCCGAGCAGGATGCGGGTCAGGCTCCGCTCCAGCAGGAGCGTGACGCCGGCGGCGGCGAGCACGCCGACGGCGACCACCAGGACCAGGCTCGGCTGTCTCACCGCCGCTCCCCCTCCCGCTCGACCGTGAGCCCCCGGGCCGGCTCGCCGGCCGCCTCGACGTGCCGGTCCACCTCGGCGCCGAGGCTGCGCAGGACGTCCAGCACCAGCCCGACCACGACCAGGTAGACGCCAATGTCGAAGAAGAGCGACGTGACCAGGTGGAAATGGCCGACCAGGGGGAGCCAGAGGTGCACCTGCCCGCTCCGCAGCACGGCGCCGGTGGTCAGCAGCCCGACCACGCCGCTGCCGACCGAGAGGCCCAGCCCGGCGCCGAGCAGCGTGCCGGCCCCGACCGGTACGGCCTCGGCCAGCTCGTACCGGCCGCCGGCCAGGTAGCGGACCGCCAGGGCGAGACTGGCGACCAGCCCGCCGGCGAACCCGCCCCCGGGGGCGTTGTGCCCGGAGACGAGCAGGAACAGGGAGAAGATCAGTACGGTGTGGAAGATCAGCCGGGTGACCACCTCGAAGACGATCGAGCGGCGGTGCTCCTGCAGGGTGGTCCCGCCGCGCAGCCACACCGTGCGCCGGTCCCCGGACGGGCGCGGGCGGCGCGGCCGGGGCCCGGTGCGGGACCGCTCGTAGATCAGGCTGGCCACCCCGGTCGCGGCCGCCACCAGCACCGAGATCTCGCCCATGGTGTCCCAGGCCCGGATGTCCACCAGGGTCACGTTGACCACGTTGCGGCCGTGGCCCTGCGCGACTGCCAGGTCGGGGAAGGCCAGCGAGATCGACGGGGCACGCCGGGCGCCGGCCGCGACGAGGGCGAGTCCCGCCAGCACCACCCCGGTCGCGGCCCCGATCCCCCGGCGTGCCCAACGGCTGAGGCGCAGCGGGCGGGCCGAGAAGCGGTCCGGCAGCCGGCGCAGCACCAGCACGAACACCGCGATGGTGGCCGTCTCCACCAGGAACTGGGTGAGCGCCAGGTCGGGCGCGCCGTAGAGCACGAAGATCATCGCCGTGCCGTAGCCGGTCACCCCGACCAGCAGCATCGCGGTGAGCCGGCGCCGGGCGCCGACCGCGAGCACCGCCGCCACCGCGATCACCGCGCAGACCACGACCTGCGCCGGGGTGTCCCAGGCGACCAGGCCGGTCCGCCAGGGCCGGGCGACCAGCATCGCCGTGCCGGGCACCAGGACCAGCACGACCAGCACGGTGCCGAGGTACTGCGGCAGGGCGCCGCGCTGGGTGGCGCCGGTGACCTTGATGGCGAACCGGTCGAACTGGTGGGTCACCCACTCGTACCCCTGGTTGCCGCCGACCGGGGCGCGCAGCCGGGCCAGCGCGGGGGCGAGCGGGCCGCGGACCAGGTGCAGCGCCGCGCCGCCGGCGATCGCGGCGGCGGAGAGGCCCAGCGCGACGGTCGGTCCGTGCCAGAGCGCCAGGCCCTCCTCGACCGGGCCGAGCAGCTCGGCGTACGGGCGGAGCAGGCCGCCGAGCCAGCCGGCGGCCGGGCCGGCGGCGAGCCCGGCCACGGCGAGCAGGCCCGCGGGTACGAGCATCACGGCCGGGGGCCGCTCGACGTCGGTGGCCGGGACGCCCGGTCGGGCGGCGAAGGCGCCCCAGACGAAGCGGATGCTGTAGGCCACGGTGAGCGCGCTGCCCGCGACGAGCACCGCGAGCAGCACGGGCCGCCCGGGGAACGCGGCGAGGACCGCCTCCTTGGCGACGAAGCCGAGCAGCGGCGGCAGTCCGGCCATCGAGGCGGCGGCCAGCGCGGCGACCCCGGCGAGCACCGGCGCGCCCCGCCACACGCCGGACAGGTCGCGCAGGTCCCGGCTGCCGGCGCTGTGGTCGAGGATGCCGACGACGAGGAAGAGCGCCGCCTTGAACAGCCCGTGCGCCAGCAGCAGCGCGGTGCCCGCGAGCGCCGCCTGCGGGGTGCCCGCGCCGAGCACCACGGTCAGCAGGCCGAGCTGACTGACGGTCCCGTACGCGAGCAACAGCTTGAGGTCGGTCTGCCGCAGCGCCGCCCAACCCCCGACGACCAGGGTGACCAGCCCGGCGACCACGGTGACCGACCGCCACGGGCCGACCGGGGCGAGCGCCGGGGCGAGCAGCGCGACCAGGAAGACCCCGGCCTTCACCATCGCCGCCGCGTGCAGGTACGCGCTGACCGGCGTCGGGGCCGCCATCGCCACCGGCAGCCACGAGGTGAACGGGAAGACCGCCGACTTGGCCAGCGCCCCGGCCAGGATCAGCAACACGGCCGTGACGAGGTACCCGCCGCCCGGCGGCGGGACGGCGGTGATCAGGGACCAGCGGTAGCCGCCGGCGTGGTGGCCGAGCAGGAGGAGACCGACCAGCATGGCCAGCCCGCCGAGCGTGGTGACGGTCAGCGCCTGGGCGGCGGCCAACCGGCTGGATCGTCGTTCGGTGCTGTGCCCGATCAGCAGGTAGGAGAAGACCGTGGTCAGCTCCCAGAAGACGTAGAGCAGCAGCAGGTCGTCGGAGACGACCAGGCCGAGCATCGCCCCGGCGAAGGCGACCAGGACGGCCGCGAACCGGGCCAGTCCCGCCGAGCCGGCGTGGAAGTAGCGGGCGGAGTAGACCAGCACCAGCGCGCCGACGCCGCCGACCAGCAGCAGCATCAGCCAGGACAGGGTGGTGACCCGCAGCGCCACGTCGAGCTGGAGGTCCGCGATCCAGGGGTACGTCTCGACCACCGCGCCGCCGGTGCGGACCGTCCCGGTGTGGGCGACGGCCCAGCCGAAGGTGGCGGCCGGGGCGAGCGCGAGCGGGTAGCAGGCACGCGGTCCCCACCTTCGCACCAGCAGCGGCGCGAGCAGGGCCGCCACCAGGTGCAGGATCAGCAGGACGAGCACGCGTACTCCAGGTCGAGGTGGCGGCGCGCGCCGCCACGCCACGACCGATCAGACGTCAGATCGCCGGGCGAGGGGCAGGTTTACGGAAAATGCCCCGCTCGGGGCTCGATTGGGCATACCCAGGCGCGGCCGGCTGGTAAACGCGGCGTCAGACGTGTCGAGCCGGAATGGTCGTGGCCGGCTCAGGGGCCGGGCGCTCCCGCGGGGTCTCCACCAGCAGGTCGGGGCGGCCGAGCTGGCGGACGGCCTTGTTGACCACCCGCTGGGCGGCGGCGAGGGAACGTACCGGCAGCAGCTTGCCGCGGCTCTCCCGACGCAGGACGAAATAGTGCACGGCGGCGCGAACCAGCCCGCGGTCGGCGGCGCTGGAGTGGGCGGTGGCGACGACCAGCTCGCGCAGGCAGCGGGCCAGCTTCTCGGCGAGCTCCAGCTCGGGACCGTGCAGCCCGGTGCGGAGCGTGGCGAGATGACTGTCGACCTTGCGGATGAGCACGTCGGTCCCGGGCCCGGAGCCTCGCCCCTCGACGGTCATCCACGCCCTCCACCCCACGCTGCGTTGCGAGTGAAGTTACTTTATGTTGCGCGGCACAAGCAAGCAGTTAAGTAAGACTTAATAGCTGCAACGCCTCATCCATCGCGTAAGCCTTCCTACCCGGACAGAACAGCGTCCGGCGCGGGCCGAATGTCACATCGGCGAGGCAGGATGGACGGCGTGGCGGACGAGGTGACCGGCGGAGACGTGCTGGCGGGTTTCGGCGCGGCGACCCGGGAGTGGTTCACCGCCGCCTTCGCGGCGCCCACCGCCGCCCAGGCCGGCGCGTGGCGGTCGGTCGCCGCCGGGCGCAACGCCCTGGTCGTGGCGCCGACCGGCTCCGGCAAGACGCTGGCCGCGTTCCTCTGGTCGCTGGACCAGCTGGCCAAGGCGCCCCCGCCGGCCGAGGCGCGGCAGCGCTGCCGGGTGCTCTACGTCAGCCCGCTCAAGGCCCTCGCCGTCGACGTGGAGCGCAACCTGCGCGCCCCGCTCGCCGGCATCCGGCAGGCGGCCACCCGGCTCGGCGTCACCCCGCCGGAGATCACCGTCGGCATGCGCACCGGCGACACGCCGGCCGACGAGCGACGGGCCTTCGCGCGTACCCCGCCGGACATCCTCATCACCACGCCGGAGTCGCTCTTCCTGCTGCTCACCTCCGCCGCCCGGGACTCGCTGCGCGGGGTGCGGACAGTCATCGTCGACGAGGTGCACGCGGTCGCCGGCACCAAGCGCGGCGCCCACCTGGCGCTCTCGCTGGAGCGCCTCGACGCGCTGCTGGAGGCGCCCGCACAGCGGATCGGCCTCTCCGCCACCGTACGCCCGGTCGACGGCTGCGCCCGGTTCCTCGGCGGGGCCCGCCCGGTCGACGTGGTGCAGCCGGCCAGCGGCAAGACAATCGAGGTCAGCGTCCAGGTGCCGGTGGAGGACATGACCCGCCTCGACGAGCAGGAGCCGCCGGAGGACGACCTCGGCGGCCCCGGCCCGCGCCGGGCGTCGATCTGGCCGGCCGTCGAGGAGCGGGTCTTCGCGCTGATCCGGTCGCACCGGTCGACCATCGTGTTCACCAACTCCCGGCGCAGCGCCGAGCGGCTCTGCGCACGCCTCAACGAGCTGGCCGCCGAGGAGCTGGAGTCGGCGGGCGCCCCGGAGGGCGGTCGCGTGGCGCTGGGCGGCGGGTCGGTGGGCGTATCCGATCCGCCTGGTCGGGGCGACGGGCCGGCGGCCGGCGACGGCAGTCGGGTGGACGGACCCGGCCCGCAGCTCGGTGGGCCGGCACGGCGGCGCGGTGCGGACGCGTGGGGCGGCCCGGCTGGGCCGCTGCGGGCGCCCCGGCAGCCGGCCGAGGTGATGGCCCAGTCCGGGGCGGCGGCCGGCGCGGCGCCGGTGATCGCCCGCGCCCACCACGGCAGCGTCTCCCGCGAGGAGCGCAAGCACATCGAGGAGGCGCTCAAGGCCGGGCAGCTCCCCGCCGTGGTCGCCACCTCCAGCCTGGAGCTGGGCATCGACATGGGCGCGGTCGACCTGGTGGTGCAGATCGAGGCCCCGCCGAGCGTCGCCGCCGGCCTGCAACGGGTCGGCCGGGCCGGGCACCAGGTCGGCGCGGTCTCCCGGGGCGTGGTCTTCCCCAAGCACCGCGGCGACCTGCTCTCCTGCACGGTCGTCGCCGAGCGGATGGCCGAGGGGGCGATCGAGGAGCTGCGCTACCCGCGCAATCCGCTCGACGTGCTGGCCCAACAGGTCGTGGCGATGGTGGCGCTGGAGCCGTGGCGGCTGGGCGACCTCGCCGTGCTGGTCCGCCGGGCGGCGCCCTTCGCCGAGCTGCCCGACTCGGCGCTGCACGCGGTGCTCGACATGCTCTCCGGCCGCTACCCGTCGACCGCCTTCGCCGAGCTGCGGCCCCGGCTGGTCTGGGACCGGGCCACCGACGTGCTCACCGGCCGGCCGGGAGCCCAGCGACTCGCGGTGACCAGCGGCGGCACCATCCCCGACCGGGGGCTGTTCGGCGTATTCCTGGCCGGGGCGGAGCGGGCCGCCCGGGTGGGCGAGCTGGACGAGGAGATGGTCTACGAGTCCCGGGTCGGCGACGTCTTCCTGCTCGGCTCGTCGTCCTGGCGGATCGAGGAGATCACCCCCGACCGGGTGCTGGTCTCCCCCGCCCCCGGGCAGGCCGCCCGGATGCCGTTCTGGAAGGGCGACCAGCTCGGCCGCCCCGTCGAGCTGGGCCGGGCCATCGGCGCCCGGATCCGGGCACTGCTCCGGTCCAGCGACTCCGACGCCGTCGCCGCGCTGCGCGCCGGCGGGCTGGACGACTGGGCCGCCGGCAACCTGCTGGCCTACCTGCGGGAGCAGCGGGAGGCCACCCGCGCCCTGCCGGACGACCGGACGGTGGTGGTCGAGCGGTTCCGCGACGAGCTGGGCGACTGGCGGCTCGCCGTGCACTCGGTGCTCGGCGCGCGGGTCAACGGCCCCTGGGCGCTCGCCATCGGCCGCCGCCTCGCCGAACGGTACGGGGTGGACGCCCAGGTCATGCCCTCCGACGACGGCATCGTGGTGCGGCTGCCGGACACCGCCGACGAGCCGCCCGGCGCCGACGTGGTGGTCTTCGAACCCGACGAGATCGCCCAGCTCGTCGAGGAGTCCGTCGGCACCTCGGCGCTCTTCGCGTCCCGGTTCCGCGAGTGCGCGGCCCGGTCCCTGCTGCTGCCCCGCCGCGACCCGCGCCGCCGGCAGCCGCTCTGGCAGCAGCGGCAGCGGGCCGCCCAGCTCCTCGACGTCGCCCGCGAGTACGCCGACTTCCCGGTCACCCTGGAGGCCGCCCGGGAGTGCCTCCAGGACGTCTTCGACCAGCCGGCGCTGGCCGAACTGATGCGCGACCTGGCCGCCCGCAAGGTGCGCCTGGTCGAGGTGGAGTCCGAGCGCCCGTCCCCGTTCGCCCGCTCGCTGCTCTTCGGCTACGTCGGCGCGTTCCTCTACGAGGGCGACGCGCCGCTGGCCGAACGCCGGGCCGCCGCGCTCGCCCTCGACTCCGGGCTGCTCGGCGAGCTGCTCGGCCGGGTCGACCTGCGGGAGCTGCTCGACCCGGCGGTGCTCGCCGAGACCGAGCGGCAGCTGCGCTGGCGCACCGAGCAGCGCCGCCCCCGCGACGCCGAGGACGTGGTCGAGCTGCTCCGCGTCGTCGGCGACCTGAGCGACGCCGAGCTGGCCGAGCGGGGCGTACCGGCCGGGTGGCTGGCCGAGCTGGCGGCGGCCCGCCGGGTGCTGCGGGTCCGGATCGCCGGCGAGGAACGCTGGGTCGGCGTCGAGGACGCGGCCCGGCTACGCGACGCGCTCGGCGTGGCGCTGCCGGTCGGGGTCGCGGAGGCATACCTGGCGCCGGTGGCCGACCCGCTCGGCGACCTGGTCGCCCGGTACGCGCGCACCCACGGCCCGTTCGCGGCGGCCACCTGCGCCGCCCGGTTCGGGCTCGGGGTGTTCGTGGTCGAGCAGGCGCTGCGCCGGCTCGCCGCCACCGGGCGGGTGGTCTCCGGCGAGTTCGCCCCGGACAGCGTCGGCACCCAGTGGTGCGACGCCGAGGTGCTGCGGCTGCTACGCCGCCGTTCGCTCGCCGCGCTGCGCCGGGAGATCGAGCCGGTGCCGCCACGAGCACTCGCCGCGTTCCTGCCCCGCTGGCAGCAGGTCGGCTCGTCGGCCCGGGGCGTGGAGGCGGTCGCCGCCACGGTCGAGCAGTTGCAGGGGGCGGCGGTGCCGGCGTCCGCGCTGGAACGCCTGGTGCTGCCCGCCCGGGTGGCCGACTACTCCCCCGCCCAGCTCGACGAGCTGTGCGCCAGCGGCGAGGTGGTGTGGGCCGGGTCCGGGGCGATCTCCGGCGGCGACGGCTGGATCACCCTCGCGTACGCCGATGTCGCGCCGCTGCTGCTCCCGCCGCCAGGCGAGGCGTTGGCGCCGACCCCGCTGCACGAGGCCGTGCTGGACGCGCTCGGCGACGGGCAGGCGCTCTTCTTCCGCGCGCTCTCCGACCGGGTCGGCTCGACCGACGACGCCGCGCTGGCGGTCGCGATCTGGGACCTGGTCTGGGCCGGGCACCTCACCAACGACACGCTCGCCCCGCTGCGGGCGGTGCTCGGCGGGGGCGGGGCGCACCGGTCCCGGCCGTCCGCCCCGCGTACCCGCTACCGCCGGCCCGGCCGGGTGGCGCTGCCCAGCCGCGGCGGCCCGCCCACCGTGGCTGGGCGCTGGTCCCGGCTGCCCGACCGGGACCTCGACCCGACCCGCCGGGCCGCCGCCCTCGCCGACCTGCTGCTCGAACGGCACGGCGTGGTCACCCGGGGCGCGGTCCTGGCCGAGCAGGTCACCGGTGGCTTCGCCGCGGTCTACCCGGTGCTGTCCGCGCTGGAGGAGCGCGGGGCGACCCGCCGGGGCTACTTCGTCGAGGGGCTGGGCGCGGCCCAGTTCGCGGTGCCCGGGGCGGTGGACCGGATCCGCGCCCTGGCCGACGACGTCCGGGGCGCGGGCGGGCCGCCCCTGGTCCTGGCCGCCACCGACCCGGCGAACCCGTACGGCGCGGCGCTGCCCTGGCCGGAACGGGTGGTCGACTCCGGCGACGGCGGGGCCCCGGCCGCCGGGCACCGGGCCGGGCGCAAGGCCGGTGCGCTGGTCGTGCTGGTCGGCGGCGACCTGGTGCTCTATGTGGAGCGGGGCGGACGGACCCTGCTGTCGTTCACCGACGACGCCGACGCGCTCGCCGGGGCCGGCAAGGCGCTCGCGGACGCGGTGCACTCCGGCGCCCTCGGCGCGATCTCGGTGGAGCGCGCCGACGGCGAGGCGGTCCACTCCTCCCCGCTACGCGACGCGCTGACCGCCGCCGGTTTCCGGGCCACCCCGCGCGGCCTGCGCCTCCGCGGCTGACTCCCCCGCGCCCCGCGCCCCGCGCCCCGCGCCCCGCGCCAAGATCGTGCTCGATCTTGCGAACCTGCTCCGCGCATTTCGCGCGGCGGCGGCGGTTCCTCCGGTCGGTAAGGTGTGGCCGGCAGCCGACGAGGGAGGAGGCTCCGATGGCCCCGATCCAGGTACGACCTGCGGAGCCGCGCGACGAGGCCGACATGGCGGTGCTGCACCACCGCGAGTGGGGCGGCCCGTACGTGGTGGTCCACGACACCCGCTACGACCTGCGGGAGCTTCCGGCGCTGGTGGCGGTGGACGGCGAGGGCGAGCTGGCCGGTGCTTTGGTCTACCGGCTCGCCGACGACGGGCTGGAGGTGGTGAGCCTGGTGGCCGCCGCTCCCGGCCTGGGCGCCGGCAACGCCCTGCTGGCCGCCGCCGAGGGGATCGCGCTGGCCGCCGGGGTGGACCGGTTCTGGCTGGTCACCACCAACGACAACCTCGCCGCGCTGCGCTTCTACCAGCGCCGGGGGCTGCGGATCGTGGCGGTGGACGTGGGCGCGGTCGACCGGGCCCGACGGCTGAAGCCGGCCATCCCGTACGTCGGCGAGGACGACATCCCACTGCACGACGAGCTGCGGCTGGAACGCCGGCTGGCCGCGACACCGCGACCGCAGTGACCGGTTCCACGACCTCCGTGTGCGGGAATGGCGCCGCGCCCCCAGGGTGACCCGGGGGCGCGGCAGGGTACGGCGGGCCGTCAGTTCGCCCGGATCAGCTGACCGACCAGACCGTGCTGCTCGTTGTCCGGCCCCGAGCTGAACCAGAGCGTGCCCTCGCCGCCGGTCTGCTCGGTCCCCGGCAACAGCGCCCAGAGACCGTCGATCGTGATGACGTCACCGTCGTCGTCCCGCAGCAGTCCCTCGAACTCGTTGCCGTCGAACACGTTGATCTTGCCGTCGCCGAAGTTGCCGACCAGCAGGTCCCCGGCGAACCTGCCGAAGCTCTTCGGCGCGATGGCCATGCCCCACGGCGCGTTGAGCGTCCCCCGGCTGGCGACCCGGCACACGCGCCGGCCGAAGTCGGTGAACAGGTTCACGAAGCCGAGCCCGACACCGGGCACGTCGTCATGGGCCGCCGCGTCCTGCTTGGCGTAGCTGACGTAGACCGCCTCGCCGACGGCGAACACGTTGAACGGCGCGAACCCCTCCGGCAACTCCTCGTCCTGGAAGCGGCGGTCCGAAAGTTCGACCTTGTCGAAGTGCTCGTCGAACACGTCGATCCGCGCGTTGTGGAAGTCGGCGGCGAGGAGGAAGTTGCCGGAGTCCGTGTGCAGCAGGGTGGCTCCCTTGTAGACCGCGCCCTCCGCCCCGTGGGCGACGACGACTCCGTTGGCGCCCGCGTTCTGGTTCCACGCGATGACGTCGCCGCCCTCGGTGACGAAGATGAACCTGGCGGGCGCGTTGCCGCCCCCGTTCGGCACCGCGAAGCCGTCCGTGTCGTTGAACACCGCGCCGGTCGGCCCGCCGGGCACGTTGACCGTGATGTTGACCTTGTCAACGGGCGCGCCGTCCACCCCGCCGCTGTAGACGGTGGCCGTGTCGGTGCCGTTGTTGGCCACCCACAACGGCGTGTCCGGGCCCAGGGCGAGGCCCCAGGTGTTGACCGCGTTCGGGTCCACGAACGGTGGTCTTCGGGCATCCTGCTTCAGCGCCTGGTCCGAGACCTGGTTTATCACGTCGAAGCGTGGCGTCCCGTGCCGCTCGTGGCCGCCGTCGTGGGCCCAGGCCGGACTACCGACGGCGGTGGCCGCGGCCACCGCCCCGATGGTGACCAGCCGCACCATCTTCGTCGCCATGCTGCTCCTCTCGCTCGAGTGACAGGGGCCGGCGTCCGCGAGAAGGGCCGGGTGACCGTCGCGGCCGCGGGCGTGGGCGTCGGCGGCTCGGCGCGTGGGAATTCGTGGAGCCCTCGGCCGTCCCGAGTCTCGGACGCCCATAGCGACCGTTCCATGGCGATCGCGGGCTCCTCGCCAGATTGGCGAAACATTGTCACATTCCACCCGTTAGAGGCGGCGTCCCGCCGTCCGGCCGTCACCGGCCCGCCGGATAGCCTTCCCGCATGTCCCGGACCGCGTGGATCTCGCTGACCACCGACTACGGTCTCGCCGACGGGTTCGTGGCCGCCTGCCACGGGGTGCTCGCCCGGATCGCCCCGGCCGCCCGGGTGATCGACGTGACCCACCTGGTGCCGCCGGCGGACGTCCGCCGGGGTGCGTCGGTGCTCGCGCAGACGGTGCCGTACCTGCCGGCGGGGGTGCACGTGGCGGTGGTCGACCCGGGTGTCGGCACCGCCCGCCGGGGGATCGGCCTGGCCGCTCCGGGCGGGCTGCTCGTCGGCCCGGACAACGGCCTGCTGCTGGACGCCGCCGAGGCCCTGGGTGGGATCACCGCCGCGGTCGAGCTGACCAACCCGGGGTGGCTGGCTCCGGTGGTCTCCCGCACCTTCCACGGCCGGGACGTCTTCGCGCCGGTCGCCGCCCGGTTGGCGCTCGGCGCACCGCTCGCCGAGGCCGGCCCGGCGTTGGATCCGGCGGCGCTGGTCCGGCTGCCCGTGCCGGTGGTCCGCGCCGAGCCGGACGGGTTCGCCGCCGAGGTGCTCACCGTCGACCACTTCGGCAACGTCCAGCTCGCCGCCCCGGCCGGCCTCCTCGACGGACTCCCGGAGCGGGTCCGGGTGGCCGGCGACCGACAGCTCCCGGAGCGGGTCCGGGTGGCGGGAGACCGACAAGTCTCGCTCGCCGGGTCCGGCGGCGTGCCGCGAGCCGGAGCGGTCGCGGTGCGCGGGCACACCTTCGGCGACGCCGCGGCCGGGGAGTTGGTCGTGTACGCCGACTCGGCCGGGCTGGTCGCGCTGGCGGTCAACACCGGCCGGGCGGTCGACCTGCTCGGCGTACGCCCCGGCGACGTGCTGACGGTGACGGCGAGCTGAGCCGGCGAGGGAGGATCGACGGGTGCCCGAAGGCGACACCGTCTGGAACACCGCCCGCCTCCTCCAGCGGGCGCTGGCCGGTGCCCGGCTCACCGGCTCCGACTTCCGGGTGCCGCGGCTCGCCGCGACCGACCTCACCGGTTGGACCGTCCGCGAGTCGGCCAGCCGCGGAAAGCACCTGCTGCTCCGGCTCGCCGCGCCGGACGGGCCCGACGGCCGGCGGGACTGGACGCTGCACTCGCACCTGCGGATGGACGGCGCCTGGCGGGCGTACGCCCCGGGCGAGCGGTGGGCGGCCCGGCCGGCGCACCTGATCCGGGCGGTGCTCCGCTCCCCCGGCGCGGTGGCGGTCGGCTACCACCTGCACGAGCTGGCCCTGATCCCGACCGCCGAGGAGGAGTCGCTGGTCGGGCGCCTCGGGCCAGACCTGCTCGGCCCGGACTGGGACCCGGACGAGGCGGTCCGCCGGTTGGCCGCCCACCCGGACGAGACCATCGGTGAGGCGCTGCTGGACCAGCGCAACCTGGCCGGGGTCGGCAACCTCTACAAGTGCGAGGTGCTGTTCCTGCGCGGCGTCTCGCCGTGGACGCCGGTCGGCGCGGTGCCCGACCTGGCCGGCACGGTCGCCCTCGTGCAGCGGCTGCTCGCCGCGAACCGGGGCCGCTGGACGCAGAGCACCACCGGCTCGCTGCACCGGGGGCAGACCAGCTACGTGTACGGCCGCCGGGCACAGCCCTGCCGGCGCTGCGGCACTGCCATCCGCAAGGAGGAACTGGGCGAACGGGTCACCTACTGGTGTCCCACCTGCCAGCCGGACCACCGCTGACGGGCTTGCCTTGGCCGGCCGGGCCGCGACCGCTCACGCCGCCGCTCCGCTCCACTCTCCGCCACATCGACAAAGAGCCTCTGGGTCATGTCCTGACCTGGAGGGAGCAGGTCCTCCGGTCCGTACGACTACCGGCCGCGCTCAGGCGTCCATTTTGTAGGCTGGCCGCTCGTGCACACCGAGCCTGGGGTCGGGCGTCGTGGTCGGCGACGTCGCCCCGCGTTCGACGACATGGGGGGGTAGGCGGTCTCGTGCGGTCAAACAGGACGAGCCGGCTCGGCGCGTTCGCGCTGATCACGACGTTGGCAATGACGGGATGCGGGGTCCTGGGCGGCCCCGACCGGCCCGAAGGCACGCAGGCCACAGCCGTTGCCGCGACCGAGACCGTCGCGGACCTCGGCGCGGTCGTCGCCACCCGCGACGCGCAGATCACCAGGGGCAGGAACCTCTATTCGGTGCGCGTCGAGCTGTACGAACTGCGACGCCGGGACGGGTTCGTCAACGTCAACGTCAAGATGACCCGCACCGACCAGGGCACGGGGAACGACGACTGGCAGGTCGGCGACACCTTCGAGGGCGACACCATCTCGCTCACCTTCGCCGGGGTGACCCTGGTGGACCGGAAGAACCGCAAGCGGTACCTGGTCGCGAGGGTGGACCCGGACACCGCCCCGGGCGGGAAGGACAGCCAGTACCTCGCCTCGACCAACCTCTCCAAGATTTTCGTGAAGCCCGACCAGTCCATCTGGCTGTACGCCACCTTCGGCGCCCCGCCGGACGACGTCACCGCCGTCGACGTGGTCATCCCCCGGGTACCGGTGTTCGAGAATGTCCCGCTCGGCTGAGCGGGCGGCGGCGCTGGCCGTCGCCCTCGTCCTTGTCGTACCGGCCGGTGCGGCGGTGGCCGCGCAGCCGACGTCCCCGCCGCCGGGGCCGGTGGTCGTGCCCGGGCCGAGCATCGCCCCCGGCACGGAGGTGGTCCGCCCGGTGCTGGACATCACCGCTTCCGCGCTCGACATCCTCGTCCCGGTCGAGGACCTGGCCGACGGCAGCATCACCGCCGAGTCCGGCTCGCGGGTCGAGCTGACGCTCGCCGCCGACGTGCTGTTCGCCTTCGGCAGGGCCGAGCTGTCCCCGGCCGCCCGGACCCGGCTGGCCGGAGTCGCCGAGCAGCTCCGTACGCAGGCCAAGGGCACGATCCAGATCCACGGCCACACCGACTCGGTCGGCGACGAGCGGAGCAACCTCACGCTGTCCCGGCGGCGGGCGGAGGCGGTCCGGGCCGAGCTGGTCCGGCTGCTCGGTGCCCCGTCGGTCGGCTTCGAGGTGCGGGTCTTCGGCGAGGCGCGGCCGGTGGCGCCGAACCGGGTGGACGGCCGGGACAACCCGGCGGGTCGGGCCCGGAACCGGCGGGTGGAGATCCGCTTCGACCGCTGACACCTAACCGCCGGTCCGTGGAACTTCCACGAACCGGCAAGATCCCCCCGAGATACGGACGGTTGGGTACTTCCCTCCCCCACCTTCGGCGTCGCATGCTGCGGTTGACCGCTCACCGATCGTCAGCAGCGCGTACGCCCGGCACGCCGGGGTGGCGGCGGGCGCGCCTTGATCCCGGGGAGAGCCATGGCCCTGTTCCGCAGACTCCGGCCGGGCTGGGCGGACCGCGCCGTCCGGACCCAGGAGGACCACGCGCCGACCGTGCCCGCCGCCCGCGTCGCCGAGGACGAGACCGGGCCGGGACCGGCCAGCCTCGACCCGGCCGCCGTGCCGCGCTGCTTCGGCCCGGTGCCGAACTTCGCCGGCAGCCCGCTGCCGGTGCTCGACCGGGACGGCCGGCCGGTGCCCGGCACCGGCATCCGCAAGTTCGTGGACGCGCTGCCGCTGCCCAACACGTTCGACGGCTCCAGCTCGCCGGCCACCGCCGGGCTGGGCGCCCGGCTGCCGGTGGCGGTGCCGGACACCATCACCTGGCCGGGCTGCGACTACTACGAGATCGGGTTGCAGGAGTACGCCCAGCGCCTGCACCGGGACCTGCCGGCCACCCGGCTGCGCGGCTACCGCCAGCTCAACCTGGGCACCGACCCGTCCGGGCACAACACGGTCAGCCCGCCCGACCGGCCCTGGCACCTCGGCCCGGTGATCATGGCCCGCCGCGGCCGGCCGGTCCGGATCAAGTTCATCAACCAACTACCCACCGGCCGGGCCGGCGAACTCTTCCTGCCGGTCGACGAGACCCTGGACGGGGCCGGCACCGGACCGCTGAACGGGCCGGCTCCGTACCCGCAGAACCGGGCGGTGCCGCACCTCGCCGGGGCGCAGACGGCGTGGATAAGCGCCGGCAACCCCTGGCAGTGGGTGACCCCGGCCGGCGAGATCACCCCGTACCCGGTCGGGGTGGGGGTGACCCCGGTGCCGGACATGCCGCCGGCCGGCGCCGGGGCCACCACCCTCTACTTCCCGAACGAGCAGAGCGGCCGGCTGATGTGGCTGCACGACAACACGCTCGGCCTGTCCCGGCTCACCGTCTATTCCGGGCAGCTCGCCGTCTATCTGCTCACCGATCCGGCCGAGGAGCGACTGATCGACGAGGGGGTGCTCCCCGCCGACCAGGTGCCGCTGGTGATCCAGGACAAGACCTTCGTACCGGACGACGCCCAGCTCGCCGCGCAGGACCCGACCTGGGACCGGGACCGCTGGGGCGCCAAGGGCAGCCTCTGGCACCCGCACGTCTACCAGCCCCGGCAGAACCCGTACGGCAGCACCGGCACCAACCCGACCGGCCGCTGGGACTACGGGCCGTGGACGCACGACCCGGACGGCGGCGCCAGCCCGTGGGTCGCCCCGGTGCCGAACCCGCACCACGACCCGGTCGCCGAACCGGACGAGCCACCGCTGGCGCCCAACGTGCCGCACCCGTCGGCCGTCCCCGAGGCGTACGGGGACACGCCGCTGGTCAACGGGGTGGCCTATCCGTACCTGGAGGTGGCGCCACGGGCGTACCGGTTCCGGATCCTCAACGCCTGCGCGGACCGCAGCCTCAACCTCCAGCTCTACCGGGCCGGTTCGGACGGGCCGATGTGGGCCGCGGACGGCAGCCTGGCCGACCCCGACGCCGGGGAGGTGCCGATGGTCGAGGCGGTACGGGCGGCCGGCCGGCCGGCGTGCTGGCCCACGGACGGGCGCGACGGCGGGGTGCCGGATCCCGACGCCGCCGGCCCGGAGCTGATCCGGATCGGCAACGAGTCGGGCCTGCTGCCCGCCCCGGTGGTGCTGGCGAACCGGCCGATCGGCTACCGGTACGACCGGCAGGACCCGACCGTGCTCAACGTGGACGGGCACGCCCTGCTGCTCGCCCCGGGGGAGCGGGCCGACGTGGTGATCGACTTCGCCACGGTCCCGCCGGGCAGCGCCCTGATCCTCTACAACGACTGTCCCACCCCGGTGCCCCGGTTCGACCCCCGGTACGACCACCACACCGGTGCTCCCGACCGCACCCCGACCGGCGGGCTGCCCGCCGCCCGGCCCGGCTACGGCCCGAACACCCGGACCCTGCTCCAGTTCCGGGTGGCCGGCGCCCCGGCGGAGCCGTACGACGTGGCCCGGCTCGCCGCCCGCCTGCCCGGGGCGTACGCGGCGAGCCAGCGACCGCCGATCGTGCCGCAACCGGCGTACGACGCGGCCTTCGGCACCCGCACGATCCGCGAGACGCTCGCCCCGGCGCGGGCCACGTCGGTCACCTTCACCCCGGCCGGCGCGGTCGCCCCGGTGACCCTGCCGCTGCTGGTGAAGTCGGTCGGGCAGGTCTTCGAGGCCCGGCACGGCCGGGCGGTGGGACGGCTCGGCGTCGGCCACCCGAACGCCGGCCCGCTCACCGCGGCCACCCTGCCGCTCGGGCCGGTCGACCCGGCCACCGAGGTGCTGTACGCGACCGATCCCACCGCGCCGGTCGGCGGGCCGGCCGACGGCACCCAGCTCTGGCGGATCGTCGGGGACGCCCCGCGTACCCACCCGGTACACCTGGCGGGCTGCGACGTGCAGCTGGTCAACCGGGTCGGCTGGGACGGCACGGTACGCCCGCCGGACCCCGACGAACTGGGCTGGAAGGAGACCGTCCGGGTCAACCCACGGGAGGACGTGATCGTGGCGCTGCGCCCGGTCCCGCCCAGCCTGCCGTTCAAGGTCGGCGACAGCGTACGACTGCTCGACCCGACCCGGCCGGCCGGCACCCGGCTCGACGGCAGCCCGGTCAGCCCGGTCGACGGGCGGCCGGCGGCGGTGGTCAACCAACTGGTGAACCTGGGCTGGGAGTACCGCTGGCAGACCCGTGCGGCGGGGCTGCGCGACCAGGGCATGAGCCGGCCCCTGGTGCTGCGGGTCGCGCCTGCGGCCCCGACCGGGCTGAACGCCACCCCGGTGCCCGGCTCGGCCACCGCGCTACCGGCCATCGCGCTGGCCTGGACCGGCAACGGCAGCCGTCCCCCGGCCACGAGCCACCTGCTGCAACGCGCCACCGACGCCACCTTCACCAGCGGGCTCACCGAGATCACCGTGGCCGCCACCGCCAACCGGTACACCGACGCGACGGTCACACCCGGGGTCACCTACCACTACCGGATCCGGGCGGAGAACGCGGTGAGCTGCTCGGCCTGGTCGAACAGCGTACCGGCGTCGGTGCAGCTCACCTCGCCGCAGAAGGTGGCCGCGGCGGTGCCACCGGCCGCGCCGCTGCGGGTCGCGCTGCGCTGGGCCAACCGCTCGTACGCCACCGGCGTGGACGTGCAGCGGGCCACCAACCCGACGTTCACCAGCGGGCCGGGCACCACCGCCATCGCGGTCGGCGACGCCCACGTCGATCCGGCGGTCGCCCCGGACACCACGTACTACTACCGGGTCCGCACCACGTACCTGGGCGCGGCGTCACCCTGGTCGACGGTCGCCACGGTGACCACCCCGCCCCGGCCGGGGCTGCCGACCGGGGTGGCCGCCACCGCCACCGCGCCCGCACCGGACACCGCCACGGTGATCCTGAGCTGGTCCGCCAGCACGCCCACCGGTCCGGGCTCCGGTTTCGTGGTGCAGCGGGCCGCCGACCCCGCGTTCGGCCACGAGCTGACCACCTTCACCGTCACCGGCCGGGGGTTCACCAACACCGGGCTGGCCCGGGGGACCACCTACCACTACCGGATCCGGTCGTTCAACGTCGTCGGCACCTCACCCTGGACCGGCCCCATCCCGGTCACCACCCCCACCTAGCCCCGTGCTACGGGGGTGTGGGGGGTGCGGAGTTCGGCCAGGGCGGAGGCGACGCCGTGCAGGAGGTCGGTCGCCTCGGTGAGTCGGGCCGCCGCGGGGTGCTCGGTGGTCGGTCGGGCGTCCTCGGCCACGTAGCCGGCGGCGGCCACCACCAGCCGCTCGTACGCCGACACCCCGCTCTCCAGTTGGCCGGCCAGGGTGCCGTGCACCTCGGCCAGCGGCTCGTTCGGGGCGAGCTTGAGCGCCCGTTCCACGCTGGCCACCCGGGCGGCCAGGTCGCGCAGCGAGCGGTCGGCCTCGACCGCCTCCCGGACCGCCGGCTCGGCCAGCCCGGTGAGCCGGCCGGACATCCCGTCCAGGGTCGACGCCGCCCGGTCGAGCCGGGCCCACGCCTGCGCGGCCGTGGTGCCGCGCAACGCCAGGCGGGACCGGACCCGGCGTACCTCGGCCAGGACGCCCGGCCCGACGGGCAGCCGCTCGACGGCGGCGACCAGCCGGGCGCGCGAGCGGGCGGCGGCCTCGGCCGGGTCGAGCGCCGGCGGCGCCGGCGTGGCCGCGAGGGCCCGCAGGTCGGCCCAGCGCCAGGCGGCGACCGCGATCGCGCTGCCCGCGGCGCCGGCCCAGATCGCGTCCGGCAGGCCGATCCCGGCGTACGGGGTCAGCACCGCCGTGGCGCCGCCGAGCCCGCCGGCCAGGACGCTCCACCGGCGGGCGGAGCGCCGCAGCCGGCGCAGTCGACGGAAGTATTGGGCCCGTTCGTCCGCCATCGCTCTCCCCCGTCCCTAGCTGGTGGCGCTCTCCCCGGTGCCGCGCTCCCGGCTCAGGCTGGCGCGGATCTCGTCCAGCCGGGCGGCGGCGGCCGGGTCGGCGGCGGGCTGCGTCTGCCCCACCGCCGGGGTCTCCTGCCGGCCGGTGAGCCGCTCGCCGGCCATGCTCGACCGGATCTGCTCCAGTCTCGCCGAACCGGCCGAGTCGAGGGTCGCCTTCTGGATCTCCAGCATCCGGCCCTCGACGGAGTTGCCGGCCAGCTCGGCCCGGCCCATCGCGGTGGCGTACCGGCGCTCGATCCGGTCCCGGACCTCGTCGAGCGAGGGGGTGGTGCCGGGGGCGGTGAGCGCGGACATGGATTCCAGCGAGTGGGCCACGCTCTCCTGCATCTTGGCCTGCTCGAGCTGGCTGAGCAGCTTGGTGCGCTCGGCCAGCTTCTGCTGGAGGATCATGGAGTTGTTCTCGACCGCCTTGCGGGCCTGGGCGGCCGCCGCGAGCGCCTGGTCGTGCAGCGTCTTCAGGTCCTCGGCGGCCTGCTCGGCGGAGACCAGCTGGGTGGCGAGGAGCTGCGCCGACTGCTCGTACCGACCGGCCTCGGACTCGTCGCCGCGGGCCCGGGTCTGGTCGGCCAGCACCAGGGCCTGCCGGGCGTTCGCCTGGAGCTGCTCGACCTCGGACATCTGCCGGGACAGCTTCATCTCCAGCTGGCGCTGGTTGCCGATCACCGCGGCCGCCTGCTGGACCAGCGCCTGGTGCTGCCGCTGGGCCTCCTCGATGGCCTGCTGGATCTGCACCTTCGGGTCGGCATGCTCGTCGATCTTCGAGCCGAAGAGCGCCATCAGGTATTTCCAACCCTTGACGAACGGGTTCGCCATCTCCGCCTTGTCCCCTCACTAGCGTCGCTGCGCCGCCTCGCCCGCGCCGGGCGGGTCGACCGGCGGGCCACGCGGTGTGCCTCCATCGTTCCAGGCGTACGCCAGCCCGGCACCCGGACGACCCTGATCAACAGTACGCGGCGGATGCCACCGGAGCCACGGCGTGACCGCGCGGAGTCAGGCGGCGCAGACCACGTCCCGGTCCGCGGGGCGGACCCGGGTGCTGCGCAGCGTCGCCTTGAGCGGCGAGTCCTGGCGGACCTGGACGGCCACCGACCCGTCGGAGGACACCTGGCGAACCGCCCGGTTGGTCGCCTTGCGGACGGCCGGCGCGGCCACCGGCGACGACTCGACCGGCTGGTCGGCCACCGGAACCAGCACCCCCGGCAGCTGCTCGGCCAACGCGACGGTGTCGCTGACCTCGCGGAGCAGCTCGGAGAGACGGGCACCGAGCGCGTCGCAGATCGCCGCCAGCAGCTCGCTGGAGGGCTCCTTCTGGCCGCGCTCGATCTCGGAGAGGTAGCCGAGGCTCACGTTGGCGGCGGAGGAGACCTCGCGAAGGGTGCGGTGCTGCCCCTGCCGGCGCGCCCGTAGTGCGTCACCGATCACCCGGCGTAGCAGGACCATCGCACCTCCTCCTGACGGGACCACCTGCTCCGGGCCCGGCCGGCCGTGCCGCGCCGGACGCGGCGGACCGCTCCGGCACCGATGCCGTCCGTCGGAGCCTTCCCGCAACCGTACCCGTTGGCCGCCCGCGCGACATCCCGCCCCGCCTCTCCAATTGCCCGGATCCATCCGGGCGGCAGGCCGGACGGCCGTTCCCGGGCGGGCCCGCGGTCGGGCGCGTCGTGGTGGGGCTCACCGCCGGCCAGCTCCGGCCCGGTCGGCGTCGCCCGTCCCGTCGCCCGGCTGGGTGTCCGCCCCGTCGTCTGTCTCGTCGCCCGTTCCGGCGGCGTGGATCCGGTCGGCCAGCAGCCGCAGCGCCTCGATCACCGCGGCCGACCGGATGTGGTCGCGGCCACCGTCGAGGTCGAGCCGGCGTACCCGGGTGCCGCCGGGACCGGCCACCGCGACGTACACCAGGCCGACCGGCTTGCCGTCCTGCGGTTCCGGCCCGGCCACCCCGGTGGTGGCCAGGCCCCAGTCGGCGCCGCAGCGGCGGCGTCCGCCCTCGGCGAGCGCGACGGCCACGTCCGGGTCGACCGGCCCGCGCTCCGCCAGCAGATCCTCCGGTACGCCGGCGAGCTGCGACTTGAGCTCGGTGGCGTAGACCACCAGGCCGCCCCGGTAGACGCCGCTCACCCCGGCGATCTCCACGATCGAGGCGGAGAGCAGCCCGCCGGTGAGGGACTCGACGGTCGCGAGGGTCTCGTGCCGCAGCGACAGCCGGTGCACCACGCCCGCCGCCGGGTTCCCGACGGGCCGCTGGTGCCGCGCATCCGTACCCATGCCGATCCTCTCCTTCCTGCCACCGCCGGCCCGCTCATCCTGCCCACCGACCCGCTGGACGGCGGTGGTCGCCACGCCCGGTGGGTCAGGGGGCGGGGCGGCGCAGCCGGAGTGCCTGGGCGATGTAGTCGAAGCCGGTCAGCACCGTGACGACGACCGCGGCACCCATGATCCACGGGCCGACGGCGGCCGCCGCGGCGGGCATCGGCCAGAGGTACCAGGTGATGGCGAGGATCTGGAGCGCTGTTTTGATCTTGCCGCCCCGGCTGGCCGCGATCACCCCGTGCCGGATCACCCAGAACCGCATCCCGGTGATGCCCCACTCGCGCAGGAGGATCACCGCGGTCACCCACCAGGGCAGCCGGTCGTACCAGGACAGCAGCACCAGGGCGGCGCCGGTGAGCGCCTTGTCGGCGATCGGGTCGGCGACCTTGCCGAGCGAGGTGACCAGCCCGAACCGGCGGGCGATCCAGCCGTCCACCAGGTCCGTCACCGAGGCGACCACGAAGATCAGGCAGGCGGCCATCCGCCAGCCGGCCTGGGCCATCCCGGAGGTGACCACGGTGACCGCGAAGACCGGCACCAGCAGCAGCCGCAGCGCGGTCAGCACGTTCGCCGCGTTGAGCAGCGGAACCCGGGCCACCACGGTCGACTCCGCTCCGGTCATCCCCGCACCCCGTTCCGGCCGCCGTGGCGTCCCTCGCACCGCACCACGCGGCTCCCCCGCTCCGTCCGGGCCCGTCGTCACCGTGCCGCGCCGGGCGCCGCCGAGATCATCTCATCCGGTACGGCGACCAGGTCGACACCCTCGGTCGCGGTGACCGTGGCCCGGACCAGGTCGCCGGGGCGCAGCGCGGCGAGGTCGACCCCGCCCGCCTCCGGCGCGACCAGGGTGGTCGAGCCGTCCACCTCGGGTGCCTGGTGGGCCGCCCGGCCCTCGACCACACCGTCGGCGACCGAGTCGACCAGCACCTCGACCGTCGACCCGAGCCGCTCCTCGGCCCGCTGCGAGCAGAGCTCGTCGGCGAGCGCGCTGAGCCTGTCGTAGCGCCGCTTGACGGTGGCGGCGGAGACCTTGCCGGACAGGCCGGCGGCCTCGGTGCCGTCCTCGTCGCTGTAGTCGAACACGCCGATCGCGTCGAGTCGCGCCTCGGTCAGGAACCGGACCAGCTCGGTGACGTCCTGCCGGGTCTCGCCCGGGAAGCCCACGATGAAGTTGCTCCGGGCGCCCGCCTCGGGGGCCAGCGCGCGGGCGGAGGCCAGCAGCTCCAGGAAGCGGTCGGTGGAGCCGAAACGGCGCATCCGGCGCAGCACCGGCTCGCTGGAGTGCTGGAACGACAGGTCGAAGTACGCCGCCACGCCCGGCGTGGTGGCGATCACCTCGACCAGGCCGGGCCGGGTCTCGGCGGGCTGGAGGTAGCTGGCCCGCACCCGGACGATCCCGTCGATCGCGGCGAGCTGCGGCAGCAGCTTCTCCAGCGCCCGGGGGTCACCCAGGTCCTTGCCGTACGAGGTGGAGTTCTCGCTGACCAGCACCAGCTCGCGGACGCCGGTCTTGGCCAGCCACTCCGCCTCGGCCAGCAGCTCGTCCGGCGTACGCGAGACGAACGCGCCGCGGAACGCCGGGATGGCGCAGAACGCGCAGCGCCGGTCGCAGCCGCTGGCCAGCTTGAGCGAGGCGACCGGGCCGGTGTCGAGCCGGTGCCGCAGCACCTGCCGCAGGTGGGCCGGGGTGTGCTCGTCGGTCTCGGCGGTCACCCGGGCCGGCGTGCCGTGGCCGGGCAGCGACACCGCCGCGTCGCGCCGGTTGACCGGGGTGAGCGGCAGCAGCTCACGCCGGTCGCGGGGGGTGTGCGCGTCGAACGCCTCCCCGGCGACCACCGCGTTCAGCCGGGCGGAGATCTCCGGGTAGTCGTCGAAGCTGAGCACGGCCTGCGCCTCGGGCAGGCTGTCGGCCAGCTCGCGGCCGTACCGCTCGGCCATGCAGCCGGCGGCGACCACCTTCGCGCCGGTGTCGGCGGCGGCGAGCAGCGTCTGGATCGAGTCCTGCTTGGCCTTCTCCACGAAGCCGCAGGTGTTCACGACCACCACGTCGGCGCCCTCGCCGTCGGTGGTCACCTGCCAGCCGTCGGCGTGCAGCCGGGCGGCCAACTCCTCCGAGTCGACCTCGTTACGGGCGCACCCCAGGGTCAGCAGGGCGACGCGGCGGTTTTCAGCAGGGGAGGTGGCAGACACCATCCGAGGGTACCGGGCCGCGCGGGTGCTCCGGCGGGGGCGGGCCGCCGCGCGGACCACCGGTCAGCGGGCCGCCGCACCCACCCGGGCCAGGCGATCGAGCAGGAAGACCTCGGTGCCGGCCAGGCCGGTGGAGCAGAAGACCGAGATCTGGTCCGCGCCGGTCCGGCCGGGGACCGCGCCGGCCAGCACCGCGCCCAGGTCGCGCAGCCGCCCGGCGTACGGCTCGACGGCGGCGAGCATCGGCGGGGCGTACGCGGCGGCCTGCGCCGGCGAGTCGGTGACCAGCAGGTCGGCGGCGTCCAGCAGGTCGGTGCCGAACTCGTGCCGGTCGGTCTGCTTGAAGCCGACCGCGTTGACGTGGGTGCCCGGGGCGAGGTCGGCGGCGGCCAGCACCGGGGTGGTGCTGGTGGTGGCGAGCACCACCACGTCCCGGTCGCGTACCGCCTCGGGGGCCGAGTCGACCGCGTGGGCCGGCACGCCCAGCTCGGCCCGGACCCGGGCGGCGAACGCCTCCCGGCGGGCCGCCGAACGGCTGTGCACGGTCACCTCGCGCAGCGGACGGACCGCGGCGGCGGCCCAGACCTGGGTCCACGCCTGCCGGCCGGAGCCGACCACACCGAGGGTGGCCGCGTCGGGGCGGGCGAGGGCGTCGACGGCCACCCCGCCCAGTCCCCCGGTACGCCGGGAGCCCAGCTCCTCGCCGACCGCGATCGCCCGTACCGCGCCGCTGCGCGCGTCGTGCAGCACGACCAGTTGCCCGCTCTCCGGGAGCCCGAAGGTGTCGTAGGACCGGAAGCCGTACCACTCGCCGGTGAGGTGGCCGGCGGTGAGCACCATCCGGCCCCCGCCGAGCGGGGCGGACGCCCGGGGCGGGGCGACCAGCCGGCCCTCGTACGCGGCCAGCAGGGCGTCCCGCATGGCGGCGACGGTGCACGGGGCGTCCAGGGCGGCGACGTCCTCGTCGGAGAAGAGCAGGGTCATGTGGACCATCGTGCAACTTGAAGTTGACGTCAACTCCAGCAGTGGTGGCCATTGTCACCGCGGCCACCGACCGGTCCCGGTGCTACCGTCGGCTCCGGCGGCCCTGCCGCCCCGGACGAGTGGTGGGCGTACCCGGTCAGGCCAAGACGCCCCGCGTGAGTGACCACCCGTCCCGGCCCCGGCGGCCGGGCCCACCCGGCAGAGGTGACCGTCATGGCCTGGATCGTGCTGGTGTTCTCGGGGCTGCTGGAGACCGTCTGGGCGATCGCCCTCGACCGCAGCGCCGGCTTCAGCCGCCCCCTCCCCTCCCTCGTCTTCGTCGGCTCGCTGGTGGCGAGCATGGCCGGCCTGGCGTACGCGCTGCGCGACATCCCGGTCGGCACCGGCTACGTGGTCTGGGTGGGGATCGGCGCGGTCGGCACCGCGCTGGTCGGCATGCTCGCGCTGCACGAACCGGCCACGCTGCCCCGGATCGGCTGCCTGCTGCTGGTGGTCGCCGGCGTGGTCGGGCTCAAAATCTTCCACTGAGCCCCCGAAACGGGCATATCGTCCGGTTTTGTCACCCACGGATAGCGGGTAGTGCTCCCTGACCTCGTCCGATGGACCTGTTCAGGGAGGACATCATGGCCGGCACCCACGCCACCGCCCGCCCGCACAGCTCGGCCCGCGTCTGCACGATCCTCGCGTTCGTCTTCGCGGTCGTCGCGATCTTCTTCCTACCGCCGCTCTTCGGCCTGGTCGGCCTGCTGCTCGGCATCGTCGGCGCGGTGCTGGGCGACAAACCGCTCGGCTGGTACGCCGCCGCGGCCGGCGTGGTCGGCGGCGTGCTCGGCATGATCATCGCCTACGCGATCTACCGCTCCTGACCGACCTGCCACCGCCGCCCGCTAGTCGTCGCCGCGCAGGCCGGCCAGGACCTCCTCCAGCTCGTCCGGCTTGACCAGCACGTCGCGGGCCTTGGAACCCTCGGACGGCCCGACCACGCCCCGGGTCTCCATCAGGTCCATCAGCCGGCCCGCCTTGGCGAAGCCGACCCGCAGCTTGCGTTGCAGCATCGAGGTGGAGCCGAACTGCGAGGTGACCACCAGCTCCACCGCCTGCACCAGCAGATCCAGGTCGTCGCCGATGTCCTCGTCGATCTTCTTCTTGCTGTCCTGCGCCACGGTCAGCACGTCCGAACGGAACTCCGGCTCGCGCTGGTTCTTGCAGAACTTCACCACGTCGGCGATCTCGCGCTCGGTCACCCAGGCGCCCTGGATCCGGAGCGGCTTCGACGCGCCCATCGGCAGGAAGAGGCCGTCACCGCGACCGAGCAGCTTCTCCGCCCCCGGCTGGTCGAGGATGACCCGGGAGTCGGCCAGCGAGGAGGTGGCGAACGCCAGCCGGGACGGCACGTTCGCCTTGATCAGACCGGTCACCACGTCGACCGAGGGGCGCTGGGTGGCCAGCACCAGGTGGATGCCGGCGGCCCGGGCGAGCTGGGTGATCCGGACGATGGAGTCCTCCACGTCGCGCGGCGCGACCATCATCAGGTCGGCCAACTCGTCCACGATCACCAGCAGGTACGGGTACGGCCGCAGCTCGCGCTCGCTGCCCGGCGGAGCCTTGATCTCGCCGGTACGCACCTTGCGGTTGAAGTCGTCGATGTGCCGGACCCCGTTGGCGGCGAGGTCGTCGTAGCGCATGTCCATCTCGCGGACGACCCACTCCAGCGAGTCGGCCGCCTTCTTCGGGTTGGTCACGATCGGGGTGACCAGGTGCGGGATGCCCTCGTAGCCGGTCATCTCGACCCGCTTCGGGTCGACCAGCAGCAGCCGCACCTCGTCCGGGGTCGCCCGGGTGAGGATCGACACGAGCAGCGAGTTCAGGCAGGACGACTTGCCGGCACCGGTGGCCCCGGCGATCAGGATGTGCGGCATCTTCGCGAGGTTGGCCACCACGTAGCCGCCCTCGATGTCCTTGCCCAACGCCACCACCATCGGGTGGTGGTCGCCGGTGGCGGCCCGCGAGCGGAGCACGTCGCCGAGCGCCACGTTCTCCGGGTCGGTGTTCGGGATCTCCACCCCGACCGCGCTCTTGCCCGGGATCGGGCTCAGGATCCGCACGTCCGGCGACTTCACCGCGTACGCGATGTTGCGGGAGAGCTGGGTGATCCGCTCCACCTTGACGCCCGGGCCCAGCTCGACCTCGTACCGGGTGACCGTCGGGCCGCGGGTGAAGCCGGTAACCGCGGCGTCCACGTCGAACTGTTCGAACACGCCGGTCAGCGCGGCGATCACCTCGTCGTTGGCCTTGCTCCGGCTCTTCGGCGCGGCACCGCTGCCGAGCATGTTGGCCGGCGGCAGCGTGTAGTCGCCGGCCAGCCCGGCCAGTTCGAGCTGCTCGGCCCGGGTGGGCAGCGGCGAGTGCTCCGGCGGCTCGACCGGCTTGCGGGTCGACGGCACCTTCGCCGGCCGCTTGCGCGGCAGCACCAGGGTGTCCTGCAGGTCGACGCCGTCGAGGTCGCCGTCCAGGTCCGCCGGGTCCAGCGGCGGCGGGACGCGCTTGGCCGGCCGCTTGCGGGCCGGCTTCGGCGCCGCCTCGGCCTCGGCGTCCTCGGTGGCCGGGGCCCCGACCAGGCTGCCGGCGAGCAGCCCCAGCCGCTCCGGAATCTTGTTGATCGGGGTCGCGGTGACCACCAGCAGGCCGAAGACCAGCAGCAGGACGAGCAGCGGCACGGCCACCCAGGCGGTGACAGCGGCCTTCAACAGGTCGCCCACGCCCGCGCCGAACAGGCCCCCCGCGTAGTCCCGCTGCGCCCCGTCGGCCGGGTCCTGTCCGATGTGCAGCAGCGCCGCGGTGGCGAGCAGCATCGAGCCCCAGCCGACCAGGCCACGCCCGCGATGGGCGGGGTCGGACGGGGTACGCAGCAGCCGCCAGGCGCCGATCATCAGCAGCACCGGCACCACGATCGCGATCGCGCCGAGGAAGAGCCGGACGGTGTCGGCCAGGCGCGCGCCGACCGGCCCGGCGCCGCCGAACCAGATGCCCACCGCGCTGAGGATGGCGAGGCCGAACAGGAGCAGCCCGGCGCCGTCGCGGCGGTGCTCCGGGTCGAGGTCGCGGGCCGAGGCGGCGTGCCGGCCGGCGGCCCGGACCGCCCAGCCCAGCCCGTGCGCCAGCCCCATCCAGAGGGCACCGACCGCGCGTCCGACGTAGACAGCCGGGCCGGGCCGGGCCGCCGGACGCCGCCGGGGACTCGCCTTGGTGGCCTTCTTGGCCGGCTGACGGGCACGGCTGTTCGTGGTGCCACGCGGCGACGCGCCGCGCCGCCGGCTCGCCTGAGAGGTACGGCCCGCCATAGAGTCACCGTAACGGCGGGACCCGGCGGATCGCCGCTTTTCCGGGTCGTGTCCGCGCGTCGCAGCACCGAACGCGCCGCAGTCTGTGTTATTCGCCTCAGAAGGGATGCCCCATGGCGTCGCCGGAGATCGAGGACGGTCCGGACGGCCCCCTGGCCGGACACCCGGAGGCGTCGCGACCGCTGAGCGGCGAGCTGATCGCCGCCGTGCTGGCCAACCGTGGGTACGCGGTGGCCGAGGACGCCGACGGCGACCTGGTGGGCCGGTGGGAACAGGGCCTGATCTGGTTCCACCGCCGGGGAGTCGCCGGGGAGCTGCTCCAGGTCCGCATGGTCGCCGCGCACCGCTTCGGCATCGAGCGCGTCCCCGACCTGTACGCGTTCTGCAACGCCTGGAATCACGACCGGCTCTGGCCGAAGGCGTTCGTGCACGTGGCCGACGACGGACTGGCCCAGGTCTGCGGCGAGGTGACCACCGATCTGGAACGCGGCGTCACCCCGCACCAGCTCGACCAACTCATCGACTGCGGCGTCGCCACCGGCTGCCAGCTCGCCGTCGCGGTGGGCCGCCTGCCCGGCGGGTCGGTCCGGTGACCACCTTCAGCGACCGGGGGCTGGCCGACGCCCTCGCCGACGCCCGGGACCTGCCCGACGGCGAGGCCCGCTGCGCCGAGTTGGAGCGGATCGCCACCCGGGCCGACGCGACCGGCGACCCGCGTACCGGGATGACCGCGCGGTTCGCGCTGATCGAGGCGTACCTGCATCTCGGGGAGCGGTGGCGGCTGGTCGAGCCGGTGCGCCGCTGCCTGGCCGCGCTCGACCGGACGCCCGGGCTGCTGGACGGCCGCCCCGGCGACGAGGTGGGCCTGCGCCGGCATCAGCGACAGGCGGTGGAGGCGCTGTTCGGCACCCCGCGGATCAGCCTGGACCAGGCCCGGTCCCTGTTGGACGACCTGGCCGAGCGGCTCGGCCCGGACGCCGAGCCGGTGGCCGAGCTGCGTTGCCGGCTCGCCGACCACCTCGGCGACGAGCCCACCGCCCGCCGGGAGTACGCCCGCTGGCACGACGACCGTTCCGGCCCGCCGCCGCGCCGTGATCCCGACCGGCCGGAGGACCAGCCCGGCCCGGCGGGTCGTGCGCCGCGCCACGACCGGGAGGGGCCGGCGGAGCAGTCCGGCTCGGCGGGCCCTGAGCGGGGACGGCCGGCGGCACCCGACCCGGTCGCCGCTGGATGGCGTTCGCGTCGGGGCGGCGATGTGGCCGCTGCCGCCTTTGGCGCTGATGTCGCGAACGAATCAGCGTGCCGGCGATCCGTTGGTGATATCAGTTCCAGAGCGAGCCACGGCTGCCCCGGCTGCGCCCCGGCGCGGCGGGCCGAGCTGCTGGCCGGCTGGGGAGAGCCGGCGGCGGCCCTGGCGGCGCTGCGACCGGTGTTCGACGGCGAGGTGGGCTGCACCGACCAGCCCGAGCGGGCCCTCGCGGCGGCGCTGCTGCCGTGGCTGCGCACCGGTGCGGCCGCCCGCGCCGCCCGGGCGCACGTGCGGGCGTACCGCCGGCACCGCCGGGAGCGGACGGCGTTCCCGTTGCTCGCCACGCACCTGCGGTACTGCGCGCTGGGCGGGCACCTGGACCACGGGCTGGACCTGCTGGCCGAGCAACTGCCCCGGCTGGACCAGCCCGCCGACGACCTCTCCGCGATGGAGTTCGCCGCGGCGGGCGCGCTGCTCTGCGGGCTGGCCGTCGAGGCCGGGCTCGGCGGGCGGCGGGTCCACCGTGCGGGGCACGGGCCGGGGCCGGCGGCCGAGGTGGACGTGGCCACGCTCGGCGGTCAGCTCCAGTCGCTCGCCATCGAGCTGGCCGGCAGCTTCGACGCCCGCAACGGCACCGGGCACCAGTCCGGCCGGATCGCCTCCTGGCTGGCCGAACGGCCGGTCGCCGAGCCGGTGCCGCTGCCCGACCAGGACGACGTCGACGACTGGCCGGACGACGACCCGGCCGAACCGGGCTCGCCGGGCGAGGAGGACCCGGCCCCGCTCAGCCTGGCGCTGCTCACCGCCGCCCTCGACGTACGCGGCGACGGCTACGCGGTGGAGCCGGACGGCACCGTGGTGGGGCGCTGGGGCGAGGCCGTGATCCAGTTCCGCCGGCTCGGGCGCCGGGGCGAGATCCTGCACGCCCGGGTGGTGGCGACCCGCCGGCTGCCGGAGACCCGGCGGGCCGAGGCGTACGCGTTCTGCAACGCCTGGAACCACGACCGGCTGCTGCCGGCGGCGTACGTGCACGATCCCGGCGACGGGACGCTGGTGCTGGCCGCCGACGTCACCACCGACCTGGCGTACGGGGTGGCGCCGGCGCAGCTCGTGGTGCTGGTGACGGCGGCGGTCAGCACCGGCGCCGCGTACGCCGAGGCGGTCGCCGCGCTGCCCTGACCCGTCCGGTCAGACCTCGACCACCGTGGGGACGATCATCGGCCGGCGGCGGTACGCGTCGTTGACCCAGCGCCCGACGGTGCGCCGGACGATCTGCTGGAGCTGGTGCGGGTCGGTGATGCCGTCCGCGGCGGCCCGGTTGAGCGCCTCGGTGACCAGCGGGACGACCGGGCCGAACGCCTCCGGGTCCTCGGAGAAGCCCTTCGCGGAGACGGTCGGGCCGCCGACCACCTTGCCGGTGACCGAGTCGACCACCACCGTGGCGGCGATGAAGCCGCCGTCGCCGAGGATCCGCCGCTCGGTGAGCAGCGACTCGCTGACGTCGCCGACGGCGAGGCCGTCGACGTAGACGTACCGGCTCTTCACGTGGCCGACCAGGCTGGCCCGCCCGTCGACCAGGTCGACGACGTCGCCGTCCTCGCAGAGCACCACCCGGTCCGGGGCGACGCCGGACTCGATGCCGAGCCGGGCGTGCGCCCGCAGGTGTCGCCACTCGCCGTGCACCGGCATCAGGTTGCTCGGGCGGGTGACGTTGAGCAGATAGAGCAGCTCGCCCGCGGGGGCGTGGCCGGAGACGTGCACCTTGGCCACATCCTTGTGCACGACCACCGCGCCGGCCCGGGCCAGTCGGTTGATCACCCGGTAGACCGAGGTCTCGTTGCCGGGCACCAGCGACGACGCGAGCACCACCGTGTCACCGGGGGCGATGGTGATGTGCCGGTGGTCGCCGCTGGCCATCCGGCCCAGCGCGCTCATCGGCTCGCCCTGCGAGCCGGTGGACATCAGCACGATCTGCTCGGGCGGCAGGGTGGTGGCCTCCTCCAGCCCGACCACCAGGCCGGGCGGGATGTTCAGCAGGCCGAGGTCGCGGGCGATGCCCATGTTGCGGACCATCGACCGGCCGATCAGGGCGACCTTGCGGCCGTGCTCGATCGCCGAGTCGAAGACCTGCTGCACGCGGTGCACGTGCGAGGCGAACGAGGCGACGATGATGCGACCGCGCGCCTTGGCGAAGATCGAGTCGAGCACCGGACCGATCTCCCGCTCCGGGGTGACGAAGCCGGGGATCTCCGCGTTGGTGGAGTCCGACAGCAGCAGGTCCACGCCCTCGGCGCCGAGCCGGGCGAAGCCCGCCAGGTCGGTGATCCGGCCGTCCAGCGGAAGCTGGTCCATCTTGAAGTCGCCGGTGTGCAGCACCAGGCCGGCGCCGGTCCGGATGGCCACTGCGAGCGCGTCCGGGATCGAGTGGTTGACCGCGAAGAACTCGCACTCGAACGGGCCGAGCCGCTCCCGGTCCCCCTCCCGCACGGTCAGCGTGTACGGCTGGATCCGCCGCTCGGCCAGCTTCGCCTCGACCAGGGCCAGGGTGAACTGCGAGCCCACCAGCGGGATGTCCGCCTTGTGGGCGAGCAGGTACGGCACCGCGCCGATGTGGTCCTCGTGGCCGTGGGTGAGCACGATGGCCTGGACGTCGTCGAGCCGGTCCAGGATCGGACCGAAGTCCGGCAGGATCAGGTCCACGCCCGGCTGCTCGACGTCGGGGAAAAGCACCCCGCAGTCGACGATCAGCAGCTTGCCTTCGTACTCGAAGACGGTCATGTTCCGGCCGATGGCGCCGAGTCCGCCGAGCGGCATGATCCGCAGGCCGCCTTCCGGCAGTGGCGGGGGGAGTTCGCCCTCGATGTGCGCCTCGGTCACGCGTCCACCTCATTCTGCGACGCCGTCACCCGGCGTCCGTCGTGTCGTTCGATCATTCGGGAAGTGCCAGGCCCGCCGCCGCGCAGTCGGCGCGCAGCTGGGCCAGTTCGTCGGCGGTGGCGTCCACCAGCGGCGGGCGCACCGGGCCGGCCGGCAGGCCCTTGGCCGCCAGGCCCGCCTTCACCAGGATCACGCCCTGGGTACGGAAGATGCCGGTGTACAGCGGCAGCAGCCGCCGGTGCAGCGCGAGGGCGGTGGCGTGGTCGCCCGCCTCGTACGCCTCGATCATCTGCTTGGTCTGCACGCCGGTGAAGTGCGTCGAGGTGCCGACGACGCCGACCGTGCCGACCGCGAGGGCGGGCAGGGTCAGCGCGTCCTCGCCGCTGTAGTAGGCCAGGTCGGTGCGCGCGAGCACCTCGGAGGTGGCGGTGAGGTCGCCCTTGGCGTCCTTGACCGCGACGATCCGGCCGTGCTCGGCCAGCCGGACCAGGGTGTCGGTGGCGATCGCGGTGCCCGCCCGGTGCGGGATGTCGTAGAGCATGATCGGCAGGCCGGTGCCGTCGGCGACCGCGGTGAAGTGCCGCAGCAGGCCGCTCTGCGGCGGCTTGTTGTAGTACGGCGTGACCACCAGCAGGCCGTGCGCGCCGGCCTTCTCCGCCTGCGCGGCCAGCTCGATGGTGTGCCGGGTGTCGTTGGTGCCGACCCCGGCGAGGATCCGGGCCCGGTCGCCGACCACCTCCGCCACGGCGCGGATCAGGCTCTCCTTCTCCGCGTCGGTGGTGGTCGGGGACTCCCCGGTGGTGCCGTTGAGCACCAGCGCGTCGTTGCCCTGCTCGTCGACGAGGTGCTGGGCGAGCCGTACGGCGCCGTCCAGGTCGAGCGACCCGTCGGCGGTGAACGGGGTCACCATGGCCGTGATCAGTCGCCCGAACGGGCGCGACGCGTCCCGGTCGGGAGCGGCAGGGTGGTAGTGCGTCATGTTCACAACCTAGCGGACGACCACCGGAACACCGGCGGCGAAGGGCGCAGGAGTCACTCGGCGTGCGGGCTGGTGGCCACCTCGGTGCCGTCGGGCAGCGTGGAGATCACGAAGTCGGCGAAGACGTTCGGCGCGACCCCCTGGAGCTGCCGCAGGCACTCCACGGCCAGCTCCCGGATCTCCACGTCGGCGTGCTCGGTGGCCCGCATCTTGACGAAGTGCCGCCAGGCACGGTAGTTGCCGGTGACCACGATCCGGGTCTCGGTGGCGTTGGGCAGCACCGCCCGCGCCGCCTGCCGGGCCTGCTTGCGGCGCAGCGTCGGGTTGGGCTCGTCGGTGAAGCGCGCCTCCAGGCCCTCCAGCAGCTCGGTGTACGCCCGCACGCTCGCCTCGGCCGCCTCGACGAACTTCTTGTGCAGCTCCGGGTCCTCGGCGATCGCCGCGGGCTCGACCATGGCCGCGTCCCGCTCCGGCACGTACCGCTGGGAGAGCTGGGAGTACGAGAAGTGCCGGTGCCGGATCAGCTCGTGGGTGAAGGACCGGGAGACCCCGCTGAAGTAGAAGCTCACCGAGCCGTGCTCCAGCACGCTCAGGTGCCCGACCTCAAGGATGTGCGCCAGGTAGCCGGCGTTGGTCGCGGTCGCCGGGTTCGGCTTCTTCCAGCTCTGGTAGCAGGCCCGGCCGGCGAACTCGGCGAGCGCCTGGCCGCCCTCGGCGTCGGTCGACCACGGCACGTCGTCCGGCGCCTGGAACTGGGTCCACGCGATGAGCTTGACCTGGGGCTGCACCATGTCCGGCATTCCTGCGACTGTAGTGGCCGGTGGGCCGGTGGCGAAACTTGGCCACGCGGACGTGAACCTCGGCACCACCGGCACCGCACGGCGGCGGGTCGGCCGGACGACGGCGGGGCCGGTCAGACGTACAGCGAGGTGAACGGGGCCCAGGGCAGGTTGCGCACCACCGAGAAGGCGAGCCACGCGGCGAGGAAGCCGCCGAGCACCTTCGGGCTGAGCCGCAGCTCCGGCAGCCGCCAGCCGAACGCCTGGTTCCCGGCCCAACTGACGAAGAGGTAGGCCAGGAAGGGCAGCGAGAAAACGAAGAGGAAGTGGTGCCGGGCGGCGGCCGGCAGGTCGGCGTGCAGCACGTACCACAGGGCGCGGGTGCCACCGCAGCCCGGACAGTCCAGCCCGGTGAGGAGCTTGAGCACGCACGTCGGCGGGGCGTCCGGGTCGCTGTGGGTGGGGTTGCTCAGCAGCGCGTACGCCATGCCGAGGCCGACGCAGCCCGCGGCGGCGAGGGGCACCGCCCAGCGCGGGGCGCGGGCGTGCAGCCGTAGCACGAAGCGGGTGAACCGGTCCGGCTCGACGGGCTGGTAGGCCACCCCGGCGGGCCAGATCGCCGACCCGGGATCGGCCGGCGCGCCGTCGGCGTGCGGCGCGGCCACGGGCGGGCCGGTGGGCGGAACGGGGGCCGCCTGCGGGTCGGGCGCGGCGGCCGGCCGGTCAACGCTCGTCACGCGCTCACCGTACACCCGCCAGGCTCGTCAGCGCGGCGGCCAGCGGGAGCGCCAGATCGCCGGCGACCGGCGGGGCGACCGCGTCCAGGCCGAGCCAGCCGGCGAGCCGGTAGAGCTCGGCGGCGAGCGCCACCGCGGTCTCTCCCCGGTCGGCGCCGGGCTCCACCCAGGCGGCCGGCACCAGCAGCACCCCGGCCTTCCGGTCGGCCTTCAGGTCGACCCGGGCGGTGAACCGCTCGCCCTGGCGGAACGGCAGCACGTAGTAGCCGTACACCCGCTGCGGGGCGGGCACGTAGATCTCGATGCGGTAGGTGAAGCCGAAGAGCCGCTCGGCGCGGGCCCGCTCCCAGACCAGCGGGTCGAACGGGCTGACCAGCGTGTTGCCGCGGACCCAGCGGGGCAACCGGGCCTGCGCGTGCAGGTAGGCCGGCTGCCGCCAGCCCTGCACCTCGACCGGGGTCAGCTCCCCCGCCTCGACCAGCTCGGCGATCGCCCGCCGCGCCCCGGCCACCGGCAACCGGAAGTAGTCGCGCAGCTCCGGCTCGGCCGCCACGCCGAGCGCCCGCGCGGCGACCGCCACCAGCGTGCGGTGGGCGTCGGCGTCGCTCGGGGTGGGGGCGTCGAGCACCGCGGCCGGCAGCACCCGCTCGGGCAGGTCGTAGCGGCGGGCGAAGGAGGTGGTGCGTTCGGCGGCCGTCACCTCGCCGGCCCAGAACAGGAACTCCAGCGCCCGCTTGACCGTCGACCAGTTCCAGCCCCAGTTGCCGGTCTCCCGGGGCGCGTCGTGCTCGATCTCGGCCGCGGTGAGCGGCCCCCGGGCCGCCACCTCGTCGCGGACCCAGGCGACCAGCTCGGGCTGCTCCTGAACGATCCGGCGCATCCCGCCCCACGCCTCGTCGCGGGCCCGGGCCATCCGCCAGCGCAGCGCCGGTTGCAGCTCGACCGGGACCAGCGACGCCTCGTGCCCCCAGTATTCGAACAGGTCCCGGGGGCGGCGGTAGGCGGCGGTGTCGAGCAGCGCGGTCGGGTAGGGCCCGAGCCGGCTGTAGAGCGGCAGGTAGTGGGCCCGTTGCAGGACGTTGACCGAGTCCATCTGGATCAACCCGACCCGGTCCAGCACCCGGCGCAGGTGCCGGCGGGTGGGCACCCCGGCGGGCGTCGGGTCGGCGAAGCCCTGGGCGGCCAGGGCCACCCGGCGGGCCTGGGCGAGCGAGAGCGATTCCGGTGCGACCATCGCCGCGCACCCTAGTCCACGGGTGTGACACACGACGGCGGACGCTGGACCCGCCGCCTGGCGGCGCGTAGAACGGACGGGTGCCCACCATCCGCCGGGAGGAGCCGGACGACGCCGAGGCGATCGCCCGGGTGCACGTACGCGGCTGGCAGGCCGGGTACGCCGGGATCATGCCGGACGAGGTGTTGTGCCGGCTGAACCCGGCCGCCTGGGCGCAGCGCCGCCGGGACCTCGGCACCGCCGACCCGGAGCACCCGTTCGCCACCCTGCTCGCCGAGGCCGACGGGGTGGTCACCGGGTTCGCCACCTTCGGGCCGTACCGGAACAACCAGGACCGCGGCGACCTCGACGACCGGTACGGCGAGATCGTGGCGGTGTACGTCGAGCCGGCGTTCTGGGGCACCGGCACCGGCCGGGAGCTGTTCGCGGCGGCCCGGGCCGGCCTGGCCGAACGGGGCTGGACGGAGTACCGGCTCTGGGTGCTCGCCGAGAACGCCCGGGCCCGCCGCTTCTACGAGCGGGCCGGGCTGTCACCGGACGGCGAGGAGTCCAGCTATCCGGTGCCGCTCTCCGGTGGGCGCGACCCGGTGCGGCTGCGGGAGCTGCGGTACACCGCCCGTCTCGACGGCTGACCCGCTCCGCTGGACGGGTGTGCCACGGGTCGGCGTGGCCGGGCGGCGGATCGGCAGGCCGAGCAGCAGCGCCAGGCTGATCCAGACGTACGTGTTGCTGCCCAGGAACCCGCCGATCCCGCCGAAGTTCTCGTCCCACGACCAGACGATCCGGCTGCTCAGGAACCCGTACCCGATGGTCGCGGCGGCCAGCAGGAGCGCCCGCCGACGGCCGCGCGCGGGGGCCGCCATGCCGTTGTCGACCAGCAGGATCAGCGCGGGCAGCAGCCAGACCAGGTGGTGCACCCAGGTCACCGGGCTGATCAGGCACATGGTGACGCCGGTCAGGGCCAGGCCGGTGACCTCGTCGCCGACGCCCGCCGCGGCGCGGGAGCGCCACACCCAGACGGCCAGGGTGGCGAGCACCAGCCCCAGCCAGGCGACCGTGCTCGGGTGCGCCGGGTCCAGCCGGGCGAGCATCCCGCGCAACGACTGGTTGGAGATGAACGCCAGCTCACCCACCCGGTCGGTGTTCCACAGCGCCGAGGTCCAGAACTCGCGGGAGGCGTCGGGGAAGAGCGCACCGGCGAGCACGGTGGCCCCGGCCGCCACGCCCATCGCGGTGAACGCGGCCCGCCAGCGCCCGGTGACCAGCAGGTAGATGATGAAGATGCCCGGAGTCAGCTTGATCGCGGTGGCCAGCCCGATGCCCAGCCCGGCCCACCGGCTGCGCGCCGGCAGCAGCCGCAGCAGGTCCGCCGCCACCAGGAACAGCAGCAGCATGTTGACCTGGCCGAAGTTGACCGTCTCGCGCATCGGCTCGTACGCGGCGGCCAGGCAGAGCGCCACGGCGAGGGCGAACCAGCGGGTCCAGCCGCAGCGGCGGGCGATCGGGTCGACCAGCCACCAGATGACCACGGTGCTGGCCAGCACGGTGGCGATCACGCTCACGGTGATCGCCGCGTGCCACGACAGGTACGCCATGGGCAGCATGACCAGCGCGGCGAACGGCGGATAGGTGAAGCCGTACTGGGTGCCGGCCTTGAGGAAGTCGTAGATCTCCCCGCCGTCGTGCACCCACCAGTTCAGCGCGCCGTAGTAGACCCTGAGGTCGAAGAAGCCGTGCCGCTCGGCCGCGACCGACAGGAAGGCGGCCACCGCGACGGCGAGCAGCACGACGGCGACGACCTGCCCGGTCGTCCGCCTGGCACCCTGCGCCACCGTCGCCTCCCTGGCCCTGCGTAGGCTCACGTGCCATGGCTGCAGGCTACGTCCGCCCGGCGCGTCCGGAGGACGCCGACGAGATCGCACGCATCCAGCTCGCGACCTGGCGGGTCGCGTATCGCCGGATCCTGCCCCGACACGTGCTCGACAACCTGGACGAGGCGTACCTCGCCCGGCGGTGGAGTGCGGCGGTGCAGGAGCCGCCCTCGGGCGCGCACCACGTGCTGGTCGCCGTCGAACAGGCCGAGCAATCGTATCTGGTGGGGTTCGTGGCGGCCGGTCCGGCCGACGCCGAGGCGCTCGCGCCGGGCGAGCCGGCCGACGCGCTCGGCGACGGGGTGGCCGCGGTCACCGACCTGCTGGTCGAGCCGCGCTGGGGCCGGCGCGGGCACGGCAGCCGGCTGCTCGCCGCCGCCGTCGACCACTGGCGTGTCGACGGCCTCAGCCGTGCGGTGGCGTGGGCGTTCGACGGGGACGCGGCGACCCGGAAGTTCCTCGCCTCGACCGGCTGGGAGCCCGACGGCGCCGCCCGCGCCCTGGACGTCGACGACATGCTGATCCCCCAACTCCGCCTACACGTCGCCGTCCCACCCACCGCCGACCCGTCCTGACCCTCGCGATCTTGCACTTACTGTCGGGGCAAGTCAGGCATAAGCCGCTTGACGCCGACCGCAATTGCAAGATCGCGAGGGAAGGAGAAGGGGGTGGGTCAGCCCTTTTCGGCGGCGTCGTTGGGGCTGCGGACGAAGTAGCGCTGGAAGATCGCGAAGAGGACCGCTACGGGGATGGTCGCCAGCAGGGCCGCGCCGAGCTTGAGCGGGTACTGGGTGCCCTTGCCGAGCGAGCCGCTGACCAGGTCGGCCAGCCCTCGGGGCAGGGTGAACAGGTGCGGGTCCTGGACCGAGACCAGGCTGTGCGGGAACTCGTTCCAGGAGCCCTGGAACGACAGGATGGTCAGCGTGACCAGCGCGGGTTTCGCCATCGGCAGCACCACCGACCAGTAGGTGCGGAAGACGCCCGCCCCGTCGATCCGGGCCGCCTCCTCGACGCTGACCGGGATCGACTCGAAGAACTGCTTCATGATGAACACCCCGGCCGCGTCCGCGAGCAGCGGCACCACCAGGCCCGCGTAGCTGTCGTAGAGGCCGATCTGCTTGAGCACCAGGAACTTCGGGATCAGCAGCACCACGCCGGGCACCGCCATCACCGCGACGACCGCGGCGAAGAGCCCGGACCGGCCCCGGAAGCGCAGCCGGGCCAGCGCGTAGCCGGCGAGCGAGTCGAAGAAGACCCGGCCGAGGGTGACCAGCACGGTGACCAGTAGCGAGTTGCCGAGCCAGAGCGGGAAGTTGGTGCCGGAGAAGATCCGCTCGAAGCCGGCGAGGGTCACCGGGTCGGGTATCGGCGACAGCGGGTTGGCCGCCGCGTCCGGCTCGGTCTTGAACGAGTTGCCGAGCTGGATGACGAACGGGTAGAGGAAGACCAACCCGAAGCAGATCAGGACCGCGTACCCCAGGATGCGGTTGACCAGGGTGCGGGGCCCTCGGCCGGCTCGGCGCACGACGGGCGCCGCCGGCCGGTCGGTAAGTACGGCCATGTCAGGATCCCTTCGGTACGCGTCGCCGCCACCACCGGCCGCGCCGGGACTCGTCCCGATCGGCCATCACCCAGCGTTGGAACAGGGTGAACACGATGATGATCAGGAACAGCACGAACGAGATCGCCGCTCCCGAGCCGTAGTCGAAGTCCCGGAACGCGGTGCGGTACGACAGGTAGGCCGGGGTGAGCGTGGTCTTGGCCGGGTCGCCCTGGCTCATCACGTACACCTGGTCGAAGACCTGCCAGGTGCCGATCAGGCCGAGGGTGAGCACCAGGAAGGTGGTCGGCTTGATCAACGGCAGGGTGACGTAGCGGAACCGCTGCCAGCGGCTCGCCCCGTCGAGGGTGCTGGCCTCGTCCAGCGCCTCCGGCACGTTCTGCAGCGCGGCGAGGAACATCAGCATGAAGGTGCCCGAGGTGGTCCAGATCACCAGGCTGATGAGCGAGACCATGGCGACGCTCGGCCCGGAGAGCCAGTCCCACCAGGTCAGCCCCAGCGGGCCGCCGGAGGTGAGCGCGCCGGGCGGGGAGTCCACCCCGACGGCGCCGAGCAGCAGGTGCAGCACACCGCGGGAGTCGGCGAACCACTCCGGCCCGTCGATGCCGAACAGGCGGAGCAGGTTGTTGACCGCGCCGGAGTTGGCGAACAGGAACAGGAACACCACGCTGATCGCCACCGAGCTGGTGACCGAGGGGAAGTAGAAGGCGCTGCGGAAGAAGCCCTTCCCCTTGAGCATCCGGTTGTTCACGATCAGCGCGAGGCCGAGGGCGAGCACGGTCTGCACCGGCACCACGATCGCGACGTAGTACAGGTTGTTGCGGATGCTGGTCATGAAGTCCCGGCGGGCCAGCCCGTCCTCGGTGAACAGCCGGGTGTAGTTCTTGCCGCCAACGAACGGCACGTCGCTGGTGAACGGGCTGCCCTGGCCGTTCCAGTCGGTGAGGCTCACCCAGAGCGCCATCAGGATCGGCAGCAGCAGGAAGAGCCCGAGGATCACGATCACCGGCGCGACGAACAGCCAGCCGGCGGCGGTCTCGTTGCCCCGGATGCGGCCGCGACGACGGCGCGGCGGGCCGTCCGGCGTGGTGGCCGGGGCGGCGAGCGCCTCCGTTGCCATCTCCCCCTCCTCCTTTGGGTGGGAGCCGACGCGGAGGGGCCCGCGGCGCGGGCCCCTCCGGTCATGCTCAGCCGCCGAGCGCCGCCTTGGCGTTCTTGTCGAAGTTGCTCAGGATCGTCTTCGGGTCGCCGGCGGCCAGGCCCTGCAGGCCGGCCTCCAGGTCACGCAGGACGCTGTCCATCTTCGGGGCGTTCACCGGGCCCTGGGCGTACGCGGCGCCCTCGATGAACGGCTTGTCCGCCGGGAACTCGCTGGTGTACTGGTCGCGGACGGACTGCCGGGACGGCATCACGCCGAACGCCTTGGCGAAGGCGATCTGCTGGTCGCCGGCGGTCATCGCCTCGACGAACTTGATGGCCTGCTCCTTGTACTTCGACTTGGCCGCGATGCCCCAGCACTGGGTGAAGGAGAGGGTGCCCTGCCCCTTCGGGCCGGCCGGCAGCGGGACGACCTGGTACTTCACCTTCGGGAAGTCGTTCTGCAGGGCGCCCTTGATCCAGTTGCCCTCGATGGTCATCACGGCCTTGCCCTTGCCGAACGCCTCACCGGACCAGCCGGCGTCGAGCTGCTTCGGGAACTTCGCGTAGCCGTTGGTGAGCAGGGACTTCACGTACTCGAGGGCCTGGACGTTCTCCGGGGTGTCCGCGGTGGGCTGCTTGCCGTCCTTGCTCATCAGCCAGCCGCCGTTCTCCACCATGAAGGCGCCGATCCGGTCCCGGGTGTCGCCGAGGGCGAGCGCCACCATGCCCTTCGCCTTGATCTTCTGGCTGGCGGCGGTGAGCTGGTCCCAGTTGGTCGGCACGTCCGCGTCGGTCAGGCCGGCCTTCGCCCACAGGTCGGTGTTGATCTCAAGGGCGAGGGTGGAGAAGTCCTTCGGCGCGCAGTAGAGCTTGCCGTCGTAGGTGAACGTGTTGCGCAGGCTCTCGTAGAAGTCGTCCTTGTTGCTGACCTTGTCGCCGTACGGCTCCAGCGCGCCGACGCTGGCGTAGTCGGCGAACCGGGTCGCGTCGACGTAGAAGACGTCCGGCGGGGTGCCGCCGGCGAGCGCCTGGCCGAGCTGCTGGGTGAGGTCCTGGGCCGGGGTGACGGTCGCGGTGTTGCCGGAGGCGGAGGCCCACTTGGCGGCGGCGTCCTGCACCGCCTTGGTCTCGGCGTCACCCGAGGAGCCGATCATGATCTGGAGGTTGGCCGGGCCGCTGGACTGCTTGGCGTCCTTGCCGGAGTCGTCGAAGCCGCTGCCGCAGGCGGCGGAGCCGAAGAGGGCGGCGGCGGCGAGGCCGGCCACCGTTGCCCGGGTGAGGATTCGAGGTGTCATCTGACTCTCCTGGTGGGGATGTGATCACGCGGTGTGCCGGAGCACGAGCGTGGGACTGAGCAACACATGAGGGTCGGTGGGCTGGCCGTCGAGCAGGCCGGTGAGCAGCTCGACGCAGCAGGCCGCGGCGGCCGCCAGCGGCTGGCTGACGCTGGTCAGCCCGATCGCGGCGGCCACCGGGGTGTCGTCGAAACCGGTGACCGCGACCGGCACCGCCGTGTCGCGGACGGCCCGCAGGGCGCCGAGGGCGAGGGAGTCGCTGACGCAGACCACCGCAGTCGGCGGTTCGTCGGCGGCGAGCAGCTCGCGCATCTCCCGCTCCCCCTGGGCGATGCCGTCCTCGGTCGCGCGGCGCGGCGCGCCGCCGTCGAGGCCGGCCGCCGCCATCGCGGTACGCCAGCCGGCGTGCCGGTCGTCGCCGACGCCGGAGCCTTCCGGCCAGCCGATGAACGCGATCCGGCGGTGGCCGGTGTCGAGGAGTCGACGGGTGGCCTGCGCGGTGCCGGCGGCACCGTCGACGTCGATCCAGGGGTGGGCGTCCGGGGCGTCCCAGGGGCGGCCGAAGGTGACGAACGGCACCCCCCGCTCGGCCAGCCAGGCGGTACGCGGATCGCCGTGGTCGGTGCCGGTGAGCACGAACCCGTCCAGGTCGTACGCGCCGAGCAGGTCGTCGTACGTGGAGATCTCGTGGTCGTCGCCGGTGGCGGTGTAGAGCAGGACCCGGTAGCCGGCGGCGTCGGCGGTCTCGGTGAGGCCGTGCAGGAACCGGTCGAGCACCGAGCCGTTGATCCCGTCCCGGGTGGGCTCGATGCGGACCGCGATGAGTCGGGAGCGCCCGGTCCGCATCTGCCGGGCGGCCTGGTTGGCGCGGTAGCCGAGGGTGGCGATCGCCTCCTGCACCCGCCGGCGGGTTTCCTCGCGGACGATGTGCGGCGCGTTGAGCACGTTGGAGACCGTCTGCCGGCTCACCTGGGCATGCCGGGCCACCGTTGCGATGGTCACCTTTTCAGCCACGAAATCCCTCTCGCCACCTTGAACGATCCAACTCCGATGCGGCAGGATTAGATCGTTCAAGTTTCTGGAATGTTTCGCACTTTGCACCCGGCCGATGGCTTCTGTCAAGACGTCCCCGGTCACCGATCAGCACCAGGAGTTCCACGTGTCCGAACGCCACCTCCAACCGCTGCTGCACGACCTGGTCGGGGTGGTGCACGCCCCGACCAGCGCGCTGGGCGACACGGCAGGTCAGATCCGGCCCAGCGGCGTCCAGGGCGTCTTCCACGCCGACGCCCGGGTGCTGTCCCGGGCCGAGCTGCGCGTCGACGACCGGGAGCCGGAGGCGGTGACCCGGGGCGCCGCCGGTCCGCACGGGGCCCGCTTCGTCACCCTGGCCCGCTGGCTCGGCGACCCCGGAGCCGACCCCACCGTCCGGATCGACCGGACCCGGCAGGCCGGCCCGTCCGGCCTCACCGAGGAACTGCTCGTCGCGTCCACCGCCGCCGTACCGGTCCGGGCCACGGTCAGCGTCGACCTCGGCTGCGATCTCGCCCCGATCGAGCTGGTCAAGTCCGGCGGCAACGGATCACCGCTGGAGGCGAAGGCCGGCGAGCCCGGCCGGGTCGAGTGGGCCGCCGAGGGCCTCGTCGTGACGGTGACCGGCGAGGCGGCCACCGTGGACGCCGCCGGCGACCGGGCCGTCGCGCCCCGGCTCAGTTGGTCGGTCGAGCTGCCCCCCGGCGGGTCCGTCACGCTGCGCTGGCGGCTCACCGTCACCGACCCGAAGGCGGTGGTGGCCGCCCCACCGGCCGACCCGGACTGGTCCGTACCGGAGGTCCGCGCCGACGACCGCCGCCTGGTCCGGCTGCTCGACCGCTCCCTGGCCGACCTGCGCGGGCTGCGGCTGACCGACCCCGCGCACCCCGGGGACGTCTTCCTCGGCGCCGGCGTGCCCTGGTTCCTCACCCTGTTCGGCCGGGACAGCCTCTGGGCCGCCCGGATGATGCTGCCGCTCGGCACCGAGCTGGCCGCCGGAACGCTGCGGGTCCTCGCCCGTCGGCAGGGCACCCGGCTCGACCCGGCCACCGGCGAGGCACCCGGCAAGATCCTGCACGAGCTGCGCCGGCACGAGTTCGCCCTGCCGGCCCACGAGCTGCGGCTGCCGCCCGCGTACTACGGCACGGTCGACGCCACCATGCTCTGGGTCAACCTGCTGCACGACGCCTGGCGCTGGGGTCTGCCGGCCGACCAGGTCGAGCCCCTGCTCCCGCACCTGGAGGCGGCGCTGCGCTGGCTCGGCGAGCACGCCGACGCCGACGGCGACGGCTTCGTCGAGTACGTCGACACCACCGGCCGGGGCCTGGCCAACCAGGGCTGGAAGGACTCCGGCGACTCGATCCGGTTCCGCGACGGCCGGCTGGCCCAGTCGCCCATCGTGCTGTCCGAGGTGCAGGGGTACGCGTACGAGGCGGCGGTGAACGGGGCCGCCCTGCTCGACGCCTTCCAGCGCCCCGGCGCCGACCGCTGGCGGGAGCACGCCGACCAGCTCGCCCGCCGGTTCCGGGCCGCGTTCTGGGTCGACGGCCGGTACGGCCCGCAGCCCGCGCTCGCGCTCGACCGGGACAAGCGCCCGGTCGACTCGCTGACCAGCAACATCGGCCACCTGCTCGGCACCGGGCTGCTGTCGGACAGCGAGTCGGCACAGGTCGCGGCGCTGCTGTCCACCGAGGCCCTCGCGGGCGGGTTCGGGCTGCGCACCATGTCCACCGACGACGGCGGGTTCAGCCCGCTGTCGTACCACTGCGGGTCGATCTGGGCGCACGACACCGCGATCGTCCTGGGCGGGCTGGCCCGGGCCGGCTTCGCCGACGCCGCGCTGCGCCTCGCCGACGGCCTGCTCGGCGCCGCCGAGGCGTTCGACTACCGCCTCCCCGAGCTGTACGGCGGCGACGATCGGGCGTTGCTCGGCCGTCCGGTGGAGTACCCGGCGGCGTGCCGGCCGCAGGCGTGGTCGGCGGCGGCCGCGGTGGCGCTGCTCCAGGCCGGCGTCGGCCTCTACCCGGACGTGCCCGGTGGCCGGGTGGAGGTACGCCCGCTGGCCGGCCCGGAGCTGGGCGCGCTCGCCGCCAGCGGACTGCGGATCGCCGGCGCCCCGGTCACCGTGGACGTCGACCGCAGCGGCCACCCCACGGTCACCGACCTTCCCGCCGGCCTCACGCTGACGACCACTCCCCGCATCCCCACCCCCCGCACGCCCACCGAGACCCCCGCCGCCACCTCCTGACCGCCGCCCGCCCGTCCCGCCCGGCGCGGTTGATCATGAAGTTGTTGTTCCGACACGCCGCTGCCGGCCGCCACAACTTCGTGATCACCGCGGGTGGGACGGGCGGGAGAGGGTGCTCAGGCGGGGGTTAGCTCGGCGACGAGTTCGTCGTCCTCCATCGCGCCGGTGGGCTGGAAGCCCAGCGAGGTGTAGAGGGCGGCGGCCGGGACGTTGTCGGGGTGGTAGCTGAGCCGGATCGGGCCGCCCTGGGTGGCGAGCCAGTCGGCGAGGGTACGCACGGCGGCCCGACCGACGCCCCGGTCCTGCTCGGCGGCGTCGATCACCATGCCGCCGATCCAGCGGGAACCGTCGTCGTCCACGCCCCACATGACGTGCCCGACCACCGTCTCGTCCGCGTACACGGCCAGCGAGGTCCAGACGTCCGAGCGCATGGTCAGCACCAGGTAGCGGGCGGCCAGGGCGGCCACCCAGGCCCGCTGGTCGTCACGGGGCGCCACGTCCGCCACGGCCCGCCAGTTGTCGTCGTCGACCGGCCGCAGGGTCACCCGGCGACCGGCGCGGTCGTGCAGCGCAGAATCGATCATGTAGGCAACCCTAGGCCCGCGCCGGACAGCGGGCGACGCAGTTCCCCACGCCACGCGGTAGGTCAACCGCAGCGGCGGCCGAGAAGATTCAGTCGAGCAGGGCGTCCAGGCCGACGGTGAGACCCGGGCGGTTGCGCACCTCGCGCACGGCGAGCAGCACGCCCGGCATGAACGAGGCCCGGTCGTACGAGTCGTGCCGGATGGTCAGCGTCTCACCGGTGGTGCCGAACAGCACCTCCTGGTGGGCGACCAGGCCGGTGGCGCGGACCGCGTGCACGCGTACGCCGTCGATGTCGGCGCCCCGGGCACCCGGCACCTCGTCCCGGGTGGCGTCCGGCGCGGAGCCGAGACCGGCCTCGGCGCGGGCCCGGGCGATCAGCCGAGCGGTGTGCGTGGCGGTGCCGCTGGGCGCGTCCAGCTTGCGCGGGTGGTGCTGCTCGACGATCTCGACCGACTCGAAGTGCCGGGCCGCGCGGGCGGCGAACTGCATCATCAGCACCGCGCCGATGCCGAAGTTGGGGGCGATCACCACGCCCACCCCCGGCTTGCGCGCCAGCCAGCCACGCACCCGGTCGAGGCGCTGCTCGGTGAAGCCGGTGGTGCCCACCACCGCGTTGATGCCCTGGTCGATGCACCAGTGCAGGTTGTCCATGACGACGTCGGGAGTGGTGAAGTCGACGACCACCTCGGCGCCGGCGTCGGAGGCGGCGAACAGCCCGTCCCCCTGGTCGACCATCGCCACCAGATCCATGTCGGCGGCCGCGTCGACCGCCTTGCAGACCTCCACACCCATCCGGCCGCGGGCACCCAGCACGCCGACCCGGATCGCCTCGGCCGGGCTCGTCTCCTGCTCGTCAGTCACGGGGCACAACCTATCCCAATCGGGACGGGGCCATCCCGCGGGACCGACGGCATCCCACGAGCCGGGGGCGGCCGCCAGCGGCCACGAGACCAGGGGACAGCGGACGGGGTGGGTCAGGCCGAGAAGGCGGACTCCTCGAAGGGGCCGACGACCGCGAGGGACATCGGCCCGCCGAGCAGTTCGGCGGCGAGGCCGTTCACGTCGTCCAGCGTCACCGCGTCGACCCGGGCGAGCAACTCGTCCACCGGCATCAGGTCGCCGTAGAGCAGCTCACCCTTGGCCAACCGGCTCATCCGGGACCCGGTGTCCTCCAGGCCGAGGACGAACGAGCCCTTGCTCATCCCCTTGCCCCGGGCCAGCTCGGCCTCGGTGATCCCCTCGGCGGCCACCCGACGCAGCTCCGCCCGGGTCAGCTCCAGCACCTCGTCCACCTTGCCCGGCGCGCAGCCGGCGTAGACGGCGAACAGCCCGCTGTCGGCGTACTGGCCGGCGTACGAGTAGACCGAGTACGCCAGGCCACGCCGCTCGCGGATCTCCTGGAACAGCCGGCTCGACATGCCACCGCCGAGGACGTTGTTGAGCACCCCGAGGGCGAAGCGCCGCTCGTCGGTGCGGTCGATGCCGGGGCAGCCGAGGATCACGTGCGCCTGCTCGGTCTCCTTCGGCTCGACCAGGGTGGTGGCCGGCCTGGTGCGTACCGCCGGGGCGGCCGGGCGGCGCGGGGCCGGCACCGCCGGGTCGGCGTCCAGCGGGGTGCCGCGCAGCGCCTGCCGGACCAGCTTGACCACGGCGGCGTGGTCGAGGTTGCCGGCGGCGGCGATGACGATCTGCGGCGGGGTGTACCGGCGGCGGTAGAAGCTCTGGATCTGCCGGCGGGTCATCGGGGTGACCGTCTCCTCGGTGCCGGAGATCAGCCGGCCGAGGGGGTGGTCGCCGTAGACGGCACGGGCGAACAGGTCGTGCACCTCGTCGCCCGGCTCGTCGTCGTGCATGGCGATCTCTTCGAGGATCACGCCACGCTCGGTCTCCACGTCGGCGTCGTAGAGCACCGAGTCGGCGACCAGGTCACACATGACGTCGATGGCCAGCGGCAGGTCCTCGTCCAGCACGCGGGCGTAGTAGCAGGTGTATTCCTTGGTGGTGAAGGCGTTGGTCTCGCCGCCCACCGCCTCGATCGCCGAGGAGATGTCCAGCGCGCTGCGCTTCTGGGTGCCCTTGAAGAGCAGGTGCTCCAGGAAGTGCGCGGCCCCGCCCTGCGGACCCGTCTCGTCGCGGGAGCCGACGGCCACCCAGATGCCGAACGAGACGCTGCGCATCGCCGGGATCGCCTCGGTGAGCACCCGCAGCCCGCTGGGCAGCACGGTGCGGCGTACGGTCCCGCCCAGCGGGTCGTCGCTGAGCGTACGGGTGACCGCGCGGGTCGTGCCGCCCGCGGACCGGGTGCCCCCGGCGGCGTGCCGGACGGCACCGGGCGGCGCCACCCCCCGTCGGCCCGCAGGAGAAGACGCACGCCGGGTCCGACTCACGGAAACCTGCTTCCAGTTCGACGAGGGGTGGGTGGTGCGATGGTCACGGCCGACGGCTCCCGGTCACGGTGCGCCGACGCCGGAGCCGCCGACGACCGCTCCGGATCACGGCGCGTCGCCGCCGGAGTTGCCGCCGGCCGGGGCGACGTCCATCGGCGTCGCCCCGGCCGGGGTGGATCAGCTGTGCCGGGTCCGGCGACGCGGGCGGGAGTCGCCGCCGCCCTCGCCACCCTCGCCCCGCTCCGGGCCCCGGCCGCCGCGCTCGCCGCGGTCCCGGTCGCCCCGGTCACGCGGGCCACGGTCGCCGCGGTCCCGGCCGGCCGGACGCTCGTCACCGGCAGCCTCACCGGCGGCCGGCGCCTCGGCGCCCTCCGGGCGGACCTTGTCCAGGTAGATCTTGCCGCGCTGGTCGATGTCGGCGATCTCCACCTCGACCTTGTCGCCGACGTTGAGGAAGTCCTCGACCTTCTCGACCCGCTTGCCGTCGCCCACCTTGGAGATGTGCAGCAGGCCGTCGCGGCCCGGGAGCAGCGAGATGAAGGCGCCGAACGCGGCGGTCTTCACCACGGTGCCGAGGAACCGGTCGCCGACCTTCGGCAGGGTCGGGTTGGCGATCGCGTTGATCCGCTCGACCGCGGCCTGGGCCGAGGGGCCGTTGGTCGCGCCGACGTAGATGGTGCCGTCGTCCTCGATGGAGATCTCGGCGCCGGTCTCGTCCTGGATGGCGTTGATGGTCTGGCCCTTCGGGCCGATCACCATGCCGATCTTGTCGACCGGGATCTTGACGGTGGTGACCCGCGGCGCGTAGTCGCTCATCGCGGCCGGGGCCTCGATCGCCGACTGCATCACGTCGAGGATGGTCTGCCGGGCCTCGTGCGCCTGCTGGAGCGCGGCGGCCAGCACGTCCGACGGGATGCCGTCGAGCTTGGTGTCGAGCTGGAGCGCGGTGACGAACTCCCGGGTGCCGGCGACCTTGAAGTCCATGTCGCCGAACGCGTCCTCGGCGCCGAGGATGTCGGTCAGCGTCACGTACTGGGTCTTGCCCTCGACCTCGTCGGAGATGAGGCCCATGGCGATGCCGGCCACCGGGGCCTTCAGCGGCACACCGGCCGACAGCAGGCCCAGCGTCGAGGCGCAGACCGAACCCATCGAGGTGGAGCCGTTGGAGCCGAGCGCCTCGGAGACCTGCCGGATCGCGTACGGGAACTCCTCGCGCGACGGCAGCACCGGGATGAGCGCCCGCTCCGCGAGCGCACCGTGGCCGATCTCGCGCCGCTTCGGCGAACCGACCCGGCCGGTCTCGCCGGTGGAGTACGGCGGGAAGTTGTAGTTGTGCATGTAGCGCTTGGACTTCTCCGGGGAGAGGGTGTCCAGCGACTGCTCCATGCGCAGCATGTTCAGCGTGGTGACGCCCAGGATCTGGGTCTCGCCGCGCTCGAAGAGCGCCGAGCCGTGCACCCGGGGCAGCACGCCGACCTCGGCGGTCAGCGGACGGATGTCGCGCGGGCCACGGCCGTCGATGCGGACCTGCTCGCGCAGCACCCGGCTGCGGACCTCGGACTTGGTCAGCGACCGGAACGCGGCGGACAGCTCCTTCTCCCGGCCCTCGAAGCGCGAGCCGAGTTCCTCGACGACCTTGGCCTTGACCCGGTCGAGGGCCTCCTCGCGGTCGTGCTTGCCGGCGATCTTCAGGGCCTCGGCGACCTCGGCGCGGGCCACGTCGGCGACCGCCTCGTACGCGTCGTCCAGGTAGTCCAGGAAAATCGGGAACTCGGCGACCGGCTTGGCGGCCACCTCGGCCAGCTCGCTCTGCGCCCGGCACAGCTCCCGGATGGCCGGCTTGGCGGCCTCCAGGCCGCTGGCGACGACCTCCTCGGTCGGGGCGGTGGCCCCGCCGGCGACCAGCTTCACGGTGTGCTCGGTGGCCTCGGCCTCGACCATCATGATCGCGACGTCGCCGTCCGGCAGGGCCCGGCCGGCCACCACCATGTCGAAGGTGGCCCGCTCCAGCTCTTCGTACGTCGGGAAGGCGACCCACTGGCCGTCGACGTGCGCCATCCGGGTGGCCCCGATCGGGCCGGAGAACGGCAGGCCGGAGAGCTTGGTCGACATCGAGGCGGCGTTGATCGCCACGACGTCGTACGGGTGCTGCGGGTCGAGCGCGAGGACGGTCTCGACGACCTGGACCTCGTTGCGCAGGCCCTTGACGAAGGACGGGCGCAGCGGCCGGTCGATCAGCCGGCAGGTGAGGATCGCGTCCTCGCTGGGCCGGCCCTCGCGGCGGAAGAACGAGCCGGGGATGCGGCCCGCGGCGTACATCCGCTCCTCGACGTCCACGGTCAGCGGGAAGAAGTCGAACTGCTCCCGCGGCTGCTTGCTGGCCGTGGTGGCGGAGAGGACGACCGTCTCGCCGAGCTGGGCGGTGACGGAGCCGGCGGCCTGACGGGCCAGCCGGCCGGTGGAGAAGGTGATCTCACGGGTGCCGAAGGACCCGTTGTCGATCGTGGCGGTGCGGGATTCGGTGCCGAGTCGATTCTCGGTCATGGTGCGGCAATGCTCCTTCGCATCGGGGGCCCACGACGCGGGGAACTGCTCAGACGGCCGGTCTTCGATCGAAGCGCCCGGGTGACCGGCGGATGCCGGGGTGCCCGGGGGCCACTACCGGAGACCGGTGCGCCGACCGGCTCCCTCTCGGGTGGTCGCGTGGCCCGGTTCTCTCAGTGGTACCGGAGCGGGGGAGTGGCCGCAGGCCACTCCCCCGCCAGGTCACCGGCGCAGGCCGAGCCGCTCGATGAGCGACCGGTAGCGGTTGATGTCCTTCTTCTGGACGTAGTTGAGCAGCCGACGGCGACGGCCGACCAGCAGCAGCAGCCCGCGGCGGCTGTGGTGGTCGTGCTTGTGCACCTTCAGGTGCTCGGTGAGCTCGGCGATCCGCTTGGTGAGGACCGCGACCTGCACCTCGGGCGAGCCGGTGTCGCCCTCGGCGGTCGCGTACTCCGCGCGGATCTTGGCCTTGGCTTCCTGGTCGAGCGCCATGTTCTCCCTGTTTCGTGGGTCGTTCGATGGGGTCCGTCGGATCGCTCGCGGCGACCGGGCATCGGACCGGTCCTCGCGCCCGCGGCGTCGTGCAGGCACGCGAGGCCCCACGTCGGTCAGCCGACGTCTCCGCCAGACTACCAGCCCGGTCGGGAACCACCCGGTGAAGGGCAGCGCGCCGGCCGTGCCGGGGTGGCCGGCGGGCTCAGTCGAGCACCCGGCGGGTCCGCTCGACATCCTCGGCGATCTGGGTCAGCAACGGCTCGATCGAGTCGTACGTCCGTTGCTCCCGCAGGTGCGCCACGAAGTCCAGGGCCAGCCGCTCGCCGTACAGGTCGCCGGAGAAGTCGAGCACGTACGCCTCCACCCGGCGCTCCCGCCCGGAGAAGGTCGGGTTGGTGCCGATGGAGACGGCCGCCGCGAGGGGCTCCCGCCCACGGCGCACCAGCCGGGCGGCGTACACCCCGTCGGCGGGGACCGCCGCGTACCGGTGGGTCAGCAGGTTGGCGGTCGGGTAGCCCAGCTCCCGTCCGCGCTGGTCACCGCGGACCACCACGCCCTCGACCCGGTGCGGGCGCCCGAGCGCGGCGGCCGCCGCGGCCACGTCGCCCGCGTCGACGCAGGAGCGGATGTACGTGGAGGAGAAGACCGTCCCCGCCTCGGCCACCAGCGGCGCGCCCTCCACCCCGAAGCCGAAGGTGCGGCCCAGCCGCTCCAGCAGGGTCACGTCGCCGGCCGCCTTGTGCCCGAACCGGAAGTTGTCGCCGACCACCACCAGCGCGGCGTGCAGGTGCTCGACCAGGATGTCGTGCACGAACGCCTCCGCCGGCAGCCGGGAGAACTCCGGGGTGAACGGCACCACGCAGAGCACGTCGACGCCGAGCGCCTCGATCAGTTCCGCCTTGCGGGCCGGTTCGGTGAGCACCGCGGGATGCGACCCGGGGCGGACGACCTCGGCCGGGTGCGGGTCGAAGGTCACCACCACCGACTTGACCCCCAACTCCCGGGCGTGCGCCACGGCGTGGCCGATGGTGGCCTGGTGCCCCTTGTGCACCCCGTCGAAGACGCCGATGGTGACCACCGAACGCCCCCAGCCCCCGGGTGCCGCCTCGTACCCCCGCCACCGCTGCATGCCGATCCTCCCCTGTTCGCCGCGCTTCCCGCCGCCGTCGTCAGGCCGGGGCCAGCACGATCTCCGCGCGGGCCCGCCCGTCCCGCTCGCTGACGATAGCGATCAACCCGCCGTCCGGTCCGAAGACGGCGTACGGGCCGGCGATGCCGACCGCGTCGAGCGGACCGCCGTGGGCGAGGACCTTCGCCTCGTCGCCGGTGGCGTCCCGGCGCGGGAAGAACCGGTCGGCGGCCTCGGCCAGCGGCAGGTTGACCACGTCGGGGGCGCGTTGCTCCAGCGTGTCGAGGGTGGCCGCCTCGGCCAGGGCGAAGCCGCCCACGGCGGTGCGGCGCAGCGCGGTCAGGTGGCCGCCGACCCCGAGCGCCAGGCCCGCGTCCCGGGCGATGGCCCGGATGTACGTCCCGGACGAGCAGGTCACGTCCACGTCCACGTCCACCACGTCCGGGGTGTCCCGACGGACCGACAGGACGTCCAGCCGGGAGATGGTGACCCGCCGGGCGGGCAGTTCGACGCTCTCCCCCTCGCGGACCCGCTTGTACGCCCGTTGGCCGTTGATCTTGATGGCGCTGACCGCGCTCGGCACCTGGTCGATCTCGCCGGTCTGAGCGGCGAGCGCGGCGCGGATCGCGTCGTCGGTGACCGCGCCGGCCGGAGTGGTGGCGATCACGTCGCCCTCGGCGTCGTCGGTGACGGTGGCCTGGCCGAGCCGGATCGTCGCGGTGTAGCTCTTGCCCGCGCCGATCACGTAGGTGAGCAGTCGGGTGGCCCGGCCCACCCCGATCACCAGCACGCCGGTGGCCATCGGGTCCAGCGTGCCCCCGTGCCCCACCCGCCGGGTACGCGCCAGCCGCCGGATCCGCGCCACCACGTCGTGCGACGTCATCCCGCCGGGCTTGTCGACCACGATCAGACCGTCTGTGCTCACGACCGCCAAGCCTGCCAGACGCCGGTCCTCGATCGACCGGCGGATGGCGCCGATGGACTGCCCCCGGGGGTCAGCGGACCGCGCCGGTCACCGCCCAGCCGCCGGAGCGCAGCCGCAGCAGCAGGGCGACCAGCCGGAGCACCACGAACAGCGTCAGCCCGGCCCAGATCCCGCCCAGCCCGAGGTCGAGCCCGTAGGCCAGCCAGATGGCGGGCAGGAAGCCGCCCAGCGCCGCCACGATGGTGAGGTTGCGCAGGTAGCGGACGTCGCCGGCGCCGATCAGCACGCCGTCGAGGGCGAACACCACCCCGCCGATCGGCTGGAGCGCGACGAACCACGGCCAGGCGACCATCGCCTGCTCGCGTACCTGCGGATCGGAGCTGAACCAGGACGGCACCAGGCCGGCGCCGGCGGCGATGAGCACCGCGAAGGCCGCGCCGCAGGCCCCGCCGAGCAGCGCGATCCGGCGGGCCAGGGCGCGGGCGCCGGCGGCGTCGCCGGCGCCGAGCGCCGCGCCGATCAGCGCCTGCGCGGCGATCGCGAGGGCGTCCAGCACCAGCGCCGTGAAGAACCACAGCTGTACGGCGATCTGGTGGGCACCGACCGCGGCGGCACCGAACCGGGCCGCGACGGCGGTGGCGGACAGGAAGCTCGCCTGGAAGGCGACCCCCCGGATCAGCAGGTCCCGGCTGAGCACGAGCTGCTGGCGGATCGACCGGGGCCGGGGGCGCAGCGAGACCCGCTCGCGCACCAGCGCCGCCGCGAACAGGCCGCCGGAGATGGTCTGCGCGACCGCGTTCGCCACCGCCGAGCCGACCAGGCCGAGGCCGGCCGGGTAGACCAGCAGCGGGCAGAGCAGCGCGGAGAGCAGGTTGGGGGCGAGCACGAAGAGCAGCGGGCGGCGGGTGTCCTGGATACCGCGCAGCCAGCCGTTGCCGGCGGCGGCCAGCAGCAGGCCGGGCGCGCCGAGCGCCGCGACCCGCAGCCATCCGGCGGCGGCATCGGCCACCTCGCCGGGACCGCCGACGAGGGTACGCGCCAGCCACCCGCCGCCGACCTGGATGGCGACCGCCATCAGCACGCCGACGCTCAGGGCGAGCCAGGACGCCTGGACGCCCTCGGCCACCGCCGCGGCCCGGTCCCCGGAGCCGAACCGCCGGGCCGACCGCCCCGTGGTGCCGTACGCGACGACGGTGCCGAGCCAGGCGGCCAGGGTCAGCACCGTGCCGCCGACGGCGAGCGCGGCGAGCGGTACGCGACCCAGGTGGCCGACCACCGCCGTGTCGACCAGGACGTAGAGCGGTTCGGCGGCGAGCACCACGAGTGCCGGCAGGGCGAGCGCGGCGATCCGGCGCGGCGACGCGGCACCGGTGGCGGGGGCGGCGGTCTGACTCATCGCGGCCGATCCTGACACGCCGTCGGTAAGGAACACAAGCCGGGGTAGCACTTACCAGGCGAGCGTCGGCCGGTACCCGCCAAACCCCGGGCGGCGCAGCCTGCCAGCGCCGTACGGTGAGGTCATGACGGCCCGCGGCGAGGTGATCGTCGATTGCACGAACCCGATCTGGTGGCGGCGGCTGTTCGGCGAACTGCTCGGCACGTTCCTCCTGGTGCTGGTCTCGGTCGGACCCGGCGTCGTCAACCAGCGGACCGGTGCCGAGGCCGTGAGCCGGACCGCCGCGGTGGTCGCCCCCGGCCTCATGCTCTCCTCGATCATCCTGTTCATGGGCGCGGTGTCCGGCGCCCACCTGAACCCGTCCGTCACGCTCGCCTTCGCGCTTCGCCGGGACTTCCCGTGGCAACGGGTGCCGGGTTACCTCGTCGCCCAGTTCGCCGGGGCGGTGGCCGCGGGCGGGCTGCTGGCCGGCACGCTCGGTGGGCACGGCACCGCCGGGCTGACCGTCCCGGGCCCGGGCATCGGCGCCCCGCTCGCCCTGCTCTGGGAACTGGTCCTCACCGTCGGGCTGATCAGCACCGTGCTGGGCACCGCCTCCTGCGCGCAGAACGTGGGGCCGCTGGCCGCCCTCGCCGTCGGCGGGTACCTGGCCCTGGCCGGGCTCTGGGCCTCGCCGCTGACCGGGGCGTCGATGAACGTCGCCCGCTCGCTCGGCCCGGCCCTGGTCTACGGGCAGCCCCGGGCCTGGTGGGCGTACCTGGTCGGCCCGCTGCTCGCGGTGCCGGTGGCGGTCGGCGCGGCGGCGCTGCTACGCGGGCCGGGCGGCGGGGGGATCAGTCGCCGGATCGCCCAGGGCACCGTTCGCCGCTGAACCGACTGCGGGCCGGCGGTGACGCCGAGGCTACGGCGTCACCGCCGGGCAGAAGCCGTCACTGACGGGTGTCCATGGAGGTCTGCAGCGCGCGACGCATCTGCTCGCGCGCCTCGTCGGTGGTGTTCTCGGTCCGCGGCTTGCGCTTGGTCGCCATGGGAGTTCCCTTCCGGGGTGCGGGACCACCGGCACCCGGTGGCCCAACGGTCCGACCACTCCAACCCGGCGCGTCTACCGCCGCGCCACGACCTGGAGCCGTCGTCCGACAACTCCGGCTCGGCGCGTCTGGCGACGCGCTGGGGCCTCGAGTCGTCGAATCTGCTGGGCGCCGGGGCGGCGGTCCGGGATCACCGGAACGGCTCGCCTGGCAGCGTGAGCCCGGGTCGGTCCGACCCTGGTGGGAGGCGGCACCGGGTGTGGTGCCACCGCCCGTGACCAGCGCCGAAGCGCCGGCCACCTCCTAAATTAACGTTCACTTTCCACATGCTGCCCACTGTTCCCGGAATGCGGACACCGTGGCGGTTGGTCAGCGGGCCAGGAAGTGCCAGCCGAGCCACCACCAGAAACCGAAGAGGCCGATTCGCCCGACCGGCACCGGACCGACCTCGTAGCGCATGACGAAGGCGCACATGTCGGCGAGCGACGGGATCCGCGAGCCCTCCCGCCGGGCGGCCCACTCGACGGCCGCGAAGAGCAGCAGCGCGGTCAGGAAACCGCCGATCGCCAGGGCTCGCATCATCGGCGGACCAGCCCCCAGAACGCGGACAGCCAGGCGAACCAGGCCGCGGAACGAACCAGGTGATCCTCCAGCAGCGGGTCGGCCAACCGGGAGAAGGTGGGGAACTCGTCGCCCACGTTCAGCACGAAGGTCGTCCCCTCGAAGACCCCGAAGATGGTGACCGGCAGCAACCACCAGACCGCGCCCGGCGGCAGCCGGCCCGGCGCGGGCCGCCGGGGCACCCGGTTGCTCAGGCCGATCCAGATCAACGCGCCACCGGTTCCCAGGGTGTAGAGGTTGGCCTGGGCGGAGAAGGACGGCAACTGGCCGCCCACGAGGGACAGACAGATCAGCACCGGCACGGAGACCGCTGGACGGTCCCAGGCTCGGGGCGCCTCGGCGGTGAGCTCTCGGGAATGATCCATCACCCGATTGTCCCCACCGTCACGGAGCGCGGGAAGACCGGTACGCCCCGGAAACGTCCCTGATCTCAGGCCGTGAGCGCCCCGACCAGTTCGGCCCGAATCCGGTCCAGCACCTCGTCGACCGTGCCCCGCCCGGTGAATCCGGCCGCGAAGCGGTGCCCGCCGCCACCGAGCGCCACCGCCACCCGGCTCACGTCCACCGCGCCCTTGCTGCGCATCGAGACCGCCCACTCGGCCGGGGCGACCTGCTTGACCACACAGCTCACGTCCGCCTCGGCCGTACAGCGCACCGAGTCGATCAGCGCCTCCAGCACGTACGCCGGCTGGCCGTACCGGGCCAGGTCGTCCTGGGTGGCGTACGTCCAGACCAGCCCGCGCCCGGCGGCGGCCTCCGGTTCGAGCCGGGCCCGGCCCAGCACCTCGCCGAAGAGCCGGACCGCGCCGAACGGGCGGGTGTCGAAGATCCGCCGGGAGATGTCCCCCGGGCGGATGCCGGTGGCCAGCAGCCGGGCCGCCATCCGGTGCACCTCGGGCGTGGTGGCCTCGAAGCGGAACGAGCCGGTGTCCGTGCTCAACGCGACGTAGAGGCAGGCGGCGATCTCGGCGTCCAACGGCACCCCGAGCCGGTCGAGCAGCCCCTCGGCGACCACCGAGGTGGCCGCCGCGTGCGGGTCCACCAGGTGGATGCCGCCGAACCGGGTGTTCGAGGCGTGGTGATCCAGCACCAGCGCCGCGCCGGCCTTGTCCAGCCGGTCGACCAGGTCACCCAGCCGGGACTCGCTCGCCGCGTCGAAGCAGATCACCAGGTCCGGGTCCGGGTACGCGTCGTCCTGCGGCACCAGCAGGTCGAGCCCGGGCAGCCAGCGGAACGGCTCGGGCACCTCCGGCGGCCCGGGAAAGGTCGCCTGGAGGTGCCGTACGCCCCACCGGCGCAGGCCCAGCCCGAAGCCGAGCATGCTGCCCAGCGCGTCGCCGTCCGGGTTGACGTGACAGATCAGCAGCACCCGCGCGTCGGCGGGGAGTCCGCGTACCGCCGCGAGGGCGGCCGCCCAGTCGGTGTCGGTCGGGCCGGCACCGGCCGGCGTACCGCCCTCGGCGGGTGAGGTCACCGGCGGTCGCCGCCGCGCGGCTCGTCGTCGCCCGACTCGGCGTCCTCGACGTCGGCGTCCTCGTCCTCGTCCTCGTCCTCCACCCGGTACGGCTGCGCGTCGCCCGCGTACTGGGCCTTGGCCGCCAGCCGCTGCACCTCGGCGTCGGCGTTGCGGGCCGCCGCGAGCAGGTCGTCGATGTGCTTGACCTGGTCCTGCACGTCGTCCAGGACGAACGTGAGGGTCGGCGAGTGGCGCAGCCCGAGGGCCTTGCCGACCGTGCTGCGCAGCATGCCCTTGGCGCTCTCCAGCGCGGCGGCCGTGCTGGCCTGGGCCGCCGCGTCGCCGAGCACCGTGTAGAAGACGGTGGCGTCGCGCAGATCGGCGGTGATCCGGGCGTCGGTGATGGTGATCATCCCGAGCCGGGGGTCCTTGATCTGGCTCCGCACCACCGACGCGACCAGTTCACGGATGCGCTCCGCGTGCCGGCGTACCTTGGCCGGATCCGTCATGTCCCCCACCTCCAGGGCTTTCCGCTCCCGGCCGGAGACGACGGCGCGGACGCCGCCGGGTCCGACCGCCCAACAACTCGAACACTACCCGCGTAATCGCGGCCGACGCGCGGGGCCGCCGGCATGCCAGGAAGGGCACCCTGTTGACGGTCCCGTGCGGGTCAAGGTGCCCTTCCTGACCGCCTGAGCCGGCGGCACCGTATCAGTCCTCGGCGCCGTAGAGGCGACGGCGGACCGAGAGCAGCTCGGCCTCCGGGCGGGCGGCCACCAGGCGCTCGCACGAGTCGAGCACCTCGCGGACGTGGGCCGCCTCGGCGGCCACCACGGCCACCCCGATCTCGGCCCGCCCGTGCAGGTCGAGCGCCCCGACCTCGGCGGCCGAAACCTCGAACCGGCGCAGCGCGGCGACGAGCGGCCGGACGTACGAACGCTTGGCCTTCAGGGACCGGGAGTCCCCCGGCAGCAACAGGTCGAAGTGCGCGGTTCCCGTGTACACGGCGAGCAACGGTACGCCCGCCCCACCGCCCGGTCACCCGCTTTACGCCGACGGCTCCAGCGACGGCCTCAGGTCGCGGCGCGCGAGCCGGAGTCGTCGCCAGGCGCGACCGCCACCAGCACGTCCCGGTCGATCGCCTGGTCGACCCGGTGCGCGAGATCCCGGTAGCCGGGCCCGTCCACCACCCGCAGGCCGGCCCCGGCCAGCACCGCCTCGGCCGCCGCCCGCGGGGCCACCTGGGTGTTCCAGGACAGGCCCAACGCCCCGCCGGGGCGCAGCAGCTCCCGCCAGACCGGCACGGCCGCGACGAGCAGGTCCAGCGGGCTACGGGACAGCCCCTGCCCGGTACGACTGCCGTGCGCCACCCCGTACGGCGCGTCGGTGACGATCACGTCGGCGCAGGCCGGTCGGAGCACCTCCCGGGCCCGGGTGGTGTCGGCGTGCAGCACGGTGACCCGCTGGGTCGCCCCGGCCCGGTGCTCGCCCCGGGACGGCGCGAGCACCGCCTCGAACCGCCGGGCGACGAGTTTGCGGTCCCGCCGTACCGGCACGGTCTCCGCGGTGTGCTTGAGCCGCTTGCGGCGCAGCCAGGTACGCAGGAACGCCGCGTACGCGTCCACGTCCTTGCCGTCGTGCTCGACGCCGATGCCGTGGTAGCCGTACATCAGCGCCTGGTTGAGGGTGGTGCCCCGGCCGCAGAGCGGGTCGAGCACCACGAGCTGCCGGTCCAGCATCCCGCCGGCCGAGGCGGAGGCCAGCAGGGTGACGTTGAGCAGCAGCCGGGTGAACTGCTCGTTGGTCTTGCCGGCGTACTTCGGAATGGTGATCAGGTCGGAGTCGTACCGGGCGAGGGGGTGCAGCGGAACCGGCCGGAGCAGGTCGTCGCCCACCCGCTCGAACAGCGCGTACGCCGCCGACAGGTTGGCCAGGTACGCCAGGTCCCGGGCGGCCGGCCCCGGCTCGGGCGCGGTGAAGGTCAGGTACTCCACCCCGCCGATCCGTTCCGCCGCGATGTCGCCCGGTGCCGTGTCGAGCACCCCGGAGCCGGCGAAGGCCGCCAGTTCGGCGCGGGCCAGCCGGCCGGCCGCGTCGGCGTAGACCCGGTTGGTGGAGGGGGCGAGGAGCAGCGCGTACCTGAGCACGCCGGAGATTGTCGCAGCCCGCGCGGACGGCGACGGCCGGGACCCAAGGGGCCCCGGCCGTCGCCTCGTTCATGCCGCTCAGACGCGCGGCTTCTCCCGCATCTCGAAGGTCTCGATGATGTCGCCGACCTGGACGTTGTTGAAACCGCCCAGCGTCAGACCACACTCGAAGCCCTCGCGGACCTCCGTCGCGTCGTCCTTGAACCGCTTCAGGGAACTGATCGTGAGGTTGTCCGCCACGACCGCCCCGTCCCGCAGCAGCCGCGCCTTGGCGTTGCGGCGGATGATGCCGGACCGGACGATACAACCGGAGATGTTGCCGATCTTGGACGAGCGGAAGACGTCGCGGATCTCCGCGCTGCCCAGCTCGACCTCCTCGTACTCCGGCTTGAGCAGACCCTTGAGCGCGGCGTCGATCTCCTCGATGGCCTGGTAGATGACGGTGTAGTACCGGATCTCCACGCCCTCGCGGTCGGCGATCTCGCGGACCTTGTTGGCGGCCCGCACGTTGAAGCCGATGATCGTGACCGCCTCGGACGAGGCGCTCGCGAGCATGACGTCGCTCTCGGTGATCGCACCCACGCCCCGGTGGATGATCCGTAGCTGGACCTCCTCCGGGATGTCGAGGTTGAACAGCGCGTCCTCGAGGGCCTCCACGGAACCGGAGACGTCGCCCTTGAGCACCAGGTTGAGCGAGGTCTTCTCGCCCTCCTTGAGCTGCTCCATGAGCGTCTCGAGGGTGGCCCGGCCACGGGAGTTGGCGAACGCCGCCGCCCGCCGCCGCGCCTGCCGCTGCTCGGCGATCTGCCGCACGGTCCGGTCGTCCTCGGCGGCCAGGAAGGTGTCACCCGCACCCGGCACCGTGGTCAGACCCAGCACCATGACCGGACGCGCCGGACCGGCCTCGTCGACCGGCTTGCCGTTCTCGTCCAGCATGGCCCGGACCCGGCCGTGCGCCCCACCGGCGACGATCGAGTCGCCGGCCCGCAGGGTGCCCTTCTGCACCAGCACCGTCGCCACCGAACCGCGGCCCTTGTCCAGGTGCGCCTCGATCGCGACACCCTGCGCCGGCCCGTCGATCGGAGCGGTCAGCTCCAGCGACGCGTCGGCGGTCAGCAGCACGGCCTCCAGGAGCTCCTCGATGCCGATGCCGGGCTTCGCGGCCACGTTGACGAACATGGTGTCGCCGCCGTACTCCTCGGCGACCAGGCCGTACTCGGTCAACTGCTGGCGGACCTTGTCCGGGTTGGCCTCCGGCTTGTCGACCTTGTTGACCGCGACCACGATCGGCACGTCCGCCGCCTTGGCGTGGTTGAGCGCCTCGATGGTCTGCGGCATCACGCCGTCGTCGGCCGCCACCACCAGGATCACGATGTCGGTCACCTGGGCACCACGGGCACGCATGGCGGTGAACGCCTCGTGGCCCGGGGTGTCGATGAACGTCACCGCCCGGTCCTCGCCCTCGTGCGGGACGTGGACCTGGTAGGCGCCGATGTGCTGGGTGATGCCACCCGCCTCGCCGGCCACGACGTTCGCCTTGCGGATCGCGTCGAGCAGCTTGGTCTTACCGTGGTCGACGTGACCCATGACGGTCACCACCGGCGCACGGCTGACCAGGCGGTCCTCCGACACCACCGCGTCGAGGTCGATGTTGAACTGCGCGAGCAGCTCACGATCCTCGTCCTCCGGGCTGACGATCTGCACGTCGAAGCCGAGGTGCTCACCCAGCAGCAGCAGGGTTTCGTCGGAGCACGACTGGGTCGCGGTCACCATCTCGCCCAGGTTGAACATCTCCTGGACCAGCGAACCCGGGTTGGCGTTGATCTTGTCGGCGAAGTCCGACAGCGAGGCGCCACGGGACAACCGGACGACCTGACCCTGACCGCGGGGAGCACCCGAGGACATGGTCGGGGCCGACAGGTTGTCGAACTCCTGTCTGCGCTGCTTCTTGGACTTGCGGCCCCGGGTCGGCCGGCCACCCGGACGCCCGAAGGCACCCGCGGCGCCACCGCCGCGGCCACGACCGCCGCCACCCGGACGACCACCACCGCCGGCCGGGGCGCCCGGACGGAAACCACCGCCGGGAGCACCGCCACCGCCACCACCACCGGGACCGCCACGGTAGCCACCACCACCGCCACCACCGGGACCGCCACGGTAGCCACCACCACCGCCACCACCACCGGGACCGCCACGGAAGCCACCGCCACCGCCGCCGGGGCGACCCGCGCCGCCACCGCCACCAGGACCGCCACGGCCGCCACCGGGGCCGCCAGGGCGACCCGTGGTGGGGCGCTGGCTCGGCATGGAGGCCGGGCTGGGCCGGGGCGGCATGGAGGCCGGGCTGGGCCGCGGCGGCATGCCGGCCGGGCTCGGACGGGGGCCGCCGGCACCGGCGGCCGGCGGCCGCTGCTGCTGGCCGCCCTGGATGCCGAACGGGTTGTTGCCGGCGCCGCGCGCCGGCGGACGACCACCCGGCCGGGCACCCGGACCCGGGGTCGGGCCACCGGGACGGCCGGCGGCCGGGCTACCCGGGCGCGGCGGCACCGCGTTCGGACCCGGACGCGGACCCGGACGGGGACCACCCTCCGCCGGGGGCTCCCGGCGGACGTTCTCCCGCTGCTGCTGGCGGGCGGCCTGCGCGGCCTTGACCGCGGCCTCCTGCTCAGCCTTGAGGGCGGCGGCGCGCGCCTCGGCGGCCGCCACCTCGATGTCGTGCGCGCTCGCCGGCTTGGCGACCGGGGTCGCCGGCTGCGGCGGGCCGGGGACCGGGCCCTTGGGCTTCGGTCCAGGGGTCGGCGCGGCCGGTCGCCGGGGCGGCATCGGCTTGGCCGAGACCCGGGGGGCACCCGGGGACGGCGTCGGGGTCGGGGTCGGGGTCGGGGTCGGCGCCTGGCTCGGGGCGGCCGCCGCTGGGGCGGCCGGCGCCGAGGGGCCACCGGCGGACGCGACGAATGCGCCACGCAGCCGTCGGGCGACGGGCGCCTCGACGGTGCTGGACGCGGACTTGACGAACTCGCCCATCTCCTTGAGCTTGGCGAGAACGGTCTTGCTTTCGACCCCGAGCTCCTTGGCGAGCTCGTGTACGCGGGCCTTTCCTGCCACTGCACTCCTCACTCCGAGGTCGTGCGGGCAGCACCCGCAGCGACCTCACTCGTGCACTTGAAGCCTGGTCATTTCAGGGACTTCATCGTGTGCTCATGCTGGTCGTCCTACCTTGCTAGCGATCTCTCGCCCGGTCGGGCTGACCGGACGTAGAGGTTGGCGCGTCAGTGTGCTCCGCCAGCGCACCGTGATCGATGACCCCGGTGATGCGCAGTGCCCGCCCGAAGGCGCGGCGCCGCACCGCTTGCGCGAAGCAGGCCGGATCCGGGTGCATGTTCGCTCCCCGACCCGGCAGTCTGCGAATCGGATCGGGCCGGAGACTGAAGCCACCAGCCCCGTCGCCGACCGCGACGATCCGCAACAACTCGCTGGCCGGCGCTCGCTTCCGGCAGCCCACACAGGTGCGCTCCGGCAGCGCGCGTCGTGCCACTGGAGGAAGTCTACCCCTAGCTGCTTGAGATCGCGCCGCCCGGCTCGGGTACGTGATCAGCCCCGCTCCGGCCGCCCGCGTCGGCCTGCTCCGCGTCGGAACGGATGTCGATCCGCCAACCGGTCAACCGGGCAGCAAGCCGGGCATTCTGCCCTTCGCGGCCGATCGCGAGCGAGAGCTGGAAATCCGGCACGGTGACCCGAGCGGTCCGGCTGGCCAGATCGACCACCTCGACCCGCAGCGCCTTGGCCGGGGAGAGCGCGTTGCCGACGAACGTGGCCGGGTCGTCCGACCAGTCGATGATATCGATCTTCTCGCCGTGCAGCTCGCTCATCACCGCGCGGACCCGCTGGCCCATCGGGCCGATACAGGCGCCCTTGGCGTTCACCCCCGGCGCGGTCGAACGCACCGCGATCTTCGTACGGTGACCCGCCTCACGGGCGATCGCGCCGATCTCCACGGTGCCGTCGGCGATCTCCGGCACCTCCAGCGCGAAGAGCTTCTTCACCAGCGCGGGGTGCGACCGGGACAACGTGATCTGCGGCCCACGCATTCCCTTGGCCACGTGCACGACGACGCAGCGGATCCGCTCGCCGTGGTCGTACCGCTCGCCGGGGACCTGCTCGGACTGGGGCAGGACGCCCTCCAGCTTGCCCAGGTCGACGCTGACGATGCCCTTCTCCTTGCGGGCCTCGTGCGCCTGCACCACGCCGGTGACCAGGTCGCCGTCGCGGCCCACGTACTCGCCGAAGTGCACCTCGTCGGTGGCCTCCCGCAGCCGCTGGAGGATCACCTGCTTGGCCGTCATGGCCGCGATCCGGCCGAAGTCGTGCGGGGTGTCGTCCCACTCCCGCAGCACCGTGCCGTCGGCGTCCAGCTCCTGGGCGTACACCGAGGCGGCCCCGGTCTTGCGGTCGATCTCCACCCGCGCGTGCGGCTCGGCGCCGTCGGTGTGCCGGTAGGCGGTCAGCAGCGCGGTCTCGATCGCCGCGAGGATCGTGTCGAACGGGATCTCCCGCTCGCGCTCCAGTGCGCGCAGCGCCGCGAGGTCGATGTTCACCTCTCCTCGTCCTCCACATCATCTTCGTCGTCGATGTCGTCGATGTCCTCGCCGGCCTCGTCGTCGGCCAGCTCGTCCAGGCGGCTGAACTCCACCTGGACCCGGCCGGGCCCGAGCTCGGCGTACGGGTGTTCCGCGCGGCCGGCGTCGGTCTCCAGCACCACGCGCTCGTCGCCGGCCTCGACCACCCGGCCGGTGAGCTGTCGGTCCGCCGTGGTCCGCTGCTCGGGCACGCCCGCCCCGCCGCGCACGGTCACCTTGACCAGCCGGCCGACGTTGCGCCGCCAGTGCCGGGGCAGGGTGAGCGGCCGGTCCACCCCCGGCGAGCTGACCTCGAGCTGGTACTCGCCGGCGACGATGTCGCCGCCGGCCTCCTCCGCCGCGTCGAGCGCGGCGGAGACCGCTCGGGAGACGTCCGCGACGCCGTCCAGGTTGATCCCGCCGTCGGCGTCCACGATCACGCGGACCACGTGCCGCCGGCCGGCGCGCGAGACGGAGAGGTCCTCCAGGTCGTACCCGGCGGCGGTGACCACCGGCTCGATCACCTCACGCAACCGGGCCCGGCGCGCGCTCAGGTCGCCGCGGGGCGCGCCGCCCCGGTCCCCCGCACGGGGACCGTCGGCCCGGCGGGGTCGCCCGGAGGGCCCCGTCGGCCTGGTGGCACGGCCACGCTGCGTCATCTGGCGCACCCTTTCCCTTTTCGGACGGGCCGTTCGGCCCGCCATGGTCCCTGTCGACGGCCGTTCGGCCCGCCATGCCGGCACGCCACCGGGGCGGACGCGCCCGGTGGCTGCGCAGAGCGTAACGCGCGGGCCGGGCGACGGACCCGGCGGCGCACCGACGCCACTGGCCCACAAGCCGACGGAGATGGTGTTGACTTGTCCGGTGGCGACAGGCAGAACGACACAGCGCGACGGAGCACCGGGGCATTCCCGGCGAAACCTGCTGCGTGCCGGGGCGCTGCTGGCACTCGGCGGCGCCGCCGTACCGCTGACCGGCTGTGATCTTTTCGACGACAAGCCGAAGCCCCCGGACCCGCTGGAGCCGCTCGCGGCCGAGGCCGCCGACCTGGAGGGCCGGTACCGGGCGGCCATCGCCGCCGCCGGGACGCTGGCCGACCGGCTCACCCCGATCGCCGACGCCCACCAGGCGCACGCCGCCGAGCTGCGCAAGGTGATCGGGCGGCCCGCCCCGTCCGGCACGCCCGCCGCCGGCCCGACCGTGACGGCCACCGATCCGCAGGGGCTGCTGGCCGAGCTGCGGCAGGCGGAACAGCAGGCCCGGGAGAACGCCGCGAAGGCGTGCGCCGCCGCGCCGGGCGAGCGGGCCGCGCTGCTCGGTTCGATCGCCGCCGCCCGGGCGACCCACCTGGAGGCGCTGAAGTGATTCCCCGTACCGCACCGACCGGGTCGGCCCAGGCGTTGACCGAAGCCCTCGCCGCCGAGTACGCCGCCATCTGGGCGTACGGGGTGATCGGCGTGCACCTCGCCGACGCGGCCCGCTCCGCCGCCCGTTCCGCCGAGACGGCCCACCGGGCCCGCCGGGACGCCCTCATCCTCCAGTTGAGCGAGGGTGGCACCCAGGTCCCCGCCGACCAGGCCGGGTACGCCCTGCCCTATCCGGTGACCGACAAGGCGAGCGCGCTGAAGCTGGCGGTGGAGATCGAGGAGCGGACCGCCGGCCACTGGCGGGCGGCCCTGCCGCACACCACCGGGGCCGACCGGAACCGGGCCCTCGCGGCGCTGACCGACTGCGCGGTACGGGCCACCCGCTGGCGGCGTACCGCCGGAATGACCCCGGTCACCGTCCCGTTCCCCGGCCGGTCGGCCTGAGCCGAGGTTTCGGTCACCCGGCGCAGCACTCCGGTTGCGGCCCGCATACCAGGTATGCATACTCCTCGCCATGTCCATCCGTCACGGCCTGCTCGCGTTGCTCGAACGCGGCCAGATGTACGGCTACCAGCTGCGCGCCGCGTTCGAGGAGTCGACCGGCTCGACCTGGCCGCTGAACATCGGGCAGGTCTACACCACCCTCTCCCGCCTGGAACGCGACGGCCTGGTCCGGCCGCTGCCGGAGAACGACGGCGGGCAACGGCCGTACGAGATCACCGACGCCGGGCGGGCGGACCTGGCCCTCTGGTTCGCCACCCCGATCAGCCACGCCGACCGCCCCCGGGACGAGCTGTCGATCAAGCTGGCCCTGGCCCTGACCACCCCGGGGGTGGACGTCCGCGCGGTGGTGCAGACCCAGCGCAGCGCGACCATGCGCGCGTTGCAGGAGTTGACCCGGTTGAAGTACGCCAGCGACAAGCCGGAGGACCTGCCCTGGCGCCTGGTGCTGGACGCGATGATCTTCCAGGCCGAGGCGGAGATCCGCTGGCTCGACCACTGCGAGACCAGCCTGGTCCGCTACCGCCCCGCCCCGAGCCGGCCATCCCTGTCCGCCGAGGCGGTGGACCGGGCCGACGAGGAGGCCCGGCGGTGAGCGCGAGGAGCGAGCCGGTTCTGCGAGCCCCGCAGTCGCGAACGAAGGTGGCACGGTGAGCGCGAGGAGCGAGCCGGTTCTGCGAGCCCCGCAGCCGCGAACAAAGGTGGCACGGTGAGCGCGAGGAGCGAGGTGCTGGAGCTGCGGGACGTGCACCGCACCCATGGCGTCGGCGAGGCGGCCGTGCACGCGCTGCGCGGGATCAGCCTGACCGTTCGGGCCGGCGAACTGGTGGCGGTGATGGGCCCGTCGGGCTCCGGCAAGTCGACGCTGCTGGCGCTCGCCGGCGGGCTGGACCGCCCCACCGACGGTGAGGTGCTGGTCGAGGGGGAGTCGTTCGCCGGCCTCACCGCGCGCGAGCTGGCTCGGCTGCGCCGCCGCCGGATCGGGTACGTCTTCCAGGACCTGAATCTGCTCGGCAGCCTCACCGCGCTGGAGAACGTGGCGCTGCCCCTGGAACTCGACGGCGCCGGGGTCCGCACGGCCCGCAGGGCGGCCCGGACCGCGCTGGCCGAGGTGGGGGTGGCCGCGCTCGGCGACCGGTTCCCGGACCAGATGTCCGGCGGCCAGCAGCAGCGGGTGGCGATCGCCCGGGCGCTCGTCGGCGAGCGCCGGCTGGTCCTCGCCGACGAACCCACCGGGGCGCTCGACTCGCAGGCCGGGGAGGCGGTGCTGCACCTGCTGCGCCGCCGGGTGGACGCCGGCGCGGCGGGGGTGCTGGTCACCCACGAGGCGCGGCACGCCGGCTGGGCCGACCGGGTGGTGTTCCTCCGGGACGGGGTTCTGGTGGACTCGACGGCGCCGCTGGCCGGCGTCGAGCAGCTGCTCACCGGCAGCGGGCGGTGAGCCGGGGCCGGCTGGCCGCCACGCTCGGCTCGTGGCGGACCGCGCTGCGCATCGCCCACCGCGAGGCCCGTCGGGCGCGCGCTCGTACGGCGCTGGTGCTGGCGATGATCGCGCTGCCCGTGCTGGCGCTGAGCTTCGCCGCGGCGACCTTTGACATGACGGAGCTCACCCAGGCCGAACGGCTGGACCGCCAGCTCGGCGCGGCCGACGCCGAGCTGCGCTGGACGGATGTGAACGCGGTCAGGCAGGACGCGTGGGGGGAGAACTCCTGGCCGGTCGTGGCCGAGCCGACGCCCCGGGCCCGCCCGGCGACCGCCGACGAGGTCCGCGCCCTGCTGCCGCCCGGCAGCCGGGTCACCCGGCTCCGCCGCTGGGTTCAGTTCCAGGCACGGGTCGACGACAAGCTCGTCTCGTTCGACGCGCGGGCCGTCGACCTCACCGACCCGCTCACCCGCCCCCTCGCGGCGCTGCGCGCCGGCCGGCGGCCCACCGCCCCCGACGAGATCGCGGTCAGCCCGGCCGCGCTGCGCCGGTTGGGCGTACGGCTCGGCGAGCCGGTGCACACGGCCGAGGGCGCGACGTACGTGGTGGTCGGGGTGGTGGAGTTCCCGGACAACCTGCGCGAGGTGGTGGCGCTGCGCCCGGAGAGCCCGCTCGGACCGCTGAGCGGGTCCGACGAGAGCTGGCTGGTGGACCTGCCCGGGTCGGTGGACGAGGCGCTGGTGGACCGGCTCAACGGGCACGGGATCGTGGTGACCACCCGGGCCCCGCTGCCCGGCCGGGAGGAGGCGTACACCGGTCCGGTGTTGCCCGACCCGGAGCAGGCGAGCAATGCGGTGCTGGTCGGCGGGCTCGGCCTGCTGGAGGTGGTGCTGCTGGTCGGCCCGGCCTTCGCGGTCGGCGTACGCCGGCGCCGCCGCGACCTGGCCCTGGTGGCGGTCGCCGGCGGGGACGCCGGGCACCTGCGCCGGATCGTGCTCGCCGACGGGGTGGTGCTCGGCGCGGGCGGGGCGACGCTCGGGCTGCTGCTCGGGGTCGGCGCGGCGTTCGCCGGCCGGCCGCTCGTCGAGCACTACCTGGTGCAGTCCCGCCTCGGCGGATACCGGGTCTTCCCGGCCGCCCTGGCCGCGATCGCCGCGGTGGCGGTACTGGCCGGGCTGCTGGCCGCGCTGGCACCGGCGTGGACCGCCGCCCGGCAGGACGTGGTGGCCGGCCTCGCCGGTCGGCGCCATCCGCCCCGACACCGCCGCCGCTGGCTGCTGCTCGGGGTGCTGCTCACCGGGGCCGGCTCCGCCCTCGCCGCGCTGGGCGCCACCCAGGCCAGCCCACCGGTCGTCCTGACCGGGCTCATCCTCGGCGAACTGGGCCTGGTCTTCTGCACCCCGACGCTGATCGGGCTGCTCGCCCGGGCGGGACGGCTGCTGCCGCTGGCGCCCCGGCTCGCGCTGCGCGACGCCAGCCGCAACCGTTCCTCGGCCGCGCCGGCCATCTCCGCCGTGATGGCGGCGGTCGCCGGCAGCGTGGCCATCGGTGTCTACCTGGCCAGCGCCGACGCCCGGGAGCGTACGCAGTGGCAGCCGGGCCTCCCGCCGGGGCAGGTCCTGCTGGTTGACACCGACGCGCCGGGAAGCCGCCCCCAGCCGCCGGCCGACGAGGTCGCGCAGCGGATCCGGACCGTGTTGCCGGCCACCGCGGCCGTCCCGCTCGCCGTGCCGGCCTGCGCGCGACCCGCGTCCCCGGAGGACTACTGCGTGACCACCACCGTGCTCCCGGAGGAGCGGCGCTGCCCGTACGAGCCGGGCGAGGCGGTCACCGCCGCCATCCGCGCCGAGGCGCGGGCCGACCCACGCTGCGTACCGCCCTTCCGCGATCCGACCAACCTCTATCTGCCGCCGTTGGTGGACGACGGCGCGGCGCTGCCCGGGCTCACCGGCGCGACAGCGGAGGAGATCGCCGCCGCGACCCGGGTGCTCCGGGCAGGCGGGGTGGTGGTCACCGACCCGCGTCAGGTGGTGGACGGTCGGGTGACGCTCGCCGTCACCCACACCGCCGGGGGCTCGGCGGCCAGCGCCACGCTGCCCGGTTACGTGCTGCGCGGCGGGCTCCCCATCGACCGGCTGCTCCTCTCCTCGTCGGCGGCGGCCGCGGTCGGCCTCGTCGGCGAGCCGTTCGGCTACCTGGTCGACATGCCGACCCCGCCCACCGCCGCCCAGCAGGAGCGGCTCACCAGGGAGCTGTCCCGGTCGGCGTCGCTGGTCGTGCAGACGGAGCGGGCGCCGAACGGAGACCAGCGGCCGCTGCTGCTCCTGCTGGCGGGCGCCGCCGCCTTGATCACCGTGGGCGCGGCCGGGGTGGCCACCGGCCTCGCCGCCGCCGAGGGCCGCCGGGACCTGTCCACCCTCGCCGCGGTCGGCGCCGACCCGCGGGTACGCCGGGTGTTGTCGCTCTGCCAGGCCGGGGTGATCGCCGGGCTCGGCTCGGTGCTCGGCATCCTGGCCGGCCTCGGCTCGGCGGCCATCATCATGGCCTCCCTGAACCGCCGGTACGCGCAGTCGTGGCCGATCCAGGACCCGTACCCGCTGGCGGTGCCCGGCCTGACCCTCGCCGTGCTGGTGGTGGTGCCGCTGGTGGCCATGCTCGGCGCGGGGCTGCTCACCCGCTCCCGACTCCCGATCGAACGTCGCCTCGACTGACCTCGTCGACCGCCACCGTCCTCATCGCGGCTCAGCGAGATCTTGGTAGTTCTCGGCCGGGCGCACCCGCCCCGGGCGCGGCGAGCAGGGGCTCCGGCACTCACCGCATTAGTGTGGTGACAGTCGACGTGCGCCGGGCCACCGGCGAGCGGCCCACGGAACGGAGGTGGACCGTGGACACCGGTGACGCCGACGCGGAGACCGAGCGATACCTCCACGATCCCCGATGGCGGGTCGCCGAACGGGTACGCGACGCCGCGCTGCGGCGGTTCCCGGCCGACGTGCTCGCCGTGGCCGTGCACGGGCCCCTCGCGCACGGTGACGACGATGGCGGCGGGGACGGCGAAGTGGGGCTGCTGCTGGCCACCTACCGGCCGGGCGGCGGGCCGTCGCCGGCCACCCGTCGGGTGGACGGGGTGCTGGTCGACCTCACCGTCGCCGGGGCGGACGACTACCTGGGGCAGGCGCGCACGATCGGCCCGCTCTGGCCGCTGACCGCCGACCGGTACGTCACCACCCGTGCGCTGCACGACCCGACCGGTTGGCTGCGTACCCTGCGCGACGAGCACCTGGCCCGGCTGGCCCGGGCCCGGCCAGCCGAGTTCAGCACCGCCGCCCGACAGGCGTGGTACCGGGGCAGCGCGGCGCGCGCCCGGGCGTTCCGGCTGGCCGAGTGGTACGAGACCGACCAGGCGCTGCTCATGCTCGGCGAGGCGCGGCTGGCCGCGGCCACGGTGCAGGGGCTGCTCAGCCGCACCTACTTCCGCGACCCCGGGGACGCGGTGCGACGTACCGGGCTGGCCGGCGCGGACATGACCGAGGTGGGCACGGTGCTGGCCCGCCAGGCCGAGGAACTGGCCGCCCGGGGCCGCCCCGTCGACGGCACCGTCGACGACCTCCTCACCAGCTGACGCCGCCCACCCCACACTCCCGCAGGTGATCACGCTCGATGTGGCACGAATCCCAGGGCGGGGCGGTCAGCCGATGCCGGAGACGCCGATCAGGGTGCCGATGAAGTAGGTCGCGGCGGCGGCCAGGCCGCCGAGCAGGAGCTGCCGCAGGCCGCTGGACCACCAGGCGCGGTAGGTGAACCGGGCCACGATCGCGCCGGCCACGAAGAGCCCCACCCCGCCGACGCCGAGCGCCAGCCAGAGGCTGGTGAAGCCGAGCAGGTACGTCAGCAGCGGAACCAGCGCACCGACCGAGAAGCAGAGGAACGAGGAGATCGCCGCCGCCCACGGGCTCGGCTGGTCGTCGGGGTCGACGCCCAGTTCCTCCCGTACGTGCATGCGCAGCGCCTCTTCCGGGTTGGCCCGGACCGCGTCGGCCACCTGCATGGCCAGATCCCGGGGCAGCCCTCGGCGGACCCACGCCTCGGCCAGCTCGCGGGCCTCCGCCTCGGGGTGCCGTTCCAGCTCGCGCCGCTCCTTGGCCACCTCCGCCGCCACCTGCTCATTGGCCGACCGGACGCTGGTGTACTCCCCCAGGCCCATGGAGATGGCGCCGGCGACCAACCCGGCGGCGCCGGTCAGCACGATGCTGTGGGGTGAGACGCCGCCGCCGCCGACACCGGCGATCAGGGCGATGTTGGTGACCAGGCCGTCCATCGCGCCGAACACGGCCGGCCGCAGCCAGCCGCCGGACACGTCCGCGTGGTGCGCCTCGCGCAGCGCGGCCGGGGTGTCGGTCACGGCAGGGTCAGGATCTCGTAGCCGTCGTCGGTCACGACGACGGTGTGCTCGAACTGGGCAGTCCACCGGCGGTCCTTGGTGACCACCGTCCAGCCGTCGTCCCACATGTCGTACTGGTAGGTGCCGAGGGTGATCATCGGCTCGATGGTGAACGTCATGCCCGGCTCCATCACGTCGGTCGGGCGCGGGCTGTCGTAGTGCGGCACGTAGAGGCCACTGTGGAAGGACTCGCCGATGCCGTGGCCGGTGAAGTCCCGGACCACCCCGTAGCCGAACCGCTTGGCGTACGACTCGATGACCCGGCCGATCACGTTGATCTGCCGGCCCGGGGCGACCGCCTTGATGCCGCGCATCATCGCCATGTGGGTCCGCTCGACCAGCAGGCGGGCCTCCTCGCTCACCTCGCCCACGCAGAACGTGGCGTCGGTGTCGCCGTGCACCCCGCCGATGTACGCGGTGACGTCGACGTTGATGATGTCGCCGTCCTGGAGCACGGTCGAGTCCGGGATGCCGTGGCAGATCACCTCGTTGAGACTGGTGCAGCAGGACTTCGGGAAGCCCTTGTAGCCCAGCGTCGACGGGTACGCGCCGTGGTCGCAGAGGAACTCGTGGACCACCTTGTCGATCTCGTCGGTGGTCACCCCCGGCTTGCAGTGCTCACCGGCGAGCTGGGTGGCCTGGGCCGCGAGCCGGCCGGCGACCCGCATCTTCTCGATGGTCTCGGGGGTCTGCACGTGCGAGCCCCGCCACTCCTGCGGACGCTTCTTGCCCACGTACTCGGGGCGCGGGATGTGGGCGGGCACCGCCCGCCACGGGGAGAGCGTGCCTGGGGTCAGCGGCGCACGGACGGTCATGGCCACAGCCTATCGCCGCCCGCCTGGGCGACCCCGCCACGGCCCACGCGTGCGGCTTGTTGCCGGGCGGCAAGGGCTGTGCCATTGTTGCTCCGTGGATCAAGGGGCCGCACCACCCGTCTTCTCCGCGGTCGCGGAGGTCGACGGTGATCAGCTCCGGGTGGTGGTGACCGGCGAGGTCGACATGGCGACCGCCGACGCCATGTACCAGGCCGCGCTCCGCGAGCCGGCCCGTCACGTCACGCTCGACCTGCGGGCGGTCACCTTCTTCGACTCGGCCGCCATCCACGCGGTGGCCCGGCTGGCCCAGCGGTTCCCCGGGGCGCTCTCCGTGCTGCCGTCCCGGCAGGTACGCCGGGTGCTGGACATCTCCGGACTCGGCGAGCAGGACTGGCTCCAGCCCGACTGACCGAGGCCGCACGGGCCCGACCGGCCGGGCCCGGTCAGCCCGCCAACCGGCGGCGCAGCGCCACCTCGGTGCCCTCGTCGGTACGGGTCACGGTCAGCTCGCCGAGCGCCCTGATCAGCCCCAACCCGCGACCGCGGAAACCCGATCCGGTGGACTCCCGCCACCGGCCGCTGTCCCGGACCGTGGCGGTCACGGTGCCGCCCTCGATCGTCACCCCCACGTCGATCACCGGCTCGATCGGTTCGACCGGGTGCTCGATGGCGTTCGCCGCCGCCTCGGAGATCGCCACGGTCAGGTCGAACCGGTCGTGCTCGCCGACGCGGTGGGCGACCAGGAAGTCCTCCAGCCGTTTGCGCAGCACGCCGAGCCGGGTCGGGTCGGCGGGCAGCCGCAGCGCGAACCGGTTCACCTCGGCCGCCTCCAGCGCGAGCACCGCCACGTCGTCGTGCCGGGTACGCTCGACGACCCGCTCGACCACCGCGTCCACCAGGTCTGCCACGTGCCCGCCCGGGGCGGTGGCGTCCAACCGGAGCTGGCCGAGCCCGGCGTCGATGCCGAGTCGCCGGTCCTCGATCAGCCCGTCGGTGTAGAGCAGCAGCCGGGCGCCGGGAGCCAGCTCGCCCTCGACGGTCCGGTACCGGGTCTGCGGGATCGCCCCGATCGGCGGTCCGAGCGCCCGGTCGTGCAGGAACGACACGTCGTCACCGCGGATCAGCAACGGCGAGGGATGACCCGCGCTGGCGTACCACAGCCGGCCGGTGCGGGGCGCGAACCGGAGGCAGACCACCGTGGCGAAGGAACCGCCCTCGGTGGAGCCGACCAGGTGGTTGAGCCGGGTCAGCGCCTGGCCCGGGTCGAAGCCCTCCAACACGTACGCCCGCAGCGCGTTGCGGAGCTGGCCCATCGCGGCGGCCGCCCGGACCCCCTTGCCGACCACGTCGCCGATGACCAGCACCAGCTCGTCGTCGCGGGTGCCGATCACGTCGTACCAGTCGCCACCGACCTCGACGTCGGCGCTGCCGGGCAGGTAACGGCTGGCCACCACCGCGCCGGGCAGTTGCGGCAGCGTACGCGGCAGCAGGCTGTGCTGGAGGGTGGTGGCGATGCGGTGCTCGGCCTCGTAGAGCTGGGCGTTCTCCAGCCGTACGCCGACCAGCCGGGCCAGCTCGGTCAGCGCCGCCTGCTCGGTGCCGCCGCCCTCGCGGTACCAGACCCGCAGCTCGCCGAGCTGCTCGCCGGTGGTGCCGGTCAGCGCCAGCACCGCCGACGGTTCGGCGAACGCCGTGCCGCCGCCGTCCGCCTCGTGGCGGGCGCCGGTGGCGGTGACCACCACCCGGGCCGCCTCGACGAGGCTGAGCGCGTGCCGGGCGGCGGCCCGCACCACCTCGGCCGTGGAACGGGCCGTGTTGATCGCCACGGCCGCGTCGGCGAGGGCCCGCAGCCGGCGGATGGTCTGCCCGCGCAGTTGCCCCAGCTCGACGTTGGCCCGGACCCGGGCGATCAGCTCCTGGCTGGAGAAGGGCTTCGTCAGGTAGTCGTCGGCACCGACGGAGAGCCCGGCGACCTCCTCCGCCGAGCCGGCCCGGGCGGAGAGCAGCACGATCGGCACGTGCCGGGTGGCCGGGTTCGCCCGCAGGGCGGTGACCAGCCCGAATCCGTCCAGCCAGGGCATCATCACGTCGGTCAGCACCAGGTCGAACGGGCGCTCGACGGCCAGCCGCAGCGCCGCCACGCCGTCCGGCACCGCGACCACCTCGTACGCGGGGGCGAGCAGCCGGCTGACGTGCTCGCGCAGGTCGGCGTTGTCGTCGGCGAGCAGGATCCGGCCCGCCCCGGCCGGTCCGCCGACCGGCTCCGGCAGGACGTCCGGCGGCATCACCTCGTCGGTCCAGCGCGCCGTCTCGGCGGCGTACAGGTGGGCCTGCTCGGGCTCGCCCGGCGGCGTCGCCGCGCCGGTCACCCGGTCGGCGGGCAGGTGCCCGTGCCCGAACGGGAGCGCCACCGCGAAGGTGGTGCCCCGGTCGACCACGCTGCGCGCCTCGATCGTGCCGCCGTGCATCTCGACCAGCTCGCGGACCAGGGCCAGGCCGATGCCACTGCCCTCGTAGGTGCGGGAGCGGACGCCCGGCACCCGGTGGAACCGCTCGAAGACGTGCGGCAGCTCCTCCGGCGGGATCCCGACGCCGGTGTCGGTCACCGCCAGCACGGCGACGCCGTCGCCGGGGCGGAGCTCGACCCGGATCTCGCCGCCGAAGGTGAACTTGACCGCGTTCGACACCAGGTTCAGGACGATCTTCTCCCACATGTCCGGGTCGACGTGGACCGGCGCGGGCAGCGGCGGGCAGTCGACCACCAGCCGCAACCCGGCCCGCTCGGCGACCGAGCGGAAGGTGCTGGCCAGCCGGGAGGTGTAGTCGGCCAGATCGGTGGCCTGGTAGCGGGCGGTGAGCCGGCCGGACTCCAGCTGGGAGAAGTCGAGCACGGTGTTGACCAGCTTGAGCAGCCGCAGCGCGTTGCGGTGCGGCACGGCCAGCCGCTCGGCGTACGCCGGCGGCAGCCCCGGGTCGGCGAGCAGGTCCTCCAGCGGACCGAGGATCAGGGTGAGCGGGGTACGGAACTCGTGGCTGACGTTGGCGAAGAAGTTGGTCTTGGCCCGGTCCAGCGCGGCCAGCTCGGCGGCCCGGGCGCGCTCCTGCTCGTACGCCCGCTGCTTGCCGACCGCCCGGGAGATCTGGGCCGCGACGAGGTCGAGGAAGTCGCGGTAGTCGTCGGTCAGGGCGAGCCGGCGGGCGATCCCGAGCAGCAGCACGCCGGCCGGCTCGTTGGGGGCCGTCAACGGCAGTACCAGGGCGCGCTCGGCGGCGTTCGGCGGCACCTCGCCGAGCAGGTCGGCGACGGACACCCAGCGCGGATGCGCCACGCTCTCCCCCGCGCCGGGCGGCGGCGGCCCACCCGCGAGCGCGCCCGGATCCGCCCCGGTCCAGCCGGCCAGGGCGGGGGTGTCGTCCTCGTCGTACAGCCAGACGGCGCTGAACGGCACGTCCGCCCGGTGCGCGTCGAGCACCCGGGCGGCGGCCCGGCCCAGCTCCCGTACGCTCCGCACGTCGGCCAGCTCGTTGCCCAGCTCGGCCAGGGCGCTCAACCGGCGTTCGCCGAGCACCCGGCCGGTGGTCTCGTTGACGAAGCAGATGACGCCGTTGACGCTGCCGTCGGCCTCGCGGATCGGGTCGTACGAGACGTCGAAGTAGACGTCCTCCAGGAAGCCGTGCCGGTTGAGCAGGAACGGGTGATTCTCGCCACGGTACGGCTCGCCGCTGCGGCGGACCCCGTCGAGGAGCGGCCCGAGCACCTCCCAGGTCTCCCGCCAGTACTCGCGGGCCGGCTGCCCGAGCACCGCCGGATGCTTGTCGCCGATGGTCGGCCGGTAGGCGTCGTTGTAGAAGGCGTGATGATCCTCGCCCCAGAACATCACGATCTGGGCCCGGGACGAGAGCATCGTGCTCACCGCGTGGCAGAGGGCGGGCGGCCAGGTGTCCGGGGTGCCCAGCGGGGTGCCGGACCAGTCGAAGCCGCCCAGCCGCTCCCCCATCTCACCGCCGGCCGCGAACGCCGCGGCCAGCAGCGGTGGCAGCGCCGCCGCACCGGTCCCCGAGGACGGGTGGCCGTCCCCCTCGCCCCCCTGGGCCGAGCCCATGCAGCCTCCCGCTCCGGCCATGTCCACGACGGTCGACGGGACGCCGCCGGCCATCCCGGCCTACTACCCGGACGGGGGAGCGACGTAACGCAGGCCCGACGATGGACGCTGATCACCTACGCCTCATCCTGATCCAACCGGCGGCCGGGGGCGAGTCGACCGGCCGGCGGCCCGGACCAGTGCCGTGATCGGACGGGGATCCGGGTCGTTCTCCGGATGCCACTGCACCCCGAGCAGGAAACGGCGCCCCGGGTCCTCGACCGCCTCCACCACGCCGTCGTCGGCCCAGCCGGTGGCGGTCAGGCTCCCCGGGTCGGCCACCCCCTGATGGTGGTACGAGTTGACCCGGTCCACCCCGGCCAGCACGGTCCCGGCCAGGCTGCCCGGGGTGAACCGGACCGGGTGGGCGCCGTACACCCCCGGGGCCGGCCGGTGCCCGTCGTGGCCGACCACGTCCGGCAGGTGCTGGTGCAGCGCGCCGCCGTGCGCGACCGCGAGGAGCTGCATCCCTCGGCACACGCCGAGCACCGGCAGGTCGACGGCGAGCGCGGCGGTCAGCAGGGCCAGCTCACCGGCGTCCCGGTCCGGCCGGCTCTCGGTGCGCGGGTCGGGCGGCTGGGCGTACCGCTCCGGGCCGACGTCCGCGCCGCCGGCCAGCAGCAACCCGTCGAGGACCCGCAGCACGTCCGCGTCCGTGTCGTCCGGGGGCAGCACCACGGCCCGGCCGCCGGCGGCGGTCACCGCCCGGACGTACGCCTGTGGCACCAGCGCCGCCGGGACGTCCCGCCACACCGCCCAGTCGGCCGGCTCGACGTACGCGGTGACCCCGATCAGCGGCCGACTCACAGGGCCGTCTTCCGTTCGCGACCGCGGGGCTCGCAACCCCGGCTCACTCCTCGCGCTCACAGGGGTGTCACGTAGGCACCGGTGATCCCGCCGTCCACGACGAACTGCGCGGCGGTCATGAACGACGCGTCGTCGCTGGCCAGGAAGGCCACCGCGGCGGCGATCTCCGCCGGATCGCCGAACCGGCCCATCGGCACGTGGACGAGACGGCGGGCGGCCCGCTCCGGGTCCTTGGCGAACAGCTCCAGCAGCAGCGGGGTGGCGACCGGGCCCGGGCAGAGCGCGTTGACCCGGATGCCCTCGCGGGCGAACTGCACACCCAGCTCCCGGGTCATCGCCAGTACCCCGCCCTTGCTCGCGGTGTACGCGATCTGCGAGGTCGCCGCCCCCATCAGCGCGACGAACGAGGCGGTGTTGATGATCGAGCCCTTGCCCTGCCGACGCATGTGCGGGATGGCGTACTTGCAGCACAGGTAGACGCTGGTGGTGTTGACCCGCAGCACCCGCTCCCAGGCGTCCAGCCCGGTGTCCAGGATGGAGTCGTCGTCCGGCGGGGAGATGCCGGCGTTGTTGAACGCCACGTCGACCCGGCCGTGCCGCTCGGCCACCCCGTCGAAGAGGTCCCGGACCGACGCCTCGTCGGCCACGTCGCAGGCGACGAACTCGCCACCCACCTCGTCGGCGGCCCGCCCGCCCGCCTCGGCGTCGATGTCGACGCAGACCACCCGGGCCCCCTCGGCGGCGAACCGCCGTACGGTGGCCAGCCCGATCCCGCTGCCCGCCCCGGTCACCACCGCGACCCGGTCCGTCAGTCGACCCTGCATCTCACTCCTCCGTGCTGATGAACACGTTCTTGACGTCGGTGAAGGCGTGCAGCGCGTCCGGGCCCAGCTCCCGGCCGAGGCCGGAGCGCTTCATCCCGCCGAACGGGGTCCAGTAGCGCACCGAGGAGTGCGAGTTGACGCTGAGGTTGCCCGACTCCACCGCCCGAGCCACCCGGAGCGCCCGGCCGACGTCCCGGGTCCAGATGGAGCCGGAGAGGCCGTACTCGGTGTCGTTGGCCAGCCGGATCGCGTCCGCCTCGTCGTCGAACGGGAGCACCGAGACCACCGGGCCGAAGATCTCCTCACGCCAGTGCCGGTCGGCCGGGGAGTCGGCGAGCAGCACCGTCGGGGCGTACCAGAAGCCGGGGCCGTCGGGGCGGGAGCCGGTGAAGGCCACCTTCGCCCCGTCGACGTACCCGGCGACCCGATCCCGGTGGCCGGCGGAGATCAGCGGGCCCATCTCGGCGGTCTCGGCGGCCGGGTCCTCGACCCGGAACGCGCGCACCGCCGGTTCGAGCAGTTCCAGGAAGCGGTCGTACACCGGGCGCTGGACCAGGATCCGGGACCGGGCACAGCAGTCCTGGCCGGCGTTGTCGAAGACCGCGTACGGCGCGGTGGCCGCCGCCTTCTCCAGGTCGGCGTCGGCGAAGACCAGGTTCGCCGACTTGCCGCCCAGTTCCAGCGTCACCCGCTTCACCTGGGCCGCGCAGCCCGCCATGATCCGGGTGCCGACCTCGGTGGAGCCGGTGAAGCAGACCTTGCGCACCGCCGGGTGGGTGACGAACCGTTCCCCCACCACACTTCCCTGTCCCGGCAGGACCGTGAACACACCCTCCGGGAGCCCGGCAGCCAGGGCCAGCTCGGCCAGGCGCAGCGCGGTGAGCGGGGTCAGCTCGGCCGGCTTCAGCACGACGGTGTTGCCGGCCGCCAGGGCGGGCGCGAAGCCCCAGCCGGCGATGGGCATCGGGAAGTTCCACGGCACGATCACGCCGACCACGCCGAGCGGCTCGTGGAAGGTGACGTCGAGCCCGCCGGGCACCGGGATCTGCCGCCCGGTCAGCCGCTCCGGCGCGCCCGCGTAGTAGTCCAGGACGTCCCGGACGTTGCCCGCCTCCCACCGCGCGTTGCCGATGGTGTGCCCCGCGTTGCGGACCTCCAGCGACGCCAACTCCTCAAGGTGCGCGTCGACCTCCGCCGCGAACCGCCGCAACACCCGCGCCCGCTCCCCCGGCGCCACCTTCCGCCACCGCTCGTACGCCCCCGCCGCCCGCCCGATCGCCGCATCCACCTCCGCGACTGACGTGCCGGGAACCTCCCCCAGCACCTCCCCCGTCGCCGGGTTCCGCACCTCGGTCACGCGCCCTCCCCTCCCACTACCCGCCGATCTTGCAGTTGCCGCCTCAACAAAAGCCTCATATCGCCACGAAACACGGGCCGAAAGTGCAAGATCGCCGGGGTGGGGGTGGGGGTGGGGGGGTTAGAGGCGTTCGAAGCCACGGGTTAGTTCCCAGTCGGTGATGGCGGCGTCGAAGGCGGTGAGCTCGACGCGGGCCTGGTTGGCGTAGTGGGCGACCACCTCGGGGCCGAAGGCATCCCTGGCCAGCTCGGAGGACTCCCAGAGGGCGAGGGCGTCGCGGAGGGTGCCGGGGACACGCTCGGCGGTGCCGTCGTCGTACGCGTTGCCGGTGCACTCCTCCTCCAACGTCAGCTCCCGCTCGATTCCGTGCACCGCCCCGGCGGCCAGCGCGGCGATCGCCAGGTACGGGTTGACGTCCGCCCCGGGCGCCCGGTTCTCCACCCGCAGGCCCGGGCCGTGCCCGACCAGCCGCAGCGCGCAGGTGCGGTTGTCGGTGCCCCAGCGCAGCGCGGTCGGGGCGAACGAACCCGGCTGGTAGCGCTTGTAGGAGTTGACGTTCGGGGCGGAGAAGAGGCTGAACTCGCGCATCGTGGCGAGCAGCCCGGCCAGCACCCGCTGCCCGGTGGCGCTCAGGTGGGCCGGCCCGTCACCGGCCAGCACCGGGCGACCGTCGGCGTCGCGCAGCGAGAAGTGGATGTGGCAGGAGTTGCCCTCCCGGGCGTTCGGCTTGGCCATGAAGGTGATCGACATGCCCTCCTGGGCGGCGATCTCCTTCGCCCCGTTCTTGTAGATCACGTGGTGGTCGGCGCAGGTCAGCGCCTCGTCGTAGCGGAAGGCAATCTCGTGTTGGCCGAGGTTGCACTCGCCCTTGGCGCTCTCCGGGGTCAGCCCGGCCCCGGCCATCTCGGTACGGATCCGGCGCAGCAGCGGCTCCACCCGGGCGGTGCCGAGCAGCGAGTAGTCCACGTTGTACTGGTTGGCCGGGGTCAGGTCCCGGTAGCCGCGCCGCCACGCCTCCTCGTACGAGTCGCGGAACAGCACGAACTCCAGCTCCGTCCCGGCGTACGCGGTCAGTCCGTGCCCGGCCAGCCGGTCGAGCTGCCGGCGCAGGATCTGCCGGGGTGAGGCGACCACCGGGCCGGAGCCGTCCAGCCACTCCAGGTCGGCCAGGAGCAGCGCGGTGCCCGGCTGCCACGGCACCGGGCGCAGGGTCACCAGGTCGGGCCTCATCGCGAAGTCGCCGTAGCCGCGGGCCCAGCTCGACATCGCGTACCCGTCGACGGTGTTCATGTCCACGTCGACGGCGAGCAGGTAGTTGCAGCCCTCGCTGCCATGCGCGACCACCTGGTCGAGGAAGTAGGGCGCGTGGAACCGCTTGCCCTGGAGCCGACCCTGCATGTCGGTCAGGGCCAGCACCACCGTGTCGATCCCGCCGTCGTCGACGGCGACCCGGAGTTGTTCCAGCGTGAGCGGAGCTGTCCTCATCGGCGCGTCTCCATCACCAAGGTCTACTGGCAGAACCGGATCACCGTCAATGCTCCCTCCGGACACCGCGCCCGACGTGATCGACCGGCCCCTGCCCCGTTCGGACGTCACGCCGTCCGCCGCGGACCGCGCCGAGGAGATGCAACGGCGGCGCAGGTCCGGGGCGTGACGGCGCGAGGAGCCTTTCGGTGGATTTCAGCGACTTCTCCACATTAATGATCACAGTCAATGCCTTGCTTCGCACATGCGGTCTATGTAGGCTGCCCTTCAAAGCAAAAGAACATCAATGTTACGCACGGGGGTAGGTGCAAAAATTGAAGAAGACCTTCCGCACTGTTGCCGCAACCATGGCGCTGGCCCTGGCTGTCCCGGCCGGCGTCCTGGCTAGTACCGCCTCTCCTGCTCTTGCCAGTTGCACTGCTCACAAGATGCCAAACTTGGACGACGGGTACGACTCGGTGCTGGGCGCCGGGTCCACCGGTTTGGCTCTTCGCACGGGTCCCCACGTCTCCTGTGGTCTGATCCTTCGAATTCCTGAGGGGCGCATCGTCGGTCTTCAGTGTTACCAGCAGGGCGACGTCGTGAATCAGGTACCGACGTGGAGCGCCGTCAATTTCCAGGGAAATCCCGGCTGGGTGTCTGACGCTTACCTGAAGCGCGGCGGCAGTTACGATTACTGCGGCGACGAAGGCTGGTAGATCGGCCTATACCGGTTAGGGTAACGGCAGGCGCCGGGGCGGATTGAATATCCGACCGACCGCCGCGAATTGCGGTCCGAGTCGGCCCGGCGCCGGCTCATGAAGCGCTGGCGCGGCATCGGCCGCCCCTTCCCCCTACGCGCGGTGGCGGGCGCCCGTCGGAGCACCCGCCACCCGCGCAAGCTACTCGGCGGCCGGCTCGGTGACGGGCTCGGCACCCGTCGCCGGCTTCGGGATCGCCGGATCCGGCACGTTGTGGCGGGGGCCGGTGAACCAGCGCCGGGCGCTGAGCACCCACCAGAGCCAGGCGCCGCCGAGCACGACGCCGACCGCGACGATCGTGTAGTTGAACGTGCCGGCGGTAATGGGGCTGCCGGTCGGCAGCACGAAGAGGACGCAGATCACCGCGACCCAGACGACGGCGATCCATCCCACCGGCGCGCTCCACCGACCCAGGTTCCACGGCCCGACCCGGAAGTCCGGCGTGCGCCGACGCAGGAACACCGGGGCCACGTACGCGATGTAGAGGCCGATCACCGCGATGGAGGTGGCCGCCAGGTAGGCGGTGGTGTTCCAGAGCGACGGCAGGACGAGCAGTGCAGAGCAGGTGACGCAGAGCCAGATCGAGTTGGTCGGCGTGCCCGTACGCGAGTTGACCCGCTTCCAGATCCCGGAGCCGGGCAGCGCGCCGTCCCGGCTGAACGCGTACGCCATCCGGGAGTTCGCCGTGACCGAGGCCATGCCGCAGAAGAACTGGGCGACCACGCAGATGAAAAGCAGGAACGTGCCGAGGTCGTGGCCCACCGCGTCGATGAAGATCTGCGCCGGGGGCAGGCCCAGCGCGGTCGTCCGTTCGGCGTCGTAGTCCTGGATGGACCAGGTGATGGCGAAGAGGAGCACGAAACCGGCGACGACCGAGACCACGACCGACGCCACGATGCCGCGGGGCGCGGAGCGGGCCGCGTCGTGAGTCTCCTCCGCCACGTGGGCGCTGGCGTCGTAACCGGTGTACGTGTACTGCGCCATCAGCAGACCGATGAGCACCGCGTAGCCGGCCGCGCCGGCGAAGGTGAAGCCCGTCTCGTTGCGTACCTCCAGGAACACCTCGGAGAGGGGCTTGTGCTGGTCGGGCACGATCGCGAGGGCACCGACGATGACCGCGACGCCGGCAAGGTGCCACCACGCGCTGATATCCGAGAGCAGCCGTACGAGGTTGACGCCGAAGGTGTTGAGCAGACCGTGCGCGACGATGATCACCAGGAAGATCAGAAAGGTGCGTCCCGCGGTCACCTCCAGGTCGAAGGCGAGGCTCAGGAAGGCCGAGGTGGTGATGGCCGCGCCGAAGTCGATGGCGGCGGTCACCGCCACCTCGCCCAGGAAGTTGAACCAGCCGACGAACCACGCCCAGACCGCCTTGTTCCGCTTGGCGAGCGCGGCGGCCCACCAGTAGAGGGCCCCGGCGGTGGGATAGACCGAGCAGATCTCGGCCATGGCCAGCGCGACGAAGATCACCATGACGCCGACGAAGAGCCAGCCCAGGGTGATCGCCAACGGGCCGCCGGCCGTCATCGCGATGCCGTACGACGTGATCGCGCCGGCCAGGATGGAAATGATGGAGAACGAGACCGCGAAGTTGGAGAAGCCGGACAGCTTGCGACGGAGTTCCTGCTTGTATCCCAGCTGCGCGAGCCGTTCCTCGTCAGAGACAGGGGAAGGTGGGGTTACTCCGTCCTCAATCGTTGAGCTCATCGGTGTCTCCCTCTGGAGGGGTGAAGACTGTGACCTGCGTCACCGCCTGACGGGATGATGAGTCCACACCCTGAACAAGGTCAATGGAGATCGGCCGAAAATTCGGCCAGGACCAGACCATTAACCGAGGTGGACGCCGCGTCACCCGCACCCGGCGGCGCGAAATGCCTTGCCGCACCGGGTGGGCCGCCCGCATCCTTGAGCCAGTGACCAGGCCCGATCGCGACGGGCCCACCGCCGGGCGCTCGGCACGCCCGGTCCGCGGCGGCGCGGGGTGCCCACCTCTCTCTCACTGATACGGCGGTTCGCCGTACCCTTCGGGCACCCCGCGCCGGCGCTCCAAAAGGACCTGCCGGCGGCAGCTCACACCAGCGAGCGGGCGACGAGCACGGCCAGGCCCAGCGCCACCACCACGTCCGGGGTCTGCGCCAGCATCAGCGCCCGCCCCACCCTGCTCCGCCCGTCCCACCTGTCTTCGAGGAGATAGTTGACAACCAGCGCCTTCAGGAGATGCACGCACGCCATGAACAGGGCGAAGAAGGTGAGCAGGCTGGCCGCGAAGAGGATCGCCAGGAACGGGGTGCCGTCCCTGCCGCCGGGCAGGAACGAGGCCGGCACCAGCAGCAGCAGCGTCGCCGGGAAGACGAGGGCCAGCAGGACGAACCAGGTCACGCTCCGGGTGAGATGACGGAGAAAGAGCTCGTAGTCGTCGCCGGGCGCCGAGGTCATGTCCCGGATGACCTCGGCACGCCGCGCCTCCGGAGTCCTGCCTTCCACGTCAAGCACCTTGGCGACCCAACCGGCCAGCCGGGGCCCCGGCCAGGCCAGAAGATCCATGCCCCCGGCCCCCGCAGTCATCGCCCTCGCACGCCGTCAGGTCAGGCCGCGGCCTCCAGCAGCAGGGAGATGCCCTGCCCGACGCCGATGCACATGGTGGCCAGGGCCCGCCGCCCGCCCCGGCGGCGCAGCTCCAGCGCGGCGGTGAGCGCAAGCCGGGCACCGCTGGCGCCGAGCGGGTGACCCAGGGCGATCGCGCCGCCGTTCGGGTTGACCTGCTCGGCGTCCTCGGGCAGCCCCAGCTCGCGCAGCACCGCGACGGACTGGGCGGCGAACGCCTCGTTCAGCTCGATCACGTCGAGGTCGGCCAGGCCGAGGCCGTACCGGTCGAGCAGCTTGCGGGTGGCCGGCACCGGTCCGATCCCCATGATCCGGGGCGGTACGCCGGCCGCCGCCGCGCCGGTCACCCGGGCGAGCGGGGTGAGGTCGTACCGGGCGACGGCCGCCTCGGAGGCGACGAGCAGGGCCACCGCGCCGTCGTTGACGCCGGAGGAGTTGCCGGCGGTCACCGTGCCGCCCTCGCGGAACGGGGTGGGCAGCGCGGCCAGCTTCTCCAGCGAGGTCTCCCGGGGGTGCTCGTCGACCTCGACCAGCTTCGTCTCCCGCCGGCCGGCCGGCACGGTGACCGGCACGATCTCCTCGGCCAGCCGGCCGTCGGCCTGCGCCTTGGCGGCCCGCTGCTGGGAGCGGTACGCGAACTCGTCCTGCGCCGCGCGGTCGACGCCGAACTCGGCGGCGACGTTCTCCGCCGTCTCCGGCATCGAGTCGATGCCCCAGCCCCGCTTCATCAGCGGGTTGACCAGCCGCCAGCCGATGGTGGTGTCGTGGACCTCGGCGGTGCGGGCGAACGCGGTGGTCGCCTTCGGCATGACGAACGGGGCCCGGCTCATGCTCTCCACCCCGCCGGCCACCACCAGGTCGGCCTCACCGGCCACGATCGACCGGGCGGCGCCGGCGAGCGCGTCCAGGCCGGAGCCGCAGAGGCGGTTGACCGTGCTGCCGGGCACCTCCTCGGGCAGCCCGCCGAGCAGCGCCGCCATCCGGGCCACGTTGCGGTTGTCCTCACCGGCCTGGTTGGCGCAGCCGAGGATCACGTCGTCGGTGCGGGCCCAGTCCACCGCCGGGTGGCGGGCGACCAGTTCGCGGATCACGTGCGCGGCCAGGTCGTCGGGGCGTACCCCGGCGAGGGCGCCGGCGTAGCGGCCGATCGGGGTGCGAACTCCGGCCACGAGATATGCGACGGTCATCGGCGCGCGTCCTCCGGGGGTGGGAAGGGGCTGGCGGCGCCCGCCGGGTCACGGGGACGCCCGGCGCCAGGATATCCGCGCCCGGAACGGATAGGTTGACGGCATGGCTCGGGCCCAGTTCAGCGCAGAGACCGCCGGCGGCGGCGCGTTCGTCCGCCAGCCCAACCGGTTCACCGGTCGGGTCACCCCGCACTCCACCTCGCCCGAGGGTGGCGGCCCCGACGAGCAGGACCGCTGGCCGCTGGAGGCCGGCCGGTACCGGTTGATCTGGTGCCGGGCCTGCCCGTGGGCGCACCGGGCGCGGATCGTGCGTAGCCTGCTCGGCCTGGAGGACGTGATCTCGCTGGGCACGGTCGACCCGATCCGCGACGAGCGGGGCTGGCGGTTCACCCTCGACCAGGACGGCTTCGACCCGGTGCTGGGGATCAGCTTCCTCTCCGAGGCTTACCTGGCGACCGACCCGGACTATCAGGGGCGGGTGACCGTGCCGGCGCTCGTCGACACCCGGACCGGGCGGGTGGTGACCAACGACTACCCCCAGCTCACCCTGGATCTGATCACCGAGTGGCGGCGGTTCCACAAGCCGGGCGCACCGGACCTCTACCCGGTCGAGCTGCGCCCGGAGATGGACACGCTGATGGCGGAAATCCATCGGGACGTCAACAACGGGGTCTACCGGTGCGGCTTCGCCACCTCCCAGCAGGCGTACGACGAGGCGTACACCGCGCTCTTCGCCCGGCTGGACGCGCTGTCGGAGCGGCTGTCCGGGCGGCGCTACCTGATGGGCGACCAGATCACCGAGGCCGACGTGCGGCTCTTCACCACGCTGGTCCGCTTCGACGTGGCGTACCACGGGCACTTCAAGTGCAACCGGCAGAAGCTGACCGAGATGCCGGTGCTCTGGGCGTACGCCCGGGATCTGTTCCAGACCCCCGGCTTCGGCGAGACGGTGGACTTCGACCACATCAAGCGGCACTACTACGCCACCCACGAGATGATCAACCCGACCCGGATCGTGCCGCTCGGTCCGGACCTGCACGGTTGGACCACGCCGCACGGGCGTGGCTGAGCCGGGCGTCGCCCGGGCCGCTGCCGCGTCGGCCGCCGCCGGCTGCGTGCTGGCCGGTACGGTCGCGGTGACGGTCGCCGTGGTCGCCGGTCCCGGTCCGGGTCTGACCGGGTACGTCAGCGAGACCGGCATCACCGACAGCGGCTACGCCGGGGCGTACCGGATCGGGGTGTTCGCACTGGGTGCGGCGCTGCTGCTGCTCGCGGCGGCGCTCTCCCCGGCGCTGGAGACGGCGGCGGCGCTGCTCGCCGTCGGCGGGGCCTTTACGGTGCTCTCCGGCGCGGTGACGTGCAGCGCCGGCTGCCCGCTGCCGCCGTTCGAGGCGGCCACCGTGGCCGACCTGGTGCACGGCGGGGCGAGCGTGGCGGCCACCGCCGCGGTGGTCTTCGCGATGCTGGCCCTGGTCGCCGCCCCGGCGGCCGGCCGGCTGCTGCGCCGGGTCGCCGGGGTGGGCGCGGCGCTGGCCCTGCCGCTGTCCGCGGCGATCGGCCTGGCCATGCTGACGGTGGGGCGCGGCAGCGTGGTGGGGGTGCTGGAGCGGTTGCTGCTGCTGGTCGCCGCCGGGTGGGGCCTGGCCACCGCGACCGCCCTGGGCCTGGCCCGCCGATCGTGACGATTGGATCACCGGGCGGTAAACCCGCCCTGTAAGGATCGTCACGCCTGTCGCTCCTTCCAGCTACGCGCCGGACGGGAGTAACGTCACCTGTCGATGACCAACGTCTGGCACCTCACCGTGCGCCTGTACGTCGACCTCCGACGGCAGGCCAGCGGCATCTGTCCGGCGCAGCCGCTCTCCTGACGCTGCCCCGTTCACCTCCACCAGACCTTGGACGTCCTCATGGCTTCCGCCCTGCGCAAGACTCCCTTCTCCGTGCAGATCCTGCTCGGCCTGGTGCTGGGCGTGGCGCTCGGCTTCCTCGCCCGCGCCACCGACCTCGCCTGGCTGACCAGCACCCTCGACACCGTCGGCCACCTCTTCGTCCAACTCCTCAAGCTGGCCGTGCCACCGCTCGTCTTCACCGCCATCGTGGTCAGCGTGGTCAGCCTGCGCGGCGTCGCCAACGCCGCCCGGCTCGCGCTGAAGACGCTGCTCTGGTTCGGCATCACCGCGCTGATCGCGGTCGGCATCGGCATCGGCCTCGGCCTGCTCACCGACCCCGGCAAGGGCGTCACGCTCGACCTGGCCGGCGCCACCGAGCCGAAGCGGACCGGTTCCTGGACCGACTTCCTCACCGGCATCGTCCCGACCAATCCGGTCGGCGCGTTCGTCGAGGGCAACGTCCTCCAGATCGTCTTCCTCGCCCTGGTGGTGGGTGCCGCCGCCCTGCTCATCGGCGAGGCCGCCGAGCCGTTCGTGGCGCTCAACCGCTCGCTGCTGGCCATCGTGCAAAAGGCGCTCTGGTGGGTCATCCGGCTCGCCCCGATCGGCACGCTGGGCCTGATCGGCAACGCGGTCGCCTCGTACGGCTGGGACCTGCTGGCCCCGCTCGCCAGGTTCACCACCGCCGTCTACGTCGGCTGCGCGATCGTGCTCTTCGTGGTCTACCCGCTGCTGCTGGTGGCCGCCGGCCGACTCAACCCGCTGCGCTTCTTCGCCGGCGCCTGGCCCGCCATCGAGCTGGCCTTCGTCTCCCGCTCCTCGGTGGGCACCATGCCGGTGACCCAGCGCTCGGTCGAGCGGCTCGGCGTGCCCCGCGAGTACGCCTCGTTCGCGGTGCCGTTCGGTGCCACCACGAAGATGGACGGCTGCGCGGCGATCTACCCGGCCCTGGCCGCGATCTTCGTGGCGCAGGTCTTCGGGGTGCACCTGGGCGTCACCGACTACCTGCTGATCGCCTTCGTGTCGGTGGTCGGCTCGGCGGCCACCGCCGGCCTGACCGGGGCGATCGTGATGCTCACCCTGACCCTGAGCACGCTGGGCCTGCCGCTGGCCGGCGCCGGCCTGCTGCTGGCCATCGACCCGATCCTCGACATGATCCGCACCGCCACCAACGTGGCCGGCCAGGCGCTCGTGCCGACCATCGTCGCCGCCCGCGAGGGCACCCTCGACCGGCCCGCGTACGACTCGGCCGGCCGCCGCGACCTGGTGGACGCCGACGAGGCCGACCGCCCCACGGAGTCCCTCGCCCCGGTCCCCGCCTGACATCCCTGAACGAGGAGGGCCCCGGCCAGGACCCTCCTCCCTCGTTGGAGGATCACCACATGTCTGCCCTGTTCACTCCGCTCACCCTGCGCGGCGTCACCCTGCCCAACCGGGTCGCCCTGGCGCCGATGTGCCAGTACAGCGCCGGCCCGGACGGCCTGCCCACCGACTGGCACCGGGTCCACCTCGGCTCCCGCGCGGTCGGCGGGGCCGGGCTGATCCTCACCGAGGCCACCGCGGTGGTCCCCGAGGGCCGGATCAGCCCACAGGACGTCGGACTCTGGTCGGGCGCGCACGTCGACGCCTGGCGGCCGATCACCGCGTTCGTCGCCGCCCAGGGTGCGGTGCCGGCCGTGCAGCTCGCGCACGCCGGGTTCAAGGCGTCGACGTACCGGCCGTGGGCCGGGCACCGGGGCGGCGTGCCGGACGCCGAGGGCGGCTGGACGCCGGTCGGCCCCGGCGGCGAGCCGTTCCTGCCCGACCACCGCCGGCCGGCCGCGCTCGACGGGGCCGGGATCGCCGCAGTGGTCGAGGCGTTCGCCCTCGCCGCCGGGCGGGCGCTGGACGCCGGCTTCCACGCGGTCGAGATCCACGCCGCGCACGGCTACCTGCTGCACGAGTTCCTCTCCCCGCTGACCAACCACCGCACTGACGCGTACGGCGGCGACCGGACCGGCCGGATGCGGCTCGCCCTGGAGGTGGCCCGGGCGGTCCGCGCCACCGTCGGCGAGGCGGTGCCGGTGCTCACCCGGATCTCCGCCACCGACTGGGTGGAGGGCGGCTGGACCGTCGAGGACAGCGTGGTGCTCGCCGGTGAGCTGGCCGCCGCCGGCGTGGACCTGGTGGACGCGTCCTCCGGCGGCGCCTCGGCCGGGGCGAGCATCCCGGTCGGCCCCGGCTACCAGGTGCCGCTGGCCGCGCGGATCCGCCGCGAGGCGGGCGTGCCGACCGGTGCGGTCGGCCTGATCGTCGAGCCGGAGCAGGCCGAGCAGATCGTCGCCGGCGGCGAGGCCGACGTGGTGCTGCTCGGCCGGGAGCTGCTGCGCGACCCGTACTGGCCGCGCCGCGCCGCCGCCAAGCTCGGCGCCACCCCCGACTGGCCCAACCAGTACACCCGCGCCTTCTGACCCCGGCTCGCCCGCCCGCTTCGGCCGCCTGCGGCAGGGCGGGCGCGGCGGGCGGGCAGGTGCGGCGGGCGGGCGGGCCCGGTCAGCCGGCCAGGTGGCCCCAGTGGGCCTCCAGGTCACGCCACGGCCCCTGCGCCATCACCGCCCCGTCGACCAGCACCACCACGTGGTCCGCCCGGACCAGCGCGGCCCGTTTGGAGGTCGACCCGACCACCGTCACCCCGTGCTCGCGCAGCGCCGCCCAGAGCGCCAACTCGGTGGTGACGTCCAGCGCGGACGACACGTCGTCGGCGACCAGCAGCTCGGTACGCGGCGCCAGCGCCCGGGCCAGCGCCAGCCGCTGGAGCTGGCCGCCGGAGAGCCGGGTGCCCTTGTGCCCGATGAGCAGCCCGAGCCCGCCGCCCGCGGCGGCCAGATCATGGTCGAGCTGGGCGGTCGACACCGCGCCGGCGGCGTCCACCTGGTGCCCGAGCGCGATGTTGTCGGCCACCGTGCCGGAGAGCACCCGGGGCAGCTGGCCGACGTACCCGACCTGGTTGGGGCGGAGGAACAGCTCCGGCTCGGTGACCGGCTCGCCGTTCCAGCGCAACGTGCCGGTGTGGTGGACGATCCCGGCGAGGGCACGCAGCAGCGACGACTTTCCCGAGCCGACCGGCCCGACCACGAGCACGAGCTGTCCCCGTTCGACGGTGAGGTCGACGTCCCGGACCGCGTGAATGCCGTCGGAGTGCAGCGCGCCGAACCCGGCCAGCTCCAGCCGGCGCAGCGGGTGCCGGGCCGGTGCCTCGGGCGCCGGGGCCCGGCCCGTGGCCAGGTCCACCTCGGACACCTCCGCCGAGTACGTGGCCACCCCGGTCATCGCCACGGTCCGCCGGGTCCACACCCGCGCCGACGGGTACTGGGAGACCAGCGCCGCGGTGGTCCACGCGAACCAACGGGCCGCGCCGAGCGTGGAGACCGCCACCAGGGTCGCCCCGGCGGAGAGCCCGCCGGCCAGGTAGAGCGCCCACGCCCCGATCGGCAGCAGCCCGCTGGCGATCGACGGGGTGGACCGCGCCCACACCTGCATGGCGATCTCCCGCCGCTGCCGGTCGCTGCGGACGGTGTCCAGCGCCGCGAGATGGTCCAGCACCGGCCGGGTGGCGCCGGCGAGTTTCACCGTACGGGCGGCGGAGAGCGAGGAGACCAGCGCGGTGGCGAACGCGGCCCGGGCCTTGACGGTGCCACGGGCGGTGCGTTCCAGCCGGGGCGCGAACAGCGTGGCCGCCAGCCCGGAGACCACCATGGTGCCGAGGAAGAACAGCGCCGGTACGAAGCTGCCGGTCACCAGGGTCATGGTGAGCAGAATCGCCAGCGAGATGAACTGGTCCATCAGGTTGTCGGCGAGCTGCACCACCCGTTCGGTGTCGCCGCCCTGGGCCACCACCTCGGCGGGAGTGTGCCTGCTGACCCGCCGTGCCCCGGTCTGCCCGTGCACCAGCCGCAGGCTGATCCGCAGCATCTGCCGGATCCACCACTGCGGGAACCACAGGTTGGTCAGGTACGGCAGCGGCAGCACGACCAGCAGCGCGGCGACGATGCCGAGCGCCGGCAGCCACGGGTCGCCCCCGCCGACCACCTCGGCCCAGAGCCACGGCAGCACCGAGCCGTCCAGCCCGAGCAGGGTCAGCACGATGAAGAAGCCGACGGAGATCAGGCCGTACCGTGGATCGTTGGTGCCCAGCCGGAGGATCTCCCGCAGGGTCCGCGCGGGCGGCGCGGCGGGCACCGGCGGCGGGTCGGTCCGCGGCACCGCGGCCTGACGCGGAACGGTGGCCGACTCGGCCGGCTCCGCCGGCCCGTCGGGCCACGCGTCGCCCGGTCCGTCCAGCAGCTCGACCCCGCCGCGCCGGCCTCCGGCACCGGCGTACGCGCTGGCGTGGCTGGTGGCGAGCAGTTCGGCGAAGCGGGCCGACTCGCGCAGCGGGCCGGCCTCCAGCACCGCCCCGTCGGCCATCACCACCACCTCGTCGCAGCGGCGCACCGAGGAGAGCCGGTGCGCGATGACGATGCCGATCCGGTCGGCGAGCAGGCGTTCGGTGGCCTGGCGTACCCGGGTCTCGGTGACCGGGTCGAGCCGGGCGGTGGCCTCGTCGAGGATCACCACGTGCGGGTCCCGGACCAGGATCCGGGCGAACGCCACGAGCTGTTCCTGCCCGGCGGAGAGCGCCTGCCCGCCCTCGCCCAGCTTCGTGTGCACCCCGTCGGGCAGCTCGGCGATCCAGCCGGCCAGGCCCAGCTCCGCCAACGCCCGGGTGGCGTCGTCGAGCAGGGCGGGGTCGAAGAGCGCGACGTTCTCGGCCAGGGTGCCGGCGAGGATCTCGGTGCGCTGGGGAACCACCGCGACCCACCGGCGCAGCGCCTCGACGTCCAGGTCGACCAGGTCGGTGTCGCCGAGGAAGACCGTGCCGCGCGGCACGTCCACGGCCCGGGTGAGCACCTTGGCCAGGGTCGACTTGCCCGACCCGGTCCGCCCGACCAGCGCGTACGACCGGCCGCGGGCGAAGGTGAGCCGGACGTCGCGCAGCGCCGGGCCACGGTCGTCCCCGGCGGCCGGGTAGCGGAAGGTGAGCCCGCGTACGGTCAGGTCCCCGTCGTCCGGGGCGACCCCGCCGGCGGGTTCCTGCCCGGCGTCGGAGAGCAGTTGCACCCGGGCCCAGGCGCCGAGCGCGTACTGCAGGTGCGGCACCCAGCGGGCGATGTGCTCGACGGTCGCGCCGAAGGCGAGGGCGAGCAGCCAGATCGCGGTGAGCCGGGCGCCGTCGACCCGGCCGGTGGTGAGCGCCCAGGCCCCGGCGAGGACCACGGCGGCGATGCCGACCCGGATCCCGCCGGCGGCGAGGGCGGTGACCTTGGCGGACATCCGGAACACCCGGCCGCCCCGGGCGATCACCTCGGCGGCGCGGCGGGCGTACAGCCGCAGCACGTACGGCCGGGCCAGGCTGGTCCGCACGTCGTCCTGGCCGTGCACCGCCTCCTCCATCACCGCGGCCAGGTCGGACCAGGCCTCCTCCTCGGCCATCCGGGCCGGGGCGATCCGGGCGGTGGGCTTGCGCAGCACCACGCCGAGCAGGGCGATCAGCAGGATCATCCCGACCCCGGCCGGCCACCAGACGAACAGGGCGCTGACCGTGGCGAGCACGCAGACGGCGAGCCCCTGGACCAGGCGTACGCCGGTGTTCCGCATCTCGGCGGCGACCTGGTAGACGTCGTTGTCGATCCGGTCGAGCAGCTCGCCGACCGGGGTGGTCTCCAGGGTGGGCAGGTCCTGCCCGAGCGCCACCCGGCACAGCCGGCGGCGTACGTCGGCGGACCAGTCGGCGGTGAGGCCGGCCATCAGCAGCCCGATGAGCAGGTCGCTGACCACGACGGCGACCAGCGCCGCGGCCAGGGCGGTGAACCAGCCGCCCGAGCGGTGCACCAGCACCGGCCCGGCCAGCGCGGAGGCGGCCGCCTGACCACCGGCGCCGAGCAGGATGAACAGTCCGACGACCGCCATCCGACGCGGTGCGGTGGCCCAGAGGTCTCGGAGCAGGCGCATGGACAGTCCTCCGGACTCGGGTCGGCATGGGGGGCGGTGCCTCCAGCCTTCCGCTCCGGCCGCGTCGGCTCAAACCATTTACGCGCGGTTCACGCCTGGGCGACCCGGCGGACGATGCCGAGCAGCGCCTCCTGCACGTCCTCGATCGGCCGGTCCGGCTGGAAGACCAGCCAGTCCACGGCCACCACCAGGCCCACCCCGAACAGCGCCGAGCTGGCCGTGGGCACGTCCAGGTCGGCGGGGAGGTCGCCGCTGGCCACGCCGGCCCGTACGGTCTCCGCGATCACCTCGATCGCCTCGCCGCGCAGCAGCCGCAGGGTCTGCTGCCACTCCCGGTTGGTCCGCCACATCTCGGAGAGCAGGAGCTGGGCGAACGCCCGGTAGCGGCGGATGTACTCCAGCTCGGCCCGGACCAGCGCGGCGAGCGCCGCGCGGGGCGGCAGCCCGGCGACCGCGGCCCGGAAGTCGGCGGTGAGCAGGCCGATGCCGTGCCGCAGCAGCTCCTCGAAGAGGACCGTCTTGGACTCGAAGTTGTAGTAGACGGTCCCCTTCGCCACCCCGGCCCGGGCGGCGATGTCGTCGACGGTGGTGGCGGAGAAGCCCCGCTCGGCGATCAGCTCGACCGCCGCCACGAAGAGCCGCTGCCGGGTGTCCTCCCGCCGTCGTGTTCGTCCGTCCGTCACTCGCCCTCCCCGTCGACCCGTCGGGTACCGGCCGCCGGGGCGACCCGACACACCCATGAGCATCCTCACATGGCGAGTTCGGGGTGCAGTTTGGCCGGGGTGAGCCGGCGGGACCGGCGCGCCGCGCCGATGGCGAGCAGCACCGCGCCCGCCCCGAAGGCGACCAGCACCAGCGCCCCGGTGAGCACCGGCCCGGCCGGGCCGCCGTTGATGGTGTGCCGCAGGCCGGCCACCACGTACGTCATCGGCAGCCAGGGGTGGATCGCCTGGAAGAAGCCGGGCGAGGTCTGCACCGGGTAGGTGCCGCCGGAGGAGGTGAGCTGGAGCATCAGCAGGGCGAGCGCGGCGAGCCGGCCGGCGGGGCCGAGCGCCACGCCGAGCAGCTGCATGATCGCGGTGAACGCCAGCGAGGTCAGCGCGAGCAGGCCCAGCGTCGCGGGCCCGTGCCGTGGGTCGAGGCCGAGCACCAGGGTGACCACGGTGAACAGCACCCCGGCCTGGGCCAGGCCGATCGCCGCGGCGGGCAGCCAGCCGGCGAGCACGACCCGCCAGCCGGGCGCGCCGGACATCACGTGCCGCCGGTTGACCGGCCGCAGCAGCATGTACGTGATCATCGCGCCGACCCAGAGGGCGAGGGCCAGGAAGTACGGGGCGAAGCCCACCCCGTACGAGCCGGCCAGGTGGTGCGCGGTGCGGATCAGGTCGACCGGGTCGCCGAGGACGCCGGAGCGGCTCGCCGCGTCGTGGTACCCGGGCAGCTTCCGCTCCCCGGCGGCGAGGCCGTCGGCCAGCTCGCCGGCACCGCTCTCGAGCCTGGTCAGTCCGTCGACAAGCCGTGCCCCGCCGGAGCTGAGCTGGGCCAGCCCGCCGTCGAGCTGGCGGGCGCCGGTGGCGAGCCGGTACAGCCCGCCGCGGAGTTGGTCGGCGCCCTCGGTGGCGTCGCCGAGCCCGTCGCGGAGCCTGGCGCTGCCGTCGGCGAGCGTGGTGAGCCCGGCGGCGAGCTGGTCGACCTTGGCTCGGGCGGCGGCGACGTCGTCGCCCAGCCGCGGCGCGGCGGTGGCGACCTCGCCGGCGGTCCGTGCGACCTCGGTCAGCTGCTTCCTCAGCGCGGCCAGGTCGGTCCGGTCGAGCGTGGACACCATGGCCCGGGCGGCGGTGACCGCCCGGTCGGCGGCCTGCCGGGCGGCGACGAGATCCGGGTCGTCGGCCAGCTCGGGGTGTGCCTTCACCACCGCGTCGAGGCGGTCGCGGGCCTGCTCCGCCCGGGTCACCACCTCGTCCGCCTTCGCCGGCAGCGCGTCGAGCCCGTCGGCGAGCGCCTGTGCGCGCTCGGCGACCAGGGTGGCGGCGCGCTGGATGTCGGCAGCGTTCTTGCGCAGCAGCGGCTCGTACCGGCCGGCGGCGGCGTCCACCTGGGCCGCGGCGGCCCGGGTCTCGGTGGCCGCCCGGTTGGTGCCGTCGGCGAGCTGGGCCGCGCCGGTGTAGAGCTGGTCGAGGCCGCCGGCCAGCTTCTCGGCGCCCCGCACGGACTGGTCGAGGCCGCCGGCGAGCTGCCCGGCGCCGTGCTCGGCGCTGCCCAGCCCGTCGGCGAGCTGCCCGGCGCCCTGCTGCGAGGCGCCGAGCCCGTCGTGGAGCTGCCCGGCCCCGTCGGCGGCCCGGCCCGTCTCGGCCTTGGCGTCGGTGAAGCCGATCAGCATCCGGTCGAAGTACGACGCGGCGGCACTCTCCGCGGCGGCGGCCCGGATCTCGCTGAACGCGGATCGGGCGAGCAGCCCGGAGAGGTAGTTGGTGGCGTCGTCGTTGACCAGCTTCAGCTCGCCCCGGCGGGCCGGCTGGTCCGGGTCGGGGCCGACGGCCAGGGTGGCGGAGAAGTCCGCCGGGATGGCGAACACCAGGTGGTAGCGGCCGTCACGCAGCCCCTCGGTGGCGTCGGTCTGGTCGGTCACCGTCCAGCCGAAGACCTTCCGGTCCAGCAGCTCCTCGGTGAGGTCCCGCCCGGCGTGCACCTCGCTGCCGTCGGCGGCCATCGCCTGCCGGTCGGCGTTGACCAGGGCGACCGGGATCCGGTCGAGGTTGCCGTACGGGTCCCAGAAGGCGTAGAGGTAGAGGGCGCCGTAGAGCAGCGGGATGACGGTGAGGACGGCGAGCGCGGCGCGCGGCAGCCGGCCCCGGGTCATCCGGCGCAGCTCGAACACGGCGAGTCGGACGACGCTCACGCGGCCACCTCGGGGGTCTGGTGCCGGGCCGTCGCGGGCGGGGACACGAGGGTGGGGGTGGGTGGGGTCGGCCCGGCCGGGGCGGGCCGGCCCGGGTCGCCGATCCGGTGCACGATCGCGGTGCTGCCCGGCTCGACCGCGCGGGCGCTGGCGATCACGGCGTACCCCTGCTCGGCGAGGCGGGCCAGGGTGGCCCAGATCCGGGCCCGCTCGGGCGCGTCGGAGCCGGCGTCGACGTCGTCGGCGACGATCAGGTTAGGTCCACTCAGGCCGGCCAGCACCAGGCCGAGCACCTGCCGCTCGACGGGGGTGAGGTCCCGGCCGTACCGGTCGGGGTCGAGTGGGACGCCGGTGCAGCCGGCGCCGGCGAGCGCGGCGGCGAAGGCGTCCCGGCGGTACGCCCGCCGGGCCCGCACGGCGGCGACCGGGACGAGTTGCCGGCGGCGGCACGGCACCGGCCCGAGCAGCAGCAGGCGCTCCTGGATGTGCTCGGCCACGGTCAGCGTCGGGTCGGCCTCGTGCACCCCGGCGACCTGCCCGAGCGCGGCGTTCCCCCGGCGGCGCAGCTCCCCCTCGTTGTACGGGAAGCGCCCGGCCAGGGTGAGCAGCAGCGAGGTGCGTCCGCTGCCGGGCGGCCCGGTGACCGCGTGCAGTTCCCCCGCCTCGGCGGTGAGGTCGACGTCCCGGTAGACCCAGCCGCGCCGGGTACGCAGCCCCAGCCCGCTGGCCTCGACGATCTTCATCACCCGTCCCATTTTCTAGACTGACTGGTCAGTACAAAAACATGGGCAGCGTAACGCCTCCTGTCCGGTTCGGCGCAATTCGCAGCGACGTGATCCCGGCCATGCCGCCGGTCGGCCGGCTCAGAAGAGGACGGTGGCGAGGGTGCCGACCGGGCGGAACCCGCAGCGCTCGTAGACCCGCCGGGCGGGCAGGTTGAAGTCGTTGACGTAGAGGCTCACGGTCGGGGCGACCTGGACCAGGGCGTCGCGCACCACCGCCGCCATCGCCCCCGTGGCGATCCCCCGCCCCCGCCACTCCGGCGCCACCCAGACCCCCTGCACCTGGGCGGTCCGCCGGGTCACCACGGCCAACTCGGCCTTGAAGATCACCTTGCCGTCCACGAACCGGGCATAGGCCCGGCCCGCACGGACCAGGTCGGCCACCCGCCGCCGGTAGCCGCGCCCGCCGTCCTCGGCCAGCGGCGAGACCCCGACCTCCTCGGTGTACATCGCCACCGCGGCCGGGAAGAGCCGGTCGACCTCACCGGCGCGTACCCGGCGCACCTCCGGGTCGGCCGCCACGGCGGGCAGCGCGTCCGTGGCCAGCAACGGCTGGTTGGGGCGTACGTCCCGGGCCGGCCCCCAGTACGCGGAGAGGCGGTCCCAGAGCCCGAGCACCGCGTCGGCCCGCCCGACGATCGAGGAGCAGAGCCGTTCCTCGCTGCTCAACAGGTCGGCGAAGGCGGCCACCGCGGGCTCCGTGGCGAGCACCGGGGTCAGGTTGCCGCCCAGCCAGCAGATCGACTCCAGGTTGCGCCGGGCGCCGTAACCCAGGATCCGCCCTTCGGCCCGCCACCAGGCCAACCCTCGGGCGGCCACCCGCTCCGCGACCTGCGCGCCGCCGAACGGGTCGAGGTCGAGCAGCCGTTCGACCGCGCGGCGCTCCGACTCCCCCAGTTGGCGTACGGGCACGGTGAGCACGGATACCAGCCTGCCAGATGCGACCCGGGGCGCGCGGGCCGACCTGCGGACCCCGACGGGCATCGCGGACCGGCAACCGAGCGGCGACTCAGCCAACCGGAACCGGAGCGGCGGCCCCCTCGACCGGCCGGGTGCGTCCGGCCCACGCCACCACCGGCGGCACCAGCGCCCCGAGCAGGAGGAACAGGACGCCGAGCAGCAGCCAGCCCGGTACGCCCCAGCCGACCGCCAGGGTGGTCACCACCACCGGCGCGACCATCGAGCCGAGCTGCATACCCATCCCGTACGCGCCCTGGTACTGGCCCTGGGCGTGGGCGGGAGCGAGCCCGAACGAGACGCCCCAGCCGGCCGCGGCGTGCCACAGCTCCCCCACCACGTGCACCAGCGCCCCGGCCAGCAGCAGCACGACGGCGACCGGGGCGGACACCCCGCCGCTGGCCGCGAAGAACAGGCAGGCGACCGCGATCACCGCGCCGGCCCGCCGGGCGGCCCGGGCGGCCCCGGTCAGTTCCTCGGTGCCCCGCGAGGCGCGGACCTGGAAGAGCACGACCATCACCGTGTTGACCAGCAGGCAGCCCGAGACGAGCCAGCGCGGCGCTTCGGTGTGCTCGGCGATCCAGAGCGGCAGGGCGATGTTGATCAGCCCGAAGTGCATGGACATCAGTCCGTCCAGCACGGTGAAGGCGAGGAACGGGCGGTCCCGCAGCGCGATCAGGCGCGGGCCGTGCGTCGGCGCGGGCACCGGCGGCAGCGCGGGCAGCCGGAGCAGGATCGCCGCCGCGCCCAGGTAGGTCACCGCGTCGAGCAGGATCAGCGCCACGTACGCCGGACGGGTGTCCGCCGCGATGCCGAAGCCGGCGGCCACCGCCCCGACGGAGATCCCCACGTTGGTGACCGCGCGCAGCCAGGCCCGGGTCCGGACCCGCTGGTCGGGCGGGACCGCCCCGGCGATCAGCGCGCCCCGGGCGCCCCGGCTGACCGCGTCGGCGACCGCCATCAGCACGCCGACCGCGAGGAACGTCGGGAACGACCGGACGGCCACCAGGGCGGCGGTGAACGCGGCCGAGGCGAGCAGCGCGGCGAGTTGCATTCCGCGCGGGCCGTACCGGTCGGCGAGATAGCCCATCGGGGTGCTGGCCACGAGGCTGACCAGCGCGGTGACGGTGAGGCCGACGCCGACCTGGGTCACGGTCAGCCCCACCGACCGGGTCAGGAAGAGCGCACTGACGGTCAGCCAGGTGCCCCGGCCGACGGTGTTGACCAGCGTGGAGAGGGCGAGGGTCCGGGCCGGGCCCGGTTCGGGAAGCAGGCGCACGGGCGACACCATAGCAAGACGTACGTACGGTTTGCAGTCCCGCCTTGGCCAACCGTCTTGTCGGCGATGCATTTCCGATATATCGTCGAGGTATCAGTGATACGACGACCAAGGAGGACGCGATGGGTTTCCATCGACGACTGCACGAGATGCACGACCGGCGGATGCGAGGCTTCGGCTTTCCGCCCGTACCGCCCGGCCCGCCGCCGTTCCCGCCCGGCCCGCACGGCCACGGGCACGGCCGGGGTGGGCGGGGCCGCGGGCGCGGACGCCGACCCAACGTGCGCGGCGCGGTGCTGGCCCTGCTCACCGAGCGGCCGATGCACGGCTACGAGATGATCCAGGAGATCGACTCCCGGACCGGCGGGGCCTGGCGGCCCAGCCCCGGATCGGTCTACCCGACCCTGCAACTGCTGGAGGACGAGGGCGTCATCGCCGCCGCCGCGGACTCCGACGGCGGACGGAAGCGGTTCGCCCTCACCGAGCAGGGGCGCGACGAAGCGGCCGCGGCGGCGCAGAACCCGCCGTGGGCGGAGTTCGCCGAGACCACCGTGAACAGCTGGCACGACATCCGCGACGCCGGGCAGCAGGCCATGCACGCCCTGCGCCAGGTCATGATGACCGGCACCGACGACCAGCGGGAACGCGCCGCCCAGGTGCTCGACGAGACCCGGCGCAAGCTGTACGCGATCCTCGCCGAATCCGAGTGAGGCGGGCGTACGCACGCCGGCCGGGGTGGCCACGTGACCGCCACCCCGGCCGGCGTACGCTCAGGCGGCCCGACGCGCGGTGACGAGCAGATACTCCCAGCGCATCCTCCCGGCCTCGCTGTGCCGCCGCGCCAGGTCGGCGAGGTCCTGATCCAGGGCGGCGACCCGCTCGGGTTCACCGGCGATCGCCCGGTACACCGCGATCGTCGGTCCGTAGTGGGCCTTGAAGAAGTCGCGGAACTCCTCCGGGTTGGCGAACCGGTCCACCATGACCGCCTGACGGCGGGTGACGACATCGGTGACCCGATCCCCGAGCAGCGCACGGACATGGTCCTCACTCCCCCACAGTGGCGGGGGCTGCGCGCCCGGCGGTGGCGGTGGGGCGTACGGCTTCATCGTGGCGAACATCTGCCCGATGAACCCCTCGGGCGTCCAGTTGATCAGACCGATCGTGCCCCCCGGCCGGCAGACCCGGACCAGCTCGTCGGCAGCGGCCTGGTGCCGGGGCGCGAACATCACGCCCACGCAGGACAGGACCCGGTCGAACTCGCCGTCGGCGTACGGAAGCGCCTCGGCGTCGGCCTGCTGCCAGTCCAGCCGGGCGCCGCGCTCCGCGGCGAGCGCCCGCCCGGTCTCCAGCAGCTCCGGGGTCAGGTCGCTGGCCACCACGCTGGCCCCGGCCAGGGCCGCCGGGATGGCCGCGTTGCCGGTGCCGGCGGCCACGTCCAGCACCCGGTCGCCGGGGCCGGCGCCGGCCGCTCGGACCAGGGTCGCCCCCAGCTCGGGGATGACCTCCGCGGCGACCACCGCGTAACTGCCGAGCGCCCACATCTGCCGGTGTCCGGCCTTCACCGCCCGATCCCGCTCCATTGATTCGATCATGATTGCTCCTCCGCGTCGTCCTGATGAAACGGACGGTAGGCAGCGGGGAGGCCGCGACCTAGTACGAGATCTGTACCGCACCCGACAAGCTCCTGGTCCAGGCCTGCCCCGGCGGCGTAGCGTGCCGCTCATGGGGGCCTCCTACCACCAGTTCTGCCCCGTCGCGAAGGCCATGGAACTGCTCGACGAGCGCTGGACGCTGCTGGTCGTCCGGGAGCTGGTGAGCGGCTCCGAGCGCTTCAACGAGCTGCGCCGGGGTCTGCCGCGGATGTCGCCCACCCTGCTGTCCCGGCGGCTGCACCAGCTCGTCCGGGCCGGCGTCGTGGAGCGGCACGTCGACGGTGCCGACGTACGGTACGTCCCGACCCAGGCCGGCCGGGAACTGCGGCCGGTGCTTGAGGCGCTCGGCGCGTGGGGCGTCCGCTGGATCGGCGAGCTGGGTGACGCGGACCTGGATCCGAAGCTGCTGCTGTGGGACATGCACCGGCACGTGAACCACAACGCCGTCCCGGCCGGCCGGACGGTGGTCCAGTTCCGCTTCCGCGACGTGCCGGCGGACCTGCGCGACTGGTGGCTCGTCATCCACACCGGCGAGGCCGACGTCTGCGACGTGGACCCGGGCCACGGCGTCTCGGTGACCGTCCACGCCGACCTGCGCGCCCTGGTAAGCGTGTGGCTGGGCGACCTGAGCTGGCCGAACGCACTGCGCGGCGGCGCGGTGGAGGTGGCCGGCCCGGAGGCGCTGCGCCGGGCGCTGCCCCGATGGTTCACCCTCTCCGAGTTCGCCGCCGTACCGAGGCCGACGGCGCCGGCCTGACCGGGCCGGAAACGACGCGTGCGGCCACCCCCGTGAGGGCGGCCGCACGTCGGGGCGGAGCCGGGGTCAGTGCACGGTGACCGTGGCGCCGGGGACCAGGTCGCGCAGATCCTCGGGGATCTCCGCGCCCATCTCGGCGGCGAGCCGGAGCGCCTCCTCGATCAGCGTCTCCACGATCTGCCCCTCAGGCACGGTCTTGATGACCTGGCCCTTGACGAAGATCTGGCCCTTGCCGTTGCCGGAGGCCACCCCCAGGTCGGCCTCGCGGGCCTCGCCCGGGCCGTTGACCACGCAGCCCATGACGGCCACGCGCAGCGGCACCGGCAGCCCCTCCAGGCCGGCGGTGACCTCCTCGGCCAGCTTGTAGACGTCGACCTGGGCCCGACCGCAGGACGGGCAGGAGACGATCTCCAGACCCCGCTCGCGCAGGCCCAACGACTCCAGGATCGCGGCGCCCACCTTGATCTCCTCGACCGGCGGGGCGGAGAGCGAGACCCGGATGGTGTCGCCGATGCCCTCGGCCAGCAGCGCGCCGAACGCGACCGCCGACTTGATGGTGCCCTGGAAGGCCGGGCCGGCCTCGGTCACGCCCAGGTGCAGCGGGTAGTCGCACTTCTCGGCGAGCTGCCGGTAGGCCCGGATCATCACCACCGGGTCGTTGTGCTTGACCGAGATCTTGATGTCCCGGAAGCCGTGCTCCTCGAACAGCGAGCACTCCCAGAGCGCCGACTCGACCAGCGCCTCGGCGGTGGCCTTGCCGTACTTGGCCAGGAGCCGCTTGTCCAGCGAGCCGGCGTTGACGCCGATCCGGATCGGCACACCGGCGTCACCGGCTGCCTTGGCGATCTCCTTGACCTTGTCGTCGAACTGCCGGATGTTGCCCGGGTTCACCCGGACCGCCGCGCAGCCGGCGTCGATCGCGGCGAAGACGTACTTCGGTTGGAAGTGGATGTCGGCGATCACCGGGATCTGCGACTTCTTCGCGATCGCCGGCAGCGCCTCCACGTCGTCCTGAGACGGCACGGCGACCCGGACGATCTGGCAACCGGACGCGGTCAGCTCGGCGATCTGCTGGAGCGTCGCGTTGACGTCGGCGGTCAGGGTGGTGGTCATCGACTGCACCGAAACCGGCGCGCCCCCGCCCACCGGCACCGAGCCGACCATGATCTGGCGGCTGGCCCGGCGCGCGGCGAGCGGCGGCGGCGGTACGGGAGGCATCCCGAGACTGACAGCGGTCACTTCAGGCACTCACCTTGAGAAGAGCGTGATCGGGTTGACGACGTCCGCGGTGACGGTCAGCAGCGTGAACACGCCACCGATCAGGATCACCACGTACGTGATGGGCATGAGCTTGAGGTAGTCGACCCGGCCCGGGTCGGGGCGGCGCAGCCGGGCGTAGAGCCAGGACCGTACCCGTTCGAACCAGGCGATCGCGATGTGCCCGCCGTCCAGCGGGAGCAGCGGCAGCAGGTTGAACACGCCGATGAAGAAGTTCAGCGAGACGAAGAGCATGAAGAACACCAGCCAGGCGCTGTTCTCCACGGCCTCGCCGCCGAGCCGGCTGGCGCCGACCACGCTGATCGGGGTGTCCATGTCCCGCTCGCCACCGGTGACGGCGGTCCACAGGGCGGGGACCTTCTGCGGGATCCGCTGCATGGCGTGCGCGGTCTGCACCGCCATGTTGCCGGTGAAGTCGGCGGTCGCGCCGAACGCGGCGCCCGGGCCGTACTGCACCAGGGCGGGCGTGCTGGGCCGCAGGGCGACGCCGAGCGCGGAGACCGCCGAGGTGGCACCCTTCGGGTCGTCCAGCGGCGGGCGCTGCACGGCGGCCAGGTCGACGGTGGCGGTGGCCGGGGTGCCGTCGCGGACGTAGGCGACGGTGGCCGGGCCGGGCTTGGTGGCGCGGACCACGTCGAGCATGTCGCCCCAGGTGGAGACCGCCTGGCCGTTGACCGCGGTGATCCGGTCACCGCTCTTGAGCTGGGCGGTCGCGGCCGGGCTGGCCGGGTCGCCGGCCTGGCAGGCGCGGCTGGCGTTCTCCACCACCACGCACGGCGCGAGGGCGATCACCGCCGGTTCGGCCTTGAATCCTTCGTCGGTGCTCGGGAACTTCGGGTTGGGCAGGCCGGCGGTGACCGCGATGAACCAGAGCGTCACCAGGGCCAGGATGAAGTGGGTGATCGAGCCCGCGGACATCACGATCGTCCGCTTCCAGACCGGGTACCGCCACATGGCGCGCGGCTGGTCGGCCGGGTCGACGTCGTCGTCCTGCGGGGTCATCCCGACGATCTTGCAGAAGCCGCCGAGCGGAATGCCCTTGATGCCGTACTCGGTCTCGCCCCGCTTGAAGGACCACAGCGTCGGGCCGAAGCCGACGAAGTAGCGCGTGACCTTCATCCCGAACGCCTTGGCGGTGAGCATGTGCCCCGCCTCGTGCAGGCTCACCGAGATGAGGATCGCCGCGGCGAAGAGCACCACCCCGAGCAGGTAACTCATCAAGCTCCTTCCACCGAACCGACGATGATCTCCTGGGTGTACGCCCGTGCCCACGATTCGGCGGCGAGCACGTCCTCGACGGTACCTGGTTCGTCGAAGTCGGGAGCGCCGTCCAGCACACGCCGGAGGGTGTCGACGATGCCGAGGAACGGCAGCCGCCCGGCGACGAACGCCGCCACACACTCCTCGTTCGCCGCGTTGTAGATGGCCGGCCGGCAGCGCCCGGCCTCCCCGGCCGCCTTGGCCAGGGCGACCGCCGGGAAGGCGGCGTCGTCGAGCGGGAAGAACTCCCAGGTGTGGGCCCTGGTCCAGTCGACCGCGGCGGCGGCCTCGGGCACCCGGTCCGGCCAGCCGAGGCCGAGGGCGATCGGCAGCCGCATGTCCGGCGGACTGGCCTGGGCGAGGGTGGAGCCGTCGGCGAACTCGACCATCGAGTGGATCACCGACTGCGGGTGGACCATCACCTCGATGTCGGCGTACGGCACGTCGAACAGCTCGTGCGCCTCGATCACCTCAAGCGCCTTGTTGACCATCGTGGCGGAGTTGATCGTGACCACCGGGCCCATGTTCCAGGTGGGGTGGGCCAGGGCCTGCTCCGGCGTGACCTCGGTCAGCTCGTCGCGGCGGCGGCCCCGGAACGGCCCGCCGCTGGCGGTGACGACAAGCCGGCGCACCTCGGCCCGGGTGCCGCCCCGCAGGCACTGCGCCAGCGCCGAGTGCTCGGAGTCGACGGGGACGATTTGCCCCGGACGTGCCACCGCAGCCCTGACCAGCGGGCCGCCGGCCACCAGCGACTCCTTGTTGGCCAGGGCGAGGGTACGCCCGGCGCGCAGCGCGGCCAACGTCGGCGCCAGCCCGAGCGAGCCGACCACGCCGTTGAGCACCACGTCGCACGGCCACCCGGCCAGCTCGGTCATCGCGTCCGGGCCGGCCACGATCTTGGGCAGCTTGAAGTCGCCGGTGGCCCAGCCGCGCCGGCTCGCCTCGGCGTAGAACGCGAGCTGGAGATCCTGGGCGGCGGAGGCCCTCGCCACGCCCACCACCTCGACGCCCAGCTCCAGCGCCTGCGCGGCGAGCAGATCCACGTTGCCGCCACCGGCGCCGAGCGCCACCACCCGGAACCGGTCCGGGTTACGCCGGACGATGTCGATGGCCTGGGTACCTATCGAACCGGTCGAGCCGAGCAGGACAAGATCGCGGGGATACGTCACCCGGACATTCTTCCTCAGCCCGCCTGGGCGCTCGCTGGGAGCCTCAGTTTGTGTCGTCAGACCTGGGCGAGCAGCTTGGCGAGGCGTTCCGCCACCGGCGGGGCGTGCAGGTGCAGCCGAGCCACGTTGATCGCGTCCTGGCCGACCACGCAGAGCAGCGCCTCCGCACCCACCGCGTACACGGCGAAGTAGCCGGCCTGGTTGCGGACGGTGGACTGGCAGAACTCGCCCTGACCGAGGCGGAGGCTGACCTGCCGGCCCAGGCCGAAGGTCGCCGCCGCCACCGCGGCCAGGTCGTCGGGATCCAGTTCCTCCGGCACGTCGTGGGTGATGCGCAGACCATCCACACCGCCGAGCACGCTTCCCCGCACGCCGGGGATCTGCAGGCGCAGCTCGGCCAGCTCGGTCCCGATCGCCGGGTACGGCAACGACGGGTTGCCGGCCAGCGAGCGCGGAAGCGGGGCCGGTGCCGGAAGGTCGGGCTGCCGCGCGGTACGGCGGGGCAGGAATCCACCGGGGTCGTTCACAGCTCCAGCCGCTCCTCGATGTTGCGGAGCTGGTGCCGCGCGAGGGCCAGGTTGGACCGGGACTTGCTGAGCATCAGGTAGAGGAACAGCCCCTTGCCGGAGTGGCGGCTGAGCGGCCGGATGATGTGGTACTGGCTGCCGAGGGTGATCAGGACGTCCTCGATCTCGTCGTTCAGCTTCAGCATCTCGATGGTGCGCAGCTTCGCGCGGACCACATCGGTGTTGCCGGCCGCCGCGACGGTCAGGTCGATCTCCGGGGTGCCGCCGGCCACGCCGAGGGTCATCCCGCTGGTGTAGTCGACGAGCGCGACGCCGATCGCGCCGTCGATGGTCATCGCGTCCTTCAGGGCGGCGTCGAGGTTGGCCATGTTGTCTCCAGGTTCGACTGACGTATCTGCCCACGCGGCGCATGGGTCTCCGCGGGACCCCCGTCGCCCCGGTGAAGAAGTCTCGGACGAGAGTTGCACACGCGGCATCCCATCCGCACGTCAGGCAGGGGCGAACCGGCTGAGCGGGGCCCCGTGGCCGACCACCGGGCGGGTGAGACTGCCGGCGCGGCGGATGCCTCGACGCGGACGCCGTCTGATACCCCGCTTGATCAGGGGCGCAGCCGGAAGGCTTCCAGCTCGATGCCGCCGTACCAGTCGGTGCGGACGCCGAGGTGGCTCATGCCGAGCCGCCGGGCCACCGCCATCGACGGTTCGTTGCCCGCCATCACCACCGCGTAGACCTGCCGGGTGCCGGTGGCGAACTCCCGGTCCAGCACGGCCCGGGCCGCCTCGGTGGCGTAGCCGTGGCCCTGCGAGTCGGGATGCAGGTGCCAGCCGATCTCGATGTCGTCGGTGGGGGTGACACCGTCCCGCCCCGGCAGCGGCTTCACCAGGACGCTGCCCACGGCCCGGCCGGCGTCACGCGGCTCGATCGCCCAGATCCCCCACCGGCCGGCGTACGGGGCGTACCGGTCCCGCCAGGCGTGCACCCGCTCCGCCGCCTGGGCCGGGTCGGTCATCAGCCCCGCACCCCCGCCGAGCCAACGCATCACCTCGTCCCGCGAGTAGATGTCGTAGATCCGGGCCAGGTCGTCCGGCGAGTCGGTCCAGTCCCGGACCACGAGCCGGTCGGTCGAGGCGATCATCATGCCGACGGATGCTAGTGCCTTCCGGGGCCCGGCCGCGTTGATCGCCGGGCCCGGGTGGGTCACGGGACCGGGACGGGGGCGTGCGGGGCGGGGACGGGCTGGTCGGACTCGCGGATGCCGTAGCGGCGGTAGAACCGGGCCAGCGGACCGGGGGCCCACCAGTTCCAGCGGCCGAGCAGCCGCATGGTCGCCGGCACCAGCAGGGCCCGGACCAGCGTCGCGTCGACCACGATCGCCACGATCATGCCGACCCCGATGAGCTTGATGTAGGACATGCCGCCGGTGGTGAAGCCGGCCACCACGATGATCAGCAGCAGCGCGGCGGCGGTGATGATCCGCCCGGTGTGCTGGAGCCCGCCGGCCACCGCGGCGGTGTTGTCGCCGGTGCGGTCCCACTCCTCACGGACCCGGGAGAGCAGGAAGACCTCGTAGTCGGTGGCCAGCCCGAAGAGCACCGCGAGCATGAGGATCGGATTGCTCGGCTCGATGAAGCCCGTCGAGGTGAAGCCGAGCGCCCCGGCCAGGTGACCGTCCTGGAAGATCCAGACCACCACGCCGAACGACGCGCCGATCGAGACCAGGTTCATCAGCACCGCCTTGACCGGCAGCACCACCGAGCCGAAGGCGAGGAAGAGCAGCAGCAGGGTGGCGACGGCCATCAACAGGGCCATCCACGGCAGCCGGTCGCCGAGGCTGTCCAGCAGGTCCCGGTCGGCGCCGGGTCGCCCGCCGACCAGTACCTCGGCCCCGGCCGGCCCGGGCAGCCCGCGCAGCTCGCGGACCACCCGCTGGGCGACGTCGCCGGTCGGCTCGCCGGGGTAGCTCACCGAGAGCAGCGTGGCCTGCCCGCGCTCGGCGGCGACCCGTACCCCGGTCACCCCGGGCACCGCCGCGATCCGGTCGGCGAACCCGCGCGCCGCCTCGGCCGGCGCCCCGGAGACCAGCACGTCGATCGGGGCGACCTGGCCGCCGGGGAACTCGGCGGCGATCCGCTCGGAGACCACCCGGGGCGCGGCGTCCGCCGGCAGCACCCGCTCGTCGAAGCCGCCGAAGGTGACCCGCAGGAACGGGGTGGCCAGCACGCCGAGCAGCACCGCGACCCCGACCAGGTAGCGCACCGGGCGGCGCATCACGCTCCGCGCGATCCGGGCCCACGCGCCGCCCCCGCCGGCCGCCGCCGGTCCGGTACGCCGCGTCCCGCGCCGCCACGGCAGGGGTACGCGCAGCGCGTCGATCCGGTGCCCGAGCACCGCCAGCAGGGCCGGCAGCACGGTCAGCGCGGCCAGCATGGCGACCAGGACGGCGGCCACGCCGCCGAGTCCCATCGAGCGGAGGAACGACTGCGGGAAGATCAGCAGGCTGGCCAGGGCGAGGGCCACGGTGAGCCCGGAGACGAGCACGGTGCGGCCGGCGGTGGCCATGGTGCGCCGGATCGCCTCGGTGGTGTCGTGCCCGGCGGCGAGTTCCTCCCGGAACCGGCTCACCACGAACAGCGCGTAGTCGACGGCCATGCCGAGGCCGATCAGCGTGATGATGTTGATCGCGAAGATCGATACGTCGGTGAACAGGTTCACCACCCGTACGGCGACGAACGCGCCGAGGATGGCCAGCCCGCCGATGAGCAGCGGGGTGGTGGCGGCGACCAGTCCGCCGAAGATCAGCACGAGGAGCACCAGCAGCACCGGCATGGACAGCGTCTCGGCGCGGGTGATGTCCTTGGTGGTCTGGGTGTTGGCGTAGTGCTGGAAGGCGACGGTGCCCCCCACCTCGGTACGCAGCCCGGGGACGTCGAGCGCGGGGCGCAGCGCCGCGAACTGTGTCGACCGCGCGTCCTCGTCCGCACCGGCGAGCCGGACGAGGGCGTACGTGGCCTGACGGTCGGTGGCGACCAGGGCCGGGGTGGGGCTGTCGTACCAGGTGGTCACACTGGTCACCGCGGACCGCCCGCGCAGGCCGGCGACGGTTGCGGTGACCGGGTCACGGAACGCCGGCTGGTCGACGGTGGCGGTGTCGCTGGACCAGAGGACGATCACGTCGGCGCCCTGCCGGCCCAGTTCGGCGGTGATCCGCTCGGCGGTCCGGCTGGACTCGCTGGCCGGGTCCTGGAAGCCGCCCCCGGTCAGTTCGCCGAAGACGCCCGCACCCCAGGTCGAGCCGAGCACCACGAGCGCCACGGCGGCGGCCAGCACCGCCCACCGGGCGCGCACCACCACTCGCCCCCACCAGGCGAACATCGCCATTCCTCCTCACCGGCCGTTAAGGTCGTATCCGGTAACCATCGATCATCTGAGTGAACGGCGTTTACTATGACAACGGCGTTCTCTCCGGTCAAGGGGGCTGACGGATGACCGCACCCACCCGGCGGGAACGCCTGCGCACGGCGACCCTCTCCGAGATCAAGGACGGGGCGCGGCGGCTGTTGGTGACCGGCGGGGTCGAGGCGGTCTCACTACGGGCGATCGCCCGGGACATGGGCATGACCGCCCCGGCCATCTACCGGTACTTCCCCAGCCTGGAGGCGCTGGTCGCCGGGCTGGCCGGCGACCTCTACGACGAACTGCGCCAGGAGATCGAGGCGGCCCGGGACGCGGCGAGCCCGGACCCCACCGGCCAGCTCCTCGAAATGTGCCGGGCCCTGCGGCGCTGGGCCGTCGGCCACCCCGCCGAGTTCACCCTGATCTTCGGCAACCCGGTCCCCGGGGTGGCCGGGCTCGCCGATCAATGCGCCGACCCCGACCATCCGGGGGCACGCCTGTGCGCGGTCTTCCTCACCCCGTTCGTGGAACTCACCCGGGGCAGCCGGCTGCCCACCCCACCGGCGGAGCTGCTCCAGGAACAGCTCGGCGGGCACCTCGCCCCGCTGACGACCAGGCACGGCACCCTGCCGATCGAGGTCGCGTACGCCTTCCTCTCCGCCTGGACCCGGCTCTACGGCCTGGTCGCCATGGAGGTCTTCGGGCACCTCGGCTGGGCGGTCGACGAGCCGGCGGCGTTCTTCGAGACCGAGCTGGTCAGCCAGCTCGCCCAGCTCCGTCCGGCCGACCCCGGCGAGACCCTCCCCCAAGGCGGCGCGCGCCACTAGGCTGCCCGGACATGAGCGAGCAAAGCGTGCTGCCGTCCCGCGTCGACGTCGTCGTGGTGGGTTCCGGGCACAACGGACTGGTCTCGGCGATCCTGCTGGCGCGGGCCGGCCTCGACGTGCTGGTGCTGGAGGCGGCGGAGGTGATCGGCGGCGCCACCCGCACCGAGAACCCGTTCCCCAGGGTCCCCGGGCTGCGCCACTCCACCGGCTCGTACCTGCTCGGGCTGATGCCGCCGGAGCTGCTCGCCACGCTGGACGTGCACATCCCGGTGCTGCGCCGCGACCCGCACTACTTCCTGCCCACCCCGGGCGGGCTCGGCTCGCCGTACCTGCTCTTCGGCAGCGACGCCGCGGCCAGCCGGCGGCAGCTCGCGGAGATGTTCTCCCCCGCGGACGCGGCGGCCGACGACGCGCTCCAGGCCGAGCTGGCGCAGCTCCGCGAGGACCTGGCCCCGACCTGGCTGACCGAGCCGCTGCCGGTCGAGGAGACCGCCGAACGGTACGTCCGCCCGGCGCTGCGGCAGGTCTTCGTCGACCTGGTCCGCGGCTCGGTCGCCGACTACCTGGCCCGCTTCGACTTCCGCTCCGAGCTGCTGGTCAGCATGTACGCGGTCACCGACGGCCTCTCCGGCCTCAACGCCGGCCCGGACGACCCCGGCACCGGGCACAACTTCCTGGTGCACAACATGTGCCGGCTGCCCGGATCGGGCGGCACCTGGATGATCGCCCAGGGCGGCATGGGCACCGTCTCCCGGACCTTCGCCGAGGCCGCCCGCGCCGCCGGAGCGACCATCCTGACCGGTACGCCGGTCACCGCGATCACCCTCGACGGCGGCACCGCGTCCGGGGTCGTCCTCGCCGACGGGCGGGAGGTGGCGGCCTCGGTGGTGCTCGGCGCCTGTGACCCGTACCGGCTGCTGGAGCTGCTGCCCGACGGCGCGGTCCCGGCGGCGCTGGGCGAGCGGATGGCGGCGGTCCGCCGCCCCGGCACCACGCTCAAGCTCAACCTGGCGCTGCGCGGCCTACCTCGGTTCTCCTGCCTGCCGGCCGACGCGCCCAGCCCGTTCGGTTCCACCATCCACCTGCTGCCCGGCTCGGCCTCGCTGGTCGGGCAGGGCGGCGAGTCGCCGATGGCCGCGCTGCGCGCCATGTGGGCGGACGTGCGGGCCGGGCGGCTGCCTGCGGAGCCGACCATCGAGTGGTACCTGCACACCACTGTCGACCCGTCGCTGGCCGACGAGGCCGGGCACCACTCGTCGGCGCTGTTCGTGCAGTCCGTCCCGTACGAACTGGCCGGCACCACCTGGGACGAGGCGCTGCCCGGCTACGTCTCCCGACTGGTCGACATCTGCGAGCGGTACGCCCCCGGCACCGGCGACCTGATCGCCGACGCGGTGCCGCTGGCCCCGCCCGGCATCGAGAGGCACTTCGGCATCACCGGCGGCCACATCCACCACGTCGACAACACCGTCTCGTTCACCGACCGGATGCCGTACGCCACCGGCATCGACGGCGTCTACGCCGGCAGCGCCGGCTGCCACCCCGCCGGCAGCGTCATCGGCGCCGCCGGCCACAACGCCGCCCGCCGCATCCTCACCGACCTCTCCCACTAACCCCGCCCCCACCCTCCCCCTCCCCCTCTACATCCCCCTCCCCCGCGATCTTGCACTTCCGGCCTCTCGTTCGCGGCCTTCGTCCCTTTTGTTCGGACAGCAAGTGCAAGATCGCGGGAGGGGGATGGAGGGAGGGGGGAGGGGGTTAGGGGGTTAGGGGGTGGGGGTGTCGGCGCGGTGGGCGCGGATTTTGTGGCCGACGCTGGTGAGGCAGCGGCCGCTGGCCAGGTCGAACTTCCAGCCGTGCAGCTGGCAGGTGAGCTGGTCGCCGTCGACGATGCCGAACCGGCTCAGGTCCGCCTTCAGGTGCGGGCAGCGGCGCTGCACCACCCAGCCGTCAAGCGTGATGTCCTCAGCGTCGACGGCCCGCTCGTGCTCGTCGTACCAGCCCTCCGCGTACTGGAGGCGCTCCTCGGAGAGGCACTTGAAGAAGGCGTAGACGAACTCGTTGTACTGGCCGATCCGGGCCGCGGAGAAGCGGCAGGAGAGGAAGAGCGAGTTGACCCAGTCCACCTCGCCGATGTGCAGCAGGTGCTCGATCAGCGCCCGCTCGGTACGGAACCGGTAGCGAACCTTCTCGTCCGCGTACGGCCGGACCTCCTTCTCCGGGAAGTCCACCACGATGGATTCGACGCTTTCCCCGTCGTACCCGACGAGATCGAAGCGGACCGGGCCGCCGACGCCCTTGGCCAGGTAGATCGACTCGTCCAGCAGCGGCTCGATCCGGCGCTTCATCTCGCCGAGCACATCGACCTCGGGGTGACGCCAGGACGCCTTCTCGGCCTCGATGATCGGGCGCTTGCGCTCCCGCATCTCCTCCAGGTGGGCCACCTTGTTGGCGAAGAACTCCTCCACCGGCATCGGGTGGGTGGTGGTCGCTCCCTCGGTGGTGACCTCGGTGACGCTGCCCGGCAGCAGCACGATGCCGTTGGTGCCGCCGACCTTGGCGTACTCGGCCAGGAAGACCGACTGGTCGGGGAAGATGTTGCCCTCGTCGTCGAAGATGTCGTTGAACTGCCACAGCTCGTCGTCGAGGAAGCAGGGCGGCCCGGCGATCGGGAAGACGTGGTCGGCCTTAAGGTCGTCGATGTAGCGCCAGGTGCGGTCGAACTGCCGATCCCGCTTCTGCTTGCCGAACGCGGTCTTCGCCGCCTGCGGCAGCTCGTAGACCATCGGGTACCAGATCGCGCCGGAGAACTGGAGCATGTGCGCGTGCACGTGGCCCAGGTCGGCGAAGACGCTCAGATCGGTCGGACGGGCGTCGTTCTGGTTGAGCAGCCGGACGCCGTCGTACTCCACCCAGAGCGAGGAGTCACCGATCGGGCCGTCGGTCGGGCTGGTCAGCGCCTGGATCATGATCTTCAGGCCGCCGGGCAGCTCCACGACCTGCTCGTTCGGGGCCTTGAGGAACTTGGTGAAGCCCAGTTCCCGCAGCTCGTCCTCCATCTCCGAGGTGGGGAACTCGGGGAGCAGGACGGTGGCGTCCTTGCTGACGAAGTCACGCAGGTGCTTCGCGTCGAAGTGGTCCCGGTGCAGGTGCGACACGTAGAGGTAGTCGACCTGACCCAGGGTGTCCCAGTCGAGCTGTGAATTGTCCGGGAAAGGGAACCAGGAGGCGAAGTAGGCGGGATTGACCCACGGGTCGCACAGGATGCTGCCCGCGGCCGTGTCGATCCGCATGCTGGCATGTCCCGTACCGGTCACTCGCACCGCAGTCTCCCTCAAAAAAGGCAATCAGGCGTACGTCAAGACGCTACCGGAGGCAGTGTGATCGTCGTTCCGCGACGCCGGTAGTGCCCTTCCGCCCCGTTCAGGACGGGACCAACGGCCCGGGCGCTCAGCCCCGCACCGGCCCCGCCCAGCTCCGGCGCTCCGGCGCGGCGGCGCACCAGCCGTCCATCAGCGCGGAAATCCGGTCGGCCGGCGCCGCGAGGTACACCTGCTGCCCGCCCGCGATCTGGTGGTCGCGGTCCTGGGTCACGTTCCCCTCGCTGCAACACGCGCAGAGCACCCGGACCCCGCTGGCCGGCTCCGCCGCGTACCCCTGCTCGTCGAAGAGCACGGCCAGGGCCCGGACGTCCTCCGGCGTGTCGGCGGCGACCTCGACGATCGTGGTGGGCAGCTCGGAGGCCCGGAACAGCAACAGCTCGTCGAAGACCGGGTACGTCCGGCCGTCGACCTCCCGCTCCCCGTTCGGAGCGCCGTCGTGCACCACGATCTCGCCGTACCGGCGGCCCGACTCCGGCGTCGGCACGTTGAGCACCCGGGCCCGGGTCGGGCAGAGCCGCTGCGCCCAGACCACCTCGCCGCCGCCCTGCCCGGTGGTCAGCCGGATCGGGGTGGGCCCGAAGTCCGCCACGATCTCACCGTCGCCGGCCGGGATGGTCAGCCCGTAACCCTGCCAGGCGTCCCGGGCCGTCGCCCAGTCCTCCATGATCGTCGCGGCGATGCCCAGGTTCCAGAACGCCGGGTCCTCGGTGCCCCGCTTGGCCCGCGCCGCCGCCTCCCGGCCCAGCTCGTACGCCTTCGCCCAGTTGCGCAGGAACTTGTGCGCCAGCGCGGCGTCATACCACCAGACCCCGGCCCGGCGGTGGTCCGGCAGGCGCCGCGCCAGGCGCTCCAGCGACTCCCCGGCGACCGCCCAGTCCTCCGCGTCCCACGCCTGGTACGCCGCCTTGAGCAGTTCGCGGTCTTCCGCGCGGGTCATGCGTCCCCCATCAGGTCGGACCCTGCGCCGGGCCCGGCACGGGGCGTGCCAGACTAACCGGAGATCCGATCGCGAGGGAAGGACCGACAGTGGCAGGAAGCGAGCCGGTAACCGCGCCAGATCAGCACAAGCCCGGACACCGCAGGTCCGGACGGATCGGTGCGGTGCTGTCGGCGGCGTTGTTGGTGGTCATGGCGCTCTGCGGCAACCACGAGGGCAGGGTCGAGGACATCTGGCTGATCGGGATCGCCGCGCTGCTGCTGGCCATCGTGATCGCCGACGCGGTGCTGCGCCGCAGCGGCCTGCGGTCCTGATCCGGCGGTCACGCGCTCGACCGAAACGCGCGAGGGCCCGCCCCCGGTTCGGGGGCGGGCCCTCGTCTGTTTCACGGCAGGCCCTCGCCCGGTTCGGGGTGGGCCTCGTCGGCGACGGTTCAGCGGCCGAGCAGGATGTCCTGCACGTCCTTGAGCGCGGCGTCGACCTCGGCCTCGAAGTAGCCGCCGGGCACCAGCCCGAAGCGCAGGGTGTCCAGGTCCTTCGGGTTCACCGGCATCGGGTTACGGCCCTGCATGCCGCCGAGCAGGCTGTCGAAGAACCGGTCGACCTGGTCCGGGTCGTACCCACTGCCGAAACGGCGTACCTGGAAGCTACGGCGGATCTGGTCCACCCGGTAGAGGTCGCTACCGGGTGGGCCGGCCATCGGCGGACCGGCCATCGGCGGACCGGCCATCGGCGGACCGGCGGGGGGCGGACCGGCCATCGGCGGGCCGCCCATCGGACCGCCTCCGAAACCCTGCTGAGGCACGGGAGGCGGGCCGCCCGGGCCCCGGCCGCGCGGGTCACGCAGGTCCCGCTCGGGCATCCGGATCTCGGCCGTCATGTCGGGGCGACCACGCCGGCCGGCCTCGAAACCGTCGAACCGGTCATCGGGACCGTAGCCGCCGGGCCCCGGGGGCAGGCCGCGGGGCGGCGGTCCGCCGTGCCCCATCGGGGCACCCGGGCCCATCGGACCACCCGGGCCCATTGGACCGGGGCCGGCCGGGCCGCGGGGCGCGTCGTACCCGCCGCGCGGGCCGTCGTACCCGCCGGCGAAGGCACCGGTCGGCTCGTCGTAACGGCCACCACCGGTCGGGTCGTCGTAACGGCCGCCAGCAGTCGGCTCGTCGTAGCGGCCGCCGCCGGTTTGCTCGTCGTAGCGGTTGCCGCCGGTCGGCTCGTCGTAACGGTTGCCGCCGGTCGGCTCGTCGTAGCGGTTGCCGCCGGTCGGGTCGTCGTAGCGGTTGCCGAAGCGGTCGGCGGGCGGGCCGGCCTGCGCGGGCATCGGTCGGGGCTGCATCGGCGGCTGCGGCACGGGCGAGAGGCCGCGGTCGTCGCGCATCGGCGGACCGTGCCGGTCGGCCATCCGGGGGTCGCCACCGCGCCCGCCAGGGACGCCGCCCCGCTCCTCCAACTCGGCCAGCTGCCGCTCCACCCGGTCGAGGTGCAGGTCGACCTGCCACTCGTCGTAGCCGTTGAACCGGACCCGGAAGACGACGTCGTGGACCTCCTGGGAGGCGACGGGCGCACCGACCGGCTGGCCGGCGAGGGTGGCCTCCACCCTGTCCAGGAAGGCGTCGACCTCGTCGACCTTGTATCCCCGGCGGAGCGCCTTACGCCGGAAACGCTGACCCTGACTCGCCACTATGTCTCCTGGTCTCGTTCGCTACGCCCGGTCACGCCGTTGCCTCCCGCGGCGTGTCGGTGTCCCTGTCCTCGGCGGCGGCGAGCTGCCCACACGCGCCGTCGATCTCGCGCCCCCGGGTGTCCCGCACGGTGGTCGACACCCCGGCCTCGCGCAACCGCCGGACGAACTCCCGCTCGACCGGCTTCGGGCTGGCGTCCCAGCGGCTGCCCGGAGTCGGGTTGAGCGGGATGAGATTCACATGTGCCAGCTTGCCGGCCAGCAGCCGCCCGAGCAGATCGGCCCTCCACGGCTGGTCGTTCACGTCCTTGATCATCGCGTACTCGATCGACACGCGACGCCCCGTCGTGGCCGCGTAGTCCCACGCCGCGTCCAGCACCTCGGACACCTTCCAGCGCTGGTTGACCGGGACGAGTTCGTCGCGCAGCTCATCATCGGGGGCGTGCAGCGACAGCGCAAGAGTCACCGACAGGTCTTCGCTGGCCAGTCGGCGGATGGCCGGCACCAGGCCGACCGTGGAGACGGTGATGTGCCGCTGGGACAGGCCGAGCCCCTCCGGGGCCGGCGCGACCAGCCGGCGGATCGCCGCGACGACCCGCGAGTAGTTGGCCAGCGGCTCGCCCATGCCCATGAAGACGACGTGCGACAGGCGCGGCGGCGAGCCGGCCACCGCGCCCGAGGCGGCCACCCCGGCGAGGTAGACGGCCTGGTCGACGATCTCCGCGGTCGACAGGTTACGGGTCAGGCCGGCCTGTCCGGTGGCGCAGAACGGGCAGGCCATGCCGCAGCCGGCCTGGCTGGAGATGCAGACGGTGACCCGATCCGGGTAGCCCATCAGCACGCTCTCCACCAGCGAGCCGTCGTGCAGCCGCCAGAGCGCCTTCCGGGTGGCACCGTCGTCGCAGGCCAGCTCGCGTACGGGGGTGAGCAGGTTGGGCAGCAGCGCTCCGGCCAGCCGCTCCCGGGCGGCCGCCGGCAGGTCGGTCATCCCGGCGGGGTCGCGCACCAGCCGGCCGAAGTAGTGGTTGGAGACCTGTTTGGCCCGGAAGGCGGGCTCGCCCAGCTCGGCGACCAGCGCCTGCCGGCCGGGCAGATCCAGGTCGGCGAGGTGACGGGGCGGCAGCGCGGGCCGTCGGCCGCGAGCGTCGGGGTCCACGGGGATCAGGGGGAGGCTCGTCATGGCGCGTCCAGTCTGACACGCCCGGCGCGGGTCGTACCCGTCCGTAGGTCCCGAATCGGCCTTGACCGGCCGGTGGATGCGGGCCCACCCACGTGATTCATCCCTCAGCCCACCGCCGGCACCAGGACCGTCAGCAGCAGATACGCCGTCGGCACCGCGAACAGGATCGAGTCGAGCCGGTCCATCAGGCCACCGTGCCCGGGGAGCAGGTTGCTCATGTCCTTGACCCCGAGATCCCGCTTGATCATCGACTCGGCGAGGTCGCCGAGAACCGCCGCGCAGGCGATCGCCACCCCGAACAGCGCACCCCACCACGGGGCCAGCTCGAAAAGCAGCCAGAGCAGCAGGGCGCTGCCCGCCGCGGCGGCGGTTAGCGAGCCGGCGAAGCCCTCCCAGGACTTCTTCGGGCTGATCCTGGGGGCCATCGGATGCTTGCCGAAAGCGACGCCGGCCGCGTACCCGCCGGTGTCGGAGAGCACCACGGCGACCAGGGTGACCAGCACCCGCAGCGGGCCGTCGCCGGGGGCGGCCGCGAGCATGGCTGCGAAGCCGCCGAGGAAGGGCACGTACACCGCGATCAGGGTGGCCGCGGTCAGGTCACGCTGATAGTTGCCGGGGCCGTCGCCCAGGCGCCAGATCATCGTGCCGAGCACGGTGACCAGCAGGCCGAGGCTCTGCGCGTCCGGGCCGGCGAACCAGGCCAGCCCGACGGTGATCACGCCACCGGCGATCAGCGGCGGCAGCGGCGGGTGGGCCCCGCCACGGCGGACCGCCCGGGCCATCTCCCAGGTGCCGATCGCCACCGCGGCGGCGATCACGGCGAGGAACGCCGGCGGATAGAGGAAGAGCGGCACCAGGATCGCCGCGCCGAGAGCGAGGCCGACACCGATCGCCGCCGGCAGGTTGCGGCCGGCCCGGCCGGTCGCCGGCTGTGCCGTGGCGGGCCGGTCGGCGCTGGCCCGGCGACGGCCGCGCCCCCGCCGGCCCGCCGCCGGCTCGTCCCGTACCGCCGCGAGCTGGCCGGTCGGCTCGTCCTGCCCTGCGGCAAGCTGGTCAGGTTCGTCCCGCACCGGGGCGATCTGGGCGGTCGGGTACTCGTCATCCGGCACGTGGAGGCGGCTACCCCGAACCGGCTCGTCGTAGCCCCGGTCACGGGGATCGTGGTCCGCGTCCGGGTACCAGGAATCACCCCGATGGCCCGGGCCGCCGTCGCGGTAGCCCTGGCCGGCGTCGCGGTAGCCCTGGCCGGCGTCGCGGTAATCCGGGCCCGCGTCCCAGGGGTCGCGTTCCTCGCGGTACGCCGGGCCGCCATCCCACCGGTGCTCCTCGCGATCCGAGTCGCGGTAGGCCGGGCCGGCGTCCCACCGGTCGTGCTCCCCGCGGCCCGTGTCCGGGCGGCCCAGGTCGTCGCGGTAGCTGGTCTGGTCGCGCGGACCGCGGTCCGCCTCGCGGTACCCCCGGTCGCCCCTGCCGTGGCCGGGACGATCCTCGTACGGCCGGCGGCCCGGCCCGTCGTACCGGTCGTCGTCGGGCCCGGGACGGGCGTACGGGTCAGTGGCGGAACGGGTGCGCCCGGACGATTCCACGTACGCCTCCGGGCCGCCCGACTGGCGCCAGGGCTGCGGTTCGAGGTCGGTCTCGGGCCACGGCAGCGGGGCCGATCGGTCCCAGCCGCGTGACTCGGCGGCGCCGTAGGGGTCGGGGCGGGACATCACGTACCGAGCGGAAGCGGTACGAGAGCCACCACATGACGCAAGACCAAGACCATCCCCTACAGGCGTGACTGTTCCGGTTGACCGACCCGACGGCCGGGAGATCCCCGCCGTTCACCCCGTGGTGGTCGGGGGTCGTGCCGAGCCTACTGCACCGGGGAACCCGGCACGGCGGACGATGGCCCGGCCACGACGACGGCACCGGCTCCGCCACCCGGGCTGGGCGGCGGCACGCCGGTGCCGTGACGGGTGGCGGGCCGCTCAGACCTCGAGCAGCTCGTTCTCCTTGTGCTTGACCAGCTCGTCGACGTTGGCGACGAACCGCTGGGTCAGGTCGTCCAGCTCCTTCTCGGCACGCCGGCCGTCGTCCTCGCCGACCTCGCCGTCCTTGACCAGGCGGTCCAGCTCTTCCTTGCCCTTACGGCGGATGTTGCGGACGGCCACCTTGGCCTCCTCGCCCTTCTGCCGGGCGACCTTGATCATCTCGCGGCGCCGCTCCTCGGTCATCTGCGGGAGCAGGATGCGCAGCTGGTTGCCCTCGTTGTTCGGGTTCACCCCGAGGTCGGAGTCGCGGATCGCCTTTTCCATCGCGTTGAGCTGCGAGTTGTCGTACGGCTTGATGATCACCATGCGCGGTTCCGGGACCGCGATGGAGGCCATCTGGGGCAGCGGCGTGGGGCTGCCGTAATAGTCGATGACGATCCGCGAGAACATGGCGGCGTTGGCGCGACCGGTGCGGATGCCGCCGAACTCCTCCTTGGCGTGCTCGATGGCACGCTCCATCTTCTCCTCGGCCTCGAGGAGGGTGTCGTCGATCACCGGTCTCCTCGCCTCCTTCTGTTGCTCGTCGTGAACTGGGTCGTATCGGAGGACCGCTGCCGGCTCGGCGGGCCGCTCAGGCGGTGATCAGGGTGCCGATCTTCTCACCGCCGACGGCGCGGACGATCGTGTCGTCGCCCTGGGCGCCGAAGACCAGCATCGGCAGGCCGTTCTCCATGCAGAGGCTGAACGCCGCGGCGTCGGCCACCCGCAGGTTGCGGCGCAGCACCTCGGAGAAGGTGATCGAGTCGAGCTTGCTCGCGGTGGGGTCGATCCGGGGGTCGGCGGTGTAGACCGCGTCCACGCCGTTCTTGCTCATCAGCACCACGTCGGCGCGGATCTCCAGCGCCCGCTGGGCCGCGACCGTGTCGGTGGAGAAGTACGGCATCCCGGCGCCCGCGCCGAAGATGACCACCCGACCCTTCTCCAGGTGCCGGATCGCGCGCAGCGGGATGTACGGCTCGGCGACCTGGGCCATGGTGATCGCGCTCTGCACCCGCGTCTCGATGCCCTCCTTCTCCAGGAAGTCCTGGAGGGCCAGGCAGTTCATCACGGTGCCGAGCATGCCCATGTAGTCGGCCCGAGCCCGGTCCATGCCGCGCTTCTGCAGCTCCGCGCCGCGGAAGAAGTTGCCGCCACCAACCACCACGGAGACCTGTACGCCACGGCGGACCACGGTGGCGATCTGCCGGGCGATGCCCTGCACGACGTCCGGGTCGACGCCGATCGCGCCGCCGCCGAAGACCTCGCCCGAGAGCTTCAGCACCACCCGTCGGGCCCGGCCGGGCGGTGGGGCGGTCGGATCATCCGCCGCCAGGCTCCGGTCACTCACAACCTGCGTCATCCGCCCCGCCCCTTCCGTCGCGCACCCCGGGCGCGCGTACCGCGTACCTGCCGTTGCCGACCTTATGCGACGAGGAGGCCGCGGTGCCTGTCACGTACACCGGCGGCCTCCTCGTCGACGTTTCCCTGGCCACGGGCGCGTCATACGCCCGGGGCGGCGGCTCAGGCCTGGCCGACCTCGAACCGCAGGAAGCTGGTGACCTCGATGCCGGCCTCGGCCAGCACCTGCTTCACCGACTTCTTGTTGTCGGCGACCGACGACTGCTCCAGCAGCACGAAGTCCTTGAAGAAGCTGTTGACCCGGCCCTCGACGATCTTCGGCAGCGCCGCCTCGGGCTTGCTCTCCTCACGGGCGGTCTGCTCGGCGATGCGCCGCTCCGAGTCGACGACCTCGGCCGGGACCTCGTCGCGGGTGAGGTACTTCGGCCGCATGGCGGCGATCTGCATGGCCACGCCGCGGGCATCCGCGTCGGCGGCCTCGTCGCTCTTGCCGGCGTACTGCACCAGCACACCGACGGCCGGCGGCAGATCCTGGCTCTTGCGGTGCAGGTAGACCGCGGTGGTGCCGTCGAGCTTGCCGAAACGGTTGAGGACCAGCTTCTCGCCGATCTTGGCCGACTGCTCCTGGATCAGGTCGGCGACGCTCTTGCCGTCGATGGTGCTGGCGAGCAGCTCCTCGGCGTTGCTCACGCCGCTGGCCACGCCGTGCTCGACGAGCTGCTGGGCCAGCACGATGAAGGCGTCGTTCTTGGCGACGAAGTCGGTCTCGCAGTTGAGCTCGAGCAGCGCCTGGCCGGAGTGCGCGACGAGGCCGTTGGCGGCGGTACGGCTGGCCCGCTTGCCGACGTCCTTGGCGCCCTTGACGCGCAGGATCTCGACGGCCTTGTCGAAGTCGCCCTCGGCCTCGGTCAGCGCCTTCTTGCAGTCCATCATGCCGGCGCCGGTGAGGTCGCGGAGCTTCTTGACGTCCGCGGCGGTGAAGTTGGACATGGCTCTCTCTTCGGGTCTTGAGGCTGCGGTGGGATGGTCTGGGTGCCGGTTACCCGGATCCGGGCCAAATGTGCCCGGGGACCCGTCCGCGTCCCCACTGGCCGGAAAATCGGACGGTGGGGACGCGGACGGTTCGATCACTCCGCGGCGGTGGTCGCCGGCTGCTCGTCGCTCTTCTTCGGCTCCTCGAGCAGCTCACGCTCCCACTCGGCCAGCGGCTCGTCGGCGCCGACCTGGCCCGCCTCGGGCTTCTCGTCGGTGCCGCGCCGGCGGCCGGAGCGGGCGATCAGACCGTCGGCGACGGCGGCGGCGACGACCTTGGTCAGCAGCTCGGCCGAGCGGATGGCGTCGTCGTTACCCGGGATCGGGAAGTCGACCTCGTCCGGGTCGCAGTTGGTGTCGAGCACGGCGATCACCGGGATGCCCAGCTTGCGGGCCTCGTCGACGGCGATGTGCTCCTTCTTGGTGTCGACCACCCAGACCGCAGCCGGAAGCTTCTGCATGTCCCGCAGACCGCCGAGGGTCTTGGTCAGCTTGTCCTTCTCGCGGGAGAGCTGCAGGGTCTCCTTCTTGGTGTACCCGGCGGCGGTGCCGCTCAGGTCACCGAGAGCCTCCAGCTCCTTCATCCGCTGGAGCCGCTTGTACACCGTCTGGAAGTTGGTCAGCATGCCGCCGAGCCAGCGGTGGTTCACGTACGGCTGGCCGACCCGGGTCGCCTGCTCGGCGATGGCCTCCTGGGCCTGCTTCTTGGTGCCGACGAAGAGGATACTGCCACCCTCGGCGACGGTGTTGCGCACGAAGTCGTACGCCTTCTCGATGTAGTCGAGGGTCTGGCGCAGGTCGATGATGTAGATGCCGTTGCGCTCGGTGAAGATGAAGCGCTTCATCTTCGGGTTCCAGCGCCGGGTCTGGTGCCCGAAGTGGACACCGCTCTCCAGCAGCTGACGCATGGTCACGACGGCCATGGTGTTACTCCTAATTTCCCTGGTTGTCCCGTCCGGCCGGCGGCCGGACGCCTGGCACCCGGTCGCCGGCCGTGACGGGACCCGATCAAGATCGGGACCAGGGAGGCCGCCGCCCCGCGAACTGGTCGCGGAGAGGGCGCGCGAGGTCGACCGCGCACGGCGGTCGCCAGTCGACCAGTGTACGCCCCTTCCCCGTACGCCGGTCCCGGGGTGCGGGAACGCACACCAGGTCGGTTCCGGCCTCCGCCCGGCCGCAGCGCTCGCCGGTGCGCCCGGCCGGCGGCGTCCCGAGGTCCGCTCCCGCCCCGAGATCGCGCGGCCCGGGTATCTTGGACCGCTTTGAGCGAGAGTGCGCGGATCTGGCGCGGCCCCGCCCGTCTCGACGGGCGGACGGGCCCGGCGGATCAGCCGCCGGCGAGCGCCACGGCCGGCAGACCGGCAGCGAGCGCCACGGGGGTCAGCGGGCGGCGAGCGCCGCCGCGACGAAGAGCACGAGCCCGACGGTGAGGTACGCCGTCGGCGGCCGGAGCCAGCCGCGGCTGCCGTCGGCGAGCGCCAGCCCGCCGGTGCGCAGCCCGTACAGCCCCACGCCGAAGATCGGCAGCCCCAGCACGAGGAACGAGCCCACCACGACGTGCGAGGTCGAGACCGGATCGCCCACCACGCCGCGCAGGAGCACCCGTAGCGCGGGGACCTCCAGGGCCAGCACCAGCACCGCCAGCAGCATCGCGAGCGCCGGCCGCCGGGTCCGGTAGACGCCGTCCCCCGGCGGCGGGCCGTCCAGCCGGGGCGCGACCGAGGGCATCGGGCCGGTCGGCAGGTCCAACGGGTGCGGCGCGGGGCCGCCCACCGCCTCGGTCGGGGGCACGGCGGGCCGCTCCCCGACGGTCAGCGGCGTGGGCATACCGTGCGACGGCCGGTCCCCGACGGTGATCGGCGACGGGGCGGCGACGGCCGGTTCGGCCGGGTGGGAGGGCTCGACGATCGGGTAACCGCCCAGCGGGCGCAGCGCGTCGCCGGTACGGTCCAGGCCGAGCGGGTCGGCCCCGCTCTCGCGCACGCCCCCGGCGGGGTCGCCGGCCTCGCGCGCCGCCCGGCGGCCGCGCTCGCCCGGCAGTTCCCCGGAGATCTCCGGGTCGCCCAGCCGGCGCGCCCCCCGGTAGCTGTCGGTGTCGTCGCCCAGCGGGTCGGCCGCGCCGAACCGTCCCGGGTCGCCGTATCGGGTCTCGCCGGTGCGCTGCTCCGGGGCCTGGAGGTCGTCGTCGCGGTAGCGCGGCTCGCTGGCGGCGCGCCAACCTGGCTCGGCGTATCCGGGGTCGTTCCAGTGCGACCCCTGCTGATCCTCGGGAAAGCTCCTTCGTCCGTCCACGACCGGCACCGTATGCGACCGGCTCCACGCGCGCCATCCACCCCCGTGCCAGCTCTCACCGCTGGTCGGCGCCACACCGACCGGTCCGTCGCGAACACGCTGAGTGACTGCTCGCGGCTGGGCGATGGCACGCTCAGCACCCGACGCGGCGGCCTCTAGCACAGTCGGGGCATGATCGTCCGCCCGTCCACAGGGCACCCCGTCGTCCACAGGGCACCGGGTGAAACCCCACCGCCGGGCCGCCGAACGCGCACCGTGGCCGGCATGACGAAGCGGAACCAGGCCGTCGGCGCGTACGGGGAGCGGTGCGCCGTCCGGCACCTGATCGAGGCGGGGCTGCGCCCGGTCGCCCGGAACTGGCGCTGCCCGGGCGGGGAGATCGACATCATCGCCTGGGACGGACCGGTGCTCGCCTTCTGCGAGGTGAAGACCCGCCGTACGGAGGACTTCGGCACCCCGGCCGAGGCGGTCGTGCCGGCGAAGGCACGCCGGCTGCGCGGCCTGGCCGCCCGTTGGCTGGCCGAGACGGGCACCGTCGCCGAGGAGGTCCGCTTCGACGTGCTGGCCGTCCGGCTCCCGGTCGCCGGCCCGGCCCGGGTCGAGCACCTGAGGGGCGCGTTCTAGCCATGAGCTACGCCAAGGTGCTCTGCGTTGGCCTGGTCGGGGTGGCCGGGCACGTCGTGGAGGTGGAGGCCGACCTGGCGCCCGGGCTGCCGGGCGTGGCGATCTCCGGCCTGCCCGACACGGCCCTGCACGAGGCCCGGGACCGGGTCCGCGCGGCCATCGTCAACTCCGGCCAGAAGTGGCCGAACCGGCGGATCACCCTCAACCTGCTCCCGGCCACCCTGCCGAAGTGCGGGTCCGCGTTCGACCTGGCCATCGCGGCGGCGGTGCTCGGCGGCTCGGGCGAGCTGCCGCTGCTGCCCCTGGAGCGGACGGTGATCCTCGGCGAGCTCGGCCTGGACGGCGCGGTCCGCCCGGTGCGGGGTGTGCTGCCGATGGTCGCCGCCGCGGCCAGCGCTGGTTTTCCGCGGGTGGTGGTGCCCGTCGGCAATGCCGCCGAGGCTGCGGTGATCCCCGGCGTCCAGGTACGCGCGGTCGACAACCTGCATCGGCTGGTCGCCTTCGTGCGGGACGGCTCGCCGCTGCTCCCACCACCGGAGTTCGCGCCGGCCGCCGACGAGGGCGGTCCTGACCTCGCCGAGGTGGCCGGGCAGCAGCTCGGCCGGCGGGCACTGGAGGTGGCCGCGGCGGGCGGGCACCACCTGGCGCTGCTCGGGCCTCCGGGGGCCGGCAAGACCATGCTCGCCGAGCGACTTCCGTCGATCCTGCCGGAGCTGGACGACGACGCCGCGCTGGAGGTCACCGCCCTGCACTCCATCGCCGGGCTCCTGCCGCCCGGCGGACGGCTGCTCCGCCGGCCGCCGTTCCAGGCGCCGCACCACACGGCCACGGTCCCCGCCCTGGTCGGCGGCGGGTCCGGGCTGGCCCGGCCGGGCGCGGTGTCGCTGGCCCATCGCGGCGTTCTCTTCCTCGACGAGGCGCCCGAGTTCAGCAAGGGGGCGCTGGAGGCGCTGCGCCAACCGTTGGAGAGCGGCCAGGTGCGGGTCGCCCGGACCCGGGGCGCGACGGAATACCCGGCGCGCACGCAACTGGTGCTGGCCGCCAACCCCTGCCCCTGCGCGAAGCCGTCCGGGGACGCGGCCTGCGAGTGCACTCCGCTGGCCCGGCGGCGCTACCTGGGCCGGCTTTCCGGGCCGCTGCTCGACCGGGTCGACGTGCAGGTCCGACTGCTGCCGGTACGGGCGGCGGAGCTGCTCGAGACAAGCACGCCGAACGAGTCGTCCCAGACCGTGGCCGCCCGGGTCGCCGCCGCACGCCGGGCCGCCGCCGACCGGTGGGCGTCCACCGGCCGCCGGGTGAACGCCGAGGTCCCCGGCCCGTACCTGCGCCGCCCACCGTGGCGGCTGCCCGGGCGGGACACCCGCGAGCTGCGCAAGCGGCTCGACTCCGGTTCGCTCTCCGCCCGCGGCTTCGATCGGGTCATGCGGCTCGCCTGGACCATCGCCGACCTGGACGGGCGGGACCGCCCGGACGGCGGGGACATCGCGGAGGCAATCCAGCTCAGGACGGGAGAGGGCGCATGAGCGAGCGCAGCGAGCGAATCATCAGGCCCGGTGCCGTGGTGGCTCATGACGGCACGGAGCGAAGCGGAGTGCCGGCATGACCACGATGGCGGACCGCCGGCTGGCGCGGGTCGCCCTGACCTGGCTGACCGAGCCGGGGACATGGTCGGTGCACCGGCTGGTCGACCGGCTCGGCCCGGTCGCCACCCTGGACCTGCTGCTCGACGGCGGTGCTCCGGACCGGGCGCTGCGGTCCACGGTGGCCGCCCGCTCGGCGGGCGGCGACGCCAGGGCGGCGGCGGAGCAGGCTCTGGCGCGTACCGAGCGGCTCGGCGCACGGGTGGTCACCCCGGAGGACGACGAGTGGCCGGCCCGGGTCGCGAACCTGCGCAGGCTGATCCTGCCGGGGGCCGAACGCCGGGTCGACCTGGAGACGGCGCCACCGCTCTGTTTCTGGGTACGCGGCGCCTGGCCGCTCGGGCAGGCGTTGGACCGTTCCGTCGCCGTCGTCGGCGCCCGGGCTGCGACCCCGTACGGGACGCACGTGGCCACCGAACTCGGCTACGGGCTGGCCGACCGGGACTGGACGGTGGTCTCCGGTGGTGCCTTCGGCATCGACTCCGCCGCGCACCGGGGCGCGTTGACCGCCGGCGGGGTCACCGTCGCCGTGCTGGCCTGCGGGGTGGACCGCCCGTACCCGATGGGCAACGCAGCGCTCTTCGACCGGATCGCGGACAGCGGCCTGCTGGTCAGCGAGTGGCTGCCGGGCGCCGACCCGCTACGGCCCCGGTTCCTCATCCGCAACCGGGTCATCGCGGCCGGCACGCTCGGGACGGTGCTGGTGGAGGCGGCGGCCCGCAGCGGCGCGACCCAGACCCTGAACCGGGCGATCGGGGTCGGTCGGCCGGGCATGGTGGTGCCGGGCCCGGTCACCTCGGCGATGTCGGTGGGCGCGCACGAGCTGCTGCGGGAGCAGCCCAAGGCCCGGCTGGTCACCGGCGTGGCGCACGTGCTGGAGGAGGTGGGCCGGATCGGCGACGATCTGGCCCCGCCCGTACGGGCACCGGAACGGCTTCGGGACCGGCTCGACGACGAGGCGGTCCAGGTGCTGGAGGCGCTGCCCCGGCGCAAGGCGCTGGGCCTGGACAGCGTCGCGGCCCGCGCCGGGGTGGACCTGCGTACCGCCATGCGCAAGCTGTCCATGCTGGAGGAGCTGGCCGTGGTGGTCCGCCGCGACGACGGCTACGCGCTCGCACCACCGACCGAGAAGGGTGGCGCCCCGAAGGCCGGATCGTGACGCGGCCGGGTGCCGCCTCGGGGCGACCCGGGCGGCGCGGCCGTACGCTGGGCCGGTGTCCGCCGACAGCAGCGTCCGCACCGGCTGCGGGACGTCTCCGAACGATGCTCCCCGCCCGTTCTGGTCCACCGGCACGGCCCGCCGTGTGACCGGGGCTCCGGTCCCGGTCGGACGGCCGGTCAACGGGCGATCCGGGGGACGCCGGTGAGTGCCGAGCGGCGCGGCACGCGGGCGGCCCACGAGGCGCTGCCGCTGGAGATGCGGGAGGCGGTGGACGGGTTCGCCGAGCACCTGGCCCGGGTGCGTAACCGGTCCGCGCACACCGTGCGGGCGTACGTGACGGACCTGGTCTCCCTGCTCGACCACGCGGTGCGGATGGGTTGCGCCGACCTGTCGGAGCTGGATCTGATCGTGCTGCGGAGCTGGTTGGCGAAGCAGCGGACGATGGGCGCGGCCCGCACGTCGTTGGCCCGCCGGGCCGCCTCCGCGCGCACGTTCAGCGGGTGGGCGCATCGGGCGGGCCTGATCACCGCAGATGTGGCCGCCCCGCTGGCCAGTCCCCGGGCCCACCGGGAACTGCCCACGGTCCTGCGGGCCGACCAGGCTGTCGCCCTGATGAACGCGCCGCAACCGGCCGCGACGCGGGCGGCGGAGGACGAGGCCGCCAGCCCGCCGGCCCGGCCCCTCGGCACCACCGGGTCAGCCGGTGTCACCGGCTCAGCCGGCACGAGCAGGCCGACCGGCAACACCGAGTCGGCCGGCACGAACGAAACAGCCGGCACGAGCAGACCGCCCGACGGCGCCGAATCGGCCGGCGGCGCCGGGTCGGCTGGCGGCGCCGGGTCGGCTGGCGGCGGCCCGGACGGCGTCGGATCCGGTGACGCGGTGCTGTTGCGCGACCGGGTGCTGCTCGAGCTGCTCTACGGCACCGGCGTACGGATCAGCGAGGCGTGCGGGCTGGACGTCACCGACGTCGACCACTCCCGCCGGGTGGTCCGGGTCCTGGGCAAGGGTGGTCGGGAACGGGCCGTGCCGTACGGGGTGCCGGCGCAGCGCGCTCTGGACGCCTGGTTGAGCCGGGGAAGGCCCGCCCTGGCCGGCCCCGCCTCGGGGGCGGCGCTGCTGCTGGGGGCCCGCGGCGGACGGCTCAATCCGACCACGGCGCGCCGGGTCGTCGCCGGCTACGCCGAGGCCGCCGGCCTGCCCCGCACGACCCCGCACGGGCTGCGGCACTCCGCGGCCACCCATCTGCTGGAGGGCGGCGCGGATCTGCGGGCCGTGCAGGAACTGCTGGGCCACTCCTCGCTGGCCAGCACCCAGATCTACGCCCACGTGTCGGTGGAGCGGCTGCGGGCGGCGTACCGGCAGGCGCACCCGCGGGCCTGACCCTGGTGCTGCCCCGCCGTGCCCGTCCCGTCCGGCAGGGCGGAAGAACCGCGAGTTGATGATCCACGGCGGGCTACGATCAGCGAATGACGGTCCCGCAGCCGCCCGAGCCCATTCCCGGGGCTCGTCTGCTCTTCTCCCTCGACCCGTCGGTCAGCCACCTCAACCACGGATCGTTCGGCGCGGTTCCGATCGGTGTGCAGCGGGCCCAGCAGCGCCTGCGCGACGAGATGGAGGCGAATCCGCTCCGTTTCTTCGCCGAGGGCCTGGTCGACAGGATCGCCCACACGCGGCGGCACCTGGCCCGGTTCATCGGGGCGGACCCGGAGGGCACCGCGTTGGTGGGCAACGCGACCACCGGCGTGGCGGTGGTGCTCCAGTCGCTCGGTCTGCGCCCCGGCGAGGAGGTGCTGACCACCGATCACGGGTACGGGGCGGTCGCCTTCTCGGTGGCCCGGGAGTGCCGGCGTACCGGGGCGGTGTCGCGGACCCTGCCGGTGCCGCTGAACGCCACCGACGAAGAGGTGGTCGACATCATCCGGACCGGGTTACGCCCGGGGCGTACCCGGCTGTTGATCGTCGACCAGATCACCTCGCCCACTGCCCGGCTCTTCCCGACGGCGGCGATCGTCGGGGTGGCCCGGGAGCAGGGCATCCCGGTCCTGGTCGACGGGGCGCACGCGCCGGGCATGCTACCGATCACGGTGGCCTCGGTCGGCGCCGACTTCTGGGTCGGCAACCTGCACAAGTGGGCGTACACGCCGCGGGGCACCGCCGCGCTGGTGGTGGCCGAGCCGTGGCGGGAGCGGATCGAACCGCTGGTCGTGTCGTGGGAACAGGACAGCGGCTTTCCCGCCCGGGTCGAGTGGCAGGCGACGCTGGACTACACGTCGTGGTTGGCCGCCCCGGCGGGCCCGTTCACCCTGCGTAGCCTGGGACCGGACCGGGTACGCGCGCACAACGCCGCGCTGGCCGCGTACGGGCAGCGGGTGGTCGGGGACGCGCTCGGGGTGGCGCCGTCCCACCTGCCGGAACCCGGCGGGCCGACGATGGCCATGCGGCTCATCCCGCTGCCGCCCGGCGTCGCCACGACGATCGACGCGGCGCGGGCGCTGCGGTCCCGGATCGCGGAGCGGCTCGCCGCCGAGGTGTCGGTGGCGGCCTGGAACGGCCGGGGCTGGCTGCGCCTCTGCGGTCAGGTCTACAACACCCCGGACGAGTACGACCGGCTGGCCGTCCGCCTTCCCACGCTGCTCGCCCAGGGTTGAGCGGCGTCGGCGGCCGGGACGTCGAGCGGAAGCAGCCGGACCGGGCCGAGGCCGAGCAGGGCGAGCGGGTCCAGGTACTCCTCGCCCCGGCGCAGCCCCCAGTGCAGGCACGCCCCGACCGGGCAGCCCGGATGGCCGGCGAGGAGCGCGCCGATCGGCGTGCCGGCCGTGACCCGGGCACCGACCGGCAGCTCGGGGTGTACCGGTTCGTAGGTGGTGCGCAGCCCGTCGGCGTGCCCGACGGTCACCACCGGACGGCCGGCCACCATGCCCGCGAAGAGGACGTTCCCGGCGCCGGCGGCGCGGACCTCGACGCCCGGCACGGCGGCCAGGTCGACGCCCCGGTGGCCGGGCAGCCACGGCTGTGGCGGTGGATCGAACCGGCGTACCGGTCGGGGCGTGCCGGCCAGCGGCCAGCCGAACCGCGGCCGGGGTCCGGTGTCCGCCGCCGTGGCTGCTTCCGCGCCACCGGAGGCGATCATCGACCCGCCTCCGGCGCCCGCCGCTGGCCCGCGGGCCGTCGTCGGCGTGTGGACGGGTGCCGCCGAGCGGACGGTCACCCCTGGTCGGGGCGAGGCACCGACCGGGCCGGTCGCCGGGATCACGAGCAGCAGGGCGCCGAGGGCCGTGCCGGCCCGTCGCAGAAAGGTCCGCACGCCACGCAGCCTGCCGTTCCCGGCGGGGTCGGGCCAGCGCCGGAGCCGGTCACTGTGGACGGCGGCCGGCCTGTGGACGGGCCCCGCGCGCGGGGACGATCTGGTAAGGGCCCGCCGCCTATGCTGGCCGCGTGACGACCGACTGGTACGCCTGGCACGCCGACTACGACCAGCCCGACTCGGCCCTGTCCCGGCGTCTCGCCGAGGTGCGGGTCCGGATCCGGGAGGCGTTGGACGCGGCGCCGGCGGGCCCGCTGCGGGCGATCAGCCTCTGCGCGGGCCAGGGGCACGACCTGATCCCGGTGCTCGCCACCCATCCCCGGCGGGACGACGTCACCGCCCGCCTGGTCGAGCTGGACCCGCGCAACGCCGAGGTGGCCCGCGAGTCCGCCGCCGCGGCCGGCCTCACCGGCGTCGAGGTGGTGGTCGGCGACGCGGCGCTCACCGACCGGTACGCGGATCTCGTCCCGGCGGATCTGGTCCTGGTCTGCGGGGTGTTCGGCAACATCGTCGACGCGGACATCCGGGCCACGGTCGGGCACTGCGCGGCGCTCTGCGCCACCGGCGGCACGGTCTTCTGGACCCGGCACCGTCGCGAGCCGGACCTGGTCCCCACCATCGTCGAATGGTTCGCCGAGGAGGGCTTCGCGCCGGTGGCGGTGAGCAGCCCGGCCGACGGGGTCGGGGTCGGCGTGCACCGCTTCACCGGTACGCCGCGCCCGTTGCCGGCCGGGGTGACGATGTTCGAGTTCGTCGGCTACCGCCGCCTCACCCACCCCTGACCGGATCGAGGAAGCAGCGATGACCACTGTGGACCATGCCAGCGGGCCCTCCCGGGTCGCCGGGCCGGACGAGGCGATCAGCGCCGAGGAACTTCAACTGGCCGCGCGCAACCACGGGATTCCGCTGGAGGCGCTCCGCTACGACGTGACCCCGGCCGGCCTGCACTACCTGCTCATCCACTACGACATCCCGGACGTCGACCCGGCGGCGCACACCCTGACCGTCGACGGCGCGGTGCGGCGCCCGCTCAGTTTCGACCTGGCCGCGCTGCGGGAGCGGCCCCGGGTCACCCACCGGGTGACGCTCGAGTGCGCAGGCAACGGCCGGGCGCTGCTGCACCCCCGCCCGGTCAGTCAGCCCTGGCTGGTGGAGGCGGTGGGCAACGCCGAGTGGACGGGCACTCCGCTGGCGCCGCTGCTGCGGGAGGCCGGGCTCGCCGCCGACGCCGTCGACGTGGTCTTCACCGGCGCGGACCACGGGGTCGAGCGCGGCGTGGAGCAGGACTACCGGCGGGCGCTGCCGGTCGCGGACGCGTTGCGCGAGGAGGTGCTGCTCGCGTACGAGATGAACGGTGCTCCCCTGCTGCCGCAGCACGGCGCGCCGCTGCGGCTGATCGTGCCCGGCTGGTACGGCATGGCGCACGTGAAGTGGCTGCGCGAGATCCGGGTGCTGACCGAGCCGTTCGAGGGCTACCAGAACGCGGTGGCGTACCGGCTGCGGCAGGACGCCGACGACCCGGGTGTGCCGGTGACCCGGATCGAGCCGCGTGCCCTGGTGCGCCCGCCGGGCTTCCCGGACTTCATGTCGCGTACCCGGGTGCTGCGGCTGGGGCCGTGCACGGTGGACGGCCGGGCCTGGTCGGGCCACGCGCCGGTCACCGCCGTCGAGGTCACCTTCGACGGCGGTGCGACGTGGGTGCCGGCAACGCTGGACGAGCCGACCGGGGGTACGTGGGCCTGGCGGCGCTGGCACGTCGAGTGGCATCCGACGCCGGGGCGTCACGTGCTGGGCGCGCGGGCGACGGACGCCTCGGGGCGGACCCAGCCGGTCGAGCAGCCGTGGAACCGGGGTGGCTTCGCGAACAACCTGGTGCAGCGGGTCGAGGTGGTGGTGCTGGCGGAGTGATCCGCCGGCGGCGGGCGGCGGTTCGGGCCGGCCCGCCGCCCGGGGTCAGCTGCCGAATCCGGAATCTGCGGGAAGCGAGATGTCGGGCTTTTCCAGCTCTTCCACATTGACGTCCTTGAACGTCATCACCCGAACATTCTTGACAAACCGGGCAGGGCGGTACATGTCCCACACCCACGCGTCGTGCATCTCGACCTCGAAGTAGACCTCGCCGTCGGAGTTACGCACGTGCAGGTCGACCTGGTTGGCCAGGTAGAAGCGGCGCTCGGTCTCCACCACGTAGGAGAACTGGCGGACAATGTCGCGGTACTCCCGGTAGAGCTGCAGCTCCATCTCGGTCTCGTACTTTTCGAGATCTTCGGCGCTCATCGCTCTCCGCCTTCCATGACCACATCTTCCCCCACCGGCGCCGGAGGTCGCGGCTGCTCGCCCAACGCCACGCCGACGGTACCCCCTGGCGTGCCGGCGCGCTCCATCGGCTCGTCCGGCCCCCCGGCCGCGGGGCGCCGGGAACGTGGGGGCCGGCCGTCCCGCCCGGAGACGGTCGCCACGTTCACGTACGAGAAGCGATGCTCCCGGCACGGCCCCAGCTCCCGCAGCGCGGCGGTGTGCTCCGGCGTGATGTAGCCCTTGTGCTCGCCGAAGCCGTAGCCCGGGTACCGCCCGTCCAGCTCGACCATGATCCGGTCCCGGGTGACCTTGGCCAGCACGCTGGCCGCCGCCACGCAGGCGGCCACCCGGTCCCCCTTCCAGACCGCCAGCCCGGGCACGTCCAGCCCATCCACGCCGAAACCGTCGGTCAGCACGTACTCGGGACGGGTGGTCAGCGAGGCGAGCGCCCGGCGCATCGCGGCCAGGTTGCACACGTGCAGCCCCCGCGCGTCGACCTCCTCGGCGGGGATCACCACCACCGCGTACGCCAGGGCCCGGGACACCACCTCGTCGTGGATCCGCTCCCGGCTGGCCGGGGTGAGCAGCTTGGAATCGGCCAGCCCCTCGATCTCGCCGCGCCGCCCCTCGGGCAGCACCGCCGCGGCGGCCACCAGCGGGCCGGCACAGGCGCCCCGCCCGGCCTCGTCGGCACCGGCCACGTGCCGGAAGCCCCGCCGTTGCAGGGCCCGTTCCAGGGCGTAGAGGCCGCCCTCGCGGCGCACCACCGTACGCGGGGGCGTCAGCACGGCGCACCTCCGGTGAGCACCCGGGCGAGCAGCTCCGGCAGGTCCGGCGGGTAGTAGCGCTCGACGGTCGCCGCCAACTCCGCCGCCGACCACCACCGGTGGCCGGACACGCTGGCCCGCTCGATCTCGTCGAAGCCCGCCGTGTCGACCTCCCAGGACGGCACCCGGACCAGGAAGAACTCCTGCTCCTGGCGGTACCAGACGCCGTCGAACGGGAACTCGACGGTCTCCGCCCGGACCGGCACGCCCAACGCGGCCGGGGCCAGCCGCAGCCCGGTCTCCTCGGCCAGTTCCCGGGCCGCACCCTCGGCGGGGCTCTCCCCGGGACGCAGGCCGCCCCCAGGGGTGAACCAGTAGGCGTGCCCCGGCCGACCCGGGTCGGTGCCGGCGAAGAGCAGCACCCGGTCGGACGCGTCGACGAGCAGCACCCGAGCCGCGCGACGAGGGGTGTAGACGGTCACCGCTCCAGCCTGCCAGACGCCTCCGACGAACGCCCACGCCCTCCGGGCTCAGGAATTGGGGATCCCGTCGAACTGCTTCGGCACGGTGAGCCAGGTCGCCCGGCTGGGCGGCCAGAAGATCGTGAAGGCCCGGCCGACCACCTGGTCCTCGGGGATGGTGGCCTCGTTGATGTCCTCGCCGGACTGCTGCCAGTGCTCCAGGGAGTCGCCGGAGGCCTCCCGGTGATCGCCCATCACCCAGAGCCGCCCCTGCGGCACGGTGATGTCGAAGTCCTGGTCGGCCGGCTTGTTGCCCGGGAAGATGAACGGCTCGTCGATCGGCTTGCCGTTGATGACCAGCCGCTCCTGCGGGCCGGTGCGGTCGCAGCAGACCACGTGGTCGCCGCCGACGCCGATCACCCGCTTGATGAAGTCCTCGCCCTTCGGGTTGCCGCTCCAGGCGGTGGGCGCCTTGAAGACGATCACCTCGCCCCGGTGCGGCGAGCGGAAGTCGTAGACCAGTTTGTTGACCAGCACCCGATCGTCGATCTTGAGAGTGTTCTCCATGGACGGCGACGGGATGAAGAAGGTCTGCAGCACGAAGGCACGTACCAGCACTGCGACCAGGATCGCCACGCCCAGGAGGATGGGCAACTCCTTCCAGAAGGAGCTGCGCGGTTTTTCGGTCTGCTCGTCGATCACGGGAGGAGCCTACGTTGCCGGGCAAGGCGCGGTCGCCCCGAACGCGCGAGAACGGAGAGCGCGGCCGTGACCGGGATGACCAGGACCACACCGCCCGCCGGGTCGGGATCCACCGGCACCGGCCGGGCCGGCGCCGCGTCCGGTTGCGGCAGGTCGGTGAAGGTCTGCGGTACGGGCAGGGTGGCCCACCGCTGCGACGGCCACACGATCATGAAGGCCCGGCCGACCACGTTGCTGACCGGCACCGGCCCCTGGCACCGGGCGTCCTGGGACACCAGCCGGTGGTCGCCCATCACGAAGATCTGCCCCGGCGGTACGACCACCTCGGTGAACTGCCGGGAGCGGCACTCCCTCGCGTTCGGCGGCAGGTCGTCCGGCGAGTCCTCGGACACGTACGACTGCTCGTCCAGCGGCACCCCGTTGACCACGACCCGGCCCTGGTCACAGCACCAGATCCGGTCACCGGGAACGCCGATGACCCGCTTGATGAAGTCCTTCTCCCCCGGGCGGCTGATGCCGACCAGGTCGCCGAGGGTCCGACCGACCCGTCCGACGAAGTTGGTCGGCGGCGCCGGGGCCTCCTGGGCCACCCACCTGTCGGTGCCCCGGAAGACCACCACCTCGCCGCGCGCCGGCTCGCGGACGTCGTAGACGACCTTGTTGACCAGCACCCGGTCGCCGATGAGCAGGGTGTTCTCCATCGACCCGGAAGGGATGAAGAACGCCTGGAGCAGGAAGGTGCGGATCAGCACCGCCAGGCAGAACGCGACGACCAGCAGCAGCGGCAGCTCCTGCCAGAGGGGCAACTGCCGGCGACGCCGGGATCGCCGGCGCCACGGATCGACGGTGCCGTCCTCGTCAAGCATCTGCACCATGCCACTCTCCGGTCCGCGGAAACGACACTACCGCCCGGGAGTCTCGCCAGGAGACCCCACGGGCGGTAGTGGATCGTCGTGCCACCGCGAACGAGCGCGGCGCGCCGTCCCACTGCGCCCGTACGACCAGGGTAATGCGCTCCGATCGATACGACATCCGCGCAGTTCAGGCGGCGTGGCGAGCGGAGATTCAGCTCGCCGGCTGCTTCTCGCGAAGCTCCTTGATCTTGGCCTTCTTGCCGCGCAGCTCGCGCAGGTAGTAGAGCTTGGCGCGGCGCACGTCACCGCGGGTGACGATCTCGATCCGGTCGATCGCCGGGCTGTTCAGCGGGTAGGTCCGCTCCACACCCACGCCGAAGCTGACCTTGCGGACCGAGAAGGTCTCGCGCAGACCGTCACCCTGGCGACGGATGACGACGCCCTGGAAGATCTGGACCCGGGACCGGTTGCCCTCGACGACCCGGGCGTGCACCTTGACGGTGTCACCAGCACGGAAGTCGGGGATGTCAACGCGCTTCGACTGGGCGTCAAGGGCGTCCAGGATGTTCATCGCTGCGTCCTCGTAAGGCTCACGGCGCACCGTCAGTCGATGCGCGAATGGGTGATTCTGACCCCCGGGTGGCGACCGGCGACGCCGGCCCCGGTCGAGGGTCCTCGCAGCCGCCCACGGCGTGGACGGATGCGGCAACCCCTCTACTTTGCCACATCCCCCGGCGGCGGCTGAAATCCACCCCGGTCCAGGGTCGCCCGGTCCCGCTTGTCCAGGCTTTCCGGGGGCAGCGCGGCGATCATGTCCGGGCGGCGGGCGGCCGTACGCAGCAGCGACTCGTCGCGCCGCCAGCGGGCGATCCGCCCGTGGTCGCCGGAGCGGAGCACCTCCGGCACCTCGTGCCCACGCCAGGTCGCCGGCTTGGTGTACATCGGCGCCTCCAGCAGCCCGTGGGCATGCGACTCCTCGTCCAGCGAGCCGGCGTTGCCGAGCACCCCGGGCAGCAGCCGGGTGACCGCCTCCAGGATCACCAGCACGGCCACCTCGCCGCCGAAGAGCACGTAGTCGCCGAGGGAGACCTCGGTCACCCGCATCCGGGTCGCCGCGTGGTCGAGCACCCGTTGGTCGATGCCCTCGTACCGGCCGCAGGCGAAGAGCAGGTGCGGCTCGGCGGCCAGCTCGTGCGCCAGTGCCTGGGTGAACCGGACGCCGACCGGGGAGGGCACCAGCAGCCGGGGCGGGGGTGCCTCCGCCGGCGCGAGGGCGTCCAGCGCCTCGCCCCACGGCTCCGGCCGCATCACCATGCCGGGCCCACCGCCGTACGGCGTGTCGTCGACCGTGCGGTGCACGTCGTGGGTCCAGGTCCGCAGGTCGTGTACGGCCAGCCGCAGCGTGCCGGTCGCCCGGGCCTTGCCGATCAGCGACAGTTCCAGCGGGGCGAAGTACTCAGGAAAGATCGACACGATGTCGACGCGCATGAGGGGCTGACTCCAACTACAGGTCGAGCAGGCCAGCGGGCGGGTCGACGACGACGCGACCGCCGGCGAGGTCCACCTCGGGCACGATCGCCTTGACGAACGGAATCAGCGCGGTACGCCCCTCGGGGCGCCGCAGCACCAGCAGGTCGGAGGCGGGGGCGTGGTCGATCCGGGCCACCTCGCCCAGCCGCTCGCCAGCCGGGGTGACCACGGAGAGGCCGACCAACTGGTGGTCGTGGAACTCCTCCGGGTCCTCCGGCAGCGCGACGTCGGCGCTGTCCACCCCGATCAGGGTGCCGCGCAGCGCCTCGGCGACGTCGCGGTCCAGCACACCCTCGAAGGCGACGAGCATCCGGCCCTGGTGCCAGCGCGCCGCCTCGACCGTCAGTTCCGCCGGAACCTGGTATGCCTCGGGCTCGACCTGCTCGGCCTGACGCGTCGCTCCGGGCACGGTGCGGAGCACCATGCCCGGAGCGAACCGCGCTTCGGGCTCGTCGGTCCGCACCTCCACGGTGACCTCACCGCGGATCCCGTGCGGCTTACCGATCCTGCCGACGACGAGAAGCATCAGTACGAGTCGACGATGTCGACGCGTACTCCGCGCCCGCCGATGGAGCCGATCACCTGGCGCAGCGCCTTGGCGGTCCGGCCGGACCGCCCGATCACCGTGCCGAGGTCCTCCGGGTGTACGCGGACCTCAAGCCGCTTACCCCGGCGGGAGTCGACCATCCGCACCCGGACGTCGTCCGGGTGATCGACGATTCCCTTGACCAGGTGCTCCAGGGCGGGACGCAGCGCCATGTCAGGCCTGCTCGCCGGACTCTGCACCGGTCTGCTCCTCGGCCTTCGGCGCCTCGGCCTCCGGCTTGGCGGCCTTCTTGGCCGGCTTGGCCGGGGTCTCCGCGATGCCGGCGGCGGCCTTCGCCTCGGCCTCGTACGCCGCCTTGCGGTCGGCCCGCTCCGGGGCGACCTTCAGCGGAGCGGGGGCCGGCAGACCCTTGAACTTCTGCCAGTCACCGGTCAGCTCCAGCAGGCGCTGCACCGCCTCGCTCGGCTGCGCGCCGACGGAGAGCCAGTACTGGACCCGCTCCGACTTGACCTCGATCACCGAAGGGTCCTCCTTCGGCTGGTACACACCGACGAACTCGATCGCCCGGCCGTCGCGCTTGGTGCGCGAGTCGGCGACGACGATGCGGTACTGCGGGTTGCGGATCTTGCCCATCCGCAGGAGCCGGATCTTTACGGCCACAGTTGTTTCGCTCCTGTTGCGATTTCACCGGCCCGTACGGGCGGTGTGGCGGGTGAGCGCCGACCGGCACAGTGGGGTTGGGCCGGAGACTGCTCGGTCAACTGGCGACGCGCCCGGGTTAGAGGGCGCCGGACGCGCGCCGGATACCAGCGACCCATTCTGCCAGATCCGACCCCGATCTCTCACACCGGACCCGGACGGTAACCCCGGAGTCAACCTCCGGGTGAGGTACGACACGCCTCAGCGGACCGGCGGCCGATCCCAGCCCGGCGGAAGCTTATCCGGTACGTCCCATTCGGCGGGCGGCACGAAGTCGCACCAGGTGCCGTCGAACGGGAACTCCCCCGCCTCGGCGAGCCGGATCACCCGCTCCCCCTCGGCGCGTACCGCCTTCTCGTCGGCCACCCAGTAGTGCTCCGGGACGGCGAGTCGTTCGACGAACTCCTCCTCGTCCTTCCACGCCCAGCTCAGGTCGGGGTGGACCACCACGTCGAGGTCCTGGTCCACCACGTCGACCCCGGCCACCGGGCCGTCGTCCCAGCGGACGCCCGGCTCCTCCAGATTGACGTACCAGTTGCGGAACCCGCCCTCGGCGTCCTGGAACCACCAGACCGAGTGGGCCGCGCCGGTGGGCAGGAACTTGAGCAGCGGCGGCCCGTTCCAACGGCCCTCGGCGAGCCGGTAGCGGAAGGTGATCCACTCCACGAACGGCATGGCCCGCATGCCCAGCCCCGCCTCGGTCACCTCGTTGGCCACCGGCGTGTCCCGGGCGATCCAGAGCAGCAGCCCCCGGTCGTCGTCGAGGACCACCCGGGCCGGCCGGACCCAGCCGATCCGGCCGTTGCGGACGTTCCGGTGCATGATCAGCCGACCTGGCTCGAAGCGCACGTCACCACCCCAGGGGTCTGCCGGGCCCCTTCCTCCACCTCAGGAGTCGAGACAGGGGCCCCTTCTTACACCTCAGTAGGCGCGGGCCAGGACGGCGACCAGGTCCGGCTCGGTTTCGGAGTCCGGCACCGAGCCGTCGGCGCGCAGCAGGCACCGGACGGTGACGCCCTGGGCGTTCGCCTCGGCCTCGCCCTCGACGCCGACCGCCGACCACGGCACCCGGGCCCAGCCGGTGGCCGCCACCTCGATCGCCTCGGCCAGGGTGGCGACCTCGGTGGTGCGGGACTGCCGGAAGGCGAGGGCCTGGTCGTGCAGCGCCTGCTGGTCGGCCTCTAGCGCGGCCAGGACCGCGCCGACCACGTCGGCCACCGGCGTGGCGGCCTTCGAGCCGTCCGTACGCCGGACCACCACCGCGTTGCCGGCGGCCAGGTCGCGGGGGCCGACCTCGACGCGGACCGGGTAGCCGCGCAGCTCGGCGTCGACGGCCCGGCGGCCGAACGCGGTGTCGGTCCGGTCGTCCAGCGCGACCCGGACCCCGGCGTCGCGCAGCGCGTCGCGGAGCTTGGCCGCCGCCTCGCTCACGCCCTCGCCGTCCTTGACGATCATCACGTACGCCTGGACCGGCGCCAGCCGCGGCGGCACCCGCAGGCCGTTGTCGTCGCCGTGGCACATGATCAGGCCGCCGAGCATCCGGGTCGAGGTGCCCCAGGAGGTGGTCCAGGCGTGCTCCCGGCCGCCTTCGGCCGAGGAGTAGCTGATGTCGAACGCCTTGGCGAAGTTCTGGCCGAGTTCGTGGCTGGTGCCCAGCTGGAGCGCCTTGCCGTCACCCATCATGCCTTCGCAGGTGTAGGTGGCGGTGGCCCCGGCGAACCGCTCACGGGCGGTCTTCAGGCCGACCACCACCGGGATGCCGAGCACGTTGACCATCAGGTCCTCGTACGCCTCGTGCAGGATCTTGCGGGCGTAGGCCCGAGCGTCCTCCCGGGTGGCGTGCGCGGTGTGCCCCTCCTGCCAGAGGAACTCGCTGGTACGCAGGAAGATCCGGGGCCGCAGCTCCCACCGGACCACGTTCGCCCACTGGTTGAGCAGCAGCGGCAGGTCCCGGTACGAGTCGATCCACTTGGCCATGAACTCGCCGATCACCGTCTCGCTGGTGGGGCGGACCACCACCGGCTCGGCGAGCTGCTTGCCGCCGCCGTGGGTGACCACCGCCAGCTCCGGCGAGAAGCCCTCGACATGCTCGGCCTCGCGCTTGAGGTAGCTCTCCGGGATGAAGAGCGGGAAGTACGCGTTCTCCGCGCCGGCCGCCTTGATCCGGCCGTCCATCTCGGCCTGCATCCGCTCCCAGATGGCGTAGCCGGCCGGTCGGATGACCATGGTGCCCCGCACCGGGCCGTTGTCGGCCAGCTTCGCCTTGGCGATCAGGTCCTGGTACCAGCGGGGAAAGTCCTCCGCGCGGGGAGTGAGCACGCGTGCCATGAGGGCACATCCTATGCGCCACCCGCGCTGTCGGTACGCCCGGGAGCCGGCCTCGCCGTGTCGCGCCGGCTCAACGGATGACGCGACCGCGCAGGACGATGCGGGACGGGGTGCGGACCACCCGGAGGTCGCGGCGCGGGTCCTCGGGGTAGACGACCAGGTCGGCGAGGCCGCCCTCGACCAGGCCGGGGAAGCCGAGCCACTCCCGGGCCCGCCAGGAGGCGGCGGCGAGGACGTCCTCGGCGGACATGCCGGCGCGCTCGTGCAGCAGCAGCATCTCCTCGGCGGCCAGCCCGTGGTCGATGCCCCCGCCGGCGTCGGTGCCGACGTAGACCGGCACCCCCGCCTCGTACGCGGCCCGGACCAGGTCGGGGAAGCGGTCCCGCAGGGCGAGCATGTGGTCGGCGTACCCGGGGAACTTCGGGCGGGCCTGGTCGGCGATGTGGCCGAAGGTCTGAATGTTGATCATCGTGGGGACCAGCGCGGTGCCCTGCCGGGCCATCAGGTCGATCAGGTCGAGGCTGAGGCCGGTGCCGTGCTCCACCGAGTCCACCCCGGCCCGCACCATGATCTCCACAGCCGACTCGCTGAAGGTGTGCACGGCGGCGCGTACCCCGGCGGCGTGTGCGGCGGCAACGGCGGCGGTCATGGTGTCCGCGTCCCAGGCCGGCGCGAGGTCGCCCACGCCGCGGTCGATCCAGTCGCCGACCAGCTTGACCCAGCCGTTGCCGGCGGCGGCCTGCTCGGTCACCGTCGCGGCCACCTCGGCCGCGCCGACCTCCACCCCGATGTCGCGCAGGTACCGCTTCGGCGGCGCGACGTGCCGGCCGGCGCGGGCCAGTCGCGGCAGCTCCGGGTCGTCGTCGAGTTCCGGGTACGGGTACGGCGAGCCGGCGTCCCGGATGGCGAGCACCCCGGCGTCCCGGTCGACCCGGGCCAGTTCGCGGGCCTGCTCGAAGGAGGTGATCGGGGCGCCGCCCCGGGCGATGCCGATGTGGCAGTGGGCGTCGGTCAGGCCGGGGAGGACGAAGCCGCCGTCGGCGACGGTCTCCGCGCCGGGCACCGGTTCGAAGGTGACCCGGTCGCCGACCAGCCAAAGATCCCGGACCTCGTCGTCCGGCAGGAGCACACCGCGCACATGCAGAGCCATGCGCACAGTCCTACCCCATCACTCCTCGTCGGAGACGAGCAGGTCGATGCGCCGGGCGGCGAGGGCGGGCAGTTCGACGGAGGGGGCGACATGATCCTGGATGCCGATCATGTCGCCCGCCGTCACCCGCACGCTAGCGGGGCTTCTTGTCGCCGCCCTTGCCGAGCTTGTTGAAGTCGATCTTCGGGAGCTTGAAGCCCGGCGGCAGGCCCTGGGCGCCGGCCAGGTCGCCCGGGTCCAGGCCCGGCGGGAGCTGCGGCATACCGCCCGGGAAGCCCCCCGGCAGCCCCGCCCCGGTACGCGGCCGGCCGCCGCCCTTGGTGCCCTTACGCTTGTTCTTCGGCGACTTGGTCGCCTTGCGCCGGCCGGCGCCGGGCAGGCCCATCATGCCGCCCATCTGCTTCATCATCTTCTGCGCGTCGGCGAAGCGGTTGAGCAGCTGGTTGACGTCCATCACGGTGACGCCGGAGCCGTTGGCGATCCGGGCCCGCCGGGAGCCGTTGATGATCTTCGGATTGGTGCGCTCGGCCGGGGTCATCGACCGGATGATCGCGGTGACCCGGTCGAAGTGCTTGTCGTCCAGCTCGGCGAGCTGGTCCTTCATCTGCCCCATGCCGGGCATCATGGCCAGCACGTTGGCGATCGGGCCCATCCGGCGCACCGCGATGAGCTGGTCGAGGAAGTCCTCCAGGGTGAAGGTCTCGCCGCCCACCAGCTTGGCGGTCATCTTCTCCTTCTGATCGGCGTCGAAGGCCGCCTCGGCCTGCTCGATCAGCGTGAGGACGTCGCCCATGCCGAGGATCCGGCTGGCCATCCGGTCGGGGTGGAAGACGTCGAAGTCCTCCAGCTTCTCGCCGGTGGAGGCGAAGAGGATCGGCTGCCCGGTGACCTCCCGGACCGACAGCGCGGCACCGCCGCGGGCGTCGCCGTCGAGCTTGGAGAGGACCACGCCGGTGATGCCCACGCCGTCGCGGAACGCCTCGGCGGTACGCACCGCGTCCTGACCGACCATCGCGTCGATGACGAAGATGACCTCGTCGGGCTGGACCGCGTCGCGGATGTCGGCGGCCTGCTGCATCATCTCGGCGTCGATACCGAGCCGGCCGGCGGTGTCGACGATCACGATGTCCCGGGCGGCCCGCTTGGCGTGCTCGATCGAGGCGCGCGCCACCTGGACCGGGTCGCCGACGCCGTTGCCGGGCTCCGGGGCGTACACCTCGACGCCGGCCCGGCCACCGAGCACCTGGAGCTGCCCGACCGCGTTGGGGCGCTGGAGGTCGGCGGCGACCAGCAGCGGCTGGTGGCCCTGGGTCTTGAGCCAGCGGGCCAGCTTGCCGGCGAGGGTGGTCTTGCCGGAGCCCTGGAGACCGGCCAGCATGATCACGGTCGGCGGGTGCTTGGCGAACTGGAGCCGCCGCCCCTCGCCACCGAGGACCGCGACCAGTTCCTCGTTGACGATCTTGACGATCTGCTGCGCCGGATTCAGCGCCTGGGAGACCTCGGCGCTGCGGGCCCGCTCCTTGACGTTCGCGATGAAGCCCTTGACCACCGGCAGGGCGACGTCGGCCTCCAGCAACGCCATCCGGATCTCGCGCGCGGTGGCGTCGATGTCGGCGTCGGTGAGCCGGCCCTTGCCGCGGAGCTTGGTGAAGATCCCGGAGAGGCGGTCACTCAAGGTGTCAAACACGCGAACATCCCGTTTGTCGTTTTTCGGCGGGCACAAGTCGGCCGGCACGCACAAGGCCGGCTACCCGCAAGGGTAACGGTCCCGCCCACCCACTGCTTCCCGCCGGCCGGACCCGATCGGAAGATCAGGAGGCCACCAATCCCGACTGGTACGCGAAGACCACCAACTGGGCCCGGTCCCGGGCGGCCAGCTTGACCATGGCCCGGCTGACGTGGGTACGCGCGGTGGCCGGGCTGACCACCAGTCGCTCGGCGATCTCGGCGTTGCTCAGTCCCTCGCCGACCAGCCCCACCACCTCCCGCTCCCGGTCGGTGAGGGTGCCGAGCCGAGGGTGCGGTCGGGGCACCCGGGCGGGCCGGGTGGCGAACTCCCGGACCACCCGCCGGGTCACCGACGGCGACAGCAGCGCCTCCCCCTCGGCGACCAGCCGGATCGCCCGCAGCAGCTCGGCCGGGCGGGTGTCCTTGGTGAGAAAGCCGCTGGCCCCGTGCCGGAGCGCGTCGAAGACGTACTCGTCCAGCTCGAAGGTGGTCAGCACGACCACCCGGGTACCGGCCAGCCCGGGGTCGGCCACGATCCGCCGGGTCGCCTCGATGCCGTCCACGCCCGGCATCCGGACGTCCATCAACACCACGTCGGGGCGTTCCCGCCGGGCCAGCTCGACCGCGCCGAGCCCGTCGGCCGCCTCGCCCACCACCGTCAGGTCGTCCTCGCTCTCCACCAGGGCACGCAGCCCGATCCGGACCAGGTCCTGGTCGTCGGCGAGCAACACCCGGATCATGCGACCTCCTCCGCCGGCAGTGTGACGTACACCCGAAAGCCGCCGGCGGGTCCGGGGCCGGCGGCGAACGACCCGCCCAGCACGGTCACCCGCTCCCGCATGCCGGCCAGGCCGTACCCGCCGACCCGGTCCGGCCCGGCTACCGGGCCGCGCCCGGTGTCGACGACCTCGATGGTGACCTCGTCGGGCGCGTACCGCAGCCGGACGGTGGCGGTGGCCGGACCGGCGTGGCGCAGCACGTTGGTCAGCGACTCCTGCACGACCCGGTACGCCGCCAGGTCCACGGCGACCGGAAGCGGGCGGGGCTCCCCGCCGACCTCGACGCTGACCGGTACCCCGGCGCCGGCCAGCCGCTCGCGCAGCTGCGGCAGCTGGTCCAGCCCGGGGGCCGGCGACCGTTCGTCGGCCGCCTCGTCCCGCCGGACCACGGTGAGCGTCACCCGCAGCTCGTCCAGCGCCTCCTTGCTGGTCCGGCTGATCGCGGTCAGCGCCGCCTCGGCCTGCTCCGGCCGCTTGCCGAGCAGGTGCAGGGCGATCTCCGCCTGCATGTGGATGGCGGCGAGACCGTGCCCGACCACGTCGTGCACCTCCCGGGCGACCCGCAGCCGCTCGGCGTCGGCCAGCCGACGGGCCTCGTCGACCCGCCCCCGGGCGGCGCTCTCCCGGGTCAGCCGGACCGTGGTGCCGACCGCGAACGGGACGACCACCCAGGCGGCGACCGGCATCAGGCCGGTCAGGCCGGTCGGACGCACCCCGGCGAAGACGTGCGCCACCAGCCCCACCAGCGCGGCTCCGCCGGCGAGCGCCGCGGTCCGCAGCGGCCGGTACGCGGCGACCGTGTACACCGCGACGAAGAACGAGATCAGGATCGGCCCGTACGGGTAGCCGAGCACCAGGTACGCCGTGGTCGCCGCGGTGACCACGGCCAGGGTGGCCAGCGGCCACCGCCGCCGGCCGGCCAGGGCGAGCGCGGCCACCACGACCAGCGGGTACGTCGCCCGGCCGATGCCCACCCCCTGGTTGAGGCCGGCCGGCTCGGTGCCGAACAGCCCGAAGACGACCAGGGCCAGGGCGAGCAGGGCGTCGAAGACGCCGTCGCCCCAGCCGCCCCGGTTCCGGTCCACGCCGTCCCTCCCCGCCGGTCTCAGCCGATGTCCCGCCGGCGTAGCAGCGCCGCGCCGACCACCGCGAACGCGACCAGATAGGCCGCCACCACCATCGCCGCCTGCCCGCCGCCGACGGTCGCCACGACGCCGGGCGTGTCGCCGGGCGCGCCGAGCGCCGCCGCCAGCGACCCGGCGTTCGGGCCGGGCAGCCCCTTCTGGAGCTGGGCCACCCAGTCGAGCAGGGGCGCGGCGAGCGCGGCGAGCAGGTTCTGCACCGCGAGCATCCAGACCAGCCCCAGCCCGACCGGCAGCGCCACCGCCCGCAGCGCGACGGCGAGCACCGCACCGAGCATGGCCCACATCGTCGCGACGAGCCACCCCGCGCCGATCCCGGTGAGCAGGTCGCCGACCGACGGCCAGTGGACCGGCTGCGACTCGGCGACCGCGATCAGCACACTCGACACCGCGCCGACGGCGAAGATCGAGAGCACCACGGCGAGGGCGGCGGCGGCCAGGACGAGCAGCTTGCCCGCGTACACCTCCAGCCGGGTGGGCCCCTGGGTGAGCACGGTCTTCCAGGTGCCCCAGGCGTACTCGCCGCCGACCGTGAGCACGCCGAGGATCAGCACGATCGCACCCAGGAAGACCGGCAGCCCGCCGAGCGAGTTCCCGACCAGCCGGTCGGGCAGCAGCATCGGCAGGGTCCGGTCGGTGTTCGGGCCGGACGTCCCACCGGCGATGCTCGCGTACGGGAAGACGTAGGTGAAGACCAGGGCGAGCACCAGCGTGATGGCCAGCAGCAGCCACGACGCCGGCCGGCGGACCAGCTTGACCGCCTCGGCGCGGAAGCTACGCGACATCGGCCGTTCCCTTCTCGATGAGGTCGAAGAAGACCTGTTCCAGATCCCGCTCCCGGGTACGCAGTTCCCGCACCGCCACCCCAACGCCGACCAGCTCGGCGTTGAGCCAGGCGGCCCGCCCCGGCTCGACGGAGAGCTCCAGCCCGCCGTCGACCACCCGTACCCGTTCGGCGCCGACCAGCTCCCGGGCCCGCGCCGCCGCCTGGTCGAGCGGGTCGGCGAGCACCCGCAGCACGGCCGCGCCGCGCAGGTCGGCGACGCTGCCCTCGGCGATCAGCCGCCCCCGGGAGATCACCCCGACCCGGTCGCAGACCTGCTCGACCTCGCCGAGCAGGTGGCTGGAGACCAGCACCGTGCACCCGGACCCGCCGAGCCGGCGGATCAGCGTGCGCATGTCGGCCATGCCCGCCGGGTCGAGGCCGTTGGTCGGCTCGTCCAGGATCAGCAGGCGCGGGTCCTTGAGCAGGGCGGCGGCCACGCCGAGCCGCTGTTTCATGCCCAACGAGTAACCGGCGTACCGGTCGCCGGCCCGGTCGGTGAGGTCGACCAGGTCGAGCACCAGCGCCACCCGGTCCGCGCCGACCCCGGCGTAGCGGGCGAGCACGCGCAGGTTCTCCCGCCCGGACAGGTACGGGTAGAAGGCGGGCCCCTCGATCAGCGCCCCGACGCCGGTGAGCCGGCCGGCGCCGGGTGGCCGACCGAGCAGCCGTACCGTGCCGGCGGTGGGGCGGACCAGCCCGAGCAGCATGCGCAGGGTGGTGGTCTTGCCGGCGCCGTTCGGACCGAGGAAGCCGTACACCTCGCCGGAGCGGACGGTCAGGTCGAGGTCCCGCACGGCGGTCAGGCCGCCGTACCGTTTGGTGAGCCCTTCGGTGTGCACTGGCAGGTTCATGTCCCGAGCGTGCCGCCTACCGGGCCGGGCATCGTCGCCCCACGAGCGGCACCCCGCGTACGCCCCGGGACGTATCCCCTCGGGCGGCGCCTACACCGCGGCGAGCACGGCGGCCTCGACGCGCTCCCGGTCCGCGTCGGAGGGCCAGCCGCCGACCAGGTAGAAGGCGTCCACCACGTCGCCGCCGAGGGTGGAGATCCGGGCCGCCCGTACCTGGGCGCCGGCCTCGTCGAGGGCGCAGGTGACCCGGTAGAGCAGCCCGGCCGCGTCGGCGGCGCGCAGCTCCAGCAGCACCGCGTCGGTGGCCGCCTCGCGGTGCCAGACCACCCGCGGCGCGGCGCCCTGGCCACGGGCGGCGAGCGCCCGGCCGCGCAGCCGCTGGGTGACCGAGACGTCGCCGCCGACCGCGCGGCGCAGGTCGGCGGTGAGCGCGACCGGGTCGGGCGCCAGGCCGTAGCGGGGCTGGACCCGGCACTCGACCAGGGCCCGGCCGTCTACCGTGGCGGCGTCCGCGGAGATCACCTCCAGCCGGTGCAGGGCCAGGCAGCCGGCCACCGTGGCGAGCAGGCCCCGCCGGTCCGCGGCGGCCACCGACACCCGGTCCTCCCCCAGGTGTACGACCGGCAGCGGCCCCGCGACCAGCGCCGGGTCCGGGGCGGGCGGTGCCGGCACCACGCCGGTGTCGAGGGCGGTACGCACCCGGGCGACCAGCTCGGCGATGAGCCGCCCCTTCCAGTCCGACCAGGCGGCCGGCCCGGTGGCGGCGGCGTCGGCCCGGACCAGGGCGTGCAGCAGGTCCAGGGTGGTGGTGTCGCCGACCTGCTCGGCGACCCCGGCGACGGTCTTCGGGTCGGACAGGTCGCGCCGCGTCGCCACGTCGGGCAGCAGCAGGTGCAGCCGGACCAGCGTGCCGATCAGCGCCGCCTCGGTGTCGGGCAGCCCGATCCGGGTGGCCACCGCCTCGGCCAGCGGCGCGCCGATCGTGCTGTGGTCCGCGAAGGTGCCGGCGGGCTCGGGACCGCCGGAGTCCCCGGCGGCCAGTCCCTTGCCGATGTCGTGCAGGAGCGCGCCGAGCAGCAGCAGGTCGGGGCGGTCCACGTCGCGGGTGTGCCGGCTCGCCTCGTACGCGGTCTGCACCAGGTGCCGGTCGAGGGTGAACCGGTGCACGGGGTTGTGCTGGGGCAGGCTGCGCAGCCGGGTCCACTCGGGCAGCCAGCGGTCGACCAGGCCGTACCGGTCGCAGGTCTCCCAGGCGGGCACCAGGCCGGGACCGGCCCCGAGGAGGGTGATCAGCGCGGCCAGGGCGGCCGGCGGCCACGGCGCGGGCAGCGGCGGGCAGTAGGCGGACAGCCACTCGCAGGTGGCCCGGGCGATCGGCAGCCGGGTGACGGCCGCCGCCGCGGCGACCCGCAGCGACAGGCTGGGGTCGGGTCGGGCGCCGATGGCGGTACGGGCGAGCACCAGCTCGCCGTCGTGTTCGACGACGTCCCGGGCGACCGGTCGGCGCACCGGCCGGCCGTCGGCACCCCGGCGGCGGCCGGAGCGCAGCCGGTCGGCGGCCCGCCAGGCGTCGTCGAGGGCGTGGCTGACGGTACGGGCGTCCCCGGCGACCCGGCGCAGCAGCGCGTCCCCGTCTTCCAGCCCGAGCAGCTTGGCGACGCCGTCGCGTTCCTGGGCGACGAGTCGGTCGACGCGGCGGCCGACCTGCTGGTGCAGCGCGTCGCGGGTGTCGAGCAGCCGCCGGTGGGCGGCGCGGACGGCCGGGCGCAGCGCGTCGGTGACGCCGGCGGTGGCGATGGCGCGCAGGATGCCCACGTCACGCAGCCCGCCGGCGGCCTCCTTCAGATCGCCTTCGAGCAGGAAGGCCAGCTCGCCGTGGGTCGCCCAGCGCGCGGTGGTGATCTCCCGCAGCCGCGGCAGCTGCCGGACGGCGGTACGCCGCCAGTGGTCGGTGGCGGTACGGATGAGCTGGTCGGCGAGCGCCCGGTCGCCGGCGAGGTAGCGGGCGTCGAGCAGGCCGAGGGCGACCTTCACGTCGTCCTGGGCGACGGAGAGCGCCTCGGCGACGGTACGGACGGAGTGGTCGAGCCGCAGGCCGGCGTCCCAGACCGGGTACCAGAGCGAGCCGGCCAGTTCCTCGATGCCGGGCACCCCGGCGTGCAGCAGCACCAGGTCGAGGTCACCGTACGGGGCGCACTCGCGCCGCCCCAGCCCGCCGACCGCGACGAGAGCGATCCCCTCCCGATCTGGAAAGAGCGAGCCCAGCCAGGCGTCGAGCGCCTCCGCCCGGGCCGCCCGCGCTTCCGTCCCGACCCCGCCGGGTACGCCGACGACCTCGTTGATCAAGAGGTTTGCGTCACCGCTGCCCGGGTGTCCGGACGCGTTCCCCTTGGTCAACGAGGTCATCGAGCGTGTCTCCTACAGCGCGTCCAGGCCGCGTTCGCCGGTGCGGACCCGGACGACCTCCTCGACGCCGGTCACCCAGACCTTGCCGTCGCCGATCTTGCCGGTCCGGGCGGCGGCCACGATGGCGTCGACGACCTTGTCCACGTCCATCTCGTCGGTGAGCACCTCGACCCGGATCTTGGGCAGGAACTCGACCGTGTACTCGGCGCCCCGGTAGACCTCGGTGTGCCCCTTCTGCCGGCCGTAGCCCTGGACCTCGCTGACGGTCAGGCCGGCCACGCCGAGGGCGTGCAGGGCCTCCTTCACCGCGTCCAGCTGGTACGGCTTGATGACCGCGGTCACCAGCTTCATGTCCATCCCCTCCATCCCAGGAACGTTAACCGGCGACCTTCTCGCTGACCGGCTCGGCGGGCTCGTCCACCTCGTCGGTGGCTGCCGGGGCCGGCTTGGCGGCGCCGATCCCGGCCATCGCGAACGCGCCACCGGCGCCGCCGCCGGTGGTCGGCGACAGGTCGTACGCGCTCTCCGCGTGCTCGGCGACGTCGATGCCCTCGACCTCCGCCTCGGCGGAGACCCGGAAGCCCATCGTCTTGTCGATCACGAAGCCGAGGGCGTAGGCGACCACGAAGGAGTAGACCGTCACGATCAGCGCGCCCAGCGCCTGCTTGCCGAGCAGGCTGGCGTTGCCGCCGACCAGCAGACCGTCGCTGGTCACCAGCGAGCTGACCGAGGCCGTGCCGAAGAGGCCGATCCAGAGGCAGCCGATCCACCCGCCGACGAAGTGCACGCCGACCACGTCCAGGGAGTCGTCGTAGCCGAACCGGTACTTCAGGCCCACCGCGAGGGCGCAGGCCGCACCGGCGACGAGGCCCAGCAGCACCGACGCGGCCGGGGTGATGAACGCACACGCCGGGGTGATCGCGACCAGGCCGGCCACCGCGCCCGAGGAGGCGCCGACCAGGGTCGGCTTGCCGTCGCGTACCCACTCCACCACGATCCAGCCGAGCAGGGCGGCGGCCGTGGCCACCTGGGTGTTGATGAAGGCCAGCGCGGTGACCCCGTCCGCGGTCAGCTCGGAGCCGGCGTTGAAGCCGAACCAGCCGAACCAGAGCAGCGCGGCGCCGAGCGCGACGAACGGGACGTTGTGCGGCTTGGCGCTCTCCCGGGGCCAGCCGACCCGCTTGCCGAGGACCAGCGCCAGGGCGAGCGCCGCGGCACCGGCGTTGATGTGCACCGCGGTGCCGCCGGCGAAGTCCAGGGCACCGATGTCGCCGCCGATGAGACCGCCGCCCCAGACCATGTGGGCAACCGGGAAGTAGACCAGGGTGGCCCAGCCGAAGGCGAACACCAACCAGCCGGCGAACTTCGTCCGGTCGGAGAGCGCGCCGCTGATCAGGGCCACGGTGATGACGGCGAACATCATCTGGAAGGCGATGAAGACGTAGATCGGGATACCGGTCTCGCCCCAGAGGTCGTTCTCCCCGACGAACGTCTTGGTGCCGAGGTACTGCCCCAGGTCGCCGATGAACTTGCCGCCCTCGCCGAAGGCGACGGTGAAGCCGTAGAAAAGCCACAGGATGCTGATGAGCCCGATGGACGAGAAGCTCATCATCATCATGTTCAGTACGCCCTTGGACCGGTTCAGCCCACCGTAGAACAGGGCCAGACCGGGCGTCATGAGCAGCACGAGCGCAGACGACAGGAGCAACCAGGCGGTGTTGCCGGTGTTGATCTCCACGCTGCCTCCTCTCGGTGTGGATGTCCTCCCTCCGACTGATTCCTGGCAGCGTCGCCCGTCAGCCGGTTGCGCGGAAGCTTGGCCGCCGGCTGTTTCCTGCACCGACACCGCTCGATTTCCGTCGCGTGACGGGTTGTTTCCGGCGTGTGAAGAACGCCGATCTTGGGCCGGGAAAACAGGAGAAGTGGCCGTCCCCGGGAGGAATCGGCCACTTCTGCCCGCCGGAGTCAGCGCAGCGCGTACTCCAGGGCGTGCCGCTCGTAGTCGAGCAGCCGCAGGTCACGCATCGGGCGGCGCAGGTGGCCCTTGTGCACGATCCGGACGAACGCCGGCTCCCCGGCCGCGGCCATCCGGCGGATGCCCTCGACGTGGTCCACGACCCGCTTGCGGATGGTCCGGACCAGCCGGTGCCGGTCGCGCGGGATCAGCCCGTACGCGTCGGCGAAGAGCCGCAGCCGGCGCGGCCGGTCCGGGTGCTTCCAGCCGAGGGTGATCGAGTCCCGGTCGGCGAAGATCGGCACCCAGGTCCAGGCCGCGTACGCCACGTCGTAGATCCGCGCGCCCGGCGAGGCCAGGTCGAAGTCGATCAGGCCGAGGGTGCCGTCCGGCCGCCAGATCACGTTGTGCGGGGCGGCGTCGTGGTGGCAGATCACCTCGGTGTCCGGCGGGGGCGGGCCGAACGAGCGCCAGACCGCGCCCGGCGGCGGGGTGAAGCCGTACTGGGCGTCGTGGAACATCCGCAACATGGTGGCCACGGTCACCAGCGCCTCGTCGGTGACCCAGTGCGGGGCCAGCGGATATTCCCCGCACTCCCCCTCCAGGTACGACAGGACCTCCCGGTTGCGCTCGTCCATGCCGAGGGCGCGGGGCGCGCCGGTGAAGCCGACGTACTCCAGGTGCCGCAGCAACGCGTGCACCGAGGGGGTCCACGGGCCGGCGTTGCGCCGCACCGTGTCGCCCACCCGGACCACGGTGCTGACGTTCCCGCCGTGCAGCGGGATCTCCTGTGAGGTCACGTACGGTCTCCCGAGGCGCGGCGACGGGTGGCTGGGGTCGCGCCACCCCGCGTAGGCGCGATCGTCAGTCGTCACGTCGAGGCTACGCGTCCCGGGCGAGCGGCTCGGTGCCGAGCAACGCGTCGACGAACTGTGCCGGGTCGAACGGGGCCAGGTCGTCCGGGCCCTCGCCGAGGCCGACCAGCTTGACCGGGATGCCGAGCTTGCGCTGCACGGCGATCACGATGCCGCCCTTGGCGGTCCCGTCGAGCTTGGTCAGCACCACGCCGGTCACGTTGACCACCTCGGTGAAGACCCGGGCCTGCTCCAGGCCGTTCTGGCCGGTGGTGGCGTCGAGCACCAGCAGGGTCTCGTCGATCGGGCCGTGCTTCTCCACCACCCGCTTGACCTTGCCCAGTTCGTCCATCAGGCCGATCTTGTTCTGGAGGCGGCCGGCGGTGTCCACCAGCACGGTGTCGACCCTGGTGTCGATGCCCCGCCGGACCGCGTCGAAGGCGACGCTGGCCGGGTCGGCGGCCTCCGGCCCGCGTACCGTCTCCGCGCCGACCCGGCTGCCCCAGGTCTCCAGCTGGTCGGCGGCGGCGGCCCGGAAGGTGTCGGCCGCGCCGAGCAGCACGGTGCGCCCGTCGGCGATCAGCACCCGGGCGATCTTGCCGCAGGTGGTGGTCTTGCCGGCGCCGTTGACCCCGACGACGAGCACCACGGCCGGCACGTCCACCTTGGGGGCGGTCCTCAGCGACCGGTCCAGGGCCGGGTCGAGGGCGTTGACCAGCTCGGCGGCGAGCAGGGCGCGCAGCTCCGTGGTGGAGCGGGTGCCGAGCACCCGGGTCCGCTCGCGCAGCCGGTCGACGATCTCCCGGGTGGCGTCGATGCCGACGTCGGCGGTGATCAGGCTGTCCTCGATCTCCTCCCAGGCGTCCTCGTCCAGGTGTTCGCGGGTGAGCAGGCCGAGCAGGCCCCGCCCGAAGACGCTCTGCGAGCGGGACAGCCGGGAGCGCAGCCGGACCAGCCGGCCGGCGGTGGGCTCGGGCACCTCGATGGTGATCGCCGGCGCCTCGACCACCGGCGGCTCGACCAGCACGCCGGTGGAGACCTCCGGCACCGCCTCGACCGGCGGGGCGGCCAACTCCTCCTCGGCCCGGGTCTCGACCTCCGTCTCCGGCGGCGGCGCGGGGCGCCGGCGCAGCCGGGGCACCACGAGGCTGAGGCCACCGAGGATCAGCACGCCGAGCAGGGCGATGATGATGAGGAGGTATTCCTTCATGCCCGAAATCCTGTCAGATCGCGGCGACGGCGTCCCAATCACCGCCTCCGTGCCCGCGAGCGGGCTGCCGGTACGCTCGCCGCAGCCAGGCGTGCCGAAGGCGCCGTCCGGGTAGGAACGGTGAAACATTCTCCCTCGGAGGTGCTCCGTGCCCAGCTCTCGCCTGCTCATCGGCCCGTTGCTGAGACGGGTCGTCGGCACGCGGGCGACCGTCTGGGTGGAGACCAGCGCGCCCGCGGTGGTCACCGTCCGCACGGCCGGCGGCGCCACCGGCACCGCGCCGACCTTCTCGGCGTACGACCACCACTACGCGATCGTGGTGGTGGCGGGGCTCACCCCGGACAGCGCCACGACGTACCAGGTGCTGATCGACGACGAGGTCGCCTGGCCGGTGCCGGAGAGCGGCTTCCCGCCCAGCGTGATCCGGACCCGGGCGGCCGACGACCGGGACCAGCCGGTGACCCTGCTCTTCGGCTCGTGCCGGGAGACCACCCAGCACGCGACCGCCCGGAGGCTGCCCCCGGACGCGCTCGACGCGTACGCCCGGCGGTTGATCGCCGACCCGGATCCCGCCGCCCTGCCCGACCTGCTGGTGCTGCTCGGCGACCAGGTCTACGCCGACGTCACCTCGCCGACGGTGCGCAGGCTGCTCAGGCGGCGTCGGCGCCGGCCGGCGGGTGCCCCGGCCACCCAGGTGGTCAGCTTCGACGAGTACACCAAGCTCTATCTGGAGTCCTGGCGCGACCCGGAGATCCGTTGGCTGCTCTCCACCGTGCCCAGCGTGATGATCTTCGACGACCACGAGGTGATCGACGACTGGAACACCTCGGCGTCGTGGCGGGCGGACATGCGTGGCCGGCCGTGGTGGGCGGAGCGGATCCGCAGCGGTCTCGCCTCGTACTGGGTCTACCAGCACCTGGGCAACCTCGCCCCGGACGAGATCGCCGCCGACCCGGTGTACGCCAAGGTCGTCGCCGCCGAGGACGCCACCGCTGTGCTGCACGAGTTCGGCGAGCGGGTCGACCGGGAGGCCGACGTCGCGCACGACACCGAGCCGAGCTGGTCTTCGGCCCGCGACTGCGGGGCTCGCTCCGCTCACTCCTCGCACGTGCCCTGGCGAGCCCGCAGTTACCAGTGGAGCTACGCCCTGGACCTGGGGCGTACCCGGCTGGTGATGCTGGACAACCGGTCCAGCCGGGTGCTGGAGTCCGGCCACCGGGCGATGCTGCCGCCGGGCGAGTGGTCGTGGTTTCTCGACCGCGCGCACGGCGTCTACGACCACCTGGTGGTCGGCGCCTCGCTGCCCTGGCTGCTGCCGCCCGGCATCCACCACGTCGAGGCGTGGAACGAGAGGCTCGCCGACTCCCGCCGGCGCTGGGTGGCGAGGCTCTCCGAACGGCTGCGCCGGGCCCTGGACCTGGAGCACTGGGCGTCGTTCCGGCGCTCGTTCGACGCCCTCGGCGAACTCTTCGCCCGGCTGGGCAGCGGCACCCCGGCCGAACCCGGGGCGCGGGTCGGCGCCGGTCCGGCGTACGCGCCACCGGCCTCGATCAGCGTGCTCTCCGGTGACGTGCACCACTCGTACGTGGCCCGGGCGCGGTTCGCCGACCGGACCGTACACACCCCGGTGCACCAGCTCACCTGCTCGCCGATCCACAACCAGGTGCCGGCGGCGATGCGCCCGCTGATGCGGCTGGGCTGGAACCCGGGACCGGCCGCCGCTACCTGGGCCCTCGCGCGCTCCGCCGGGGTGCGCCGGTCGAGCGTGCGGTGGCGGAGGCTGGCCGGGCCGTACTTCGGCAACGCGGTGGCCACGCTGACCCACCGGGGCCGGTCGGCCGAGGTGGTGATCGAGGGCACCACCGCCGACGGACGGCTCCGTGAGGTGGCTCGGCAGCCCCTCAGCGCTGACGCGTGAGTACGCTCTGCCCGTGGACGATCACCTTCCGGAGACCCTGCGCGCGGTGGAGGACGAGCTGACGGCGCTGCTGCGCCGTGGTCGGGCGCTGTCCTGGGAGGTCGCCCGGGAGGTCCATCCCAACCTGGAGCCGAACGCCTACGGTCTGCTGCTCTGGCTGCGCCGGTCGGGCTCGGTCCGGCTGACCGACCTGGCCGCGCGGCTGGGCATCGGCAAGGGCACGCTCAGCCGGCAGATCGCCGGCCTCGAAGGGCTGGGGCTGGTCCGCCGCGACCCGGACCCGAGCGACCGGCGGGCGGCGCAGCTCAGCCTCACCGAGGAGGGCAGCCGCCGGTTCGACGCCGCGCGGGTCGCCCGTTTCGAACAGATCCGACGCACGCTGCAGAACTGGCCGGAACGGGACGTCGAGGACTTCGCCCGGCTGCTGCACCGGTTCAACGAGAACTTCTGAGCCCTCGACGAGACCTTCCGAGCCCCGATCGGGCGGGAATAAGACCGGCGCCACCCCCGGTTGTTGCTTGAGGCAACCAAGCCGGATCGACATCCCCCGACTCTCCCTCCGGAGGCATCCCACGATGACGCAGGCGACAGCGCCCACCCGGGCGACCGCCGTCGGCATGACCCACCGGCAGATCCTGGAGGCGCTCTCCGGCCTGCTGCTCGGCATGTTCGTCGCGATCCTCTCCTCCACGGTCGTCTCGAACGCGCTGCCGCGGATCATCACCGAGCTGCACGGCGGCCAGTCCGCGTACACCTGGGTGGTCACCTCGACGCTGCTGGCGACCACCGCGACCACCCCGATCTGGGGCAAGCTCGCCGACCTGACCAGCAAGAAGGTCCTGGTCCAGCTCGCCCTCGGGATCTTCGTGCTCGGCTCGATGCTGGCCGGGCTCTCCGAGTCCACCGGGCAGCTCATCGCCTGCCGGGTGCTCCAGGGCGTCGGCGCGGGCGGCCTGACCGCCCTCGCCCAGGTGATCATGGCGACGATGATCTCCCCGCGCGAGCGCGGCCGGTACAGCGGCTACCTCGGCGCGGTGATGGCCGTCGGCACCATCGGCGGCCCGCTGATCGGTGGCGTCATCGTCGACACCGACTGGCTCGGCTGGCGCTGGTGCTTCTACGTCGGCGTGCCGTTCGCGGTCCTCGCCCTGATCGTGCTCCAGAAGACCCTGCACCTGCCGGTGGTCAAGCGCCCGGCGAAGATCGACTGGTGGGGCGCGACGCTGATCACCGCAGCCGTGTCGATGCTGCTGATCTGGGTCACCCTCGCCGGCGACCGGTACGCCTGGATCTCCTGGCAGTCCACCGTCATGGTGGCCGGGGCGGTGCTGCTCGGCGCGCTCGCCATCCGGGTGGAGCGGCGGGCCGCCGAGCCGATGATCCCGCCGCGCCTGTTCCGCAACCGCACCATCACCCTCGCCGTGATCGCCAGCATCGCGGTCGGCGTCGGCATGTTCGGCGCCTCGGTCTTCCTCGGCCAGTACTTCCAGATCAGCCGCGGCGCGAGCCCGACCATGTCCGGCCTGATGACCCTGCCGATGATCGGCGGCCTGCTGGTCGCCTCCACGGTGGTCGGCCGGATCATCACCAACACCGGCCGCTGGAAGCGTTACCTGGTCGCCGGCTCGGCCCTGCTCACGGTCGGCTTCGCCCTGATGGGCACGGTGCGCGCGGACACCCCGTACTGGCGGCTCGCCGTCTTCATGGCGCTGATCGGTCTCGGGCTGGGCATGACCATGCAGAACCTGGTCCTCGCCGTGCAGAACACCGTCGGCGCGCACGAACTCGGCGCGGCCAGCTCCACCGTCGCGTTCTTCCGCAGCCTCGGCGGCGCGATCGGGGTGAGCGCCCTCGGCGCGATCCTCGGCCACAAGGTCAAGGACTACCTGGCCGAGGGGCTGGCCGGGCTCGGGATCAAGGCGTCCAGCGCCGGCGGCGGCACCCTGCCCGACGTGCACACCCTGCCCGCCCCGATCCGGATGGTGGTCGAGTCCGCGTACGGGCACGGTGCCGGGGACATCTTCCTGGCCGCCGCCCCGTTCGGGCTGATCGCCCTGATCGCGGTCCTGCTCATCAAGGAGGTGCCGCTGCGCCGGCACACCGGCGACGCGACCTCCGCCGAGGTCGGGCGGGAGTCGACCGACCGCAGGGAGGCGACGGCATGAGCGCACCTGTCGAGCGTGAGAAGTACGGCCCGGAGTCCCGTCCGCTGCCGTTCGAACGTGGCACGGACGGGCCCCGGGTGGTGCTGGTCGGCGTGGACGGCAGCCGCACCTCGCTGCGGGCCGCCGCGTACGCGGCCGGGCTGGCCCGCCGGCAACGTTCCGGCCTGGTGGTGGTGTTCGTCAGCTCCCCGGCCCCGTACGCCGCGATGATGTCCGGCGTGGTGGCCGGGGCGGTCCAGCAGACCCACGACGAACTGGCCGCCGAGCTGCGTGACGAGTGCCGGCGCGGCGCGGAGGAGCTGGGCCTGCCGGTGACCTTCCTGTGCCGGCGCGGCGACGCGTACGCCGAGCTGTGCAAGGCGGCCGACGAGTTCCGCGCGGACCTGGTGGTGGTCGGCTCGTCCGAGCAGGCCGGGCACCGCCTGCTCGGCTCGGTCGCCACCCGCCTGGTCCGCACCGGCCGCTGGCCGGTCGTCGTGGTCCCCTGATATCCGGTCGCGGGTTGTCCGGTCTTCCGGCCAGGATGGCCGGCATGACCTGGAGAGCACCGGAGATCGTCCGGACCAACGAGAGCACCGTCGGCGACGAGCGCACCGTAGTCGAGAGCTGGCTCGACTACCACCGCCAGACGTTGCTGATGAAGTGCGCCGGGCTGACCGCCGAGCAGTTGCGCACAGCGAGCGTCGAGCCCTCCGCGCTGACCCTGCTCGGCCTGGTCCGGCACATGACCGAGGTGGAGGCCTGGTGGTTCCGGGAGAACTTCGCCGGCCAGCGGGTCGACTACCCGTACTTCACCCCGGAGAATCCGGACGCCGACCACGATGTCAGCACCGCCGACGCCGAGGCCGACCTCGCCACGTACCACCACGAGGTCGAACTGGCCCGCGCCGCCGCGGCCGGCCGTTCCCTGGACGAAACCTTCATCGAGGTCGGACCGAAGAAGCGCACCTTCAACCTGCGCTGGGTGTACGTGCACATGATCGAGGAGTACGCCCGGCACAACGGGCACGCCGACCTGATCCGGGAGCGGATCGACGGCGTCACCGGCGACTGATCTCCACACCGGTACGGCGATGTGGCGGGGTCGCGGCGAGCGGAAACCCGCCACATCGGCGAGGTGGAGTCGCCCGCCGCGCCGAGGCGGCGGGCACTGCGTCAGTACGCCAGCGCGGCGCGCAGGTAGCGCAGGTCACCCGCGCCGGTCCAGCGGTGCGCGGAGAGCCCGGCCACCCGGGCGCCCGCAACCGCCCGGTCCTCGTCGTCGAGGAAGAGCACCCGCGCCGGCGGGGTCTCCAGCGCCTCGCACGCCGCCTCGAAGTACTCCTTCGCCGGCTTGTGCACCCCGACCACCGAGGAGTTGACCACCACGTCCAGCTCGTCGGTGAGGCCCAGCGCGGCCAGGTCGGCGTCCAGTAGGTCGGTGGCGTTGGTGCCCAGCCCGATCCGTACGCCGGCCGCCCGCACCTCGCGGACGAACGCGAGCACGTCCGGGTCGACCTCGCCCCGGTAGCGCTGCCACTCGTCCACCGCCGCGCGGGCCCGGGCCGGGTCGCCCACCGAGGGGATGAGTGCCTCGGCCACGCTGTTCATCCACTGGGCGTGGCTGACCTGGCCGGTGAGCACCGGCTGGAGCAGCCCCCAGGACATCGCGATCTCGCCCAGGACGCCCTCGGTGAGCCCGTACTCCCGCTCGACGCGGGCGGCCACCGCCGGGTCCCAGCGGCGCAGCACGCCGTCGAAGTCCACCAGCAGCGCGGTCGCGCGTTCCCGACTCACTCGTCCTTCTCCTGCCCGTCGTCATCGGCCCGGTTGAGCCGCTGGCTGATCACCTGGGTGACCCCGCTCCGCATGGTCACGCCGTACAGCGCGTCGGCGATCTCCATGGTCCGCTTCTGGTGGGTGATCACGATCAGCTGGCTCTTCTCCCGCAACTGCGCCAGCAGCGTGATCAGCCGGCCCAGGTTCACGTCGTCGAGGGCCGCCTCCACCTCGTCCATGATGTAGAACGGGCTGGGCCGGGCGCGGAAGATCGCCACCAGCATGGCCACCGCGGTCAGCGACCGCTCGCCGCCGGAGAGCAGCGACAGCCGCTTGATCTTCTTGCCCGGCGGCCGGGCCTCCACCTCGACGCCGGTGGTGAGCAGGTCCTCCGGGTCGGTGAGCACCAGCCGCCCCTCGCCGCCGGGGAAGAGCACGGTGAAGACCTGCTCGAACTCCCGCGCGGTGTCCTCGAACGCGCTGGCGAAGACCTCCAGGATCCGGTCGTCGACGTCCTTGACCACGGTGAGCAGGTCCCGGCGGGTGGCCTTGAGGTCCTCCAGCTGCTCGGAGAGGAACTTGAAACGCTCCTCCAGCGCGGCGAACTCCTCCAGCGCGAGCGGGTTGACCTTGCCGAGCAGGGCCAGCTCCCGTTCCGCCTTGGCGGCCCGCTTCTCCTGCACCGGCCGCTCGTAGCGGACCGGCTCGGGCACCGGCCGGCCCTCCTTCTCGGCCGCCGCCACGTCCGCGTCGGTGGGCGGGACGGGTTGGTCCGGGCCGTACTCGGCGATCAGCGTCGCCACGTCGAGGCCGAAGTCCTCGGCGGCCTTTGCCTCCAGCTGTTCGATACGCAGCCGCTGCTCGGCGCGGGCCACCTCGTCCCGGTGCACCTGGCTGGTCAGCCGGTCCAGCTCGGCGCCGAGCCGCTTGGCCGCGCCGCGTACCTCGGACAGCTCGGCCTCACGGGCGGCGCGCTCGCGGGCCACGGCGTCGCGGTGCTCCTCGGCCCGGGCGATGGAGACGGTGAGCCGGGCCAGCGCCTCGCGGGCGCCGCCGACCACGGCCCGGGCGATCTCCGCGCCGCGGGTGCGGGCCGCCCGGCGGGCCGCCGCGCGTTCCCGCGCGGCCCGCTCGGCGTTCGCCTGCCGCGCCAGGGAGTCGGCCCGGCCGGCGATCGAGGAGACCCGCTCCTCGGCGGTACGCACCGCGAGCCGGACCTCCATCTCGTTCTGCCGGGCCTGCGGCACCATCGCGGCGAGCTGGTCGCGCTCCTCGGAGGACGGTTCCGCGTCGACCGGGGTGGCCTCGGCCAGCCGCAGCCGCTCCTCCAGCTCGGCGAGCGCCGTCAGGTCACGTTCCCGGGCCGCCTCGGCGCGGGCCCGGGACTCGCCCAGCCGGTCGGTCTCCGCCTTGGCCGACCGGGCCGCCGCGCCCAGCTCGGCCAGCCGGCGCGCGGCGGCGTTGCGGTGGCTCTCCGCCTCCCGCTTGGCCGCGGCGGCGTGCTGCACCGCCTCCTTCGCGGCGGCCACCTCGGCGCGCGCCTCGACCAGCTGCTCGCGCAGCTCGGCGCCGGTCCGCTCGGCGGCGAGCCGGTTGGTCCGGGCCTCCTCGACGGCCGCCTGCACCTCGATGAAGCTGGGCGCCTTGGCCGACCCGCCGGCCGCCGCGTACGCCCCGACGATGTCGCCGTCGGGGGTGACGGCGCGCAGCTCCGGGTTGCCGGCGACCAGCTCGGCCGCGGCGGCGAGATCGTCGACCAGCGCCACGTCGCGCAGCGCCCGATACACCGCCGGCCGGAGTTCGGCCGAGCACTCCACCAGGTCGGGCGCCCAGCGGGCGCCATCGGGCAGTTTCGGGCGCAGCGCGTCGGCCGGGCCGTCCATGCCCGGCCCGGCGGGGCTGCCGACCAGCAGGCCGGCCCGGCCTGCGTCGGAGATCTTCAGCAGCCGCATCGCCTCGACCGCCTCGTCCACGCCGCTGACCGCGACCGCGTCGGCGAGCCCGCCGAGCGCGGCGGCGAGCGCCGCCTCGTGGCCGGGTGCGACGGTGAGCAGCCCGGAGAGGCTGCCGAGCAGGCCGGGCACCTGGTCGGCGCGGGCCAGCAGCGCCCCGGCGCCGTCCTTGCGGCGCAGGCCGAGGGCGAGCGCCTCCTCGCGGGCCTTCCAGGTGGCCGCGTCCTTCTCGGCGGCGCGCTCGGCGTCGGCGAGGCTGCGGACGGCCGCCTGTGCCTGCTCGTGGACGGTGACCGCCTCGGCGTGCCGGGCGTCCAGGTCGGCGTTGTCCCGGTCCGCCTCGGTGGACTGCTCGGCGACCGCGTCCAGCTCGGCCTGCGCCTTCTCGGCCCGGGCCAGCGCGTCGGTGTGCGCGGTGGCGAGCCGTTCGATCTCCTCGCCGGCGCTGGTGGTCCGGGCCCGGGCCGAGTTGACCTGGCCGGTCAGCCGGGCCAGCCCCTCCCGCCGGTCGGCGATGGCCTTGGCGGCGGCGACCAGTTCCCGCTCGGCGGCGGCGAGCTGCCGCTCCAGCTCCTGCCGGTGCTCGACCGCCTCGGCCAGCCGGATCTGGTCCTCGGTGAGCGCCGCGCGCAGCTCCTCCTCCTGCTCGCGAACCCGCCGCGACTCGGCCTCCAACTGGTCGGGGTCGCGGCCGGGGCGCTCGTCGTCGGGGGTGGCGCTGAGGTGGCGCAGCCGCTCCCGGGCGAGCTGCTCGATGGACCGGAACCGCTCCTGGAGCGCGGAGAGCTTGTACCAGGTGTCCTGGGCGGCGGCGAGCAGCGGGGCGTCCTCGGCGAGGGCGGCCTCCAGCTCGCCGAGGCGGGACTGCACCTCGGTGTGTTCCGCCTCGATCTGTTCCCGCCGCTCGCGCAGCGCCGTCTCGTCGGCGATCTCCTTGTCCAGCGTGGTCCGCAGGGTGTGCAGGTCGTCGGCGAGCAGCCGCAACCGGGCGTCGCGCAGGTTGGCCTGGATCGCGGCGGCGCGGCGGGCCACCTCGGCCTGCCGGCCCAGCGGCTTGAGCTGGCGGCGCAGTTCGGCGGTGAGGTCGGTGAGGCGGTTGAGGTTGGTCTGCATCGCGTCGAGCTTCCGCAGCGCCTTCTCCTTGCGCTTGCGGTGCTTGAGGACCCCGGCCGCCTCCTCGATGAACGCCCGCCGGTCCTCCGGCTTGGCGTGCAGCATGCCGTCGAGCCGGCCCTGGCCGACGATGATGTGCATCTCCCGGCCGATGCCGGAGTCCGACAGCAGCTCCTGGATGTCCAGCAGCCGGCAGGAGTCGCCGTTGATCTCGTACTCGCTCTCGCCGGAGCGGAACATCCGGCGGGTGATGGAGACCTCGGTGTACTCGATCGGCAGCGCGCCGTCGGTGTTGTCGATGGTGAGGGTGACCTCGGCCCGGCCCAGCGGCGCCCGCCCGGCGGTGCCGGCGAAGATGACGTCCTCCATCTTGCCGCCACGCAGCGCCTTGGCCCCCTGCTCGCCGAGTACCCAGGCGATGGCGTCGACGACGTTGGACTTGCCGGAGCCGTTCGGGCCGACCACGCAGGTGATCCCGGGCTCCAGCTTCAGCGTCGTCGCGGAGGCGAAGGACTTGAAGCCCTTCACCGTCAGGCTCTTGAGATGCACCTTCTCGATCCTCGTCCGGTGGCCGCCGTACCGTCGCCGGCTGCGCGGACCTGGTAGACCCGCAGACTAACCCGGGGCCGGGGAAGCCGCGGCAAGCGACCCACCGCGCGGCCCGTCGTGTCCGGTTTCGGCGTGCCCCGGAGGAGAGTGTGGAAAACCACAAGATCTTATTCGTGGCCCCGGTTGCCGTCGCGCAATTCCGGGCTCACCCGATCGGAAGACGCGCCGCGAAAACAAAAGGCGTACGCACAAAGCGGCGCGCCGGCACTTGGGGTGTCGGCGCGCGTTTTCGTGTGGTGCGATTCAGTTTTCCGACAACCGGAGATCAGGTCAACGCGGGCTCGGCCAGCCGGAGGAGGTCGTCAGCCTCCGCCGCTGCCGCCGCCAGCCGATCATTGTCGGCGCGCAGACGCGTGATCTCGAACTCCAGTGCCTGAACCCTGGCACGCAGTCGGGTGACCTCGTCGAGCAGGCGCCGGTCGGGCGCTGCACCAACGTGGCCGTAGAGGGCCTTCGCCATGCTGACTCCTTGATATGCGCTGCCGGAAAGGCCGGCCAACGCGCGCCCATCATGTTCGCGGCTGCCATCCCAGCAAAATGCGGGCATGACTGGGCGCGACTGGCGACACCTATATATTGAGCCGCAAACCCCTCCTTCGTCAAGTTCTCGCAGGCCGTAGATCATCTCCACGTCGACCTGTCCACTTGTCGGGGGGCTGCCGTGAGGCGCGGACACGCTCTGTCCGGACGCCATAACTGTACGCCCGGGAATGCGTGAACGTCTCACCCTCGCCGTCAGGTTCCCCTTAACTCTTTCTTAGCCACGTTGCCGCAGCTCGCGGCGCGACCGTAGCGTCAGCCGGGCCGACAACCGACCCGTGGAGGGGACAGGCGTGTACCGCTGGACCGACCCGATCGAACCGGACGGCTCCGCCCGGCACCCACAGCCGCCGGCCGCCGACGGGCCGGCCTGGCTCACCGACCGGCCGGAGCCGCGGTCGGCGTACCTCTTCGGGGACGAACCGGATGACTCGGGCGCAAAGCGGACCGGCACGCCGACCGACGCCTGGCCGACTCACGGCCCGGACGACGCCTGGCCGACCCACGGCCCGGACGACGCCGGGCGGACCGACGGCCCCGACGACCAGTGGCAGCCCCACGGGCACCTCGACTGGACCGCCGAGCAGGCGGCCTCCGACCCGGGTACGCCGGTCCCCGAGTTCGAGCGGGCCGCCGGCTGGCCGGCCGAGGAGCAGTCCACCACCACCTGGCGTCCGGCCTTCGATTCCTCGCTCGAGCAGCCGGGGCGGCACCGGCAGCCGCGCCGCTTCCCGCGCCCTTTGCTGGTCGGCGGTGCCGCCGCCGCGGCGACGCTGGTGGCCACCCTGGGCGTGGCCGCCCTGATGCTGCCCGGCGACGGCCAGCACACCGACTCGACCGCGACCGACGCGGTGGCCGCCGCCCCCGTCGCGCCCGACAACACCGACGCCGCCCCCGGCGATGCCCTCGCCCCCGCCTCACCCACCGGCGCGCCGACCGGCTCCCCCAGCGCCGCCCCGACCAGCGCCCGGCCGAGCCCGACCCGCACCGCCACCCCGAAGCCGAGCCGGACCACCGCCCCCTCCCGCCAGCTCCAGCGCACCGCCGCGCCGAGCAGCACCGCCACCCGGACCGCCTCGACCGGCGGGCTGAGCGCCGAACTCCAGCAGGTCGTCGACCTGGTCAACCAGGAACGGGCCAAGGCCGGCTGCAAGGCGGTGACCGTCGACGACAAGCTGACGCTGGCCGCCCAGCGGCACAGCCAGGACCAGGCCGACCACAAGACCATGACGCACGACGGCAGCGACGGCAGCGACGTCGGCGAGCGGCTCGACCGGGTCGGCTACGCCTGGCGGGCGTACGGGGAGAACGTGGCCTGGAACCAGCAGAGCCCGGCCGCCGTCATGGACGCCTGGATGAACAGCTCGGGCCACCGCGCCAACATCCTGAACTGCTCGTTCACCCAGATCGGCGTGGGTGTGGCGCGGAGCAACGGGCCATACTGGACGCAGGACTTCGGCACCCCCCGCTGAACGGACGGGTCGACGTCGCGCCGCCGTCGTGTCGTGACCGGGTCCGCGCTCGTTTGACCGGGTGAGGTGCGCCGGGGTCGTCCCATGGTGCCGGCACGGCCGGTGACCCGGGTCGGCTCGACGTACCGGCAGGGGCGGCGGCGTGCCGCCCGCGACCCGGGAGCTGTCGATGCGGATGCGGCCGGCGTGGCCCGTGCCGCGCGGCCGGTCGGTCCGCGTCCTGCCACGCGGACCGCGCCGCGGCGCGGTGGCACTGGCGGCGGTGCTGGTGCTCGCCCCGGTGGCCGGCTGCCACACCCCGGTCGTCCCACCCGGCGCGCCCACCCGGTGGCCGGCGGAACTGGCCCACCGGTGGCAGTGGCAGTGGCAGCTCACCGGCCAGGTGGACGTCACGGTCGACGCCGACGTGTACCTGCTCGACCCGGTCCGCACCACCTCCGCCGAGACCGCCGCGTTGCGGGCCCGGGACCGCCGGCTGGTCTGCCAGATACGCGTCGGGACGTACGCGTCCACCGACCCGGACGCGAGCCGGTTCCCGGCGGACGCACTCGGCGCGGCGGTGGCGGGTCGGCCGGGCAGCCAGTGGCTGGACGTACGCCGGTGGGACGCGCTGGAGCCGGTGCTCGCCGACCGGTTCCGGCTGTGCCGGGGCAAGGGCTTCGGCGCGGTGGCGGTCGACGACGCCGACGGTTACCGGCACCGCACCGGCTTCCCACTCGACTTCGACGACCAGTTGCGGTTCAACCGCCGGCTGGCCGCCCTGGCCCGCCGGCTCGATCTCTCGCCGGGGCTGGTCGACGACGTGCCGCAGGTGGCCGCGCTCGCGCCCGACTTCGACTTCGCCGTCAACCAGGAGTGCGTACGCCGGCGGGAGTGCGCCAAGCTGCTGCCCTTCGCCGACGCCGACAAGCCGGTCTTCCACGTCGAGTACACCGGCGACCCGACCGCCTTCTGCGTCACCACCGTCGGCTACGGCTTCGCCTCCATGCTCAAGGACCGGAAGCTGGACGCCTGGCGCGACCCCTGCCCCCAACTCTGATCCGTCGCCGCCCCGCGCGGCGGGAAGCCGTGGAGGGCCGGGCCGCTCGTGCGGCCCGGCCCTCGGGGGTGACGCCGGCAGGTCAGTGGGCGCCGACCAGCTCCGGGGTGGGGGCGGGCGGCTCGGCCGGCGGGGTGGCGGCCCGGCGGCGCAGGAAGCGCGGAGCCCACCAGTTCGCGTCGCCCAGCAGGGTCATCAGGGACGGCAGGACCACGGCCCGGATGATCGTGGCGTCCAGCAGGATCGCCGCGGCCAGCCCGATGCCGAGTTGCTTCATGTCGATGGTGCTCAGCGTCGCGAAGATCGAGAAGACCCCGACCATGACGATCGCCGCACTGGTCACCACGCCCGCCGAGGAGGTGATCCCGTACGCCACCGCGTCCCGGTTGGGCAGGCCGGCGCGGACACCCTCGCGGATCCGGCTGACCACGAAGACGTGGTAGTCCATGGAGAGCCCGAAGAGCACCACGAACAGGAACAGCGGCAGCCAGGTGACGATCGCGCCCATCGAGGTGAAGCCGAGCGGCCCGGCCGCCCAGTCACCCTGGAAGACCAGCACCAGCAGGCCGTACGCGGCCCCGGCGGAGAGCAGGTTCAGCAGGATCGAGGTGAGCGCGACCACCACCGACCGGAACGTCCAGGCCATCACCAGGAAGGTCAGCGCCAGCACGAAGGCGACCACGATCGGCAGCTTCTCCCTGATGTGCTGGGCGTAGTCCTCGTTGGCGGCCACGGCGCCGCCGACCGCGTACTCGATCCCGGGGATGCCGCGCAGCGCGGCCGGCACCAGGTCCTCGCGCAGCTCGTGCAGGGACCGGGTGGCCTCGTCGGTGCGGCTGCCGTACGGGGTGGCGACCTCCAGTACGGACACCCGGCGGTCGGCCGACACCTCGATCTTCGCGCCGTCCCCCTCGGCCGGCGCGAAGAGCGGGTCGGCGGCGGCCCGCCCGGCCAGGTCGGTCAACGCCGCGTGCACCCGGTCGGCCTGCTCGGCCGGCGCCCGCACCGCCACGGTGTGGCTGGTGCCGTTGCTCGGAAAGGCGGTGGTGAGCCGGTCGTACGCCTGCATGGCCGGCGTGGTGCGCGGTACGTCCTCCATGCCGGGGAACTTCATCTTCATGCTCAGCGCCGGGGCGGCCAGGGTGAGCAGCAGCCCGATCGAGACGATCAGGGTGGTCCGCGGCGCCCGCAGCGCGGGCTTCAGCACGGCCGGCCAGAACCGGGGCCGGGCCGGCTGGCCGTGCCGGCCGGTACGCGGGGCGGTGAGCCGCCACAGCAGCGGCACCCGGGGTCGGTCGACCCAGCGGCCGAGCTTGGCGAGCAGCGCCGGCAGCACGGTCAGCGAGCCGAGCACCGCGACCGCGACCACCAGGATCGAGCCCACGGCCAGCGAGGAGAAGATCGCGTCCTGGGCGAGCAGCAGCCCGGCCATCGAGATGATCACGGCGGCCCCGGAGACCACCACGGCGTGCCCGGAGGTCTCCGCCGCGACTTCCACCGCGTCCAGCCCGGACCGGCCCTTCGCCCGTTCCTCCCGTTCCCGGCGGACGTAGAACAGCGAGTAGTCGACGCCGACCGCCATGCCGATCAGCAGGATCACGCTGGCCGTGGTGTCGTTGGCCGGCACCAGGTGCGAGGCCAGGGTGGAGAGCCCCATGGCCGCGGCCACCGAGGAGAGCGCGAGCAGCACCGGCACGCCGGCCGCGATCAGCGCGCCGAACGCGATGATCAGGATGGCCAGGGTGACCGGCAGGCTGAGCAGTTCCGCCCGCTTGAAGTCCTTCCCGAGGGTCTCGTCGAGCGCCTTGTTGATCGAGGGTCCCCCGACCTCCTCGATCCGCAGCGCCGGGTGCGCCTCCTGCACCTTGGCGGTGGCGTCCCGCAGCGGCTGCACCCGGTCCGACGCGGTCTCCGGGTCGCCGGACATGGTGACCGGCAGCAGCAGCGCGCTGCCGTCCCGGGACGGCAGCGGCGTACCCACCGAGGCCACCCCCTCGACCTGCCGCAGCCGGGCCGCCGCGTCGTCGGCGGCGGTCTTCGCGGCGGACTGGTCGAGCGTCCCCGAGCGGGACGTGATCAGCACGTTCTCGGTCGCCGGCTCGTGGAAGCCGCCGCCGTCGACGATCAGCTCGGCCCGTCCCACCTCGCCGATCGCCTGGTCGGCGGAGCTGGCCTCGTTCAGGCCCGCGGCGTTGCCGCCGACGAAGCACACCGCAACGAACACCACCCACAGCGCGATGGCCCGCCACGGATGCTCCGCACTCCACCGCGCCAATCGCACCGTCACCGGTCGCCTGCCCATACCCGGGTTCCCCCTCCACACGTCGGCCCCGTGCCGACGGTGCTGACGCTAGGGAGCGGGCGATGCCCGGACATCGGGGAACGGCCCCGGCTCGTCCCCGATCCGTCCGGTCCCGGCCGGTCGGTCCGGATCGGCTCAACCAACCGGACAGAAGGGGACTTTCAGGGTACGGCCGGGGGACGCGCCGCAAGCCGCCCGGGGAGGCACACCGGCGCAACCCCGAGGCGGCTCAGGGTCATCCCCGCAGCGCCCCTCGGGGGCGGGGTTGGCAGCGCGGACAACTGTACGACGAACGGTTCATGAACGCCTCGCGGCGGATCGGCGCACCGCACCGCCCGCAGGGTTCCCCCTCCCGGCCGTACGCGTTGAGCGACCGGTCGAAGTAGCCGCTCTCGCCGTTGACGTCGACGTACAGCTCGTCGAAGCTGGTGCCGCCCTGTTTGATCGCCTCGGCGAGCACGTCCCGGACGTGCCCGAGCAGCCGGCCGACCGCCGGACCGGTGAGCGCGTCGGTCGGGCGGGCGCCGTGCAGCCTCGCCCGCCACAGCGCCTCGTCGGCGTAGATGTTGCCGATCCCGGAGACCAGGGTCTGGTCCAGCAGCGCCCGCTTGACCTCGGTACGCCGCCGGCGCAGCGCGGCCACGAAGTCGGCGTCGGAGAACTCCGGATCCATCGGGTCCCGGGCGATGTGCGCGATCTCCGACGGCAGCTCCGCGCCGCCCTCGGACACCGCCAGCCCGCCGAACGTACGCTGGTCGACGAAGCGCAGCTCCGGGCCGTCGTCGGCGAACCGGAACCGGACCCGCAGGTGCAGCTCGTCGGCCGCCCCGACCGGCTGGAGCAGCAGTTGACCGGACATGCCGAGGTGACCGACGAGGGCGTCGCCGGTGTCCAGCGGCAGCCACAGGTACTTGCCCCGGCGCCGCACGTCGGTGATGGTCCGGCCGGCCAGCACGTCGGCGAAGTGCGCCCCGCCCGGCTGGTGCCGGCGTACGGCCCGGGGGTGACGTACCTCGACGGAACTGATCGTCCGGCCGATGACCCACTGGGCCAGGCCCTGCCGGACCGTCTCGACCTCGGGCAGCTCAGGCACGGCCGGCACCCGCACCGGCCGCGTCGGCCGTGGATCCGCTGCCCGCGCCGTCCGCGGTCGCCCCGTCGGCGTCCCCCGCCGTCAGCGCGCCCTGCTCCTGCTCGGCCTGCTCGGTCAGCATCCGCCAGGCCGACTCGGCGGCCCGCTGCTCGGCCTCCTTCTTGCTGCGCCCCTCCGCGCCGCCGTACCGGTTGCCGGCCACCACCACCCAGGCGGTGAACGTCTTGAGGTGGTCCGGCCCGGTGCCCTCGATCCGGTATTCCGGCACGCCCAGCCCCAGCGCGGCGGTCAACTCCTGGAGGCTGGTCTTCCAGTCCAGCGCGGCGCCCCGGCCGGCCGACTCGGCCATCAGCGGGTCGAAGAGGCGGTGGATCACGACGGCCGCGGTGTCCAGGCCGTACTGGAGGTAGATCGCGCCGAGCAGCGCCTCCAGGGTGTCGGCCAGGATGCTGGCCTTGTCCCGGCCGCCGGTGGTCTCCTCCCCCTTGCCCAGCAGCAGGTACGCGCCCAGCCCGCCCGGACCGAGGCCACGCGCCACGTCGGCGAGGGCGCGCATGTTGACCACGCTGGCGCGCAGCTTGGCGAGCTGTCCCTCGGCCAGGTCCGGGTGGTTGTGGAACAGGGCCGTGGTGATCACCACGCCGAGGACCGAGTCGCCCAGGAACTCCAGCCGCTCGTTGGTGGGCAGGCCGCCGTTCTCGTACGCGTAGGAGCGGTGGGTCAGCGCGCGCTCCAGCAGTTCCGGGTCGAGCGACACTCCGAAGGCCGCCTCCAGGTGGCCGACGGGAGCACGCCGCCGCTTGTCGTTGGTCATGGTGCTACCTCGGTGTCGTTACGGTCAGGTGCGGGATCGTGCGGGACAGCGTCGAGCAGAGTGGAGACGGTGTTGGTGGCGCCACGTCGCCACAGGTGGGCGGCGAGGGCGATGCCGGAGGCGACGTCGGCGGGCCGGGCCGCCCCGTGACAGACGACCACCGTGCCGGCCACGCCGAGCAGGGCCGCGGCACGCGGGGCACCGCCACTGGCCGGCGGCCCGCCGGCCATCGCGTACGCGCCCTCGATGGCCTTGAGCAGCACGTTACCGGTGAACCCGTCGGTGACCACGACGTCGGCGCGCGCGCCGAGGGAGATGTCGAACCCCTCGACGAGGCCCACGTAGCGGCCGTCGCAGGGCAGCGGCACGGCGGCGAGGGCGGGGTCGGCGAGGCGGCGCAGCCGGTCACCCTTGCCGGCCTCGGTGCCGACGGAGAGCAGCCCGACCCGGGGCGCGGCGACGGTGTGCGCCACGGCGGCGTACGCGGCGCCGAGCACGGCGTGCCGGGTGAGGGTGGCGGGGCCGGACTCCAGCGTGCCGCCGACGTCCAGCAGCACCACCGGGCCGGCGACGGCGGGCAGGGTGGCCACCAGGGCCGGGCGGCGGATGCCGGCCCACCGGCCGAGGCCGAGCGCGGCGGCGGTGACGGTGGCGCCGGTCGAGCCGGCGGAGACGATCGCGTCGGCGAGCCCGTCGCGGACGGCGGTGACCGCCGCGCGGACGGTGCTCTCCGCGCGCGCGGCGGTGGGATGGTCGGCCATGCCGACGGCGGTCCGCACCGGGCGGACCGTGACCCGGGCGCGTTGCTCCGGGTTCAGCGCACCGATCAGCCCGCCGGCGACCTCGGTCGGTCCGACGAGCAGCAGGTGCAGGTCTGGGTCGGTACGCACCGCCCGCAGAGCGCCGTCAACCACGACGGCGGGAGCATCGTCCCCGCCGAGGAGGTCGACGGCGATCCGCGCGGTGCCCGGCTCCATCGGGGTGCCGGCCGGGGAACGGCCGGCGGTGGAGGGAGCCGGGACACCGGGCGAGAGCCTGGGTGTGCGCGCCACCCGACCGGCGGTCGGGGACGTCACTCGGCGTCCAGGTCAGACCTCGAGGACCTGGCGGCCGTTGTAGGTGCCGCAGACGGAGCAGGCGGTGTGCGGCAGCTTGGCCGACTTGCACTGCGGGCAGGCCACGGTCGCGACCGCCGCGGCCTTCCACTGCGCCCGACGGGCCCGGGTGTTGCTGCGCGACATCTTGCGCTTGGGGACGGCCACGGTTCTTACTCCTCTGTACGGGTCAGTTGCGACAGGCCCGCCCAACGCGGGTCGATCTGCTGATGGCTGTGGTCGGCCGGCAGATCGTCCCAGTGCACCCCACAGTCGGGGCACAAGCCTGGGCAGTCCTCCCGGCAGAGCGGGTTCGTCGGCAGCGCGAGCACCACCGCGTCCCGCAGCGCCGGCTCCAGGTCGATCAGATCGCCCTGCATCCGGCCTACCTCGTCCTCGTCTGTCGTGTCGTCCGTGGTGCTGTTCTCGTACGCGTACAGCTCCTGGATCCGCACCGACACCGAGTCGTCGATCTCGCGCAGGCAGCGGCCGCACTCGCCCTTGACCGGGCCCGAGACGGTCCCGGAGACGAGCACGCCCTCGGACACCGACTCCAACCTCAGGTCGAGGTCGAGGTCCGCGCCCACCGGCACGCCGATCAACTCCACGCCGAGGTCCTCCGGTGCCGGCACGACCCGCTTGACCGTACGCAACGCGCCAGGCCGACGCGGCAGTTCCCTCGTGTCGAGGACCAGCGGCGACCTGGGGTTGAGTGGGGATGACGAGTGTTTGGGCATAGTCAGACTCCGGCCGGTGAGAGGCCGACAAAGAAGGTTACCTGGGTGGGGGCCGGACCGTCGAACCGGGGCGTCGCTCGCCCCGGCCCGTCGGGTGCCGGCTGTCGGCCGCCGGCCAGGGGCCGCTCAGAAGGGTAGCGGCCGATCGGCCTCGTCACCCGCGAAGGTGCCGATCTCGCGCAGCGCGTGCATCTTGTCCCGGCCGCGCTCGATCGAGGCGAGCGCCCGGGTGAGGAACTGTTCGAAGTTGGCCAGCGCGGTGTCGACGTAGTCGTCCACCTCGTCGCGGAGGCGCTGCGCCTCGGCGCGGGCCTCGGCGATGATCCGGGCGCCCTCGTGCTCGGCGGAGACCGTGATCTCGTTCACCGAGACCAGGCGGGCGTGTTCCGCCTCACCCTCGCTGATGATCCGGTCGGCCTCGCGCTTGCCGGCCTCCATGATCTTGTCCCGCTCCTCCAGCAGCGCGGCGGCCCGGCGCAGGTCGGCGGGAAGCTCGGCGCGCAGCTCGTCGAGGGCGGCGATCATCTCACCCCGGTCGACCATGCAGTTGTTGCGCGACATCGGGACGGAGCGGGCCTGCTCCACCATGGCGATCAGTTCGTCGATGCGATCGAGCGGGTCCACCGGTACCTCACTCCTGTCTTCGTCGGCCGCCCTCCATGATGCGGCCTGCACCCGGGTTCGGCGCTGCACACATCATGTCGCGCCCCCTCCACCCCAGACCGATCCACCCCTCCCGGCGCGTCGCCCGCCACCCGTCACCCGCCCCGACTCGCCGATCTTGCACCTTCGGCCCTGACATTCCGCCCATGTTCGGGCGAATCCCCGACCCGAAGTGCAAGATCGCCGCGGTGGGGTGGGGCGGGAGGGACGGGGGGTGGGGGTGGGGGGTGGGGGTGGGGGGGTTAGGGGCGGGGGGTGGGGTGGAGGCGGGTGGTGAGTTGTTGGCGGACGGTGTCGGGGACGTGGGCGGAGATGTCGCCGCCCCACTTGGCCACGTCCTTGACCAGACTGGAGGAGAGGAAGGAGTAGAGCGGATTGGTCGGCATGAAGAGCGTCTCCACGCCGGCCAGGCCGATGTTCATCTGGGCCATCTGGAGTTCGTAGTCGAAGTCGCTGACCGCCCGCAGGCCCTTGATCAGCACGCTCGCCTGCTGGGCACGACAGAAGTCCACCAGCAGCCCACGGAACGACTCGACCCGCACGTTGTCGTACGACGCGGTCACCTCGCGGAGCATGTCGATGCGCTCCTCGACGGTGAACAGCCCCTGCTTGGACTGGTTGATCAGCACGCCGACAATCACCTCGTCGAAGAGCCGGCTGGCCCGACCGATGATGTCGAGGTGTCCGTTGGTGACCGGGTCGAAGGAGCCCGGGCAGACCGCGCGTCTCATGATCGGCGACCGTACCAAAGGGTGGTCTCGCCGTAGCGGCGAGAGCGCCCGGGCGTGATGCCGTCCACCCAGGTGACCGGCCCGGTACGGCTGGACCGCTCGACGATCACCAGGGCGTCCGGGGCCAGCCAGCCGCCGTCGACCAGCGCGGCCGACAACGCGGTGATCTCCTCGTCGGGTACGGCGTACGGCGGGTCGGCGAAGACCACGTCGTACGGCCCGTCCGCGCCGGCCGCGAGCACGGTGGCCACCTTGCCGGTGACCAGGCGGGCGGCCGGGGCGGCCCGCAGCGCGGCGATGTTCTCCCGGATCACCCGGGCCGCCCGGGCGTCGGACTCGACCAGCAGCACGTGCTCCGCACCGCGGGACAGCGCCTCCAGCCCGACCGCGCCGGAGCCGGCGTACAGGTCGGCGAAGCGCGCCCCGTCGAGGTCGAGTTCGGCCTGCACCGCGCTGAACAACGCCTCCCGGACCCGGTCGGAGGTCGGCCGGGTGCCGGCGCCGGGCGGCGCGGCGATCCGCCGCCCGCCGAGCGTCCCGGCCACGATCCGGGTCACCGTCTGCTCCCGCACATGCCCATGACGCTACGCGACGCGCCGGCCCACCCGGCACACCCGGCCGGTACGCAGGCACGTACCGGACGATCACCCGCGGTACATCAATGATCTCAAGTTCATAACAGACCCTTTACATGCCGTCGATCCCGGTAACGCCCGAGCTGTCGATCTCGCTAGGGTCTGCCCGGTCGTCGGGCGCGCGGCTTCGGTCCGCCCGTCGCACCCTCCGATTTCCCCTCACCAGGAGTAGACGTGAACCGTCTCAACCTCCGGCGTGCCACGGCCCTCACCGCCGGTGCACTGATCGGCCTCGCCAGCGTCGCCATCGTCGCCAGCCCGGCCATGGCCCACCACCCCGAGCCCTCCGGCAGCTACTGCGCGACCCCGGACGGCAAGGTCACCGTCAACTGGTCGGTGATCAGCAGTGAAACCGACATCGACGGCACCATCACCAAGCTCGAGTCCACCGTGCCGGGTGACATCACCGGCGAGCTGGCCGTCGGGGCGACCCTGAAGAAGCAGGGCGACGGTCCGCTGACCGGCACCCAGACCTACACCTTCGAGGGCGACATCCCCGAGCTGAAGCTCACCGTCGCGGCGCGGTGGGAGCGCGGCAAGAAGCGCGACAAGAAGGTCCTCACCGGGGAGCGCACCGTCGTCGCGCAGCCCAGCCAGGACTGCGGCCCGACCGAGTCGCCGGAGCCGACCCCGCCGGCCTCGCCGGAGCCGACCGAGACCCCGGCGCCGAGCGAGACCCCGGCGCCCACGGACTCGCCGGAGCCGACCCCGTCGGCCAGCCCGACGGCCACCCCCTCCACCCCGGCGGAGGAGCCGGAGGAGCCGGTCTTCCAGCTGGAGGAGACCTGCGACACGATGACCTTCATCGTGGAGAACCCGGCCAAGGGCATCCCGTTCACCGCCACCCTGACCAGTGAGAAGGGTGTCACCAAGAAGCTCGAGTCGGTGCCGGGCAAGACCACCTCGGTCAGCTTCGACGCCTACAAGGGCCTCAAGGTCACCGTCAAGTACGACGTGGTCGACGAGACCGAGACCATCGAGTACACCCAGCCGGAGGAGTGCGGCCAGGGCGGCGGTCTGCCGGTCACCGGCCCGGCCGCCGGCGCGATCGCCGGTGGGGCCGCCGTGCTGCTCGCCGCCGGCGCGGTGCTCTTCGTGATGGCTCGCCGTCGTCGGATCCGCTTCACCGTCTGACCCGCGCTGAACCATCCGCGCTGAACTGAACCGAGGGCGCGTCGACCATCCGGTCGGCGCGCCCTCGGCGTGTCCGCCCCGAACGACGGGACGAGCGACTCCGCAGGCGGCAGATCGGCGCGACGACGCCGGCGCAGAGCCACGGCACGCTGCACCCGAGCCGACAAGACGGACCGAGCCGGGCCGTCAGCCCTTCTCCAGGTACTCCGCGCGTTCCTCGTCGACCAGGGCGGCGACCGAGGCGGCCAGGGCCGGGTGCCGGGCCAGCTCCGGATCCTCCTCGACCAGGGCGATCGCCTCGGCCCGGGCGTCCCGGATCAGGTCGGTGTCCCGCAGCAACGACAACAGCCGCAGGTGGGACCGGCGGCCGGACTGGGTGGCGCCCAGCACGTCGCCCTCACGGCGCTGTTCCAGATCCAGCTCGGCGAGCTTGAACCCGTCGGTGGTGGAGGCGACCGCGTCGAGCCGCTCCCGGGCCGACGAACCCTCCGCCGCCTCGGTCACCAGCAGGCAGAGGCCGGCGGCCGAGCCGCGCCCCACCCGGCCGCGCAACTGGTGCAGTTGGGAGACGCCGAACCGATCGGCGTCCAGCACGATCATCACGGTGGCGTTGGGCACGTTCACGCCCACCTCGACCACCGTGGTCGCCACCAGCACGTCCAGTTCACCGGCGGCGAAGGAGCGCATCACCGCGTCCTTCTCGTCGGCCGGCAGCCGCCCGTGCAGCACGCCGATCCGCAGCCCGTGCAGCGGGCCCTCCGCCAGCAGCGGCGCCACCTCGGTCACCGCCAGGGGCGGGCGCCGCCCGCTGTCGTCCTCGCGTGGGGCCTCCTCGTCGCTCTGCGGCCCCTCGCCGATCCGCGGGCAGACCACGTACGCCTGGTGGCCGGCGGCCACCTCCTCGCGCAGCCGACGCCAGGCCCGGTCGAGGAAGGCCGGCTTCTCGGCGGCCGGCACCACGTGCGAGGCGATCGGCGAGCGCCCCTGCGGCAGCTCGGAGAGAGTGGACACCTCCAGGTCGCCGTAGACCGTCATGGCCACCGTACGCGGAATCGGGGTGGCGGTCATGACCAGCACGTGCGGCGGCTGGTCGGCCTTGGCCCGCAGCGCGTCCCGCTGCTCCACGCCGAACCGGTGCTGCTCGTCGACGACCACCAGACCCAGGTCGTGGAAGTCGACCCCCTCGTAGAGCAGGGCGTGGGTGCCCAGCACGATGCCGGCCCGCCCCTCGGCCACCTCGGCGAGCGCCCGCCGCCGGGCCGCCGCGCCGAGCGAACCGGTGACCAGCTCCACCCGGGTCGCGTCGTCGGCCGCGCCCAGCTCGCCGGCCTGGGCGAGCGGGCCGAGCAGGTCGAGCATGCCCCGGTGGTGCTGGGCCGCGAGCACCTCGGTCGGGGCGAGCAACGCCGCCTGCCCACCGGCGTCGACCACCTGAAGCATTGCCCGCAGCGCGACCACCGTCTTGCCGGAGCCGACCTCGCCCTGGAGCAGCCGGTGCATCGGATGCGCGGTGGCCAGGTCGGCGGCGATCTCCCGGCCGACGACCTGCTGGCCGGGGGTCAGCTCGTACGGCAGCCGGGCGTCGAACGCGTCCAGCAGGCCGCCGGCGCGCGCTGGCCGGGCCTGCGCCGGCCAGGCCGCCGCGCGGTGCTTGCGCTGCACCAGGGTGAGCTGCACGGCGAACGCCTCGTCCCACTTGAGCCGGCGACGGGCCCGGTACAGCTCCTCCTTGCTGGACGGTCGGTGGATCTCGCGCAGCGCCGCCCCGATGCCGACCAGGTTCCGGCTGGCCCGGAGGGCGGCCGGCAGCGGGTCCTCCGGCGGGGTGAAGGTGTCCAGCACCACCCGGACGCAGCGGGCGATCACCCAGGTCGGCACCGCCGCGGCGGCCGGGTAGACCGGAATCAGCGCCCCGGCGAACTCCTCGACCTCCTCGTTGGCCGCCGCCTCGCCGTCGCCGCCCTCGCCGAGCAGGACGTACTCCGGGCCGTTGAGCTGCCGCTTGCCCCGGAACTCGGTGACCTTGCCGGCGAACAGCCCCCACCGGCCGGGCCGCAGCTCCCGCTCGCGCCATGCCTGGTTGCCGAAGAAGGTGAGGGTGAGCACGCCGCCCGAGCCGTCCCCGACGGTCACCTCCAGCAGGTTGCCCCGGCGCTGGCGCATCGGCCGTACGGCGGTGCGCTGCACCTGGGCCAGCACGGTGACCTGCTCCCCCACGTCCAGCGAGCGGATGTCGGTGTGCTCGCCGCGCTCGTCGTAGCGACGGGGGAAGTGGTAGATCAGGTCGCCGGCGGTGTGCAGGTCGAGGTGGCCGGCCAGGGCCTTCGCGGTCTTCTCCCCGACCAGCTTCTTCAGCGGCGTGTCCACCGTGGCCGGTTCGCTCGTCATTCGACCCCCACCAGAAGCGGATAGTGCGGCTGCCCGCCCTCGTACGCCTGGATCTCCACGAACGGCCAGGAACGCTCGACGTGCTCGCGTACCCGCTCGGTCAGCCCGGCCGGGGCGCCCGCCCCGCGCAGCAGGGTGACCAGCTCCCCGCCGCCGCCGAGCATCCGGTCGACCACGGCGGTGCAGGTGTCGAGCAGGTCGGCGCCGATGAGGTGCACCTCCCCCTCGACCAGCGCCAGCACATCGCCCGGCCGGCACGGGCCGGCCACGGTGAGCGCCTCCTTGCCGGCGTGGCAGACCTCGGCGTAGCGGCAGGCGCCGGCGGCCTCGGCCATCGCGATGACGTCGTCCTCGAAGCGCCGGGACGGGTCGCGCACGGCGAGGGCGGCGAGGGCCTGCACCGGGGAGCGGGTGGGCACCACGCTGACCTTCACCCCGAGCCCGTGCGCCTCGCGGGCGGCGGCGCTCGCCACCGACTGCGTGTTGGGGTCGTTGGGCAGCACCACCACCCGGGCCGCCCCGGTGGCCCGGATCGCGTCGAGCAGCTCGCCGGTGGACGGGTTGGCCGGCACCACGGTGGCCCCCTCGGCGGCGAACAGCTCGGCGATGCCGGCGCCGGTGGCCACCACCACGGCCGCCCGGCCGTCGGGCAGCGGGACCGGCGCGGGCAGCGCGGCCTGGTCGGCGAACCTGGTCACCGTGATCCGGTGCGGCCGGCCGGCGACGATCCCCGCCTCGATCGCCGCGCCGACGTCGTTGACGTGCACGTGCACGTTCCAGGTGCCGACGCCCGGGCTGCCGTCCCCGACGATGACGAGCGAGTCGCCGAGCGGTTCCAGCTCGGCGCGCAGCCGGGCCACCGCCTCGTCGGTGGCGTCGAGCAGATACTGCACCTCGTAGCCGTACGCCGGGGAGCCGGTCTCCCGGACGGCGGTGGCGGGCGGGCGGACCGCGGGCGTCGCGGGCGCCGGCTGCCGGGGGCTCTCCCCGGTGACCACCTCGACCAGCGCGTCCAGCAGCAGGCAGAGGCCGCGCCCGCCGGCGTCCACCACGCCGGCACGGGCCAGCGCGGGCAACTGCTCCGGGGTACGCGCGAGCGCGCGGGCCGCGCCGGCCGCGGCGGCCCGGACCACGGCGGGCAGGTCGTCGCTCTCCGTCTGCTCGGCGGCGCGCGCCGCGGCGGCGACCACGGTGAGCAGGGTGCCCTCGACCGGGTGGGCGACCGCGGCGTAGGCGGCGGTGGTGGCGGCGGTGAGCCCGGCGGCGAGCTGCCGGCCGCGGACCGCCGGGGCGGCGGCCAGCGCGTCGGCGAGGCCGCGCAGGATCTGCGACAGGATCACCCCGGAGTTGCCCCGCGCGCCCAGCAGCGCGCCCTGGGCCATCAGCCGCAGCGCGTGCCCGTGCGGCGTGTGCCCGTCGTCGGGGAGGGTGTCCAGGTCCATGGCGAGGGCCTGCTGCGCGGAGGTGAGGGTGAGCACCAGGTTGGTGCCGGTGTCGCCGTCCGGGACCGGGTAGACGTTGAGGTCGTCGATCTCGCCCTGGTGCCGTTGGAGGGCGGCCAGCCCGCTCGCGCACCAGCGGCGTACCGCGGCGGCGTCGAGGGTGTCCAGCACGACCGGAAGCCTACTGGCGTGTACCGACACGCGCCGAGGTCGCCTGGTCCACGTCGGCGTGTCCGGCGGGCCGCCCGGCGGGCACCCACGGTCTCGCCGCGGCCGCGAGCCCACCCGCTCGGTGTGGGGCCGCGCGCCGTGGCCACCGGAGCGGCCGGTAGGCTGGGCGGGTTTCCGTCCGACAACTCCGGCTCAGCGGGTGAGACCGCGCCGCGACCCGGAGCCGTCGGCCGCCGACCAGGGCCGGTTGGGCGTACCGGGTGGTCATCGGGTAACCTGGCCAGGTTGCCCGGGCAGCGCCTGGCGGCGACCTCATGAACGTTTCAAACCCAGGAGTATCCCGTGGCTAGCGTGTGCGACGTCTGTGGCAAGGGGCCGGGCTTCGGCCACAACGTGTCCCACTCGCACCGGCGGACCAACCGCCGCTGGAACCCGAACATCCAGTCGGTGCGTACCCCGGCCGGTGGCGGCACCACCAAGAAGCTGCAGGTCTGCACCTCGTGCATCAAGGCCGGCAAGGTCACCCGCGCCTGACGCGCGGCACCACCGCAGCACTCGTCGGTAGCCGGCGGATCCGTTGGGATCCGCCGGCTTCTGTCGTGTCCGAAAAACGGAGCCGGTGGGCGATCGCGCCACCCGGGCGGGGCCGGCGGGCCCGGCCGGACGGCGGTCAGAGGGTACGGCCGGGCGGCGGTCAGAGGGTACGGCCGAAGGAGAGGCAGCCCGGCGCGTCCTTGTAGAAGCCGAAGTTCGGGATCCGCTCGTAGCCGGCCGAGGTGTACATCGCGATCGCCTCGGGCTGCCGGTCGCCGCACTCCAGGATGATCCGCTCGCGGCCCTGCTCCCGGGCCGACCGTTCGACGGCCGTGAGCACCGACCGGGCGACGCCCCGGCCCCGGGCCGCCGGCGCGGTGTACATCCGCTTCAGTTCGGCCGTCGCGCCGTCGTCGCCGTGGCTGCGCCAGCCGCCGCAACCCACCGGCTGCCCGTCGAGGTAGGCGACCAGGAAGGCGCCGGCCGGAAGCGCGAACTCCGCCGCGTCGACCGGGGTGTCGTCGCCGCTGCCGCCGTACCGCTCGCCGAGGTCGGCCAGGGCCGCCCGGATCAACGCCTGCGACTCGGGCGCGTCGAAGCGCCGGGCCCGGATCTCGATCTCGCTCACGCCAAGAAGGCTACGACCGGAGTCCGGGCCACCCCGGTCCACCCCGGCACAGGTCGGTCGCAGATCACTCCGCCCGGCGGAAGTGGTCCCACCCGGTGGGGCCGTCGTACGCCGCGCCGTCCACGGTGACCCCGGCGCCCTCGGCCACCCGGCCGATCGGCCGCCAGCCCGGCGGCAGGGTGGCCGCCGCCGGGAAGGTCGCCGCCAGGGCGTGGTCCTCGCCTCCGGCCAGGATCCAGGAGTACGGGTCGACGCCCAACGCCTGGGCCGCGTCGCGCATCTGTCGGGGCACCTCGAACGCGTCCCGGGTCACGTCGATCGCCACCCCACTGGCCTTCGCCACGTGCCCCAGGTCGGCCAGCAGCCCGTCCGAGACGTCGATCATGGCGGTGGCGCCGTGCCGGGCCGCCTCCGGGCCGGCCGAGTACGGCACCTCGGGACGGCGGTACGCCTCGACCAGCAGCCGGGGCGTCCGGAAGCCCCGGGAGAGCACGGTGTAGCCGGCTCCCGCCCAGCCGGTCCGCCCGGCGAGCGCCAGCACGTCGCCCGGGCGGGCCCCGGAGCGGACCACCGGCGGCCGGCCGGCCAGGTCACCCAGGGCGGTCACCGCGATCGTGATGACGGAGCTGGCCGACATGTCGCCGCCGACCACGCCCGCCCCGACCAGGGCCGCCTCGGCGCCCAGCCCGTCGGCCAGTTCCTCCGCCCAGGTCGGGTCCAGCTCGGCGGGGATGCAGAGGGCGACCAGCAGCGCGGTCGGGGTGGCGCCCATGGCCGCGATGTCGGCCAGGTTGGCCGCCGCCGCCCGGTGTCCGATGTCCCGCGCCCCGGACCAGTCCCGGCGGAAGTGCCGCCCCTCGACCAGCACGTCGGTGGAGGCCACCACCCGCCCGTCCGGGGCCGCGACCACCGCCGCGTCGTCCCCCGGGCCGAGCAGGCAGCTCTCCCCGTACGCCAGCCGGGCCGTAACCCGGTCGATCAGCCCGAACTCCCCGACACCCGCGACTGTCATGCCGTCCTCTCGTCGCGCTCTTCCGTTTTCACATTGCCGCACCACACCCGGCGTGTCCTCGCTCACCGCGTCCAGCCGACCACCGATAGGGATCGGGCCTGCTCCGTAAGGTAGTTTCACCCTTCGGGCCGCCCCAGGCGGCGACGGACGGAGGTCGAGTCGTGGTACAGGCGTACATCCTCATCCAGACCGAGGTCGGTCGGGCGCGTGACGTGGCCGGTCAGATCGCGGACCTTGCCGGCGTGGTACGGGTCGACGCCGTCACCGGGCCGTACGACGTGGTCGTGCTCACCGAGGCGAACACCGTCGACGAGCTTGGCAAACTCATCGTCAGCAAGGTGCAGATGGTGCCCGGCATCACCCGCACCCTCACGTGTTCGGTGGTGCGCCTGTAAGTGGACGAGATCACTTCCTCCCCCGCTCCCGACGGGTCCCGCCCGGCTGGGCCGGCCCCGACCCGCGACCGCTCCTCCCGCCGGGCGGCGCTCTGGGCGACGCTGGTCGCGGTGCCGGTCACCGCGGCGGTGGCCGGATTCACCTTCGCGAGCCTCGCCCCGACGGAGCCGGTCGCCACACCGAGCCCGTCGGCGAGCACCGGACGGACGCAGTCCGTCGCCCCGGTCGAGATGCCGGTCCCGCACCTGGCGGAGCGGCCGGCGACGGTGTGCCGCGCCCTGGTGTCGCAGCTCCCGCCGAGCGTCCGCGACCTGAACCAGCGACCGGTCACCGCCGGCGCCGAGCAGAACGCCGCGTACGGCGACCCGGCGCTGACGGTCGCCTGCGGGGTCCCGCCGCTCACGGTGTGCCCCTCGCCGGCCCCGGGCGCGTCGACCGAGCAGCCGGCCGACGGCTGCATCCCGGCGACCGGCGACGTGTGGCGGGTCAACGGGGTCTGCTGGTACACGGCGCAGGAGTCCGACGGCGCGGTGCTGACCGCCGTCGACCGGGAGGTCCCCGTCCGGGTCGGGCTGCCGAAGGCGTACGAGCAGCCGCTCCAGTGGATCGCGCAGATCTCCGACGCGATCGTCGCCACGGTCCCGTCGGCCAAGTCCGCCCCCTCCGGCTGCTCCTCCTGACCGCTTCCCGCGCGGGTCGGGTCAGCGGCCCGCGCGGCGCAGGGCGGTACGGATGAGGCGGTTGACGAGCTTGGGATACTCCAGGCCGCTGGCCGCCCACATCCGGGGGAACATCGAGGTCGGGGTGAACCCGGGCATGGTGTTGATCTCGTTGAGGTAGACGTCCAGTTCGGGGGTGACGAAGAAGTCGACCCGGGCCAGGCCGGAGCAGTCCAGGGCGGTGAACGCGCGGGCGGCGTACTCCTGCACCTGGCGGGTGACCCGCTCGGGCAGGTTGGCCGGGACGTCGTACTCGCAGACCTCGTCGGCGTAGATGTACTTGGCCTCGAAGTCGTACCAGTCGTGGCCGCCGATCATCCGTACCTCGGCCAGCACCGACGCCTCCGGGGCGCCGCCGGCCTCCCCCTCCAGCACGCCGCACTCGATCTCGCGACCGACGACGGCGCCCTCGACCAGCACCTTTGTGTCGATCTCCCGGGCCGTCGCGACCGCCGCGTCGAGCTGGGACCAGTCGTCGACCTTGGTGATGCCGAAGGAGGAGCCGGCCCGGGACGGCTTGACGAACACCGGCAGGCCCAGCCGCTCCTTGTCCTCCCCGGTCATGGTCATCCCGCTGCGCAGCACCACGTACGGGCCGACCGGGATGCCCTCGGCGACGCAGAGCTTCTTGGTGAACTCCTTGTCCATGGCGGCCGCGGAGGCGAAGACGTTCGCCCCGACGTACGGGATGTCGGCCATCTCCAGCATGCCCTGGATGGTGCCGTCCTCGCCGTACGCGCCGTGCAGCACCGGGAAGACCACGTCCACGTCGGCCAGTGCCCGGGGACCCTGCGTCGGGTCGAGCACCATCAGGCCACCCGCCGCCGGGTCCGCGCGCAGCACCAGCTCCGCCCCGGAACTGGAGGTGATCTCCGGCAGCTTGCGGTCCTGGATCGCGAGCTGACTCGGGTCGCCGCTGGCCAGCACCCACTGGCCCTGCCGGGTGATGCCCACCGGCACCACCTCGAACTCGTCCGGGTCCAGCGCGTCCAGCACGCTGCCCGCGCTGACGCAGGAGATGCCGTGCTCGGGGCTACGGCCGCCGAAGACGATCGCCACACGGGTTTTGCCTGGGGTGGTCACTGGTGGTCACCTCTTCGGTCGCGACTGCGGCTGGCCGTGCTCGCCGTTGGCGCTCACCCGGTTGACCTTACTGTGCGTGGCGAGCACGGGTGGTCGATACCCGGGGAGAACGACGGCCGAACCGATCCGGGCAACGAATCGTATACGGTGAGTAACCGTACGGCGACAGGCCGGACGGCCGGTGGCGGGACCTGCCACCGGCCGTCCGGGCGCCGCCCCGGGTTCCGGGTCCGCAGGGCGGGCGGGATTCAGTTCAGGCGCTCCGGAGCGCGGCGACGCGACGTCCGACGGCGATGACCTTGACCCGCTGCCGTCCCGCGCGGACCATGCCCAGCGCCATGAAGGCGCCGGCGATCCGGTCCGCCGCCTCCCGGCTGCTCGCCCCGACCACCTGCCGGCGGCGCTCCGGGCTCGTCCGCTCGTTGCGCGCCACGCCGTCGAGCGGCCGGACGTCGGTGAGGACCACCAGGAAGCGGGTCATGGCTGTGCACCGCCGTCCGGAGGGCGGCAGCCCATCGCCGTCATGTGATTCCCTCCCCGTCTGCTCAGCCGGCAAGGGGCACGCGACGATCGGGTCGTGGGGGGAGAAATAACCCGATCGCCGCGCGCCCCATCCCCTCCGGTCGCTCACCACCACCGTCGCCACGACAACCGGTGGTGAGGACGTGGTCACAGATTGACAGGTGGACACGCGTGAATGCAACTCTCATCGACTTTCTCTCATGCCCACTTTCCCGTTGAATGTGCGACCATCGATCCATGGCGCCGAAGACCGCCCGGGCCCGACGGCTCGGCATCGCCCTGCGTACCCACCGGGAGGCCGCCGGCCTGACCCTGGAGGTGGCGGCCGACGAGATCAACAGCACTCGGAGCACCCTGTCCCGCTACGAGAACGCCCAGACGCTGGTCAGTCCGGCCACCGTACGCGCCCTGCTGACCCTCTACGGGGTGAGCCCGGACGAGATCGCCGCGGCGGTGCAACTGGCCAAGGACGCCCGCAAGCCCGGCTGGTGGGTCTCCTACTCGTACCTGCTGGACCGGCGGACCATCGACTTCATCGCGCTGGAGGCGGAGGCGACCGGGATCGCCAACTTCGAGCCCTCGGTGGTGCCCGGCCTGCTCCAGACCGCCGACTACATCCGGGGCGTGATGCGCGGCGGCCCGCACACGCTCAGCGACGAGCAGGTGGAGCAGCGGGTCCACCTGCGACTCGACCGGCAGCAGCGGCTCACGGGTGACGATCCGCCGATCCTCGACGCCATCATCGACGAGGGCGCGTTGCTGCGACCGGTCGGCGACCGGTCCGTGATGGAGGGTCAGTTGCGGCACCTGCTGAAGATGGGCGAGCTACCCAACATCACCGTGCAGGTGATCCCCCTCGCCGCCGGCTACCACCGGGGCACCCGGGGCTCGCTGCACATCCTGGAATTCGCCGACCCGGAGGATCCGATCATCGCCTCCGTGGAGACGGTCGCCGGGCAGATGGTCCTGGACCGGCCGGGTGACCTGCGTACCTGCACCAAGATCATGGAGCACCTGCGGACCGTGGCGCTGAGCCCGGCGGCCACCCGGGAACAGCTCCTCCGCCTGCTGAACGAGAGGTAGACCCATGAACGGCACGAACAGCCCCCGCCCGCCGGCCACCGGCTGGCGCAAGAGCAGCCACAGCGGGGACGAGGGCGCGTGCGTCGAGATGGCGCTGTTGCCGGAGGCGGTCGCGGTCCGCGACTCCAAGGATCCGAGCGGTCCGGTGCTGGTCTTCCCCCCGGCCGCCTGGGCGGCCTTCACCGGCGCGCCACCGCGCGGCTGACCCGCCACCGGCGCCGGCCGGACTCCGGCGCGGACGGGCCGCGGATCAGCCGGCGACCAGCGGGCCGGCGACGGCGTCGGCCCGGAGCGCCTCCAGAGCGGCGATGGCCACCCCACGCGCCCCGGCCATGTCCCGGTCGGGCACCAGGGCGAAGGTGGCCACCGCACGCTGCTCGGCGCGGAGCACCGTGTGCTCGCGTACGACGTCGAGGAACCAGTCGCGGAACTCCGGCGCCGCCTCCACCACCCCGCCACCGACGAAGTACGCGTGCGGGTCGGTGAAGTTCGCCGCGATGGTGAAGAGCCGGCCCAGCGCCGTCGCCTGCTGGGCGAAGAGCTGCCGGGCCAGTTCGTCGCCCCGCTCGCCGTAGCCCCGGACCAGCTTCGCCGCCCGGCCTGGCTCCTCCGCCGCCAGCGGATGCCCCGGAAACCGCCCCAGCCAGTACGGCAGCAGGCTGCGCTCGATGGCGGTGAGCGAGGCGATGCTCTCCGCGTCCCCGGCGAAGCCACAGGCACAGGTGGGCACGGGCTGGCCCGGGGCCAGCAGCCCGTCGAGCGGGATGTGCACGTGCCCGAACTCACCCGCCATGCCGGCCCCGCCGCCGACCACCCGACCGGCCTCCACCACCCCGCCGCCGAGACCGGTGCCGACGATGGCGGCTACGGACGAGCGACGCATCGCGTCCGCTCCGAAGTGGACGTGGTGGGCGTAGAGGGCCGCCGCGTTGCCGTCGTTGGCGTAGACCACGGGCAGCCCCAGCCGGCGCTCCAACGCGCCGCGCACGTCGTACCCCCGCCAGGCCGGCTGGGAGAAGTTGGTCGAGCCGCGCGAGGAGATCACCCCGGTGGCGCTGGCCGGGCCGGGCGTGTCCAGGCCGACCGCGCGCACCAGCTCGCGGGGCACGCCGGTGCGGGCCAGGATGCCGTCGAACGCCCGCGCGAGGGCCTCGATCGCCGCCTCCGGGCCGGCCTGGACCTCGCTGGGGATCTCGACCAGCCCGTCCACCAGGAACCGGCCGTCCACGGTCAGCACGGTGGCGTTGTCGCTGTTGCCGCCGTTGTCCAGACCCACCACCACCGGCACACCCGCGCTGCCCACGGCCACCGCCTCCCACCTGAGCCTGACCCGAGGCTAGTTCGGCGTTGACCGGCCCGCCATGCGCCGGACGGCCACCACCCACGACCTGGCCCCGCCGACCGTCGGGCGGTGTCGGCCGTGGGGCCTCAGGCGGGCCGGCGGGCAGTGATCGCCGTGGCATCCAGGTCGTCGTCGTGCACGACCGTCGGCACCAGGCCCGCCCCGGCCAGCACCGCGCAGAGCGCCCCGGACTGCGTGACGCTCACCTCGACCGCCAGGTGCCCGCCCGGGGCGAGCCACTCGGCCGCGCCGGCCGCCACCCGGCGCAGCACGGCCAGCCCGTCCGCGCCGCCGTCCAGGGCCACCGACGACTCGTGCAGCCGCGCCTCCGCCGGCATCAGCGCCACCGCGCCGCTCGGCACGTACGGGGCGTTCGCCACCACCAGGTCGAGCCGGCCCCGCCACTCCGGCGGGACCGGCGCGAACAGGTCGCCCTGGTAGACGGGTACGCCGAACGGGGCGAGGTTGCGTCGGGCGCAGGCCACCGCGACCGGGTCGATGTCGGCGGCGGCCAGCCAGCGCGGGGCGAGCCGGCCGTGCAGCACCAGTGCGGCGGCGCCCGACCCGCAGCAGAGGTCGAGCACGGCGGGGGCCGGCCCGGCCACCGACGCGGCGGCGGCGACCAGCAGCGCGGTACGGCCCCGGGGCACGAACACCCCGGGTTCGACGGCGACCCGCAGGCCGCAGAACTCGGCCCAGCCGAGCAGGTGTTCCAGCGGCAGGCCGGCGACCCGGCGGTCGACGAGGTCGGTCAGTGCCTCGGCCGTGTCGGCGGCGGCGATCAGCAGTTCCGCCTCGTCCTCGGCGTAGACGCAACCGGCGGCGCGCAGCCGGGCGACGAGGGCGGGACGGTCGGGATGGATCGGTGCCATGTGATGCCTTTCGGGAGCGCTCGTCGACGCTCCCGGCGTCGCCCTAGTCCCGGGGCGACGTGGACTCGGAGGGAGCGCCGGTCCTCGTCTGGTGGATCGGTCTCACCTCCTCCGGTCGGGGCCCGTGAGGGCCGTGGCTGCCCGACACGATAGCGGAGCCGGCGGCGTCAGGTCGCGCTGGCGTCCAGCGCGGCGGCCACGTCGGCCACCAGGTCGGCGGGGTCCTCGATGCCGCAGGAGAGCCGGACGAAGCCGGGGGCGGTGTCGTCGCCCCACTGGGCCCGCCGGTCGGCGGTGGTGTGCACCCCGCCGAACGACGTGGCGGCGGCGACCAGGCGCGACGCGTCGAGGAACCGGGCCACCCGGTCGGCGTCGCCCAGGTCGAACGAGAGCACCCCGGGCATCCGTCGCATCTGGACCGAGGCGACCGGGTACGCCGGGTCCCCCGGCAGCCCGGGCCAGCGCAGCCCGGTCACGTCGGCGCGGCCGGCGAGCAGCCGGGCGAGCGCCTCCGCGTTGGCGGCCTGCCGGGCCAGCCGCAGGTCCATGGTCGCCAACGAGCGGTGGGCCAGCCAGCAGTCGAACGGTCCGGGCACCGCGCCGGTGGTGGTCCGCCAGGCGGTCACCGGGTCGAGCAGCTCGGCGGAGCGGGTCGCCACGTACCCGAGCAACAGGTCGGAGTGGCCGGTGAGCGCCTTGGTGCCGGAGGCCACCACCACGTCGGCGCCGAGGTCCAACGGGCGCTGCCCGAGCGGCGTGGCGGTGGTGTTGTCGACCGCCAGAAGGGCCCCGGCGGCGTGCGCCGCGGCGGCCAGCGCGGGCACGTCGGCCACGTCCAGGCCGGGGTTCGCCGGGGTCTCCAGCAGCACCAGCCGGACGCCGGAGAACGACGGGTACGGCCCGGCGGTCGGCACGAAGCCGACCCGCACCCCGATGCCGGCGAGGGTGTCGGTGGCGAAGGCGCGCACCGGGAAGTAGCCGTCGGCGGGGAGCAGCACCGTGTCGCCGGGGCGCAGCAGCGCCAGCAGCAGCCCGGTGATGGCCGCCTGGCCGCTGGCGAAGACCCGGCAGTCCCCGCCCTCCAACTCGCCGATGGCCGCCTCCAGCAGCCGCCGGGTCGGGTTGTCCGGCCGGCCGTACCCGTTGGGCGTCGCCGTCGGCCCCTGCCACGGGTCCAGGTGGTACGGCGCGGCGAAGACCGGCCCGGGCAGGAACGGCTCGCCCGGCGTCGGCGCGGGCAGCCCGGCGTGCACGCTGCGGGTGCCGTCCCCCCACTCGGTCATCGCGGCCTCACTCGTACGACTCGGGCTTCGCGGTCCGGCTCATCAGGGCGTCCACGGCGAGCCGCGGGTCCATCCCCTCGTGGCAGATCCGCTCGATCTGCTCGGTGATCGGCATCTCCACCCCGTGCGCCCGGGCCAGGTCCCGGATGGCCAGGCAGCTCTTCACCCCCTCGGCGGTCTGCCGGGTGGCCGCCTGCGCCTGTTCCAGGGTCTCCCCCCGGCCCAGGTGCTCGCCGAAGGTCCGGTTGCGGGCCAGCGGGGAGGAGCACGAGGCGACCAGGTCACCCATGCCGGCCAGCCCGGCGAAGGTGATCGGGTCGGCGCCGAGCGCCACGCCCAGCCGGGCGGTCTCGGCCAGGCCCCGGGTCATCAGCATGGCCCGGGTGTTGTCGCCGAAGCCCATCGCGGTGGCGATCCCGTACGCCAGGGCGATCACGTTCTTCACCGCCCCGCCCAGCTCGCAGCCGATCACGTCGTCGTTGGTGTACGGGCGGAAGTACGGCGTCCGGATCGACGACTGGACCAGGGCGGCCCGCCGGCTGTCGGTGCCGGCGATCACGGTCGCGGCGGGCTGCTCGGCGGCGATCTCCGGGGCCAGGTTGGGCCCGGAGACGACCACCACCCGGTCGGCCGGCACCCCGGCGGTCTCCATGATCACCTGGCTCATCCGCTTGGTGGTGCCCAGCTCGATGCCCTTCATCAGGGAGACCAGCGTGGCGTCGGGGTCCAGGTACGGGGTCCACCCGGCGAGGTTGCCGCGCAGCGTCTGCGACGGCACGGAGAGCACCACCACCTCCGCGCCGACGATCGCCTCCTCGGCGTCGCCGGTGGCGGTGACCCGGTCGGGCAGCCGTACGCCCGGCAGGTAGTCCGAATTGCGGCGCTCGGTGCGGATCGCCTCGGCCACCGACCGTCGCCGGGCCAGGATCGTCACGTCCCGGCCGGCGTCCGCGAGGATCTTGGCGAACGTCGTACCCCACGACCCCGCCCCCAGCACCGCGACATGCCCGGTCATTCTCCGGCCTCACGGGTGCGGGTCCGGGCGGGACGCTCCCACAGCGGTGGCGGCGTGCCGCCGCGGATCTCGGCGACCATGTCGCGGAGCCGGAGCATGATCGTGTCGGTCATCTCCTCCAGCACGACCCGGGACGGCGTCGCGCCCGCCCAGCGGCTCAGGTCGATCGGCGGCCCGGCCACCACGGTCACCGGGGTCCGCGGGCGCAGCCGGAGCCGGGCGGTACGCGGTTCGAACATCTTCTCCGGCCCCCACATGGCGACCGGGATCACCGGCGCGCCGGTGGCCAGCGCCAGCCGGGCCGCCCCGGTCTTGCCCTTCATCGGCCAAAGGTCCGGTTCACGGGTGATGGTCCCCTCCGGGTAGATCACCACCGCGCCACCGGCCCGCACCGCGGCGACCAGCTTGTCCAGCGACTTGGCCGCCTCGACGGTGCCCCGTTCCACCGGGATCTGCTTGCACCGGTACAGGATCCAGCCGATCACCGGCACCCGGAACAGGCTGGCCTTGCCCAGATACTGCGGCCAGCGCCCGGCGTCGTGGATGAAGTGCGCGGAGACCAGCGGGTCCGCGTGCGAGACGTGGTTCGGCACGATGATGACGCCGCCGGGGTGGCGCAGGTGCTCCATGCCCCGCCAGGTGCGCCGCGTCCAGACGGTCAACACCGGCTTGACCAGCACCACGGCCAGCCACTGCCAGAACCCCAGCCTCCGCGGTGCCACCCTGCCTCCTCGTAGTGCCCCGACCCACGCGCCACGCCCGCGACGAAATCATGCCTGCTCGCCCTGGGTCCGGCCAGTGAGGGTACCGCCGTCCGGCTGGCAGGATGGTCACGTGCCCGACCCGACCTGGACCGTGGTGGTGCCGGTGAAGCGCCTCCGGGCGGCGAAGAGCCGCCTGCGGGGCGCGCTGCCCGCCGTACCCCACGAGGAGCTGGCGCTGGCGCTGGCGGCCGACACGGTCCGCGCGGTGCGCGCCTGCCCGGCGGTGGGCGAGGTCCTGGTGGTCAGCGACGACGCGCGGGTGGTGGCGGAGGCGTCGGCGGCCGGCGCGCGGCCGGTGCCCGACCCGGGCGCCGGGCTGAACGCCGCCTTCCGGCGCGGGGCGGCGGTCGCCGGCCCGCGCGTCGCGGTGGCCGGCCTCACCGCCGACCTGCCCGCGCTGCGTCCGGCCGAGCTGGCCGCGGCGCTGCGGGCCGTCCCGGCCGGCCCGTCCGGGGTACGCGGGTTCGTGGCCGACGCCCCGGGCAGCGGCACCGTGCTGCTCGCCGCGCCGGCCGGGGTCCCGCTGGACCCCCGGTTCGGGGTGGGCTCGGCGGCGGCGCACGCGGCGAGCGGGGCGCTGCCGCTGCGCGGCGACTGGCCGACCCTGCGTCGGGACGTGGACACCGCCGCCGACCTGGCCACCGCCGCGCGGCTGGGCGCCGGTCCGCGCACGGCGGGGCTGCTCGGCGGACCGGTCGGGTACGGTGCTGGCATGCAGGGCACGGTGGCCACCTACGACGCGTCGACCCGCAGCGGCGTGCTGCTCCTGGACGACGGCACCGAGCTGCCCTTCCCGGCCCGCGCGTTCGACGCCTCCGGGCTGCGGCTGCTCCGGCTCGGCCAGCGGGTCCGGGTCGAACGGGACGCCGCGGGCGAGATCGTCCGCGTGACGTTGCCGACGATGGCCTGAGCAACCTGCCCCGAGTTCATTTTCCGTTCACCGGAATCGGGGAATCATGAGATGGTGAGCACCCCTCGCGAGCACCCCGAGAGCACGCAGCACATCCTCGACCCGGAGTCGCCTCGCAACGGCACCCCGGCCCGGGGCGTCGACGGCCGGTTCCGCCGGGTCCGCGCGCCCGAGGAGGACCTCGCCGTCGACCCGGCCGACCTGGACGCCGCAGCCGCCTCCGCCGGCCTGGAGGAGCCGCTCGACCCGGTCGAGGGCCCGGGCCCGTACGCCGAACGGGCGGCGGCCCAGCCACTGCCCGAGGACCGGTTCCTCAACCGGGAACTCTCCTGGCTCGACTTCAACGCCCGGGTGCTGGCGCTGGCCGAGGACCCGCGTACCCCGCTGCTGGAGCGGGTGAAGTTCCTGGCCATCTTCGCCAGCAACCTGGACGAGTTCTACATGGTGCGGGTGGCCGGGCTGAAGCGCCGGCTCTCCGCCGGCCTGCCGGTACGCGGCGGCGACCGGCTGCCGCTGCGTACCCAGTTGGAGCTGATCGCGTCGAAGGCCGCCGACCTGGTCGCCCGGCAGGCCAACTGCTTCGTCGACGACGTGCTGCCGAGGCTGGCCGACGAGGACATCCGGATCCTGCGCTGGAGCGAGCTGGACGACCCGGAACGGGAACGGCTGCGCACCTGGTTCCGGGAGCACATCTTCCCGGTGCTCACCCCGCTCGCGGTGGATCCGGCGCACCCGTTCCCGTACATCTCCGGGCGGTCGTTGAACCTCGCCGTGTCGGTGCGCGACCCGGACGGCGGTTCGGAGCTGTTCGCCCGGGTGAAGGTGCCCAACAACGTGCCCCGCTTCGTCCGGGTGGCCCGGGACGCTCCCGGCGTCCGGTTCATCCCGGTGGAAGACCTCATCTCGGTGCACCTCGGGCAGCTCTTCTCCGGGATGCAGGTGGTGGAGTGCCACCTGTTCCGGGTCACCCGCAACGCCGAGGTGGAGGTCGACGAGGACCGCGACGAGGATCTGCTCCAGGCCCTCGAACGGGAGCTGGCCCGGCGGCGCTTCGGCCCGCCCGTCCGGCTGGAGGTGGCCGCCTCCATCTCCGACCGGGTGCTGGAGCTGCTCGTCCGCGAGCTGGACATGCACGACCAGGAGGTGCTGCGGGTGCCCGGCCTGCTGGACCTCTCCGCGCTCTGGCAGGTGTACGGCGAGTCCGACCGCCCCGAGCTCAAGGACCCGCCGTTCGTGCCGGCCACCCACCCCCGGCTCACCGAGGGCGAGGTGCCGCGCAGCGTCTTCGCCACCCTGCGCGACGGCGACGTGCTGGTGCACCACCCGTACCACTCCTTCGCGACCAGCGTGCAGCGCTTCATCGAGCAGGCCGCGGCCGACCCGGGCGTGCTGGCCATCAAGCAGACCCTCTACCGCACCAGCGGCGACTCCCCGATCGTGGACGCGCTGGTCGACGCGGCCGCCGCCGGCAAGCAGGTGGTGGTGCTGGTCGAGTTGAAGGCGCGCTTCGACGAGGTGGCGAACATCGGCTGGGCCCGCACCCTGGAACGTGCCGGCTGCCACGTCGTCTACGGCCTGGTCGGCCTGAAGACGCACTGCAAGACCGCCCTGGTGGTACGCCAGGAGGGCAACCAGATCCGCCGCTACTGCCACATCGGCACCGGCAACTACCACCCGAAGACCGCCCGGACCTACGAGGACTTCGGCATGCTCACCGCCGACCCGGAGATCGGCGCCGACCTGACCGACCTGTTCAACGTGCTCACCGGCTACAGCCGGCAGACCGCGTACCGGCGGCTGCTGGTGGCCCCGCAGGGCATCCGCAGTGGCCTGATCGAGCGGATCGAGCGGGAGATCACGCACGTCCGGCTCGGCATGCCGGGCCTGGTGCAGTTCAAGGTGAACGCCCTGGTGGACGAGGAGATCACCGACGCGCTCTACCGGGCCTCCCAGGCCGGCGTGCACGTCGACCTGTTGATCCGGGGCATGTGCACGCTGCGTCCGGGGGTGCCGGGGCTGTCGGAGAACATCCGGGTCCGCTCGATCCTCGGCCGGTTCCTGGAGCACTCGCGCATCTTCCGGTTCGGCAACAACGGCGACGCCGAGTTCTGGATGGGCTCGTCCGACCTGATGCACCGCAACCTGGACCGCCGGGTGGAGGCGCTGGCGCAGGTGAGCGACCCGGTGGCCCGGGCCGAACTCGACTTCGTGCTGACCGCCGCGTTCAGCCCGGAGGTGGACGCGTTCGAGCTGGCCGCGGACGGCAGCTGGAGCCGGCGTACCGGCACCGCGGAGGAGCCGCTGACGCACCTGCAGGACCTGTTGCTGCGCCGGGTCGGCGGTACGGCGGGGTGAACGGGCCGACGAAGACGGTCCCGGCCGCCGGTTCGACCGCGCGGCCGGCTCGGACCGGGCTTACGGTGAGCGGGTGACGGACGACGAGCCGGTACGGATCCGGGCGGCGGGCGGGGTGGCCTGGCGCCCGGGGCCGACCGGCGTCGAGGTCTGCCTGGTGCACCGCCCCAGGTACGACGACTGGTCGTTGCCCAAGGGCAAGCTGGACGCCGGGGAGCACCCGCTGCGGGCCGCCGTCCGCGAGGTCGCCGAGGAGACCGACGCCCGGGCCGTGCCACAGGTACGCCTGCCCACGGTCCGCTACCACAGCGAGGGGCGACCGAAGGCGGTCGACTACTGGTCGATGCGGGCCGCCGCGACCGGCGGCTTCCAGCCGGACACCGAGGTCGACGAGGTGCGCTGGCTCGACGTCGACGAGGCGGTACGCCGGGTCAGCTACCCGCACGACGCCGAGGTGATCGCCGCGTTCGCGGCGCTGCCGCCGGTCACCGGCACCGTGCTGCTGGTCCGGCACGCGCACGCCGGCAGGCGGGGCACCTGGACCGGCCCGGACAACGGCCGGCCGCTGGACGAGCAGGGCTGGGCGCAGGCGCGGGCGTTGGCCGACCTGGTGGCCCTGATCCGCCCGGTACGCCTGCTGGCCGCCTCGGCCCGGCGCTGCGTGCAGACCCTCGACCCGGCGGCCGCCCGGCTGGACCTGCCGATCGAGGTGATCGGCGACCTGGACGAGCCGAAGCCCGGCCAGCAGCCGGACGAGTGCGCCCTCGCCGCCGCGGCGTGCGTCACCGCGCTGGCCGCCGCCGGCGAACCGGTCGCCGTGTGCGGCCAGGGCAAGGTGATCCCGGGCATGCTGGAGCGGTTGACCGGCCGGGCGGACGACTTCACCACGCCCAAGGGCGGCGGCTGGCTGCTCGCCTTCACCGGCGACCGCCTCCTCGCCGCCGACCGCCTGTAGGCGCCCGGTCGGTTGTCCCGCTGCCCGACCTCGGTCGACGGGCGGGGCTCACGGCAGGGTCAGGGTCACCGCGACCGGCAGGTGGTCGCTGGCCGTGGTACGCGGTGCCGCCACCGCGCCGGCGGCGAGGCCGGGCGAGACGAGTACGTGGTCGATCTGCTCCCGCGGATCGTCGGCCGGGCTGGTCGCCAGCGGGCGGGCCGCCGCCAGGGCGTCGACCAGACCGGCCCGGACGAACTCGCCGAACGCGGCGTCGCCGGGCTCGGTGTTCAGGTCGCCGGCCAGCACCAGCGGACGGCCGGCCGCGTACCGGGTGGCGAAGGCGGCGACGTCGCGGGCCTGGGCCACCGGCCCCCGCCCGGGTGGCGGTTGCAGGTGGGTGGCGACCACGGCGAGTTCCCGCCCGCCGAGGTCGAGCGTGACGCCGAGGGCTTGCGCCCCGGTCGGCGCGCCGTACGCCGCGAGCGGCCGGGTCCGGCCGGACCGCACCGGGAAGCGGCTCAGCACCGCGTCCCCCCACAGCGGATCGGCTGCGGGCGCGAAGACGTACGGCATCCGCAGCCGCCGGGCCAGCAGGGCGAGCAGGTCGTGGCCGCCGTTGAGCAGCCAGCCCCGGTCCACCTCGCTGAGCAGCACCACGTCGGGTCGGGCCCCGCCGACCGCCCGGGCCAGGGCGTCGAGGTCGAACCGCCCGTCCAGCCCGAAGCCCATCCGGACGTTGTACGCCAGCACCCGTACCGCCGCCGGTGGCGTGGCGGGCCGGGTGGCCGTACCCGGCGGCCGGTACAACCCGCCCGCCAGCACGGCCAGCAGCGCCAGCAGCAGGGCCGTGAGGCGCCGGGGATACCCGGTCAGGAGGGGGGCGGCCTGCGCCGGCCCGGTGGCGGCGAGCACGGCGATCAGCCCGGCCGTGGCCACCGGCACCCAACCGTTGGGATAGCCCAGGTCGTAGGCGGCGTAGTAGGCGACGGACGCGACGGCGAAGAGCAGCATTCCGCCGACGGCCGGGTAGCCGCGCCGCGCGTCACCGGCGTGCGCCGTACGAGCCGCCGCGGTGTCCGGCCCGGATGCCGCGCCGGACGGGTCCCCGGGGTCGGCGGCCCCGCGATGCCCGGTCGCGCCCGCGCCGGACGCCGACACCACAGCGGACGGCGCGGCGCTGTCGGTGCGGGCCAGGCAGCCGCCGAGGCCGACGGCGGCGAGCAGGCACGCCGGTCCCAGCCAGGCCGGCCGGTCGGCGGCGAAGAGCGCCGCACCCGCGAGCAGGGCGACCGGCCACACCACCCGCCCGAGCCAGGCCGGAGGCCGGGTGAGCGCGGCCGCGAGGAAGAGCCCGACCGCGTACGCCGGGAACGCCGAGGCGATGCCCTCCGGCGGGCGGCCCAGGCCGGGGAAGTCGGACGAGGCGTACCCGTAGGAGGACGAGGCGCTCCACAGCCCCGGGGCCAGCGCCAGTTGGCCGGCCACCAGCAGCGCCGGTCCGACGACCAGCCAGGCCCGGCGCCCGGCCGAGCCGGTGGCCGGCCCGGTCGACGCTGCCCTGGTCGACGCGGACCTGGTTGGTGTGGACCCGATCGACGCGGCGGGGGCGTGCGGGGCCGCCGGGCCGCGCCGCGAGCCGGGAAACCAGCCGTCGGGCGCTGCGGCGGCGGCGAGAAAGGCCAGCACCAGCAGGACACTCAGGCTCCAGCCGAGCGGGCCGCCGCGCCAGACGAGGTCTTCGGTGCCGAGCAGCGCGTGGCCGACGGCGGCGATCGCCAGGCCGAGGGCCAGGCCGGGCACCGGCCGTTCGGTGCGGGCCGCGGTGGCGGCGAGCCAGACCAGTCCGGCAAGCAGCCCGGAGCAGGCCAACCAGAGCTGCGGCTGACCGCCGGGCGCGGCGGTCAGGGCGAGCCGGGCCGCGGCCAGCGCCCCGGCCGCGACCAGACCGACCGGACGGGGACCGAGCCGGCGTACGAGCGGCGGAGCGGCGAGCGCGACGAGGAACCAGGCGAGCGCGAAGCCGCCGAGGAGTTCGGCCGGGGTCTCGGCCGCCCGGCCGAAGATGGTGATGATTGCGGGCAGCCACACCCGCAGCAGGTCGAGCAGGACCACGATGCCCAGGGCCAGCGCGGCGGTGGGGAGATGGCGGTGGCGCACGGCGCCTCTTCTCGTGACCGACGGGGGTGTTCGGCACGAGGATTCTGCGGGCCCGCTCCACGGCGGGTCAACGCGTACCCACGAAAAGGGCGCCCACCGCGAACGGTGGGCGCCCTCCGGCCGCGACGGTCAACGCCGGGCGGCGGTCTTCCTGGCCGGCGCCTTCTTCGCCGGTGCCTTCTTGGCGGCGGTGCTCTTCTTCACCGCGGCGGTCTTCTTGACGGCCGTGGTCTTCTTGGCCGCCGGCGCCTTCTTCGCCGCCGTGGTCTTCTTGGCCGCCGGCGCCTTCTTGGCGGCGGTGGTCTTCTTGGCCGCGGCGGCCTTGGCCGGCGCGGCCTTCTTCGCCGGCGCGGCCTTCTTCGTCGCGGCGGTGGCCTTGGTGGCCTTCGCCGCCGTGGTCTTCTTGGCGGCGCCGGCCGCGGTGGTCTTCTTCGCCGCGGTCGCCTTGGCTCCGGCCGCCTTCGCACCGGTGGTCTTGGCGGCGGCCGCGGCGATCTTCTTGGCGGCGGCCGTGGCCTTCGGCACCTTGCCGTTGGCCACCATCTCCTTGAAACCAGCGCCCGGACGGAAGGTCGGGACGGAGGTCTTCTTGACCTTCACCGCCTCGCCTGTCCGCGGGTTGCGCGCTGTTCGCGCCCCCCGGATGCGCTTTTCGAACGCTCCGAATCCGGTGATCGCCACCTTCTCGCCCTTGGTGACCGACGCCTGGACCTCAGCGAGGACCGCGTCGAGCGCGGCCGTCGCCGTCTTCCGGTCCCCCAGGCGAACGGCGAGCGCCTCGATGAGCTCGGCCTTGTTCACGACTTCCTCCCGATTGTGCAACTGACTCGACGCGAGCCATTCTGCGCGCACGGTATGCCCTGTGCTGCCGGGACACAAACATTCGGTGGAAAAAAGGCCTTGTGTCGTAACGGATTCGCCCCCGCCGGCCGGGCCGACGGGGGCGAATAGCTATCTGCGGTCAGGCGACCGAGGGCAGGAACGACGGTCGGGACGCTTCGTACGCGCCGATCTCGGCCTCGTGCCGGAGGGTGAGTCCAATGTCATCCAAGCCCTCCATCAGCCGCCAACGGCTGTGGTCGTCGAGCGGGAAAGACCAGGTGGCATCCCCGGCACGGACCTGGCGGGCGGTGAGGTCGACGGTGATCGGGGTGGTCGGATCCGCGTCCACCAGATCCCAGAGCGCCTCCACGGCGGGCAATTCCAGCTCCACCGGAAGGAGCCCTTCCTTCAGCGCGTTGCCACGGAAGATGTCACCGAAGCGGGGCGCGATCACGGCCCGGAAGCCCCAGTCCCGCAACGCCCAGACGGCGTGCTCGCGCGAGGAACCCGTACCGAACTCGGGACCGGCGACGAGAATCGACGCACCCGAATGGGCGTGATCGTTGAGAATGAATTCCGGATCTTCCCGCCACGCGCTGAAGAGCCCGTCGGCGAAACCGGTACGGGTCACCCGCTTGAGGTACACGGCGGGGATGATCTGATCGGTGTCCACGTTGGATCGACGCAGCGGCACGGCGGTGCCGGTGTGGGTGGTGAACTTGTCCATCTCGGCTGCCCTTCTACAGGTCGGCGGGGGCGGCCAGCCGGCCGACCACGGCGGTGGCGGCGGCGACCGGCGGGGACACCAGGTGGGTACGCCCGCCCCGGCCCTGGCGGCCCTCGAAGTTGCGGTTGGAGGTCGAGGCCGAGCGCTGGCCCGGCGAGAGGGTGTCCGGGTTCATTCCCAGGCACATGGAGCAGCCGGCGAAGCGCCACTCGGCGCCGGCGTCGGTGAAGACCTTGTCCAGCCCCTCCGCCTCGGCCGCCTCGCGGACCGCGGCGGACCCGGGAACCACGAGCATGCGTACGCCGTCGGCGACCTGGTGGCCGCGCAGCACGTCGGCGGCGGCGCGGAGGTCCTCCAGCCGACCGTTGGTGCAGGAGCCGACGAAGACCACGTCGACGGCGAGGTCGCGCAGCGGGGTGCCGGGGGCGAGGTCCATGTATTCCAGAGCGCGGCGGGCGGCGGCCCGTTCGGGCTCGGTGCCGAACTCCTCCGGGGCGGGCACGGCGGAGCCCAGCGGGGCGCCCTGCCCGGGGTTGGTGCCCCAGGTGACGAACGGGGTGATCCGGCTGGCGTCCAGGGTCACCTCCGCGTCGAAGGTCGCCCCCTCGTCGGTGGGCAGCGTCCGCCAGTACGCCACCGCCGCGTCCCAATCCGCGCCCTGCGGCGCGTTCGGCCGTCCCTTCAGGTACGCGAAGGTGGTCTCGTCCGGCGCGATCATGCCGGCCTTGGCGCCCCACTCGATGGACATGTTGGCGATGGTCATCCGGCCCTCCATGGAGAGGTCGCGGATCGCCTCGCCCCGGTACTCCACCACGTGGCCGCGCCCGCCGCCGGTGCCCACCTGCGCGATCAGCGCCAGCACCAGGTCCTTGGCGGTGACGCCCGGGGCGAGCCGGCCGGTGACGTTCACCGCCATGGTCTTCGGCCGGGCCTGCGGCAGCGTCTGGGTGGCCAGCACGTGCTCCACCTCGCTGGTGCCGATGCCGAAGGCGAGCGCGCCGAACGCGCCGTGGGTGGCGGTGTGCGAGTCGCCGCAGACGATCGTCAGGCCGGGCTGGGTGAGGCCGAGCTGCGGGCCGATGACGTGCACGATGCCCTGGTTCTCGTCGCCCAGCGGGTGCAGCCGTACGCCGAACTCGGCGCAGTTGCGGCGCAACGTCTCGATCTGGGTGCGGGAGGTGGGATCCGCGATGGTCAGCAGGTCGCCACGCCGGGACCGGAACGACGGGTCGTCGTACCCGGTCGGGGTGTTGTGATCCTCGGTCGCGATCGTCAGGTCGGTGCGCCGCACCCGGCGGCCGGTCAGCCGCAGCCCGTCGAACGCCTGCGGGCTGGTGACCTCGTGGAGCAGGTGCAGGTCGATGAAGAGCAGATCCGGCTCGCCGGCGGCGGAGCGGACGACGTGCGCGTCCCAGACCTTCTCGGCCAGGGTCCTCGGTTGAGTGACTCCCACCATCTGGACATCCTAAATTCTGGGAGGTAAATTTCGGCTTGTGGGACACAGTATGAGCGGTGTCGGCGTTCTCGACAAGGCGGTGGTCATCCTGGCCGCCTGTGTCGACGGCGCCAGCCTGGCCGAGCTCGTTGAACGCACCAAGCTGCCCCGGGCCACCGCGCACCGGCTGGCACAGGCGCTGGAGATCCACCGGATGCTGGTCCGGGACACCCAGGGGCGCTGGCGCCCGGGTCCCCGGCTCGGCGAACTGGCGAACGCCGCGCCGGACGTGCTGCTGACCGCGGCCGAGCCGCTGCTCGCCGCGCTGCGCGACGCCACCGGGGAGAGCGCTCAGCTCTACCTGCGCCGCGCCGACGAGCGGGTCTGCGTGGCCGCGGCCGAGCGGGCCAGCGGCCTGCGGGACACCGTACCGATCGGCTCGGTGCTGCCCATGACGGCCGGGTCGGCGGCGCAGATCCTGCTCGCCTGGGAGCCGCCCGAGGCGGTCATGCCGTTGCTGCCCCGGTCGAAGTTCACCGGCCGCACCCTGGCCGAGGTACGCCGTCGCGGCTGGGCGCAGAGCGTCGCCGAGCGGGAGGCCGGCGTGGCGAGCGTCTCGGCCCCGATTCGGGACCGCACCGGTCGGGTGATCGCGGCGATCAGCATCTCCGGCCCGATCGAGCGTCTCGGCCGGCGCCCCGGCGAACGCCACGCCATGGCCGTCGTCCGTGCCGGCCAACGCCTCTCCGGCCTCTGACCCCCGGCCTGCCCGCCCCTCGCCCTCCGGGGCGGTGGGGCGGGCTGATCCACTCCGGCTCGCGTATCTGGCGGTGTCCGCCGCCACCCGGTTACCGCAACATCCCGTAACCGGGTGGCCGAGAAGACACGAAACAGCCCGCCCCACAGGTGGGACGGGCTGTGCGCGTGGTAGCCCCGACCGGATTCGAACCGGCGCTACCGCCTTGAGAGGGCGGCGTCCTGGGCCGCTAGACGACGGGGCCAGGCACTTTCCTGCTTCACCGCCCGTGACGAGCGGTGCGGCGATAGTCTAGCGGCACCGCCCGGAGCACCCGACGACGGGGGTCGGAAGACGCAACACCTCGGTCACGAGCAGCCGGGACACGAAACAGCCCGCCCCACAGGTGGGACGGGCTGTGCGCGTGGTAGCCCCGACCGGATTCGAACCGGCGCTACCGCCTTGAGAGGGCGGCGTCCTGGGCCGCTAGACGACGGGGCCAGAACTATTTGCTTCCTCACCCGTGGGCGAGGAAGCTGCACTCTATCAGAGTTCATCTGCCGTCCCCCGCATGAGGGACGGAGCGGAACTCCGCCAGAATCCAGCGTCCGGGATCCTCGCGGATCCGCGGCTGCGCTGGGGTACCAGGACTCGAACCTAGACTAACTGAACCAGAATCAGTCGGGCTGCCAATTACCCCATACCCCATTGGCCCCTTGCGGCGCCGGGAATGAACTTTACCCTCCCCGCGCCGGCAGGCCAAATCCAACCCCTCGAACCGCCCCTGACCAGCGGAAACGAGACGTCGGACGCATCAGGCGACCGGCACCACCGGGTTGGTGAGCTCGCCGATCCCCTCGATCCGCACGGTGACCGTATCCCCGTCGGCGAGCGGGCTAACCCCCGCCGGCGTGCCGGTGAGCACCACGTCGCCGGGAAGCAGCGTCATCACGTGGGAGATGTACGACACCAGGGCCGGCACGTCGAAGACCATGTCCTTGGTCCGGCCGAGCTGGCGCACCTCCATCTCCTCCGGGTTGCGACCCACCTCACACCGGATCTCCAGGTCGGCCACGTCCAACCCGGTGCTGATCCACGGGCCAAGCGGGCAGAAGGAGTCGAAGCCCTTGGCCCGGGTCCACTGCCCGTCGGAGCGTTGCAGGTCCCGCGCGGTGATGTCGTTGGCGCAGGTGTAGCCGAAGATGGCGCGCTCGGCGGCGGCCCGGTCGGCGCGCCGCGCGCCCGGAGCGCCGATCACCACGGCCAGCTCCGCCTCGTGCTCGACCTGCTTGGAGAAGATCGGCAGGCGGATCGCGTCCCGCGGCCCGATCACCGAGGTGGACGGTTTGAGGAAGAGCAATGGCTCCTTGGGCACCTCGCTGCCGTGCTCGGCGGCGTGCTCGGCGTAGTTGCGGCCGACACAGACCACCTTGCTCGGCAGGATCGGCGAGAGCAGCCGGACGTCGGAGAGCGCCCAGCGGGCGCCGGAGAACGAGATCTGCCCGAACGGGTGACCCTCGATCTCGGCGATGGTCAGGCCCTGCGGCCCGGCCTCCGGCTCGCCCTCGACGACCCCGAACGACATTCCCTTGGCATGAGCGAAACGAGCGATACGCACCCGGCCAATCTATCGCCGCCACCGCCCCGGACCACGCCGGACGCGAGGCACACCACGTCGGCACGGTGCGCGGGACGCGCCAGGTTACGCCGCCACGCGCCGACCGGGGCGGGAATGCCCACTTCGTACCCGCACGGCGGGCCGGGGACCATAGCTTCGGGTCCGGGAGGTTCGGTCCATGCCTGCAACGAGACGACACCACGGGTCCCTGGCCCTGATCGTGAACTGCCTCGGGGTCATCGCCGCCGTACCGGCCCTGCCCGCCGCGGCACCCCGGGCGGCGGCGGCACCCGCGAACCCGGTCCCGGCGGCGGCGCAGGCCGCCCCGGCGGAACGCGCCACACCCATCCCGACCGGCGCGCCGGCGTCCCCACCGGCGATGCCGACCGGGAAGCCGCCGCCGGTCCAGATGTCGGCCCCGCCGATCACCGTGGCGATGACCGCGGCGAACACCCCGGCGCCCGGTTACCAGATCCTGGTCCGCAACGGCGGCGACAAGGCGGTCGAGACGACCGTACGGCAGGAACTGCCGGCGGGCTCGAAGGCCACCACGGTGACCGCCGGCGGTCGGGCCACCGCCCCGGCCGGGTCGTCAACGGCCAACGAGGTGACCTGGCGGCTGAAGCTGCCGGCGCACAGCACCACCACCCTGAACACCGCCCTCAGCACGGCCGCGCCCGGCCGGCCGGTGACCGCGCCCACCTGCGCGTACGGCACCGACGGCACCCGGCCGTACGACTGCGCCACGGCGACCTGGGCGGCCCCGGCGGCACCGACGGCGCAGGTGACGGCCGCGCCGCCGGTGTGGCAGCGACCGCCGGTGCTGCTGGCCGCGCTGGCCGCGCTCCTGGTCCTCGCCGCCGGCGCGCTCACCTGGTGGTGGCGGCGCAGGCGGCGCACCGGCGTGACACCGACCGGCCCGGCGGCCACGGGCGTCGGCGCCCCGGCGCTCGCCGGCGCGACGGCCGGACCGGCGGAGCGCGGCACCGTCTACCCACGCCCGGCGATGCCCTCGCCGAGGCGGCGCGGCGGCAGCCTGCCGATGTGGCTGATTTTCCCGGTCGCCGCGGCGGTGCTGGCCGGCCTGGTCGGGGTGGGGGCGTGGACGGCCAGCCAGCGGGTCGCCGCGATCGACACCAGCAAGCAGCCGACCAGCGGCGCGTGGATGGGCAAGAGCGTGACCGGGGCGGTCGGCGTGCCGCTGCGCGAGTCCGCCTTCGAGTTCACCGTCTACCGGGTGGCCTGCGGCGCCGGGTCGCTTCCCTCGACCACCGCGGGCGGCCGGCAGTGTCTGGCCACGGTCGGGGTGCGCAACCTCACATCGGACGAGCAGACCTGGCACGGGCAGTTGCAACGGGCGTACCTGCCGGGCGGCAACTGGGTCGCCACCGACGAGGACGCCACCCGGGTGGCCAACCTCGGGCGGGACGTCTTCGCCCAGCCGGTCGCCGCGGGCAGCCGGGTGCTCCTTCCGCTGGTCTTCAGCGTGCACGGCAGCGACCAGCCCAAACAGTTGGAGCTGCGCAGCGGCGTCTTCTCCGCCGGAGTGCGGGTGGACGTGCCCTGACCGGAGGGCGGGCGGCGGTCGTACCCTGGGGTCCGTGACCGCCGCCCTCGCCCCCGCCACCGCGCTCGACGCGGCCGACTGGCAGGCCCGGCGGCGCGCCCACGAGGAGCGGGTGGACGCCTGGCTGACGCCGCACCTGACCCGCCGGCGCGGCGGCGTGAAGCATCCGGTGGAGGACTTCCTCTTCACCTACTACTCGCACCGGCCCGCCCAGCTACGCCGCTGGCACCCGGGCGCGGGCGTGGCGCTGCGCGACGCGGACCCGGCCGAGTTCGGCCGGGACTACCGCGCCACCGCCGCCGGGCTCACCCTCGACACCGATGGGGTACGCGCCCGACGTGCCGAGTCGCTCGCCTGGATCCGTACGCTGCTCGCGGCGACCGCCGGCCGCCCCGCCCACCTCGGCTGCTTCGGGATGCACGAGTGGGCGATGGTCTACCGGCAGACCCAGGACGAGATACGCCACAACTCCTGGCCGCTGCGGCTCGGCCCGGAGGCCACCGCCGCGGTCGTCGAGGAACGCGGCGTCCGGTGCAGCCACTTCGACGCGTACCGGTTCTTCACCGCGCCGGCCCGGCCGCTGAACGTGCTCACCCCGAGCCGGGAGACGCAGCACGCGCTGGAGCAGCCGGGCTGCCTGCACGCCAACATGGATCTCTACAAGTGGGCGTACAAGCTCTCCCCGCTGGTGCCGTCGGAGCTGGTCGCGGAGTGCTTCGCGCTGGCCCGGGAGATCCGCGCGCTGGACATGCGGGCCAGCCCGTACGACCTGGCCGACCTGGGCTACCCGCCGGTGCGGGTGGAGACCCCCGAGGGCCGCGCCGAATACGCCGCCGCCCAGCGCGGCTTCGCCGAGCGGGCCGCCGGGCTGCGCGCCCGGCTGCTCGCCGCGCTCGACTGACCGCCGAGCCGACCGCCGGGCCTCGGAGTCGGGCTCGGCCCGGCGGCGCGGTTCGCCGCCGGGCCGAGGATGGCTCAGCTCGCGGTGCAGCTCACCGTCGGTACGCGGTTCCCGCCGGGTGCGTCGGCCAGGAAGCCGAAGGTGGCCTGGGCGGCCGGGGCGAGGGCCCCGTTCCAGCTCACGTTCCGCGCGGTGACCTGGGTGCCGCTCTGGGTCAGTTCGGCGTTCCAGGACTGGGTGATCCGCTGGCCGTCGGCGTAGCTGAAGCGGACGGTCCAGCCGGCGATCGGCGCGGTGCCGCTGTTGCGGACGGTCACCTCACCCTGGAAGCCGCCGGGCCACTGGCCCACGATCCGGTATTCGGCGGCGCAGCCCGTGCCCGGTGCCCCGGTCGGGGTCGACGTCGGGGTCGGCGTCGGCGTGGGGCTGCTGGTGGGCTTGGGGCTGCTGGTGGGCGTGGGGCTGGCGGTCGGCGACGCCGTGGGCGTCGGGGTGGTCCGGCGCAGGGCCGCGGCGAGCGCCGGGTACCAGCGGTCGGACATCTTCTGGTCGCCGGACGCGTTGGGGTGCACCCCGTCGTACGTGTCGGTGGCGGTGTTGAAGCCGGTCCACTGGTCGACCACCACGATCGGGGAGGCGGTCGTGGTCTTGCCCGCCGCCCAGCCGTCGATCGCGGAATTGAGCGCCACGACCCGCTGGCCGCACTCGGTGCAGGTGCTCGGGGCCATCGGGATGATCTTCGCGACGATCACCGTCGTCGCCGGGTTGCTGGCCCGCATCTGGTCCACCAGCTTCGAGTACGCGGCCAGGATCGTCGCCGGCGCGATGTTGCTCCACACGTCGTTGGTGCCGAAGTGCATGAGCACGATGTCCGGGTGCGTGGCGGCGAGCCAGCCGGGCAACTGGTTCTGGTTGGCAACGTTGGTCACCAGGTAGCCGCCGTGGCCCTCGTTGTCCCCGTCGTACGGCACACCGCAGCCCTGCGGGCCGAGGGTGCCGACGAAGTCGACGTCGGTGTAGCCGGTGGACTGGAGGCGGTTCCAGAGCAGCGCCCGCCAGCAGCCGGGCGAGCCGGTGATCGAGTCGCCGAGCGGCATGACGCGTAGCGGGGCGGCAGCGGCGGCGGCCGGGGGCGCCGTCGAGACGAGGGCCAGCCCCAGGGCGAGGGCGGGCAGGAGGGCGGCGACCGCGGTCAGCGCGGCGCGCAGTGGTGCACGGAGCATGATGACGGGACTCCTGTCACGTGACGTGGTGGTCGGTGACGGCCCCTGCTCCCGGCAAGGATTCAATCAGGTTGATGGATCCGGCTCAACCCGGTCCCGCGCCGTGGGTGGCTCAGCCCGCCGGGTGGCCCCGGTGGACCGTCCACTCCGGTGCGAGGATCGACATGACGGTGGCGTCGACCCAGTCCTCGCCGTCGCGCAGCACCTGGCGCAGCGTGCCCTCGGCGACGAAGCCGCACTTCTCGTAGACCCGCCGGGCGCGCGGGTTGAACGCGAACACCTCCAGCGAGATCCGGTGCAGGCCGAGTCGCTCGAAGCCGTACCCGACGATCAGTCGCACCGCCTCGGTGCCGAGCCCCCGGTCACGGCCGCCCGGACCGATCAACGTACGGAAGTTGCAGTTGCCGTTGTGGCCATCCCACTCGTTGAGGACCACCTCGCCGACGCAGCTCCCGGTCGCCTTGTCCACCACGGCCAGGTCCAACCGGTCGGTCTGGCTGTTGCGGGTGCCGTACCAGGCCCGGAGCCGACCCGGGTCGGGCGGCTCCGGCGGGCTGCCGGTGAGCCGGGCCACCTCCGGATCGGCCAGGACGACCTCGAAGACGGCGATGTCGGCGTCGACGAACGGGCGCAGTACGACCCGGTCGCCGGTGAGGGTGGGCTTGACGGAGAAGTCGACGGGCACGCGGCGAATTGTGGGCGGCCCGCCGGCCGGCGACAAGCCGTTTTGCGGCGGTCAGTCGCCATCCACCCGCCGGTCTCGCTTGCGCTGGGACTGGCGCTTCTTCTCGGCCAGGCGGCGCTCCTTCGCCCCTCGGGACGGGCGGGTCGGGCGGCGGGGTTTCGGCGGCGGGGCGACCGCCTCGCGCAGCAGGGCGGTCATCCGATCGCGGGCCGCCTCCCGGTTGGCCAGTTGCGCCCGGTGCTCGCTGGCGGCCACGGTCAGCACGCCGTCGACCAGCCGGCCGGCGAGCCGGTCCAGCGCGCGGGCGCGCAGCGGCTCGGGCACGCTCGGCGAGCCGGCCAGGTCGAAGCTGAGTTCCACCCGGGAGTCGGCGGTGTTGACCCCCTGCCCGCCCGGCCCCGACGAACGGGAGAAGCGTTCCCGCAGCTCGGCGGCGGGGACCACGAGCCGCTCGGTCACCCGCAGTCCGTCATCCACGCCCTGAGGCTATCGCCCGACCGGGTGACTCGGCGATGGAGTTGTCACGGTCGGGGTGGGCCCGGGACCCGCCCGTTCGTGGTCCGACCCGACCGCCGCGTACGCGGCCGCGCCGCCGAGCAGCAGGGCGATCACGCCCACCTTGGTGAGGACCGCCCGGATCGCCAGCCAGGCGGTCCGCCGGGCGGTGGGAACGGTGTTCCGCGCGGTCCGGTAGTCCTTCCAACCACGCTTCGCACGGGCGTACGCCGCACCGACGCCGGTGCCGATGACCAGGCCCACCAGGAGGAGGGCCGCGATGACAGCTTGCTCCACCCACGCCAGTATCCATACTCAGCGTAATATTTCCATGGCACGATGGTCCCACGCCGGATATCCGACAGTTCACCCGATCCGGCCGGATGGTCCGGGACGCCTCCGCACGTCACGGCCGTGGCGCGCGGTCAGCCACCCCGGCCGATGATCGTGTCGGCGGTCTGCTGCACCTGGTCGATCGGGATCGCGAACCCGATGCCGATCGAGCCGTTGCCGTCGATCGTGGCGATGGCCGTGTTCACCCCGACCACCTCGCCCCGCGCGTTGACCAGCGGGCCACCCGAGTTGCCCGGATTGATCGAGGCGTCGGTCTGCACCGCGGTGTGCCGGCCGTTGCCGATGCGTACCTGCCGGTTGAGCGCGCTGACGATACCGGCGGTCACCGTGCCGGCCAGCCCGAGCGGGGAACCGACCGCCAGGACCGGCTCGCCGACCCGGGTGGAGTTGGGCTTGGCCAGCGGCAACGGTGACAGCCCGGCCGACGTGGGCACCTTGAGCACCGCCAGGTCGCTGTTCGGCTCCCGCCCCACCACCTCGGCCGTGAAGCGGCGGCCGTCGGAGGTCTCCACGGTCACCGGTCCGGAGCCGCCCTTGGCCAGGATGTGGTCGTTGGTCACGATGTGCTGCTCGTGGTCGATGGCGAAGCCGGAGCCGCTCGCCGACGACCCGGACGAGCCGCCGACCATCACCGAGACCACCCCCGGCACGGTCTTCTCGGCGGCGGTGACCAGCTCCGCCGGCACCGGCGCGGCGGAGGCCGCCGCCTGCCCGGGCGCGTCGCGGCCGGCCACCCAGCTACCGGCCGCCGCCCCGGAGAGCGTGGAGATGGCCAGCACCGCCACCGCGCTGAGCAGCCGGCCGCGCCAGCCCCGTGGCCCCCCGCCCCGCTCCGATCCGGGTACGTCCCAGCGCCCGCGCCCGTCCGGATCCAGCTCGGGCGAGACGAACCACGGGCCGCGTGGCTCGCCGAGTCCGGTCTGCACTGCCATACCTGGCTCCTCACGTGTCGTGCCGACATGCCGGATGGGTGGTGCCGATCAGGGCAACCGGGAGAACCACCGCAGGGATCCGGCCGCCGCGCCCATGGCGAAGACCAGTCCGAGGCCGATGAAGCGGGCGGAGATGTCCTGCCGTTCCTTGCGGTAGCCGACCGACGTGCCGATGTCCTCGTACACGGCGCGCAGCTCGGCGCTGGTGGACGCCTCGTGGAAGCCGCCCCCGGTCTCCTCCGCGACCGCCTTGAGGGTCTGTCCGTCGACCGGCACCTGGATGGCCCGCCCGCCCCGGTCGACGAAGCCGGACGGGGTGCCGAACGAGATGGCGTGCACCGGAACCTTGGCCGCCACGGCCTGGCCGGCGGCCTCCATCGGGTCCATCCCGGAGGTGTTGGCCCCGTCGGAGAGGATGATGATCCGGGCCGGCGGCGGGTCCTTGGCGGCCTTGGCGTCCAGGCTCTTCACCGCGCCCAGCGAGGTGCTGATCGCCTCCCCGATGGCGGTGCCCTGCACGCCGGTGACCCCCTCGGCGAGCCGCCCGATCCCCTCGTGCAGGGCGTCCCGGTCGGTGCCCGGCGGGACCAGCACCGCCGCGCTGCCGGCGAAGGCGACCAGCCCGACGTTGAACTCCTTCGGCAGGCCGTCGGCGAACCGGCGGGCGGCCTGTTTGGCGGCGGTCAGCCGGTCCGGGTCGACGTCGGTGGCGAGCATCGAGGTGGAGACGTCCACCGCCACCATCACGGTGGCCCGTTCCCGGGGCACCCGCACCTCAGCGTTGGGCCGGGCGAAGCCGACCACCAGCAGCGCGAGCATGGCGAGGAAGAGGCCCGCCGGCACGTGCCGGCGCCAGACCGGCCGGCGTGGCGCGACCCGGTCCAGCAGGCGCAGGTTGGTGAAGCGGACCGCGTACCGGCTCTGCCGGCGCTGCATCGCCAGGTAGCCGACGACGAGCGCGGCGACGCCGAGCAGGAGCCAGAGGCGGGCGGGCGACTGCCAGGTCACGCGCCACCTCCCCGGGCCGCGGCGGGCGCGGCGGCCAGCCGGCGCTGGTGGTGCACGTGCCGCACGATGTCGGCGGCCCAGTCCCGGTCGGTACGCAGCGCCAGGTGGGTCGCCCCGGCCCGGCGCAGCACCTGGCGTACCTGGTCGCGCTGGGCGGCGGCGGCCTGGGCGTACCGCTCCCGCAGGGCCCGGTCGCCGGTCCACACCTCGCGCCGCCGGCCGGTCTCCGGGTCGATCAGGGTGATCAGGCCGACGTCCGGCAGTTCCAGCTCGCGCGGGTCGGTCACCTCCACCGCGAGCACCTGGTGCCGGACGGCGAGCCGCCGCAGCGCCGCCTCCCAGGGCGGGGCGGCGTCCGGGTCGTCGGGCAGCCCGTCGAGGAAGTCGGAGACGACCACCACCAGACCGCGCCGGGTGGCCACCCGCTGGACGCCGGCCAGCCCGTCCACGAGGTTCGGCGGGGCGGGTGCCGCGGTCTCCTCGTACCCGCCGGTGCGGGGCGCGCCGAGCAGGGTGCGCAGCAGCCCGAGCAGGTGGGTCCGGCCGCTGCGGGCCGGGAACCGGCGCAGCCCGTCGGGGGTGAGCACCTGAGCGCCGAGGCGGTTGCCGGCGCCCGCGGTGAGAAATCCGACCGCCGCCACGGCGGCCACCGCGAGTTCGCGTTTGTCCAGCGTGGCGGTGCCGTACTCCATGCTGGGGCTGGCATCGACCAGCAGCCAGGTGGTCAGCTCGCGGTCGGCGTCGACCTCGCGGACGTGCGGGACGGTGGTGCGCGCGGTTACGGCCCAGTCCATCCGGCGTACCTCGTCCTCGCCGGGGCGGTACTCCCGGCTGCCGGCCACCTCGCTGCCCGGGCCGGGCAGCAGGCCGCGGTACTGGCCGTGCAGCAGCCCGTCGAGGCGGCGGGTGACGGTCAGTTCGAGCCGGCGCAGCCGCTGGTCGGGGGCGAGATCCGCCAGGCCGGGCTCGGGCAGGGTCGGGGCGGCCCGGCGCCTCATGCCGCCGCCAGGTCGGACGCCGCCTCGGGACGGCCGGCGACGACCCGGGGCGGCGGCACCGCCTCGATCAGCCGGCGGACGACCGCCTCGGCGGAGACCCCGTCGGCCACCGCGTCGAAGGAGAGCACCAGCCGGTGCGACAGCACGTCCACCGCCAGGTCCCGGACGTCCTCCGGGAGCACGTACTCCCGGCCCCGGATCAGCGCCTGGGCGCGGGCGGCGGCGACCAGGCCGAGGGTGGCCCGGGGACTCGCCCCGTACGCCAGCAGCGGCGCCATGTCGTTCAGCCCGAACCGGCCCGGGTCCCGGGTGGCGAGGATCAGCCGGACGACGTACTCGGCGAGCGCGTGGTGGACGAAGACCTGACTGGCCCGATGCTGGAGTTCGCGCAGCCGGGCCGGGTCGAGCACCGGCCGGGGCGTCGGCCGGTCGCTGCTCATGCGGTAGAGGATGGCCAGCTCGTCGGCGTCGCTCGGATAGTCGACCACGATCTTCATGAGGAACCGGTCGCGCTGCGCCTCGGGGAGCTGGTAGACGCCCTCCGACTCGATCGGGTTCTGGGTGGCGAGCACCAGGAACGGGTCGGGTACCGGCCAGGTCCGGCCGCCGATGGAGACCTGCCGTTCGGCCATCGCCTCCAGCAGCGCCGACTGCACCTTGGCCGGGGCTCGGTTGATCTCGTCGGCGAGGACCATGTTCGCCATGATCGGGCCCAGCTCGACGTCGAAGGCCTCGGTTGAGGCGCGGTAGATGCGGGTACCGACGATGTCCGAGGGGACCAGGTCGGGGGTGAACTGGATGCGGGTGAAGGTGCCGCCGACGACGGTTGCGAGGGTCTGCGCGGCGAGGGTCTTGGCCACCCCGGGCACGCCCTCCAGCAGGCAGTGTCCGTCGGCGACCAGGGCGGTGAGCAGGCGCTCGACGAGGCGGTCCTGCCCCACGATCACGCGCTTGACCTCGAATAGGGTCTGTTCCAGCTCGACGCCGCCGGCGTCGGCGTCGACCGGGCTGGGCGCACTGGCCAGGGTGTCCGAGATGTCCGTCACGGTGCTTGCTTCCCGTACGGGCGCTCGGACAAACGTCGGATTATCGGTCCGTGTCGGGTCGTTCCAGGGTCGGACGGGGACGACTCCCTCGGCCGGGCGGCAACCGCACGACCGAGGTCTGGCGACGCAGACCGGCGCAGACCGGACCGCCGGTCGGCGGGGGCCAGGGCCCGGCACCGGCCCCCGCCGGGGCGGGGGCCAGCACGGCGGGACGGGTCAGTTGGCGATGACGATGTGGAACGGCTTGTCCGCGAACCCGCCGGTGGAGTTGCGGGTCTGGACGAAGACGGCGTTGGGGATCAGGTACCGGGGTGCGACCGAGACCTCGCCGCCCGGCGGGACGTTGTTCGGGTCGTTGGTGCCGACGGCCGCGTTGAACGCCTTGAGGTGCACGTCGTAGTCGAGCGTCACCTGGTACTGCCCCGCGTTCTGGCCCGGCAGGTTGCTGGCGAACCTCGAGGCGCCGGTGACGTTGGCCGAGTGCTGGAGCAGGGTGCCGTTGCTGCTGACGACGGCCCAGGCGACCGTGCCACCGGCGGGCGGGGCGAGGGTCGCGCGCAGCGCGGTCTTCGCCGCCCGGGACTCGGCGGCGGTCACCGGAGGCTGGTGACCGGGCTGCCGGGCGCCGGGCTGGGCGGCCTCGACCGGAGCCTTCGCCGTCGGCTTGGCGGCGGCCGCGATGCCCCCACCGGCCAGGGTGAGGGCCAGGACGCCGAGTGCCACCACCGCCGCCTTGCGTCTGAAGAATGTGGCCATGACAGGTCTCCCTTTTCGACCGTGCTGATACGGCCGGCCCGCGATTCGCGGGTCGGTTCGTTACCGCAGGAGAGCCGGGCGCAAAGACGGCGGACCACCGGGGGCCGCCTCTCTCGCGCACCAGATGCACCCGGCTTGAGCTGGGGTTACTACGGAGAGTTCGGACGTCGCAACCAGAGTGGAAGTTAGCACCACAAAAAGCCGCTGGTCAATAGCGCTGATTTGCGTTCCGCCTGTCCGAGGCGTGGTTGAAAATTGCGAAAGGCGAATCGGGATCCATTCACGAAATGGCGCCGCAGGACGTCGCCGCGGGACGTCGGACGGTACGGTGACGACCGTGACCACGACGACGGACGAGGGACGGAGCACAGCCCGGAACCGCCGGATCGCGACGACGGCGTGTTGGCTCGCCGTCGCGCCCGCCGCCGCCTGGGTGCTGTTCCGGCTGGCCGGATCGGACCGGGGGCCGCTGGTGCAGGCGGTCGCCTTCACGCCGTACGCCGCCGTCGGTTCCCTGGTGCCGCTGGTGCTGGCACTCGCCCTGCGGCGGCGAGCGGCGGCGGTGGTCGCGGCGGCCACGACGCTGGCGCTGATCGGTGCGGTCGCCCCGCGCGCGGTCGCCGCCCCGCAGCCGGTCGCCGACGGTCCGACGCTGCGGCTGCTCACCGCCAACCTGCTCAAGGGCCGGGCCGACCCGACCCGGCTGGTCGACCTGGTCCGTCGGCACCGGGTGGACGTGCTGGCCGTGCAGGAGTTCACCCCGGGGATCGCGGCCGAGCTGGACCGCCTCGGGCTGGACGCCCTGCTGCCCTACCGGGTGCTGAACCCGGAGGTCGGCACCACCGGCTCCGGGCTCTACGCGCGTTTCCCGCTCGGCGAGGGCGGGTTCCGGCGCAACCAGGGCTTCCTCTTCACCCAGGCGTACGGGACGCTGGCCGTGCCGGGCGCGCCCCCGGTACGGGTGGAGTCGGCGCACCCGGCCGCCCCGTACGCCGTCGCCGTGGTGCCGGACTGGCGGACCGACCTGCGCGGGCAGCCGCCGGCCACGCCACGGGGGCGGCTGAGCATCCTGGCCGGGGACTTCAACGCCACCCTCGACCACGCCCCGCTGCGGGCCCTGATCGCCACCGGGTACGCCGACGCCGCCGACGCGGCCGGCGCCGGGCTCGCCGGCACCTGGGGCCCGTACGACGGCGACAAGATCCCGCCGGTCACCATCGACCACGTGCTGGTCGACCGACGCGTCGCGGTGCGCTCGGTGGCCGTGTACGCGGTGCCCGGCAGCGACCACCGAGCCGTCCTCGCCGAACTACGCCTGCCCGCCTCGACGTGAGGAGGAGATCCCTCCTTACACGCGGGCCCGGTCGAGGCCGTAGGTGAGAGCGTCGACCAGGGCGTGCCAGCTCGCCTCGACCACGTTCGGGTGCACGCCGACGGTGGTCCAGTCCCGGCCCGCGCCGGCGGTCTCCACCAGCACCCGGGTCACCGCGCCGGTGCCGTGGCTGCCCTCCAGGATGCGGACCTTGTAGTCGGCCAGTTCGAAGTCGCGCAGCTCGGGGTAGTGCCGCACGAGCGCCACCCGCAGCGCCTCGTCCAGGGCGTTGACCGGGCCGTTCCCCTCGGCGGTGGCGATCACCCGTTCACCGCGTACCCGGATCTTGACGGTGGCCTCGGAGACCACCGCGCCGTCCTCGCGGTGCTCGACCAGCACCCGGTACGACTCCAGGGCGAACGGCCGGGGCGCGGCCCGGTCCGGCAGCTCGGAGCGGACCAGCAGCTCGAACGAGGCGTCGGCGGCCTCGAACGACCAGCCGTCGGCCTCCAGCTCCTTGACCCGGTTGGTGACCGTGGTCAGGGCGGCCGGATGGCCGGACAGGTCCAGGCCCAGCTCGCGGCTCTTGAGCTCGACGCTGGCCCGTCCGGCCATCTCGGTCACCAGGATCCGCATGTCGTTGCCCACCACCGACGGGTCCACGTGGTTGTAGAGCAACGGGTCGACCTTGATCGCGCTCGCGTGCAGCCCCGCCTTGTGGGCGAAGGCGGCGGCCCCGACGTACGCCTGGTGGGTGTCGGGGGCGATGTTGGCGATCTCGGCGATGGCGTGCGAGACCCGCACCATCTGTTCCAGGCAGCCCTCCGGTAGGACGGGCAGCCCGAGCTTGAGCTGGAGGTTGGCGACGACCGCGAAGATGTCGGCGTTTCCGGGGCGCTCGCCGTACCCGTTGGCGGTGCCCTGGAAATGCCGGACGCCGGCCTCGACGGCGGCGATGGTGTTGGCCACCGCGCAGGCGGTGTCGTTCTGGCAGTGGATGCCGAGCAGCTCCGGCGCCACCCCGGTACGTGCGGTGACGTCCGCGATGGCGGCGGTGACCTGGGACGGCAGCATGCCGCCGTTGGTGTCGCAGAGCACGAACCGCTCGGCCCCGGCGGCCAGCGCCGTCTCCAGCACCGCCGCCGTGTACGCCGGGTCGTGCCGGTAGCCGTCGAAGAAGTGCTCCCCGTCGACGAAGACCCGCCGCCCCTGCTCCACCAGGAACCGCACCGTGTCGTGGACCATGGCCAGGTTCTCGCCGGCGGTGGTGCGCAGCGCCCGTACGACGTGCCGGAGGTCGGCCTTGGCGACCAGCGCCACCGCCGGGGTCTGGGCGTCGAGGAGCCCCCGCACCTGCGGGTCGGTCTCGACCGCCACCCCGGCCTTGCGGGTGGCCCCGAAGGCGACCAGGGTCGCGTGCCTGAGCCCCAGCTCGGTACGGGCCCGCCGGAAGAACTCGGTGTCCTTGGGGACGGCGCCCGGCCAGCCGCCCTCGATGAAGCCGACCCCGAGGTCGTCGAGCAGGCGGGCCACCGCCAGCTTGTCGACCACCGAGTAGCTGAGCCCCTCGCGCTGGGCACCGTCGCGCAGCGTCGTGTCGTACACCTGGAAGGTCATGGGAGTGTCCTCTTCTCGAACCCTGGGGGAGCAACAAAAAGACCCCCCGCGGATGCGGGAGGTCTGCGCGCTCGGCGAGAGGGAAGGCCGGCGCGCTAGGTGCCAATAATCAGGACGTGGCTGGTCACGATCCGTACTCTGCCACTCCGGCCCTGGTTCTGGGAGGAAGAATCCACATGTCGGGACGGTGACGCAGGGTGCTCATACCCGATCGAGGGACGACCTCGGGGCGGAACGCGCCGCCGGTGATCGACTTCACAAGTCGACCGGCCGCCACCAGGCGAAAACAACGCTGGGGAAGTATCTGGAACCGATCCAGTTACCGGCTTCGCGCCACTGGCAAGCCGCTGTCAAGGAGGACCTGTGCTCACTGTCGGTGACCACTTCCCCGAGTACGAACTCACCGCCTGCGTGTCGCTGGACGCCGACAAGGCGTTCGAGACGATCAACCACAAGTCCCACGAGGGCAAGTGGCGGGTGGTGTTCTTCTGGCCGAAGGACTTCACCTTCATCTGCCCGACGGAGATCGCCGAGTTCGGCCGCCTCAACGGCGAGTTCGCCGACCGGGACGCCCAGGTCCTCGGCGTCTCCGTCGACAACGAGTTCGTCCACTACGCGTGGCGCAAGGACCACCCCGACCTGCGCGAGCTGCCCTTCCCGATGGTCAGCGACATCAAGCGCGAGCTGACCGCCGCGTGCGGCGTGCTCGGCGCGGACGGCGTCGCCCAGCGGGCCACCTTCATCGTCGACCCGAACAACGAGATCCAGTTCGTCATGGTGACCGCCGGCTCGGTCGGCCGGAACGTCTCCGAGGTGCTGCGGGTGCTGGACGCGCTGCAGACCGACGAGCTCTGCCCGTGCAACTGGAACAAGGGCGGCGCGACCCTGGACGCCAACGCGCTGCTCGCCGGCGCCGGGGCCTGACGATGGGCCTGGACGCGGTCAAGGCGGCGCTGCCCGAGTACGCCAGGGACATCAGGCTCAACCTCGGCTCCACCGTCGCCACCTCCACGCTCAAGCCGGAGCTGGCCTGGGGCACCGCCCTGGCCTGCGCGGTGGCGGCCCGCAACCCGGTGGTGCTGAGGGAGATCGCCGCCGAGGCGTCCGACCACCTCACGCCGGAGGCGGTCGAGGCGGCCAAGGGCGCCGCCACGATCATGGCGATGAACAACATCTACTACCGGGCCAAGCACCTGATCGGCGACGAGCAGTACACCTCGCTGCCGGCCCGGCTGCGGATGCAGATCATCGCCCGGCCGGGCGTGGAGAAGGGCGACTTCGAGCTGTGGTGCCTCGCCGTCTCGGCGATCACCGGCTGCGGCGTCTGCCTGGAGTCGCACGAGAAGACCCTGCGCTCCGCCGGGTTCACCCGTGAGCAGGTGCACGAGGGGCTGCGGATCGCGTCCGTCGTGCACGCCGCCGCGGTGGCCCTCGACGCGGAGGCCGCGCTGGCCTGAGCCCGCCGGTGTAGAGATCTCCACAGCCGGGTACGAAGGGTCCGACAGGGCACATCCCCCGAGAAAGTCGAGAAAGGGAGTGGACGCCAATGGAGCGGCTCGACCCTCGAACGACCCACGGGACGCCGGACCCGCTGAACCAGGGCGGTCAGGGCGCCTCCGCGGGCGGCACGTCCGCGGGACGCTTCGATCCGTGGAGCTACCGGGACGACGCCGGGGTGTCCGGCGTCGATCTGGTCGGCTACAAGGTGGAGGCGAGCGACGGCGGTATCGGCAAGGTGGACCGGGCCAGCCACGAGGTGAACTCCAGTTACCTCGTGGTCGACACCGGGCCGTGGATCTTCGGCAAGAAGGTCCTGATGCCGGCCGGCACCGTCAACCACGTCGACCACGACGAGCGGAAGGTCTACGTCGACCGGAGCAAGGACCAGATCAAGGCCGCGCCCGAGTACGACGTGTCCACCGACACGGATCCGGCATACCGGGAGAAGCTCGGCGGGTACTACGACGACACGTACTCGTCGATCCCGCCGGGCACCGCCCGGTGACGGAGGGCACCTGCAGCTGACGGCCGGCGGGGCACATCGATGCCTCGCCGGCCGTTACCGTGTCAGGGGTGGATGGCACGGACACTCCTCACCGGACCCCCTTTCCCGCCCTCTTCAACTTCCGCGACGTCGGCGGCCTGACCGGCCATGACGGACGGACCGTCCGCCGCCGCCGGCTCTACCGCTCCGACTCGTTGCACCGGATCGACGAGACCGACCGGGCGGCGTTCACCGCGCTCGGCATCCGCACCGTGATCGATCTGCGCCGCCCCACCGAGGTGACCCGCGACGGCCGGGTGCCCGCGTACGACGGGCTCGCCTACCGGCACATCCATCCCGAGCACCCGGACTGGGCCGGCATCCCGTACGACCCGCGGGAGAGCCTGTCGCGCTGGCTCGCCGACCGGTACGCGGCCCTGGCCGAGACGGGCACCGCCGGCCTGGCCGAGGCGATCGGGCTGATCGCGGACAGCGCCAACGCGCCGGTGGTGGTGCACTGCGTCGCCGGCAAGGACCGGACCGGGGTCGTCTGCGCGCTCACCCTCGCGGTGCTCGGCGTGGCCGACGAGGACATCGCCGCCGACTACGCGCTGAGCACCGAGGCGTCCGCGCGGTTCAGCGCCTGGGTCGCGGCCACCAGTCCGGCGGAGGCGGAGCTGCCGCCGCCCTTCCTCGCCTCCCCCGCCGAGGCGATGACGCTCTTCCTCACCGAGTTGCGCGCCGGGTACGGCACCGTGGAGGGCTACCTGCACCACGCCGGCGTGACCGACAGCCAACTGGCCGCCCTCCCCACCCACCTCCTGGCCTGACCCGCCCGCCCCGCGCGAGTCGATCGGCGCGGCGGCACGACGACGCACGGCCGGCACCGTCTCCGACGGTGCCGGCCGTAACCGGTGTGTCAGGGCGGGTCAGAGCACCCGCTGCACCCAGCCGTGCCGGTCCTCGGCCCGGCCGCGCTGGATGTCGACCAACTGCTGCCGCAGGGCCATCGTGAAGCGTCCCGGCTCGCCGCCGCCGACGAGGAACTCTCCGTCGGGGAAACGCACCCCACCGATCGGGGTGATCACGGCGGCGGTGCCGCAGGCGAACACCTCGCGCAGCCGTCCGCTGGCCGCGTCCGCCTGCCAGTCGGCGAAGCTGACCGGCCGCTCCGCCACCCGGTGCCCGGACTCGGCGGCCAGGGTGAGGACCGCGTCCCGGGTGATGCCCGGCAGGATGGTGCCGGTCAGCGGCGGGGTGACCAGGGTGTTGTCGTCGTAGACGAAGAAGACGTTCATGCCGCCCAGCTCGTCGACGAAGCGCCGCTCCACCGCGTCCAGGAAGACCACCTGGTCGCAGCCCGCCTCGATCGCCTCGGCCTGGGCGACCAGCGAGGCGGCGTAGTTGCCGCCGCACTTGGCCGCACCGGTGCCACCCGGCGCCGCGCGGGTGTAGTCCGGGGAGACCCAGACCGTGATCGGCTTGACCCCGCCGGTGAAGTAGGCGCCGGCCGGGGAGGCGATGACCGCGTAGAGGTACTCGTTGGCCGGCCGGACGCCGAGGAAGACCTCGCTGGCGAACATGAACGGCCGCAGGTAGAGGCTGCCGTCGTCGTCCTCCGGGACCCAGTCCCGGTCGATCTCGACAAGCTGGCGCAGCGACTCGACGAACGTCGCCGGCGGCAGCTCGGGCATGGCCAGCCGCCGGGCGGACGCGACGAAGCGGGCCGCGTTCGCCTCCGGACGGAACAGGGTCACGCCCCCGTCCCCGGTCCGGTACGCCTTCAGCCCTTCGAAGATCTCCTGTGCGTAGTGCAGGACGGCGGCGGCCGGGTCCATCGGGATCGGCGCGCGCGCCTCCACCCGGGCGTCGTACCAGCCCTTGCCGTCGGCGTAGCGGATCGTCACCATGTGGTCGGTGAACACGCGACCAAAACCGGGGTTCGCCAGCAGGGCGGCCCGGTCGGCGGCGGATACCGGCGCGGGATTCGGACGGATCTCGAAATCGAGCTTGTCACCACCGCTCATCGCGCTGACCTCCCTGCGGGTCCTTACGGCATGCGACATCGCACGCCGACGTCATTGGTGCCAGAAACTTACCCCGAACGGTCGTTCAGCGGATAGCTCCGCCCCGGCACATCGAACACACCGGATGGCGGTGCGGTCATCGACGCAGGCGGCGGCCCGGGTACGGGTCTGGCGGCCCGGATCCCGGGCCGACGCGAGGCGGCCCGGTCAGGCTACGGCGTAACCGGCGAGCCGGTCGCCGACCTCCTCGGTGCGCAGCGGCGCCCCCGGCGTACGGCCGGCCAGCTCGGTGGCGACGGCGGCGGTGACCCGGGCGGCGGCATCGGCGTGGCCGAGCTGGTCGAGCAGGAGCGCGGCGGAGAGCACCGCGGCCACCGGGTCGGCGACGCCCCGGCCGGCGATGTCCGGCGCGGAGCCGTGCACCGGCTCGAACATCGACGGGTAGCGCCCCTCCGGGTTGATGCAGCCGCTGGCCGCCAGCCCGATGCCGCCGGTCACCGCGGCGGCGATGTCGGTGAGGATGTCGCCGAAGAGGTTGTCGGTGACCACCACGTCGTACCGCTGGGGCTGGGTGACCAGGAACATCGCCGCCGCGTCGACGTGCTGGTACTCGGTGGCCACGTCGGGGTGCTCGGCGGCGACGGCCTCGAAGGCGCGGGCCCACAGCGAGCCGGCGTGGGTCAGCACGTTGGTCTTGTGCACCAGGGTGACCTTGCGCCGCTCGCGGCGGCGGGCACGGGCGAAGGCGTCCCGGATCACCCGCTCCACCCCGTGCCGGGTGTTCAGGCTCTCCTCGGTGGCCACCTCGGCCGGGGTGCCCCGGTGCAGCGAACCACCGGCGCCGGCGTACAGGCCCTCGGTCCCCTCGCGGACCACGACCAGATCGACCTCGCCCGGCTTGACGGCGGCCAGCGGCCCGGGCACGCCCGGCCAGAGCCGCGACGGGCGCAGGTTGACGTACTGGTCGAACGCGAAGCGGAGCTTCAGCAGCAGGCCGCGCTCCAACACCCCCGGCGGCACCGTCGGGTCGCCGACCGCGCCGAGCAGGATGGCGTCGTGGCCGGCCAGCTCGTCCAGGACCGAGTCGGGCAGCACCTCACCGGTACGGTGATAGCGGGCCGCGCCGAGGTCGTACTCGGTGGCCGTCACGCCGGGCAGCACCGAGTCGATGACCTTGCGGGCCTGCCCGACCACCTCGGGTCCGATCCCGTCCCCGGCCACCACCGCGATCCGTGCCACCTGGCGCTCCTCACCTCGTCGTTCAGCGCAACGGTACGCCGCCGTCCCGCCCCCCGGTACGCGCCTTCCAGTATTCGGGATAGCAGATGCTCAGGAGGCTCCCAGGTGGCATTCATGGTGCGGTCATCTCCACTGCCTAGGGTCGATGGTGACCGGGGCCGACGGGGCCCGGGACCGGCTTCGCCGCGGCGCTGCGGCGTCGTCAGCGAGGGAGCAGGTGCGATGCGGATCGACACGCAGCGACGGACCCACTGGGCTGACGAGCAGCCCCGCACCCGGTGGATCGACCAGTCCTCCTTCCTCACCCGGCCCGACCTGCGCCTCGGCGCCCGCTGCCACCGGCTGGACCGGGCCGGCGGCAGCGCCGTCGACCGGATCAGCGTCCGGCACACCGTCCGCACCTCGACCGCCGAGTACACCCTTCTGCTCAACGCGCCCGACTGGCTGGGCCGGCGGGGCGTCGGGGAGGCGCTGCGGGACGCCGTCGCCGAACTGCGCGCCATCGACCTCACGTACGGGCCGAACCAGCCGGACAGCCTCGTGTCGAAGTTGCGCCGGGGCGAGATCAGCCCCGAGTCGTACCCTCCGCTGGCCGACCTGGTGGACCGCTGCGCCGCGATGCGGGCGGCGACCGACGGATGGTTCGACGCCTGGGCGGTGCCGGGCGGCTTCGACCCGGGCGGACTGCTCGGCGGCTGGGCCGTGGAACGGGCGGCGGCCCGGCTGCGCGCGGCCGGCGTCCACGACTACGCCGTGCTCAGCGGCGCCGATCTGACCGTACGCGGCCACGCGCCGCACGGCGGCCCGTGGCGGGTCGCCGTGCACCATCCGACGGAATCGCGCCGGGCCCCGCTGATGCTGGAGATGACGGCCGGCGCGGTGGGCACCTCCGGGGTGACCGGGCGCCGGGGGCACGTGGTGGACCCGCACACCGCCGAGCCGGCCGACCAACTCCTCGCCGCCACCGTGGTGGGACCGGACCTCGCGATCGCCGACGCCTACGCCACCGCCCTCTACGCCGCCGGGCCCGCCGGGCTGGCCTGGTTCCGCAACGGCTCGGATTATCGGGTGCTCTTCGCCCACCGTCGACGGTAGAGCGAGGCCCGGCCCGCGTCGCCCCGCCTTCGCATCCGGGGCGTCGTCCGCGATCGGCCCCCACGGTCTCGGCAACGACCGTGAGGGCCGGTCAGCGACGAGTGCGCGTGGCTCGCGCAATCGAGGGGTGCGGGCCGGCGGGCCGGACGTTCGACCGCGCCACCCGAAGACGGGCCGGAGTCTCAACTCAGCCAGTGACCGCACGGGTACGCTAGCGAATCGCCGCAACTCTACGCAAGAGTCTCCACAGCGGACCGTACCCGCGTCCGAATCTGACGGCCGGGCACTGACCGGCGGCGGGGCAGGGATGACGGACCGCCGCCGCAAATGGCACAGTGTCCGCCGTGAGTTTTGATCTGAGCGTGTGGGCCCTGCCCGCCGGGGCCACACCCGACCAGGTACGGGCGGCGGTGCAGCGGTGCCGCGAGGGGTGGCACGGCGAGCAGCAACCCGATCCGAGGGTGGTCGGCTTCTACCGGGCGATCACCGCCTCGTATCCGGATCGCCCGGCCGGTCCGGGCACCCCGTGGGAGGTCGCCCCGCTGCACGCGGCCTGCGACCACGTCGAGATGAACCTCGTCCCGACCTGCGAGGACCGGGTGCTGCTCGACATCGAGCGGTTGGCCGCCGAGCACGACCTGATGCTCTTCGACGCACAGGACGGCACGGTCTACCCACCGCCGGCCCGCGTCACCCCCTGACCCGGGCCGGTACGACAAGGGGCCCGGCCTGCCGGCCGGGCCCCCGATCCGTCGTGTCTGGACTACTCGTCGCGCAGGTCGGCCGCGCTGGCCGCGACCGCGCCGATCGAGTCGGCGGCCGAGCTGAGCAGGTCGGCGCCGAGCGCCTGGTCGACGGTGAGCGTCATCAGCGTCTCGCCACCGGCCTCCCGACGGGCGACCTGCATGGCGGCGATGTTCACCCCGGCCGCACCGAGCAGGGTGCCGACGGTGCCGACCACGCCCGGCCGGTCGGCGTAGCGCAGGAAGACCAGGATGCCCTCCGCGCCGATCTCGACGTCGAAACCGTCCACTTCGGTCAGCTTGAGGACGTCGCGGGTGCCGCTGTGGGTCACCGTGCCGGAGACGCTGACCGTCCGGCCGTCCGGCAGCGCGCCGCGTACGGTCACCAGGTTGGAGTGGTCGGTCGTCTCGGCGTGCGTGGTCAGCGTCACCTCGACCCCGCGCTCGGCGGCCAGGTGCGGCGCGTTGACGTAGGTGACCTGCTCCTCCACCACCGAGCTGAACAGCCCCTTGGTGGCGGCGAGCTTGAGCACCGACACGTCGTGCGTGACGACCTCGCCGCGCACCTCGACGGTGACGCTGGCGGCCACCCCGCCGGCCACCGCGGTGAAGGCCCGACCGAGCTTCTCGGCCAGCGGCAGCAGCGGCCGGACGTCCTCGGCGACCACGCCGCCGGCCTGCACGTTCACCGCGTCCGGCACGAACTCGCCCTGTAGCGCCAGCTTGACGCTCCTGGCCACGGCCAGGCCGGCCTTGTCCTGTGCCTCGTGGGTGGACGCGCCCAGGTGCGGGGTGGCCACCACGTTGTCGAAGGCGAACAGCGGCGAGGAGGTGCAGGGCTCCTTCGCGTACACGTCGACGCCGGCGCCGGCGACCCGGCCCTCGGCGATCGCGTCGGCCAGGGCCTGCTCGTCGACCAGGCCACCGCGGGCGGCGTTGACGATCCGGACGCCCGGCTTGACGATCGCCAGCTCCTTCTCGCCGATCAGGCCGACCGTCTCCGGCGTCTTGGGCAGGTGGATCGAGATGAAGTCGCTCTCCCGCAGCAGCTCCTCCAGCCCGACCAGGCGGACGCCGAGCTGCGCGGCGCGGGCCGGCTGGATGTACGGGTCGTACGCGATCAGCCGGGTGCCGAAGGCGGCGATGCGCTGCGCGAACAGCACGCCGATGCGGCCGAGGCCGACCACGCCGACGGTCTTGCCCTGGATCTCCACACCGGTGTACTTGGACCGCTTCCACTCCCCCGCCTTGAGCGCGGCGCTGGCGCTGGCGGTGTTGCGGGCCACGGCGAGCAGCAGCGCGACGGCCTGCTCCGCGGCGGAGACGATGTTGGAGGTGGGCGCGTTGACCACCATGACGCCCCGCGCGGTGGCGGCCGGCACCTCGACGTTGTCCAGACCGACGCCGGCCCGGGCGACCACCTTCAGCCGCGGCGCGGCGGCGACCGCCTCGGCGTCGATCTGGGTGGCGCTGCGTACGATCACCGCGTCGGCCTCGGAGAGCGCGGAGAGCAGGGCCGGACGGTCGGTGCCGTCGACGTGGCGCACGTCGAAGTCGTGCGCGAGCACCTCGATGGCGGCGGGGGCGAGTTCTTCGGCGATCAGTACGACAGGATTCATCGGTCCTCGTAGACGCTCGTATGCGGTCAGCCTGGCACGCCGGGACGCCGCGCTGCGCCCTGCGCTGATCCGTGCCGTGGCCGTCAGGTGCGGGCTGCACACCTATGAAGGATCGTAGGGGGCGGTTCCGGTGGCGTACCCCGGAGTGCGGGGTGAGGGCCCTCACATCGGCCGTCCCGTCTTGGCAGGTGAACGACCTGCGGCCCGAGAGTTCGCGGCATGGGGCCGGCGCGGCCCGTGACCCGACGCCGGGGAGAGCGTCGGGCCGCGGGCCGCGTCCTCAGCGACCTGACCCGAGGTCAGGCGGTCTCGGTGATGGGCCGGTCGACCCAGCTCATCATGGCGCGCAGCTTCTGCCCGGTCTCCTCGATCGGGTGCGCCGCGCCCTCGGCCCGCCACTTGGCGAAGTTCGGCCGGCCGGCCTCGTCCTCGGCCACCCACTCGCGGGCGAACTCACCGGACTGGATCTCGCCGAGGATCTTGCGCATCTCCTCCTTGACCCGGGAGTCGATGACCCGGGGGCCGCGGGAGAGGTCGCCGTACTCGGCGGTGTCCGAGATGCTGTACCGCATCCGGGCGATGCCGCCCTCGTACATCAGGTCGACGATGAGCTTCAGCTCGTGCAGGCACTCGAAGTAGGCCACCTCGGGGGCGTAGCCGGCCTCGGTGAGCACCTCGAAACCGGTCTGCACCAGCGCGGCCGCACCGCCGCAGAGCACCGCCTGCTCGCCGAAGAGGTCAGTCTCCGTCTCCTCGGTGAAGGTGGTCCGGATCGCGCCGGCCCGGGTGCCGCCGATCGCCTTCGCGTACGCCAGGGCCAGGCCGAAGGCGTTGCCGCTGGCGTCCTGCTCGACGGCGACCAGGCAGGGCACGCCCTTACCGTCGACGTACTGGCGGCGGACCAGGTGACCCGGGCCCTTCGGGGCGACCATCGCCACGTCCACGTCGGCCGGCGGCTTGATCAGGCCATAGCGGATGTTGAAGCCGTGGCCGAAGAAGAGCGCCTTGCCGGCGGTCAGGTTGGGGGCGATCGCCTCGGCGTACAGGCCGCGCTGGGCGGTGTCCGGCGCCAGGATCATGATGACGTCGGCCTCGGCCGCCGCCTCGGCCGGCGTGAGCACCCGCAGGCCCTGCTCCTCGGCCTTCGGCCGGCTCTTCGAACCGACGGGCAGACCGATCACCACGTCGACGCCGGAGTCGCGCAGCGACAGCGCGTGGGCGTGGCCCTGGCTGCCGTACCCGATCACCGCGACCTTGCGGCCCTGGATCAGGCCCAGGTCGGCGTCGTCGTCGTAGTACACCTCAACGCTCATTGACTTCCCTTTCGTACGGCGGTGCCCGGCGGCCCGTCGTGGACTTGTGCGGTGGATGCGGCGCTCGGGCGCCGGTCGGGGCGGGTCAGGCGGCGCGCAGCGCGGGGCCGGCGGTGATCGAGCGTGAGCCGCGCCCGATCGCCACCGTGCCGGACTGCACCATCTCCTTGATGCCGAGGGGTTCGAGGTCACGCAACAGCGCGTCGAGCTTGTCGGGCGTGCCGGTGGCCTCGATGGTCAGCGTGTCCGGGGCGACGTCGACCACCCGCGCGCGGAACAGGTTCACCGTCTCCAGCACGTGGGCGCGGGCGTTGCGGTCCGCGCGGACCTTCACCAGCAGCAACTCCCGGGCCACCGAGACCTGCGGGTCCAGCTCGACGATCTTGAGTACGTTGACCAGCTTGTTGAGCTGCTTGGTCACCTGTTCCAACGGGGACGACTCGGCGTTGACCACAATGGTGATCCGGGAGACGTCCGGGTTCTCGGTCTCCCCAACGGCGAGGCTGTCGATGTTGAAGCCGCGCCGGGAGAACAGCCCGGAGACCCGGGCCAGGACGCCCGGCTTGTTCTCCACGAGCACGCTGAGAGTGTGCATGGTCATTTCGGTGCCCTCCTCGTCATGCCCTCACGGCCCTCGCTGCGCTCGGTGCATTCGGTCATGACTACAGTTCGTCCTCGTCGAAGGCGGGGCGGACGCCCCGGGCGAACATGATCTCGTCGTTGCTGGTGCCGGCGGCGACCATCGGCCAGACCATGGCGTCCTTGCCGACCACGAAGTCGATGACCACCGGGGCGTCGTTGATCGCCATGGCCGCCGCGATTGTCTTGTCCACGTCGGCGGCGGTCTCGCAGCGCAGGCCGACGCAGCCGAGCGCCTCGGCGAGCTTGACGAAGTCCGGGATGCGGTGCTTGTGGGTGCCCAGCTCGGTGTTGGAGTAACGCTCCCCGTAGAACAGGGTCTGCCATTGCCGGACCATGCCCAGGTTGCCGTTGTTGATCACGGCGACCTTGATCGGGATGCCCTCCAGCGCGCAGGTGGCCAGCTCCTGGTTGGTCATCTGGAAGCAGCCGTCGCCGTCCACCGCCCAGACCGTGGTGTCCGGCTTGCCGACCTTGGCGCCCATCGCCGCCGGAACGGCGTACCCCATGGTGCCGAGGCCGCCGGAGTTGAGCCAGGTGTACGGCTTCTCGTACGAGATGAACTGGCTGGCCCACATCTGGTGCTGGCCGACACCGGCCACGTAGACCGAGTCGGGGCCGGCGATCTCGCCCAGCCGCTTGATCACGTACTGCGGGGAGAGGGTGCCGTCGGCCGGCTCCTCGTAACCGAGCGGGTAGCGCCGGCGCAGGTCGTCGAGCTGGGCCCACCAGTCGCCGAGGTCGGCGGCCGGCCGGGCGGACCGCTCGGTGCCGACCGCGGCGATCAGCTCGTCGATCACGTGCCGGGCGTCGCCGACGATCGGCACGTCCGCGTGCCGGTTCTTCCCGATCTCGGCGGGGTCGATGTCCGCGTGCACGACGGTGGCGTCCGGCGCGAACGAGTCCAGCTTGCCGGTGACCCGGTCGTCGAAGCGGGCGCCCAGGGCCACGATCAGGTCGGCCTTCTGCAGGCCGTAGACCGCGGCGACGGTGCCGTGCATGCCGGGCATGCCCAGGTGCTGCCGGTGCGAGTCGGGGAACGCGCCGAGCGCCATCAGCGTGGTGACCACCGGGATGCCGGTCAGCTCGGCCAGCCGGCGCAGCCCCTCGGTGGCGCCGGCCTTGAGCACGCCGCCGCCGACGTAGAGCACCGGACGGCGGGCGCTGGTCATCAGCCGGGCCGCCTCGCGGATCTGCTTGCCGTGCGGGTGCAGGGTCGGCCGGTAGCCGGGCAGGTCGAGGGTGGGCGGCCAGGAGAAGGTGGTCTGCGTCTGCAGGACGTCCTTGGGGATGTCCACCAGGACCGGGCCGGGCCGGCCGGTCGAGGCGAGATGGAACGCCTCGGCCAGCACCTGCGGGATCTCCTCGGCCGTCTGCACCAGGAAGTTGTGCTTCGTGATCGGCAGGGTGATGCCCTGGATGTCCGCCTCCTGGAAGGCGTCCGTGCCGATCGCCGGCCGCGCGACCTGACCGGTGATCGCCACGATCGGCACCGAGTCCATGTACGCGTCCGCGATCGGGGTGACCAGGTTGGTCGCGCCCGGGCCGGAGGTGGCCATGCAGACCCCGACCCTGCCGGTGGCCTGGGCGTACCCGGTGGCGGCGTGCCCGGCGCCCTGCTCGTGGCGGACCAGGATGTGCCGCACGGTGGAGTCGTAGAGCGGGTCGTAGGCCGGCAGGATCGCGCCGCCCGGGATGCCGAAGACGACGTCGACGCCGAGGGCCTCGAGCGACCGCACCAGCGATCCGGCGCCGGAGACCTGCGCCGACGCCGGCCGCCGTTCGGTCGCGGTGGTCCCGTCCGCGCCAGCCGGGGCGCCCCGTCCCCCTGCGGCCGGCTCGGCCGGGACGGATCCGTTACGGGGGGTGGAGGCGTGGTCGGCGGCGCCGGCCGGCTCGGTGGCCGGGCGGCTTCGCCGGACGGAGTGGGCGAGGGTCTCTGGCGTGGGTCTCGTCATGGCGGTTCAGGCCTTCAGCTGGAGTGGGTGATGCGCTTCTCAGGATGGAACGCGGGCGTCCCGGCGATGGTCCGATGGCAACAAAAACGGCCCACGTGCAAATGCACGGGGCCAGCGCACTCTCAAGCAGAGGAGAGTGCGCTCAGGTAAGTACTCGCAGCGACCGGTTCGACGACATGTGGCTAAGCCTGACGCATCTCACGCGATGAGTCAACTGATCCCACATTCTGGTTAACGGACGTCGGCACGTCCCGCTGCGACACGCCCTCCGCAGCCGATCCCACCTGCGAAGATCCCTCTTCCGAGGGACGGGGCGCCGGCACCGACGCGGGTGCGTTCGACCGGAGCCGGGGCAGCAGCGGCGACGAGCCGGGGCGGACCGGCGCGACCGGTGGCGCCGGCGGCACCGGGTGGGGACGCGCGCCCGGCGAGGTCGCCGCCTCCAGCATCGCCTCCAGGTGCTCGGCCGGCACCCCCCAGCCGAACAGCGCGCCCTGACCGAAGCGGCAGCCGGCGGCCACCACCGCGGCCAGCTCGGTCGGACTGGTGACGCCCTCGGCGATCACCTCCAGCCCGAAGTGGTGCCCGAGGCGCATCACGATGTCGACCATCGGGGCGAACGCCGGACCGTCCCGGCCGATCGGCCGGACCGGCTCGTGCTCGGCGACCAGACTGTGGTCGATCTTCAGGATGTCGATCGGCAGCCGGCGTAGCTGCCCCAGCGACGAGTAGCCCGCGCCGAAGTCGTCCAGCGCGATCCGTACCCCGGTGAGCCGCAGCGCGGCCAGCCGCCGGATCAGCTCGTCCAGGTCGGTGGCGACCGCGTGCTCGGTGACCTCCAGCACCAGCCGCTGCGGCGGTACGTGGTGCGCGCGCAGCGCGTCGGCGACCTGCACCACGTACTCCGGGGCGTGCAGCTCGCGCGGCGAGACGTTCACCGACACCCAGACGTCGTGCCCGTCGGCCAGCCAGCGGGAGAGCTGGTAGCAGGCCTGGTGCAGCACCCAGGCGCCGAGCTTCGAGATCATCCCGCACTCCTCGGCGAGCGGGATGAACTCGTCCGGGCGGACGTTGCCCAGCTCGGGGTGGTGCCAGCGGAGCAACGCCTCGGCGCCGACCGGACGCACCGACGGCAGCGAGGCCACCGGCTGGAAGGCCAGCCGCAGCTCGTCGCGTTCGATCGCGCCGCGCATCTCGTGCTCCAGCATCGTGCGCCGGCGCAGCAGCTGGTCGTACGTGGCGTCGTAGCGCTCGATCCGGTTCTTGCCCCGCTGCTTGGCGTAGCGCAGGGCCAGGTCGGCGTTGCGCAGCAGCAGCGCGACGTCGGTCTCCCCGCGGTTGCCGGCCACCCCGATGCTGACCGAGAGGAAGATCGGCCCGTCCGCCTCCTCGTAGGGGCGGCCGAGCACCCCGAGCAGCCGTTCCGCGACCGGCTCGGCGTCGCTCGCGCCGTGCATCAGCACCGCGAACTCGTCACCGCCCAGCCGGGCGGCCAGGTCACCCGGGCGCAGGTTGCCGCGCAGCCGCCGGCCGACCTCGGCCAGCACCGCGTCGCCGACGTCGTGCCCCCGCATGTCGTTGACGTTCTTGAAGCCGTCCAGGTCCAGCCCGAGCAGGACGCAGGGCACGCCGGCCTCGGCGCAGCGGTGCAGCGCGCGCAGCAGCCCGCGCCGGTTGGCCAGGCCGGTGAGCGGGTCGGTGTGCGCCAGCTCACGGAAGTGGGCCTCCCGGGCGGCCAGCCGGCCGGCGTAGCCCCGGACGTCGTTGAGGGCCAGGTACTGCCGGGCCACCAGGGCGAAGCCCTCGACGCTGCCGGCGACGATGCTGTAGGCGTCGAATCCGCCGCCCTGGCTCAGGTGGTACATCGCCGAGGCGGCCATGGCGAACATCGGCACGAAGGCGTACTCGCCGTCGCGGCGGATCAGGTCGACGTCGACCTGCCCGGGCAGGTCGACCCGGTGCACCGCCGCGGCGGTGGCCAGCAGGCCCGCGGCCAGCGTCGCGGCGCCGGCGAGGGCCATCGTCGGGCCGGCCTGGCAGAGCCCGGCGGACAGGCCCAGCCCGCCGCCGGTGACGCCGGTCGCCCCGAGGCCGAGCAGGACCAGCCGCCCACGCGGCGCGTCGGCCCGGAGCACCATGATCAGGGTCAGCCCGGCGGTGAGCGCCGCGCTCAGCGTGGCCAGCACGATGGGTACGCAGGCGACCGGGGTGAGCGCGCCGAGCAGCCGGGTCGGCTCGCTGAGGAGCACCCAGCCGACGAACCAGAGCGCGCTGGCCATGATCACGCCGTCGAGCAGCAACCGGGCGGTGGCGGCCCGGGTGGCCGCGGCGCCGGGCAGACGGAGCAGGGCGGCGCCGAGCGCCAGGCCGGTGACCGTGCCGCCCGCCGAGACGAACGTCGCCCAGCCGGTGCGTTGCCCCTGCCGGTGGCCCCAGTCGTCGCCGACGGCCAGCAGGGCGGTGACCCCGACGAGGAGGCTGAGCAGGGCGATCCCGGCGGCCACGGCGAGCAGCACGTGGGTCTGCCGGTGGGACCCGACCCGGCGGCGGGCCGAGGCGGCCAGCAGCGCGGTGGCGCTGACGGCGGCAAGCCCGCTCAGCGCCACGACGATGACCACGCCCGGGGTCGGATGCACGACCTCAACTGTGCCGGATGCGCGCACCCCGAGAGGTACCGGGTGTGCAACTGTTGGGACACGACCCGCGCGCCCGGGGGCCGCCGCGACGGCGGTGCCACACTGGTAGCCATGCCTGAGCTGCGGTCGAGGACCTCCACCCACGGTCGGACGATGGCCGGCGCCCGGGCCCTGTGGCGGGCCACCGGGATGACCGACGACGACTTCGGCAAGCCGATCGTCGCCATCGCCAACAGTTTCACCCAGTTCGTACCCGGCCACGTACACCTCAAGGACCTCGGCGGACTGGTGGCCGACGCGGTGGCCGAGGCCGGCGGCGTGGGCCGGGAGTTCAACACCATCGCCGTGGACGACGGCATCGCCATGGGCCACGGCGGCATGCTCTACTCGCTTCCCAGCCGGGAGCTGATCGCCGACGCGGTGGAATACATGGTCAACGCGCACTGCGCGGACGCCCTGGTCTGCATCTCCAACTGCGACAAGATCACTCCGGGCATGCTGCTGGCCGCGCTGCGGCTCAACATCCCGACCGTCTTCGTCTCCGGCGGCCCGATGGAGGCCGGCAAGACGGTGGCGATCGAGGGCATCGTGCACTCCAAGATCGACCTGATCGACGCGATGATCGCCTCGTCCAACGAGGCGGTCACCGACGACCAGCTCGGCCAGATCGAGCGCTCGGCCTGCCCGACCTGCGGCTCCTGCTCCGGCATGTTCACCGCCAACTCGATGAACTGCCTCACCGAGGCGATCGGCCTGGCGCTGCCCGGCAACGGGTCGACCCTGGCCACCCACGCCGCCCGCCGTTCGCTCTTCGTCGAGGCCGGCCGCACCGCCGTGGCGATCGCCAAGCGCTGGTACGACTCCGACGACGCCTCGGTGCTGCCCCGCTCGATCGCCAACCGGGCCGCATTCGAGAACGCCGTGGCGCTCGACGTGGCCATGGGCGGCTCGACCAACACCGTGCTGCACCTGCTCGCCGCCGCCCGCGAGGCGGAGCTGGACTTCGGCGTGTCCGACATCGACGCGATCTCCCGCCGGGTGCCCTGCCTGGCGAAGGTCGCGCCGAACTCGCCGCAGTACCACATGGAGGACGTGCACCGGGCCGGCGGCATCCCGGCCATCCTCGGCGAGATGGACCGGGCCGGCCTGCTCCACCGGGACGTGCACGCCGTCCACTCCCCGAGTCTGGCGCAGTGGCTGGCCGACTGGGACGTGCGGGGCGGCTCGGCCACGCCGGCGGCGGTCGAGCTGTTCCACGCCGCCCCGGGCGGGGTGCGCACCACCGAGCCGTTCTCCACCACCAACCGCTGGTCGTCGCTGGACACCGACGCGGCCGGCGGCTGCGTGCGGGACCGGGAGCACGCGTACTCCGCCGACGGCGGGCTGGCCATCCTGCACGGCAACCTGGCCCCGGACGGCTGCGTGGTGAAGACCGCCGGCGTGCCCGAGGAGTGCCTGACCTTCCGCGGCCCGGCCAAGGTCTACGAATCGCAGGACGACGCGGTGTCGGCGATCCTGGCCAAGGAGGTCGCCGCCGGGGACGTGGTGGTGATCCGGTACGAGGGCCCGAAGGGCGGCCCCGGCATGCAGGAGATGCTCTACCCCACCTCGTTCCTCAAGGGCCGCGGGCTGGGCCGCTCCTGCGCGCTGCTCACCGACGGGCGGTTCTCCGGCGGCACCTCCGGGCTCTCCATCGGCCACGTCTCCCCGGAGGCGGCCTCCGGCGGGCTGATCGCGCTGGTACAGGAGGGCGACGAGATCGTCATCGACATCCCGGCCCGCTCGATCCACCTCGACGTGCCGGACGACGTGCTCCAGGCCCGCCGGGTCGCCGAGGAGAAGCGGGACCGCCCGTACACCCCGGCCGACCGGCAGCGGCCGGTCTCCGCGGCGCTGCGCGCGTACGCCTCGATGGCCACCTCGGCCAGCGATGGCGCCTACCGCCGCGTGCCGGAGTAGTCGCCGCCCCCACGGCGCGGCCCTACCTAGGTAGGGTCGCGCGTCGTGGAGACGACCATGAGCTATGCGCGACAGATCCGACCGGTCATCGACCGGGTGTACGTGGCTGCCCGGTGGACGGCCCGGGCCCGGATGGAGGCGTTCTACGCGGAGCGGGGCGCGGAACTCGGCGCGGAGAACAGCTTCTACTCCGGCCTGCTGGCCCGGCCGATGCCGGCCGACGCGCTCGCCGACGGGCTGGCCTACACCGACGGTGACATGAGCCCCGAGCTGACGCGCGGCGTGCTGAAGGTGGACGCCGAGGGCACCTGGCACCTGACCGAGCTGGGCCGGGAACTGGCGCGGTACGCGCAGCGGGCGACCGGCGAGGCCGCCGAGGAACTCTGGTCCGCCGGACCCCCGATGCTGCCCGGCCTGGCGTCGGTGCCCCGGCTGGCCGAGTTGGTCGGCCGGGTGCTGGCACACGGGCTGGCCACCGGTGGGCCCGCGTTCCGCGCCATGACCCCGCCGTACGAGCCGGACGACGCCTCGCCGGCGGTGCTGCTCACCACCCGGCTCGGTTCGCTGCGTCACCACCGGGCCGACGCGCACCGGGCGGCGTGGCGGGCCGCCGGGCTGACCGCCGAGCAGATCAAGGCCCTCCCCGACGGGCCGGAACGCGCGGCGATCGAGGCCGAGACCGACCGCCGCGACGCACCGGCGTACGCGGTGCTCAGCGCGGACGAGCGGTGGGAACTGCTCGCCGGGCTGGGCGCTCTGCCGAGCTAGGCCGGATCGCCTGGCTCGGCCCGGGCCGGTCCGGGTCCGATCCGCCCGACCCGGTACGTCACATGCGTGGCCTCCGGTGTGTCCACCGTGTCCTGGTGCTCCAGCTCCGGGCCGGCACCGTCGAACAGGGCGGTGCCGGCCCCCAGCAGCAGCGGAACGATGTGCAGGCGGAGCTGGTCGACCAGGCCGCTCCGCAGCGCCTGCCGGATGATCGACGCGCCGCCCATCACGTGCACCCGCCTGTCGGCGGCGGCGGCCACGGCCGCCTCGATCGCGGCGGCGACCCCGCCGGTCACGAACGTGAACGCGGTGTCGCCCCGGCGTACCGCCTCGTGCGGCCGGTGCGTCACGACGAAGACCGGCATCCGGTAGAAGCCGTCCTGGTCGGCCCAGCCGTTGGTGTCCTCGTACACCCTCCGGCTCGTCACCACAGCGCCGGACGCGGCGAACGTCGCCTCGCTCAGCCGCCGCCCCGCGTCGTGCCCGAGCCACGCGTGCAGCCGCTCGCCGCCCCTGCCGAAGCCGGGCCAGGTGTCCAGGTCGGGCCCGGTGACGAACCCGTCCACCGACATCGAGATGTCCACCTCAACAATCGCCATACCCGGGTAGACGCGCCCCGGCGGAAGAATCACCGGTGACCGGGCCGTCTTTTTCCGTCGGTACCGGTATGAACGTTGCTGTGGACGCCACGAGGTTCGCGGAACTGACCCGTCGGCACCACCGCGAGCTGCGGGTCCATTGTTACCGGCTGCTCGGGTCGCTGGACGCGGCCGAGGACCACGTGCAGGAGGTGTTCCTGCGGGCATGGCGGTCCAGGGAGGCGTTCGAGGAACGTGCCAGCGCCCGAACCTGGCTGTACCGCATCGCCACGAACGCCTGCCTCGACACCCTGCGCCGGACGACCCCGCCGCTGCAGCCGTACCCGGATCATCTGCTCGACGAGCGTCCCGGCCCCGACGCCGTGGCCATCGGCCGCGAGACGATCTCCCTGGCGTTCCTCGCCGCGATCCAGCTCCTGCCGCCCCGCCAGCGGGCCGTGCTCATCCTGCGCGACGTGCTGTCCTGGACTGCGGGCGAGACGGCCGCGCTGCTCGGCACGAGCGTGCCGGCCGCCAACAGCGCTCTGCAACGGGCCCGGGCCACGCTGCGCGAACGGTGGCCGGGTGGCCGCCTGGAGTGGTCGCCCGCAGCGCTTCCGGACCCGGCGCAGCGCGAGTTGTTGGCGCGGTACATCGCCGCGCACGAGCGGGCGGACCCGCAGGCCCTGGTCGACCTGCTTCACGAGGACATCCGGCTGACCATCGAGCCGGGCGTCGGCGAGTGGAACGGCAGGGCCGCGGTCGCCCGAGCGTTGCGCCGGGACATGAACACCCCCGGCCGGTGGCGGATGCTACCGACGGCCGCGAACCGCCAGCCGGCGGTCGCCGCCTACGTCCGCGGCGCCGGCGACACCGTGTTCCGCTCCTTCGCGCTGATCGTGCTGCGCCCCGAGGCGGGCCTCCTCGCCGCGATGGACGTGTTCGAGACGCCCGGCCTGTTCGCCGCCTTCGGCCTCCCGGCGACCCTGGACGACGAACAGCCGACCGCGCCTCTCATGAGTCGTTGACGCAGCGGAGCACCGGGCGGGTGGTGAGGGCGACCGGGTCGAGCGGCGTCGCCGCGGTGACGGTGAAGGTGGCCGACTCCCCCGGCAGCAGGGTGACCAGGGCCTCGTCGACCTGGGCGGCCGGGTCGAGCCGGTCCGGTTGGAGGGTCAGGTCGCGCAGGATCGTCCGGGCGGTCACCCGGAGTCGCTGGGCGTCGCCGGCCGGCTCGACCACCGCGTCCAGCTCCGCCGTCGGCCACTCGACGTCCCGGTCCTCGGCGAAGAACCACAGCGCCCGCTCCGCGGTCTCGCCGGCGTCCGCGACCAGCAGTTCCCGCTGGGCCTCGTCCGGCCGCGCGAGCTGCGCGGGCAGCGCCAGCACCACCGACGAGTACGCGGGGACGTCGAGATCCACCGAGGTCTTCGCCCTCGGCTCCCCGGCCAGGGTGAACCGGGTGACCGTGGCGGGCGTACGCCACGGCTCGGCGGTCTCGTTGACCGCCACCAGGGCCAGCCCGCCCTCGCGGGGCTGCACGGTGAGCAGCCGGTCGGCGTACGCACGGCGCAGCGCGTGCCAGAGTGGCTTGCGCCGGCCGTCGCCGTCCACCGCCGACCAGGAGGTGACCGGCCAGCAGTCGTTGAGCTGCCAGACGATGGCGCCCATGCAGACCGGCCGGTGGGACCGGAAGTGCTCGACGCCGAGCTGGATCGCCCGGGCCTGGTTGAGCTGGGTGAGGTAGTGCCAGTCGTCGAAGTCGGCGGGCACCGGCAGGTGCGCGTCCAGCCCGCGCCGGAGCTTCAGATCCCCGTCGATCGCCTTCTGGTGGTGGGCCATCCCGGGCGAGTCGGGGGCGAGGGGCTCGTCCGAGATGGACCGCCGAAGGGTCGCGTACGCCGGGGGCGCCTGGTAGCCGAACTCGGCGACGAAACGCGGCAGGTACGCCCGGTACTTCGGGTAGTCGTCGGTGTTCCAGACGTCCCAGATGTGCGTGGTGCCGTGCGCCGGATCGTTGGGGTGCACGTCCTCCCGGCCCGACCACGGGCTGCCCGGCCAGTACGGTCGGGTCGGGTCCAGCTCGCCGACGATCCGGGGCAGCAGCTCCAGGTAGTAGCCGCGCCCCCAGGTCCGGCCGGCGAGGGGTTGCTGCCAGTCCCAGTCGTGCCAGCCCCAGATGTTCTCGTTGTTGCCGGTCCAGAGGACCAGCGAAGGGTGGCCGGCCAGCCGGGTCACCTGCTCGCGCGCCTCGGCCTCGACCTCGGTCCGGAACGGCTCCTCCTCGGGGTAGGCGGCGCAGGCGAAGAGGAAGTCCTGCTGCACCAGCAGGCCGAGGGAGTCGGCCAGGTCGTAGAAGTCGTCCGACTCGTACCGGCCGCCACCCCAGATCCGGATCAGGTTGACGTTCGCCCCGACCGCCTGGGTGAGGCGTTCGGCCAGCCGATCCCGGGTGACCCGGTTGGGGAAGACGTCGTCGGGGATCCAGTTGACGCCCTTGACGAACACCGGCACGTCGTTGACGTGCAGCGCGAACGGGGTGCCGTGCGCGTCGGGGGCGGTGTCGAGGCGTACCGAACGGAAACCGATCCGCCGCGACCAGGCGTCCAGCTCCGGGCCGTCCTCGGCGCGGAGGGTCACGTCGAGGTCGTAGCGCGGCTGCTCGCCGTACCCGACGGGCCACCACCGCTCCGGGTCGCGGACGGTGAGCGTCGCCACGGCCGTGCGCCGCCCCGCCGGGACGGTGACCTCGGCGGCGACGCCGGCGACCTCGGCCCGCACGACCAACGGTACGTCCGCCGCCCGCTCCACCTCGACGTGCAGCTCCACCCGGCCGGTGTCGCCGGAGACGGTGACCAGCGGACGGACGCCGGCCAGCCGGCCGGTCGACCAGGCGTGCAGCCCGATCTCCTGCCAGATGCCGGCGGTCACCAGGTTCGGCCCCCAGTCCCAGCCGAAGTTGCAGGCGGTCTTGCGGATGAAGTTGAACGGCTCCGGGTACGAGTTGGGCCGGTCACCGAGCCGGTCGCGGTGCGCCTCCGCGTAGCGGTACGGCGAGTCGAAGCGGACGGTCAGCGTGTTCTCTCCCGGCCGGAGCAGCGCGCCGACGTCGAACCGGTACCCACGGTGCTGGTTCTCGGTGCGGCCGGCCTCGGTGCCGTTGAGGATCACCGTGGCGACCGTGTCCAGGCCGGCGCAGACCAGGTCCACCCGGTCCGCGTCGCCCGGCCGCCGGTCGAAGGTGGTCTCGTAGACCCAGTCGGTACGCCCGATCCAGCCGAGCCTCGTCTCGTTGTCGTCGAGGTACGGGTCGGGGATGATGCCTGCGGCCAGCAGATCGGTGTGCACGCAGCCGGGCACGGTGGCCGGCACCGCCGTGTCGGCGACCTCCGGCGGCACCTGCGGACCGGGTACGGCGCGCAGCATCCAGCCCTCGTGCAACGCCTGCCGGCTCACGACTTCACCGCGCCTTCCATGATTCCGCGGACGATCTGACGTCCGCCGATGAACAGCATCACCAGCAGCGGGACGGTGGCGATGAACGCCCCGGCCAGCACCCGCCGGTAGATCACGTAGTTGCCGCTGGCCAGGTCGGACACCGCCACCATCGAGGTCGGGTAGTCGGTGCCGCTCAGTGTGATCAACGGCCACTGGAAGTCGTTCCAGGTGGCCACGAAGGTGAGCAGGCCGAGCACCGCCAGGGCGGGACGGATCGCCGGCAGCACGATGGTGGCGTACACCCGCATGGTGGTGGCGCCGTCCACCCGGGCCGACTCGACCAGCTCGTCGGGCACGCTGTTGACGATGAACTGCCGCATGTAGAACACGCCGAACGCGGTGACCAGGCCGGGGGCGATGACCGCGAGCAGGGTGCCGTTCCAGCCGAGCTTGCCCATCACGATGTACAGCGCCACGATGCCGAGCTGGTTGGGCACGGTCAGGGTGAGCACCACGAAGAGCATCAGCGCGTTGCTGCCCTTGAACCGGAGCTTCGCGAAGGCGAACCCGGCCAGCGAGCAGAAGAAGAGCACCGAGGCGGCCACCACGGTCGAGACGATGACGCTGTTGACCAGCGAGGCGGCGAAGTAGACGTCCTGGAGGGAGAAGACCTCGTCGACGTTGGTCAGGAACCGGTCGCCGGGGATGACCGCCGGGGGCAGCTTGGCCAGCGCCTCGTCGTTGCTGGTCGCGATGACGAACATCCAGTACAACGGGAACGCGGCGAACAGCAGGGTCAGCGAGAGCAGCAGGTACGTCCAGACCCCGGCCTGGGTGTCCTGCGGGGCCCGGGCCATCAGCCGAGGTGTGATTCTCGCGCTCACCGGTACCTTCTTTCGCTCGCGACTGCGGGACTCCGCTCCGCTGCGTTCCTCGCGCTCACCGGTACCTTCTTTCGCTCGCGACTGCGGGACTCCGCTCCGCTGCGTTCCTCGCGCTCACCGGTACCTTCTTTCGCTCGCGACTGCGGGACTCCGCTCCGCTGCGTTCCTCGCGCTCACCGGCGGCCTCCGGAGAGTCGGTTCGTCACCAGGTAGTTGATGCCGGCGACGATCAGGATGATCAGGAAGAGGGCCCAGGACATCGCCGCGGCGTAGCCGAGGTTGAGGTCCTTCCAGCCGACCTTGTAGACGAGCTGGGCGATGGTCTGCCACTCGCCGTTCGGCCCGCCGGTCGCGGCCTGCGCGTTCAGGTCGAACAGCATCGGCTCGGTGAAGAGCTGGAGGCCGCCGATGGTGGAGAGGATGACCGTGAACAGCACGACCGGCTGGATCATCGGCACCGTGATCCGCCATAGCTGCTTCCACGGGCCGGCGCCGTCGATCGCGGCCGCCTCGTAGACGTCACGCGGGATGGACTGCATCGCGGCCAGGTAGAGCAGGGCGTTGTAGCCGATCCACTTCCAGTTGACCATCGTGGCGACGGCGATCCAGGCGTGCAGCTTGTCGGCCCGCCAGTCGATCGGGTCGTCCGGGCCACCGAGGCCGAACAGGCCGAGCACCCAGTTGGCCATGCCGAAGTCGCGGGAGAAGAAGACGCTGAACACCATGGTCGAGGCGACGATCGGGGTGACGTACGGGAGCAGCACGCCGACCCGCCACCAGGTCTGCGCCCGCAGCTTGCGGTTGAGCAGCGCGGCGACCACCAGCGCGAGCAGCAGCTGCGGCACGGAGGAGAGCAGGAAGATGCCGAAGGTGTTGTAGAGGGCGTTCCAGAAGTCCTCGTCGCCGACGAGTCTGCTGAAGTTGTCGCCGCCGGCCCAGTACGGCAGGGTCGGGTCGTCGAGCCGGTAGTTGCGCAGCGCGACCACGCCGTTGAAGACCAGCGGGAAAAGCCCGAAGACGATGAAGAGCAGGAAGAACGGCGCGATCATCAGGTACGGCATGTAACGCATGTCGAAGCGGTACAGCCGGTCGCGCCAGGTCATCCGCCGGTCGTCGGCCCCGGGGCGGCCGCGCTCCGGCGCGGGTCGCCGGCTCGACGGCGCGGCACGGGTGGTGGACATCGGGTCACTCCAGGGCCGAGGTGGTGACGGGACGGGCGGTGCCGGAGCGGACGGACCCGCTCCGGCACCGGTGCTGCGTCAGGAGTTGGCGGCCTTCTCGGCCTCCTTCACCGCCTCGCCCCAGGCGGCGTCCGGCTTCAGGCTCTTGTTCTGCACCCGGTTGATGACGTTCTCGACCGCGACCCGGGTCGGGCCGTTCTTCTTGCCGAGGTACTGCGGGGTCAGGCCCTGGGCCATCTTCGGGAAGATCTGCCCGACCGGCGCGTTGTTGAAGAACGGGTTCTTGAAGTCGGCGATCGCCGGGTCGGTGTAGAGCGCCGGCTGCGAGGGCAGGTTGCCGACCTTCTTGAAGATCTCGATCTGCTGCTCGGGCGCGACCAGCCACTCCAGCAGCTTGTACGCCTCGTCGACGTGCTTGCCCTGCTTGGGGATGGTCAGGAAGGAGCCACCCCAGTTGCCGCCGCCGCCGGGCACCGCGGCGATGTCCCACTTGCCCTGCGTGCCGGGCGCGGTGTCCTTGATGTGACCGAGCATCCACGCCGGACAGGCGAGCACGGCGAAGGAGCCACTGGTGAAGCCCTTGTCCCAGTCGGCCTGGAAGCTGGCGAGATTGGCCGACAGGCCGGCCTCGATCCCCTTGACGGTGTAGTCGAAGGCGACCTTCGGGCCGCCGTCCATCTGGAGCTGGTCCTGCTCGTTGTAGAAGCCGACCGGCTGCTGGCCGAGGATCGGGTTGAACATGTTGGTGGCCGAGTCGACGAACTTCTTCTTGGTCTTGGCGGTGTACTGCTGACCGACCTCGATGAACTTGTCCCAGGTGGGCCAGAGGGCGGAGACCTGGTCCCGGTCGGTGGGCAGGCCGGCGGCCTGGAACAGGTCGGTCCGGTAGCACATGGCCAGGCCGCCGACGTCGGTGCCGAGACCGATCTGGGTCTTGCCGTCGGCCGACAGCGACTGCTTCCACTTCCAGGGCAGGTACTTGCTCTCGTACGAGCCGGCGCCCTTGTCCAGCAGGTTGACGAACTTGTCGGACTGGCTGCGGAACTGGACCATGAAGCCCTCGTCGATCGCGGCGATGTCCGCGGCACCGGAGCCGGCGACCAGCTTCTTCTGCAGGTCCTCGTGCTGGGCGTTGTACTCGCCCGAGTTCAGTTGGATCTTGACGTTCTTGTGCTCGGCCTCGTACTTGGCCTTGAGGTCCTGGAGGCCGAAGTCGCCCCAGAAGTTGATCTTCAGAGTGATCTGCCCGTCGGCCGAATCCGAGCCGCCGGTGGTGCTCTTGCCGCTGCATGCCGCGACCATGACCAGGCTGACGGCACCCACGGTGACCGCCCGGGCCCAGTGCGTCCAGGACCGTTTCATGTCATCCTCCGCACCAAACTGGGAACGCTCCCAAGATCGAGAAACGTTGACTGAACCGGATAAGTGAGCACACCGTACGGGGGACCATCTGGACTGTCAACGGCCGGTTAACAGCGAGGCCGAACGGTAACCTCACGGCCGTCGTGGGAGCGCGATCATGCGTGGTGAAGCGCTCTCCAGAGCAAAATCGTGAGCTGGGTCCTGGCGGACGACGCCGGGTGTGGTCGTACGCTTAACCGCGCAAGTGCGGAGTCCCCGGGCCACGCCGCCGCGCCGAGGCGCGGGCGAGGCCCGTTGCAGTAGCGTGGCAGCCGCCGGTCCCCCGGCGGCTGAAAAGTGCCCCGCGGGGCCGGACAACTGGAGGAGCGCGCCGGTGAAGCGGCCGACCATCGCCGACGTCGCCCGGCGGGCCGGGGTCTCCAAGGGCGCGGTGTCGTACGCGCTCAACGGACAACCCGGCGTGTCCGAGGCGACCCGCCGACGCATCCTGGCGATCGCCGCCGAGATCGGGTTCAGCCCGAGCAGCGCCGCGCGGGCGCTCTCCGGCGCCACCGCCAACGCGGTCGGCCTGGCCCTGTGCCGGCCGGCGCGGACGCTGGGCATCGAGCCGTTCTTCATGGAGCTGATCAGTGGCGTCGAGGCCGAACTGTCGGCCCGCTCGTACGCGCTGACCCTCCAGGTGGTGGCCGACCAGGAGGCGGAGGTCGCGGTCTACCGCCGGTGGTGGGCCGAGCGGCGGGTGGACGGCGTCCTCGTGTGCGATCTGCGGACCGACGACCGGCGGGTGCCGGCGCTGGAGGAGCTGCAACTACCGGCCGTGGTGATCGGCGGGCCCGGTCACACCGGCCGCCTGACCAACGTCTGGTCCGACGACGCGGCGGCCCTGGCGGAAACCGTGGAATACCTGGTCGCGCTCGGGCACCGGCGGATCGCCCGGGTCGGCGGACTGCCCGCACTGCTGCACACCGAGATCCGCGACGACGCGTTCGACGCGGTGTGCCGACGGCTGGGGCTGGCCGACGCCAGCACCGTCTGGTCGGACTACACCGGGGAGGAGGGCGCCCGGGCCACCCGCCGGCTGCTCAGCTCCGCCAACCGGCCCACCGCAGTGATCTACGACAACGACGTGATGGCGATCGCCGGGCTGTCGGTCGCCCAGGAGATGGGGCTCGCCGTCCCCGGCGACCTGTCCATCGTGGCCTGGGACGACTCACCGCTCTGCCAGCTGGTGCACCCGCCGCTGACCGCCCTCGGCCGGGACATCCCCGCGTACGGGGCACACGCCGCCCGGCAACTCCTCGCCGTGATCGCGGGCGAACCGGTCACCGGCCTCCAGGACGAGACCGCCCACCTCACGCCGCGCGGCAGCACGGCACCGCCGCGAATCCGGTGAACCGGTTCAGGGAATCCAACTGAGCGCCCAGTTCAGCGGGGCGCGGAGCCGAACTCCTCGAACCACGCCTCGACCCGCTCGGCGGTGGCCGGACGAGCGAGGGCGAAGCCCTGGCCGTAGCGGCAGCCGGCCCGCCGCGCCCCGGTGACCTGGACGTCGGACTCCAGCCCCTCGACCACCACCTCCAGGCCGAGCCGGTCGCCCAGGTTGGCCACCACGTCGATCAGCGGGCGGTTCCCGTCCGGGGCCGGCCCGACCAGGTGCGGGCCGACCTTGAGCAGGTCGATGGGCAGCCGGCGGAGCTGGGCCAGCGAGGCGTGCTCGGCGCGGAAGTCGTCCAACGCCGTCCGTACCCCGAGGGAACGCAGACCGGCGAGCCGGGCCACCACCGTGGGCAGCTCCGCGGCGACGGCCGGCTCGGCGACCTCCACCACGAGGCGCTCCGGTGACACGTCGTACGCGGCCAGGGCGGTCGCCGTCCGGGCCACGAAGTCCGGCGCCGCCAGCTCGCGGGGCGTGACGTTCACCGCCATCCACAGTTCCCGCCCCCCGTACGACCAGTCGGCTAGCTGCCGGCAGGCCCGGTCCAGCACCCACCGCCCCACCTCGCCGAGCAGGTCCAGGTCGGCCGCGACCGGCAGCAGTTCGTCCGGCAGCACGGTGCCCAGCGCCGGGCTACGCCAGCGCAGCAGCGCCTCGGTGCCGACCGGCTGCCGATCGGCGAGGGTCAGCACCGGCTGGTAGACCAGGTCCAGCTCGCCCCGGGCGATCGCGCCCGGCAGCTCCCTTTCCAGGTCCAGCCGCCGGACGAGTTGCTCCTCCAGGTACGCGTCGTACCACTCGACCCGGTCCCGGCCGAGTTGCACCGCGCGCCGCCGGGCCAGTTCGGCCGCGCGCAGCACGTCCGCCGGCTCACCGCCGGTCGTCTCGGCCAGCCCGATGCCGACCCGGAGCCGGGTCACCCCGCCCTCCCTCGGGTACGGCTCGGTCAGCGCGGCCAGCAACCGGCTGCCCAGCGCGTACGCGACAACCGGCCCGACGTCGGTGAGCACGGCGAACTCGGCCTCGGCGAGACGGGCCACCAGATCGCCGGGGCCGCAACCGGCCCGGAGCCGCCGGGCGACCTCGACCAGCACGGGCCGGTTCACGACCGTGCCGTCGTCGGCACCGACCAGGTCGACGACGAGCAGCGCGCCGCCCGCCCGCCCGACGAGCCCGCGTAGCAGGTCGCTCGGGTCCGCCAGCGCGGCGAGCGGGTCGGTGGCCGGCCGGACGTCGGCCCGGGCGGGCATGCCGGCGTCCCGGGCCAGCCGGTCGGCGTGGCGACGCTGGTCGGCGACGGCGAGCAGCTCGCGCAGCACCATCGGCGGGATGACCGCCAGTCCCAGGGCGATCGCCGGGGCGGCGATCTCCCCCACCGTCCACAGGTGGTGTCCGGCGGCGAGCGCGGCGATGCCGGCCGGCGCGGTCAGCGCGGGCCAGACCGCCGGGAAGCCGCTGGGCCGGGGCCGTTCCCCGGCGGCCGTGCGCCGGGCGCCGTCGGCGGTGAGCAGCGCACCGGCCAGCAACGGGGGCGCGGCGGCCAGGGCGGCCCGGTCCGGGGCGCCGTAGGCGAACAGCACCACGAGCAGGGCCAGCCCGGCGAGGGAGGCTGCCGCTCCGGCGAAACAGCGCGCCGGCCCCGGCCGGCGTCGTCGGTCCGCCCGCGCGGTCACCAGCAGCACCGCCGCTCCGGTCGCGCCGCCGACGGTCGTGGTGGCCGCCGCCGGTGGCACCGGGCCGGGCGGCAACAGCATCCAGGCCGTGAAGACCAGGCTGACGCCGAGGCTGAGGACGTCCACCGTCCGGCGGAGGCGCTCGGCGGCGGCGAGCCGCGAACGGCCGGGAAGCTTGCGCAGCGCCACGGCGTACAGCGCGGCGGTGACGGCGAGGCCGGTCAGCGCGACCGGCGGCCGGCGCGACGGATCGGCCAGCGGCAGTACGGCGACGGTGAGCCCGGCGGCCAGCACGGCCCCGTCGAGGATCGCGGCGCACCGGCGGGACAGCGCCCGCCGCCGGGCCCGCCGACCGGTCACCGATGACCCGACGGTGGTGCGAGCCGGCTCGGCGGCCGGGGGCCGGTCCGGCTCGGTGCCGGTGGGCGGGGGTCGGTCGGTGGCGGCGGGCGGGGGTCGGTCCGGCTCGGTGGCGGCGGGCGGGGCACCGGCCAGCCAGGCGAGCCGGACGCAGGCCACGGTGCAGCCCGCGGCGACGGCGAGCGCCACCGCGGCGAGGGGTGGGACGAGGCCGGCGGCCCCGGCCAGGACGAGCAGCCCGCCGGCGAGCGGCACGACCAGGTCGGGCAGCGAGGGGACGAGATCGGACCGCGGGGGTCGGTGGCGCCGACCGGCGACGGGGCGGGTGACGGGCACGGCGATCGCCTTCGTGAGGGGGCACGGGGCGGTGCTGTTGCGGAGCGGCGTGCGGGTTCAGCGGTGGGCGGAGAATGGCGCTCGGCCGTCCGGGCGGGGACCGGCGCGGCCATGCCTATGAACGATCCCGGACGCGGCCGGTGACGGGACACCGCGCGTGATGCCAGTCACAGGTGTGCCGCCGATCGCCGCCGTCGCGCCCGCCGGGACCGGTACGCCCCCGGGGTGCGATCATCGGGAGGTGACCCGCCCCGACACCATCCGTTTCCGCCACAACCAGGCCATCCTGGTCGCCGCGATCGTCGCGTTCGTCGGCGCGCTGCCGCTGGCCACCGCGAGCCTGTGGTTGCTCTGGGTGCTGCTGATCCCGCTCGCGGTCCTCGTCTGGGCGTGGCGGGCCGGCACCGACGCCGACTCGCGCGAGCTGCGCCTGCGGGCCCTCGCCGGGCAGCGACGGATCCCCTGGGACCGGGTCGCCGAACTGGCCGGCGACGCCCGCGGCCGGGGGGTCGTCCGGCTCGACGACGGGGAACTGCTCGTCCTCCCCGCGGTACGCGCCGCCGACCTGCCCCGGCTGGTCTCCGCCACCGGGCAGGACCTGCCCGGCGGCGCCGGCTGAGCCGCCCGGCCGGCGCCCGAGGACCCCGGCCGGGCGGGCCCGGTCAGTAGCCGTCCACCACCCGGTTCGCCAGCGGCGCTCCGGCCACGAACCGGCGTAGCTGCTCCCCCACCAGCCGGTACGCCCGCGGCAGCAGGCCGCGTACCGAGCCGGCGACGTGCGGGGTGAGCAGCACGTTCGGCAGCTCCCACAGCGGGTGGTCGGCGGGCAGCGGCTCGGGATCGGTGACGTCCAGGGCGGCCCGCAGCCGGCCGGAGGCCAACTCGGCCACCAGCGCCGAGGTTCGGGCCACCGGGCCGCGGGCGGCGTTGACCAACAACGCGCCGTCCGGCATCGCGGCGAGGAACTTCTCGTCGACCAGCCCCCGGGTCCGCTCGGTCAACGGCACCAGCAGCACCACCACGTCCGCCTCGGGCAGCAGGGCGGGTAGTTCGTCCACCCCGTACACCCCCTCGGCGGGACGCGGGGTGCGGGCGACCAGGGTGAAGGTCACCTCGAACGGGGCCAGCCGGGCCTGGACCGCCGCGCCGATCGAGCCCGCCCCGACGATCAGCACCCGCTTGCCGGCCAGCTCGTCGGTCGGGGCCACCTCGTCGTACGCCCACTCGCGGCGGCCCTGGGCCCGGGCCAGCGGGCCGAAGCCGCGCAGCGCGGACAGGATCGCGGCGACCACCCACTCGGCGGTGGCCGAGTCGTGCACGCCCCGGGCGTCGCAGAGCGTCACCCCGTCGGGAATCCGGCCCACCCAGGCGTCCGCGCCGGCGGACAGCAGCTGCACCACCGCCAGGTCGGGCAGCTCGGCCAGCAGCGCGCCGGCATCCCCGCCGGACAGGAACGGCGGCACCCAGAAGCGCACGCCGGCCGGCGACGACGGCGGTCGGGTCGGGTTCTCCAGCAGTTCCACGGTGACGCCCGGGGGCAGCTCGCCGAGGAGAGCACGGCCGGCCGAGTGCGGAATCCATACCTTCACGACCGCCGACGATAGCCGTCGCGCCCGCCGAGCCAGCCGGTCGGCCGCAGCCCGGCTACCCTGGGGCGGGTGAACGCCCGTCCCCCGTACCCCCGCATCGGCCGCCTCCGGACGGCGCTGGCGGCGCCCTGCGCGGCGCTGCTGCTGGGCACCGCCGGCTGCGCGTTCGGCGAGCCGGACCCCGACCCGGCCGGCGAGCCGCCGAACCTGCCGACGCCCTCGGCGACGGCCGGCGCCGGCGGCGCCGGGCAGCAGGTGGTCGCCACCGTGCTGGCCAAGGGGTTGGCGGTGCCCTGGGCGATCGCCTTCCTGCCCGACGGTGGCGCGCTGGTGACGGAGCGGGACAACGGCCGGATCCTCCAGGTCGGCCCCGAGTCCGGGCCGGAGGGCCTGAAGGTCGGCGTGGTGCAGACCGTGCCGGGCGTGGCGGCCGGCGGCGAGGGCGGGCTGCTCGGCATCGCCGTCTCCCCGTCGTACGCCAAGGACCGCACCGTCTTCGTCTACTACACGGCCGAGCAGGACAACCGGATCGCGAAGCTGCAACTGGGCGGGGCACCCACCCCGATCCTCACCGGCATCCCGAAGGCCGGGAACCACGACGGCGGCGGGCTGGGCTTCGGCCCGGACGGCTACCTCTACGCCAGCACGGGCGACGCCGGGAAGACGGCCAACGCGCAGGACCCGAAGAGCCTCGGCGGCAAGATCCTGCGGATCACCACGGACGGCAAGCCCGCGCCGGGCAACCCCACCCCCGGCTCCCCGGTCTGGTCGCTGGGGCACCGCAACGTCCAGGGCTTCGCCTGGACGCCGGACAAACGGATGTACGCGGTGGAGTTCGGCCAGAACACCTGGGACGAGATCAACCAGATCAACAAGGGCGGCAACTACGGCTGGCCGCAGGCCGAGGGGCGTGTCGACGACCAGCGCTACGTCGACCCCATCGTGCAGTGGCGCACCGCCGACGCCTCCTGCTCCGGGTTGGCCGCGGCGGAGCGACTGCTGGTCACCGCCTGCCTGCGCGGGCAGCGGCTCTGGCTGGTCGAGCTGGCCGCGAACGGCAGCGTTCTCGGCCAGCCGCACGAGCTGCTGACCGGCAAGTACGGCCGGCTCCGGGCCGTCGCGGTCGCCCCGGACGGCTCGGTCTGGGTGAGCACGTCCAACCGGGACGGGCGGGGCAAGCCGGCCGCGGAGGACGACCGAATACTGCGGCTGGTCTTCGCCGACGGCGGGGCCGGACGCAGCTGAGGCCGGCCGTACGGCCGGGCGGTTGAGCAGGCCCGGGAAGCCCCGGGTTTTCCACGATCCCTCATTGGGCAGGTCAGGATTTGAACATGGACGGCCAGGAGAACGAGGAACGCGGCACCGGGGACGAGGCGGCCCCGGAGGCCGGGCGTGCCCGCCGCCGGGCGTTCCGTTGGCCGGGTGCCCGGTGGTGGGTCGCCGGGCTGCGCCGGCTCGGCCTGGCGCTGGCTGTGCTCGTGGTCACCCTGGCCGGGACCGTCGCCGGCACGTACGCCGGCGGGCACCAGGGCACCGACATCGGCCCGTTCCGCGCGGAACTCAGCCTGAGCCCGTCACTGAGCGGGGGCACCACCATCGACGTGTCGCCGCTGGGCGCGCTGCTGCTGGACAGCCACAACGGGCCGGCCTACCTGACCGTGAAGCTGGGCTCGCTGGACCAGCGGCGTACCGAGGCGTTGCTCGACGACCCGGCGAGCATCAGCCGGGCCAGCCAGTCCGCCGTCGAGGACGTCCGCATCGGCGTGATGCGTCTCGGGCTCAAGACGCTCGCCTGGGCGGTGCTGGCCACCCTGCTGCTGGCCGGACTGGTCTTCCGGAACGTACGCCGGACGGCCTGGGCCGGCGGCCTGGCGCTGGTGATCACCGGGGGCAGCCTCGGCCTGGCCGCCGCAACCGTCCGCCCGCAGTCGATCGAGGAGCCCCGCTACGAGGGGCTGCTGGTCAACGCGCCGGCGATAGTCGGCGACGCGCGGCGGATCGCCAACGACTACACCAAGTACGCCGAGCAGCTCCAGCGAATGGTCGGCAACGTCAGCCAGCTCTACACCACGGTTTCCGCGCTGCCGCTGTACGAGCCGGCGCCCGGTTCCACCCGGGTGCTGCACGTCTCCGACATGCACCTGAACCCGACCGGCTGGTCGCTGATCCGGACCGTGGTCGAGCAGTTCGGCATCGACGTGGTGATCGACACCGGGGACATCACCGACTGGGGCAGCGAGCCGGAGGCGTCCTACGTCGGCTCGATCGGCCTGCTCAAGAAGCCGTACGTCTATATCCGCGGCAACCACGACTCGGCGCGGACCGCCGCGGCGGTGGCCCAGCAGCCGAACGCGATCGTGCTGGACAACTCGACCACCACCGTCTCCGGGCTGACCATCGCCGGCATCGGCGACCCCCGGTTCACCCCCGACAAGGAGACCTCGCCGGCCGGCAGCGGGCTCACCCCGCAGGTCGCCGACCAGGTGATCGGGGCCGGTGAGCAGCTCGGCACCACGGTGAAGAACTCGCCGACCAAGGTGGACATCGCGCTGGTGCACGACCCGGCCTCGGCCGGGCCGCTCTCCGGCATCACCCCGCTGGTGCTGGCCGGGCACCTGCACGAACGGCAGGTGGCGAAGCTGCCGCAGCCGCCGGGCGCGGACCCGACCACGCTGATGGTGGAGGGCTCCACCGGCGGCGCCGGGCTGCGCGGCCTGGAGGGCGAGAAGCCGACCCCGCTGACGATGACCGTCCTCTACTTCGACCAGCAGAAGATGCTCCAGGCGTACGACGAGATCACCGTGGGCGGCACCGGGCAGTCGCAGGTCAACCTGGAACGGCACGTGATCCGGGAGCCGGAGAAGGGCGCCCAGGTGCCGGTCACCCCGACGCCCACCCGGGGTGGACTGGAGTCGTCGACCCCGACCCCGGCCGTGACCCCCACCCGCTGACCGGCCCCGGGCGCCCCGCCACCGCGCGGGGCCGCCCGGCGGCCGGTGGCCGGGTCAGCGCAGCGAGAGCGCGGCCAGGGCGGCGTTGACGATGCTGCCGGGCAGCAGGTCGTGCAGCTCGTACAGCTCCTGGACGCTGCCGGACTGGCCGAACTCGTCCACCCCGAGCGGCACCGCCGGGGCGCCGAGGGCCGAGCCGAGCCAGGCCATCGCGTGCGAGGCGGCGTCGTGCACGGTCACCACCGGCACCCGGTCGGCGAACGCCGACCGCAGCGCGCCGGGCACGCTCGGCACGGTCGCCGTGCGTACGCCCTGGCGCAGGGTCCGCTGCCAGGCGCGGTAGAGCCGGTCCAGGCTCGTCACGTCGACCACGTGCGCGGCGACGCCCTCCTCGGCCAGCTCCGCGGCGGCGGCGAGGACCTCGGGCAGCACCGCGCCGGAGGCGGCGAGCTGCACGACCGGGGCGTCCGCCAGGTGCGGGTACGCCTCGTGCGCGTCCACCAGCCGGTACGCCCCGGCGACCACCTGCCGGCGCAGCACCGCGTCCCCGATCCGGGCCCGAGCCGCCTCGAACGGCGCCTGGTCGATCGGGCGGGTGCTGAGCCGGAAGTAGTACGCCCCGTCCTCGCTCGGCGCGGCGGTGGCGGTCGGCGTCGCTCCCTGCGCGATCTGGCCGAGCGCGTCGCAGAGCAGCCAGTCGAGGCTGCCGGCGTACGCGGGCTCGATGAAGGTGACGCCGGGCAGTTCCAGGCCGACGGAGGCGGTGATGGTGGACTGGTGGGCGCCGCCCTCCGGCGCGAGGGTGATGCCGGACGGGGTCCCGGCGACCACGAACCGGGAGCCGGAGTAGGTGCCGTAGAGGAAGGCGTCGAGGCCGCGCAGCACGAACGGGTCGTAGACCGTGCCGACCGGCAGCAGCGGCTGGCCGGACAGGTCCCAGGACAGGCCGAGCTGGCCGAGCAGCAGGAACAGGTTCATCTCGGAGATGCCCAGCTCGATGTGCTGGCCCGCCGGGCTCTCCGTCCAGCGCAGCATCCGGTCCTCGGACCAGGAACGCTGCGCGGTGGGGGCGAACACGCCGGTCTTGTTGATGAACCCGGCCAGGTTGGTGGAGGTGGCCACGTCCGGCGCGGTGGTGACCAGGTAGGGGGCGACGTTCTCGTCCCGGGCCAGGTCGACCAGCACCCGGCCGAAGACCTCCTGGGTCGAGACGGGCTTGTTCGCGCGTACCTTGGTGGTCTCCGGGACGGTGACGCCCAGCGCCCGCTCGCGGGGCGCGCGGGACAGCGCCTCCCGGCGCTCGCCGGCCCGGATGCCGGCCCGGGACGCCGGGTCGAGGCGGTCCCACTCGGTGTCGACGGTCAGGCCGTGGGCCTCGCGCAGCGCGTCGACCTGCTCGGTGGTGAGCAGCGCCGAGTGGTTGCGCGGGTTGCCGGCGATCGGCAGGCCCCACCCCTTGACCGTGTAGGCGAAGACCACGCTGGGCCGGTCGGTGACCCCGTCGCACTGGGCGTACGCGTCGAGCATGGCCTCCAGGTCGTGCCCGCCGAGGTCGGTGACGAGCGGGCCCAGCTCGGCGTCGGGGATGTCGGCGACGAAGGCGGACACCTCGGCCGGCGCACCGTCGAGGAACTGCTTGCGCAGGGCCGGCCCGGTCAGCCCGAACAGCGACTGGTACTGCTCGTTCGGCATCAGGTCGATCCAGTCCCGCAGCGCCGCGCCGCCCGGCCGGGCGTACGCCTCGGCGAGCCGGCGGCCGTACTTGACCTCGACGACGTGCCAGCCGGCGGCCTCGAACTGGCCGCGCCACTGGTTGATCCGGATGCCCGGGACGACCCGGTCCAGCGACTGACGGTTGAAGTCGACCAGCCACATCACGTTGCCCAGCCCGGTGGTGGCCGGGTCGGCGACGGCCTCCCAGATGTTGCCCTCGTCCAGCTCGGCGTCGCCGATCAGCGCGATGAACCGGGAGTGCGGGCGCTGGCCGAAGTGCGCGTCGACGTAGCGGCGGGTGACCGCGGCGAAGAGCGGCGCGGCGGCGCCGAGGCCGACCGAGCCGGTGGAGAAGTCCACCCCGTCCGGGTCCTTGGTCCGCGACGGGTACGACTGCAACCCGCCCCGGGCCCGCAGCCTCGGCAGGTACGACCGGTCCAGGTTGCCGAGCAGGTACTGGATGGCGTGGAAGACCGGCGAGGCGTGCGGCTTGACCGCGACCCGGTCCTCGGCGTCCAGGTGGGCGAACCAGAGCGCGGTCATCGCGGTGACCAGGGAGGCACTGGACGCCTGGTGGCCGCCGACCTTCACCCCGTCGCCGGTGTTCCGGTCGTGGTTGGCCGCGTCCACGATGCGGGTGGCCAGCCAGAGCACCCGCCGCTGGATGTCGTCGAGAACGTCGAGGTCGTGCTGGTTCACGGTGGCTCCATCCGGGCGTCGCCGTTGACGCCCTCGCGAGGGGTGGCGCGGATCACGCGCGCACTCGTAAGGCTCCGAAGGCCGCCGGCCGGATCACGGCGGCGGCCTTCGCGGATGCTGTCAGGAGGGCCCCTGTCACACGCCAGGCGTCAACAGGGGCCTTCTCTACGCCTGGACGCCGAGGCGCTCCAGGATCAGCTCGCGGACGGTCTTGGCGTCCGCCTGGCCGCGGGTGGTCTTCATGACCGCGCCGACCAGCGCGCCGGCCGCGGCGACCTTGCCGCTACGGATCTTGTCGGCGACGGCCGGGTTGGCGGCGATCGCCTCGTCCACGGCGGCGGTGAGCGCGCCGGTGTCGGAAACGACCTCCAGATTGCGGTTGGTCATGATCTCGGTCGGCGAGCCCTCGCCGGCCACCACGCCCTCCAGGACGGTACGGGCCAGCTTGTCGTTGAGCTTGCCCGCGTCGACCAGGCCTTGCAGCTCGGCGACCTGCCCCGGGGTGGCCCCGACGTCGGCCAGCTCCACGCCGGCCTCGTTGGCCCGCCGGGACAGCTCGCCCAGCCACCACTTACGGGCGGCGGCCGGGGTGGCCCCGGCGGCCACGGTGGCCTCGATCAGCTCGACCGCGCCGGCGTTGACCACCGACTGCATGTCCAGGTCGGACAGGCCCCAATCCTGCTGGATCCGCTTGCGGCGCAGGCGCGGCAGCTCCGGCAGGGCGGCCTTCAGCTCGACCACCCAGGCCGGGTCCGGCGCGAGCGGAACCAGATCCGGCTCCGGGAAGTACCGGTAGTCGGTGGCGGTCTCCTTGGACCGGCCGGGCGTGGTGTCCCCGGTGTCCTCGTGGAAGTGCCGGGTCTCCTGGGTGATCTTCCCGCCGGCGTCGAGCACGGACGCCTGGCGCAGCATCTCCGACCGGACCGCCCGCTCGACCGAGCGGAGCGAGTTGACGTTCTTGGTCTCGGTACGGGTGCCCCACTCGTCGCCCGGCCGGTTCAGCGACGTGTTGACGTCGCAGCGCAGCGAGCCCTCCTCCATCCGGACGTCGGAGACGCCCAGCGAGCGGAGCACGTCGCGCAGCTCAGTGACGTACGCCCGGGCCACCTCCGGCGCGAGCGCGCCGGTGCCGGGGATCGGCTTGGTGACGATCTCGACGAGGGGAATGCCGGCACGGTTGTAGTCGACCAGCGACTCGGTCGCGCCGTGGATCCGGCCGGTGGCGCCGCCGACGTGCAGCGTCTTACCGGTGTCCTCCTCCAGGTGCACCCGCTCGATGCCGATCCGCACCGTCTCGCCGTTGACCTCGACGTCCAGGTAGCCGTCGACGCAGAGCGGCTCGTCGTACTGGCTGATCTGGAAGTTCTTCGGCATGTCCGGGTAGAAGTAGTTCTTCCGGGCGAACCGGCACCACTCGGCGATGGAGCAGTGCAGCGCCAGGCCGATCCGGATCGTCGCCTCGATCGCGGCCTTGTTGGCCACCGGCAGCGAGCCGGGCAGGCCCAGGCAGACCGGGCAGACCCGGGTGTTCGGCTCGCCGCCGAAATCCGTCGGGCAGCCGCAGAACATCTTGGTGTTCGTGCCCAGCTCGACGTGGGTCTCCAGGCCGATCACCGGTTCGTACCGCGCGACGACCTCGTCGTACGCGGGCAGCGTCGTGGTCATGAGAACTCCAGCTTTCGGGCGGCAGCCGGCGCACGGCGGCATCCGGAAACAACAGACGCAAGCCTAACCGCTCGGCCTGTCCCGCCTCGGTCGGGCGTCACCCACCCGCCGTGAAGCGCTGGCGGCGGACGCGGAGCACAACGAGGATCATCCCACCGACGGCGATCGCCGCGACGCCCAGCAGCAGCATGGTGGCCGTGCTCGATCCGGTGACCGGAAGGCCGCTGCCGGGTGTGGTCGTCGGCGAGGCCGGATCCGGCGTGCCCGGCGCCGGCGAGGTCGGCGTCGAGGTCGGCGACGGCGTCGGCGAGGGCGCCGCGGCGATGGTGACGGTCACCTCGGCCGTGTCACTCGTCGCCGTGCCGGTCGCCTTGACCGTGAAGCGGAAGCTGCCAACGGCCTCGGGAGTGCCGCCGAGCACGCCGTCGGGGGCGAGGGTGAGCCCGTCGGGCAGGTCACCGGCGGCCAGGCTGAACCTGATGTCGGAGTCACCGGCGGCGGTGAACCGGAACGAGTACGCCTCGCCGACCGTGCCCAGCGGCGGGTCGCCCGACGTGATGGTGGTGGCCGGGTCGGCGATGACGACCGTGACGTTCTGCTCGGCGTAGAAGCCGTTCGCGTCGGTCATCCGGATGCCGAAGGTGTAGGTGCCCGTGCTGGTCGGCGTACCCGAGAGCTTCCCCGAGATCGACGACAACGCCATCCCCACCGGCAACGAACCCGACCGCAGCGACAGCGTGTGCGGCCCGGTGCCACCGGAGGCCGTGAACGTGTGCGTCGGGTACGGCTGCCCGGTGAACCAGGGCGAGGTGGGGGCGCCCGAGGTGATGGTGATCGTGGGTGCCACCACCTCGACGGTCACCTCCTGCTCGGCGTAGAAGCCGTTCGCGTCGGTGATCCGCACGCCGAAGGTGTAGGTGCCCGGAGTGGTCGGCGTACCCGAGAGGTTGCGCGAGAGCGACGACAGCGCCATGCCCACCGGCAACGAGCCCGACCGCAGCGAGGCGGTGTACGGCTCCGTGCCACCCGACGCCGTGAACGTGTGCGTCGGATACGGCTCGTACGCGGTCACCGGGGAGGTGGGATCACCCGAGGTGATGGTGATCGTCGGCGCGACCACCTCGACGGTCACGTCCTGGTCGGCGTAGGACCCGTCCTTGTCGGTGATCCGCACGCCGAAGGTGTAGGTGCCCGGAGTGGTCGGCGTACCCGAGAGGTTGCGCGAGATCGACGACAGCGCCATGCCCACCGGCAACGAGCCCGACCGCAGCGAGGCGGTGTACGGCTCCGTGCCACCCGACGCCGTGAACGTGTGCGTCGGATACGGCTCGTACGCGGTCACCGGGGAGGTGGGATCACCCGAGGTGATGGTGATCGTCGCGGCGGCCGCCGGCTGCGCCGTGCCGAAAATGAGCACCATGAGCGCCGACAGAATCATGATCGGCCGTAGCGTCTTCATCGCCCGTCCAGGAATTTATCGAGGCAAGCCATTCGCGTTCGCCAGTGGAAAGAGACTTTATCCAATCAGGAGCGCTGGCAACGCGTAATGGACCGAACGGTGTGCACGTGTCGCCGATTCGCGGGGCGGCCGGTCGGCCGCCCCGCGAAGGGTCACAGTGCCGGCGGGGTGAGGGTGCCGACCGCGGACTCCAGGGCGGCGGCGACCCGGTACATCCGGTCGTCGGCCATGGTCGGAGCCATGATCTGGAAACCGACCGGGAGCCCGTCGGAGACGCCGCACGGGACGGAGATGGCCGGCCCGCCGTACAGGTTGGTCGGAATGGTGAACAGGTCGGCCAGGTACATCTGGTACGGGTCGGAGGTGCGCGCCCCGATCGGGAACGCCACGAACGGGGTGGTCGGCGAGATCAGCGCGTCCACCCGCTCGAACGCGGCGGTGAAGTCCCGGGTGATCAGGGTCCGCACCTTCTGCGCCTGCCCGTAGTAGGCGTCGTAGTAGCCCGAGGAGAGCGCGTACGTGCCGACCATGATGCGCCGCTTGACCTCGGGGCCGAAGCCGGCCTCGCGGGTCAGCGACATGACCTCCTCCAGCGACCGGTTGCCGTCGTCGCCGACCCGCAGGCCGAACCGGACGCCGTCGAACCGGGCCAGGTTGGAGGAGCACTCGCTCGGCGCGATCAGGTAGTAGGCCGGCAGCGCGTACTTGAAGTGCGGGCAGGAGACCTCGACGATCTCGGCGCCCAGCTTGGCCAGCCGCTCGACCGACTCGCGGAACGCGGCCATCACGCCCGGCTCGGCGCCCTCGCCGGTGAACTCGGTCACCACGCCGAGCTTCACGCCGGTCAGGTCGCCGGTCGCGCCGAGCCTCGCCGCGCCGACCACGTCCGGCACCGCGGCCGGGATCGAGGTCGAGTCGCGCGGGTCGTGGCCGCCGATCACCTGGTGCAGCAGCGCGGCGTCCAGCACCGTACGGGCGCACGGGCCGGGAGTGTCCAGCGACGACGAGAACGCGACCAGGCCGTACCGGGAGGTGCCGCCGTAGGTGGGCTTCGCGCCGACCGTGCCGGTGACCGCGCCCGGCTGGCGGATCGAGCCGCCGGTGTCCGAGCCGATCGACAGCGGCGCCTCGTACGCGGCCAGGGCCGCGGCGCTGCCGCCACCGGAGCCGCCCGGGATGCGGTCGAGGTCCCACGGGTTACGCGTCGGGCCGTACGCGGAGTATTCCGTGGAGGAGCCCATGGCGAACTCGTCCATGTTGGTCTTGCCGAGCATCACCGTGCCCGCGTCACGCAGCCGCTGCACGATCGTCGCGTCGTACGGCGGGCGCCAGCCCTCCAGGATCTTCGAGCCGACCGTGGTCGGCACGCCCTTGGTGGTGAGCACGTCCTTCACGGCCACCGGCACGCCGGCCAGGGGGCCCAGTTCCGCGCCGGCGGCCCGGCGCTCGTCCACCGTACGGGCGGCGGCCAGCGCGCCCTCGGTGTCGACGTGCAGGAAGGCGTGCACGCGATCGTCGACGGCGGCGATCCGGTCCAGGTGGGCCTGGGTCACCTCGACCGCGGAGGTCTCCCCGCTGGCCACCAGCCCCGCGATCTCGCTGGCGGTGAGTCTGGTCAAGTCACGGTCGGTCATGAAGCCACATCCTCGTCCAGGATCCGCGGGACGCGGAACCGCTGCTCCTCGGCGTCGGGCGCACCCGACAGCGCCTCCTGCGGGGTCAGCCCGGGCACCACCACGTCCTCGCGCAGGACGTTGGTCAGCGGCACCGAGTGGGAGGTCGGCGGGATGTCCGCCGCGGCGACCTCGCCGACCTGGGCGACCGACTGGAGGATCACGTCGAGCTGGCCGGCGAAGGTGTCCAGCTCCTCCTCGGTGACGGCGAGCCGCGACAGTCGCGCCAGGTGCGCGACCTCCTCGCGGGAGATGGCGGCCATGACGACCCCTTCCTGGCTGTGTGCTGCGTGCCGACCTGCCCGCGTGCCGCGCAGGTGGTGACCGTGCCGAGTCTATGTGTCGGGGCGTCCGACGGTCCCTCCGGCTCCCCGGCCGCCCACCACCCGGCAGCCGCGCCGCGCCCGGCGCGGAACCTTGCCCGCACCCGCACGCTATCCGTGGTCGTCGTCGCCGCGCGCTCCCGGACGGCGGTGCGGCCCGTCGGTGTCCGCGGTCACCACCGGGCGGACCGGGCGGTACCGGGCCAGCCAGGCGGCCAGCTCCCCGGCCGGCATCGGCCGGGCGTGGAACCAGCCCTGGGCCACGTCGCAGCCGGCGGCGTGCAGCAGCCGCCAGGTGCGCTCGTCCTCCACCCCCTCGGCCACCACCCGCAGCCCGAGCGCCCCGGCCAGCTCGATCATCGACCGGACGATCGCCGCGTCGTCCGGGTCGTCGACCATGCCGAGGACGAAAGACCGGTCCACCTTCACCTCGGACAGCGGCAGCCGGCGCAGGTGCTGCAACGACGAGTACCCGGTGCCGAAGTCGTCCAGCGCGATGCCGACGCCGATCCGGTGCAGCTGGGAGATGCTGGCCAGCACCCGACGGGGGTCGGCCATCAGGGCGCCCTCGGTGATCTCCACCTGGAGCCGGTCCGGGCGTACGCCGTAGCCGGCGAGCCGGTCGGCGATCTGGTCGGCGATCTCGCCGGTGTGCAGGTCCCGGACGCTGACGTTGAGCGCGGCGCGCAGCGTGATGCCGGCCGCCGACCACTTCGCGAGCTGCTCCACCACGTCGTCCACCACCCGCCGGGTGAGCAGCCGCATCACCGCGCTCTGCTCGGCGACCTGGATCAGCTCCCCCGGGTCGACCATGCCCCGACGCGGGTGCCGCCAGCGCAGCAGCGCCTCGACCCCGACCACCTCACCGGTGGCGATCTCGATCTGCGGTTGGTAGTACATGGTGATCTCGCCCGGATCCGCGGCCGGGTCGTCCGCACCGCCGGTCGCCCGGATCCCGGCGCCGCCGGACGCCGCCTCCGGTCGGCCGCCGAACGTCGCCGGCAGCCGGCCCCCGTGGCCGGCACCCGCCGGCCCGTCGGCCGTGACCGTCCGGACCGCCCGGCGACGGATCGGATCGGCGTTGGTGACGATCCGGTTGATCAGCTCGTCGTCGGGCCGCACCTCGGCCCGTTCGCGCCGCCGCAGCCGCCACCGCCCCGGTCCGTCCCCCGGCCGTCCGGCGCCGCCGGCCCGGCCACCGTTGCGGGGTACGCCGTCGCCCCGGCCGGCGCGGTCCGGGCCGGTCAGGCCGGGTGCGGGAGCGAGGGTGGCGCCGTCGCCCCCGCGTACGCCGGGCGGCTCCTCGGCACCGACGGCGGGCGTGGTCTCCAGGACCCGACGCAGGTCGGCGAGGAGGCTGAGCCGTTCCGCCGAGTTGTGATCGGACTCGGCCGCGTACACGGCGACGGTGTCGTTGCGCTGCTTGGCGTCGTACATGGCCACGTCGGCGTGGCGCATCAGGGTGGCGAAGTCCTCGCCGTGCTCGGGGAAGATCGCGATGCCGATCGAGCCGCCCACGTCCAGCGGCAGCCCGTCCAGCGGGACCGGCTCGGCCAGCGCGGCGACCACCCGGTCGGCCAGCTCGCGGGCCTGGTCGGTGCCGGTGAGTCGGGGTACGACGATGGCGAACTCGTCACCGCCGAGGCGGGCCACCAGGTCGCCCTCGCGCACCACGCCGGTCAGCCGGGCGCCCACCTCGACCAGCAGCCGGTCCCCCACCGCGTGCCCGAGGGCGTCGTTGACGTGCTTGAACCGGTCCAGGTCGAGCAGCAGCAGGGCCAGGTGGGCGTCCGGCTCGCCCCGGGCGGCCCGCTCGGCGTGCAGGTGCACCTGCTCGGCCACCTCGGCCAGCAGCGCCTTGCGGTTGGGCAGCCCGGTGAGCGGGTCGAGGGCGGCCAACTGCTCGCGCTCGGTGGAGAGCCGGGCCATCCGGTAGACGGCGAACAGCGGCACCAGCACCAGCGGGATCAGCGCGGCGCTGGCCCGAGCGGCGGCGACCAGCACCGGGGCGAGCAGCAGCAGCGAGCCGGTGGAGAGCAGCTCGTACCCCAGGCCGAGCCGGACACTGGGCCACCAGCGGTCACCGAAGCGCAGCCGGATCGCGGAGCTGACCAGGCCGTAGTTGACCACGAACCAGGCGGCCGTGGCGCCGCCCACCGCCGCCACGTCCGTCCAGTGCAGCCGCCCGTCGTCGAACAGCTCGCCGGGGCCGAGCCGGGTGACCGCGTACGCGGCGGCGAGCGCACAGGCGTACTGGGCGGCGTTGAAGGCGGTCCGCCACGGGGCGTGTCCCAACCGCCAGCCGGCGACGGCCACCGCCACGGCCTGCACGGCGACCGCCGGGCCGAGCCCCCAGCCGAGCAGGATGGCGAAGGTGAAGCAGGTCGACGGGAAGACCGCCGAGGTGCGGCGCCCGGGTGGCACGAACGGTCGGGCGTCACAGGCGACGGCGAGCGCGGCCATGGTCCAGAACGCGGCCGGCATGCCGGACAGCCGGGCGGGCAGCTGGCCCAGCGGGCCGGCCGAGACGAGTACGGCCAGGACACCGACCGCCACGACGAAAGCGAAGAACGGCGCACCCCGCCCGGGCGGAACGGAGTTTCGCGGGTCGCCGGTCTCCATCGCACCTCCCGGGCACGGCCCTGGCGTGCGCCCACCGCACGCCGTACGCCAATGAAACGCCCTCGGTGCCGGATTCCCCGACACGACAGTCACGAATCGGTCGTAGTCGTAATTAAGTTGGTATACGCGGCGCGGCCCGGCCAAGATTCACTTTGTGCCCGCTTCAGGACTCGACGCGGGCCACCTCCCGGGCCGCCTCCGGGCCGGACTCCAGCAGCACCCGGAAGCCCTCCTCGTCGAGGACGGGCAGCTTGAGGCTGGCCGCCTTGTCGGCCTTGGAGCCGGGGTTGTCGCCCACCACGACGAAGCTGGTCTTCTTGGAGACCGAGCCGGTGACCTTGCCGCCCCGGCTCTGGATCGCCTCGGACGCCTGGTCGCGGCTGAACCCGGTCAGGGTGCCGGTCACCACGACGGTCAACCCTTCGAGCGGGCGCGGCCCCTCCTCGCCGGCCTCCTCCGCCATCCGTACGCCGGCGTCGGCCCACCTGCGCACCACCTCGCGGTGCCAGTCGACGGCGAACCACTCCTTGATGCTCGCGGCGATGGTCGGGCCGACGCCGTCCACCGAGAACAGCTCCTCCTCGCTGGCCGCCTCGATCGCGTCGATCGAGCGGAAGTGCCGGGCCAGGGCCTGCGCCGCGGTCGGGCCGACGTGCCGGATGGAGAGCGCGACGAGCACCCGCCACAGGTCGCGCTCCTTGGCCACGGCCAGGTTGTCCAGCAGCTTGGTGGCGTTGCCGCCCAGGGTGCCGTCCTTGTTGACGAAGAACGGGGAGCGGGCGAGCTGCTCGGCGTCGAGCTGGAACAGGTCGCCCTCGTTGGTGATGATCTGGTCGTCCAGCAACGCGGCGGCGCTCTTCTCGCCGAGCGCCTCGATGTCGAGCACCTTGCGATCGGCCAGGTAGGAGACCCGTTCGCGGATCTGGCCCGGGCAGGTACGCGCGTTGGGGCAGCGGATGTCGACGTCGGCCTCTTTGGCGGGTGCCAGTGGGGTGCCGCAGGCCGGGCAGGTGGTCGGCATGACGAACGGACGGGCGTCGGCGGGGCGCAGGTCGACCACCGGGCCGAGCACCTCGGGAATGACGTCGCCAGCCTTGCGCAGCACCACCGTGTCGCCGATCAGCACGCCCTTGCGCTCGACCTCCTGGGCGTTGTGCAGGGTGGCCAGGGCGACCGTGGAGCCGGCCACCCGGACCGGTTCGAGGACGGCGAACGGGGTGACCCGGCCGGTGCGGCCCACGTTGACGTCGATGTCGATCAGCTTGGTGGTCACCTCCTCGGGCGGGTACTTGAAGGCGATCGCCCAGCGCGGCGCGCGGCTGGTCGAGCCGAGCCGGCCCTGGATGGAGACCGGGTCGATCTTGACCACCACTCCGTCGATCTCGTGCTCGACGTCGTGCCGGTGCTTGCCGTAGTAGGCGATGAAGTCGGCGACCCCGGCCAGGTCGGGCACCACCCGCCAGCGGTCGCTGGTCGGCAGCCCCCACGCCTTCAGCGCCGCGTACGACTCGGACTGCGCCGTCGGCTGGAAGCCCCGGCGGGCGCCGATGCCGTGCACCACCAGGCGCAACGGCCGGGACGCGGTGATCCTCGGGTCCTTCTGGCGCAGGCTGCCGGCGGCGGCGTTGCGCGGGTTGGCGAACGGGGCCTTGCCCTGCTCGACCAGGCCGGCGTTCAGATCGGCGAAGGCGGCGACCGGGAAGTAGATCTCGCCGCGTACCTCCAGGAACTCCGGCACGTCCGGGAAGTCGTCGGCGGGGGTCAGGCGGGCCGGCACGTCCCGGATGCTGCGCACGTTGGCGGTGACGTCCTCGCCGGTACGCCCGTCACCCCGCGTGGCGGCCCGGACCAGCCGGCCCTTCTCGTAGGTCAGGTTGATGGCCAGGCCGTCGACCTTCAGCTCACAGAGGTAGGGCACCGGGCCGCCGGCGTCCCGCTCGACCCGCTCGGCCCAGGCTGCCAGCTCCTCGTCGGCGAAGGCGTTGTCGAGCGAGAGCATCCGCTCGGCGTGGGTGACCGGAGTGAACTCGGTGGAGAAGGTGCCGCCGACCCGCTGGGTCGGCGAGTCGGGGGTGCGCAGCGCCGGGTATTCCGCCTCCAGCGCCTCCAGCTCGCGCAGCTGCTTGTCGAACTCGGCGTCGGAGATGGTCGGCGCGTCCAGCACGTAGTAGCGGTACTGGTGCTCGGTGAGCTCCTGGCTCAGCGTGGCGTGCCGCTCCCGCGCCGCCGGGGTCGGCTCGGCGCCCGCCGCCGCCTCCTGCGCGGCGGTGACCGCCTGGGGAACCGCTTCCTCGGACACCCTGCCGCCTTCGGACACCGCTGTCGACCTCCCGTGATCGCGTTACTCCCGCACGGTAGCGGGCGGGGCTGACAATCGTCCCGCCACCCGCCCTGACCTGGGCACCGGCACCCGCCGGCCCGGCGTCGGCGGCCTACCGACGCGCCGTCCGGCGCGGCGGCCGGGGCCGTGCGACGATCGCCGGACGGCGGTGGACCGCACGGGACGAGAGGCAGGGGTAGGAATGCCCGACTGGGTGCTCTGGGCGGCGCTGATCGTGGCCGCCGTGGCGGCCGGCTGGCTGTGGAGCGAGTGGCGCGCTCGCCGCGCGGCCCGGCCGGGGCGTGGCGGCGCCCGGCCGAGCCGGACGGGGGCGGCCGGCGGTCGCCCCGGCAGGCCGGCGCGGGGGCGGACCGGCGCGGCACCCCGGCCACGGGACGCCGACCGGGGAGCGGAGGCGCCGCGCCCCGGCGAGATCTGGTGGGCCGACGTGCCGTACGCCGACGGGACCGGCTCGAAGGTGCGCCCCTGCCTGGTGCTGCGGGTCGACGGCCTGGGCGGCGAGGTGCTGAAGATCACCAGCCAGGACAAGTCGGACCGGGACGATCACGTCCCCATTCCGACCCGGAGCTGGGACCCGGACGCCGACCACGACAGCTTCCTCGACATCAGCGAGCCCATCCCGGTCCCCGCCACCGCCTTCGCGGATCGGGCCGGCACCTGCGACCCCGCGCTCTGGCGTCAGCTCCGCCGGCTGCCCCACCTCACCCCCTGACCCTTCCGGCCCCGAAGTCAGCGGTCAGTCGTGCGGTGCGGCGAGGGCGGTGAGCTGGCCGGCGTACTCGATGCGGGCGGACCACTCGGCGGGCCAGGCGGACATGCCGTGGGCCGCGCCGACGAACGCGCCGGCGAGAGCGGCGATCGAGTCCGAGTCGCCGGCCGTGGTGGCGCCCCGGGCCAGCGCGCCGACCGGGTCGTCGGCGTGCCGCAGCGCGCAGAGCAGCGCGGTCGCCAGGGCCTCCTCGGCGATCCAGCCCTCCCCGGTGAGCCGGCACGGGTCGTCGCCGTCGTCCGGGTGGGCCAGCGCCGCGTCGAGCAGGCCGAGCACGCGCAGGCAGTCGTCCCAGCCCCGGGCGATGAACGCCGCCGGTGTCGTCTCGCCGGAACGCCGCCACAGGTCGCCGAGCCAGTCGGCCCGGTAGACCGTCCGCTGCTCCCGGGCCCGCGCGGCGAGCAGTCCGGGCAGTTCGGCGAGCGCGGCACCGTCGCGCAGCAGCCGGACCGCGTACGCGGTCAGCTCGCTGGCCGCCAGGCCGGTCGGGTGGCCGTGGGTCAGCCCGGCCTGGAGCTGGGCCAGCCCGGCGAGCGTGTCGAGGTCGACGTCGAGCAGCCCGACCGGGGTGACCCGCATGTTCGCCCCGCACCCCTTCGATCCGGCCACGGTCGCCTCCTGCCAGCGGATGCCCCGGTCCAGCTCGGCGCAGGCCCGCAGGCAGGTCATCCCCGGCGCGCGGTTGTTGTCCGGGCTGACCGCCCAATCGAGGAACCGCCGCCGCAGCAGCGGCTCCACCACCTCCGGCGCGTACGCGGGTGCGTCGTGCAGCGCCCAGGCCACCGCGAGCGCCATCTGGGTGTCGTCGGTGACCAGGGCCGGGTCGCCGGCCAGCTCCCGGGGGCCGGCCGGGCCGTACCGGCGGACGATCTCGGCGACGGTGAGGAACTCGGTGGGGCGCCCCAGAGCGTCACCGTAGGCAAGGCCGAAGAACGAACCGGAGGCACGGCGCGGAGCGGAGTCGATCACGATGGCGATCATGCCGCCCGGGCGCAAGCCGCAGCCGCCGTGGTCAGTCCCAGCAGAGGCAGAACGGGTGCCCGGCCGGGTCGGCGTAGACCCGGAAGCCCTCGCCCTCGCCGGGCAGCCGGCGCGCGCCCAGGGCCAGTGCCGCCTTCTCCGCCGCCTCGATGTCGTCCACCGTCACGTCGAGGTGGAACTGCTGCGGCCGATCCGGGTCGGGCCACTGCGGCGCACGCAGGCCGGGCGCCTGCTGGAAGGCGATCCGGGGCTGGTGTCCCGGCGGGCCGCCGAGCACCACCCACTCGTCACCGTCGGAGTTGTCCTCGATCAGCGGCAGGCCGAGCAGCTCGGCGTAGAAGCCGGCCAGGGCACGCGGGTCGGGGCAGTCGATCACCGTGGAACGCAGTCGTCCAACCATGCCGGTCATCCTGCCCCCGAGGTACGACAGGAAACCTCACTCCTCGTGGAGCCGCCGCCCGGCGTCACGGCAGGCCGTGAGGACCGCCCGGGCGTACGCCGGGGTGGCTCCGGCCAGGCCGCAGACGGGGGTGACCACCACCTGTTCGGCGAGCCGGCGGCGGGGGAAGCCGAGCCGGTCCCAGAGCTGTCGTACCCGATCGGCGACCTGGGCCGAGCTGGGGGCGCGCCCGGCGGACGGGGGCAGCGCGGGCGCGGCGCCGGCCAGCAGCCCGAGCCCGGCGTCGATCGCCTCGCCGAGCGGATCCAGGTCGGTGACCAGGCCGAGATCGAGGGCGACCCCGACCGCCCCGGCGGTCCGGATCAGCTCCAGCGGCACGTCGGGCGCGCAGCAGTGCACCACGGTCGGCACCCCGGCCGCCTCGATCACGCGACGCAGCAGCGTCCGGGCGACCTCCGGCTCCACCGCCCGGTACGTGCCGAAGCCGCTCTCCGTGGGTACCCGGCCGGCCAGCACCGCCGGCAGGGACGGCTCGTCGAGCTGGAGCAGCACCGACGCGCGGGGCAGCCGCCGGGCGACCGCCTCGACGTGCCCGCGCAGCCCCTCGGCGAGCGAGCCGGCGAGGTCGCGGAGCGCGCCCGGGTCGCGGACCAGCCGGCCGCCGATCGGCAGTTCCAGCGAGGCGCCCAGGGTGAACGCGCCGGCCGCCTGGATCTTGACGGGGCCGGCGTACTCCTCGGCCTGTTCGGCGAGCTGGTCGAGATCGCGTTCCAACAGGTCGCGGGCGCGGCGCAGGTCCCGGCCGGGGCGCGGGGCGATCCGCCAGCGGGCCGCGTACAGCTCGACCGGCAGCTCGACGAGGAGGCCGGCGGTCCGGCCGATCAGGTCCGCGCCGGGGCCCCGGGCAGGCAGCTCCGGCAGGTGCGGCAGGGCGGGCAGCTCGCCGAGCACGATGCGCTGCGCCTCGCCGATGTCGGTGCCGGGCAGCGAACCGATGCCGGTCGCCGCCCCCGAGGGCCAGGGCCAGGGCTGATCAGTCACCGCCGCAGACTATCCGCTGCCGGGTCCGCTCTCGGCGCGGACGCCCGCCGTGTGCTCGCCGAAGATCAACGGTGGTGGGAGTCCGGGCCCGGGCAGCGGCCGGGTCAGCCGGTGATGGTGGCGGAGCCGAGCACCACGTCCCCGGCCGGGTCCGGCCGGTACGCCACGATCGCCTGGCCGGCGGCCACTCCGCGGGCCGGGCGGCGCAGGTCGGCGCGGAGGCCGTCGGCGGTCAGCTCGACGGTGGCCGGCACCACGTCGCCGTGCGCCCGTAGCTGCACCTCGCACTCGATCGGCGCGGCCGGCCGGTCGCCACCGGTCCAGACCGGCCGGGTGGCCCGGACCTGGGCGACCTCCAGCGCCTCGGCCGGGCCGACCGTCACGGTGTTGGTCTTCGGGGTGATGGAGAGCACATAGCGGGGGCGGCCGTCCGGGGCGGGCCGGTCCAGGTGCAGACCGCGCCGCTGCCCGACGGTGTACTGGTAGGCGCCGCTGTGGCTGCCGACCACCCCGCCGGTGAGCGCGTCGACCACGTCGCCCGGGGCCTCGCCGAGCCGCTGCGCCAGGAAGCCGCGGGTGTCGCCGTCGGCGATGAAGCAGATGTCGTGCGAGTCGGGCTTGTCGGCCACGGCGAGGCCCCGCCGGGCGGCCTCCGCGCGTACCTCGGCCTTGGTGGAGTCGCCGAGCGGGAAGATCGACCGGTCGAGCTGCTCACGGGTCAGCACCGCGAGGACGTACGACTGGTCCTTGGCCACGTCGACGCTGCGGCGCAGCAGCCCGTCCGGGCCGAGCCGGGCGTGGTGGCCGGTGACCACGGCGTCGAAGCCGAGGGCCACGGCGCGGTCCAGCACCGCAGCGAACTTGATCTTCTCGTTGCAGCGCAGGCACGGGTTCGGGGTACGGCCGGCCGCGTACTCGGCGACGAAGTCGTCCACCACGTCGGCGTGGAACCGGTCGGCCATGTCCCAGACGTAGAACGGGATGCCGATCACGTCGGCGGCCCGTCGGGCGTCCCGGGAGTCCTCCAGGGTGCAGCAGCCCCGGGCGCCGGTGCGGTAGGTCTGCGGGTTGCGGGCCAGCGCCAGGTGCACCCCGGTCACGTCGTACCCGGCCGCCACCGCCCGCGCCGCCGCCACGGCGGAGTCCACCCCACCCGACATCGCCGCCAGAACCCTCACCGGCCCACTCCCCTCGTCCTCACCGAGGGTATCCGGATCAGCGGGGGGTACGGAGAGCGGCCGCGCGCCGGGCCCGCTCCACGGTGGCGGGCAGCGCGGCGATGAGGGCGTCGACGTCCGCCCGGGTGCTGGTGTAGCCGAGAGTGAACCGCAACGACGACCGGGCCCGGTCGTCGTCGGCGCCCATCGCCAGCAGCACGTGCGAGGGCTGGGCCACCCCGGCGGAACAGGCCGAGCCGGTGGAGCAGGCGATGCCCTGGGCGTCCAGGAGGAGCAGCAGCGCATCCCCCTCGCAACCGGTGAAGGAGAAGTGCGCGTTGCCGGGGAGCCGGTCGACCGGGTCGCCGTTGAAGACCACCTCGGGGACCGCCTGCCGGACCCGCTCCACCAGTTCGTCGCGGAGCGCGGCGACCCGGGTCGCGTACTCCTGCTGGCCCTTCACCGCGGCCTCGACGGCGACCGCGAAGGCCACGATGCCGGCGGTGTCGAGGGTGCCGGAGCGGACGTCGCGCTCCTGGCCGCCGCCGTGCAGCAGCGGGGTGGCGGCCACGTCGCGGGCCAGCAGCAGCGCGCCCACGCCGGCCGGACCGCCGAGCTTGTGGCCGGTGACGGTGAGCGCGGAGACGCCGCTGGCGGCGAAGTCGACCGGCACCTGGCCGACCGCCTGGACCGCGTCGGTGTGGAACGGCACGCCGTGCTCGGCCGCGACCGCGGCCAGCTCGGCCACCGGCTGCACCGTGCCCACCTCGTTGTTCGCCCACATCGCGGTGACCAGGGCGACCCGGTCGCCGTGTGTGGACAACTCGGCGCGGAGCCGCGCCGGGTCGAGCCGGCCGGTGGCGTCGACCGGCAGCCAGCCGACCTCGGCGCCCTCGTGCCCGGCCAGCCAGTCCACCGTGTCCAGCACCGCGTGGTGCTCGACGGCGCTGGAGACCACCCGGGTGCGGTCGGCAAGTTCGGCGCGACGGGCCCAGAAGATGCCCTTCACGGCGAGGTTGTCGCTCTCCGTGCCACCCCCGGTGAAGATCACCTCGGAGGGGCGGGCACCGAGCGCGGCGGCCACCCGTTCGCGCGACTCCTCCACCCGCCGCCGGGCGCGCCGGCCGGCGGCGTGCAGCGACGACGGGTTGCCCACCTCGCGGGCCGTGGCGACGTACGCCTCCAGTGCCTCGTCGAGCATCGGGGTCGTCGCCGCGTGATCCAGGTATGCCATCCCGTTCAGCCTAACGGCCGAGCCGCGTCGTGCCGGGTCCCGGACCACCCCTCGCGGGCCGGGACCGGATTGTCCATCCCGGCACGATGCGGATGTCCCCGCTCGGTAGGCTGAACCGAGGGGTCACCCTGACGAGCTGATCGGCGGGCCGGCTCAGCTCCCCGGCCCGCCGATCAGCTCCCTTTCGCCCGTACGGGGGAAGGGGAGCGCTCACCGGCGCTTGCGGATCTCCTCGGCGGCCTGCGGGACGACCTTGAACAGGTCGCCGACCACGCCGAAGTCGGCCAGCTCGAAGATCGGCGCCTCGCCGTCCTTGTTGACCGCGACGATGGTCTTCGAGGTCTGCATGCCGGCACGGTGCTGGATGGCGCCGGAGATGCCCAGCGCGATGTAGAGCTGCGGGGAGACGGTCTTTCCGGTCTGACCCACCTGGAACTGGTGGGGGTAGAACCCGGAGTCGACCGCCGCGCGGGACGCGCCGACCGCGCCGCCGAGCAGGTCGGCCAGCTCCTCGACCAGCTTGAAGTTGTCGGCGTTGCCGACACCGCGACCGCCGGAGACGACGACCGACGCCTCGGTGAGCTCGGGGCGGGAGCCCTTCTGCTCGGCGACCCGCTCGACGACCCGGGCCAGCTTGTCGGCCGCACCGACGGAGACGGCGAGCTGCTCGACGGCCGGGGTGGCCGGGGCCGGGGCCGGGGTGAGCGAGTTCGGCCGGACGGTGACCAGCGGGAGACCCTTGGTGACCTTGGACTTGACGATGGTGGAGCCGGCGAAGGCGACCTGGGTCGCGGTGCCGTCGGCGGCGAGGGCGACCACGTCGGTCAGGATGCCGTTGTCCAGCTTCACGGCGAGCCGGGCGGCGATCTCCTTGCCCTCCTGCGACGAGGCGAGCAGCACCGCGGCCGGCTGTACCCGCCGGACGAGGTCGGCCAGCACGGTCGCCTTCGGCGCCACCAGGTAGCCGTCGATCTCCTCACCCTCGGCGGCGTAGACCTTCTCCGCCCCGTACTCGCCCAGCTTGGCGCTCAGCGCCTCCGCCGCGCCGGCGCCACCGAGCACGACCGCGCTCGGGGTGCCCAGCTCACGGGCGAGGGTGAGCATCTCCAGGGTGACCTTCTTGACGCCGAACTCTCGGGTGGCTTCGACGACGACGAGAACCTCAGACATGTCCAGACCTCACACGAACTTCTCGGTGGCGAGGAACTCGACCAGCTTCACGCCGCCCTCGCCCTCATCGGTGATCTTCTCGCCGCCGGAGCGCGGCGGGCGCTTGGTGTGCTCCAGCACGGTGCTGGTCGCCCCGTCGAAGCCCACCTCGGAGGGGGCGACGCCCAGGTCACCCAGGGCGAGCGTCTGCACCGGCTTCTTCTTGGCGGCCATGATGCCCTTGAAGGACGGGTAGCGCGGCTCGTTGATGGTGTCCCAGACGGAGACCACGGCCGGGGTCGAGGCGGTGACCACCTCGTAGCCCTCCTCGGTCTGCCGCTCGACGGTCAGCGTGGTGCCGTCGACGGTGAGCTTGCGGGCGCCGGTCAGCGCGGCCACGCCCAGCCGCTCGGCGATCATGTGCGGCAGGACCTGGACCCGGCCGTCGGTCGATTCCGCGCCACAGATCACCAGGTCCGCGCCCAGCTGGCCGAGGGCGGCGGCGAGCACCTTCGAGGTGGTCACGGCGCAGGAGCCGTGCAGGGCGTCGTCCACCACGTGCACGGCCTTGTCCGGGCCCATGGAGAGCGCCTTGCGGATCGACTCGGTCGCCCGGTCCGGACCCATGGTCAGGATGGTGACCTCGCCGCCGTGCGCCTCCTTGATCTTCAACGCCTCCTCGACGGCGTACTCGTCCATCTCATTGATGACGTTGTTCGCCGAACCGCGGTCGACGGTGTTGTCGTCAGCACGCAGGTTGCGGTCCGCGCCCGAATCGGGCACCTGCTTGACGAGTACGACGATGTTCATCGCGCTTCGACGACCCTCCTGTTTGGTGTAGCGATCCCTCGCCCGGTCACGGGCGCAGCCTCCCGCGTGACTTAACGATCGGTCAACTGCGGGCCGCTGTGCACTTGCCCACGGGCCAATGTTACCCACAAGTAGCATGCCCTCTCGGGAGCCTTAGAGTGACACAGCTCACCGAGGGGCGGAGCGGCGGGTAAGCTCCCGAATCGGGAGGTGACGTACATGTCGGAAAATTGCGTTCCGGTCGTCGTACGCGAGGCGGCGGAAGGCACCGGCACCTCCCGCCGCCCCTGCCGTCGGATGCTCCCGGACACCTACCGGTGTGCCTGCGGCCGGGTCCGCGACCGCTGCGTCCGGGCCAGCGTCCGGACGCTCTGGTCCGCCCAGCCGCTCAGACCGGCTCGGCCAGCGCCACCCTGATCCGCTCCAGCACCGCAGCCTCGGCCGCAGTCACGCCATGATGGGCCTGCGCCACCTGGTCGGCCGCAGCCAGCACCACCGACCGGTACACCTCGACGTCCCCCGGTGACTTCGCCCGCAGGATCACCACCGACCGGCTCAGCGCGGGCAGCACGATCGCCTCGATCTCCAGCGCGGAGTCCCGGGGCAGCTCCGGCAGCGGGCCGGTGGTCAGGGCCTCCTTCACCACCCCGCTGGCCGCGCCGAACGCGCCCGACGCCGCGATGCTCTCCCGCACCATGGCCAGCATCCCGGGCTCGGCGTTGGAGACCAGGAAGACAGCACCGAACGCCCCCGTCTTGAGGGTCAACCGCTCGTCCGCCGTCAACCGTTCCATGATCATGGAGTGTAGACGTACGGGGTGGTCGTGGTGACCGCAACGAGCCCGAGCCGCTCCAGGATCGGCCGGCTGTCCGACGAGCAGTCCACCTGCACCAGCGCCTTCCCCCGCTGCTCGGCCAGCCGCGCCCGGTACGCCACCAGCGCCCGGTAGACGCCCTTGCGCCGCCACTCCGGCAGCGTCGAGCCGCCCCACAGCGTGGCGAAGCTGGTGTCGCGCAGGTAACGCACCCAGCCGGCGCTGACCACGGTTTCGCCCGCCTCGGCCACCACCACCGTGATCGACTGCGGGTCGGCCTCGATCTCCTTCGCCAACCCGGTCACCAGGTGGCTGCGGTCGGCGTGCCAGACCGCCTCCTCCATCGCGCGGATCCGCTCCAGGTCCTCCCGGGCGGTGACCTCGCGCAGGCGTACCCCGTCGGGCAGGACCGGGACGGCGGCGGCCAGGGCCGCGACCGGGCCGACCACGACGGTCTCCAGGTCATCCGGGACGAACCCGGCGGCGCGCAGCCGGTCACCCAGGTCGGCCGGCTCGTCGTGGCCGTTGAGCTTCCACTCGACCGCCTCGCCCCGGCGGCGGAAGAACTCGACCTGCCGGTTGATCAGCGCGTCCAGGTCCGCGCCGGCCAGCCCGTCGAGAGTCCGGTAGGTGAGGAAGCCGCCGTGGTCCAATCCGACGATGCGGACCAGTGGGCCGTCCCGCTCGACGGTCACCCCGGCCGGCAGCGGGTCCGGGATCTCCGGGCGGATCTGGAGGTCGTATGCGTCGCGCAGGGTCCGCGCGTCAAGGTCGGTCATGCTGACAGGCTAGGCAGCGGGCAAAGCGGATAATCGGCGATGTGTGGCAGGCGATCAGGCGGTGGTTCGACCCGCGCGAGTTACGGTCGGTCGGCAGTACGCCGGACTACCGCTTCTCGCTGGCCAACGAGCGGACCTTCCTGGCCTGGCTGCGTACCGGGCTGGCGCTGGTCGCCGGCGGGCTGGCCGCCGCGCAGTTCCTGCCTCCGCTCCCGCTGGCCCACCTGCGCGAGGCGATCGCCATCGCGCTGCTGGTGCTCGGCGCCACCGTCGCGATCCGGGCGGTCGACCACTGGGCGCGTACCGAGCGGGCGATCCGGCTGGGCGAGGAACTGCCGGCGTCCCGCTTCCCGGCGATCCTGGCCCTCGCCGTGGCCGTGGGGGCGCTGCTGCTGGTGATCGTGGTCCTCGTCCGGGGCCTCTGATGACCGGCGACCCCGGCCTCCAGCCGGAGCGGACCCGGTTGGCCTGGCGGCGTACGTTGCTGACCCTCACCGGGGTCACCCTGCTGCTGGTCCGGCTGGCGCTCGGCGGCGGGCTCACCGGCGCCCTGCTGGCCGGGCTCGCCGTGGCGGGCTGGCTCGGCGCGCTCGGGGTCACCTGGCGGCGGGCCACCGGCACCGGCCCCCGGTGCGCGGACCGCTGGGCGTTCCCGCTGGCGGCGCTGACCGCCGCCGGTTTCGCGCTGCTCGGTGCCGTGCTGGTGCTACACGGGCTGCGCTGACCGGCATCGCTGCGCGATGATGTCCGGCATGGCACGCCTCTACGGGTTCCTCTTCCTGGCCCAAGTCGTACTCGCCGTCTTCGCGCTGATCAGCTGTCTCTCCGCCGAGGAGGGGGAGATCCGGGCGCTGCCCCGGATCGCCTGGGTGCTGATCATCCTGTTCTTCCCGCTGGTCGGCTCGATCGCCTGGTTCGCCGCCGGGCGGGAGCCGACCGCCCGGCGGTCGCCCACCGCCTGGCCGATGGGCAACGGGTTCTCCGAGCGGGAACGCCGACCGGTGGCGCCGGACGACGACCCCGCGTTCCTGTCCTCCCTCGCCGACCGGGCCCGCCGGGACGACCAGGAGCGCCTGCGCCGCTGGGAGGACGACCTGCGCCGGCGCGAGGATGAGCTGCGCCGGCAGGAGGGCGACCGGGACCGGCCGGAGGTCTGAGCACGGCCGCCGGGCGCGGGCCGGGCGTCGCCCTGGTCGTCAGGCCAGGTTCGACGACCGGGGGTACGCGTCCGCCGGGTCGGTGAGCACGTTGACCAGGTACGGCACTCCGGCGTCGAAGGCGCGGCCCAGGGCCGGACCGAGTTCGGCGGCCTTCTCCACCGTCTCGCCCGCACCGCCGAGCGCCTCGACCACCCGGTCGTAGCGCAGGCCGGGCTGGAGGTCGGCGGCCACGTCGTAGCCGTACATGGCCCGCATCGGGTGCTTCTCCAGGCCCCAGATGCCGTTGTTGCCGACCACGATCACCACGGGGAGCTGCTGCCGGACCAGGGACTCCACGTCCATCAGCGAGAAGCCGGCCGCGCCGTCGCCCATCAGCACGCAGACCTGCCGGTCGGGGTGGGTCACCCGGGCCCCCATCGCGTAGCCCATGCCGGTGCCGAGGCAGCCGTACGGGCCGGGGTCGAGCCAGGTGCCCGGCTGCGCCGGCTCCAGGTACTTTCCGGCGTACGAGACGAAGTCGCCGCCGTCGCCGATGGTGATCGCGTCGGCGGCGAGCACCCTGCGCAGCTCGCCGTAGACCCGGGCCGGCCGGATCGGGTCCGTCTCGGCGGCCATCTCCTCGGCGTCGCGGGCCTTCGCGGCGTCCTCGGCGGTACGCAGCTGGGCGATCCAGTCGGCGTGGTCGGCCCGGTCGCCGGGGTGCTCGGCGAAGGCGGTGAGGATGAGCCGCAGGTCGCCGGCGGGGCTGGCGGCCGGCTGGACGTGCCCGGCGCGCTGGCTGGGCGCGTCGACGACGTGCACGACCCGCGCGTCGCCGAAGTCGCCGAAGCCGAGCCGGAAGTCCAGCGGGGTGCCGACCACCACGACCACGTCGGCGCCCTTGAGGGCGACCCGGCGGGCTTTGGCGAAGGCGAGCGGGTGAGCCGGGGGCAGCGCGCCCCGACCCATGCCGTTGGTGAAGACCGGCGCCTGGAGCGACTCGGCGGCAGCGCGCAGGGCGTCGACTGCGTCGCCCGCGTACACGTCGGAGCCGGCGATGACCACCGGCCGGGACGCGCCGGCGATCAGCCCGGCGGCCTTCGCGACCTCGTCCGGGTCGGCCTCGATCGGTTCGATCGGGGTGACGGCCGGCAGGTCGGCGTCGCCGGCGGAGAAGACCGCTTCGAGGGGGAGGTCGAGGAAGGCCGGGCCGCGGTGCGGGGTGCGCGCCGCGGTGAGCGCGGCGGTGACCGCACGCGGGATGTCGTCGGCGCTGAAGACCGTCTCGGCGTGCTTGGTGACCGGGGCGACCAGCGGCAGGTGGTCCAGCTCCTGGAGGCTGCCGGAGCCCCAGCGGAACTGCGGGGCCCGCCCGCCGAGCACCAGCACCGGGGAGGCGTTGAAGAACGCGCTGGTCAGGCCGGAGACACCGTTGGTGACGCCGGGGCCGGCGGTGAGCACGGCCAGGCCGGGGCGGCGCTGGAGCTTCGCCACCGCCTCGGCGGCGAAGACGGCGGACTGCTCGTGCCGGACGTCGTAGATCGGGAAGCCGGTCTTGTGCGCGGCGTCGTAGAGCGGGAAGACGTGCCCGCCGGAGAGGGTGAACATCTCCCGTACGCCGTGCGCGCGCAGCGCCGCCAGCGCCAGTTCGCCGCCGTGCCCCTCGACCCGTTCCGTCATCGCGACTCCCCTCGTCCCAGGACCGGAGTCACACGTTACTGGCCGGTAGGCAGAATGGGAACCGCCCTCGGGCCGGCGGCGGGGTGCGCCGCCGACCCGGACGGCGGATCAGCGGCCGGTGAAGTCCGGCTTACGCTTCTCGACGAACGCGGCCATGCCCTCGCGCCGGTCGTCGGTGGCGAAGAGCGCCGCGAAGAGCTGGCTCTCCCAGGCGAGGCCCGAGTTGAGGTCCATGTCCAGACCGCCGTCGACGGCCAGCTTGGCGGCCCGCAGCGCCTGCGCCGGACCGGTCAGGAACGGCCTCACCAGCGCCACCGCGGCGTCGTAGACCTCGGCGGCCGGGACCACCCGGTCGGCGAGCCCGATGCGCAGCGCCTCCTGCGCGTCGACCATCCGGCCCGTCATGATCAGGTCCTTGGCGCGCGCCGGGCCGACCAGGCGGGCCAGCCGCTGGGTGCCGCCGGCGCCCGGGATGATGCCGAGCTTGATCTCCGGCTGGCCGAGCCTGGCGTCCTCGGCCACCACCCGCCAGTCGCAGGCCAGGGCCAGCTCGCAGCCGCCGCCCAGGGCGTACCCGGTGATCGCGGCGACCACCGGCTTCGGGATCCGGGCGATCGCGCCCAGGGCGCTGGAGAGGTCGGCGGCCCGGTCGGCCATGTCCACGTAGGACATGTCGGCCATCTCCTTGATGTCCGCGCCGGCGGCGAAGACCTTCTCCCCGCCGTACACGATGACGGCGCGGACCTCGGCGTCGGCGGTGGCGGCGGTCGCCGCGGCCCGCAACTCCTCCTGCACCTGCGTGTTGAGCGCGTTCATCGGCGGCCGCTCCAGCCGGATGGTGCCGATGCCGTCCTTCACTTCCAGCCTGACGAACTCGCCCACGCTGCCCTCACTTCCTCGTCGAAGTCGCGTGCCAACCTTACGACCCGGCTCGTTGGGGTAGACAGTATGGTGTCCGCCGCGACACCCGGAGTGAGGCCATGATCACCTACTACGAGGACCGGTCGGTGCAGGTGACCTCCGCCGCCGTCCGGGTGGACGGGCGGTCCTATCCGCTGGCGGAACTGGGCCTGGTGTGGCACCGGCGGGGCGCCCGCTCCTGGCGGGTGCTCGCCGGCCGGGGCGCGATCGGCGTGGCCCTCGCCGGGCCGCTGGTGGCCGCCGCGCTCGGCGTCGGAATCGCGCTCCGGCTGCACCTCTCCCCCGTGGTCACCGTCGCCGTCGTCGGGGCGTCCGTGCTGGTCGGCCTCGGGGCCGGGCCGCTCGCCGACGTTCTGTTCGAGCGCCTCGACCGGTCGTACGCCCGGGGCAGCCGGGAGTTGGAGATGTGGGCGCGCTGGCGGGGCCGGCCGGTGCGGCTGCTGCGTACCGGCGACGCGCTGCGCTTCGGCCAGATCTACCGGGCGGTGCAGCGGGCGATGGAACGCGCCCAGGCGTCGTCACCGGCTCAGAACGCGATCGGCTCGTCCGGCAGCAGACCGAGGCCGCGCAGCAGGCCGTAGGTGTCCTGCTCGCCCCAGAACTGAACGATCCGCCCGTCGGCGAGGCGGTACATCTTGCAGGCGCTCTGCACCGTCGTGGCCCCGGTCGCTTCCCGCCGGTACGTCTGCGCCAACGAGACGACCACCCGGTCCTCCGCCGCGAAGATCTCCTGGATCTCCTGGCGGAGGACGGTCAGCCCGGGTGCGGAGATCGCCGCCTCGACGTGGTGCCGCCCGCGCACCGCCGCGCCGGAACCGTAGATCGCCACGTCCCCGGCGACCACCTCGGCCAACTCGGCCAGGTCCTTGGTGACGAACGTCCGCAGGTAACGCCGGACCACCGCGACATTGCGCTCCGGCTCGGTGGTGTCCGCCCCATCCCGGTCCGCCATGCCCGGGACGCTACCGGGACCGGCCCTTCCCCGCCGCCCGGCAAGGACCTGGGCACCGGTCAGCCCGGCCGACCACCGCCACTCCCGTACAGCGCCTTTGGAACTGATATCGCAAACAAATCGGCGTGCGGGCCCGAGCGGTCCCGGCCGAGCGGTCCCGGCCGAGCGGTCCCGGCCGAGCGGCCGGCGGGGTGGAGCGTGCCGGACCGTGCGGGGCGAACCGCGGCGATAGCGCAGACGATTCAGCTCCAAAGGCGGTGCCCACCCATCTCGGTGCGCACGGCATTCGCGCCACTGGACATCGCGGGCATCGTCCACCTTGAACCCGGATGGTTAGGCTAAGTGATGACCCTCTATTACCGGGACGACGCGGTACAGGTCACCTCCGAATCGATCCACGCCGGCGGGCACGTCGTCGCCATCGCCGACGTGACGTACGTCTGGCACGCCCGCGGCGCGACGACCATGGCCGTCCGGTCCCGGGTCCTCGGCCGGGGCGTGCTGGTTCTGCTGCTGTCGCTGCCGCCGCTCGCGGCGCTGGTCTGTGTGCTCTCGCTGGCCTGGGCCGCGCAGGACCGGGGCGACTGGAAGCTGGCGGTGGTGATCCTGGCCGCGTTCGTGGTCGTCGGGCTGGCGCTGACCCCGTTCCTGGAGCTGCCGCTCGGTTGGCTGGACCGCTCCTACGAGCGGGGCAGCCGGGTGCACGAGCTGTGGGTGCAGCACCACGGCCGAGAGGTGATGCTGCTGCGCACCCCCGACGCGTTACGGTTCGGCCAGATCTACCGGGCCGTGCAACGGGCCGTCGAGCAGCAGAGCGAGCACCGCTGACCGGCTCTCAGCAGTCGCAGGCCACGGTTGCGCGCACGGCGGTCAGCTCGTCCACTCGGCGGCGGACCGTCCCCGTCGCGGTGACCACCGGCAGCCCCTCCCGGACCCAGTACTCGAAGCCGCCGATCATCTCCTTGACCGGCCGGCCCAGCCGGGCGAACTCCAGCGCCGCCCGCGTGGCGCCGTTGCATCCCGGTCCCCAGCAGTACGTCACCACCATCGTCCCGGCGGGCACCAGCTCGGCGGCCCGGGCCGCGATCTCGGCGGTGGGCAGATGCAGCGCGCCCGGCAGGTGTCCCTGCTGCCACGCCGCGACGCCCCGTGAGTCGACCACGACCAGCCCCGGCGTGCCCGCTTCGAGGGCGGCGTGCACGTCGCTGACGTCGGTCTCGACGCTGAGCCGGGCGCCGAAGTGAGCGGCGGCGGTCGCCGGGTCGGCCGGCGGTGTAGAGAAGATCATGCCCCCGATCCTGAGCCGCCCCGGACCCCGGCGGGAGTGGCAGGATCGCCGTCCTTCGCTAACATCCCGCCATGCCTCCCGTCGACCGGACCGTGGCGGTGCTCGCGTACCCGGGGATGTCGGTGTTCGAGACCGGCATCGTCACCGAGGTGTTCGGGCTGCCCCGGCCCGAGCTGGGAGTCGACTGGTACCGGCTCACCGTCTGCACGGAGCTGCCCGGGCCGGTGCCGGTGGTCGGCGGCGCCGCCCTGCACACCCCGTACGGCCTGGCGGCGCTGGCCGGGGCGGGCACGGTGATCGTGCCCGGGGTGCCGGACGTGACCGTCGACCCGTCGCCGGCGCTGGTGGCCGCGCTGCGCCGGGCGCACCATCGGGGCGCCCGGCTGATGTCGATCTGCTCCGGCGCGTTCGCCCTGGCCGGTGCGGGCCTGCTCGACGGCCGCCGGGCCACCACCCACTGGCGGTACGCCGACCTGCTGGCCCGCCGGCACCCGGCGGTCACCGTCGACCCGGACGTGCTCTACCTCGACGACGGCGACATCCTCACCAGCGCGGGCAGCGCCGCTGGGCTGGACCTCTGCGTGCACGTGGTACGCCGCGACTTCGGCGCTGCGGTGGCCAACGCGGTCGCCCGCCGGCTGGTGATTCCGCCGCAACGGGACGGCGGGCAGGCCCAGTTCATCGAGGCGCCGGTGAGCGTCGACCCGGACGACGACCGGATCGCGGCCAGCATGGCCTGGGCGGTACGAAACCTCACCGAGCCGCTGACCGTCGCGGCGCTGGCCCGGCAGGCCCACCTGTCGGCCCGCAGCTACCTGCGACATTTCGCCCGGGCCACCGGCACCAGCCCGATCCGGTGGCTGATCGACCAGCGGGTTCGGGCCAGCCTGGCCCTGCTGGAGACGACCGACGCCCCGGTCGCGCAGATCGCGGCGGCGGTCGGCTTCGACAGCCCGGTCACCTACCGGCACCACTTCGGCCGGGCGATGCGGACCTCGCCGTCGGCGTATCGGCGGGCGTTTCGGGCCGGCCCGGCCTGAGCCGGTCAGGAGGGCGCGACGTACAGCTCGTCGATCTCGATCCGGCGGGGCAGCGCCACCGAGGCGCCGAGCCGGCGGGCGCAGGCGGCACCGGCCGCCGCCGCCCAGCACACCGCGTCGAGCAACTCCCGCCCCTCGCCCCAGGCCACCGCGAGGGCGGCGGTGAAGGCGTCCCCGGCCGCGGTGGAGTCCACCACGTCGACCTTCACCGCCGGGACGTGCACCGAGGTCCCGTCCCGGTCGACGTACCGGGCTCCCTCGGCGCCGAGGGTGAGCACCGCCCGGGGCACCAGGTCGAGCAGCGCCTCCGGCGCGTCCCGGCCCCGGCCGGTGAGCGTGCGGGCCTCGGTCTCGTTGACCACCAGCAGGTCCACCGCGGCGAGCAGCTCCGCCGGCACCGGCCGGGCGGGCGCCGCGTTGAGCACCACCCGGGTGCCGGCCGCCCGGGCCGCCACCGCCGCCTCGGTCACCGTCTCGACCGGCACCTCCAGCTGGGCGACCAGCACGTCCGCCTCGCGTACGGCGTGCAGCTCGCCCTCGGTGAGGCCGGTGAACGCGCTGTTGGCGCCGGGGACCACCAGGATGGCGTTCTCGCCCGTCGCGTTGACCATGACCAGGGCGACGCCGGAGGACCCGTAGACCACCCGGAGCTGGCTGGTGTCGACCCCGGCGGCGGTGATCCGGGCCTTGAGGGTGACCCCGAAGGCATCCGAGCCGATCGCGCCGAGGAAGGCGCAGGACGCGCCGGCCCGGACCGCCGCGATGGCCTGGTTGGCGCCCTTGCCGCCGGGCACCATCACGAAGTCGCTGCCCAGCACGGTCTCGCCGGGACGGGGCAGCGCGGCGGTGGTGCCGACCACGTCCATGTTGGCGCTGCCCACCACGGCGACCCGGGTCTGCGGCACGCTGGTCTCTCCTCGGATCAGGCGGCGCGGGCGGTCCAGCGGTCGCCGGAGCGCTCGACGACCAGGGGCAGGCCGAAGGTCTTGGACAGGTTGTCGGCGGTGAGCGTGTCGGCGAGCAGTCCCTGCGCCATCACGCCGCCCTCGCGCAGCAGCAGTGCGTGGGTGAAGCCGGGTGGGATCTCCTCGACGTGGTGGGTGACCAGCACCATGGCCGGCGCGTCCGGGTCGTACGCCAGCTCGGCGAGCCGGGCGACCAGGTCCTCGCGCCCGCCGAGGTCGAGCCCGGCGGCGGGCTCGTCGAGAAGCATCAGCTCCGGGTCGGTCATCAGGGCCCGGGAGATCTGCACCCGTTTGCGTTCCCCCTCGGACAGCGTGCCGTACGGCCGGTCCGCGAGGTGGCCGACGCCGAGCTGGCCGAGCAGCGCGTGGGCGCGCGCCTCGTCGACGCGGTCGTAGCTCTCCCGCCAGCGGCCGATCACCGACCAGGCCGCGGTGACCACGACGTCGGCGACCCGCTCGTCGGCGGGGATCCGCTCGGCCAACGTGGCGGTGGAGAGGCCGATCCGCGTCTGCAGCTCGTTGATGTCGGTGCGGCCGATCCGCTCGCCGAGGACGTGCGCGGTGCCGGTGGTCGGATACAGCCGGCCGGCGGCCAGGTTGAGCAGGGTGGTCTTGCCGGCGCCGTTCGGGCCCAGCACCACCCAGCGTTCGTCCAGCTCGACCTGCCAGTCGATGTCGTGCAGCAGCGCGGTGCCGGAGCGCTTGACGCCGACCCCGTCGAGGCTGACCACCAGATCAAGGTCACCAGTCACCGGTCCATCCAACCACGCAGCCCGCGGGTTGCCCCCCACGGGCGGCGCCGCCGCCATATGGTGGGGCGCCGTGTCGTTGGTCACCATTACCCGAGGACGGTTCATGCCCGACTGCTGCCCGGAGCCGCGCGGATGAGCGCGGTCATCGAGATCTCCGGTCTCCGAAAGACGTTCCACACCCTGCGCCAGGGGCGCCGGGTCGCCGTGGACGGCTTCGACCTGTTGGTCGAGGCCGGACAGGTGCACGGGTTCCTCGGGCCGAACGGCTCGGGCAAGACCACCACCCTGCGCGCCCTGCTCGGGCTGGTCCGGGCCGACGGCGGCCGGATGAGCGTGCTCGGGGCCGAGTCGCCCGACCGCCTGCCCGAGGTGGCGGGGCGGGTCGGCGCGATCGTGGAGAGCCCGCAGTTCTTCGGCAACTTCACCGCCCGCCGTACGCTGCGGCTGCTGGCCCTGGCCGGGGGTGTGCCCACCAGCCGCATCGACGAGGTGCTGGACCAGGTCGGCCTGCGGGACCGCAGCGAGGAGCGGGTGAAGGGCTACTCGCTGGGCATGAAGCAGCGGCTGGCGGTGGCCTCGGCGCTGTTGAAGCAGCCGGAGCTGCTGATTCTCGACGAGCCGGCGAACGGCCTGGACCCGGCCGGCATCCGGGAGATGCGGGACCTGGTGCGGTCGCTGGCCGCGGCCGGGGTGACCGTGCTGCTCTCCAGCCACATCCTGGCCGAGATCCAGCTCATCTGCGACCACGTGACGATCATCAGCCGGGGCCAGCGAGTGGCGCACGGCCGGGTGGACGACGTGCTGGCCGGCTTCGACCAGCACGAGTGGCAGGTCCGGGTGGCCGAGCCGGAGCGGGCCGTGGAGCTGTTGGGGCGGGCCGGCCTGTCGGTCACCGCCCACCCCGGCCACCTGGTGGTCGCCGGGGTCGACGAGCCGGAACTGATCAGCCGCACGCTGGGCGAGCAGGGGCTCTGGGTACGCGAGCTGATCCCGCTCCGCCCGGATCTGGAGAGCGTCTTCCTGGAGCTGACCGGCACCACCCCGCACCTGCCGCGCCAGGTGGACGGGTCGGGGACGCCACCGGCCGGTGCGGACGATGTGGTGATCGACCTCGACGCGCGCGAGAACCGGGAGGTGGACGCGTGAACCTGGTCCGAGCCGAGCTGGAGCGGCTGACCGCTCGCCGCTTCGTGCAACTGATGGTGGTGCTGCTGCTGCTCGCCTTCGCGGTGACCGCGGCGACCACGCTGGCCGGCTCGCACCGGCCCACGCCGGCGGAGCTGAGCCGGGCCCAGGCACAGGCCGTCAACCAGATACGCGAGCTGGAGATGGCGCACGACCGCTGTCTGCGGATCAAGGCCGGGCAGGCGACGCCGACCGAGAACGACTACGTCCCGGCGGACTGCGCCGAGGTGGACCCGGGCCGGATGGAGCGGCTGCCCATCACGGCGGACTTCCTCGAAGGGGTGTTCGTCTTCGCCGTCGAGGCCCGGCCGCTGCTCTACTTCCTCGTGGCGTTCCTGGTGCTCTTCGGGTTCCTGGTCGGGGCCTCGTACATGGGCGCCGACCTGAACTCGGGCGGGGTGGTCAACCTGCTGCTGTGGCGGCCCCGCCGCTGGGCGGTGCTCAGCGCCAAGCTGGGTACGCTGCTCGGCGCGCTGCTGGTGCTCTCCGCGGTGGCGTCGGCGGCGTACCTGACGGCGTTCTGGCTGATCGGACAGACGGCGGGGCACCCCGGGCATCTGGACGGGGCGTTCTGGCGGTCGTTGGGTGCCGTGCACGGGCGGGGGCTGGTGCTGGTGCTGCTCGCCGGGGCGCTCGGCTTCGCCATCGCGACGCTGGGGCGGCACACCTCGGCGGCGCTGGGCACGGTGGCCGCGTACCTGGTGGTGTGGGAGCTGGGCGCGCGTCTGGTGATGCAGATCGTCGACGTGGCCCGGCCGGAACAGTGGATGTTCTCCAGCTACCTGATCGCCTGGCTCTCCGGTGAGGTCCAGTTCTGGGACCGCCACGCCTGCCGCAACGACTTCGGCAGCTACTGCGACGGCTCGTACACCCTGGGCTGGGGAGCGGGACTGGCGGTGCTGCTCGGGTTCACGGTCCTGCTGGTCGGGGGCGCCTTCACCGCGTTCCGCCGCCGCGACCTGATCTGAGCGCGACCGGTACGGCCCCGCGACGGCGGGGCCGTACCGGCAACTCCTTGCAGCACTTCTCCGGCTAGTGAAGAATTCCTTCACATGGCGGTGGGGGCGGCGAGTGGCGGACGGTCAACCGACCGTCGAGCCGAACACCTCGTCGCGTACCGCGTCGAGCGCGGTACGCAGCGCGCCCCGCAGGATCGGCTCCTCGGTCAGTCCGGTGGTGACCACCCGCGGCCGGACCAGGGTGATCGCGGCGACCTCGTGCTGCACCCGCTCGGCCAGCGCCGCCCCGCCCGCCTGGCCCACCTCGCCGGCGAGCACCACCAGCGGCGGGTCGAGCACCACGCAGGTGCTCGCCACGCCGAGGGCCAGCCGGCGGGCCAACTCGTCCAGCATCGGCCCGCCGGCCGTGCCGGCGGCGATCGCGGCGCACACCGCCTCGGCGGCGCCGGCCTCGGTGAAGCCGTGCTCGGCGGCCACCGCGCGGACCGCGTCCGCGCCCGCGAGCTGCTGGAACGCCGGCTTGGCCCGCTTCGAGACGTCCCGCGGGATGGGTACGCCGGGCACCGGCAGGTAGCCGATCTCGCCGGCCGCCCCGCTGCTGCCGTGGTGCAGCCGGCCGCCGAGCACGATCGCCAGGCCGACGCCGGCGCCCACCCACACCAGCACGAAGTCCGACACGCCCTGGGCCGCGCCGGACTGGGCCTCGGCGACGGCGGCCAGGTTGACGTCGTTCTCGAAGACCACCGGCGTGTGCAGGTCGTCGCGGAGCGCGGCGAGCAGGCCGCGGTGCCAGCGCGGCAGGTTGAACGCGAAGGTGATGTCGCCGGTGCCCGGGTCCACCAGGCCCGGGGTGCCCAGCACGATGCGGCGTACGCTCGACAGCTCCGCCCCGGCGCTGCTCGCCGCCTGGACCACCGCGTTGTGCACCACGCCGACCGGGTCGTCGGTGTCCCGGGTGGACTGTTCCACCCGGCCGACGACCTCGCCGGTGATGTCGGCGCAGGCCGCCACCACGCGCTCCGCGCCGACGTCCACGCCCACCACGTACGCGCTGCTCGGCCGGACCGCGTAGAGCTGGGCGTTCGGGCCCCGCCCGCCGGCCTGCTCGCCGACCCGGGTGACCAGGCCACGCTCCTCCAGCCGCTCCACCAGCTGCGACGCGGTGACCTTGGAGAGCCCGGTCAGCTCGCCGAGCCGGGCCCGGGTGAGCGGCCCGCGTTCGAGCAGCAGCTCCAGCGCCGCCCGGTCGTTGAGCGCGCGTAGCAGGCGGGGGGTGCCGGGCAGCCGGGTCGCACTCATGCCACGTCCTCTATTTTCAGTAAAGTTTGCTAACCACAAAATGCCTGTACCGGGGTGTCCGCTAGCGTATCGGCCGCCCCGATCCGGAGTCGTCGGACGACCCGGCAGGGAAAGGGGAGACTCGTGGGGCAGGATCCAGGACTCCGGCGGCTGGCGCTGGGCACGTTGCTGGCCGCGTACCCGGGCCCGATCCCGCCCGACTGGGCGGTGGACCTGCTCGCCGAGGGGCTCGCCGGGCACACGTTGTTCGGCACCAACATCCACGACCCGGCCCAGGTGGCGGCGACCACCGCCGCGCTGCGCGCCGGCCGACCCGACGTGATCCTCGCGATCGACGAGGAGGGCGGCGACGTCACCCGGCTGGCCCACGCCACCGGCAGCCCGTACCCGGGCAACGCCGCGCTCGGCGCGGTCGACGACGTGACGCTCACCCGCCAGGTGTACGCGGCGATCGGGGCGGAGCTCGGGGCGCTCGGCATCACGGTCGACCTGGCGCCCACCGTCGACGTGAACAGCGCCGAGGAGAACCCGGTGATCGGCACCCGCTCGTTCGGCGCCGACCCGGCCCGGGTGGCCGCCCACTCGGCAGCCGCGGTCGCCGGCCTCCAGTCGGCCGGGGTGGCCGCCTGCGCCAAGCACTTCCCCGGGCATGGCGCGACCGTCGCCGACTCCCACTACGAGCTGCCCACCGTCGACGTACCGCCGGCGGTGCTCCGTGAGCGCGACCTGCCGCCGTTCGCCGCGGTCGTCGACGCCGGGGTACGCGCGATCATGACCGCGCACATCCGGGTGCCGGCGCTGACCGGCGACGGCCCGGCCACGTTCAGCCGGCCGGTCCTGGTCGACCTGCTGCGGGGCGAGTACGGCTTCACCGGCACGGTGATCACCGACGCGCTGGAGATGAAGGGGGCCGCGCTGGCCGCGGGCGGGGTCGGTCCGGCCGCCGTACGCGCCCTGGCCGCCGGGGCGGACCTGCTCTGCATCGGCGCGAAGGTCGACGCCGACCTGGTGGAACTGGTGGTCGAGGAGATCGTCGGCGCGCTCGGCGAGGGCCGGCTGGACCGGGGCCGGGTCGAGGAGGCGGCCGGGCGGACCGCCGAGCTGGCCGCCTGGACAGGTGCCGCCGGCACCCCGGCCGCCACGCCCGACGGCCTCGGCTACGCCGCGGCGCTGCGCGCGGTACGCGTCGAGGGCGACGTCACCGGCCTGACCGCGCCGCTGGTGGTGCAGGTCCACGCCGCCTCCACCATCGCCGAGGGGCGGGTGCCGTGGGGGCTGGGTCCGCACCTCGCCGGCGCCGAGGAGGTCCGCGTGGTCGCCGGTGAGACCGACCCGGACGAGCTGCGCGGGCGGGCCGGTGACCGGCCGATCGTGCTGGTGGGCCGCCACCTGCACCGGCTGCCCGGGGCGCGGGAGCTGGTCGAGGCGCTGGCCGCCGCGCATCCGGTGACGGTGGTCGAGATGGGCTGGCCGGGCGCCTGGCGTCCCGCCGGAGCCCGCGCCTTCGTCACCACGTACGGCGCCAGCCACGCCAACGGGCGCGCGGCGGCGCAGGTGCTCGGCCTGGCCGGCTGAGCCGCCCCGGGCGCGCCGGGATCGCGCCACCCTACTTGAACACGTTCAAAACCTGTCGTACGCTGAGGCCGACCTCGATTTGAACACGTTCAAGAAGGGCGACGAGATGGACGTGAAGGTCTGGATGTACCTGACCTACCTCGCGATCAGCATCGGTCTGACCGTCTGGGTGGCCCGGGCGCTCGCCCGCAACGGGCTGGTCTTCCTGGAGGACGTCTTCGCCGACAAGCGGCTGGCGGACGCGGTCAACAGCCTCCTCGTGGTCGGCTTCTACCTGCTCAACCTCGGCTACGTGACGGTGGCGATGAAGGAGGCCGGACCGATCGGCACCACCAGCCGGGCGCTGGAGGAACTCTCCATGAAGATCGGCCTGGTGCTGCTGGTGCTCGGCGCGCTGCACTTCTTCAACGTCTTCGCGCTCGGCCGGTACCGGCGCGGCCGACTCCGTCAGCAGGCGGCCGCCCATCCCCCGCTCGCCCCGGTCGGCTACCTGGCCGTACCGCCCGGACCTCGACCGGCCGGCCCCGCCGGGCCGATCCCAACCGGCGGCCCCGCACCGTCCACCGGCCCGACGCCACCGGCACCGTGACCGTCGGGCCGGGCGGGCACCCCGCGGATCCCACCGGGCACGGGGCCGGTGGGATCCGCGGGTTCACCGTCCTCTACGACGCGCACTGCCCGCTGTGCCGGGCCGCCCGGCAGTGGCTCGCGTCCCGCGCCCAGCTCGTACCCCTGGAGTTCGTGCCGGCCGGCTCGGCGGAGGCCCGGCGGCGCTTCCCCGGGCTCGACCACGACGCGACGCTGCGGGACCTGACCGTGGTGGCCGACACCGGCGCGGTGTACGCCGGCGACGGCGCCTGGTTCGCCTGCCTGTGGGCGCTGGCCGACCACCGGTCGACGGCCGAGCGGCTGGCCCGCCCGCACCTGCTGCCGCTGGCCCGGCGGATGGTGGCCACCGCCTCCTCGGTACGCGGACTGGTCCGCCAGCCGTGGCCGGACCCGGGATACGGTGACGACGATGACCGAGCAGACTGCGGCGACCGGTGCGGGTGGCCCGACCACCGGGGCGACCGCCCGGGGTGAGCAGACCCGGCAGCTGATCCTGGACACCGCGATGCGGCTGTTCCGCGAGCGGGGGTACGCGCGCACCACCATGCGCGTGATCGCCCAGGAGGCCGGCGTGGCGGTGGGCAACGCCTACTACTACTTCGGCTCGAAGGAACATCTGATCCAGGGGTTCTACACGGACACCCAGCACGAGCACCGGGCCGCGACGGCGCCGACGCTCGCCCGGGAGCGGGACTTCGCCGCCCGGCTCGCCGGGGTGCTGCACGCCGGCGTGGACGTGCTGACGCCGTACCACTCCTTCGCCGCCAGCTTCTTCAAGACGGCGGCCGAGCCGACCTCGCCGCTCAGCCCGTTCTCCGCGGAGTCCTCCGAACCTCGTGAGGCGGCGGTCGCGCTGTTCCGGGAGGTGCTGGAGGGCTCCACCGCCCGGGTGGACCCCGAGCTGCGCCCGGCGCTGCCGGAGTTGCTGTGGCTCGCGTACATGGGCGTGATCCTCTACTGGGTGCACGACCGCTCGCCGGAGCAGGTGAAGACGCGACAGCTCATCGACGGCGCGGTGCCGCTGGTCGACCGGCTGATCGGGCTGTCCCGGCTCCGGGTGCTGCGCCCGGTGACCCGGCAGGTACTCACCCTCATCCACACGCTACGTCACTGACCGCCACCGCACCCGGCCGCACGGAACCCCAGGTCAAGTCCACTACCGGACACAGGCAACCCTCTCCGCAGCCCTTGCCCGGCAGATCTTCGACACTTAGCGTTACCGGGGACGGACCTGGGAGGAGAGGCTGCGGACCGTGGATCCGGCCCGGGATCCACGGTCCGCGCCGCCGTACCGACCAGCCCGTAAGAAACCGGCAATAGATCAACTACCGTGTACGCCGATACGCTGCCCACGGCAGGGAGGTCAGCGGTGGCGCAGCGGGTGCTGGTGGTCGACGACGACCAAACGGTCGCCGACGTGGTGTGCCGCTACCTGGAGCACGCCGGTTACGAGGTGAGTCACGTCGGGGACGGGGCGGCCGCGCTGGCCGCCGTGGCCCGCCGCCCGCCGCACCTGGTGGTGCTCGACCTGATGCTGCCGGTGCTGGACGGGTTGGAGGTCTGCCGGCGGCTGCGGGAACGCCCGGACGGCGTACCCATCGTCATGCTGACCGCGCGCGGCGACGAGGCCGACCGGATCCTCGGCCTGCAACTGGGCGCGGACGACTACCTGGGCAAGCCGTTCTCTCCGCGTGAGCTGGTGCTGCGGGTCCGCTCGGTGCTGCGTCGGGTCGGCGGGGAGCCGAGCGACGTACCCCCGGAGGTGCTTGTCGACGACGGCCTGGAGGTGCGCACGGGGCCCCGGGTGGCCCGGCTGCACGGCCGGGAGCTGACCCTGACCCTGCGGGAGTTCGACCTGCTGGCGCACCTGATGCGGCACCCGGCGCGGGCGTTCCGCCGCGGCGAGTTGCTGGAACGGGTGTGGGGTTGGAACTTCGGCGACCAGTCGACGGTGACGGTCCACGTACGACGGCTGCGGGAGAAGATCGAGACCGATCCGGCCAACCCCCGCCGGATCGTCACCGTGTGGGGCGTCGGCTACCGGTACGAGCCGGCCGATGCGTGACCTGGCACTGATCTTCGGGATGGCGCTGGCCGCCGCGCTCGCGGTGGGGCTGGCCGGCGCGATCGCCCTGCGGCTCCTGCGCGGCCGGTCGATCACCGGGCACATCCTCGTGCTGCTGACCGTCACGGTGGGCGCGGTGGTGGCCGGGGTGGCGGTGGTCGCCGAGGCGATGTTCCTCTCGCCGCACGACCTGGAGGTGGTGCTGATCAGCGTGTCGGCCGCGGCGGTGGTGAGCCTCGCGGTCGGCGGGCTCTTCGGCCGCCGGCTGGCCGCGGCGGCGGTATGGGCGAATCAGGCGCGGGAGCGGGAACGGCGGATCGAGAAGGGTCGCCGGGATCTGGTCGCCTGGGTCTCGCACGACCTGCGCACCCCGCTCGCCGGCCTGCGGGCGATGGCCGAGGCGCTGGAGGACGGGGTGGTCGGCGACCGGGAGACGGTGGCCGAGTACCACCGCCGGATCCGGGTGGAGACCGACCGGATGACCCGGCTGGTAGACGACCTGTTCGAGCTGTCCCGGATCAACGCGGGCGCGTTGCGGCTGTCGCTCTCCGCGGTGCCGCTCGGCGACGTGGTCTCGGACGCCCTGGCCAGCACCGCGCCGCTGGCCGCCGCGCACCGGGTCCGGCTGGTCGCGCCCGAGTCGGGCTGGCCGACGGTGACGGCGAGCGAGCCGGAACTGGCCCGGGTGGTGGGCAACCTGCTGCTGAACGCGATCCGCTACACCCCGGAGGACGGCACGGTACGGGTGGACGCCGGCCGGGACGCTGATTTCGCGTGGCTCTCCGTGGCGGACACCTGCGGCGGCATTCCCGAGGCGGATCTGCCCCGGCTGTTCGACGTGGCGTTCCGGGGTGAGCCGGCCCGGACCCCACGACAGGGCAACGGCGGCGTCGAGGGGTCGGGCGGGCTGGGACTGGCGATCGTGCGCGGGCTGGTTGAGGCGCACGGCGGGCGGGTAGACGTACACAACCTCGCCGAAGGCTGCCGGTTCGTGGTGCGGCTGCCGGCGTCGGGAACCTGACGCATCGATCCCGCGTCATATTCATTTCCATACATGTACAACTTTTCCTGGGACGGTAATGGTCATGCCGAAACAGCCAGATGACCGGTATCAGCAGGACGCCGAGCGCAACTGGCCGGCCACCGTACGCGCCGAGCGGATCCCGGCACAGTCCCGACACCGGGAAACCCGGACCCGGTCGCTCTCGTGGGCGGCACTCAACGCGCTACCCGCCGGCGTCTCGGCCCGGCACGGCCTCAACACCCGCTGACGCGCCACGGCCCACCGACGGCGGCGACACACCCGGGCGCTCCACCCCGACCTTTCGCACAGGTGTCGGGTAGCGTCGTCTGGTCCGAAATCCCGGCCTACGACAGGAGAAACGCCGCGCATGGGCAAGAAGACGATCCACGTCTCCGACTTCACCGGCCAGCTGCTCGGCCCCGACGACGAGGTGGTCAAGGTCGTCGTGCTGGAGCACCCTGACCTCGTCGCCGGGCCCGTGCAGCTGGATGCCACACCCGTCGAGGTGGAGAACATCGACGACGCGGCGCTGGACGTGGCCGTGGTGGAGATCCACGACAGGCACGGCGGGGGCGAGCCGCGCCGGGTGGTGCTGACCGCCAGCGAGTTCGACACCATGGCCACCGACGTGCCGATGGCGCAGCTGCTGCGTACCGCGGAGCGGGTCAGGCCGCCGAAGGCGCGGCGGAGCCCGGAGAAGGTCGACTACGGCACCATCGACCACGCCGGGAAGCCGCACCGCGGCCGGGTCACCGAGGAGGAGGCGCGGCTGGTGCGCGAGCACCTCGACGAGGTGAACAAGCGCCTCGCCGACGCCGGGATCCGCCAGGTCGACCCGGTCGACCCGGAGCACGCCGCCCGCTACGGCTTCCCCGCCGCCGACTGACGTCGCGGTTCCGGGCACGCGCCCCCGCGGCGCGTGCCCGGTCGACTGCGGCCCTCGGTGTGGGCAGCGCGCGGTCAGGCCATCTTCCGGGCGATCTCGGCCAGTGCGCCGGCGATCGCGGCCTCCGTCGTGTCCTTCCTCAGCCCGAGGCCGGCGAGTACGCCGTCGCCGCCCTCCTCTTCGAGCAGGGCGAGCAGCATGTGCTCGGTGCCGATGTAGTTGTGGCCGAGCCGGAGCGCCTCCCGGAACGTCAGCTCCAGCACCTTCTTGCCACGCGGGTCGTACGGGATCAGGTCCGGGACCTGCTCGGCCTTCGCCGGCAGGGTCGCGGTGACCGCCTCCCGGAACCGCTCCGCGGACACGCCCGCGGCCTCGATCAGGCGCGGAGCGAGCGCGTCCGGGTCGACGAAGAGGCCGAGGGCGAGGTGCCCGGGGCCGATCTCGGCGTTACCGGCGGAGCGTGCCTCCTCCTGCGAGGCCATCACCACGTTGCGGGCTCGGGGGGTGAACCGGCCGAACCCGGCGTTCGGGTCCAGGGCGGCCGCCGTCTCGGCCTTGGCGGCGGAGCGCTTCTGGGCCGCCTGCTTGCTGACGCCCATGCTGCGGCCGATCTCCGTCCAGGAGGCACCGGACCGACGCGCCTGGTCGACGAAGTGGCCGATCAGGTGGTCGGCGATGTCGCCCAGGTGGTCGGCGACCAGGACGGCGTCGGCGAGTTGGTCCAGCGCGTCGGTGTGCGTCTTCTTGATCCCCTCGATCAGGTCGTCGAGGCGTACCGGGTGGGGCATCTTCAGCGGATCAGTCATGCGTCAACCATAGGTTGACGCATGACTTTCGTCAACCTTGGGTTGACGCTGCCTTCGTGGAACTGCCGCCCCGCCCCCCGGGCCGGGGCGGGGCGGCAGTTGCCCTCTCGTCTCACTGGGCCCGGGTGGGCCCTGTCCGGATCAGTGCGAGCGAGATCAGGATGGCGATGAGGCCGGAGCCTTCCAGGACGGTCGGCGCCTGCAGGAGCAGGTCTTCCGTCGCGTATCCGTCAGGGGTGGCGGCCCTGGTCGGATCGACGGGGTCGACCCGCACCGAGAGCACCTCCCCGATCTCGAACCGACGCTTGTTGAGTTCGTTCGAGAACCGCTCCCGGTGCCGCACGCCGTCGAACGTGTAGTCCACGGTCACCCTCGTAGCCGCGAAGGAACGACTGATCTGGAACCGTTCCACGTGGACCACCCGGCCGGTCGTCTCGGCGCCGACGCGCACCCGCTCGTCGATCGCGGCCCTCAGCCGGGCGTCGAGCAGGAGCCCACCGCCGACCAGAAGGGTGCCCACGACGACAGCCAGGACCAACCTCAACTGCCGTCCAGCACGTAGGCCCGCCAACCCCTGATCCTCCCCGCACCTCGGTTCGCATCGATCAACTGCCCGTTGGGACAAGTGCGTTGTAGAGCGTCCCGATGCCCGCTGTGATGGTATCGATCGCGGCATCGATCTTCGCTCTGATGCCGGACGGGACGAATCGATAGTGGTGCACCTTGTTCCTGATCGAGTACGCGACGTCGAAGAACTGTCCACCGAACTTCTTGATCAGAATCTTGCTGGACAGCAGCTTGCCCGCCTCGCCCAGCACCATGCCGAGCAATGCCCCGCCAAATGCCTTGATCGCCTCACCGACCTTGCCGGCGATGAGGAACATAACACCGGCGAGCGTCCCGGCGATCATCCCGAGCACGGCGCACGGCTGGCAAATGAAGCCGGGTAGGAGGCCTAGCAGCGTGCTCGCGAAGTCAAGCGCCTTCGCCACGTTCTCGGCCAGAGCCAGGAACTTCGGCTCCTCCTTCTTCTTCGGCGGCGGCGGCTTCTCCTTCGAGTCGTCCCCGCCCTTGTGGTTGTCGGCGGGCTTCTTCGGCGGGTCGCAGGACTTGGCCGGCCAGCACGGGTTCTTGGCCTTCTCGTCGATGTTGCAGCGTTCGCAGCCCGGCTTGTAGCCACTGCAGTCCTCACCCGGCTCGCACGGGGCGAGCCCGTCCGGATCGCTCATGGTGATCGGCGTGTTGTTGGCGTACGAGTAGGCCTGCCACTGCTGGGGGTCGCCCTCGTCCATCACCGGGTCGACGGAGAGGAACCGCCCGATGGCCGGGTCGTACTCGCGGGCTCCGAGGTGGGTCAGCCCGGTGTTGTCCGTGACGCCGCCCACGAAACCCCGGTCGTTGGGCCAACCCGGATTCGCGCCACGGCCTCCGCCGTACGGCGTCTGCCGGCGGATGCTCGACGCCTGCGTCGCGGCGTTCACGGCGACCTGCATGGTGCCCTGGTGGTCGCCCCCGAGCCAGGTGAGTTCGGCGGCCGTACGGGAGGCGATCACCCGACCGTTGTGGGCGTAATAGCGGGTGGAACTGGTGGCCCCGCTGTTCGCCGTGTAGCGGATGTCCTGGCCCGGCAGGTAGAGCGTGCGACCGGTGGGGTCCCGCCGGATCAGCCGGTTGCCGTCCGCGTCGTAGATGTAGCGCGTCTCGCCCGTGGCGTCCGTGGACGTGTCGAGGCGGCCCTCCGCGTCCCAGGTCAGCGTCTGCGTGCCGCCGGAGGCGGTGGGACGGGTGAGGGTGTTGCCGGTGGCGTCGTAGGTGTACGAGCCGGTGCGGGCCCCCGTGGTCGACGTCAGGGTGTGCGGCCGCGCACTCCCGGCCGGCGGGTAGTTGTAGGTGGTCGTCGAGTCCCCGGCGGTCGTGTGCACCGTCTCCGTGGTCCGGTTGCCCACCTTGTCGATGCCCCAGCTGTGCCAGTACGGCGCCGGGCCACCCAGCCCGGCCGCTGTCGGCGCGGCCGCGCAGTCGCCGGAGGCAGGGGTCCATGCCTGGGTCAGCCGGCGGAGGTGGTCGTACTGGAAACACTGGGTGTCGTCGACCGGATCGGGTGCGACGTCCTGGGACTTGATGATGTTGCCGGCGTCGTCGAAGGTGTAGCGGACGTCGGCGAGGGTGTTGGGGGCCACCGAGTCGCGGTCGGTCCGGATCCCGGTCAGCCGCCCGGTCTCCAGCTCACGGCTGAACGACTGCCACACGTGCCCGCCGCTCGGGCCGTGCAGGTCGTACTGGTCGGCCTGGCCGAGAGCGTTGTAGTCGGTCCGCTCGACGTACTGCGTGTTGATCGACCCGTAGATCGTACTCAGCGTGGTGGCCAGGCCGAGCTGGTTGTAGCCGTAGAGCAGGGTCTCGGCCGGTAGGTCCCCGTTGGTGGACGGCAGGCTGTTCGATGCCAGCGAACCGTCCGCGTTCCACGTGCTGGTGAAGTCGTACGTCCCGCCGAGGCCCGTCTCGGAGGCAGGGATGACGACCTGTGTCCCGGTCGGCTGGTAGTTGTCGGTGTACCCGGTGACCCGTACCTGGTAGGAGCTGGCGCCGACGAACCGGGTGCTCTGGGTGAGCTGGCCCTTGGCCAGGGTGTCGTACACCCATTGGGCCCGCATGGTGCCGCCGACCTGGTCGTCGTACACCGCCCGCTTGCGGTTCAGCGAGTCGTACAGGTAGGCGAGTTTCCGGCCGCGAGCGTCAACCGTCGTGGCGATCCGCCCAGCGTTGTCGTAGGTAGACGTGGTCAGGCCCTTGTCGGGGTCGTCCACCGTGGTCTGGTGGCCCCGGATGTCGTAGCCGTACTTCCAGTCGTTGCCTGCCGCGTCACGGACCCCGACCAACTGTCCCCGGCGGTTGAAGGAGTAGCGGGTGGCGTCCCAGCTTCCCGCCGTTCCCGGGGTCGGCGCGGTGCCGAGATACTGGCGCAGCTCGACGGTGCGGCCCCGGGCGTCCGTGACGGTCGAGGTGGCGGTGCCGCCGGCGGGCGGGGTGACGTCGACCCGGTCGCCGGCGTAGTAGGTCCGGGTCCGCCAGCGCTCGGCGTCGTAGGGCTGGAATACCGACGCGGTGACCCGCCCCGTCGTAGACGGTCCGGGTCTGAGTGGGCACGAAGGCCCGCTCGGTCGCCGTCACCAGGGTGGTGCCGGCGCTACCGCTCGTGTGGTACGGGTCGAAGACCTTCACCTGCCGGCCGGCGGAGTCGTAGAAGACGTCGGTGAGTAGCCGGCCGCCCGACGGTGAGGACGCCTGGGTCTGCCGGACGCGCAGCAGGCCGTCGTAGAGGGTGTGCGAGGTGGTGTAGCCACCCTGCGGGTTGAGTTTCGACGTCGACACCACGCTGGCCGCGTTGTTCCGGATCAGATAGGCGAAGGTCAAGTTGGCCGTGTCGGTGCCCTTGACCCGGCCCGGCAACCACACCGACGTGAGCCGGCCCAGCCCGTCGTAGGCCAGGTCGGTCCGCTTGCCGTTCACGTCGACGGTGGCGGTCGCCGAACCCCAGGCCGGTGAGAGCGTGGTCGTCGCGGTGTGCAGAAGCGGATTGGTGATCGTCATCGACGTCACCGGACCGCCGCTGGCCGGGACGTACGCCGTTTTCGTCTCGTAGTTCAGCGCGTCGCGGGACGAGGTGATCCGGCCCTGCGCGTCGTAGTCGGCCTGCCCCACCGTGGTGAAGGTCGGCGCACCGGCGTTCCAGGCCGCCATCTCCTCGCTGCGGGTGGCCAGCCCTCGCGTCGGAGCGGTCTTCCAGGCATTGCCGTCGTACGAGGTACGCGACTCACCGATGATGTCGTCCTCGGTGAGGGTGCCGCCGGTCGCGGAGCATGCCACGGCGAAGCGCTGCACCCGGTGTGGCCGGTCCATCAGCCACGCGCTCTCGTTGCGCGGTGAGTAGTCGGTCTTCGTGCACTCTTCGTCCCCGGCGACCCCGTCCTCCCCGAGGTCGTCGACGCTGACCGCCATGCCGTACGAGTCGTAACTCGTGGTCGTCCTGGTGACCCGCTCGCTGCGGCCGGCGTCCCGCGCGGTGTATTGCCGGGCCGTGGCCACCCGCGTGAAGCGCGAGGTCACCGTGTCACCGTTGATGGTCCGCGTCGCCGTGGCGGGCGACGGCCAGGGGTCATTCGTCTCCCGGGACACCACCGGCCCGCCGGGACCGTTGAGGGTCTTGGTCTCCCTGGGCATCCCGGCGTACCAGTCCTCGTCGGCGATCCCGTCGATCGTGACCGACCTGCTACCGCCCGTCGGGGTGGCCCGGTCCCCGTTCATCCCCCGGAAATAGGTGGTCTCCGTGTACGTCTGCTCACCCGGATCACCGACCGTGACCCCGACCCGCCCGTAGCCGCGATAGTCCGACCACGTCTTGCGCTTCTTGTCGATAAGCCCGTCGTCGTCGTTGTAGTGCCACGCCGCACCGTCGTAGTAGCTGTACGAATAGACCACCCGCGGACTGCCCTGCGGCGGCACCCCACCGGTGTTGTCGTTCTCGTAGATCGTCGTGACCACGTACTTGTGGAACCAGTCCGTCACCGGGTTCGAGTAGCCCTCCGGGGTCCAGATCACCGGATAACAACGCCGGCTGTTCGTGTGCGGGGTCGGTGTCTGGCCGGCGACGCAGTCCGGCTGGGAGTACGTAATGCTCGTCGTGCTGCCCGACTCGCTCCGGATCTTCGCGATCCGCATCCAGTTCATCGCCGCCGCGAAGTCGATGGTGTCGACGCGATTGGCGAGCTGGACGGGGGTGAACTCGATGTCGGGCAGGGTGACCGTCCCGCCGGCCAGGCCGACGTGGGAGATCTTGTCCAGCCAGAGACCGGCTCGCGTACCGTCCCCCGGGTCGGGGAAGCTGTGCGTCAGGGTCCAGCGCTCGACGTCGTCGTAGCCGCTACCGGACCGCACCTTCGTGGTCACGGTGGCGAGTCGCTTCGTCGTCCAGAAGGTCGGGACGAAGGACTGCGTGCAGGGGGTGCCGGCGCATGCGGCGTCCCAGGGGGTGTCCGGCCAGTGCGCCGCGTCATGGGTGGCGCAACCGCTCAGGCAGCGGTCGGCGACGGCGAACTCGACGCGCGCGGGCGCCGACGTGCTCAGCACCGAGTCGACCCCGTTGACCCGCCGGGTCCCGTAGTCGATCCGGCTCAACCAACCGCCGCGGTCGTAGCTCGGGCCGTCCGTCGGGTTCAGGTTGCGGGCGTACCGGTTGGACTCCTTCACGTACCAGTACGAGGACGAGTTGCCGTGCACGTCGACCACGTAGTCCAGGTTCCACCGCCACGCCTGTGCACAGTTCGAGTCGATGAAAGCGGCGGCGTGACACGGTTCGCCCGGGTGGTTACCGAAAACGGGTACGGTCCAGGTGGAATTTGTCTCCGCGTTGCCGGTGGCCCAGCCGGGCAGGCGGTGGGCGCCGAACCAGTACTGCGTACCGTCGGTCGTGGTGAGCACCCAGTACTCGCCGTTGTTGTCTCCGTTGGCGGCCCCGGTCTTCCGCTCGATCCGGGAGCCGTCGTCGTCGCGCAGGTGCCAGCGGCCCTCGGTGGCGTTGTAGATCAGCTCACCGGAACGCCCGTTCATCGACAGGACCGCGTTGTCCGTCTTCCAGCACAGGTCGCCGGTCTTCAGAACGTTGTTCGCCGAGCCGTCCATGTCCTCGGCGCAGACCTGGTAGCGCCGTTCGATGTAACCGCCCGGCCAGGCGTCGAAGCCCTCACCGACCCAGGAGGGCTGGTTGTTGGACGCGGCGTGCCGACCGTCGACCGCCTGGGACGAGTAGCTCAAGGCGATCTGGGGCGCCGGCCCGGCCTGCGCTGGCGGGACCCGCAACGGGTACGACCAGGTGAAGGCACCCGAGTTGCCCCCTGCCGTCCAGGTGGAGGACGGCTGAAGCGAGGTGGCCGCGTAGTCTCCGGCCGGCCCCGAGGTGGCGGCCGACACCGCGACCAGGCCGCCGGTGGACGTTGCGGTGACGGTCGCCGACACCGTCTGCTCCGCCGGGTTGTTCCTGGACGGCAACGGCGTCCCGGCGCAACCCTCGGCCGCCGGGCTGGTCAGGGCGCACTCGGGCAGCGAAACCAGCCGCAGCCGGCTCGCCCAGTCTGCCCCGAAGGCCCCGGCGAACGACCGGTAGTCGACCGTGACGCTGGCCGGGGCGGCCGCCGTCAGGCCGTCCGCCCGCCCGAACCGCAGCAGGACACCGCGCACCCCTGCCTGCGCGGTCGTCGCACGGTCCAGAACCTCCACCCGCACCCGCTGCGGCCCGGCGACTCCCCGGCGATCCGCCTGGGCGGGCTGGCCGACTCTTACCGGCAGGGTGCCGGCGCGCCGTGGACTGCCGCCGCCCGCGGCCAGGTCGACGGTCGCCGTGCTGGCGGCCGGCCAGACCGGAGCCGGGGACGAAGCGGCAGGCACCGTCCGCTTCGGGTTTGCCGTCGGATTCGCCTGGACGGTCTTCACCGGCACCTGCTTGACCGGAGCGGCGCGCGGCGGTGAGAACTTCTCGGCCACCGGCTGGGCGGCGGCGGGCACCTGCGCCGTGGTGGCACCGAGGGCTGCCGCCGTCAGGCCGGCGACGAGCAGTCGCCAGGTGAGTCGAGGTGGACGTCTGCGCTGGAGAAGGGGCAAGGGGGGTGTCACCAGTTACCTCCGATGGGTCTTCAGGCGGCACTGCGGCCAGCGCGACCGGCTCGGGAGGGCCGGTCGACGAGGAGAAAGACGCTGCCCGTCAGGCGGGCAGTCGTCCGCCGACACGTGATGGCCGCCCGATGTCGCTGGCGGCGGGACGCGGACGGCGGAACCGATCGGCGCACGCTCCGCTGAGCCCTCCGGTGCTCATGAGGCCGCGAAAGAGGGGGAACGCGTCGAGCGGCGGTGCGGGGCCCAGGCGAAAGGGCGTCCGCCGGCGGCCGAAGCAGACGCGCGACTGCCGTCGGCTTCCTCGGTGCCGGCGGTGAAGGCGCCACCGCCCTCGCAATCCGTGACCGCGTGTACGGCCGCGAAGCGCGGCCCAACTGAAACGACCTGCGTGCGCGCAGGCAAAGGCCCATCAACCACCAGCGACCCCCGTGATATCACCGACGTGGTGCGGCAGACATTAGAGATGGAGATACATCCATGTAAAGAGCGGTCACAAACTGCAACCACAAAAAGGGTCAATAAGCACACCGCATAGACACTGATCACGATGGGTAAGTCATCGATGCCCCGTCGTCACGGCTCCGGCGGCGACCAGGCGGTCTGGACCACCCGGTTGCCGTCCCGGCGACGAACCAGCGTGCCGCGTCCCGCCGGCATCGGCTGCGGTCGCAGCCCACCCAGCAGCGGCCCCTCCTCCCGGCTGCCCGACATCAGCAGACCCGGCGAGTCCAGCTCGCGCAGACGTTGCAGCACCGGCTCGTAGAGCGCCCGCGCGGCCCCACCGACCCGACGGGCGACGACCAGGTGCAGGCCGATGTCCCGCGCGTGCGGCAGCAACTCGTGCAGCACGCTCAGCGGGTTGGTCCCACCGGTGGCGACCAGGTCGTAGTCGTCCACCAGGAGATACAGCTCCGGCCCCTGCCACCAGGAACGCTCCCGGAACTGGTCGTACGAGACGTCCGGCCCGGGCAGCCGCCGCTCCATCGCCTGCCGGACCTGCTCCAGCCCCTCGACGAAGGCCGGCCGCGCGGCGGCGTAGTGCAGCAGGTGCTCCCCCTCGACGGCGTGGAGCAGGCTGCGGCGGTAGTCCGCGACCATCAGCCGGGCCTGCTCCGGTGAGTACCGGCCGACGATCTGCCGGGCGATCAACCGCAACAGGTTGGACTTCCCGCACTCGGCGTCACCGAAGACGATCAGATGCGATTCCCGGTCGAAGTCGAGGTGGACCGGGGCCAGGTCCGCCTCGCCCAACCCGATCGGCAGCCCGGTCGCCGTCGGGTCACGCACCGCGTCCAGCTCGGCGGCCGAGAGCTGGCGCGGCAGCAGCCGTACCGGTGGGGCCGGGTCGCCCGGCCACGCCGCCGCGACCCGTTCCGCCAGCGCGACGGCCGCCGCCGTCAGATCCTCCACGCCGTTACGGCCGTCGATGCGGGCCAGGGCGGTCAGGAAGTGCAGTCGGCCGGGTGCCAGCCCCCGACCCGGCGCGGACCGGGGTACGCTCGCCGCCGCCCGCCGGTCGAACTCCGATTCCGTCGGGTCACCGAGCCGCAACTCCAGCTTGGCGCCGAGCAGGTCCCGCAGGCTGGACCGGAACTCGACCCAACGCACCGCGGTGAGCACGACGTGCACGCCGAACGCGAGCCCACGCTGGGCGATGTCGGTGACCGTCTCCTCCAGTTCCTCGTACTCCTGGCGCAGGGTGCCCCAGCCGTCCACCACGAGAAAGATGTCCCCGTACGGGTCGTCGGGGACCTTGCCGGAGTCGCGCAGCGCCCGGTAGTCGGCCATCGAGCCCACGCCGTGCTGGGTGAAGCGCCGCTCCCGCTCGTCGAGCAGCGCGGCCACCTCGGCGACGGACCGCCGGACCGCCTCGGCGTCGCGCCGCCCGGCGACCCCACAGACATGCGGCAGCCGATCCAGGCCCCGCAGCGCGACGCCGCCGAGGTCGAGGCAGAAGAACTGCACCTCGCGCGGGGTGTGAGTCAACGCCAGCGACGCCACCAGGGTCCGCACGGTGCTGCTCTTGCCGGACAGCGGCGCGCCGACCACACCGACGTTCCCGGCGCTGCCCCCGAGTTCCAGGACCAGCGGCTCCCGGCGCTGTTCACGGGGCACGTCGACCAGGCCGATCGGCACGGCCAGCGCGGCCTGCGGCGGGCCGGCGGTGAGGCCCCGGGCCGGGTCGGCCAGCAACGGCGGCAGGAGTTCGTCGAGCGTGGGCGGTTCGCCCAGTGGCGGCAGCCAGATCTGGTGGGCGGGAGCGCCCCGGCCGTGCAGCCGCGCCACCAGGACGTCGAGCGTGCTGCATCCGGCCAGCTCCGGAGGTACGTCGACCTCGGCGTCGTCGGCCGGGCCGGAGACGTACCCGGCACGGAACTGGGTCATCGCCACCCCCGCCTTCAGGTAACCGTGCCCAGGGGCGGCGGGCAGCGCGTACGCGTCGGGCACCCCGAGCACCGCCCGGCTCTCCGCGGCCGAGAAGGTGCGCAGCCCGATCCGGTACGACAGGTGGTTCTCCAGCCCGCGCAGCCGCCCCTCCAGCCGCTGGCTGGCCAGCAGCAGGTGCACGCCGAGGGTGCGGCCCACCCGGGCCGCCTGCACGAGGACGTCGATGAACTCGGGCCGCGCGGCGAGCAGCTCGGAGAACCCGTCGCAGACGACCAGCAGGGTAGGCAGGGGCGGCAGGTCGGCGTCGGCCGCCCGCGCGTGCGCGTAGTCCCACCGGTTGGCGTGGTTGCCGGAGCGGCTCAGCAGTTCCTGCCGGCGGAGCAGTTCGCTGGTCAACGCGTCCGCCAGCCGGTCGATCAGCGTGACTTCCTCGGCGAGGTTGGTGATCACCGCGCTCACGTGCGGCAGCGCGGCGAACGGCGCGAGGGCCGCCCCGCCCTTGAAATCGACGAGGACGAGGTTCAGCTCCGCCGAGGAGTGCCGCGCCACCAGCGCGGCCACGAGGGTACGCAGCAGCTCGCTCTTGCCGGACCCGGGCGCCCCGACCAGCAGGCCGTGCGGGCCCATGCCGTCCCGGGCCGGCTCCTTCAGGTCGAGCAGCACCGGCTGGCCCCGCTCGTCGAAACCCAGCGGCACCCGCAGGTGGTCCGGGCCGAGCGGGGTGTGCCGCCCCTCGAACCGCCAGAGTGCCGCCCGATCCGGTACGCCGAGGACGAAGAGCGCCTCGTCCGTCTGCGCGACGACGGGCGACGGCAGGCTCGACCGTTCGCCGGCCGCGCCCCACGCCTCGGCGATCACCGACACCAGCGTTCCGCCGCCGTCCGCCGTCCCGGTCTCGGCGTCCAGCTCGACGTCGCGGTCGGCGGGCGTCAGGTCGGGCAGGGCGATGCGGAACGTACGCCGGCCGTGGATGGCCCAGCCCGGCATGTTGACCGGCAGCCGCGTCGCCTGGTCCGGGCTGACCAGCGACTCCTGCGGCTGTGACAGCCGGGTCTCGATCCGGATCTGGGGCAGCTCCCGCAGGTCCTCCGGGATGCTCCGCCAGCTCCGCTCGACGACGGCCACGTGGACCCCGTAGCCGAGGCCCTTGTTGGCCAGGTCGACGACCCGGGTGGCGAAGTCCGGCAGCAGTGTGGTGAAGTCGTGCCAGCGGTCGACGACCAGGAACACGTCGGGCCACGGCCCGGCGTCGAGGGTGGCGCGTCGGGCCCGCAGGCTGGTGGGCGACTCCAGGTTGTAGCGGCGGAACAGCTGCTTGCGGTCGAGGACGTCCTGCTCCAGCCGGTCGAGCAGTTCGCCGACGTCGCCCACCTCGTCGTCACCGACGACGGCCCGTACGTGCGGCAGGCGCCGCATCGGCCCGAGCCAGTTCCCGCCCGACTCGAGGCAGTTGAACGCCACCTCGTCGGCCGAGTGGGTCAACGCGAGGCCACCGATGATGGTGCGCAGCAGGCTGGTCTTGCCGGTGCCCGCCCGACCGACCACCAGCAGGTGCCCGTCTGCGGAGGCCAGGTCGAGCCAGACCGGCTCGCCGGCCGGCTGGTCGATCCGTTGCGCCTGCCCGACGGGCACCTTGAGCAGCCCGCGCCGCCGCCAGTCGGTCGCGCAGAGCTTGACGTCGTCGGCCGGTTCGAGCGGCCCGAGCAGGTCACCGAGGCGCAGCTCGCGGTGGTCCCGCCGGCGGCGCTGCCGGTGGTGGCCGTCGCGGGACAGGGCGATGTGTATCTCATCGCTGGCGCTGCCGAACTGGCACGGCGTCTGCGCCGACCGCTTGGGCAGTTCGAGGTGGACGTACCGCCACAGGTCGTCCGGGGTGATCCGGCCCTGGCCGGTGATGTCCGCCGCGCCGGTGCTCAGACCCTGGATGATCGTCTCGGTGAACGCCGACCGCAGGCGCGGCCCGGTGCCGGAGGCCGGCCGCCCGTCGTCGGCCCGTTCCACCGAGTTGGTGGCGGTGATGACGTACCGGCCGTACCCGGTCTTCAGCTCGCCGTCGATCGCCAGGTCGTCCGTCGTCTTCAGGCCGTGGCCCTCGAACGCGCCGCTGTAACAGCAGTCGAGCAGGATCACCGAGCTGGCCGCGTCCGACTCGTCGAGGAGTTCCCGGACGAACGACGCCGAGATCGCGGTCGACGAGAGGTGGTCGAGTTCGGTGTTGGCCACCGCCAGGTGCAGCCGCCCCCGCTTGCTGCTGCGGACGCCGTGGCCGGAGAAGTAGAGCAGGACTAGATCCTCCGGGCCGGCCGCCCGCAGCATCGACTCGATCGCCCGCTCGATCGAACTCTTGGACTCGTTCTCCAGCAGCACGGTCTGGTCGAACGCGCCGACGTCGGCGTCCGCCAGCAGGCTGAGCAGGTCACGCGCCTCCTCCCGGGGCGCGTACAGGTCCGCCAGGGACTCGTCGATGTAGCGGTCGTTGGCGATCAGGAGCGCGCGTCGCTGTCCCACTGTCAGCTCCCGGCGCTGGTGCTCCCGCCGTCCGACGACGAACCGGGTAGCGCCGGGTCGGACGGTGCGCCGAGAAGCTGCGTCAACCGGTCCAGCACGGCCGGATCGATCCTTGTGTCGCCGGTGACCACGACCTCCCGGTCGCCGTTGCGGACCCGGATCGACCGGGCCTTCACCCGGTCGGCGTACGCCACGACGATCTGGGCCAGGGCCCGCATGGTGCTGGCCGAGAAGACGCCGCCGACGACGAGCATGCCGAGCTCCCACGCCTGCGCCGACTTGCCGGGCCCGACGGCCGGCGCCTGGGCGTGCGCGACCCGCAGCCCGCGTACCGCCCGCAGGTCGTCGGCGAGGCCGGCGGCCAGCCCGTCGACCCGGTCGGCGGGCAGCGCCGCCGGCGGCTCGATCAGCAGCGAGAGTTCGGTCACGACCCACCTCCGGCAGCACGACTGTCTACATTCAACACCACCGGGTCGCGCCACCCTCGCCGCTGGCCGGCACCCCGTGCTCGGGATGCCGGCCAGCGGTCAGCTGGTGCGGGCCAGCCGGAGCGCCAGGACGGCGAAGCCGACGGCCTGGAGCGTGGCGCCGGTGACCTCGAACCACTCGGTGCCAGCGATCAGGCCGGTCACGTGCAGCACCGGCCAGCAGCAGATCGCGACCGCGGCCAAGGTCGGCGCGGTCCGGGCGCGCAGCAGGGCGATGCCGAGCAGCAGGGTGCCGAGGATGTTCCCGATCACGAAGAGCAGCAGGAACGGGATGGCGGACTCGCTCGCGGCGTCCAGCACCGCGGCGTAGTCGCCGGTGGGGCCGCCGCGCTGGGCCATGGCCAGGTCGACGAGGCCCTTCATCGCGACGCCGAAGTACGCCACGTACCCGCCGATCATGAGGGATCCGCCGATGAGGCCGAGCCGGTTCGCCCGCTGCCGGGTGAACCCGATGGCGCCGAGCGTCGCCGGGATGATGAGCAGGCAGCCGAGCATGGCCGCGATGGTCGACGCCCGCAGCGGCCCCGGATGCGCGGCGGCGAGGGCGAGGCTGTCCGCGCCGGTCTGGTCGCTGCCGCCGTTGCGGGTGGCCCAGGCGTAACAGGCGTTGGCGACCACGAATCCCCAGGGGGCGAGCACCATCGTGAGGGCGGTGCCGACCCGGCGCGGTGCGTCGGTCTGGGCGAGCGTGGCCTCACGGTCGAGGGTGGCGGTCATGACGTGGCCACCGCCGGACGCCGGAGGCCCGGCCAGATCAGGATCAGGGCGGCGACGGTGACCACGAGACCGGCGCCGATGAGCACCTCGTTCGCGGTGGAGATGCTGTCGTCGCCGAACGCCGGCAGCACGGCGAGGCCGGACAGGATCCGGGTGACGATCACCGAGACCAGGCCGCCCCGCCGTCCGCGCCAGGCGAACCAGCCGCCGGCGAGGGTGATCGCGCCGAGCAGGGTGATCACCACGGCGGCGGCGACCGGCGGCTGGCCCTCCCCGCCCACTCCGAAGAACCCGGTGGCCAGGTCGCTGAGGCCGAGCACGCCGGCGAGTACGAGACCGACGATGAAGCCGCGCGGATGTCTCACGATTGCCTCCCTTGAGCGGATGTCCTGGCCAGCAGTTTTCGCCGGACGCACCGGGGAGCGCATCGTGGCGGACGCGGGACCCGGGGTGCGGGAAAGTACGGAGGGCATCTCCGTGCTGGCACGTATCCGTCGGCGCCACGGTGGGCCTACGGTGAACGCCATGACGATGCCGCGGCTGGTCGCGTACGCGATGACGGCGGTCGCCGTCGCGCTCGTCGGCGCGGGCGGTTGGCTGCTGACCCTCGGCCGCGACGCCGGTCAGACCGTCTACTTCGCGACCGCCTGCCTGCTCGCCGCCGCCTCCGTGGTTCTGGGCATGCTGATCGTGACGAGACGCCCGACCAACCTGGTCGGCGCCCTGCTCACCTTGTTCGGGCTGCTCGCCATCTGGGTCGCCCTGACCGACGTCTACGGGTATGTCGTGGCGCACCATCCGGGGCGGTTGCCGGTCTCGTCGCTCCTGGTCACCACGGCCCAGGGCTCCTGGATGCTCAACTACGTGCCGGCGGCGCTGCTCATGCTGCTCTTCCCCGACGGTCGGCTGCTGCCCGGCCGGCGCTGGCGGGTGGTGGCCGCCGGCCTCGTGGTGGTGCCGGCGGCGTTCATCATGCTCACCGGCCTCGACCCCGCCCCGTTCCCGCCGCCGTTCGCGGACGTCGACCACGCGTTCGGCACCCCGCCACCGTCGCTGGCGCGGGTGCTCGGACCGATCGCGGTCGCCCTGCTGCCCGGGCTGCTCGCCCTGCTCGTCGCGTCCACGGTGGCGATGGTGGTGCGGTACCGGCGGGCCACCGACCCGGTACGCCGGGCGCAGGTGAAGTGGTTCGCGCTCGGTGCGTTCTTCCTGCCCGCGACGCTGTTGCTGTGCTGGCTGAGCTACCTGCTGCTCGACGGGCCGGACCTGGCCGTGGTCGGGCTCGCCGCGACGCTGATCGCGGTCCCGACGGCGACCGCGATCGGCATCCTCCGCCACGACCTGTACGACGTGAACAAGGCGCTGAGCGCCACGGTCACCTACGGCCTGGTCACCGCCGCGCTGCTGGCCTTCTACACGGTCGCCATGTTCGTCGCGGGCGTCGCGGCCGGCCGTTCGTCGCCGGTGGCCGCGGCTGGCGCCACGGCGGTCTGCGCGCTCGCCCTGTCCCCGCTGCGCGTCCGGTTGCAGCGCGAGGTGGACCGCCGGTTCTATCCCGCCCGGCGGGCAGCGCTCGCGGCGATCGAGGACCTCCGCGATCGGATGCACGCCGGTGAGGCGGCGCCGGAACGGCTAGAGGAGGCGCTGCGGCAGGCGCTGCGCGATCCGGAGGTACGCGTCGGCTACCGGATGCCGGGCACGAACGAGCTGGTCACCGCGACCGGGGAGAGCTTCGGGGTGGCCGAGGACGCGACCGTGATCCGCCTCGGTGGCCAGCAGATCGGCGTACTCGTCCGCGGCGGGACCACAACCCGCGAGCTGATGCGCGAACTCGCCGACGCCTGCGCGCTGCTCGTCGAGGTGGTCCGGCTGCGGTTGCAGCTACGCCGCGCCCTGCTCGACGTGGAGGCCAGCCGGGCGCGGCTGCTGCGCGCCGGGTACGCCGAACGGCTGCGCCTGGAGCGCGACCTGCACGACGGCGCCCAGCAGCGGCTGGTCTCCCTCGGCATGGCGCTGCGGCTCGCCCAGCGGCACCTTCCCGAAACCGACGTCTCCGGCCTGCTCGACCAGGCGGTCGCCGAACTGGGCACCGCGGTCGCGGAGCTGCGGCAGATCGCGCACGGGCTGCGCCCGTCCAGCCTCGACGAGGGGCTGGCCAACGCGCTGACGATGCTGGTCCGCGGCGTACCGCTGGCGGTCACCCTCGACGTCTGCCCCGAGCCGGTGCCCGAGGACCTCGCCACCACCGCCTACTACGTGGCCAGCGAGGCGCTGACGAACGTGGTCAAGCACTCCGGCGCCAGCGCCGTACACCTGCGGGTGGCCCGGGCCGACAACGATCTGACGGTGACGGTCCGCGACGACGGCGTCGGTGGGGCCCGGGTGCGGCCCGGCGGCGGGCTGGCGGGCATCGGCGACCGGGTGGCCGCCGCCGGGGGTGCGCTCACGGTGGCCGGCCAGCGCGGCAACGGGACCCTCGTCGAGGCGGTGCTGCCGTGCGGATCGTGATCGGCGAGGACTCGACGCTGTTTCGCGAGGGCCTGGCCCGGTTGCTCGTCGACGCCGGGCACGAGGTGGTCGGCAAGGCCGTCGACGCCCCGGGCCTGCTGGTCGCCGCCGAGGAGGCCGCGCCGGACCTGGCCATCATCGACGTACGGATGCCGCCCGACCACACCGACGACGGCGCCCGCGCCGCGCGCCAGATCCGTACCCGCCACCCGAACCTCGGCATCGTGCTGCTCTCCCAGCACATCGAGACCCGGCACTCGGTGGATCTCGTCGCCGGCGGGCGGTTCGGCTATCTGCTCAAGGACCGTGTCCTCGACGTCGACGACTTCCTCGACGCCCTGCGACGGGTCGCGGCCGGCGGGTCGGCGCTGGACCCGGAGGTGGTCACCCGGCTCATCGGCCACCGGCCGCCGGACGACCCGCTCAGCACCCTCACCGCCCGGGAGCGGGAGGTGCTCGCGCTGATGGCCGAGGGGCGCACGAACGTCGGGATCGCCCGCCGCCTGTGGCTGACCGAGCGGACCGTCGAGGCGCACGTCAGCTCGATCATGGCCAAGCTCGGCCTGGCCTCCTCCGACGAGGACCACCGGCGGGTGCTCGCGGTGCTCGTGCACCTCCGGCGGTCAGGTCATTCCGGGTGAGCGCATCACTTTGACGGCTCGGCCTGTCCACCGTTGCCGCCCGCCCCGTCCGCGACGGATTCCTCGACGTGGTGCGAGGCGCGGATCACCCCGCCGTTCTCGAGGATGGCCACCCGGTAACCGTGGGCGACGAGAGCGGCGAAGATCGTCTCGGCCAGCCTTGGTTCCGCCGACGGATCCGTCAACGTCACATCGATCACGTACGGGTTGCTGGCGAACGGCTCGATATCGGCCGGGTCGAACTCCACCCAGAAGTGCCCCGTGGGAAGCGCGCCCTCCACCGACGGTTTCTCGCCGGGCAGATCCGTGACGGTCGCGCCGGTCGCTACGGCGACCACGTCCACGAGTTGCTCGAACGACTGCCGCTCGTCGAGTAGGCCCACCACGAGCGAGTAGTCGTTCATGGTCCATCGTCCCTTTCGCTTGGCCGATCGGGTGGAAGTCCGCTGGTTCCACGCCGGGCGGTGCCCCCGCTGCTCGATTCAACCAGCGGGGGCACCTGGATCCTCATCTGCCCGACGGACGATGCGTGATCATCCCTGGGCGAACCTCACAACGGCTGGTTGATGGACTGGAACGGGCTTTGCCAGCCGGCGCCGCCGTCGATCACCTGCCAGTACTTCAACGACGGGTTCGAGTGATTCCGCATGAAGTTGGCCCGCCCCGCTTCCACGTTCGCCTTCTCGACCCCGTCGCGGACCAACACGTATACCCGGTCCACGTGCTGCCCGTTGGCGCTGCGCAGCCGGTCACGGGCAGCGCTCTGAGTGTTTGTCTGGAGCTTTTTGAACTCCGCGCGATGGCCGTCCACGTACGCGTCGAAGCCCCTGTTACCCGATTCGCCGGCGACTGGCAGCGAGTCGTCACGCGATTCGACCTTCTGCTTCCCGGTAAACGCGAGCCAGAAGGCGATCTCGAACTCGTCGTCGTCGAAGCCCGAGTTGACCTTGCCCAGCACCTTGTCCTTGATGAACTTGCCCTCGCGGGCCCGTGACTCGTCGATCCGATCCAGGGCCTCGTTGATCTGCTCGGCGAGCTTCTCGTTGGCGATGTTGGCACCGGTGGTGCAACCTGCGAAGACGTACGGATTGCCCATCTTACAGGCGTCGAAGTTCGCCTCCACCATCTCCTCACGGAGCTTGCCGATCCAGAACTTGCCCTCCAGGAAGATCTGCCGGTGGCGCATCTCACGCAGCATCCGCGCCTTGTCGGCGTTGCCGGTCGCGGCCCGTTCCTCGTCGTCGGACGAGTACCCCCGCTTCGGGACGGCAGCGCTGCACCCGTTGCAGCCGTCGTTGTGGCCCGGTACGGCGTGGTAGTTGCCGGCGAGGTCCACGTAGTCGGCGCCCGGCCCACAGTTGTCGTCCGAGCAGGCCCGCTCACCCGATGGGTCGGAGTAGGTGACCGGGCTGTTGCTGCTGTAGGTGTACGCACTCCACTGCTGTGGATCGGTCAGGTCCATGATCGGGTCGACGCTGATGAACCGACCGGTGGACGGATCGTATTCGCGGGCGCCGAGGTGGGTGAGACCGGTGTTGTCCCGCGTCCCACCGACGAAGCCCTTACTGTTCGGCCAGGCCGGATCCCCGCCGCGCGGCACGCCGTACGGAGTCTGCCGACGGATGGTGGTGGCCTGGGTGGCCGCGTCGACGGCCACCTGCCCGGTGCCCTGGTGGTCAGCGGCCAGCCAGCTCACGCCGGCAGCGGTACGCGACGCCACCACCTGACCGGCGATGCTGTAGTAGCGGGTGGTCTTCGCGCCACCGGACGTGGTGTGCCGGATCTCCTGCCCCGGCAGATAGAGCGTGCGGCCCGTCGGGTCGCGGCGAATCAGCCGGTTGCCGTCGGCGTCGTAGATGTACCGGGTCTCCCCGGTGCCGTCCACGCTGGTCTCCAACCGACCCTCCGGATCCCAGGTGAGTGTCTGGGTGCCGGACGACTTGGTGGGCCGGGTGAGGGTGTTGCCGTTCTCGTCGTACGTGTAGCTGCCGGTGGTGGCGCCGCTGGTGCCCGTCACGGCATGCGGTCGCGCCGCTCCCGTGGCCGGGTACGCGTAGGTCGTGGTCGCGTCACCGGACGAGGTGTGCACCACCTCCGTGCGGCGGTTGCCGATCTTGTCGAAGCTCCACGAGTGCCAGTACGGGGCCGGCCCACCGAGACTGGCGACACTCCGCGTGGCTACGCAGTCCCCCGAGGCCGGGGTCCACGCTTCGGTGAGCCGGCGGAGGTGGTCGTACGCGAAGCACTGCGTGTCGTCGACCGGATCGGGGGTGACGTCCCTGGTCTGGGTGATGTTGCCGACCGGGTCGAACGTGTACCGCACGTCCGAGACGGTGTTCGGTGCGACGGAGTCCCGGTCGATCCGGATGCCCGTCAGCCGGCCCGTCTCCAGCTCCCGGGTGAACGCCTGCCAGACGTGTCCGCCCGAGCCGGTGTCCAGGGTCACCTGGTCGATCTGGCCGAGCGCGTTGTAGACGACCGCGCTGACGTACGCCTGTTGCTGACTGCCGTACAGAGTGTTCAGCGTGGTGACGTTGCCCAGGTCGGTGTAGGCGTAGGAGACGGTCTCGGCGGGCAGGTCACCGACGGTCCCTGGGAAACTGGCCGACTTCAGGGAGCCGTCCGGGTTCCAGGTGTTCTCGAAGTTGTAGGTGCCGGAGAGTCCCGTCTCGGAGGTCGGGACGATGACCTGTGTGCCGGTCGACTGGTACTGGTCGTTGTAACCGAGGGCCTTCACCTGGTAGCTGGCGGAGCCCACGAACCGCGTGCTCTGGGTGAGGTATCCCTTGGCCAGGGTGTCATAGACCCATTGGGCACGCATGGTGCCGCCGACCCGGTCGTCGTACGCGGCGCGTTTGCGGCCCAGCGGGTCGTAGAGGTAGGCGATCGTCTTACCCCGGGCGTCGGTGGTGCTGGTGGTCCGGCCGCCGTTGTCGTAGGTGTTGGTGGTCGGTCCCCGGTCCGGGTCCCGGGTCTCGATCTGCCGGCCACGGATGTCGTAGGTATAGGTCCACTTGTTGCCGACCGGGTCGGTCACCTCGGCGAGTTGGCTCTTGCGGTTGAACGCGTACCTCGTCGCATCCCATGAACCGGACACTCCGGGGGTGGGTGCCGGGCCGTTGTACTGCCGCAGCTCGACGGTGCGACCGCGGGCGTCCGTGACCGTCGACGTCGCGGTCCCGCCGGCCGGCGGGGTGACATCGGTGCGGTCACCCGCGTAGTAGGTCGAGGTGCGCCACCGTTCGGCCGCGTACGGCTGGAAGATCGACGCGATCGTTCGGCCGGCGCCGTCGTACACCGTCCGGCTCTGGTTCGGCACGAACGCCGCCTCGGTGGCCGTGACGAGGGTGGTGCCGGGGTTCCCGCTGGTGTGATAGCTGCCGTACGACCGGACCTGCCGGCCAGCGGTGTCGTAGAAGGTGTCAGTGAGCAGCCGGCCGCCGGACGGCGACGGCGTCTGGGTCTGCCGAGCCCGGAGCAGCCCGTCGTACAGGGTGTACGACGTGACGTAGTTGCCCGCGTTGTTGAGCTGGGCGGTGGAAACGACGGTGGGCGCGGTGTCCCGGATCAGGTAGCCGTACGTCAGGTTGGCGGTCTGGGTGGCCTTGTCCCGGCCCGGCTGCCAGACCGAGGTGAGCCGGCCGAGCGCGTCGTAGGCGAGGTCGGTGACCTTGCCGTTCGCGTCCACGCTGCGTGTGGGCAGACCCCACGCGGGCTGTGCCGTGGTGGTGCTGACGTGTTGCAGCGGGTTGGTGACGGTGGTCGCGGTGAGCGGTCCACCAACCGCCGGCGTGTATGCGGTGGTGGTGAGGGCACCCATCGCGTCCCAGGTGGACGTGGTACGACCGTGCGCGTCGTACGCGGCCCGGCCGACCGTGGAAAAGGTCGGGGTGCCACTGCTCCAGGACTCCATGCGTTCGATCCGGGTGACCAGGCCCCGGGTCGCGACGCTCTGGAAAGCCTGGTCGTCGTACGAGTTGCGGACCTCACCGATGACCTGGTCAGCCGAGAGCGTGCCGCCGGTGTCGCCGCACTTCACCGCGTAACTCTGGGTCCGGTGGACCCGGTCCATCAGCCACGCGGTCGTGTTGCGCGGCGCGTAGTCCGTCTTGGTGCACAGCTCGTCGCCGTCGACACCCTCCTGTCCGAGGTCGTCGACCGAGACAACCATGCCGTACTGGTCGTAGCCGGTGGTGGTGCGGGTGACCCGCTCCCCGCGGCCGCCATCCAGCGTGGTGAAGTCGCGGACGGTGGCGATGCGGCTGAACCGAGCGGTCACCGTGTCGCCGTTGATGGTCCGGGTCGCGGTGACCGGCGAGGTCCAGGGCTCGTTGGTCTGCCGGGACACCACCGCCCCGCCGGGCCCGTTGAACGTCTTCGTCTCGCGGGTCATGCCCGCGTACCAGTCCTCGTCGGCGATCCCGTCGATGTTGACCGAACGGGTGCCGCCACTCGGGCTCAGCCGGTCGCCGTTCATGCCGCGGAAGTAGCGCGTCTCGCTGTACGTCTGCTCACCCGGGTCGCCGACGGTGACCGCTACCCGGCCGTACCCCCGGTAGTCGGACCAGGTCTTGTTCTTCGGGTCGATCAGACCGTCGTCATCGTTGTAGTGCCAGGCAGCCCCGTCCAGGTAGCTGTACGTGTATACGACGCGGGGGCTACCCTGCGGCGGGACGCCGCCGGTGTGGTCGGTCTCGTAGACGGTCGTGACGACGTATTTGTGGAACCAGTCGGTGACCGGGTTGGTGTACCCCTCCGGCGTCCAGATCACCGGGTAGCACCGGCGGGTGTTGGTGTGCGGCGTCGGCATCGGCTGGCCGGCGACGCAGTCAGGCGCCGAGTAGGTGACGTTGACCGTGCCGCCGGACTCGTTGGTGATCCGCGCGATCCGCATCCAGTTCATCGCGGCGGCGAAGTCGATGGTGTCGACCCGGTTGGCGAGCTGGGTATAGGCGAACCGCACGTCGGGCAGGCTGGCGGTGCCGCCGAACAGGCCGGTGTGGGAGATCCGGTCCAGCCAGAGTCCGGCCCGGGTGCCGTCGCCGGGGTCGGGGAAGGTGTGGGTGAATGTCCAACGCTCGACATCGGTGTAGCCGCTGCCGGACCTGACCTGCGTGTTCACCGCCTGAAGCCGCTTGGTGGTCCAGAAGGTCGGGGAGAAGTTGTCCGGGCAGGAGGTGCCGGCGCACGCGGCGTCCCAGGGCGTGTCCGGCCAGTGCGCAGCGTCGTGAGTGGCGCAGGAACTGAGGCACCGGTCGGCGGCCGTGAAGGTCACCCGCATCGGCGCGGAGCCGCTCAACGCCGAGTCGACGCCGTTGTCCCGCCGGGTGCCGTAGTCGATCCGCTGCGGCGAGCTGGCGCGGTCGTACGTCACGGCGTCGTTCGGGTCGAGGCGGCGGCCGTACTTGTTGGTCTCCTTGGTGTACCAGTACGAGGCCGAGTTGCCGGACGGGTCCACGACATAGTCGAGGTTCCACCGCCAGGCCTGGACACAGCTGGAGTCGGCGAACGCGGTGGCGTGACAGGGCTCTCCGGGGTTGTTGCCGAAGACCGGGACGGTCAGTGCCGAATTGGTGACCGGATCCCCCGACTTCCAGCCCGGCAGCCGGTTCAGGCCGAACCAGTACTGGATACCGTCACCCGTGGTGACCACCCAGTATTCGCCGTCGTTGTCGCCGTTGCTCGCACCGGTCCGCCGCTCGATCCGGGACCCGTCGTCGTTGCGCAGGTGCCAGCGCTTTTCGGTCGAGTTGTAGATCAACTCGCCCGATCCGCTGGCCAGCGAGAGCGTGGCGTTGTCGGTCGCCCAACACTGGTCGAACGTCTTCGTGGTGTTGTTCGCCGATCCGCCCATGTCATCGCTGCACGACTTGTACCGGCGTTCGATGAAACCTCCGGTGGAGATTTCGAAGCCCTCGCCGACCGAGGACGGCTGATTGTTCGAGGCGGCGTGCCGGCCGTCGACCGACTGGGAGGAGTAGTTCAGCGACAGCCCGGGTGCGGGTCCGTTCAGCGCCGGCGGTGTCCGCAGCGGGTAGGACCAGTTGAACGCGCCCGAGTTACCGCCCGCCGACCAGGTCGAGGAGGCCGACAGCGAGGTCGCCGCGTAGTTTCCGGCGGGCCCTGACGGGCCGGCCGAAAGCGCGACCAGGGTGCCGCCCGCCGCCGCACCCACCGGCACGTCAGCGGTGACGGTCTGCTGCGCCAGGTCGTTGCTCGACGGTAGCGGGGTGCCGGCGCAGCGACGGTCCGCCGGGGTCGACAGCGCGCACGCGGGCAACTGGACCAGGCGCAGGCGACTGGCCCAGTCGGCGCCGTAGGCCGTGGCGAACGACCGGTAGTCGACGCTGGCCCGTACCGTCCCGGCGCTGTCGTTCTCGTCCGCCCGGTCGAGGCGCAGCAGCAGGCCGTTGACTCCGGTACGGCTGGTGGTGGCGCGGTCGAGCACCTGTACCCGGACCCGCCCTGGTGCGGCGACGCCCTTCTCCGGCGCGGCAACCCGGATCGGCAGGGCGCCTGCCGGGGCGGGGCCGGTGGTGCGGGTGGTGGTCAGATCGACGATGCTGCTGCCGGCAGCGGGCCAGCTCGGCGCCGGCCTCCTGCTCGCGTCCGGGAGGATCTTGCTTCCGGCCGGGGAACTGGGAGTGATCTTGTCGACGGGTACCGTCGGCACCGGCTTCGGCGCCGACGGCCGGTACGGCGCTCCGATCGGCGCGGCCTGGGCCGGCGCGTGCAGCAGGCTGGCGACGACCGTGGCAGCCAGCGTCGCGGTGACGGTCCGCCGCAGCGTACGAGCACGATCGTGCCGTACGGGCGGCGGAACGGCAGGGGGCATGTGTACCTGCACGGAACCTCCGTGTACTAGGGGCGAAATCGATGGGGGTCAATGCTCGACGACACACTCGACGACGAGCACGACAACATGCGGTCCGAGAATCAGAAGGGCGCGGAGCCCAGGGTGCTTTCCTCGCCGACGCGAGGTTGACCGACGCCCGCCGGAGCTGCGGCCGCTACGGCGACCAGCCATCGGTTCCCAAACCCTGACACAACCCGCGCAAAGCGCGCAGGCACAGGCCAACCAACCACTAGCGACCCCCGTGATATCACCATTGTGGTGCGCCAGACACTAAAGATGTAAAAGCATCCATGTAAAGGGGGGTCGCAAGCTGCGAGCACAAAATGGGCAAAAACTGCCGCAAGTAGGGGCCCTGATCACGGTAGGTTGATCAGGGCCGAGGCAGCAGACCCCCGGCCGGCCACCATGACGCTCGGCAGGTTGATTGCCGGAGCATTCGGCGGGGCTGGTCAGGGATAGAGGTTGGGCGCCATGCAGCTGGCGAAGATCAGCGCGAACACCCAGTCGAGGTTGGACGGTAGGCACAACCGCACCAGCAGGCCCGGCCGTCGCCCGCCCGTTCGGGGGCCGCGCCTGCGGGGAGGTCCGAGACGGCGGTCGAGATCCGGTGTGAAGTACTGCGACAACGCCCACTTGAGGCCGCTCGCCAGGACCATGCCCAGGGTGAACATGTGCAGCGTGGTGGCGCCCGTCATGACACCTTCGTGCACGGGATAGCTGGCCCCATCGCTCGGCCGCAGCTGAGATGCCGCGATGTACACCGCGAGCGGCACCAGGCTCAGACCGAACCACGCCTGGGTGCGGAAGAGGTTCGCCATCTCGGCGTCGCCACCGGTGCCCGGCCAGTCCCGAGCGTGGCCACGCACCTCGTCCAGCGTCCAGACGAACCGCTTGTCCCGGTTGGCCAGGCGCACCAGCAGCGGCGCGGTCAGGACCACGAGCGGTCGTCCCAGGTCCCGCAACTGCCGCCGCGCCCGGCCGGCCTGGACTTCACGATCATCGTTCATCAGCGGAGCAGCCAGCCACCCGGCATCTTGACATTTTCGCACCCCCCAGTTGGGAGCACGCCGCCGAGCTACGGCCCGCGTTCTCCCACGCGAAGGCGTTTCCTGCGTACTCCCACTACTCGCGACGCCGCTCCGCCTCGCACGCGAGCTGCGGAGGCAGCCTGCTGTCTGGACCTGACTGAGGTCGGGACAGCAGGCTGCCTCCGCGTAACCGGTGATCCGACCGTTGTCTCTCCCGGCCGGGCCGGCCTCAGGAGACGGCTGCGAGGCGCTGGGCTGCGGGAGCGGCCAGTTCCCGGGTCACCTGCTCGGCCCGCTCGGCGGTGGCGGCCCGGGTCTCGATCCGGGAGGCGATCTCACCCCGCGCCAGCAATGCGGTACAGAGATGGGTCGAGCCGTCCGGGTCGTTCTCGTCGATCACCTCGCAGAACATCAACTGGTCGTCGAGCCCGCTCAGGCGGGAAAGCTCCCGCTCGCCGAGAATCCGATGCAGCCCTTCACGGTCACGGTAGGTGCCACAGCCGAGCTGGCCACGAACCTGGGCAACGGCCTCAGCCGCCGGACTGACGCCCCATCCGCCGGCAAACTGCTGGATCCGAAGGTCCGACGCCTTCCACTCCCGGCGCTGCCCGAAAGCACTCAGGTATACGCCGTTTCCCGGCTGGGTATCGCACACCTCGGAGAGCAGGTCGTCCATGTACGGCGACTGGAGCGGCACCGCAACGACGCCGTCGATGTCCAAGGCCGGCCCGATCAGCACCGTGTCGATCTGATCCTCGAGTTCGCGGCTCAGATCATAGAGTGGCTGCACGCCGGTCACCGCCGGGTCGGTGCTGGACGGGCTGGCCGACAGGGTGGCCGGCCGCGCCCGGCCACCCGACGGGGAGGTTCCGTCGCTCGTCCCGCAGGCCGAGATGAGGAGGATCCCCAGAACGGTGGCCAGGGCGGACAACGGCCTACCAACGATGCGGTTCATCAATAATCGCCTTCGGGTCACTCACGGTCGCGCTGCGTGGCGAGCCGATCGTCCACGTCACTTCCTTCACCATGGAACCTGAGGAGTTGAAACCCTTCGCCTTGCCCAGCACGGCGAAGCGGCCGTTCTCGTCGTCCTTGATCCCGCTCCCGACGTCGTTCGCGTCCGGGTTGAAATTCCACCGATCCTCGGCGTGCATCGTGATCCTCATGGCAACCGTGTCACCGGTGACGGTGACCTCGGCGCTGGCCCACATGTCAAAGGACCCGACGATCTTCTGCCACTTTTCGGTTGATGGCTGCCCCGGGAAGTGCCGGTTCACACCGGTCATCTGGAACGAGTTGCTGCCGGACTTGCCCATCAGTTCCTCCGCTGCCAACTGCGCGGCCGCGATCTCCTGGTCGACGTGGCGTCTGATCTTCGCGTCCTCGTAATAGGCGGGCGAGAACATGAAGACGTAGGGATCGCCGGTGCCGTTCAGGTAGTGGTCGTACATATACGGCGCGTCGGCCCAACCCGCGCATCGGCCCACGTTGGCCTTCTCGGAGGAGATGCAGCCGTAACGGTACGCCTGCCACTTCGACCAGCTCGCCACGTCCGCGGGCGTCCACTTGGCCTTCGGGTCATGCACGAACTCATCGTCCCATGGGCCGTGGTTGGTCGGGTTCCGGGGCGAGCCAATGCAGAAGCGCTTGGTACAGACCTTTGGCTTCGTGATTTTCGTGGTCTTGCCGCCCGGCTCGTGCACGATCTCGCCGTCCGGCGTCGGCGTGGTGTACATGGTGCACTGGTCGTCGCCGCACTGCTTAAGCCCGGTCGGGTCGCTGGCGGTGACCGGGCTGTTGTTGCTGTAGTTGTAGCCGTTCATCTGCTGCGGGTCGGCCAGGTCCAGAACCGGGTCGACGCTGATGAAGCGACCGATGGCCGGGTCGTACTCCCGCGCCCCGAGGTGGGTCAGGCCGGTGTTGTCCTTGGTGCCGCCGACGAAGCCCTTGTCGTTGGGCCACGCCGGTTGGGTACCGCGCGGCGTCCCGTACGGAGTCTCGCGTCGGATCGCCGCCTGCTGGGTCGCCGCGTTGACCGTCACCCCGGCGGTGCCGTGATGGTCACCCGTCAGCCAGTTCAGGCCGGTGGCGGTCCGCGACGCGATGGTGGAGCCCACGTGGGAGTAGTAGCGGGTGCAGGTGGTGGTCTGCGTGGTGGAGTTGTAGCGGATCTCCTGCCCCGGCAGATAGAGCGTCTTGCCGGTCGGGTCCCGGCGGATCAGCCGGTTGCCGTCGGCGTCGTAGACGAAGCTGGTCTGCCCGGTCGAGTCGCTCGCGGTGTCCAGGTGCCCCTCGAAGTCCCAGGTGAGGGTCTGGATACCGGGGGTGCCGCTGGGGCGGGTCAGGGTGTTGCCGGTCTCGTCGTAGGTGTAGCTGCCCACCTGACCGCCGGTGGTGGAGGTCAGGCTGTGCGCCTTCGGCGAGCCGTCGGCCGGGTAGTTGTAGGTGGTCGTGGTGTCCGCGGTTGAGGTGTGCACGACCTCCGTACGGCGGTTGCCCACGCTGTCGAAGGTCCACGACCGCCAGTACGGCGCGGGGCCGCCCAGCGCGCCGGCCGACCGGGTCGCCGCGCAGTCGCCCGAGGACGGCGTCCACGCCTCGGTGAGCCGGCGCATCTGGTCGTAGGCGAAGCACTGGGTGTCGTCGACCGGGTCGGGCGTGACGTCAGTGATCTTGGTGATGTTGCCGGTGTCGTCGTAGCTGTATCGAACGTCGGCGAGGATGTTCGGCGCCACCGAGTCCCGGTCGGTCCGGATGCCGGTGAGCCGTCCCGTCTCCAGCTCCCGGGTGAAACTCTGGAACACCCGTCCACCGCTACCGGTGTAGAGCTCCACCTGGTCGATCTGGCCCAGGGCGTTGTAGTCGGTGTCCGCCACGTACGAGGAGTTGACACTGCCGTACAGCGTCCGGAGGGCGCTCGGCAGTCCGAAGCTGTTGTAGTCGAAGAGCAGGGTCTCGGCCGGCAGGTCACCGTTCGTGGACGGCATGCTCTGCGAGGCCACCGAGTTGTCGGCGTTGTAGGTGGTGCCGAAGTTGTACGTGCCGGCCAGGCCGGTCTCCGAGGTGGGAATGATGATCTGTTGGCCGGTCGGCTGGTAGGCGTCGCTGTAGCCGGTGTTCTTCACCTGGTACGACGCCGCGCCGACGAACCGGGTGGACTGGGTCAGCTGCCCCTTCGCCACGGTGTCGTACAGCCACTGGGCACGCATGGTGCCGCCGACCTGGTTCTCGTAGACCGCCCGCTTCCGGTTGAGGGAGTCGTACTGGTAGGCCAGCTTCTTGCCTCGGGCATCGGCGAGGGTGGCGACCCGGCCACCGTTGTCGTACGTCGAGGTCGCCTTGCCCTTGTCCGGGTCGACGACCTCGGTCTGCCGGCCGCGGATGTCGAAGGTGTAGGTCCACTTGTTGCCGCGGGCGTCGGTGACGGCGGTCTTCTGCCCCTTCCGGTTGAAGGTGTACTTCGTGGCGTCCCAACTGCCCGCCGTACCCGGCGTTGGGATGGCTCCGTGGTAGTACCGCAGCTCCACCAACTGCCCACGGGCGTCAGCGACGCTGGAGGTGGCGGTGCCGCCGGCGGCCGGAGTGAAGTCGGTGCGGTCACCCGCGTAGTAGGTGGAGGTACGTGAGCGCTCGGCGTCGTAGGGCTGGAATATCTCTGCCGTCGCCCGACCCGCGCCGTCGTACACCGTCCGGGTCTGGTTCGGCACGAATGCCCGCTCGGTGGTGGTGACCAGCGTGCTGCCGGCCGTACCGGACGCGTGGTAGGAGCCGAAGCTCTTCGACTTACGCCCTGCGGTGTCGTAGAACGTTTCGGTTAGGAGGCGCCCGCCCGAGATCGACGGTGCCTGCGTCTGCCGCTCCCGCATCAAGCCGTCGTAGAGGGCGTACGAGGTGGAGTACGTCCCCGACGGGGTGAGCTTCGACGCCGCGACCACCGTGGCCGCGTCGTTGCGGACGGTGTAGCTGAAGGTCGAGTTGGCGCTCTGGGTGGCCTTGTCGCGGCCGGGCAGCCAGACCGACTTCAGCCGGCCGAGTCCGTCGTAGGCCAGGTCGGTCCGTTTGCCGTTCGGGTCCACCACCGAGGTCTCGATGCCGTATCCGGGCGAGAGAGTCGCCGTGGTCACGTGCTGGGCCGCGTTGGTGACCGTGGTGGCGGTCACCGGACCGCCGGTGGCGGGCGTGTAGGCGGTCTTGGTCTCGTAGTTGTTCGCGTCCCAGACCGAGGTGACGCGGCCCTGGCTGTCGTAGGCCGTACGAGAGACGGTGGTGAAGGTCGGAGCACCGGCGTTCCACGCCGACATCTCCTCGTTCCGGGTGGCCATACCGCGCGTCGGCGCGACCCCGAAGGCGTTGCCGTCGTACGAGGTTCGGACCTCCCCGATCACGTCGTTCTCCGTCAACGACGTGGGCGCGGCGGTGTCCGCGCACTTCACCGCGTACGACTGGGCCCGATGCGCGCGGTCCATGATCCAGGCTGTCGTGTTACGCGGGGCGTAGTCGGTCTTGGTGCATCGCTCGTCACCCTCGACGCCGTCCTGGCCGAGATCGTCGACGGCGACCGCCATGCCGTAGCTGTCGTAGGTGGTGACCGTCTTGGTGACCCGCTCGCCCCGGCCGGCGTCCAGCGTGGTGTGCCGGGTGGTCGTGCCGACTCCGATGAACCTCGCGGTGACGGTGTCCCCGTTGATCGTCCGCGTCGCCGTGGCGGCCGACGCCCAGGGAACGTTGCGCTCCCGGGAGACCACCGGACCACCCGGGCCGTTGTGGACCGTGCTCTCCCTGGTCATCCCGGCGTACCAGTCCTCGTCGGCGATCCCGTCGATCGTGACCGACTTGGTGCCGCCCGTCGGGGTGGCCCGGTCCCCGTTCATCCCCCGGAAGTACCTGGTCTCCGTGTACGTCTGCTCACCCGGATCACCGACGGTGACGCCGACCCGCCCGTAGCCCCGATAGTCCGACCAGGTCTTGTGCTTTTTGTCGATGATCCCGTCGTCGTCGTTGTAGTGCCACGCCGCACCGTCGTAGTAGCTGTACGAATAGACCACCCGCGGACTGCCCTGCGGCGGCGCTCCACCGGTGTTGTCGTTCTCGTAGATGGTTGTGACCACGTACTTGTGGAACCAGTCCGTCACCGGGTCCTGGTAGCCCTCCGGGGTCCAGATCACCGGGTAGCAACGCCGGGTGTTCGTGTGCGGGGTCGGCATGGTCTGCCCCGCCTTGCAGTCCTGGGCGGAGTAGTTGACGCTGGTCGTACCGCCGGCCTCGTTGCGGATCTTCGCGATCCGCATCCAGTTCATCGCCGCGGCGAAGTCGATGGTGTCGACCCGGTTGGAGAGCTGCACCGGGGTGAACTCGACGTCCGGGAGGCTGGCGCTGCCCCCGGCCAGGCCGACGTGGGAGATCTTCGAGAGCCAGAGACCGGCCCGGGTGCCGTCACCGGGGTCGGGGAAACTGTGGGTGAAGGTCCACCTTTCGACATCGCTGTACGCCGAGCCGCTGCGGACCTGGGTGGTGACCGACGCCAGCCGCTTGGTGGTCCAGAACGTCGGCGCGAAGTTGTCGGTGCAGGACGTGCCGGTGCACTCGGAGTCCCAGGGGGTGTCCGGCCAGTGCGCCTCGTCGTGCGTGGCGCAGCCGCTCAGGCAGCGGTCGGCCTCGGTCAGTTCGACCCGGAAGGGTGCCGGGGTGGCGAACACCGAGTCGACGCCGCTCGTCTGCCGTGTGCCGTAGTCGACCCGGTCCAGCCAGCCCCCGCGGTCGTAGGTGGTGGCGTTCTTCGGGTCGAGGTTGCGGGCGTACTTGTTGGTCTCCTTGCCGTACCAGTAGGAAACGGAGTTGCCGTTGAGGTCCAGGACGTAGTCGAGGTTCCACCGCCAGGCCTGCGTGCAGTAGGAGGCGGCGAAGGTGGTGGCGTTACACGGCTCGCCGGGTTCATTGCCGAAGACCGGCACCGTCCAGGTCGAGTTCGTCTCCGGGTTTCCCGAGGCCCAGCCAGGAAGCCGGTTCAGTCCGAACCAGTACTGCATGCCGGCGGTGGTGGTGAGAACCCAGTACTCGCCGTTGTTGTCCCCGTTGCTCGCGCCGGTCCGGCGTTCGATTCGCGAACCGTCGTCGTTGCGCAGGTGCCACCGGCCCTCGGTGGCGTTGTAGATCAGTTCACCGGCGTGACCGGCGAGGGACAGCGTCGCGTTGTCCGTCTCCCAGCAGAGGTCGGTGGCCTTTTCGGTGTTGTTCGCCGAGCCGCCCATGTCGTCCGAGCAGTTCCGGTAGGTGCGCGCGATGTAGCCACCGGGCCAGCCCTCGAAGCCCTCACCGATCCAGGAGGGCTGGTTGTTGGAAGCGGCGTGCCGGCCGTCGACCGACTGGGACGAGTAGCTGAGCTCCACCTGCGGCTCGGGACCACCGGCACCAGGCGGCACCCGCATCGGGTACGACCAGGTGAAGGCGCCCGCGCTGCCGCCGGCATTCCAGGTCGCGGACGCCTGCAGCGGGGTGGCCTTGTAGTCACCGGCCGGGCCGGAGTCGGTCGCCTCCAGCGCCATCAGGGTCTGCGCCCCGCCGGCGGCGACGCTCGCGGTCACCGTACGGGAGCGCAGATCGTTGTGGGATTTGAGGGGCGTGCGGTGGCACTCCTTGCGCTCCGGTGTGCGCAGGGCGCATTCGGGCAGCGAGACGAGGCGGAGCCGGCTGGCCCAGTCGGCGCCGTACGCGGTGGCGAAGGACCCGTAGTCGATGGACACGTCCGCCTGCCCGGGCGCGGCGATGCCGTCCGTACGGCTGACTCGCATCAGCAGGCCCCGCACCCCGGCGCGCGTGGTGGCGGCGCGGTCGAACACCTCGACCCGTACCCGACTCGCGGCTGCCCCGGCGGTACCTGCGGTCGCGGCCGACCGGTTGACCCGGACCGGCAGGGTGCCGGCGCGAACGGGGCCGGCACCCTGCCGGCCGGCGGTGAGGTCGACCTCCGCCGCGCTGGCCGCCGGCCAGACCGGGGCCGGCTTGGCAGCGGCCGGCGGCAGCTGCTTCGCCGTCGGCACCACGGCCGGCTGGACCGTCTTGACTGGCACCGTGGGCGCCGGCTTGGGAGACGAACGCTGGTAGCCGGCGGCCGTGGCCCGCGCCGGGCCAGCCTGCAGCAGTCCGGCCACCAGGGTGGCGGCGACGGCCGCCGCAAGCGGGGCACGGCGCCAACCCTTGCCCTTGAGTGACGGTATAGACACTAAGAGTGATCGGCGCGGGGGCATGAAAGTCTTCATGGGGCTCCGAAAGTTTTGTGGCTCAGCAGGAGGCGACAGGCCGGGAGGGCGGGCGGGGCGTCTCGCACGAGACGCCCCGCCCGATCACGTTCGGGACGGCGGTGTCAGGGGGTCGGCGGGTTGAACCGCAGCCCCAGGCCGGGCCGGAGGACCGGCTGGCGGTACGTGTACTGGATGGCGGAGGTGCCGTCGGCGTTCTCGATGCCGATGGTGGCGCCGCCACCGCGCTCCAGGAACGTGCCGTCGTTGTCGGTGTAGGCGAAGCTGTAGCCGCCGGCCTCGTCGAGGATGGCCTGGAAGGTCACCCGGGTGAGTGGGTCCTCGTAGGAGTGGACGTTGCGCCACTCGATGACGAACTGCCGGTTGGGTGCGCTGCCCCGGACGGTGGTGCGGACGCTGGCCTTGCTGTCGACGACCCAGTCGTGCCAGAACGGGTAGAGCGCGGCGTTGGGCTCCTCCGGGCTGGCGGGTGAGGGGATGGGCCACGCGTCGGGCGAGGGCACCTGGGGGTCGATGAAGCTGACCAGCCCGTTGATGTCCACCCAGCCGGTGTTGTACGTCTGCCCGTACAGCTTCACCGGGAAGGGCAGGGCCACCGACGTGTAGGCGTCGTCGCCGGTCAGCGGTAGCACCGTGCTGTCGGCCGGGATGTACGGCACCGACTGCTCGGCGAGCGTGTATCCGCCCCCGGTGGGCGTGGCCCCCAGGCCGTAGTCGACGGTGGCCTGGGTGTTGGTGCCGACGACGACCTGCCGTACGTCGGAGCCCTTGCAGGCACCGCTGGTCGCGGTGGCGATGACGGCCCAGGATCCGGCCGGCACGTTGCTGATCTGGTAGGTGCCGTTGGCCGCGGTGGTGGCGGTCAGGTCGGCGACCGTCACGGTCGCCCCGGCGACCGGGGTGCCCTGGCAGGTGACGGTGCCGGCGACGCTGCCCTGGCCGGGCGGGTTGGGCTTGAAGGTGATGCCCTGTCCCGTGGCCAGCCAGGTCTCCCGGTGCAGGTACTGGAAGGCGATGGATCCGTCGGCGTTCTCGATGCCGATGGTGCCTCCACTACCGCGCAGGACGGGTTTGGCGGGATCGATGTTGGTGTAGGCGAGGGTGATGTCGCCGCCCTCGTTGAAGATCGCTTCGAAGCTGGTCCGGGTGTTGGTGTCGCCCCAGTAGTGGACGTTGCGCCATTCCACGACCCACTGCCGGTTGGGTGCGGTGCCGCTGATCTTCGTGGCGATGCGGGCCTGGGAGTCGACCACCCAGTCGTTCCAGTGGACGTAGACGGTGGCGTTGGGCGAGCCCTCCTTCGCCGGGGAGGGGATGGTGCCTGGCTGAGCGCCGATCCAGCCGAAGTACGCCGGGTCCTTGAAGGTGATCAGACCGTTGGCGCTGATCCACGCCGAGGTGTACGACTCGCCGTAGAGCTTCACCGGGAAGGGCGGGTTCTTCTGCCAGACGGTGTCGTCGCCGCTCCAGCCCTCGACGACGTCGCCGGGGATGTAGGTCTGCGCGCCGGTGGTGCACTTGTAGCCGAACTCGTCACCGTCGACCATCACCGACAGGTCCACGCCCGAGGTACCGCCGGGGTGGTTGATGATCTCCTTCGCCGACTGGCCGACGCACCGGTTGTCCCCGGTCGACGCCGCCACGGTGTACTCGCCGACGGGTACGCCGGTGAACTGGTAGCTGCCGTCGGCACCGGTGGTGGTGCTGCGGTTACCGGGGTTCAGCGTGACGGTGGCCCCGGCGTAGGGGCCGCCGGTCACGGCGGTGGTGAGCACACCCTTGACGGTGCCGACCGGAGCCGGCGTGTAGGTGATGGAGCTGTTCGCGGTCAGCACCGCCTCCTGGAAGGAGTACAGGGCTGCCACCGTGCCCGAGGCGTTCTCCAGTCCGACGGTCGCGCCGGCGCCGGTCTGGGTCGGGCTGGACATCGCGCCGTAGTGGAACGCGATCCGCCCGTCCTCGTGGAAGATCACCTCGAAGGTCAGCCGCTCCGTGTTGTACGGGCGGAAGCCCACGTTGCGCCACTCGATGACGAAGTACCGGTTCGGTGCGGTGCCGAACGTCTGGGTCCGGACGCTCGCCGCGGCGTCGACCTCGAAGTCGTCCCAGAACGGGGCCACCACGGCGTTCGGTGCGGCCGCGGTCGGCATCGTCGGGTTCGCCCACGCGTCCACCGCACCGTGCACGCTGCCGAAGTTGACCAGGCCGTTCGTGTGCACCCAGCCGGAGGTGTACGACTCGCCGTGGAACTGCACCGGGAACGGCATGGTCACCGAGGTGGCGGCGTCGTCACCGGTCAGGGCGAGCACGTTCGCGGCCGCGACGAACGCCGACGGACCGGTGGTGCAGGCGTACCCGAGGCCGCCGTAGTCCGGTCCGAGCCGCAGGTCGCGGACGGTGTCGGCGGAGAGTTCCACCTGGCTGCGCACGACCGCGCCGCACCGACCGGCGAGCTTGACCGACACGTTGTAGCTGTCGGCCACCAGGCCGGTGAAGCTGTACGCCCCGCCGGCGCCGGTCGTAGCGCTCAGACCGCTCGGGTCCAGCGTGACGGTGGCACCGACCACCGGGGCGCCGGCGGCGTCGGTGAGCGTGCCGGTCAGGTTGTGCACCTCCAGCCCGCCGGCCACGTCCGGGCGGACGAAGGTGATCGCCCGGGTGTTGGCGAGCACCGGCTCGTTGACCGAGTAGAACAGGCGGTCCTGGCCGGCCGGCGCCTCGATGCCGACGATGGCGCTGGAGCCCTTCTCGGCGTCGTTGTCGAGCTGGTCGTAGTTGGTGGTCACCGTGCCGTCCGGCGCGAGGATCGCCTCGAACGACAGCCGCTGGCTGGTGTTGCCCTTACGGTGCACGTTGCGCCACTCGACCACGAACCGCTGGCCGGCGCCGGTGCCGGTGGTGGCGGTCCGCACGCTCGCCGACGCGTCGACCACCAGGTCGTCCCAGAACGGGGCCAGCACGGCGTTCGAGGCCGCCGACGGCGGCAACTGCCCACCACCGGTGTACGGGTGCGAGCCACCCGGGTCGGTGAACGACAGCAGGCCGTTGGTGTCGACCCAGGCGCTGCGGTACGCGCCGCCGTAGAACGGGAAGGCGAACGGCAACGACACGGTGGTGACGGCGTCGTCACCGGTCAGCGGCAACGCCGTGCTCGCGGCGGTGAAAGCCGTGGTCTGCTCGGTGCAGGTGTGGCCCAGGTCGTCGCTGAACGCGCTCATGAAGATGTCGAACGTCAGCCCCTGGCCGTCGATCTCGATCGGCCCGCTGAACGCCGGGCCGCACCGGCCGCCGACCGTGGCGGTGATCGTGTACGAGCCGGTTGGGAAGTTGGCCAGCGCGTAGCTGCCGTCCGCGCCGCTGGTCGCCTGGTATCCACCCGGTTGCAGCCGGACGACCGCCCCGGCCTGCGGCATCCAGTACGGGTCCCACACGGTGCCGGAGAGGCTGGCCGCGGGGTTCACGGTGAAGGTGTTCTGCCGCGTCAGGCTGACCCGGTTGCCGTCGTCCACCGCGGCCGCGTACACCAGGCGCTCGCCGGTGGTGTTGCCCACGTTGATCGTGACGGTCGCCGTGCCGCCCGCGCTGGTGGCGTTGACGGTGCTGCCGAGACCGGTGTTGTCGGCGCTGTACTTGAACTTGGTGATGTTGATGTCCCCGCCCGCGTCGAACTTCACGGTGAGCTGGCCACCGGCCGTGACGCTGGCGCCGTTCGGGAAGGTGATCTTCGGCGGCAGCGGCAGGACGAGCTTGGCCAGGTTGGCCGGGGTCTCGATGAAGTTGTAGAACCGCACGTCGTCGACGGTGCCGGTGAAGTAGCTGTCGTTGGAGCCGTTCCACCTGCGGCGGCCGACGGCGAACTCCGAGGTGGCGTCGAACCCGCCGGAGAGGGTCGCCGTGGTCGTCTGCGCCACACCGTTGACGTAGAGCGTCATCTTCTTGGTCGCCGCGTCGTAGACACCGGCGAGGTGGGTCCACTTGCCCGCGGTCGGCGCCGCGTCGGACAGCACGCTGTAGAGCCCCGCGTTGTCCGTGTCGGCGGCCGCCATGGTGAACCGCCAGCGCTGGCTGCTGCCGAGGTAGCCGAGGTGGTACGCGGACATCCGGGAGCCACTCGCGCTGACCACGGTCTGCAGGCCGGTGCCGGCGGTGGAGTCGATCTTCACCCAGGCGGCGACCGTGAAACTGGAGTCGGTCCGGATCGGGGTGGAGACCCCGGTGTCCGGGTGCGGGGTGTTGAGGGTGCCGCTCTTCGTCGCCGCGGCGCTGCCGTTCAGCGACAGGGCCGTCCCGACACCGGACCGGCCGGCGACCCGCGAGGCCCCCGTGCCGAGGGTCAACGTGTTCCCGTGGCCTGAGACATCGGCGGCGGTGGTGCCGGTCCCCTCGAACGTCCACTCCGCCGCCGGACCCGAGCCGGCACGGACGCTGAACGTGTAAGGCACCGAAGTGGAGAAGCGGCCCGCGTGGTCCTTCGACCACACGTAGAGCTTGTTCACCCCGTCGTGCAGCGGAGCGAGGGTGACCGAGGCGCCGTAGTCCGTAGTGCGGGCCGGGACGGTATCGGCGTCGGTCAGCACACCCGAGTCGAGGCTGTAGGCGTATTCCTTCACCTCATGCGGCCGAACGGTCGGCGGTGCGATGTTGAACGTGCCGGGCAGGCCGACCCCACCCCGCGGCACGCCGTCGCTGGTGTAGCTGGTGGAGGTGACGCTGGCCGGCGGTGGCGGCGGTGTGGCGTCGACGGTGAACTCACAGGTGCCCGACCATGGGCCGTAGTGCGATCCGTCCCAGGTCCGGGCCTGCCACACATAGCTCGTACCGTCGATCAACTTCCCGGAGGGGATCGCCTTCGACACCGTCGACGGGTTGCCCGCCGCCTGCGACACCTTGTCCGTCTCGTTCCGCGAACCACCCACCGGCCACCAGTAGAAGTACGTGGTCAGCGACTGCTGCGCGGTGTCCGGGTCGGACTGCTTCGCGGCCAGGATCGGCGTGGTGGTCAGCACGTACGGCCGCGCCGTGCCCGTCGCGCACGCCTTGCCGTCCGACTTGCGGTCGCTGGGCGCGTTCGGGTCCGTGTTGTACGTGATCGCCAACTTCGGCGAGGTGTGGGTGAACCGCTTCCACTGGTCCTTCGTGCCCTCGTCGACCGCCCGCAGCCCGACCGTCAGGGTCGACCACTTGTTCTCCGCCGCGTGCGCCACCATCGAAGTGACGTTGAACTCGATGGTGCCGGTACCCAGACAACCGTGCACGGCGCCGTACTTGCGGTTGCCGAGCGTCTGCGACGTGTAGCTGCTGTACCAGGTCGGCTGGTTGTTCCACGTGGTGCTCGTCGAGATCGCGCCGGTCATCCACAACTTCGCGTTCGACTTCGGGCTGCACGTCCAGGACCACTTCTGCTCCACCCGGAACTGCGCGCTCAGGATGTGCTTGCCCGCCACGGTCGCGGTGTTCATCCGGAACATCGAACGAATGATGTGGTCCGCGCAACCGGAGCAGTCCTGGGTACGCCCCGCGCCCGCCGACCCGTACGTCGACCCGTTGTTCAACGCCGAGGCGTCCTGCCAGAACGAACTCGACTTGTACTTGCTCCACACCGACGTCCACGCGTTGCCCGAGATACCACCGGTCCAGGACGGATCGATGTAGATCGGCAGCTTCGCGCCCTGGTCGGCCAGCATCGCCTTGTCCGGGAGCAGCGTCATCGTGTCGCCGTCGACCCGCACCGGCATCACGGCGCGCCGGGCATGCTCCGGCGCCGCGTCCTTGCCGGGGGCGACGTCGGCGGCGCGACCCGCGGCAGCGGGGGTCTCCGCCGCCGCCGGCTTGCGCTGCGGGGCGACCGATCGCTCCCGCTTGTCCTGCTCGACCGCCTTACCCGCCTTTCCCTCCGCGTTCGAGGAGTCCCACATCAGCGGTGCCGGCGCGGCGAAGACCGGGCCACCCTTGCTGTCGCGGGCAGCGAGCCCGCCTCCGGAGGCCGTACCGACCGTCACACCCTTGGTCTGGATCCCGAACCGGAGCGACTGCAGCTTCGGATTGGCCGCCGCTTCACGCGTCCGGACGACAAGCACCTCGGAGAACCCGAGCGCCCGGGCGGTGACCTGGAGATCCACCCCCGGCAGGACGTCCCGGTAGGTCGCCGTGGAGCCGTTCAACACCGGCGTCGGGAGCGCCCCGGGCCAGGAGAGGGCCAACTCACGGGAACCGTCGCGCAACCGTGCGAACGGGCCGTCCCCCTTGGCGGAGAAGACCACCGGTAGGACGGTGGCCTTCGGGACGACCCCCTCGGGAGTCAGCTTCAGCGTCGTGTCCACCGGAACCCACGAGTTGCCCTTACGCACCCGGGTCGGCTCGATGGTCTGTTCCAACGTCTGTGACCCGTCGGCGTTGACGAACGTCTGGGACCACTCGGTACGCGCGGAGAGGTCCTCCACCCGCCGGCCGCAGACCGCCAGCATCCGGCGGGCCGCCGCCGCGTCCGGCTGTTCGTCCACACAGGTGTTCTTGTTCGGCACGCTCGCCGCGGCCGGGGTGGTGGCCACCCCGAGCGTCGTGGCGGTGGTGGCGGCAGCCAGCGTGACAGCCAACCAACGTCGCAAAGAGCCGGACCGGGCCCGCGGAACGCGTGCAGGCGAACGCCAATCAGCCATCGACAACCCCCGTGATCATGTCTGACGAATGGCCAGACAGTAGAGATGTGGATCGGTCGATGTAAAGGGCGACTACAACTTGCGAGGACGGAACGGTCAGAAGCGCCCGCATAGCCCAACGTCGTGACGTACGGTCACCGCCCCTTCAACCGTCGGCACGCAGTCCTGGGCCGTCGCAGAGCCCGACCCGGCCGCCTCCGTCGAGAAGCGCCAGCGGACGCCGGCCTCGTCGACCGCGAGTTCATCCTCCGCTTCGGTCAGCGTCACCCGGATACCCGCAACCGTTTGTTGACCCGACCTACTTTCCGGGTTCGGCGCCGAGTGGCGCCGGTTCCGCTCTGAGGGGAAGTTCATGTCCACTCGCATCCGCACGCGTTCGGCAGCGGCGGCGGTCGTGTTGTTGGCTGGTGCCGTCGGCACCGGCGTGGTCAGCAGCACCTCCGCGACCGCGGCTGGCGGCAACAACGGCCGGATCAAGAACGTCATCTACCTGCTCGGCGACGGCATGGGGCGCACCCACGTCACCGCGGCCCGGGAGCGTTTCTACGGTGCCGCCGGGCACCTGGCGATGGAGACCATGCCGGTCGTGGGGCAGGTCAGCACGTACGCCGTGGAGAAGAACTCCGGCCAGCCCGGCGCCGCCGACTTCGCCCCGAACTACGTCACCGACTCCGCGTCGGCGGCGACGGCGTGGGCGTCAGGGGTCAAGACGTACAACGCCGCCCTTGGCATCGACGCCAAGGGGAAGGTCGTTCCGACGGTGATGGAGATGGCCAAGCAGGCCGGCTACCGCACCGGGAACGTGTCCACCGCCGAGATCACCGACGCGACGCCGGCCGGCCAGATGAGCCACGCCCTGGCGCGCGGCTGCCAAGGCCCCAGCTACTCCGAGGCGGCCTGCCAGGACACCAAGATCACCGGCAGCCTGCTGCCCACGTCCGATGTTCGGGTCACCCCGATCGCGGACCAGATCGCCCGTAACGGCACCGCCGATGTCATCCTCGGCGGCGGGCTGGCCCGGTTCGACGACGCGGACGAGAAGGCTCTCCGCGCGCAGGGCTACACCGTGCTGGGCTCGCCGGCCAGCCAGAAGGTCGCCACCCGCGGCGACCTGACCGCCACCCGGGGCGGCAAGGTGTTCGGGCTGTTCAACACCGGCAACCTGACCATCGAGAAGTACAAGCGGGAGCACCCGGACTCGCCGCAGGCCGCGGAGCCGTCGCTGCCGGAGATGACCAGCAAGGCCATCGACCTGCTCGCCGGCAACAACGGCGGCGGCAAGGGCTTCTACCTGCAGATCGAGGGCGCGTTGATCGACAAGCGGTCGCACGCCAACGACGCGGCCCAGACGCTGGAGGAGATGAAGGCGTTCGACGACGCGGTGAAGGTCGCGTTGGACTTCGCCAAGCGCGACGGGCACACCCTGGTCATCGTCACCGCGGACCACGAGTGCGCCGGGTTCAACATCATCGAGAAGGGCACCTTCACCAACGCGGAGGCCGCCGCCCCGCCGGTGAACGTCGACAGCGGCAACACGGCCAACAACTCCACCCCGACGCGGCCCGGCGGGAACGTCAAGGACGCGAACCGGTCGACCGGCATCGTCAACGGCGCCGGTGCCGCCGACCCGCGGAACTTCGCCCCGGCCACGTTCCGTACCCTGGATGACCCCGCCGCGGTGCGCGACGGGTCGGCGGAGGCCAGCCTGTGGCTCACCTACCTGTCCGGCAACCACACCGGGGCCGACGTGCCGGTGTTCGCCTACGGCGCGGGCGCTGAGGCCATGGCCGGCAGCATCGACAACACCGACCTGTTCACCATCGTCGGCCGGTCCCTCGGCCTGGCCGGCTGAGCACCCCTGCCGCGGGTGGGCCGGAAGCCGCTCGGGCTTCCGGCCCACCCGTTCCACCTGAGGAGAACCCCGTGCGTGACAAGCGCGTTCTCGCCCTGACCGGTCTGCTGCTCGCCGCCGGGCTCACCGCCACCACCGCCTGCTCCGACCAGCGCGACGCCGACCGACCTCCGGCCCCCGCGGCGGCGGTGAGGACCGCGTTTCCCGGGCTGGTGCCGGCGTCCGGCGAGCCGACGTTGGCGGGGCTGAGCCAGCAGCGTCCGACCCCCGGCACCGTCGCCACGGTCCCCGGCCCCTTCGACGACCGCTTCGACTTCGCCGACCTGGCCCTGAACCACACGACGGTCAGCGGGTCGATCACGGTCACCAGCGATGTCAGCGCGATCCTGGAGCTCCAGGTCGTTGCCGGGCTCTACGACAGCAGCGGACGGCTGCTGCACACCGGCCGGTTCGTCCACCACTACACGGAGGACGGGCACGACCACGGGGCACCAGAGGAACGCGAGCCGTTCAGCATCTCCATCCCCAGCGAGTTCCTGGGCAGGGTGGCGTCCGCCGCGGTCGGCGTACCGGTCCTGGTGAACGAATAACCCGCCGATCGACCGAGGAGGCCGATGCCGTTCACGGTGAAGTCTCCTCGATTTCGACAGCCCTGGTCGTGAGGCGGCCAGGGCTCATCCTCGCGTGACGCCGGCCGCCTCGTCCGCTCCGCTCGTGGTCGCCTGGCATGGCACCGGCGGGGTGGCAGCGCTCTGGGCGGTGTCGTAGCGGGCCGCCTGGAGCGCGAACAGCTCGGCGCTGGGTTACCTGTTCGATGTCTGAGGCAGGGTCAGAAAAAGGTCAGGCCCGATCCATCCGGACCGGGCCTGACCGTGTTACTGCTGGTGCGCCGCCAGGGACTCGAACCCCGAACCCGCGGATTAAGAGTCCGCTGCTCTGCCAGTTGAGCTAGCGGCGCTCGCTGGCAACGGGGAGAACACTAGCACGGCCCCTGACCCGGGTTCCAATCCGATCCCCGGCTCCCCTCTTCGGTCGAGCTTAGCCGGCAAAACCCCCCAAATCACCCTGCCGCCGGGACGAAGGGCCCGGAGCCATGGCGGTGATACGGCACGATGTGCGCCAGGCACGCGAGAACGGGGTGGGGATGGGCAGGTTCGCGCGGGCCGGGGCGATGATGGGCGTCCTGGTCCTCACTGCGTCACTGGCACTGACCGGGTGCGGGGACGACCAGAAGAAGCCGGCGTTCGTGGCCGGCGGGCAGCAGGCCGACCCGGCCGACAGCGCGTCCGCCACCACGCCCGCCGCCACCACGGACGGCTCGACGGGCGAGCCGGCGCAGCCGGACGTCCAGCCGCTGCGGGTGAACCCGGCCGACGGCTCGGACCGCCGACCGGTCAGCAGCGAGATCAGCGCGACGATCCCCGGCGGCGGGACGGTGTCGAAGGTCGTCCTCACCGCCGCGAACGGCACGGCGGTCCAGGGCCGGATGCGCCGCGACGGCTCGTCCTGGGTGCCGTCCGCCCCGCTGAAGTACGCCACCCGCTACACCGCCACGGTCAGCGGCACCGGTACGGACGGCCGGACCCACGAGGGCACCAGCACCTTCACCACGATGGCCAAGCCGAAGTCGATGATCGGATCGGGGCTGTACCTGTTCACCGGCAAGACGTACGGCGTGGCGATGCCGGTGGTGGCCGAGTTCTCGCCGGGCATCCCGAAGAAGGACCGCGCCGCGGTGCAGCAGCGGATGTTCGTGCAGACCGACCCGCCGCAGCCGGGCGCCTGGCACTGGGTCGACAACGGCACCCAGGCGTACTACCGGGCGCCGGAGTACTGGAAGACGGGCACCACGATCACCGTTCGGCTGGCGTTGGCCGGGATCCCGCTGAGCAACGGCCGGTACGGCAACGTCGACCGGAGCGCGACCGCGAAGATCGGCCGGGCGTTCGAGATGAAGGTCGACAACGCGACAAAAAAGATGAGCGTGTACGAGAACGGCTCGCTGATCCGTACCCTGCCGGTGAGCCTCGGCAAGAAGAGCACCCCCTCCTCCAGCGGCACCCTGGTGGTGATGGAGAAGAAGGAGTCGACGGTCTTCGACACCCGGGACGAGCCGGACGCGCGGAACCGGTACGTCACGAAGATCGACTTCGCCCAGCGAATCACCTGGGGCGGCGAGTACATCCACGCCGCGCCCTGGTCCGAGGGGGTGCAGGGCCGGCAGAACGTCTCGCACGGCTGCGTGAACGTCTCGATGGCGAACGGGCGGTGGCTGTTCGGCCAGACCCTGGTCGGCGACCCGATCACCGTCAAGGGCACCGAGCGGAAGCTGGCACCGGGCAACGGCTGGACGGCGTGGAACATGAGCTGGTCGCAGTTCGTCGCGGGCAGCGCGCTGCCGGTCCCGGACGGCGGAGCCGAGCCGGCCTTCTAACTGGCGTACCGTGGGCCGGAACGGGCCGTCCCGGCCTGGTGGGGACCGTCCGGCGCACGCCGGTGGCCAGGGCGGACGCAGGGTCCGGTCACGTAGCGTCGCAGCGGACGAAATCGTTACCTGGCGGTTGGGGTGTTTCGGTTCACTTCCAGCAACGGGTATCCGTATCCGCGCGTCTGTAGGGGACGATGGGATCGGGGATCACAACTGTGAGGGAATCATGCGAGCTAGCCAGGACGAGCTGATCCGGCCCGGCGTCGCCCGGCGCGGTGGCCGACGCCGAATGGTCGTGGCCGCGGTGCTCGCCGCCGCCATGGCGCTGACGTCCGCCTGCACCAGCGGCGGCGGCAGCAGCAAGGACGGCGACAAGCCGTCCAGCTGGCAGAGCGGCGAGGACGCCCCGAAGGCGAGCGCCACCATCACCGAACCCAAGGCCGACGCCAAGGACGTGCCGGCCGCCACCGCGATCTCCTTCACCGCCGAGCAGGCGCAGGAGACCACGGTCGAGCTGAAGGACTCCGCCGGCAAGCCCGTACAGGGCAAGCTCGCGGCCGACGGGAAGAGCTGGCTCCCGGCCGGTGCCCTGGAGTACGGCCAGACGTACACCGCGACCGTGACGGCGACCGGCGACGACGGGAAGCCGGCGACGGCGACCAGCAGCTTCACCACCATGGCCAAGCCCGCCAAGCAGATCAGGGTCAGCAGCTTCCTCGGCGACAACCAGGTCGTCGGCGTGGGCATGCCGCTGATCGTCAAGTTCAGCCGGGCCATCCCGCAGGACTACCGGGACGACATGCAGCGCCGGATGACGGTCACCGCGACCTCGGCGCAGGAGGGCATCTGGCACTGGATCAGCCCCACCGAGGTGCACTACCGGCCGAAAGAGTTCTGGAAGGCCAACAGCACCGTGACGTACCGGGTGCAGGCGGGCGGGCTGCCGCTCGGTGACGGCTGGTACGGCCGCTCCGACCTGACCGTCGACATCAAGATCGGCCCGTCGTTCGTGATGACCGTGGAGAACCGCACCAAGCGGATGACGGTCACCAAGGACGGCAAGGTGATCAAGACGATCCCGGTGAGCCTCGGCAAGAAGTCCACCCCGTCGTCCAGCGGCACCATGGTGGTGATCGAGAAGAAGCAGCACACGGTCTTCGACACCATGGAGGAACTGGGCCCGGTGGATGGCTACCGCCAGCCCATCGACTACGCGCAGCGGCTCACCTGGGGCGGTGAGTTCATCCACGCGGCCCCCTGGTCGGAGGGGGTGCAGGGCCGGACCAACGTCTCGCACGGCTGCGTGAACGTCTCCATGAAGGAAGGCGCCTGGCTCTTCAGCAACACCCGGATCGGCGATCCGATCACGGTGAAGGGCACCGAGCGCAAGCTCCAGAACGGCAACGGTTGGACCGACTGGAACATGAGCTGGGACGAGTACGTCAAGGGCAGCGCCCTGCCGTACGAGCCGGCGGCGCAGCCGGACGAGGAAACCAGCCCGAGCGCGGACCCGGACACCACGGGCGGGCCCACCACCGCGCCGACCGCCTGACCGGCCGGCAGGCCGCGAGAAGCCCCCTCCGGTGGAGGGGGCTTCCGCGTATCCGGGCCGACAACGAAGGAAGCCCCCTCCCGAGGGAGGGGGCTTCCTTGACCGGGTGACTGATGGGAATTGAACCCACGACAACCGGGACCACAACCCGGTGCTCTGCCAACTGAGCTACAGCCACCATGCGCTCCGCGCCGGTCGAACCGGGCGGGGTGCGGACTAATAATAGCCACACCCGGGCCGCCCCCGTCCAGCGGGTTCCGGCCAGCCCTCGGGCGGGGGCTCAGAGCTGGGCGGCGATGGCCTTGGCGCTCTCCACGTCCGGGCCCGGGAGCGGGACGAAGATGGTGCGCCGGTAGTACTCCAACTCGCGGATGCTCTCCCGGATGTCGGCGAGGGCCCGGTGGGCCAGCCCCTTCTGCGGCTGCCCGAAGTACACCCGGGGGTACCAGCGCCGGCACAGCTCCTTGATCGAGGAGACGTCGATCATCCGGTAGTGCAGGTGCCCGTCGAGGCGGGGCATGTCCCGGGCGATGAAGCCCCGGTCGGTAGCGATCGAGTTGCCGCAGAGCGGCGCGCTGCGGACGTCCTTGACGTACGTGGTGACGTAGTCGAGCACCATGTCCTCGGCCTCGGTGAGGGTGACCGTGGAACGGCGCACCTCCTCGGTGAGGCCGGACTTGCCGTGCATGGTGCGGACGATCTCCGGCATCGCGTCCAGCGCCGCGTCGTCGGCGTGGATGACCACATCCACGCCCTCCCCGAGCACGTTCAGGTCGGGGTCGGTGACGAGCGCGGCGACCTCGATCAGGGCGTCCCGGCGGAGGTCCAACCCGGTCATCTCACAGTCGATCCAGACGAGAAGATCAGCCACCGGAACAGACTACGCGCCGCCGACCTGCCCGTGCCTGGAGCACCCGGGCGACGTGGACCGCTAGTGTTTCTGCGTGCCAGCCGAACCCGTCGCGCCACCCGCGGCCACCGAGGACGATCCCGGCGGTCGTACGGTTCGTCGGCTGGTCGCGGTGGTGGCGCTCGTGGCGGTGCTGCCGGTGCTCTACCACCCTGGCCTGGGCCATGACTTCTTCGACCTGAAGATCTACATGCGGGCGATGGACTGGTGGGCGGCCGGCAACCCGCTCTACGACTACGTCCAGCCGGATCGGGTGCAGGGCGCGCTCTACTTCACCTACCCGCCCTTCGCGGCGCTGCTGCTGCGGCCGTTCGCCCTGTTGCCGCTCGGCGCCACCGTGACGATCTTCACGGTGCTCACCGTGCTCGGCGTGCTGGTGACGACGTATTGGCTGGTGGCGCCGGTGGTGCGGCGGCACAACCTGCCCCGGCTGTTCACCCTCACGGTGGCGGTCCTGCTGGTTTTCGCCGCGGAGAGCACCCGGGAGACCATCACCTTCGGTCAGATCAACATGCTGCTGGTGGTGCTGATCCTGGCGGACCTGCTCTTCGCCGTACCCGGGGAGCGGGGCTGGGCCGGGGTCGGGGTGGGGCTGGCGACGGCGCTCAAGCTCTTTCCCGGCATCTTCATCCTCTATCTGCTGGCCACCCGGCGCTGGCGGGCGGCGGTGGTCGCCTCGGCGACCGCGGCGGCGGCCACCCTGCTGGCCGCGGCGGTCGCACCATGGGACTCGTGGCGGTTCTGGACCCACGAGCTGTGGGCGACCGACCGGGTGGGCCGCACCGACTACACCGGCAACCAGTCGTTGTTCGGCCTGCTCAGCCGGTTCACCGCCCCGGAGAAGCCGAGTCAGCTGGCCTGGCTGCTGCTGATCGTCGTGGCCGCCGGGTACGGGCTGTGGCGGGCCGCCCGCGTCGCCCGGGCCGGCGACGCCCTCGCCGGACTCACCCTGACCGGCCTGGTCGGCGGGCTGTTCAGCCCGATCACCTGGACCCATCACCTCTACTGGTTCATCCCGGCGGTGGTGGTGCTGGTCGACGCCGGCCTGGACGAGCGGCGGGACACGGTGCGGGGTGCCCGGCGGCGCCGCTGGCTGTTCACGCTGGCGGTCGGCACCGGCTTCGTGAGCATCTACGGGGTGGTCACCTTCCTGGACTGGGGGGTCGCTCCGACGCATACGGACACCGTCGGCGAGTTCGTCGCCCGCAACGCGTACGTGCTGCTCAGCCTGCTCTTGCTGGTGACGCTGCCGGCACGCCGACCGGATCGGGCGGAGCACCGCGCCACACCCTGAAACTTGCACCAAATGGACAGACCTCGCGTCCGGCGGAGGTTCGGCGCTAATCTGCTCCCAACTACCTCAATTTTCTCCCAGGTAGCACCGAATTCCCCCGGTGACGGTGGCCCTCCGCGTCGGCAGCGCGGGGGGCCACCCGCCGTTGCCGGGCGGGGATCGTCAGGCGTCGGCGGGGCCGTCCACCGGTCGGGGCGTCTCGGGAGCCGAGGCGGGCGGCCAGGACCAGTCCGGGCCGGCCGGCAGGTCCGCGAGGGTCTCCGGGCGCCGGCTCGGCACCGGTCCGAGCGCCGGCCGGGGCCGCCCGGCGGGTGACCCCGCCCCGACGGAGACCAGTTGCCGCTCGGGTACGCCGCACGGCTCCTCGCGGCTGCCCAGCCCGCTGAGCGAGGTGACCCCGAGCCGCCCGGCGAGCACCGGGACCTGGTCGGGGTCGACCACGAAGACCACCTCGCGCGGGCGGACCGGGCGCAGCAGCAGCATCACGGCGAGGACCAAGAGCAGCACCCCACCGGCGAGCAGCGCCCACGCCGTACCGGGGAGCCAGCCGGCCCACGCCTCGGCGCGCAGGTCCAGGGTCAGGTCGGCGCGGCCGTCCGGGCGCATCACCACCAGGCTCAGCGGCCGGTCGGCCAGCTCGGCGGGGGTCCACTCCAGCGCGCCGGTCCCCTCGCGTACCCAGAAGCCCTGGTCGTGCGGGACTGCGGCGTCGGCGGCGGCGGCGGCCGGGCCGGCCGGTTCCAGGCGGACCGGCAGCGGGCCGCGGGCCAGCGCGACCCGGCTCACCGTGGCGTGCGGGACGTCCCGGAGCCAGCGTCCGACCTGGTCGGTCGGGGCCAGGCCGAGGAAGGCCGGGCCGTCGGGGGTACGCGCGGTCAGCCGCAGGTGGGCCAGCCCGGTACGGGCGAAGGGCGCCTCCGTGCGGAGCAGGTCGTCGATGTCGGTGACCACGACGGCCTGGCCGGGGGTGCGGATCGTCTCGAAGCGGGCGCCGAAGCCGCCGTCCGGACCGGCGTGCTGTGCCGCGGTCCAGAGCACGGCCCCGACCAGCAGCGCCGGGATCCCCGTCACCAACAGCACCATGCCGGCGATCGTTCGCACGAACCGCATTCGCGTCGTCCCCTTCGGTAGCCGATTACCCGGGCCGACCTTACCGACGCAAACCGTGCAATCGCCGGATATCCACGGCAAGCACCCAAAGGACCGCAGAAAGCACACCGGCCCGCCGGAAGATCCGTCGGGCCGGCGAGCATCGGCGCTGGTCAGGGCTTCGGCGTGGGCTCCCGACGGGTACGCAGGAAGGCCAGCCCGCCCAGGACCAGACCGGCCAGGCCGGCGACCAGACCGGCCACTCCGAGGGCCGTGCCGGCACCCCCGTCGGAGTCGCCGTCACCGCTCTCGGCGACCGGGGAGCCCGTCGGGGCGTTCGCGGCCGGCGCCGCGGACGCCGACGCGGCGGTCAGGGTGAGCACCGGGGCCGGGTTCTCCGGCTCCTCCCCGCCCGGCGTCGGCTCCTCGATCCAGCGGGACACGTCGCCGTCGGAGTACGTCTGGAGCACCTTGAACACCATCTGGTCCACCTGCGGCAGCGGCCCCATCGACACCGGGAACTCCTGGAACTCGCCCGGCTTGACCCCGGCGTTCGCGGGCGCGGTCCAGGTCAGCTTGGACACCGCCTCGGTGAGCTGGCTGCCGTGCACCTCGACCGGCGGGTCGACCTTGCGCTTCTCCACCTGCACCGTCCAGCCGGGGACCGGCATGGTCGAGACCGAGCCGACCGGCGCGTTCTCCGGCAGCACCACCTCGACCTTGACCGTCGACGCCGTGTCGCTCTCGTTCGGCACCCGGAAGGCGAAACGGCCGTAGCCGCCCTGGTCGGCCTCCTTCGGGTTGATCGTGACGTGCGCCGAGGCCGGCCCGGCCAGGCCGAGCAGCGCCGTGGCGACGGCGGCCATGGTGAGCGTGGCGACGGCGGCGGAACGCCGGAGACGGATCATGGGTGCGAAGCCTTCCACTACTTGATCGGCACGGTGGCGGTCACCGTGGCCTGGTCGATCTCGGTCGTGCGGAGGGTGAAGCGGAGCTGCCACTGCCCCGCCGCGGGGAGGCTGATCTCTCCGTAGGCGTGGTTGTCGGTCAGCCCCAGCAGCGGGATCTCGATCGGCTCGATCCCGGCCGACGGCAGCGCCGCGGTGGCCTTCCACTCCTTCACCGGCTGCGGCCGGTTGTCCGGGGTGTACGCGTAGAGGTGGATCGAGTTGTTGCCGCGTTCGGCCGGGTCCAGCTCCACCTGGAGCGAGTAGATCGGGCTGGTCAAGGTGCTGGAGAAGTAGCCGGCGGACGAACCGGCGACATTGGCGGCGGCGGTACGGGCCGGGGTGGTCTGTACCAGGTTGGCCGTGACACCGAGCACCACCGCGGTGATCGCCAGCTCGGCCACCACCGCCCGGCGCATCGACCCCGGCCGGCCGGCGGCGGTGCGCCGCCGCACCAGCGCCCTAGAATACGCCGCCACCCCGATCACCAGCGCGAACAGCCCGATCTTGGCGAGCAGCAACCGCCCGTACGTGGTGTCGACCAGGGCCGCCGGGGTGGCCACCTCGATCAACGCCTGCACGGTGCCGGCAAGCAGCAGCGCGGCCACCGCCAGGGTCGCCCAGCGGGACCAGATCGGCAGGATCGCGTCCAGCTCCCGCTCGTCGGCCCGGCGCAGCAGGAAGGTCGCGAGCATCACCAGGCCGCCCAGCCAGACGGCCATGCTGCCCAGGTGCACCGCGTCCACCACCACCGAGACCGCCGGGGCGGGCGAGGCGGCCGGGTGGCCGGCCAGCGGCCAGGTGAACAGCGTCGCCCCGCCGAGGATGCCCAGGATGATCCCGTCGGTGCGGCCGACCGGCCCGGCGAAGAGCGGCCGGAGCAGGAACGCCGCAGCGGCGAGCAGACCGAGCCGGACCAGGTGCGCCGTGCCGTACGCGCTGCCCAGCACGTCACCGAGGCCGGAGCCGGTCACCTCGAACAGCCCGCCACCGGCGGTGTAGGGCACCTGCAGCCACAGCTCGGCGAGGGTGGCGACGACCAGCAGGCCCAGCCCCGACCAGGCCAGCCGGGCCGGCCCGCGCCGGGACAGCCGGCGCGGCCAGAGCGCGGCCAGCACCAGGGCCGGGCCGACCAGCAGCAGCAGGCCCAGGTAGCCGGCGAACTTGACCACCTTCACCGCGTTCTCCACCACCGGGTTCGCGCGGTTGTCCGTACCGGAGTCGGTGGGCGGCGTCGAGGGTGCGCCGACCGAGTAGGTGAACGCACCGGAGACCGGATGGCTGTCGGCGGAGATCACCCGGTAGCTCACCAGGTAGGTGCCGCGCGCGCCGGAGGGGTCGACCGGGATGGTCACCACCGTGCCGTTGAACGTCGGCTCACCCCGGTCGGCCCGGGAGCCGTCGGGAGCGATCACCCGGATCTTGCCGGGGACCTTGCGTACCCCCTCGCTGAAGGTCAGCACCACCTCGGCCGGCGCGTTCGGCACCACGGCGGAGGCGGTCGGGCTGGTGCTCACCAGCACCGCGTGGGCGCTGGCCGGGGTGGCGGGGGCGAGCAGCAGGGCGACGAGGGTGACCAGCAGGCCGGCCAGGGTCCCCCACCGGGCGGCCCGGCGACGGTCGGCGGCGGCCCCGGGCCGGCGGCGTACGGCAGGAGTCATGACCATCATGCTTCCCGACGCGACCCGGGATCGGCGAGCCTGGTTCATCCGCGGGCCGTGACGAGGGGCCGCCGGGTGGCCGTGGCCCCGTCCCGGGCCGGGGCCGGCGCGTGCTCGCCGTCCAGCCGCGCCCACCGCGCCTCGCGTACGTCGTCGCACGTCATGAGGGGGTAGTCGGAGGGCGGGCGGAAAAAGTTCCCGACGTGGGCGGGACCATAGAAAGGGCCGAAGGACCCTGCTCGACCCAGATCCGCCGCGTAACCTCGTCTGTCGTGATCCCCGCCCCGCGCGACGCCTCCGCCGGCCCCGGTCCGGCAGGGTACGACGCTGCGCGGGATCCCGCGACACGATGGGCGCTGGCCGCCCGTGACGGCGACCCGGCGGCGCAGGCCGCCTTCGTCCGGGCCACCCAGGCCGAGGTGTGGCGTTTCGCCGCGGCCCTGATCGATCCGGACAGCGCCGACGACCTGACCCAGGAGACGTACCTGCGGGCGTTCCGGGCGCTGCCCGGGTTCGAGGGGCGCTCCAGCGCGCGTACCTGGCTGCTCGGCATCGCCCGGCGGGCCTGCGCCGACCACCTGCGGACGGTGGTACGCCGACGGCGGCTCGGGGAACGCCTCGCCGCGCAGGCCGCCACCGACCGGCCGTACCCCGACCCGGCCGGGCAGCTCGGCGCCAGCGACCTGGTCCGCCGGCTCCCCGCCGAACGGCGCGGCGCGTTCGTGCTCACCCAGTTGCTCGGCCTGTCGTACGCGGAGGCCGCGGCGGTGGAGGGGGTGCCGGTGGGCACCATCCGTTCCCGCGTCGCCCGGGCCCGCGACGAGCTGATCGACGCCGTCGACGACGCGCTGGCCGGGTGACGGTGGAACTTCTCTCGGATCCGGGGCGACCAATGACCGTGACCGCATCGAGTGCCCGGCCCGGCCGCTGGGCCGTCCTCCGCCCCTGGCTCGGCGCCGCCGCCCGGCTCGGCCTGGCCGCCGTCTGGTTGTTCGCCGGCGCCAGCAAAATCGGCGACCTGGCCGCCTCCGGCCGGGCGGTCAACGCCTACCAGGTGATGCCGTACGACCTGGCCACCGTCATCGGTGCCGCGCTGCCGTTCGTGGAGCTGGCGCTCGGCGTACTCCTGATCGTCGGGCTGGCCACCCGACTGGTCGCCGGCGTCTCCGCGGCGCTGCTGGTGGTCTTCATCGCCGGCATCGCCTCCGCCTGGGCCCGTGGCCTGGCCATCGACTGCGGGTGCTTCGGCAGCGGCGGCCAGCTCGCCGCCGGCCAGGCCCCGAGCTACCTCCCGGAGATCCTCCGGGACCTGGGATTCCTGGTACTGGCCGGGTTCCTGCTGATCTGGCCCCGCACCCCGTTCGCGCTGGACGGCTGGCTGGCGGGCAAGGCACCCGAGGAGGGCGAGGATGAGTAGTCGCAAGGGCCAGAAGAAGGCGGCCCAGGTGGTCCGCGAGCAGATCGCGCGAGAGAAGCGGCGGACCCGGACGATCTGGACCTCGATCGGCGCGGCGGCGGTGCTGGTGATCGCCGGGCTGATCGGCTGGGCGGTCTTCTCCAGCCAGAAGTCGAAGACCTACACCGCCCCGCCCAACGCCAACCACGAGGGCACCGGCATCGTCCTCGGCAACGGCCCGGTCACCGTCGACCAGTACGAGGACTACCTCTGCCCGGCCTGCAAGAACTTCCAGGACACCAGCGGCTCGACCATCACCGAGCTGATCAACGAGAACAAGGTGCGGGTGGTCTTCCACCCGGTCGCCTTCCTCAACCGGTTCTCCAGCACCGAGTACTCCACCCGCGCCTCGGCCGCCTCCGGCTGCGCCGCCGACGGCGCGCGGTTCAAGGAGTTCACCGACGCCCTCTTCGCGAAGCAGCCGCCGGAGAACAGCGCCGGGCTGAGCGACGCCGAGCTGATCGACATCGGCGCGAGCGTCGGGGTGAGCCGGGACGCCTTCAGCTCCTGCGTGAAGGACGGCAAGTACAAGTCGTGGACCGCGCACGTCACCGACGACGCCAGCCGGTCGGGCGTCGTCAGCACCCCGACCATCAAGGTCAACGGCAGGGTGCTCCAGGACACGGAGCGCACCCCCGAGGGGATCAAGGCAGCGGTGGCGGCGGCCGGCAAGTGACCCTGGCACCGCTGCGGCGGGCGGGGCTGGTGGTCACCGCCGCGCTCGCCGCCCTCCTCGCCCTCGCCACGCCGGCCGCCGCGCACGGCGCGGACGCCCCCGACGGCACCGACTACCGGGCCGAGGTCACCGCGATCGGCCCCGCCCGGCCCGGGCTCACCGCCCGGATGGTCGAGGCGGGGGCCCGCCTGGAGCTGACCAACCGCACCGGGCGGGACGTCGAGGTGATGGGCTACTCCGGGGAGCCGTACCTACGGATCGGCCCCGGCGGGGTGTACGAGAACACCCGCTCCCCCGCCACGTACCTGAACCGGACCATCGCGGGCGACACCCAACTGCCGCCGGAGGCCGACCCGGCGGCCCCGCCGGAGTGGCGGCGGGTCGCCGACGGTCCGTCGGCCCAGTGGCACGACCAGCGGACACTCTGGCTGGAGTCGACGCCGCCGCCGCGGGTGAGCGCCGATCCGACCCGGCAGCAGCGGATCCGCGACTGGGTGGTGCCGTTGCGCGCCGGCGACCAGACGATCGAGGTACGCGGCACCCTGGACTGGCTGCCGCCGCCGGACGCGTACCCCTGGTGGGTGGCCGCCACGCTCGGCTTCCTGGTCATCGGCGCGGCCGGACTGGTCCCGGGCGGCACGGCACCGGGGGTACGCGCGTTGCGCGCGGTCGGCGCCCTGCTCGCCCTCGGCGGCGCGGCCACGGTGACGTTCACCGTGGGCCGGGTGCTCGACGCCGGCGCCGAGGGCGTGGGCGGGGTGCTGCTCGGGCTGCTCGGCGCGCAGGTCTGGACGCTGCTCACCGGGCTCGGCGCGGTCGCCGCCGGCGGCTACGCGCTGGCCCGCCGGGGGGCCGCCGACTTCACGCTCGCCCTGGCCGGGGCCTGTCTGACCCTCTTCGCCGGGCTGGGGAACCTGGCCGTGCTGTCCCGCTCGGTGGTCCCGGTGGCCGGGCCGGCGGTCCTGGCCCGGGTCACGGTGGTGTTGGTGCTGGCCTCCGGGGCCGGTGCGGTCGCCGCCGGCGTCCTGCGCCTGCACACCGCCGCCCGCCTCGCCCGCGCCACCCCGCCCCCGCGACGTCCGCGCCTCGCTGAGGAGCGCCCCACTCTCGGGGGCGGTCAGCGGCGGGCGGCGGTGCGGGGGTCGAAGCCGTAGGGAAGTTCGAGGCGGTGGCGGGCCAGCAGGGGCTCGTCGGTGAGGACGTCCACGGTCGGGGCGTCGGCGACCACCCGGCCGGCGTCCAGGATCACCGACCGGTCGCAGAGCTCCGCCGCGTACGGCAGGTCGTGGGTGACCATCAGCAGGGTCACCGGCAGGGTGCGCAGGATCTCGGCCAGTTCCCGCCGGGCCGCCGGGTCGAGGTTGGACGACGGCTCGTCGAGGACCAGGATCTCCGGATGCATGGCGAGCACGGTGGCCACCGCCACCCGGCGACGCTGGCCGAAGGAGAGGTGGTGGGGTGCCCGGTCCCGGTGCTCGCCCATCCCGACGGCGGTGAGGGCCTCGTCGACCCGGGCGGCCAGCTCCGCCCCGCGCAGCCCGAGGTTGGCCGGCCCGAACGCGACGTCCTCGGCGACGGTGGGCAGGAAGAGCTGGTCGTCCGGGTCCTGGAAGACGATGCCCACCCGGCGCCGGATCTCGGCCAGGGTGTCCCGGTCCCGGCTGACCGTCAGGCCGCCGACGCTGACCGTGCCCTCGGTCGGGGTGAGGATGCCGTTGAGGTGCAGCACCAGGGTGGTCTTGCCCGCGCCGTTCGGCCCGAGCAGGGCGACCCGGTCGCCGCGCGGCACGGTCAGGTCCACCCCGTGCAGGGCGACGTGACCGTCCGGGTACGCGTACCGGACGCTGCGTACGTCCAGGGAGGCAGGTGTCGGCACGTCCCCGATCATGTCAGGACGACCGCGACGGCGGCGATGGTGGCCGCGGCCAGCGGCACGGTCGCGGCGGCCGCCCACTGCCCGGCGGTGGCCGCGCCCGCGCCCTGCCAGACCGCCGGCATCCGCCCGGTGTAGCCCCGGGAGACCATCGCGAGGTAGACCCGCTCGCCACGCTCGAAGGCACGCAGGAAGAGCGCGCCGACGCCCGCGGCGAAGCCGCGCAGCTGCCACAGGAAGCGGGGATCGTCGCCCCGGGACACCCGGGCGACCCGCATCCGTCGGGCCTCGCCCACCAGCACCTCCAGGTAGCGCAGCATGAAGGTGGCGATCTGGGTGAGCAACTGCGGGCAGCGCAGCCGGTCCAGGCCGACGATCAGGTCCCGCGTCGTCGTGGTCGCCGCCAGCAGGAGCGACGCCAGTACGCCGAGGGTGCCCTTGGCCAGGATGTTCCACGCGCCGTGCAGGCCGTCCAGGGACAGGCTCAGCCCGGCCACCTCGACCCGCTCCCCGGTGCCGAGAAACGGCAGCGCGAACGCGAAGAGCACGAACGGCAGCTCGATCAGCGCCCGGCTGAGCAGCCAGCCGGGTCCGACCCGGGCCAGCGCCGCCACGGCGGCGACCAGCAGGGCGTACCCGGCGAAGGCCCAGTACGCCGCCCGGGGGGTGGCGACCACCACGACGGTGAGGAGCACCATCGCGGCGATCTTCACCTCGGGCGCGAGGCGGTGCACCGGGGAGGTGGACTCGCGGTAGAGCACGTGCGCGTGCCCGGCACCCATGGACGCGTACCCCTCAGCCGGCCGAGTTGGCGCGGGCCGTGCCTGGCGCCGCACCGGTGCCGTCGGGGGTGTCCGGCCTGGCGTCCGGGCCGGCGCCGCGTCGGCGGGTCAGCCAGAACAGGCCGCCGCCCAGGGCGAAGGTGAGCAGCACGCCGATCACCCCGGAGAGGCCGGTGGAGAGGAAGCCGTTCGTCACGCCGCGGACGCCGTAGTCGGCCAGCGGGCTGTCGCCCAGCTCGTGCTGCTTCGCCTGCTGGGCCGGGCAGCTGCCGCCGGTGATCTCGTCGTCGGCGTTCACCGTGCAGCCCTTGAGCAGCGACGAGTCGAGCCCGTCGGGGTGTGGCGAGGCGTAGTTGCTGACCACGCCGGCGAGCAGCAGGGCGACCAGCAGGCCGCCGAGGACGAAGGGCCAGGGACGCTTGCTCATCGGGCACCTCCGGCGACCGGGACGGCGGAAGCCGGCGTGGCCGGCTTCAGGGCCCGCAGCGCGTACACCAGGTCGGGGCGGACCTTGGCGACGGTGACCACGGTGGTCGCGGTGATCAGGCCCTCGCCGATGCCGATCAGCAGGTGGAAGCCGGCCACCGTGCCGGCCAGCCCGGTCAGGTTGCCGCCCAGGTCGGTGGTGCCGCCCAGCCAGTACTCCAGGACGAAGCCCTGGCTGGCGACCAGCACGCTGACCAGCGCGGAGACGAAGGCGGTCACGGCGAGACCGCCCGAGGTACGCGGCAGCACCCGCAGCAGCAGCGCGATCAGCAGGTACGCGGCGGCGGTGCCGATGATCGCCATGTTGGTGATGTTGAGGCCGAGCATGGCCACGCCACCGTCGCCGAAGACCAGGGCCTGCACGACCAGGACCACGGCGACGCAGAGCGCGCCGACCCACGGGCCGACCAGCAGCGCGGCCAGGGCGCCGCCGAGCAGGTGGCCGCTGACACCGGCGGTGACGATCGGGAAGTTGAGCATCTGCACGGCGAAGATGAACGCGGCCACCAGACCGGCCATCGGTGCCAGCCGATCGTCGAGGTCACGACGCCCGCGCAGCACGCAGAGGGTGAGCACGGCGAGCGCGAGCCCCGCGAAGATCGCGGCCACGGGACCGTCGATGATCCCGTTCGAGATGTGCATCGCCAGGGTTTCCACTCCACCTCCCGAGGCGCGGCGGGGTGGTCCACGCCGTCACCGGTGAGCTTATTTGTGGCCGACCACTGTTGCCAATCCCTTGCAACAAGCCATGGTGATCATCACGCGGCGGCGCGTCGTCACCGCCGCCCGGCGGCACTGCGGCGGTATCGTCTGCGCCATGACCGACCGCCTCAACCCCGGCGACCCCGCCCCCGAGTTCACCCTCCCGACCGACAGCGACGGGACCCTCTCCCTGGCCGACCTGCGCGGCCGCAAGGTCATCCTGTACGCGTACCCGGCCGCCATGACGCCCGGCTGCACCAAGCAGGCCTGCGACTTCCGCGACTCGCTCGCCTCGCTCCAGGCCGCCGGCTACACGGTGGTGGGCATCTCCCCCGACAAGCCACAGAAGCTGGCCAAGTTCCGCGACCGGGACGCCATCACCTTCCCGCTGGTCGCCGACACCGACAAGGCGGTGCTGAACGCGTACGGCGCGTACGGCGAGAAGCAGATGTACGGCCGGACGGTGACCGGGGTGATCCGCTCGACCTTCGTCATCGACGAGGACGGAAAGATCGAACGGGCGCTCTACAACGTCCGGGCCACCGGTCACGTCGCCAAGCTGCGCCGCGAACTCGGCCTGGACTGAGGCTGTCGCAGTCAGCCGCCGGACGGTGCCGCTGATATTGCGGGAGGCCGGCCTCACCACCGCACGGGCGCGACGCACTAGACTCAGCGGGTCTGCGGGAGTGGCGTAACAGGCAGGCGCGCGGGCCTTAGGAGCCCGTGTCCGAAAGGACGTGGGGGTTCGACTCCCCTCTCCCGCACCAGCAGCACTGTCGTGAAGGTCACGAAGGCAGCTTCGGGCGGCGTCGTTCACGCAGGATGGCGGGCGTGAAACTGCGCTTCGTCCTCGATCCCGCCCTCACTCCTGAGCTGCGCGAACAGATCCTCGCCCTGTGGGTGGACGTCACCAACGCCGGCGGCGCGGTCGGCTTCGTCGCACCGGTCACCGCGGCCGAGGTCCGGCCCGTCGCCGAGCAGACCTTCGCCGGCCTCGGCGACGGACTGGACCGGCTGCTGGTCGGCTACGAGGGCGATCGGCCGGTCGCCTTCCTGGTCATCGCCGACAACCGGTTCCACCTACAGGCGCACTGGCGGGTGCTCAAGCGGGTGATGGTCCACCCGGACACCCAGGGCCGTGGGTACGGGGCGGCGCTGATGCGCGAGGCCGAGCGGATCGGGCGGGAACTGGGCCTGGAGGCGCTGCACGTGACGGTCCGGGGCGGCCAGGGCCTGGGCGCGTTCTACGGCCGGCTCGGCTATCGGGAGGTCGGGCGGCTGCCCGCCGCGCTACGCCTGGCTCCCGGCGACGACCGGGACGAGATCTTCATGTGGCTCGACCTGACCGGTCGCGCCGTGGCCTGACCCACCGCCCGCCGGGCGTGCCGGCCGTCGGGCTCGGACGGCAGGTGGCCGCGCGCGCCGTCAGCCACAGGCGGCGGGCGTCACGTCGAGGGACGGTGGGGCGGCGGCCGCGTCCAGCACGGCCGCGCCGGTGGTCGGGGCCACCGACGCGCTGGCCGAGGCGGACGGCCGCGGGGTCGGCCGGGCGGACGGCGTACGGGACGGCGTCGCCGACCGGGACGGGGTGGCGCCGGCCCCGCCGTACATCCGCACGCTGCTGCGCTGCACCTGGCCGGGGAGCATCCGGACCCCGGTGGCGGTGACGCGGTGGCCGTACACGTCGGTGACCCGGATGGTGTACGGCCCGGGCCCGGCGCCGGAGTCGATGAGCCAGTAGTTGTAGTCCTGGCGGACCGTCGCGCGCCAACTGCCGCCCTGCCGTACCTCGACGGAGCGCAGGGGGTTGCCGTGGTCACCGACGAGGACGGCGAACCACCACTGCGACGCGCCCTCCTTGATCCGGAAGGTGAGCGGGCCGGGCAGCGGCGGATCCACCACCGCGCGGTAGCTGACCTTGACCACGCCCTGCACCGGGTCGGCGATCCGCGCGAACGCCTCGGCGGAGAGGTCGAGGTGGCCGGATTCGCACTCCGGGCACTGGTCCATGACGAGGACCCGGACGGTGCCCTTCGGGCCGGTGACGTCGAGGAAGCCGCCGCAGGCCGCGCCGGCCGCGTACTCGGTGGGGCCGAGGGCGACGTAGCGCCGGTCGGCGGGCGCGGCCGGCCGGGAGCAGTTGCCGCCGGCGCCCTTCGAGTCGTAGAAGGTCGCCTTCCCGCTGTGGACGGTGCCACCGAGCGGCGGCCCGGCGAGCGCGCCGGGCGGCGCGGCGCAGGCGGGGGCGGCGCCGCCGCGTACGGCGAGGGCCACCCCGAGCAGGGCGGCGAGCGCGATGCCGCCGGCGGCCAACCAGCGGCGTGGGTGGGCAGCGGCCCGGCGGCGTCCCGGACCGCGTCGCGCGGGCCGGGCGGCGTCGACGGGCGAGGGTGGGGCGCTGGGAGCGCTGCCGGCGGTCACGCCGGTCGATGCTGCCGGATCTGCCCGCCGCCGGACAAGCGGGCTAAGCGAAAGCTAAGACGGCCGCAGGAGTCCTGCTTACCAGGCCACGCCGATGCCGTCACCCGGATACCAGTGCCCGGCCGGGGTCTCCCGGTAGGCGAGGAAGCGCCGGCCGGTCCGCTCGGCGTGCTCGGCGAGCACGTTGGTGATGGTGACGTTGTCGGTGAGCAGCAGCGCCCCCGGGGCGAGCTTCGCCTCGACCGCGTCGAACTCTCTCTTCTCGTGTCCCCGGCTGTGGTCGCTGTCGTGCAGGAAGATGTCGACCGGGCGGTCCAGCGCGCGGATCGAGGCGATCGAGTCGCCGATGACCAGGTCGACCACGTCGGCCCACGGGGTGGCCCGGGCGAGATAGCCGGCCTCGGGGTTGATGTCGAGCGAGGTGAGCCGACCGGGGTGCCCCTCGGCGGTGTTGCGCAGCAACGCGGCGGCCAGGACGCAGCTGCCGAGCCCCTTGTCCACGCCGGTCTCGACGACGTGTGCGGGCCGGCGGGCGCGGACCATCGCGTACCAGCCGATCCGGCGGGCGTAGCGGACCTGCCGGTCGGCCAGGCCGCGCCGGGCCGAGGCGGCGGTGGCGGCCTCGATGTGCCCGCGCAGCGTCTCGTCGGCCTCCAGTTCGGCGAACCAACCCCGCACCTGCCCGACCGGCACGTCGCAGGCGACGCTGACGAACCAGGCCAGATGCTGTCGGCTCAGCTTGGTCAGGTCGTACGTGTAGTTGTGATGCTCCCGCGAGGTGAACAGCCAGCGGGCTGAGGTGCCCAGCACCCGGCTGTCGTACCGGGCGACCTTGGCCAGCCGCTTCGGAAAGGCGGCGACCGGCGCCAGCGGGGTACGGGCGATGGCCCGACGGAGCTTCGTTGCGTCCACGAGTGCGGTTGTACCAGTTCCGGGCGGTGACCGACAGGAAAAGTTTCCAGCTACCGACCGGCTCGCCGGACGAGGGTCACCGTGTCGGAGAGCGAGTCAGTAGCATCGCGCACATGTCGGATCGTCAGCAGCTCGCGGACCACGAAGCGCCCACCCCAGCATCTGGAGTGGATTCGGACGGTGCCGAGCAGCCGTCCACCCCGGCTCCGCGTCGTCGCCGGGGTCGGCGTATCGCCCTGATCGTGCTGCTGGTGGTGGTGCTGCTCGCCGGCGGCGGCGTCCTCGCCGGAGGGCTGTACTACCGCTCGGTCAACTCCTCCATCGACCGGGTGGACGCGTTCGAGAACGTGCCCGAGGAGTCCCGCCCCCAGGTGGTGGCCAAGGGCGCGATGAACATCATGATCCTGGGCAGTGACTCCCGCGACCCGGAGAACACCGGGGGGTCCCGCAGCGACACCATCATCCTGGTCCACCTGCCCAAGGACCGGCAGAGTGCCCAGCTCATCTCGATCCCTCGGGACACCTGGACGCCGATCCCCCGGTCGAAGGAGGGTCGGGGCGGCCGGGACGCCAAGATCAACGCAGCGTACGCGTGGGGCGGCGTGCCGCTGATGGTGCAGACCGTGGAGAAGTTCACCGGCGTCCGCATCGATCACGTGGCGATGGTCGACTTCTCCGGCTTCAAGGAGATCGTCGACGCCCTGGGCGGCATCGAGATCGACGTGGAGCAGAGCTTCACGTCGAGGCACTCGCTCAACCCGGACGGCCGCCGGGAGTTCGTCAAGGGCCGGCAGACGATGGACGGGGCCGCCGCGCTGGACTACGCCCGGGAGCGCTACGCCTTCGCCAACGGCGACTTCACCCGGATCAAGCACCAGCAGCAGGTGATCAAGGCGATCCTCGACAAGGCCGCCTCCGGCGGCACGCTGAGCAGCCCCACCAAGCTGAACTCGTTCGTACGGGCCACGGCCAGCTCCGTCGCGGTGGACAAGTCGATGTCTCTTGTGGATCTCGCGATGGAGATGCGCCACCTGCGCAGCGGCAATCTCGGCTTCTACACCTGCCCGGTGAAGGGAACTGGCCGGGTCGGCAGCGAGAGCGTGGTGTTCGCGGACACCGCGAGGGCCAAGGAGCTGTTCGACGCGGTCCGCCGCGACTCGGTTCCGGAGATCACTTCCGCCGGAAAGTAGGAACTCGCTCTGTCGGGCCGGCTCTGGCGGCGCGGCGGAGTCGCTCGTATCCTGCGATCGCCCGGAGCCCGCGTCATGCGCGGACCGGGCGGTCACGGGGGAGGATCGACAATGTCAGGGCACTCGGCGACGAGGGACCCGGCTGCGACCGCGACGCAGCTTGAGGAAGCAGGACCCATCGCGGCATCGCCGCCCGACGCGGCCGACGACGACGAGGGGATACTCGCCGTGTTCCCCGCCGGGCAACTGGCCGGCGAGGCCGCGGTCACCGCTCCGGCGCGGATCGGTCTGGACACGACCGCGGTGCTGCCGTACGCCAGTTCCCGAACCTCGAAGCGGACGCGCCGGCTCCGGGCCTGGATGCTGACCGTTTCCCGTCGACCTCGCCGCACTGCTGGCTCCCCTGTTGCTGAGCCAGAACTACTGGCGTGGCACGCTGACCAACGCCGGCCTCGCCATGGCCGTCTTCGCGGCCGGAGGGCTCTATCGGGCCCGCCGCCACCTGAGCATCCTGGACGAACTGCCGGGCATCTGCGGGCGGCTGCTGGCCTGCGGCGCGGTGGTGGCCATCATCGCGGCCTACCGCCACGACTCGTGCCGTACGTCAGCGGTTCATGCACGACGTCGCGCTCTCGGCGGGCCTGGTGATCGTGGGTCGGACCTGCACCCGGGCGCTCATCATCGCCGCGCGTAAGCGCCGCTGGCTGGAGCACAATGCCATCATCATCGGCAGCGGTCCGATCGCCGGGGAACTGGCCCGGCTGCTCCGCCGTTACCCGGTACGGGCTGCGGTTCGTCGGCTGCGTCGACGCGGCGTCCCGGCAGGACGTCAGCGGACTTCCGCTCGTCGCACCCTCGACGACCTGGAGCATCTCGTCCGGCTGCTGGACTGTGAGGTCCTCGTCATCGCCGATTCCGACTGTCCTGAGTCGGCGCTGATCGAATATCTGCTTCACCCGGTCAGCGCGAGCTGCGACCTCTGGGCGGTGCCCCGCCTCTGGGGCTCTCGCACCCACGGCCGTTACCCCGACCATGTCGGCGCAATCCCGATCGTGCAGATCGGAGACATCACGTTCACCGGCCCACGATGGGCCATCAAGCGCGCCTCGGATGTCGCGTTCGCCGCGCTGGCGTTGATCGTGCTGAGCCCGTTGCTGCTGCTCTGCGTGATCGCGACGCTGTTGGACGGCGGCCGGGGCGTCTTGTTCCGTCAGGAGCGCATCGGCCGCTACGGCAAGCCGTTCCAGGTACTCAAGTTCCGCTCGATGCGCCCGGTGGACGAGCACGAGTCGCAGACGAACTGGTCCATCGCCCACGACCAGCGGGTCGGACCGATCGGGCGGTTCATGCGCCGGACGTCGTTGGACGAGTTGCCTCAGCTCTGGAACATCCTGCGAGGGGAGATGAGCGTGGTCGGGCCGCGTCCGGAGCGGCCGTACTTCGTGGAGAAGTTCTCGGCCGAGTACCCGAACTACGCGATGCGCCACCGGGTGCCGGTGGGATTGACCGGGCTCGCGCAGGTCAGTGGCCTG